>NC_008700.1:1775000-3110000 GCF_000015245.1 Shewanella amazonensis SB2B
CGTCTCTATGATTTCATCAGCTTTTTCTGATAAAACAGGAAAGAATCTCATGTACCAAGGAACCCCAATGTTGAATGTCACTGCGCCGCAGCTATCCGGCGAGCTTGTCGTCCTGGAACCCCTCAGCCTAAATCATGTCCCGGCACTGCAATTGGCGGCCGCCGACGGCAAGCTGTGGGAGCTGTGGTTTACCAGTGTGCCTGACCCTGATGGTGTAAAGGCGTACGTCGAGAAAGCGCTGGCGCAGCAAGCGCAGGGCAGTGCGATTCCCTTTGCCGTCAGGGCGCGTCATAGTGGCGAAGTGGTGGGCTGTACCCGTATTTGTAACCGGGTATTGGAGCACAGACGGGCGGAAATTGGTTACACCTGGTATGGCAAGAGTGTGCAGCGCAGTGGCATCAACACAGAGACCAAGTTGCTGCTGCTCGATTACTGCTTTAGCGAACTCGATTGCATCGCCGTTGAGTTTCGAACTCACTGGCATAATCAGGCCTCCCGAGAGGCCATCGCCCGTTTGGGTGCGAGACAGGACGGTGTGCTGAGAAATCACCAAATCCTCAAAGACGGCACCTTGAGAGACACAGTGGTGTTTTCGCTGTTGGATTCAGAGTGGCCAGCAGCGCGCAAGCACTTGCGGTTTCGCCTGGCACGGCACGCCAGCGAGTTATAAAGCGCTGGCAAATGGCGGTCTCAGGTAAGGCTTACGGCAATCAAGACTTGATTCTCGTCCACCGCTTCGTGTAGTTTTGCCAAAAACCTTGAAGGAAATCACAGTTATGGCTTCAATGCGCGTTACATTTTCCCGTCTTTTAGTCTCCCTCGGCCTGACGGCAGCCATCAGTGTGCCCGCGCTGGCAGGCGAAGCCGAAAAAGCCCTGGCAGGTGAGCTGCTGGAATGTGCGGCCTATTATCAAATCAGCTCAGAGGCCATTGCCGCCATGAATGCCCCCCAAATGCAGGCCGTGGGCGAGCGTCTTAAGGCCTCTGCCGATGAAAGTTTGGCACTGGCAGGCAAATATTATGAAGGCGATGTGGATGCGGCGCTCAAAGATACCCGCGACAGGCAGATAGCGTCCATGGCGGGCTCCTCCAGTCTTGGTAACCTGATGGCCAAGTACAAAGAAAGCTGCAAGACCTTGTTGGCAAATCCCAATGCCAGGCTCGAATACTGGCAGATGGCGACCATGTAACCCCATCGCCAATTCGTTTCCCCAAACGCCCGTAAGGGCGTTTTTTATGGGTTAGCGAAAGCCTTTACGCCCCGGCGCTGTCTATATCGTTAAGACCAGGGAAATGCCCTTGGTGTGATTGTTCCCAGCCAGACCCAGGGGCTCTGGAGAAAGGAATGTGTTGGGCTCATATCACAGTGAAGTGAAGGTAACAGTACAAGAGATAAAGGAGGTTGGGGATGAACATGGGATTACTTGGGGTGGCGGTGCTTGCCATGGGCTATGTGGTCTGGCTTTGGCGCTGTGTCAGGACGGAATCTCCGGCTCTGCCTCAGGGCACGTTACACTCGGGCCTCGCCAGTGCCCTTGTCCTGCTGCTGACCTGCGTAAACTTGATGCTGCTCGGGGCTACGCTCAATCTCTTTTCGCCAACTCAGGCGATGATGCTCTGCTGCGTGTTTTCCCTCGTTTACGGAGTTCAAGCGGTGTGGCTTGCCGGACTCGCCTGGCTGGAGGAGTTACCCCAAATCATGGGGAGTCGCTGGCTGTGGTTGGGGAGTGGTGCGCTTTGCCTTGCCAGTTTGCTTGCCTGCGGCCTCTTCGATTCAATCTCTTTGTAATGAAACGTAAATCTCTATTGCAAAGCGGGGGGATTTATAAGAAAACAGGGGCATTAAATCGAATACCATCACATAAACGTCCAGGATAGGACGTAAGAGCAAACAGTCATGATATCGCTACAGGCATTGACCAAGTCCTTCAGGATGGGGGACGCCGAAGTTCAGGCTCTCCGGGGCGTTGACATTCATATCCGACAAAACGAATTCGTTGCCATTATGGGGCCCTCAGGCTCCGGTAAGTCCACACTCATGAACATCATCGGCTGTCTCGACAGGCCTACGTCAGGCAATTATCTGCTTAATGGCAGTGCCGTGGGTGGCTTGTCGGACGATGCCCTGTCGGCGGTGCGAAATCGTGAAATTGGCTTTGTTTTTCAAAGCTTTCATCTGCTTCCTCGGTTATCTGCGCTGGACAATGTACTGTTGCCACTGCGATTTTCTGAAACACCCCGGGGGGACAGGCAACACGCCATCGAACTTCTTGAGCGGGTGGGTTTGGGGCAACGGCTCGACCATCGCCCCAATCAGCTTTCTGGCGGTCAGCGTCAGCGGGTGGCCATTGCTCGGGCGCTGGTCAACCGCCCCACCTTGCTGTTGGCCGATGAACCCACGGGGGCGCTGGACTCCAAGACCTCGGTGGAAATCATGGCCCTGTTTGATGAGCTGCATCTAAGCGGCCAAACCATAGTGCTGGTGACCCACGAAGAAGAAGTGGCCGAGTGCGCCGGGCGAATTATCCGCATGCGCGATGGTGTGGTGCAACAGGACAAGCAAAAGCCCAGGGAGGTGAGCAATGGTTAACCCAAAACCGCTCATTATTGCCTTGGCGCTATTACCTTTTTTCAGCCCTGCCGCCAAGTCACAGGCCCTGTGTGGCAGCGGTGAGCAAAGCTTGCTGCTCACCGGCAGCATCAGTTCAGCCAAGTCGCAACCCTTTGCTGTGCCCAAGGCCGGTGACTCCTGGCGTCATCAAATTCAGTGGCTGTTTCCCGAAGGCAAATTGGCCAGGGTCGGTGACACCATAGTCATTTTCGACAAGAGCCAGATTGCCAACCAGATAGAGCAGCTGGAAGCCAGTTTACTCAGAGTAAAAGCCCAGGAACAAAGCCAGGGCATAGATCTGGAATCGGCCTTGCTCTCTGCCCGGTTTGAGGTGCGCCGCGCCACCCTGGCGGTGGAAAAAGCCCGTCTCGATGCATCTGTACCGGCCGAATACATAGCCGCAAAAGAATACGCTGACAACCAGTTCAAATTACTCCAGGCGAATACCGAGCTTGAAAAGGCCAATCAGGCGCTGAAAGAAGCCATCGAGAAGCGCAAGTCGAGCCTTGAGCAATTGGCGATAGAAAAACGTAAGGCAGAAGTCGAACTGAGCGCCGCGCTCGCGGCACTGGATGCACTGGAATTAAAAGCTGAAATTGCCGGGCCCGTGATCATTGGCCGCGACTGGAACGAAAAGAAATACCAGGCCGGTGATACGGTGCAATTTGGTCGCCAGATTGCCAGTATTCCTGCGCTGGATGGTCTAGAGGCCTCCGCATGGGCCAATGAAGTCGACGTGGATAAAATTCGCCTGGGTCAGGCGGTATGTCTGTCGCTGGATGCCAAGCCAGGCCTCCAGGTTCAGGGCAAGGTGGCCAATATAGGACGTCAGGCGGTGACCAAGAGCGCCTGGGGGCAGAGCAAATGGTTCAGAGTCGAGGTGGCCTTGAGTGATACAGCGGGGCTTGAACTGTCGCCTGGAATGAGCGTGATGGTGGAGGTACACCCATGAGCAAGCAAACGCAACCAGGGCTGAAGGCCTTGTCACTCTGCATAGGTGCTGCGCTTTTTGTGGGTTGCGGCGACAGTGCCACTGTGGCCGTCGCCGAGGGTCAACTGGTGCAACAGGTTGAGGTGACAGGGGTATTAACCTCCGCCGATACCCTGTCGATGATGCCGCCAGCCATGCGCCGGGTGTGGCAATATCAGGTGAAAAGCCTCGCTCAGGAGGGCAAGGAAGTGAAGCAGGGCTCAGTGGTGGCAAGGCTGGATACCTCAGAGCTGAATCAAAGGCTGCAGGTGAAAAGTGCTGAGCTCGAGGCAACTGTGCAGGACATAGAAACCTCGCGCCTGAGAAACGCCAAAAAGCTTGAAGAGCTTAAACTCGAGCTTGCCGAAGCCAGGATGGAAGAAGAAAAGGCGCTGCGTAAGTTTGAACTGTCGGACGACACAGTGGCGGCCATCGAAAAGGAAAAGTATCAGCGTGATGCGATTATCGCCACTGAGAAAGTAGCCCTTATCGAGCGCAAATTCACCCTGGAGCAGGAAAGCATCAAGGGCCGCATGGCCATGCTTGATGGCGACCGGCAAAAGTTTGCGGCCGAAGTGGCGGCCCTCAAACAGGGCATAGCCGCGATGAGCCTCAAAGCCCCCCGCGATGGCATGGTGGTGTATGGCACTGACCCCCAGGGTAATAAAATCAAGGAAGGCCAATCAGTCTTTGCCGGGGACGCGGTGTTTTCCATGCCGGATCTGGATCGGATGCAGGTGGCCATGGCCATTCCTGAAGTAGAGGCCAACCGGGTACGTGCAGGCCTCAGGGTAAAGATTCGATTGGATGCCAACCCGGAGCGGGTGTTTCATGGCACCTTGTCCGAAACCGGCGCCGTGTTTCGCAGTAAAAATGACGATATCCCACTGGTGGTGTTTGATGCCGTGGCACGCTTTGACGAAGTGGACAAGGAGCTGATGCGCCCGGGGATGACCGCCAAAATCAATATCGACGTGGTACAGGAAAAGTCTGCGCTGCTGTTGCCTTTGGAAGCGGTGCACTATGAAGAAGGTCGTCCCTTTGTGTGGCAATCGGGGCTTCTGGGTGACAGTCGCCAATACGTGGCGCTGGGCGATTCAGGTCGCGACAGGGTGGTAGTGCTTTCCGGTTTGGCATTGGGGGATGAGGTGATTCTGAAATGAAACGGCTAATGTTATTGCCTCTGCTGCCATTGGCGCTTTTGGCGGGCTGTCAGGAATCCACGGAAACCGCAGTTCTCACCATGAAAGTCAGCCGCAGCGACTTCAAGGTGGAAATACCGGCCCGTGGCGAGCTTGAAGCCAAAAGTGCCACACCCGTGTCGGTACCCGGTGGGCTTCGTGGTCCCCAATCCCTTGCCTGGGTTCTGGACAATTTTTCTGAGGTGAAGGCCGGGGATGTGGTTGCCAGACTCGATGGCCGCCGCGAGACCCTGGAGCTTGAGCTTGAAAAATACGATTTCGACAAGCTGGCGCTCGATGGCGACATTCAGGTCGAAAAGAATCTCACCACGGCTCAGGAGCTGGTGATAGGTCGGGACGTGACCGAGGAGGAACTCAGCCTGTCGGAACGCTTTTTCACCGATGATGAGCGGGTGTACACCAAAATCGACATCATTGATCAGATGCGTAACAAGGATTATCTGCAGGCGCGTTTGGGGTATTTCGATTGGGGCAAGGGGAGCCATGATGCCCAGGCAACCGCAGAGCTTGACCTTATCCGATTGAAACAAAAAGGGATACAGGCAAAAATTGCCACCTACCAAAACAACCTGTCCCAGATGGAAATCACGGCGCCCCACGATGGCCTGTTTGTTATGCAGCCCGGTTGGAGCGGCGCCTTGCCCATGGCCGGTGACATGGTGTGGTCGGGGATACCGCTTGGCACCTTACCGGATACCTCTGTGATGCAGGCAAAACTCTGGGTGCTTGAGTCAGAGGCGGTGGGACTGGCGGTAGACAAGCCCGTGGTACTGACTCTGGATGCGTACCCGGATAGACCCTTTACCGGCAAGGTGACCCAGGTGGATGCCCTCGCCAAGCCAAAAGACAGGGACAGCCCGGTTAACTATTTTGAGTTCACTGTGGCGCTGGATAACACCGACACCCAAATCATGTTACCCGGTCGCCAGGTGCAGGCAAGGGTGTCGGCCCTGAGTGAAGACCAGGTACTGGCCGTGCCCAATCAGGCCATCTTTCAGCGTGAAGGCCGCTACTGGGTGTATGTTAAATCCCCGGATGGGTTTATCGAGCAAACGGTTACCCCCGGCAGTCGCAGCCTGAATCGAACCGTGATCCTTGAAGGCCTGAAAGAAGGGGATGTGGTCGCCCTGACAGTACCGCGCAGGAGAACACAGGCATGATGCAGGATACTTTTAATCAATATCGGGCGGGCGTGGTACAAGCATTGGGTGAGATGCTGCACCACAAGTTACGCACGGCGCTGACACTGCTGGGGATGATTTTTGGGGTAGGAGCGGTGATTGCCATGCTCAGCGTGGGCGAAGGTGCCGAACGCGAAGCTCTTAAGATGATTGAGTCCATGGGGATTAAAAATCTGGTGGTCAATGCGCGCCCATCGGAAGGAGAAGCCTTGAAAACTGTCCGCGAACACAGCATTGGCCTTAGCCTGCGTGACATCGAGAGTGCTATGGAAACCCTGCCTTTTATCGAGGCTTACAGCGCCGGTAAGCAGGTGAAGGTGTTTGGGCTTTTCAGTGTGCAGGGCCGCAGTGACGCGCTGGTGCAGGGCGTAACCCCCAGCTATTTTGATTTGAGCGCCTTGAAACTTGCCGAAGGTCGACTTCTGGGCGACGAAGATGAACAGCACTTCAGGCAATTGGCGGTACTGGGGCCTGAAGCAGCCCGCAGCCTGTTCCCCCGGGGGGATGCTGTTGGTCAGCGCATCAAAATCAACCATCAGTGGTTTACCGTGGTTGGCGTGCTTGATGAAGGCGAAAAGGGCAAGTCGGCCATCGAAGGGGTTAAGGTGGGCGGCGAGCGTAATCAGGTGTTTATTCCGCTGGCCACTGCGCTGAAAAAAATGCAGTTCAAGCCCCTCGAAGATGAACTCGATACCATCAAGTTTGCCCTGAAGGAGGGGATAGACCCGTCTCTGGCGGCAAAAAGCGTGGAACATCTGCTGTCACGTCGTCATGGCAATGAGCAGGACTACGACATAGTGGTACCGGCCGATCTGCTTGCTCAGCACCAGCGGACCCAGCAAATTTTCAATATAGTGATGGCCTGTGTGGCGGGAATTTCGCTGCTGGTGGGGGGCATAGGGATCATGAATATCATGCTGGCCACCATCTTGGAACGTACTTCCGAGATAGGTTTGCTGCGGGCGCTTGGTGCCACTCAAAAAGACATCGCCAGACAGTTTCTGATAGAAAGCATGGTGATTTCGGCCACCGGTGGCCTGATTGGTATTGGCGTGGGGTTATTGCTGGCGTTGGTTATTTCGGCGGCGGCCGGTTGGCCCGTGGCATGGTCTGTGTTCGCCATTCTCCTGTCACTCTTGGTGTGTATGGCTGTGGGGATAGGTTTCGGCCTGTATCCAGCCAAAAAGGCCGCCAGGCTCGACCCTATTGTGGCACTTCAGCGTGACTGACGGGGACCTCGCGGGACAGGTGATACTTGCTCAATAGCCGGGCGAGGTCACCGGATCTCTCCAGCAGCCCAAACACAGCCTGCAGATTATTTAAATCCAGCGGGCTATGTGGGTGTATCAGGGCGGTATGTTTGTACTGCTGGTCCACTATGGTCGACACCACCAGTTTTTGAGCCTTGTCCGGGAAGCTGCGCTGAAAGTAACTGATATAGGCCTGGCTGATGGGCGCTATATCGGCCCGCCCCAGCAGCAAACCCTCGACGGCAGCGCGGGTATCGGGCACCAGCTCAGCAAGATATTGGGTCTTCAAAAAGTGTTCGTCAGTGTTGAATCCGGCAAAGCGGTAATGATAACCGCGCACCAGAAGTACCCGTCGCTGTGTCAAATCGGTAAAGAATCCCTTGCTGTTGGCCTCGGGGCTGCGGCCCACAAACACTTCACTATCCAGGATACCCAAAGGCAGCACGTCTTTGGGGATTTGTTGCCAACCCCAATCCGGGCTTTCGAACAGGATAACATCGAAGCGGCGGCGCTCGAAGGCTTCGTATCGCCTCTCTATGCTGGTGGGGACGAAAACGAATTCATAGTCCTCTTGCAGCCTGTTCAAGCTGTCGATAAGCTCTGGAACCAGTCCAGAGTAGTCTCCATTATTGTCAACCACATAGGGTGGAAACGAGTAGCCACCAACAGTAACGGTTTTAGGCTCGGCCCAGGCATTGGCTGTGATGGCATAGCTTAGTGTCAGCAGCAGAAGGGTCACGCAGCGGCGAAAGAGATTCATTAATTCACAGGCCCTGAGAAATGGTTCAGCTTCGGGCAAGCATAACCCGAGCACACTAATGTTTAAACTAGACCTTTTGACGCATGCTTGACGGTAAAGTTCATTGAGGCATGTCCCTCTAACCGTCCTATTGCAGGCACGCATGAGTAGCAGGCGGGGATGAGCCTGCTGACGAAAAGTAATCAGGAGCAAGTATGCAGGGAAACGCAGCGCCACCCGATAAACCCACTGGTGTGGAGTCCAAACTTTTTCCGGCGTCTCCCTCTGTTCGTGCCCAGTTGGCACAGTGGCTCGATGACGGATATTTGCGCAAGGGAGCCCTGTCGCAATTGCCCCCGCTGGTGGAAGCCTGTGAGTCCCGGGCTCCACAAAACTGGTTAACGCCGCTTTACACCATGATGCTGTACCTGGGCGCCTTGTTGCTGGGGGCCGGGATCATTTTCTTTTTTGCCTACAACTGGGCGAATCTGCACCACTTTGCCAAATTTGTCCTGGTGGAAACGGCCATCGCATTTACTGTGTGCGGGCTGTATCCGGTGAGTCGGTTAGCGCCGGGAAGACAGGTGTTTCACTGGCTTACGGGGGCCCTGTTACTGCTGCTGGACCTGTTGGTGGGCGCCCTGTTGGCGCTGGTGGGGCAGGTGTATCAAACCGGCGCCGATCCCTGGCAGCTCTTTGCCATTTGGGCTGCCTTTACCTTGTTGCCCGCACTGGTATATCGCAGCGATTTGCTCTGGAGCGCCTTTTGGGCCCAGAGCAATCTGGCGCTGTGGCTTCATTTTGCCCATCTTGGTGCCATCTTGGGCATTGTGGTTGATGTCGGTTGGGCGATGCTCATTATTGCTGTCTGTAACCTGGGCCTGCACTGGCTACTTGAAGTCGGACAAAGACGCAAGTTGCCCGTTTTTGCCCATACGTTCACCAATACGCTTGCCCTTACGGCGGGGGTGACCGGCCTTGCCTGGTACGGCGCTTATCACATCCTGGATACCCGCCTTGGCTGGCAACATGGTGCGCTCTTGGTGGCACTGCTGGCGCTGGTGCCGCTGATTTATCTTGTTTACCGCAGATGGTGCCTGAGGATTACGGCGCTTGGCATATGGGGATTTGTCGTTATCGCCGAGTCGAGCATCTTGCTTGCGCGGGTTCTGTTTGAGGGCAGCGAGCCGGTGGGGAGTTTCTTGCTGGTGGGCTGCTATGTGATTGGCTGTAGCAGCGGCCTTGCGATTTATCTCAAGGGTCTTCTTCGGGAGGAAAAGATGCAGGAGATGCAACATGGTGGATAAATCGCAGCTATGGCAGGGGCTTGTGGAAAAAGGCCTGACAACCAGGGATACCTTGCCAGAGAATCATCACGGACCTCTGTGGTTAACCCTGCTGACAGGCTTATCCGGCTGGATAGCTGCCTTCTTTTTTCTGGGGTTCTCTGTGCTCCTTATTGAAGAGTTTTCCCGGTTTGATGACAAGATGGCATTGGCAGTGGGGCTGATTTACGCTGCCATCGCCAGGGGCATTTACAGTCAGGGCAAGGGAGTGGAGTTTCTCACACAACTTGGTTTTGCCATTAACCTTGCCGCCATGCTCGCGACCCTGTGGGGGCTTGCCCATTACTTTGACAATCCAGGCGTTGTGTATTGGTTGTCGGGTGCTTGCTTGCTGGCTTTGAACGGCTGGTTTTGCCGTTATGGTGTCGATGGGCAGCTTTCGGTATTGGGTGCTCTGGTGCTGTTTGCCCAGGCTTTCGACAGCGTTAAGTGTGTGGCTTGGGTGTTACCGGCGATGTTACTTGGGCTGGGGTTGGTCAATGGCCTTTGGCAGCCCTGGATACGCCTGCAGCTTTGCGGGTTGCACCTGTTCGCGCGGCGATTATCCCATGGGATGGTGTTTATGGTGCTCGCGTTACCTCTGGTGCTGGATGAGCAGCTGCTGTATTTGGGCGCTGGCTCGATATTTGCGGGGCAGGACGGATGGGCATTCAGCATCGCCAAGGCAGCGAGTTACCTGACGTTCATTATCTTTTGTGCGGCCATACTCTGGCGGCTCAAGGTGCCGGTGTTGGGCCTTGTGATGGGTACACTGGGTTTAACACTGCTTTTCAGCCAGTTTTCCGGACTGGCCCTTGCCATGGTGCTGTGGCTCTTTGGCTGGCAGCGCCGGGAGCGGCTTTATGTGCTGCTGGCCTCTATGGCGGCGCTCCTCTATTTCAGCGCTTACTACTATGAGTTGTCGCTGACCTTGCTGCATAAATCCATGGTGCTGATGGGGCTTGGTATTTTACTGCTGTTAGCGGGATTTGTTCTTTCTCGCAGGGAGGCATCATGAGACGGCTTAGCGCATTTTGGCTAACTTTTATCGCCACTTTCGGGTTGTTGGCTGTGATTAATGTCGACATTGCCTCAAAGGAGCGGCAACTTGCCGAGGGCACAGTGCTGCGGTTTGCCCTGGCGCCCGTCGACCCCCGCTCCCTGATGCAGGGAGACTATATGGCGCTCGCGTATGCAGTGGAGGCGCCCATATTGGGTGCGCTGACCGAGGAAGAGCGTGCCAACAGCATGACTGGTTATGTGTGGGTTACGTTGGATGAGCATGCCCGGGCGCACTTTTTTGCCATTGAACGAAGCGAGCCCAAGCCTGCTGATGTGCAACGCGTTCAGTTCCGGCTGCGGGAAGGGCAAATAAAGCTGGCCAGCAACGCCTGGTTTTTTGAAGAAGGCAGTGCTGCGCGCTTCGATAACGCCAAATACGGTGAGTTCCGCTTGGGTGATGATGGCACTTTACTGCTCAGCGCCTTGCTGGACGAGCAACTCAATCCGTTATAACTATGAAAATTAAACAGGTTTTTTAAATGGGAACTGGATCTGGCTGGCGACTGGAACGCATCCTCGATAGCCAGGTTTGATACTTTCAGAGGTTGACCATACAAAAGTGGTAATTGCTTTACATATGACACCCACCTGTAACATTTCTGATGTAGAATCGGTTCCGATTTTCGCAGAATATCTGGGTAAATCAATACGATAAAGCATATCGTGCGGATAATTATATAAAAAGCACAACCACAATTTTTAGGGGTTAACACATGAAAACCAAAGCGTCCCTGGTCGCTCTGGCGTTGGCGGGTGTCTCTGCCAATGTCTTTGCCGCCGACAACCTCGTCATTTCTGAATATGTCGAAGGTTCCAGCAACAATAAAGCCATTGAACTCTACAATCCAACCGCGGCCGCGGTAGACCTGAGCCAATATCAGCTTAAGTTTTACTTTAACGGCAACAGCACCGCTGGCAGTAACATTGCCCTCAGTGGGATCCTGGCCTCGGGTGCCACCTTTGTGGTTGCTGACAACGATGCCAGCGCCGATATTTTAAACCGCACCCAACTTGCCAGTAACGCCAGTTTTTTTAACGGTGACGATGCCATAGTACTGGAACACCTTGGCAGTGTTATCGACAGCCTCGGCCAGATTGGTGTGGACCCCGGCAGCCAGTGGGGCAGCGGTTTGTTGTCCACTGCCGACAATACCCTGCGCCGGGATGGGGCCAACCTGGTTGCCGACACAGATCCATACGATGCGGTAACCCTGAGCAACTGGATTGGTTTTGCTCAGGATGATTTCTCCAATCTGGGCCAGTTTTCCAGCGGCCCAACCGATCCGACTGACCCGACCGATCCCACTGACCCACCGGCAGAAGGCATGGTGTGCGGTACTTCTGCCACCGCCATTCACAGTATTCAGGGCGCAGGCACAACAAGCCCCATGGTCGGCCAAATAGTGGAAGTGGAAGCCGTAGTGGTGAGCAATCAGGAGGCTGGCCTCAAGGGCTTATTCCTGCAAATGGCCGACGCCGAGCAAGACAGCGATGTACAAACTTCTGAAGGGGTATTCCTGTATACCGGTAACGCCCCCACTGGCTATCTGGTGGGTGATCGGGTTCGCGTTAAAGCCAAGGTCGTGGAGTATCAGGGCCTGACCGAGCTGACCAACCTCACCGACAAGACGCTTTGTGCCACGGCTCAGCCGCTGCCAACGGCCGCCGCCCTCAGCCTGCCGGTAAACGATGTGACTGAGCTTGAAGCCTTTGAAGGCATGCTGGTTAACTTCAGCCAGAATCTGGTGGTCAATGAGGTTTATAACCTGGGCCGCTACGGCGAAATCATGCTGGGTGGCCGTCGTCACGTTATTGGTACTCAGGTCGCGGCCCCCGGCGCCGATGCCCTGGCTGTAACCGCTGCCAACCAGCGTGACAGCATTTTGTTGGACGATGGTCTCACCAGCCAGAACCCCGACCCTGTTATCTATCCTGCGCCGGGTCTGAGCGCCACCAACACAGTGCGTGTGGGTGATACTGTGACCAACCTGACAGCCGTGATGCACTATGGTTTTGGCGTATACCGCCTTATGCCGCTGGATACAGTTAACTTTGTTGCCAGTAATCCGCGCACCGATGCACCGGCGCTGGATGCCGGTAACCTCAAGGTCGCCAGCTTCAACGTGCTTAACTACTTCAATGGTGATGGCCTGGGCGGCGGTTTCCCCACCGCGCGCGGTGCCAATACCGCCGTGGAATTTGAGCGTCAGCGAGCGAAAATCATCAGTGCCATGAAGGCCATCGATGCCGATATATTGGGCTTGATGGAAATCGAAAATGATGGTTTCGGCAGTGAGTCTGCCATTGCCGACCTGGTCAACGGCCTCAATGCCGCTACAGAAGCGGGCCGCTACGGCTACATTGACCCGGCGGTGCCAGCGATTGGCACAGATGCCATCAGCGTCGGTATCATCTACCGCACTGACAAGGTGACGCCGGAAGGCGCTGCCGCCATCCTCGACAGCAGCAACTCGGCTGTGGATGAAGATGGCAAGGTTCTGTTTAACGACCAGAAAAACCGCCCCATGCTGGCACAGGCGTTCCGTCATCTGGAAACCGATGAGCCAGTCGTAGTCGCCGTCAATCACTTCAAGTCCAAGGGCAGTGACTGTGTTGCTGAAAATGACCCGGATCTGGGTGATGGCCAGGGCAACTGTAACCTGACCCGCACCCGCGCCGCCAAAGCCGTGGGTGAGTTCCTGAACACCGAGTTTGCTGACGCCCCGGTTCTGGTGATTGGTGACCTTAACTCCTACGCCATGGAAAACCCACTGACGGCATTGAATGAAGCCGGACTGACCGAACTCTTTGCTCATCTGGGCAAAGAATCGGCCTACTCTTATGTGTTCTCCGGTGAGTCTGGTCAGCTCGACCATGCACTGGCGAATGTTGCCTTGCTGGAGAAAGTGGTGGATGTGACCGAATGGCACATCAACACCGACGAGCCACGCATTCTTGACTACAACGTCGAGTTCAAGAGTGCAGGGCAGGTGGAGTCCCTCTACAGCATGGATGCCTATCGTTCATCGGATCACGACCCTGTGGTGATTTCACTGGAGCTGGAACGCGCCAATGAACTGCCTGTTGCCAACTTCAGCTATCAGGTACGTGGTCGCAAGGTGGCGTTCGTGGCCAATGCCACCGATGCCGATGGTGGCATTAATGCCATTCACTGGAACTTTGGTGATGGCACCGAGGCCATGGGGGATGCGGTTGAACACAAGTTTGCCAACCGCGGTGTGTATCAGGTGAGCCTGACCGTGACCGATAATCTGGGTGGCAGCACCACTGTGACTCAGCAGGTTGGGGTTGGCGTCAACGCCGACAACAAAGCGCCTGTGGCTGCCATCGAGCATCTGGACTTTGGTCTGTTTCACCTCTTTGTATCAGCGAGCTACGATACCGATGGCCGTATCCGCAAGCAGCTGTGGCAGTTTAACGACGGTGCCCGTTTCGCAAGCTCCGTGGTGCTGCGCCGCGCTGGCAGCGCCAGTGAGGTTAACCTCACAGTGACTGACAACGATGGGGCGACTGACAGCACCAGTCTGCGCTTTTAAGCACAAAGTAAACGGCCTGCACTCTGGCTGACTGGCAGTGCAGGTGATGTTTACCGCTCGGTCCTTTGAAAAGTAAGTGCAGAAAAACCGGCGCCATGCGCCGGTTTTTTATTTAAGTTCGCCGCTCTCCTCATTTACACATCCCTCCCCGGCAGCGGGACATTCAGGGGGATGATGGTCTGGACGATTCATCCAGCTCTTTGTTGATGGTTTGTGAGTCGAAACAAAAACGAAAATCTGCGACTTATTCGCGCTTTATTCGGGGTGTTGGGGCGTACATTGGCCATATAAAGGTAAGCATTTTGGTGGTGGCCCCGATTTCAACTGGTTTACCATGTTATTGATATTATGAATTATCTGAATTCTATGGAGTCTTTCGATGACGACCAATCGTTGTATTGATGTGCCTGTCAGCCAAAAGATGAGCTTTCTTGATCGCAATCTCACCCTGTGGATTTTTGTTGCCATGGCGCTAGGGGTAGCACTCGGTTACCTGTTTCCCGGTATCGCCCAGCTCAATGAGTCGATGTCAGTGGGCTCTACCAACGTGCCGCTGGCGATTGGCCTCATCCTGATGATGTATCCACCCTTGGCCAAGGTGAACTACGCCACCATGGGCACCATGGCAAGGGATCGCCGTGCCATTACCCTGTCGCTGCTGATGAACTGGTTGATTGGTCCGATACTGATGTTTGCCATCGCCCTGCTGTTTTTACGGGACTACCCGGGGTATATGGTCGGCCTGACCCTGATTGGCCTTGCCCGTTGCATCGCCATGGTACTGGTATGGAATGATCTTGCCGGCGGCAGCAAGGAGTATGGCGCAGGACTGGTAGCCTTAAACAGCGCGTTTCAAATTCTGACCTATAGCTTTATGGCGTGGCTGTTTATTACTGTCCTGCCGCCTCTGTTTGGACTGCAGGGGGTTGCTGTGGATATCACTATGCTGGATATTGCCAAAAGCGTGCTCATTTATCTCGGTATTCCCTTTGTCGCGGGTTTCTTAAGCCGTAAATACCTGATTAGGGCCAAGGGCGAGCAGTGGTACACAGAACGCTTTATCCCGGCTATCTCGCCCATTACGCTGATAGCGCTATTGGCAACCATAGTGCTGATGTTCAGCCTCAAGGGGGAAATGATAGTGCAGCTGCCAATGGATGTGCTGCGGGTCGCCCTTCCTTTGGTGCTTTACTTTGTGCTGATGTTTTTCTCAAGCTTTTATATTGGTAAAAAGCTTGGGCTTCCCTACGATAAAAACGCCTCTATCGCGTTTACTGCCACGGGAAATAACTTTGAGTTGGCTATAGCCGTTTCAATTGCGGTATTTGGCTTGAATTCAGATCAGGCGTTTGCCGGTGTGATAGGTCCGCTGGTGGAGGTGCCTGTGCTTATCCTGCTGGTTAAC
This sequence comes from Shewanella amazonensis SB2B, assembly GCF_000015245.1. Taxonomy (NCBI): domain Bacteria; kingdom Pseudomonadati; phylum Pseudomonadota; class Gammaproteobacteria; order Alteromonadales; family Shewanellaceae; genus Shewanella; species Shewanella amazonensis. The sequence continues at coordinate 1,790,303 of NC_008700.1, forward strand.
GTGGCACTTCGCTTCAAGCAAGGTTACACCAGGTCCTTAAGTGCGTCCTGACGTCTATAGGGCTCAAGCCCAGGTTCTCAACGTCTGAGATGCAGTGACCAATATAATGTAATGGCGGAGTACCCGGGATTTGGGTACTCCGCCAGATCGTGAAACGCAGCTTATGCTGATTGCACAAACTATTTCTTTATCCACTTACCCGATGGGTCCTGGATAAAGTGGCCCTTGTCGGCTGCCTTGATGGCCTTTTCGGCGGCGAGTTTGGCCACATCTGAGGTGGCAATCTTGTTTTTGGCGGCAATTTTTTCGTAGTGGGCGCGGCGCTTGGTGTTGACTTCTTCCATCAGCGCGCGGGCCTCAGGGTTGTCTTTTATCAGGCCGAGGTAACCGTTTTGCTGCTCGCCCAAAAAACCGTCCGATTTGGCCTGCTGCAGATCCATGGCAAACACATTGAAAGAAAGCAGGGCGGCGGCTGTCATCATTATCCATCTTTTCATCGCATTCTCCGGTCAGAACAGCTGGTCGTCGGCGAGCAGGGCATCAAGCTCCTTGTCCACCTTGATGCGGATTTCGTGTTCAATTTTCACGTTCAGATTAATAACAATCGGCTTGTCGGGCGGCTCAATTTTGACCGTCGGCGAGCAGGCTGTTATCAGTAGCGCCATCATGGCGCCAAGGCCGGGTGCGACTAATTTCACGGGCGAGTCCCTCAGTTAACACTCTGTTCAATATGACTTTGTAGCTTTTCGCTTATGGTCAGGCTGCGAAAAAGCTGCAGTAAGTTCTCTTCATGAGAGTAATTCAAGTGTATAGGGCGTTCAATGCCCTCACTCTTACCCTTTACTTCGATACTGATGAGGGCATCGCCGCTATCCACCATGTCGAAGCTACCGGCGAGGCTCGAATAATCAAGATGCTTCAGGGCATCAAATACCAGCGCCAGGTGGGGCTGTGAAGCCACCAGTTCATCCACCGCCGGGTTGTTGGAGACTTCAATCAGGCCTCCCGGTGCGCGGGCGGCAATGCGGCCGCCACTGACGCTGACCTTGCGTTCTCGCACATCCACCGGCAGTACACCATCAAAGATGCCGTCCGCGCGGATACCTTCTACCGGTTGAAGCGCCAGCAGCTCTTCGAGGCTGAGCCCCGTCAGCACCAGATAGGCATGGGAGGGTTGCTTGAGATTGAGTTTGAACTGGGGCAGCAAAAATTCGCCTTCCAGCAGTTTGCCCCGGCTGGTCAGATCGATATCAAACTCGGATAAGGTGCCGTCCTCAGCGCTTTGCAGCGCAAGCGTGCCCTGACCACTAATGTCGCTGAGGATGATGCCCGGCTGAAAATGGGCGAGAGACCAGCTCAGGTTGTCGCAGCCCAGGCGAAAATCACTGTCACGACGTTTGTCCTGAAAGAGGCCGCAAGTGGCACTGAGGTTGCCGCCCCGAAACGGATAACTGCCCACGCTGCCTTCAAGCGCTGATAAGTCGGTTTTCAGCCGAAGATCTGTGGTTTGTTTGGCCATATCCAGCGCTATCTGTGCACTGAGGTGAGTATCGCCGGAAAGAGGAATGTCACTTGAAAAATTCAGGCTGCCAGCCAGGGCCTCACGCCAATTGCCAAGACTGTTATCGCCCTGCCAACTGGCATTAAGCGTTTGCACAGTACCTGCTTTTAAGCCAAGTCGGTGCTGGCTTTGTAGTCGTATCGGCTGATGTTGCCCGAGTTGCCACTGCTCAGCGGTTTGCACTTGTCCAGGTTTTGCTGTGAGCTGCTGCTTTAGTTCGACCCAGTCCACATCGAGGCGGGTGGTTTTGAGGCGCTTACTGCCGGCACTGCGTGGCACCTGCCGCTGCGCCCTGATGTCGCTAAGGTGCAGGGTTGAGGCGAGCTTCGGCATGGCTGATAACAGCGGTTCGACCTGAGCGCTCTGTTTGGTTGCAAAGTGTAATGGCAGTGACAATGCCAAGGGCTTTTGTAGAGCAGAGCTTAAGGTGATGTCACCCACATCGAGCTTGAGCAGGGTCTGAGCTTGCGTTTGCGCCAAATCCGCCTGAGTTAGGGATTTTTGGCTGACTGACACGCCCCGTAACCTCAATTCAAGCGCTGTCTTTTGCGGCTGTGCGTGGTTTACTCCCAGCGCCACATCAAGCGCCCCCGGATGGGACGCCGTGGCAGGGCGGTAGTTTGCAGTGATGGGGCTGGCGGGGTCTTTATTCAGATGAAGCTGGCTTTCACCCAAACTCAGCTGGTACAGGTTCTCTGTGTTTGTGGCGTTCAGAGCGACGCTGTCAAAACCCAGGCTGAATGCATCAAGCTCAAGCCCAATGATGGTTGAGCTGCTGGCATTGCCTGCCTTGTTGGCTGTGGCTGCCACCCCACGGGTCAGGCTCCCTGTCTCTGCGGCGCTCTCCCCACTGTTTTTCTGCGATGTTGGCTGGGATGCTTGTTCTGAAACCGGTTGTGAAGTCGGCTGTGATGCGGAATTTGACGCAGATTTTGACGCAGATTTTGACGCAGATTTTGAGGCAGATTTTGAGGCAGATTTTGAGGCAGATAGTGAGGCAGATAGTGAGGCAGATAGTGACGCTAACTGAGCCGTCAGGGCCAACTGAGGCTTAGCGAGGCTGATGCTTGCTGTCTGGTCTGCATCCGTCGCCAGTGTCAGGCCGAGGCTGGACAGCAGGTCGCTGAGGTTCAGCTCGCCGCTATGGGCAAGCTTTATCTCAAGGGGGCTTCTAAGGTCATCAAGTGGCTCGCGTAAATCGCCATTCAGTGTGGGGGTTGCGGCCATTGCCAGCTGCCATGGGCCAGCGCTGGCATCGGCAACGATGTGGGCAGACACAGGCTCACCACTTGTGATGGAAATGCCGTTTGGCAGAGTGAGGCTCAGGCTGAGCGGTTTTGCGTCAAACAGCGCCGAGTCGAGCGCTGCCAGCCAGGCTTGGTTGGTCTCAGTGTCTGCGGCGCTTGACGCAGCGTCCGGGGTTGTCTGAACGTGGGAATCAGGGGCAGGCTCGGGGCCCAATACCGCCAGCAGCGCCTTGCGCTGGGAATGGCTCAATGTGGTGTTAATCCGCAGCGGGCTTAATTGGACACGGGCCATTCCTGCATCGATATTTGCCGTCAGTAGGGTGTCGCTCAGGCTGAAATAGACTTGCTCCAGCGCACCGAGAGTGAGGCCAGCCTCCTTGAGATGAAGCTTACTCCTGAGCGCTGCCGTTTTCAGGGTGAGGCTGCTTTGGATATCCAGCTCGCCTGTGACGGAGGGGCCTAGTCTGGATTCAAGCACACGTACCTGCTGCAAAAAGCCAAACAGCGGGTTGTCCGGTGTGATGGGCAGGGCCGTATCGGCCAGTCGTTTCGTTAACTCATGGGCGGCAGGCAGCGATAACCCCAGCTCAGTTTGCCAAGCGTCGTTCCCCAGATTGGCATGTAAATCCAGTATTTTATTGCCATCGGGGTTAGCGATGCGGCTGAAAAGGCGTCTGTCTTCACTGAGCGACAGGTACTCCAGTCGCAACAGCTTGCCTTGTTGGGTATCTATCTCCACAGGCCCCAGTGCAATATGGGGCAGCTTGTTCAAATTCAGCGCCACCGCGGGCCTGTCATCGGCCTGATGCGTACCTGCGGCCATCAGTGAGCGGCTGCCCAGAAACACATAGCTGTGTTCCAGTGCAATACTTTGGGGCAGGGGCAGACTCAGCTCGCCTTTGACATAGTCGCTGATGAGCTTCTGAGTGAGTTCGGTAAGGGGTGTGTCGAAGGTGATGCGCAATCCGGTGAGTTGCAGGCGACTGTCTTCGATGTCCAGATTGAGGTTTTCGAGGGTGATGCCCTGGGGCTCGAGCCGCCAGGCAAGGCTGTTGAGGGTAATACCGGATTTGGCCAGTTCCTGTCTGGCAAGGGATGTCAGCCAGTCTTTGCCCTGATACCACAGGACCGCCGCACAGCCCGAGATGAGCAGCAGCAAGCACAGGAGCAAGATCCCAAGCAGGCGAACAGCGCGTTTTGCCAAAGTCCCGTTACCATAAAATCCATCTATCGCGCGAGTTTAGCATGATGGACCCCGGTAGCTACAGCCTAAAAACTCAGCCGTGCAAGCCCGGTGGTGAGGGTACTGTGACAGCATGGCTGCCACAGTACCCCAGTGGCTTACAACCTGGCCCCCTCGATGGCAAGCAGGCTGGTCAGGGCCTCATCGAGCGTGCTGACCAGTTTGTCCACATCGGCAACGCTGGTGTGGGGGCAGCACAGGGTCATGTTGTGGAACGGGGTGATCAGAATGCCGCGGTTGATAAGGTACAAATGCAGTGCCATCTGCAGCTCATCGTGGAAGGCGGCTTCGGCCTCGGCGCCGGTGCGCGGCGGTGTTTGGCAGAACTGAAATTCGCAGCGGGCGCCAAGCTCTGTCACAGACCAGGGCAGCTTGTGTTTAGCAATGACATCGCGAAAGCCTGCAGCGAGGCGTTTTGCCAATGGCAGCATATGGTCGTATGCACTTTGATTGACCACGTCTTCCAGATTGGCCCGCATACAGTGCATGGCGAGCGCATTGGCCGACAGTGTGGTGCCCATGCCGCTGTGACCATGGCCGTGGGACTGCTGATTGATCCTCGCTTTGGCCGATTGCATGGCCTGACTCATGGCCTCGCTGCAACCGAATACGCCGCAGGGCACGCCGCCGGCGACGGGTTTGCCCATCACGAAAAAGTCAGGGTCAAGTTGCCACAGCCGAGTACAGCCACCTATGTCGGTGGAAATGGTGTGGGTTTCGTCAACCACGAACAAGGCGCCGTATTGACGGGTCAATTCACGGCACTTTTGCATAAAGCCTTCATCCGGCATCACCATCCCTATGTTGGTCATGGCCGGTTCGCACAAGAGGGCACACACATCACCTTGCTTCAGTGCCTGTTCGAGCGCGTCTGTGTCATTAAACGGAATCGCGCGGCTGTACTGGCTTAAATCATATACCTGGCCCACCAGGCCGGAGCGGTGCACGGTTTGGTCACCCTGCGTGCGTACCATGACATCATCAACAGTGCCGTGGTAACAGCCATCAAACACCAGCAGTACCGGCTTTTGGGTGATGGCGCGGGCCCAGCGCACCACGTAACGGTTGGCATCTGTGGCCGTGGCGGTCACCTGCCAGTAGGGCAGACCAAATCGCTCGCTCAAAATCTCGCCGCACACTATGGCATCTTCGCCGGGCAGCATGGTGGTGAGCCCCTTGGTCGACTGGCGTGCCAGGGCCGAGGCCACAGGTGCCGGCGAGTGGCCGAACATGCTGCCGGTGTCACCCAGGCAAAAGTCCACATATTCGTGGCCATCCACATCCCTGAAGCGGGCGCCGTTGGCGCTTTCAACAAACAGCGGAAAGGGCGTTGACCAGTCGGCCATCCAATGCATGGGGACGCCGCCATAAAGAGATTTTTGCGCACGTTCGGCCAAACTGCGGGACTTGGGGTTTCGCTCGATAAAGTGGCTTCGCTCATGGCTCATAAAAGTCTCTACGGCATGTGAACTGATCCCGCTCGCGGTCATGTGATGGCTCCTTGTTGTTTGTTTTATTGAACGCGGTGTTGATTATTATCATTGCCAGAGGGGCTTGGCAATAGCCACCGAGTGATGGCGCATGTTGGCCGCAAGGCGCTGGTTTATTCTGAAGGGGGGAACAAAACTGACGAGAAACAAAAAAGGAGCCCTGAGGCTCCTTTTTAACAATCTTAAGCAGATGATTATGTGGTAGTCACACCTGTCATCAGCGCTTGTAGCTGATGTGTTGGTGGAAGCGGATAACCAGATCCTGACGTTCACCATCGAGGTCTATGTCCCGGGCAAACTGGCGCAGCGCATCTTCCACTTCATTCATAAAGCGGCCAAACCCTGCATCTGTGTGGTCTTCACTGCCGGCTGCAATCACAAAGTAGGCGGTTTCTACCAGGTTGTCTGGCTGCCAGTGGGCCAAAAACTGGGGCTCGCTGGCATTGGGATCAAAGCCCAGCATTTGCACGCCTTTGTTGGATTCCAGGCGATCAAACTTACTGTTTCTCACCAGGGGCAGCAGGCCATTGGCGACCATGGCAGCGCGTTTAAAACCATGATCCAACACGGCCTTCTGGAAGCTGTCCTGCAATTTGGCGTAAATATCGCCGTAGTTGCTGGGATGCTCACCACCGAGGCGCTGTTTGAGGCGACGGCCCAGTGGCAGAGTCACAGTGGCGTAGCTCAGCGCGCTCACATCTGCGGGCAGTTCGCACTTGCGGGCCTTATAGCGCTGAGGGATCCCACGCAGCTTATAACCGTAGGTTTTCTTGTTGCCTTTGGCACGGGCGAACAAATCATAGGTCAGGTGCTGGTGGTCGCGGATTTTAATGGGCTGCTCCAGTGCCAGCTGAGGTGAAAGCTCTTTGAGCAGCTGCTGTACCTGAGTATGGAAACTGGCGGAATTGGCGCGCAGCTCGTCACCCACGGCCAGGAACAGGAAGCGGATTTTACGGGTGCGGTAATCGGCGCGGGCAAACAGGTTTTGCGCTTCGTGGTAGCGGGGGTTGTAGAAGAAAATGACCTGCTGGTCAGTTTCCAGACAGTAGGCCTCGGTGTGAAAGCGAACAACAGGCAGTTTATCGTTGGCGATAACATGAACATTGCGCAAGTCATGGCGTTCTGCCAGTTCAAAGAACTGTTTTGCCAGCGCCTGATAGCAGCTCATGACATCGGGGTACTGGTTCAGCAGGGCGTCCGTGAGTTTGATTTCTGCCGTAATGTACTGGTTAGTACGGGCGTCCGTGGGCAGATAGACTTTTTGCTGATGGTTAAAAGACATAGTCACTCCTTGGGTACAATAACCATTGACTGGTTTCTTTGCAGCGGATCCTACCGGGGAATTGCTGCAGAAATGTTGTTCCGGCACACACTTTCGTTCACTTTATTCCCGGTGCATGAGTTTTCGCTTAAAAAGCGGGTGCTCAAGCTCGGTTGTGAGTGGGATTTCGTTGCTGTTTGGCATATGTGTGAGCTGATTCTCACAAATCGATGCCAAATCCGATAATCAGCTGGTAGTCGTTACTCTTGGGGATTGCGCCGTCATTATCCGCCTTGGGTTTGTTGGTTCTGTCCCACACCAGGGACACATCCAAATCAAAGATATCGGTTAAATCGATGGAAAAGCCGGTGAGTGCATGGTGGGAATAGCCCCCGGAGGCTTCGCTGCCATAGAGCATCTGGTAGCGGGCAGTGAAGTCGATATCGTCGGTCAGTTCGTGCTCGAAGCGGGTATCCAATACCAGTGCCGCTGAGCTTTCATCTTCAGGCTCGCCGGCTCCCACCTCAACGAAGCGGGTATAACTGTAGGCCGGACCGCCGCCTATGGTCCATTCGGTTTTGGTTGTGTCGATAAGATCGTACCCCACACCGGCCCCCAGGGTCAGCTTGGTGTCGATATTGAGAAATGGGTCGCGGTAATACTCCACAAACACCGGGCGCAGATAGAAACGCTTTGAGATAAACCAGTCGAAGTTACCCGCCAGCCTGTGGTTGTTTACCGTGTTTTCGCCTTCGCTCTTGGAATACTTGCCAATGTAGTCGCTGTTCAGGCGCGATTCGGTTGTTCGCCGTTTAATGGAGGCGCTGGCGCTGTAATCCACCTGACTGGTGTTACCCGAACGCAGATTGGCACCGAGGGACACTTTGGCCGACCAATAGTTTGCTTCACGCTGCACACCGGGGATGATGGTCAGGATTTGACTGCGTGGGAAGGGTTTACCATCGAGCCAGGCCGATTGATTACGGATTTCAAGCTGACCTGTCAGTGTGCTCAGGTCCACCAGACCCACCGACAGGGTCCCGGCACTTTTCAGGGCCTTGATGTCTTCCCAGTCGATAATCAGGGTGTCGAGTTTATCGCTTTCAAACTCCAATCTGTCATCGTAAAGATGCTTGATTTCCCCTTTGAGCAACTCATTGGAAGACAAAAGCAGCCAATCGTATTGGCTGTCTACCGCGACTTCAAAGGGCGGAGGCGAGGCCTGAGCCAGCGGCGTTTGCAGCGTAAAAATTGCGGCGATGGCGAGCAGACAGGCCAAATTGGGATTGGCAATGCCGTTGGCCACAGTGGATGCCTGCGGGGCATGGCTGATGCGGATTGGGGATGATTTCACTTTGATGCTCCTTGCAATGTCATCCGACCGGGGGCGTCCTTCAACAATCTCTGAACACTGTTGACTAACAGCTTATAGAGGAGCCGGGCTCGGTCCTCAAGTCAATCCCTCATTTGGCGGTAAGTGCGCTGCTGAAATAGGGCAGCATAATCTCGGCTATCTTTGGCTGCGCCGCTTCGTTGGGATGTATACCATCCCGTTGCATCAGGGTCGGGTCAATAATGATGTCTGTCATGAAAAACCGCATCAGGGTAACCCCTTCACGGGTTCCCAACTCTTGATAGACGTCAGCAAATGCCTTGGCGTAGCGACCACCATAATTGGTGGGTACCATGACTTCGCTTAAGAGTACCCTGGAGCCGGACGCTATGCTCAGGTCAATGATTTTTGTAAGATTCTTTTTCAGCTCTGTGGGTGAAAATCCCCGCAGGCCGTCATTCCCCCCCAACATCACAAACACCAGCTCAGGTTTGGCAGAGTCAAGCAGGGCGGGCAATCGGCGCAGACCACCGGCGCTGGTTTCGCCGCTCACGGCGGCATTAATCAGGGTATGGGATGGCAATTGAGGGCGCATCAAATTGATCCAGCCTTGGTTTTCTTCCATACCGTAACTTGCACTCAGGCTGTCACCGAGGATTAATATAGTTTCGGCCTTCAGGGGGAACGCCAGGACCAGGCAGGCCAGCAAAGCGGCCACACCACGGGATTTACGGAAATAGGAAACTATGTCAAAAATGCATGCCATCAAAGTCGTCCACCTCAAGAAAAAGGTTCAAACCCAGGAAGGGGAGCTCACTATCCTGAAAGGCGTGGATATGGAAGTCAAGCCGGGAGAAAGTGTGGCCATTATCGGGCCGTCTGGTTCGGGCAAGTCCACGCTGCTGGGGCTGCTGGCGGCTCTGGATACACCCTCCGAAGGGGAAATCTGGCTTGACGGCAGCGCCTTGTCCAATCTTGGCGAAGAAGCCAAAGCGGCTCTGCGAAAGAAAAAAATCAGCTTTATTTTCCAGTCGTTTATGTTGGTTGATACCTTAACTGCCCTGGAAAACGTGATGCTGCCTGCCGAGCTTGCCGGGATGAAAGACGCCAAAGCCAAGGCTGAGGCCATGCTCGAGCGGGTTGGGCTTTCCCACCGGGTAAATCATTTGCCCAAACAGCTTTCCGGCGGTGAGCAGCAGCGGGTGGCCATTGCCCGCGCCTTTATTTGTGAACCCAAGGTCCTCTTTGCCGACGAACCCACAGGCAATCTTGACGGCGGCAATGCCCACAAGGTGGCCGATATGCTGTTTGCCCTCAACGCGGAGCTTGGTACCACTCTGGTACTGGTCACCCACGACAATCAACTGGCGCTGCGCTGTCAGCGGCAGTTCACCATGACCGAAGGTGAGCTTGCCGAGACAACCGCGGCGCAGGAAGCGCCTCGACAGGATGCACAGGCAGAGGTCGAAACCAACATCAAGGAGGCCGCATGCTGAAGTCTCTGGCATTGCGACTCTTCTGGCGCGAGCTCAGACAGGGGCAGTTGTTGCTTATCCTGTTTGCCATTTCCCTGGCCGTACTCGCTGTTACAGGCCTTGCCCGGGTGAGTGAAAGGCTGCAGGTGGCCATCAGCGGGGAAGCGGCCAAATTTACCGCCGCCGACAGGGTGGTGGACTCCCCCCAACCACTCAGCACTGAGCTGCTGGCCAGGATAGACGCCATTGGCCTTGCGCGTGCCGACAGCATGTTATTCAACTCCATGGCCTGGTCGGGAGATGCCTTTCAATTGGTCACAGTGCGCGCGGTGGGCAACAGCTACCCGCTTAAAGGCGAAATTGAGCTGGCGGATGGCCCGACGGGGTTGCTGCCCGAGGCAGGCACCCTCTGGTACGAAGGGCGGCTGGCGGGCCTGATTGGCCAGTCAGAGTCGCTGGAACTGGGTGACAGGCAGTTTAATCTGACCAAAGAAATCAAACGCTTACCCGATGCGGGCTTTAATCCCTTTGCTTCGTCACCTGTGGTATTGATGGGCTTGGATGATGTGGCCTCCACCGGTATTGTCGGTCCCGGCAGCCGGGTCACTTACCTGTATCAGTTCAGCGGTGACAGCGCGCAATTGGCCGAGTTGGATGAGTTGCTCAAGGCCGAGCTCACCAGCTCTCAGCGCCTTCGGGATGTAAAGTCCGGTGATTCCCCCATCGCCAGCGCCGTTGCCCGCGCCGAGCGCTTCCTGTTATTGGCAAGTTTGCTGGGCATAGCGCTTGCCTGCGCCGCCATAGGTATCGCCGCGCAGCGATACTGCCAGCGTCACTACGACGTGGTGGCCATGTTCAAAACCTTTGGCGCTTCAGCGAAGGAAATCCGCACCCTGTTTGCGCTGCATCTGTCTTTGGTGACCGCGTTTGGCGTATTGGTGGGCATTCTTGGGGGGCTTGGGCTGGATGCGGTGATAGCCCGGTTCCTGCCGCCAGAGCTTACGGCCTATGAGGCGCCGCTGCTCAGACCTGTGCTGCTTGGCGTACTGACAGGCAGCATCAGTGCGCTGATGTTCTCGGCCTATCCGCTGCTGCGTCTCCTCGCTATTCCGCCGCTTCGGGTGCTCCAGCGTGAACTCACCGGGCGAAGTGCCGGCGTCTGGCTGCATGCGGCGCTGAGCCTCAGTGCCATGGCGCTGCTGGGATATGCCTATTCCCGCTCATGGCAGCTGACCGGCGCTGTGGTGCTTGGCGCTTTGCTGCTGGGATTGATCCTGTTTGCCCTTGGCTTTGTGATGATCCGCCTTGGCCATGGCGCCGGGCTTAAAACCACCAATCCGCTGCAGTTGGCGTTGGCGGGGCTCAGGCGCCGTGCGGCACAAAACTCGGTGCAGCTGGTGGGCTTTTCTACCGCGCTGGTGCTGCTGCTGACCATATTTGCATTGCGTCAGGACTTGTTGGATGACTGGCAGAAGCAACTCCCGGAGGGGGCGCCCAACTTCTTTTTGGTGAACATCAGTCCGGAGGATGAAGCGCCCATGGCCGAGTTCCTGGCCGAAAATCACATCGAACGCACCGATATTTATCCGGTTATCCGTGGCAGGCTTTCTGCCATCAACGGTGAGGCGCTCATCAGTGAACGCCAGTCCGAAGAAGGAGCCACCGGGCGGGTGGGGATTGGCCGCGAGCTGAACATGACCTGGCGAGATAGCCTGCCACCCAATAACCGCCTGATTGCGGGCGAGTTTGATAATGTCGCGGACGGGGTTTCGGTGGAGACCAAGGTTGCCGAGCGTCTGGGGTTGAAGCTTGGGGACAGTCTCAGTTTCGTTATCGATAACCAGACTCTGGATGTGCGGGTGACCAGCTTGCGGGAAGTACGCTGGGAGACCATGCAGCCCAATTTCTTTATGATTTTTTCAAAAGAAGCCCTGGCACCCTTTGCCTACACATCGATGCTGAGTTTTCACCTCGATGAGGCCAAACGGCCCCTGGTCGTGTCGCTGATTAAGCAATTCCCTACCGTGTCCGTGATAGACGTAGGCGCCATGGTGGCCCAGCTCAGAAGCATAGTATCCCAGGTGTCGCTGGCACTTGGGGTCGTGCTGGCACTGGTGATTGCATCCAGCAGTCTGGTGCTGTGGGCGCAGACCGAAGCGGGCATGTCGGTAAGACGACGTGAGCTTGCTGTGCTGCGCACCTTTGGCGCCGGTGGGCGCTTATTGCGGCTGGCAACCACGCTGGAATTTGCAGTGCTGGGCGCCGTGGCGGGGATTGTGGCCGTGGTTGTCACAGAAGCCGTGCTCTATCTGCTTAAAACCTGGGTGTTTGAACTTGGCGTGAACTGGCATCTGCAGTGGTGGCTGCAGGCCCCACTGCTGGGGGCCGCACTGGTTGCCGTGCTCGGTTACTGGCGCTGCCGGGAGCTGTTGTCCCAAAGCTGCCTGTCGCTGCTTCGCACCGAGACTTGAGTGTTAAAGCAGATCTTCCAGCGCCTGACGCAAATAGGGAAAGCGAAAGCCGAACCCAGCCTCCATTGCCCTCTGCGGGTGCACGTACTGACCGGTAAGCACCATGATGGCGGCTTCCCCCAGCAGGGCATGGAGGGCAAAGGCGGGTGCCGGGAGCAGGGCTGGGCGGTGAAGCACTTCGCCCAGTGTTTGGGAGAAGACCCGGTTGCTGACGGGATTCGGAGCCGTCGCGTTAAAGATGCCACTGCATTTGGGGTTGATTAGCAGGAAACGTATCAGGCCAATCATATCGGCCAAATGGATCCAGCTCATGCCCTGTTGACCACTGCCAATGGGGCCACCCAAACCGAGTTTGAAGGGGGGCAACATCTTGGCCAGGGCGCCGCCGTGTTTTCCAAGCACAATACCGGTGCGCAGAATACACACCCGGGTCACGTCGCTTGTTGCGTCCAGCGCCAGTTGCTCCCATTTTTCACAGAGCATGTGGGTAAATTCACTGTGGGGACTTGAAGATTCGGTGAGCGGTTGGCTGCCCTGGGCACCGTAATAGCCGATAGCCGAACCGCTGATAAACACCGCAGGCGGTTCGCTGCTTTGCTGGATAAGACCGGTGAGCAAGGCAGTCAGATCCCAGCGACTGTGGCAGAGCTGTTTTTTCTGGGCGTCGCTCCAGCGTTTACCGACTATGGGTTCGCCTGCGAGGTTGATGACGGCATCGAAACCATCGAGGTTTTCCAGTTTATCGAGGGAGCGCAGGTAATGGTGCTGCTCGCCCAATAACTCAGCTGCGGCGCCTGTGTCCCGGGTGAGGATGGTGAGTTGATGTTCAGACAGGGCACTGACCAGTGCCCGACCTATAAAACCTGTGCCGCCTGTCAGTAATATGTTCATACGCTGCTCCGAAAAAACCGCTTCTTACAAGCATATACTCTGCATAGGCATAATGAGATCAGGCGTTTTTGTGGTAGCTGAGCTCCATGGACACTGAATCGGCAAAGCGCAGAGCGTGTGGCTTATCGACTTCCACCCGCGCGTCAATAACGCTTTCGTGCTCAGAGGCGATATCAAGCACCCGTGCGGTCAGGTGTTCAAGCAAGGAAAAGCGGTTTTCTTCCACCAAAGCAATGATGTGTTTGGTGATGGTGCGGTAGTTCAGTGCATCGTCCATGTTGTCGCTCGTTTGAGCGCGTCCGGCATGATAGGCGATGACCACATTGATGATAACGTCCTGTTTATTCTGGATCTCGTCCTCTTTGATACCGATATGGGTACGCAGGCGCAGATTTTTGATGCGAATCGTGGCGATCTCTGATTTCATAACCCTGTCCACTTGTCTGTCTTCAATGGAAGTTGAAGGCAAGGTTAGCAAGTTTTGTTTGAAATAGAAGGATTTTATTTTGCCAAACCCCTTTGAACAGACCTCGGTAGCCTTCCGTGGTTTTGCCATCATGGCCTTCGTGGTGGTCATTCTGGCCGGCATTAAAGCGGCCAGTCCCATCGTGGTTCCTTTTGTGTTGTCGGCCTTTATTGCGGTGATCTGCAACCCGGTTATCAGTTGGATGATGCGTTTTCGGGTGCCCAAGTGGCTCGCGGTGATGCTGCTGATGTTTTTCATTGTGATGCTGGGGCTTTGGCTCGCCACCCTGGTGGGCAGTTCCATCAACGAATTTTCCAAACAGTTGCCTCACTATCGTGATCAGCTGATTCAGCAATTTGGCTGGATACTGGAAAAGCTGCAAACGTTAAATATCCGCATTTCCAAAGAGCAGGTGCTGGCGTATTTTGACCCGGGCATGGCCCTGTCGATGACGACCAACATGCTGTCGGGGGTGGGGAACGTGATGGCGAACCTGTTCCTGATTATCCTGACCATTGTCTTTATGTTATTCGAGGCCCAGTCTCTGCCGAAAAAAGTGCACCTGGCGCTGGATGACCCCGAGATGCGTTTGCAGCAAATCGATAAGTTTCTACACTCGGTTAATCAATATATGGTGATTAAGACGCTGGTGAGCCTGGCTACCGGCGCCGTGGTAGGGATTGGTCTTGCGGCTATTGGTGTTGACTATGCGCTGCTTTGGGCCGTGATCGCCTTTTTGTTTAACTACATCCCCAATATCGGCTCGATTATCGCTGCCATTCCCGCTATCCTGCTGGCCTTTATTCAGCTTGGCCCCGCGGCGGCGGGGGGCACAGCGCTGCTGTACCTTGGCACCAATATGGTGATGGGCAACGTGATAGAGCCCAAATTCATGGGGCGCGGGCTGGGGTTATCGACCCTGGTGGTGTTCCTCAGTTTGATATTCTGGGGATGGCTCCTTGGCTCTGTGGGTATGCTCCTGTCGGTGCCCCTGACCATGATTGTGAAAATCGCCCTGGAGCGCAGCAGCAGTGGCCGCTGGCTGGCGATATTGCTCGCCGATGATGTGGACTCAGAGCTTAAACCGGCTAACGACACTCCGGTTGATAAGGGCTGAACGCCAAACCTGTTTCAGTAATGGGCGGCTTGGCCGCCCATTGTATTTTCAGAAGCCTATTTTTAGAGGAGCCGGGTTTTCATGCAGGCTTTTATCGACTTTTTAGCGACGGCCGAATTACCGCAAGACTGCCGACGTCTCTTTCACGGTCGCGGAGGCCGTTACCCCGGCGCAGAGCACCTGTGTCTTGACTGGTATGCACCGGCGTTGCTGCTGACCTCGTTTTGTGAACTCAGTGCCGATGAGCTGGCGACTGCAAAAGCTGCGTTGGAGACGTTTTGGCAGCGTGTAGGCAAAGCTGCTCCCCTGATATTGGTATATCAGTATCGCAGTGGCGCCGGTACCCGCACTGAATGCCTCTGCGGTGAGTTGCCAGACAGTCATGTGATTGAGGAGCAGGGACTTAAGTTTTTGGTGCACTTGATGCGTGGCCAGAATCACGGGCTATTTCTCGATATGCGCGAAGGTCGCCGCTTTGTACATGAGCATGCCAGGGGAAAGAAGGTACTGAATCTCTTCAGCTACACCTGTGCCTTTTCGGTGGCGGCCCTGGCTGGAGGCGCGACCGAGGTAGTGAATATCGACATGGCAAAGGGCGCACTTTCCATTGGTAAACAAAACCATGACCTCAATGGTCTGGTGGGGGGCGCTCGATTTCTCGGCCACGATATCTTCAGTAGCTGGGGTAAGCTGACCCGTTACGGCCCCTACGACCTGGTGATTGCCGATCCACCCAGCAACCAAAAAGGCAGTTTTATCGCCACCAAAGATTATGTGCGCTTACTGAGGCGCTTACCTGAGCTGGTAAAAGAAGGCGGCGACCTGTTGCTATGTCTGAATGCCCCTGAGCTTGGGAGTAATTTTTTGATGTCACAGGTCGACGAGACGGCACCCTCCCTGGCGTTTGTAACACGTATCGCCAATCCTGCCGTGTACGCCGACGTGGATGAGGAGAAATCCTTGAAGGTGCTGCACTATCGAAAGTGTACACCCGCAATCGACGCCTGATGCTGGCGATTGACGCCTGCGACTGAGACCTGATGTTTGCTGCGCGAGACTATCAGTATGGGCGGTTCTGCGTGGTGAAAGCTGTCTAACCAGTAGCAAACAAAAGGGCCATGATTGGCCCTTTTAACTGTTGAGTCAGTAGGTTAAACGCTCCGGGATCATAGAGTGTCCGTTATTTTCGAGCCAGGATGCGACGCGCATTGGGTCGCTCAAAGTGTGCATCTCGTTGCATAACCTGTCTTGTACATCCAGCGGGATGTGCATGTTTTCCATAAACATTCTCATCCCCAACATGTCCCCACGTCCTATAAGGGCCGCAAGCCTGCCGGCTTGAAAGTCTATCAGCGCATTCATATGACAGCCTCCAACAGTTGACTTTTAACTAATAGCACCGCAGTAAGCTCAGCGCCTAGACTGTTTCGTTGTAAAAATCAATCCCTACCAAATAAATTCAGCTGTTGTTGTCAAAGTGGATACGCGCGCTTAAACGCCAGTAATTCTGAAAGACTTTCAGTCCGGGCTACTGATTGGTGACTTTTTGAGCGCATTATTAAGGTTTTTAACCAAAAAACGGAAACAAAAGTGAAAGTAAACTGTAATTCTTGGTTTTGAGTTGGTATACTGCGCCCCGTAATCGAGCCACTCGCGATACCCCTGGACAAGGCGTCTTCAACGGTAAGAAACTCCTTGGGGATGTACACAGAGTTGGCGCTGTCAGCCCTCAGACAAGGATTACAACGAGTTCATGTCTGCAAAGAATAGACAGAACCTCAGTACCCACACCAAAGCTGGAGTCCGTTATGGAAATTCATGAGTACGAAAACGCGTATTATCAGGTGCAGGATGAAGTGATTGAGTCTTTGCCCTTGGAAAAGGACGAAGAAGCGTTTTTGGATTGAGAATCCTCCATGTCCCGGGACATGCAGACCTAAAAAAATAATAATCAGTAAAAAGGCCACCTTCGGGTGGCCTTTTTCATGGGCATTGAAATATCAGCCATTTGCGGCGCGTTTTTCGGTCATTATCTCAACAATGACCCAGTTTTTTCCGCGCTTGTTCAGTCTTACCGTTCTGTCATCCAGCCAGGGCTGGCCACCTTTGAGCCCCTTTATCTTGACCTTGACTGTGACGTCGTCGGTGAATTTGCGAAAAAAGTCGATATCGATTTCTTCGATTTCCAACTCCACATCCGTCATTGACAGGTTCAGCATATGCCGCTGCACCGAGGCGGCAATATGGTAGTGACCGAGCACTTCCTGCATGGGGGCGTCCACAAAGCGTTTGGCCTCCGCCACATCGCGGTTAACGTAGATGGCACTGAAAAAGCCGAGGCTAACCTGCTCCGGTGTCAGATTTGGGCTTGTGGCGCTTTCAACGGATTCGTTGCAACCTGCAAGAATGAAAAACACGACCAACAAAAATGCGCGCATGGGTACCTGCTGACTGATGATTAACACCCTAAGTATCAGAAATTTCAGCTTTCAGTACAAGGGATGGATTTGATCTCTTGCGATCAGCAACAAAAACTGTCATATCTGTAAAGCTGTGCTCGGCATCTTATCCACAGAATCTGTGGATTGAAGAATGAGGATATTTATCTTAAGTGGTTGCCAGCGCAGTATTTTGACAGTTGGCTAAAAAATTGTCGCTTGTTTGTTCGACGTTTTTTGGTCGACTTTTCTACGCCTTCATTTCCCTATTCCCCACGCGGAAGATCCCTTGCCTGATCCCTCTAATGCCGGTGGATCGCATATGCCGTCAATTGGCGAGCCATAAAAAAACGCCATCAATAGACGGCGTTTTTATTATGGGTTGCAGGCTTACTACTGCTGCGTCGCCTGAATAGCGGTCAGGGCGATGGTGTAGACGATATCGTCTACCAAGGCGCCGCGGGACAGGTCGTTCACCGGCTTTCTCATGCCCTGCAGCATAGGGCCAATACTGATAAGCTCAGCGCTTCGCTGTACGGCTTTATAGGTGGTGTTACCCGTGTTGAGATCGGGGAACACAAACACGGTAGCCTTACCGGCCACAGGGCTGTCGGGTGCCTTGGACCGGGCCACGTTTGGCATCACGGCCGCGTCATACTGCAGCGGGCCATCGATAACCAGATCGGGGCGTTTCTCTTTGGCAATGCGAGTAGCTTCGCGAACCTTGTCCACATCGGAGCCCGTGCCCGAGTTACCGGTTGAGTAGCTTATCATGGCGACACGGGGCTCAATGCCGAAGGCCTTGGCAGACTCTGCCGACTGAATGGCGATATCGGCCAGTTGCTCGGCGTTCGGATCCGGGTTAATGGCGCAGTCACCGTATACCAGCACCTGATCCGGCATCAGCATAAAGAAGATTGAGGATACCAGGCTTGAGCCGGGGGCGGTTTTAATCAGCTGCAGCGGTGGACGAATGGTATTGGCGGTGGTGTTTACCGCGCCTGATACTATGCCGTCCACTTCATCTTCGGCCAGCATCATGGTCGCCAGTACCATGTTGTCTTCCAGTTGCTCACGGGCAACCACTTCGGTAAGTCCTTTGTGGCGACGCAGGTTGAGCATGGGCTCAACATATTGCTCGCGAATATCCTCTGGGTCGAGAATTTCCACACCTTCACCGAGCACCACATCCTGTGCTGCGGCAATACGTAAAATATCGTCTTTCTTACCCAGCAGTACACAGCGGGCGATGCCGCGCTCGGCACAGATGCTGGCGGCCTTGATGGTGCGTGGCTCGTCGCCTTCAGGCAGTACGATGCACTTTTTGGCGGCGCGGGCCAGCTCAGTAAGCTTGTAGCGGAAGGCCGGTGGCGACAGGCGGTGTTCGCGTGGCGAGTTTTCGGTCACGCTTTCAATCCAGCTCTGGTCGATGTGGCTTGCCACATATTCCTGCACCAGCTCAATTCGCACTGCATCGTCCACGGGCACTTCGTGGTTAAAGCGCTGAATATTGAGTGAGGTTTGCCAGGTGTTGGTGTCTATCATAAACACCGGCAGACCGGTCTCGAATGCCTGTTCGCACAGCTTCAGTACTTCCGGCTCTGGCTCGTAGGAGCCGGTAAGCAGCAGCGCGCCAATCTTCACGCCATTCATCGCCGCAAGGCAGGCTGCCACAATCACATCGGAGCGGTCGCCCGAGGTCACCAGCAGCGAGTCGGTACGGAAGTGACTCAGCATGTTGGGAATGGAGCGGGCACAGAAGGTCACTTTACGCAGGCGACGGGTGTTCATTTCACCGGCATTGAGGATGCGTGCATGCAAGTGCTTGGCAAGGTCTGATGCGCGGGGAGACACCAGATCCAGATTGTAAGGCACACTGCCCAGAATACGCAGCTTGCTCTTGCCTGGCAGCTGGAACATGGCCGTGGCATCACCTTTCTGGATGTCCTGATGGTCGAACACTTCAGACAAGTCAGGTCGGGTGCGGCCTTCGTCATCCACAGGTGCACCAATCTTGTTGATCACGGCGCCAATCAGGCGTTTGTTCTTGGCGCCGCCCCAGCTGTTGTAGGCAATTTCCAAACGGTTCATCAGCGCGTTCGGGGTGTCGTTACCCGGGGTGGCAATGAAAATCACGTCCGCATCCAATGCCTTGGCGATAGCGTAGTTCACGTCATCGGAGAAGGAGTGGCTGCGGGTTGGCACCAAACCTTCGATGATAAGCGTCTCGGTGTTGGCTGCAATTTCGCTGGCGCGGGCAATGATTTGCTCCATCAGCACATCGGTCTGGTCGGTACGGATAAGCGACTCGGCGTGCTGCATGTCAAAGGGCTCCAACGGGTTCACCGTGGGCGACTTGGACAGGATAGTGGTTGAGCGTTCAGGGCCTGAATCGGCAGGGCGCTGCTGGCTGATGGGCTTGAAAAACTGCACTTTTACGCCATGGCGTTCCAGTGCGCGCACCATACCCAGGCTCAGAGAGGTGAGGCCAACGCCTGTACCAATGGGAACCAACATGATGTTGCGGGACATAAAGTACCTCTTAGGGTGTTGCTTTGATGGTCGGGCCATCAGATGCTTTTAATGCAAATCCGCCCGCGGGAGTCCCGGGGCGGCGGGCGCCTTATTTGTTAACCAGACGCAGCGAGTCTTCGGCGATGACCCACTCTTCGTTGGTGGGGATCACCATGGCAATGGGACTGCCCTCTTTGGTAATCACGCCCTGGTTACCGAAGCGGGCTGCCTTATTGCGCTCGCTGTCAACTTCAAACTTAAAGATTTCAAGCAGATTCAAAACCTTTTCACGGATAAGGTCAGAGTTTTCGCCGATGCCGCCGGTGAATACGATGGCATCCAGACGGCCCAGTGGCACTGTATAGGAGGCGATGTATTTGGCCAGACGGTAGCAGAAGATCTCCAATGCCAGAGTCGCACCCTTGTGGCCTTCGGCGTAGCCTTCTTCGATACCGCGACAATCGTTGGTGAGCTCAGAAATACCGAGCAAACCACTCTGTTTGTTCATCAGGTTGTTCACTTCATCCAGGGTGTAACCCAGCTGATGCACCAGGTGGTAGATGATGGAGGGATCCAGATCGCCACAGCGAGTTCCCATTACCAGACCTTCCAGCGGGGTCAGACCCATAGAGGTGTCTACACTCTTGCCGCCTTTCACTGCCGTTACAGAGGCACCGTTACCCAGATGGGCACAAATCACATTGGTGTCGTTCACGTCTTTGCCTAGGGCCTTGGCGGCTTCACGGCTTACGAACAAGTGGCTGGTACCGTGCATGCCGTAGCGGCGGATACCGTGCTCACGATAGAGCTTGTAGGGCAGGGCATAGATATAGGCCCGGTCTGGCATACTCTGGTGGAAGGCGGTATCGAACACGGCAACTTGAGGCAGCGACGGGAAAGAGGCCTGGGCCGCACGAATACCGATAAGGTGCGCAGGGTTATGGAGTGGCGCCAGCGAGGCACAGTCTTCGATACCCTTGAGTACGGCATCATCGATAATGACGGAGTGGGTGAACTTTTCTCCGCCGTGCACGATACGGTGGCCAATGGCGATAAGTTGGCCTTTCAGTTCAGGCTCATTCACCAGAATTTTGTTGACTATGTATTCCACCGCTTCGCGGTGAGCGCTGAAGGCGCCCAAACTGGCTTCGTGTTTCTCGCCGCGTAATTTCCACTTGATGCGGGCATTTTCCAGACCAAAGCACTCGGCCAAACCGGAAATTTTTTCGTCGCCATTGGTGGCGTCCAGAATGGCAAACTTCAGTGAAGAACTGCCACAGTTGAGTACCAGAACCAAAGTATTGGACATGATAAAACCTTCTTGCGTCATGAAATAGTTGGCCGGGTCTTGCTCCGGCGACTTTGCCTGGCGGGCAGGCCATTAAAACTTCTCATCTGCTTCCCTGAGCCACGCTTGGGAAGCCGACTGCCTTTGTGCTAAGGTTAAAGCAGTCTGTGTTGTCCATAGGTTCCCGGGTTGATGAAATTTCAGCTGTTTTCCACCCTGCGCGATGGCCATCGTTATATGAAGGCCTGGCCGATGGCGAAACCTCTGGGGTATTTTTTCCCGGAATATCGCGTCGTTAAGGCAACGTCCCTCGCCATACGTTTTATGCCGCCTTTCGCACTCTTGGCGGCAGCCAGCCAAATTTATCTCCATGGCTGGGCATTTTTGCCTCAGGCGATTGCCATTGGCCTGTTTTTCTTCAGTCTGCCACTCCAGGGCATCCTGTGGCTTGGGCAGCGCGCCCGTCATCCTTTGCCATTGTCTCTGTTAAGCTTTGGCAACCAAGTGCAGGAACGTCTGCAAGCCATAGGTGTGGCTTATATTCCCCTCGGCGCCAAGGCCTGCTACCTCGATATGGCCAATCTCTTGAAGATAGCCTTCGACCGACTCGATGCAAGTTACTGGGACGAGCTTTGAGCATCATTCCGGCTCAACGAGCACCTTTTTAACTGCGAGTATTCCGCGGTAACAGTCTTAATAAGTCGCGGTCAGTCCGCGGCGGGTAAACACGGCCTTGATGGCTTCCATGGTGTCGGCGGTGGGGGGATGAACACCCTTGAGCGGATAATCCTCACCCATGGCTTCCCACTTGTGCTTGCCCAGCTCGTGGTAGGGCAGCAGTTCCACCTTTTCCACGTTGCCCATGGGGGCGATAAAATCAGCCAGTTTTTCAGCACTTTCTACATCTTCGGTAAAGCCCGCGACTACCACGTAACGGATCCAGGTTTTCTGGTCGCGTTTGGCGAGGTATTCGGCAAACTGCAGGGTGCGATGATTGCTGACCTTGGTTAAATCCTGATGTTTGGCATCATCTATGTGTTTGATATCCAAGAGCACCAGATCGGTGTTGTCTAAGAGTACATCAATGGCGGGCGTGTATTTTCGCACGAAACCATTGGTATCCAGACAGGTATGAATGCCTTCGGCGCGGCAGGCCTTGAACAGGTCGGCCACAAATTCGGCCTGCAATATGGCCTCACCGCCACTGGCAGTGACACCGCCGCCGCTGGCATCCAAAAAAGGCCGATAGCTGAGGATTTGACTCATCAGCTCATCGACCTGCATTTCCTTGCCGCCATCCAAATCCCAGGTATCACGGTTATGGCAGTATTGGCAGCGCATCAGACAACCCTGCATAAAGGTGATAAACCTGATGCCGGGACCGTCCACTGTGCCGAAGGATTCCACTGAATGAACCCTGCCTGTGACTGTCATTGAAACTCCTGGGGTTGGCTGAAACTGAGGACAATTGTGGCAAGCCACAATTGTCCTTTAGCGACCGATGAATTACCAGCGCCTGAATTACAAACCTTGAGTAAAGGTGCGGGTGATCACATCCTGCTGTTGCTCTGGTGTCAGTGAGTTGAAGCGCACTGCATAACCGGATACACGGATGGTGAGCTGTGGATACTTGTCAGGGTTTGCGATGGCATCCTCAAGCATTTCACGGTTCATCACGTTCACGTTCAGGTGTTGGCCACCTTCACGGCCTTCACTGTGGCGGAAATAACCGTCCATCAGGGCTGCCAGGTTACGCTCACGGGCCTTTTCATCTTTACCCAGAGCATTGGGAACGATAGAGAAGGTGTAAGAAATACCATCCTGTGCGTGGGCAAAGGGCAGCTTGGCCACGGAAGTGAGTGAGGCGATGGCGCCTTTCTCATCACGGCCGTGCATTGGGTTGGCACCCGGGGCGAAAGGTGCTCCGGCGCGGCGGCCATCGGGGGTGTTACCTGTCTTCTTGCCGTACACCACGTTAGAGGTGATGGTCAGGATAGACTGGGTTGGGATGGCGTTGCGGTACATCTTCTTGTTGCGAATTTTGGCCATAAAGCCTTCAACCAGCATACAGGCGATATCATCCACGCGGGCATCGTTGTTACCGAACTTGGGATAGTCACCCTCAATTTCGAAGTCAACGGCGATGCCGTGCTCGTCGCGTACCGGCTTCACCTTGGCGTACTTGATGGCAGACAGGGAGTCGGCAGCAATGGACAGACCGGCGATACCACAGGCCATGGTGCGGCGCACGTCGCGGTCGTGCAGCGCCATCAGCGCGGCTTCGTAAGAATACTTGTCGTGCATAAAGTGAATGGCGTTCAGCGCAGAGACATACTGGGTCGCCAGCCACTCCATCAGGTTATCCAGACGACTCATGACATCGTCATAGTCCAGGTACTCGCTGGTGATAGGCTCAGATTTAGGACCTATCTGCACTTTCAGCTTTTCGTCTACGCCACCGTTGATGGCATACAGCATGGTCTTGGCGAGGTTGGCACGGGCACCGAAGAACTGCATGTGCTTACCCACCACCATGGGGCTGACGCAGCAGGCGATGGCATAGTCGTCAGACTCGAAGTCCGGACGCATCAGGTCATCGTTTTCGTACTGGATGGAGCTGGTGTCGATGGACACCTTGGCACAGAAGGTTTTGAAGTTTTCTGGCAGCTTTTCAGACCAGAGCACAGTGATGTTTGGCTCTGGGCTTGGGCCCATGTTGTACAGGGTATGCAGGAAGCGGAAGCTGGACTTGGTCACCAGAGTACGGCCATCAAGACCCATACCGCCGATTGATTCGGTGGCCCAGATTGGGTCGCCGGAGAACAGTTCATCGTACTCAGGGGTACGCAGGAAGCGCACCATGCGCAGCTTCATCACGAAATGGTCAATCATCTCCTGCGCCTGCTCTTCGGTCAGAGTACCGTTTTTCAGGTCACGCTCAATGTAGATGTCGATAAAGCTGGAAGTACGGCCAAGGGACATGGCGGCACCGTTTTGGCTCTTCACCGCAGCAAGGTAGCCAAAGTAGGTCCACTGAATGGCTTCCTGGGCGTTTTTGGCGGGGCCAGAAATGTCGTAGCCGTATTTCGCGGCCATTTTCTTCATCTGGGCCAGAGCGCGGTGCTGCTCGGCGATTTCTTCGCGTAGCTGCATGGTGGCCTGCAGATCTTCACCTTCTTCAAAACGGGATTGCAGCGAGGTGAATTGCTTCAGTTTATCGGCCATCAGGTAATCGATACCGTACAGGGCCACGCGGCGGTAGTCACCAATGATACGGCCACGGCCATAGGCATCGGGCAGGCCGGTCAGCACGCCGGATTTACGGCAGGCAAGGATTTCCGGGGTATAGATGTCGAATACGCCCTGGTTGTGGGTCTTGCGCAGCTCAGAATACACATACTTGATGTCGGCATTCAGTTCACGGTTGTAGGCGGCGCAGGAGCTTTCCACCATACGGATACCGCCGTTTGGCAGCATGGCGCGCTTGAGTGGCGCATCGGTTTGCAGACCAACAATGGTTTCCAGCTCTTTTTCGATATAACCGGCATCGTGGGAAGTGATGGTCGATACCTTGTCGGTATCAAAGTCCAGCGGCGCGTGGGTGCGGTTTTCTTCCTTGATACCTTCCATCACCTTGGCCCACAGGGCGTTGGTAGCGGCGGTGGGGCCGGCCAGGAAGCTGTCGTCACCTTCATAAGGGGTGTAGTTGGTCTGAATAAAGTCACGTACATTGACGTCGGACTTCCAATCACCGGGAACGAATCCTTCCCACGCGGTTTGGAACAGCTCAGTTTTATCGGTCATCGTACTTCACCTTCTATTTGAGAAAAGGGTTGGGGATGTTTCCCCTTGCGAGTCTTTTTACATCCCGGCGAAACATCCCCTGATGAAGCCAGGACCCCGGAAGACTTTCCGGTGGATTCCGTGAACGTCTTACCAATCTCTAATTTAATTGGTAAGACCAATTGTCCACTTGCATATTAACATAAGGCCCATGGGGTCGCATCCAAAAGCGTTCGAGATTAAGGCGATTAATGCGAAATTTGTTACCGAGTTAGCAGTTTTTAACCGTCATGGACAAGTTGGCATCAGATAACGCTGAAATTCACCTTGCTTCGCCTATTAGATAGCGCTCAAGAGCGTGAAAGCACAATAAGAAAAAGGGGCATATTTGCCCCTTTTTCTCTTATGCATGTGTGTTACAGCAGTGCTGGAATTCCTTCAATCATGCCCACGGCCAGCATGGCGGCGAGACAGATAACGAAGGCGAGTCCGGGAATTACGACCCGGTCGACAAATGAGAGGTTGGCGGCACGCTCTTTGTCACCAATCAGGCCGTTATTGTCCAAAAGCATGGTCAGCGCCCAGGCAAGCACAGGGTTAGCCACGAATGAACCGAATATACAGATCCCGGCGGCCTGGCTGCTCTGGTTGTCTTTCACCATCTGCAACCCTGCTTCAAGCAGTGGCAGGAATACACCCACCAGCAAGGCAATGGACATCACTGGGCGCCAGGTGGTCAGATCCATCGGATAACCTACAATCGCCACGATAATACACAGGCTGCCCAGCAAAATGGCACCGGCAGGAATAGGGCGCTTGGCGATAGCGGCCGGGATCATATAGGTACCCCAGCTTGACGTGATGTTACCGCCGCCCACAGCAGTTCCTACCATTTGGCGCAGTGAGCAGGTGGTCATGGTGTCATCCACGTCCATCAGTACTTTTTCCGCACCCTTGGGATAGTTCAGCTCCTGGAAAATTCGGTGGCCGAGGAAGTCGGGAGACCACATGGCAACCGCCAGAATGGCAAAGGGCAGTGATGCAATAAAGTGCTGCATATTGGGCAGGCCAAGCTGCCAGCCTGTTTCGGTAGAGCCCCACCAGTACACAGGGTTCAGGTTGGGCAAGCCGGGGGCTGTGGTGAATTTAAGATCCAGTCCGGCGCCAAGAGCAAAGGCCATCACAATAGCGGCGATGGAGCACAGTGGAATGGCCAGCCAGCGCTTGCCCAGTTTGGCCAGCAGGGCGTAGATCACCACGTTGGCGAGCAGAATAAAGAAGGCGACATAGCCTAAGGAGTAATCCAGCGCGTGCTTGGCTTCAAGGCCACCCGCCCAGCTGAATAAGGATTCAATCTGGCTCTTTGCCCCCATAAAGCCGAGGAACACCAATAGGCCGCCAGCCACCCCGCTACTGGTGAGATTTACCAGCCGCGATCCCCCTTTAAAGAAAGACAGCAAGAGACCAAATACCCCCAGCAGAATCGCCAGTGCCAGTGGGTGAGCACCGGCCAGCGCGATGGCGCCGATAAGCGGGATCATGGGACCGTGGTTACCACCAAGGTTGGCGCGGGGATTGATAAAGCCGGAGCTGATGATACAGAACAGCAGGGCGGGAATGAGCATTTCGACCCGCACCACAGAGATGATGAAGTCGGCGCCAAGGTTAATGTGGTCCCAGCGCTCGGTGAGACCCGCAGCCCAGGCCGCCATGACGGCAGAATACATCACGGTAATGCCGATGGTGCCGGCAATGGCGGGAACCAAATCTTCCCATTCAAAGTTAAAGTCACGACCGGGCAGGTTTAGGGCCCAACGTCTGGGTTTCATGATTTTCAGTTCATGATCCAGATAGGCTTCACGGGATGAAAACTCCGACGCAGGACGATGCAGCTCGCGGTAGCTTTTTTCCGCGTCATTGCCGGTGGCCGTGTCGGTCTCGGTGAGGCCGATGGCCTCAGGTTGATATGCTGTTTCTGACATGTTAATCCCCAAAACAACAGCGTGTTGAGCCTGCTTGACCAGCTTTGAAAGCATCCTTGTTGCTCTGGCCAGTTACTGTCGTAAAAAGCCTGTCAGAAACGGTTTTGATGGTAAAAATGTGTCTGTTTTACCACCCCAAACCCGGGGTCCTAAAATCTGCTCAAATTGGTCATACCAATTTACCTGTTAAAAATGTTACCACAGCCGTTATAGCCTCTCATCAACTATCAATCTTTCTGAAGCACCCTGATGACGGATTTGCGACACAGCTAACATAGCTGGATGTTGGGCTATGCAGTCTATTGCGCAGGGGCACAATAATTGCGTAGGGGAGGTGATTTGTGGGTGCAATACCCGCAGCCAGGTCTAGCCCCATGGGCGGCGCAGAGAAGAAAAGCGGCTTTTAACCCGGGTATCAACTATCTTGCGCAGCGTTCAGCCTTATGGCTACCCATTTGCACCCAAGGCTCAACCCACAGGTTTTGGTGTGATTATTCCGGGCGCTTCATCCCTGCATGACTTGATTGTTTCACTGCGAGGTGGCTCATACGTCCGGGATGGCGCATGACCCAGTGCTGACATCGGGTGCAATTGGGAATCCGAAATTAACGTTTTTAAATTCACTTTCAATTACTTGTATTTATTTCTGTGATTTTTGTGACTGTGGCGACTGGCACGAGATCTGATAGACACTCAGCCTGGCTCAAACAGTCGCTTTCAATCTTTTTCTATAAGAAAAACTGATACCCGGCATCAAAAGTATTCGATATTTCTCATGGTGTCTGCTTGCTACATTTGGCGCAATGCAGCAGCCAAGCTGTTGGTACAGAAACTTTTTATCGATATGGGTGCCGGATATGCCAACTCATCTTCACCAGCGTAAAACGCCGTTGGCGCAGTCGCGCTCGACCAAGGGGGCGACGCCGCCCGAGACACGCGAAGGCGGCCTGATGGCCGACATCTGTTATGCAAGCCGAAAGAAGCTTGCCAAGGGGCAGCGGCAACGGTTTGCCGAGGCCGTGTATGCAGGGATTTTCATCGGTCTGGGGTTTGTCTTTTACCTGACGGTGACCACCGGCAGCGCCGGTGCTCCATGGGGCATGGTGCGTCTTGCCGGTGCACTCGCCTTCAGTTTGGGGTTGATGTTGGTGGTGCTGCTGGGGATGGAGCTTTTTACGGGCACAGTGCTGACCGCCATCCCCTGGGCTCAGGGTTCCGCCCGGTTATCGACCCTGCTTAAAAGCTGGCTGTGCGTGTATTGTGGCAACGCCCTGGGGGCACTGAGTCTGGCCGCCTTGGTGCTGCTTGCGGGTGTGTGGCAACTCGATGGTGGGCTGTGGGGAGTAAATCTGATATCCACGGCCCTTCACAAGCTGCACCACGGGTGGTGGGAGGCGTTTTTCCTGGGGGTACTCTGTAACTTTTTGGTGTGCCTTGGGGTGTGGCTCAGTTTTCTCAGTACTAACCCGGGTACCCGGGCGCTGCTCCTGATGCTGCCGGTGGCGCTTTTTGTCAGCAGCGGCTTTGAGCACAGCATTGCCAACCTGTTTTTGCTGCCTCTTGCCGGCATGCTGGCTCAGCACATCCCGGATACGTTCCTGCTCACCCATGGCATTGAGCCGGCGCGGCTTGCTGAGTTGACACCCGCCAACATGCTGCAACTGAATCTGCTGCCCGTCACCCTCGGCAACATCGTTGGCGGTGCTGTGCTGGTGGGGATGGGGCTCCTGGGCGTGCACAGGTTGGGAGAGCGCTCGGCGCAAGCTGTCTCTGCTGCCCCTGCAAATTTTGGGGCCGGCCTGAGTTTGGTAACCACTGAAGCCCACTTACCAGTTGGCGAAGGTGCGCCTACAGACCGCCGCTATTTCACGCAGGCAAGCCGGTTCGCGAACACGCATTTTACCCCCACACCCAGTTCACCTTGTCTGACACCACTGCCCGATGCGCTTCATCCTGCGGCAGCGTCACCCTTATCTTTGGAGCAAACCATGATGAATAAACACCTGACTACCCTTACCGTTGCTGCCTTGCTGGAGCCTGCAGTTACCTTAACGCCGGATATGAACCTGTGGCAGTCGTTGGCACTGATGGAAAGTGCGGACGGCGTGTCCTGTCCTGTGGTGGCCGACGGTGGCCGCCTTGTGGGAATGCTCGCCCCCCAGGACGCCATGCGGGGCCTGTGGGCGGAAGAGTTTGCCGCCAATGGCAGCTACCGGGTGGGGGACATGATGCAAAAAGTACTGCATACAGTCGCTGCCGATGAGCCGCTTTTGACAGTACTGGAATACTGGGTGGTAGACAGGCAGCGGCTCTTTCCGGTGACAGGTGAAGGGCATTGGCTGGGGACGGGCTATCAGGCCTATGAAGAGCGTCTGCGGGGCGCCGTGGCAGCAAGTCCCGCAACCTTGCCTGTGGTGGAAGCCGGGGTGCTTAAGGGAATTATTCACCGTGATGCCTTGCTGCGATTGCTGCAAAGTGTCAGAGAAAAGCTGCCCGCATAATCCCTTTCAGATCTTCTCCTGGCTCGTGTGCCTGTGGCGCGCGAGCCTTTTTGCTTCCGAAATCACACAGTCACGCAGCGGGTTTTCAGTGGCATCGGCGCGCCATACGAAAGACAACTGGCGCTTCATGTTCAGTTTGGGCGTTGACAGGATAATGAGTTGCCCGGCGGCCACATCCCGCTCCACATCCAGATAGGGCAGTGCACTGAGGTAGGGACCATTTTTTACCAACGCCTTCAGGACAGGTACCTGCTCGTACTCCCGCCATACGTTTAATCTGTCGAGATTGCCATGGATGGCGGCATCGAAAATGCGGCGGGTGCCGGCGCCTTGCTCCCGCAGTACCCATTTAGCTTGCTCCAGCTGTGACAGGCTGACATTGCCATACTTGCCGTAGGGATGGTGGGGCGCGGCAATCACCACAAGATGATCATCAAGCCAGGGCTCCAACACCAAATGGGCATCGTCGCTGCGCCCTTCGATGATGCCAAAGTCCACCTCATATTCCTGCACCGCCGTGATGACGTTTTCGGTGTTTTCGACCATCAGCTCAATATGGATTTGTGGAAAGTCGCTATCAAGGCGGCTGATGAGATCCCCAAGCAGGTGTTCCGCCGCGGTTTGGCTGGCCCCCATGGATAAACTGCCGGATAGGAGGTGCTGATCGTGCAGCCCCATGGCGATTTGCTGGGCATCGGCGAGTAGCTTGCGGGCGCGGGGTCTGAGCCAGTGTCCCCAATGGCTCAACATCAATCGGTTTCCCTGACGGATAAAGAGCGGCCTGCCGAGCAAGCTTTCCAGCTGCTGCAGCGACATACTGACGGCGGACTGGGTCATGGACAGTTTACGGGCCGCGCCGGACACACTTTCGAGACTGGCGACAGCATCAAAAACCGACATTTGTTTGAGGGTGTATTTCATGACAGCAGCTATCAGAGGAATTGATGGTTGCCTGTCATTCTATAAGGCGCGTGGCCTTGCCTTAAATGGCCAATGGCAGAGTTTTTGAATTCTGTTGCCCGGCGCACAGTTTGGGCGGGGGAAGGACTGTGGCGCTTTTATCAATGAGCAGGAAAATGTGATGTGGTTTGATATTTATGCTTTTTATTCAATCATATAAAAAAGGTTGAGCATGGTTGATGTGGGCGGTGTTAAGGACAGTTAAAGGCTTTTGGGGTATAGTCAGCGCCTTTCGTTTCAACGCATTCACGAATATGTCATGTTTTCGTGGATGATTAACTGGATAAGTACAAAAGATGACGACCAGACCTGATCCTTCTTCGGGTGCCACCGCCATTGCGCCATCGCCCCGGACGTGTACCTGGGTGATGCCGGACACCCTGGTGATCATATTTTTTGTGGCGCTTTTTGCTGCACTCATGACCTATTTGGTGCCTGTGGGGTCTTTCGATACCCAGACAGTGACCTTTGTGCAGGACGGGGTGGAGAAAACCCGTCAGGTGGTGGATCCCGACTCGTTCCGCTATGACCTTGATGAACAGGGTGAGCCCAAATTGGCACCGGTTCCCGCCTTCGACCCACAGGGTAAAGGCTTCTTCAACTATATGTTTGAAGGCCTGGTATCCGGCGATAAATGGGGCAGCGCCGTTGGCGTTATCATGTTTATGCTGGTGATTGGTGGCTCCTTTGGGGTGGTGATGGCCACAGGCACCATAGATAACGGTATATTGCGGCTTATTCACCACACCCAGGGGCGGGAGTTTGTGTTTATTCCCGTGCTCTTTAGCCTGTTTTCTCTCGGCGGTGCCGTGTTCGGTATGGGGGAAGAGGCCATTGCCTTTGCCATCATTATCTGCCCGCTGATGATACGTCTTGGCTACGATGGCATCACCACTGTGATGGTGACCTATGTGGCCACCCAGGTGGGCTTCGGTGCCAGTTGGATGAATCCTTTCAGTGTGGCCATTGCCCAGGGGATTGCCGGTATCCCCGTGCTCTCGGGTGCAGCTGTACGTATTCCCATGTGGATAGGTTTTACCTTGCTGGGTATTGCCTTTACCATGCTGTACGCCCGTAAAATCAAGGCCGCGCCAGCGCTGTCATACAGCTATGCCACCGACGCCCATTTCAGGCAGGTCCAGCAGGGAAGTGACGACCAAAACCCTGCAGGCAACAGCCGGTTTAATCTGGGTGATTATTTAGTGCTTGCGACCATAATTGCCACCATGGTGTGGGTGATTTGGGGCGTGGTAGCCAAACATTGGTTTATTCCCGAGATTGCCAGCCAGTTTTTTACCATGGGGCTTGTCGCCGGTTTGATTGCGGTGATGTTTAACTTAAACGGACTCACTCTCAATGGCATGGCCAAGGCCTTCAAAGATGGTGCAGCCACCATGCTGGAGCCCTGTTTGTTGGTGGGAAGTGCCGCCGGTATTTTGATTTTGCTTGGCAAGGGCGGCCCAACCGAGCCTTCGGTGCTCAACAGCATTCTCTCAGCGGCAGGCGGCTTTATTGGCCATTTGCCCGATGCGCTGTCGGCCTGGTTTATGTTGCTGTTTCAATCGGTGTTCAACTTCTTTGTGACCTCAGGTTCTGGTCAGGCAGCGCTGACTATGCCTCTGATGGCGCCGCTCGCCGATATCGTTGGCGTGAGCCGTCAGGTGGCGGTGCTGGCGTTTCAATTGGGTGACGGTTTTACCAATGTGTTGGTGCCCACATCGGCGTCTTTGATGGCAACCCTGGGTGTGTGCCGGGTTGAGTTCAGCGCCTGGGTGAAATTTATCTGGCGCTTTATGTTGTTACTGTTGATTGCCGCCAGCGTGATGGTGATTGGGGCGCATTTCCTCGGCTTCAACTGATGGGAAAACGCAGCTTAGCTCTGTTGACTGGCGACTGGCGACTGGCGACTGGCGACTGGCGGCGGGTGATGTAAAGCCTGCCGTTAAATTACAGGCCTTGTTTCTGAAACCCTTTGAGCCTAGTAACAACGAATAGACGCCATTAAATAGCGCACTGTCAGGCATTTAGATCATAACAGCACATAAAAAAACGGCACCCTGGGGTGCCGTTTTTATTCAGGACTCTGCGTCCATTAGAACTTCACTTCGCCTTCTACGAACCACTCACGACCACGTGCGTTGTACACGGAACGTGGGTAGTGTGGCCAAGAGGTGTCAGTTGGGTCGAAGTTAGGACCTACGTTGAACAGGTTCACAACACCGGCCTTAACCTTGATACCGTCGGTGATGTTATAACCGGCAGTCAGGTTCCACTTGGTCTGAGAAGCCACTTCATAATCGCTTTCGTTGAAGTCTGGGCTGTCAGACTTGAATGACTTGTAAGAAGAACCGTGCATGCGTGCAGTGTGGTAGGCACCCAAAGTGGTTTCGAAGTCTTCGATGAACCAGCTCAGCACCATGTTGGCACGGTACTGTGGCAGGCCGCCATCGTCCAGATCGTCATCTACAGCAGCGGTAGGATCGGTCTGGCCTTCAGACTTCAGCAGGTAAGAACCGTTGAAGTTCAGTTTCAGTTCACCGAACTCGTTGATATCCCAACCGTAACCGGCAGTCACGTCGATACCGCGAACTTTCTGGTAAGCCAGGTTCTGGGCAACGGCGTTGATGTGAGTGATGGTACCAGTCTCGTCACGGGTGATCATGCTGGCATAGGTCTCGTATTCGCGGGCAGCTTTGCTGGCGCTGATATCGCTCACCATGTCATCCAGTTTCCATTCCCACACGTCGATAGAGGCGTTCAGGCTCTCACCGCCCCATACCGCGCCGATGTTAGCAGTGTAGCCTTCTTCAGCCTTCAGGTCCTTGTTGGCACCTGTGGTGGAGTCGATGTGCAGTTCGTTACACACGGTATTGATGGTGGCATCAGGATGTGTCTTACCTGGAGAACCGCCCAGTTCCTGACACTTCTTGAAGTCGATTACAGTGGCGAAGCCCTTGGTGGCATCACCGTATACACGGTGCATGTCAGGGGCGCGGAATACCTTACCGATGGTACCACGTACCAGCAGTTCGTCCATTGGACGGTACTCAATGGCTACCTGAGGAGTCAGGTTGCCGCCAAAGTCGGAGTAGCGGTCATAACGTACTGCGGCATCTACCACCAGATCTTCCAGAACTGGCATGCGCATTTCCAGGTAAGTAGCCCAGTAAGAACGCTCACCGGCACCTGATGAACCGCCGCGGCTCAGGATGTTACCTTTCTTGGACTCAGAATCTGTGTCAGTTTCGTAGTCTTGCTTGGTGTATTCAGCACCGAAAGCGAAGTCAGCGTCACCGGCTGGCAGTTCAAACGCAGTACCGGAGATGTTGGCCTGTACGTTTTTCTGGGTAGACTGAGCGCGCTCGAATGGAGAGTAAGCCACGCTGGCTACTTCAGCTGCAGTCATAGGTTTGAGGGCAGAAACGCCGTTCTCACCCTGTGACAGGTAGCTGAACATGCCGCCTACGGTGGCGTAGCCTGAGCTGTAGATATCCAGTTCAGTGCGGCCGTAGTTTACAGAGGCATCCCAGTTGTAGCTGTCTGCAATCACACCTTCCAGACCAGCGGTAAAGAAGAAGTTTTGGGTGTTGGTTTCACCGCTGCGGTTACTGAATTCGTGCAGACGACGAACATAGTAGTATTCGCCATCGGGAGCCGCAGCAAAGTCGCCACCCAGACCAGTGGTCTTGTTGAAGGTCTTGGTCAGGCTTGGATCCAGGTCAACACCCAGAGTGACTTGGTCACCGGCTACAGTCACTGTGTAGTTATCGATACCCATAGGCTCGATATTGGTAGTGGATTGGGCCTTGGCATAATCCATACGACCAACGAAAGACAGGTCGTCAGACAGCTCATAGGTGAAGTTGGTTGAGCTGATGAAACGGCTGCTTTCCGGTGCCAGATCGCGCCATTGTGAACGGTCGAAACCACAGAGGTTCTTCTCGGCTACCCACAGGTAACCTTCAGCAATACAGCGCTCCATTGGGATGCTGCCGACAAAGGTGTTGCCTTTAGGACCACCGGCGATACGGGCACCGTAAGAGCTGTAGGCAGAGTATTCGCTGTAAGGCACTTTGTCTGTGTGCAGACCGAATACTTCACGGTCAGAGGCTCTCAGACGCTCGTTATCGGTGAATTCGATGAAGGTAGACACGTTACCACGGTCAGAAGAGGCACCCAGAGACAGGGCGATACGATCTGAACCGCCGCCACCTTCAGTGGTGTCTCCGTGACGGTATTTCAGGGCAACGCCTTCGAAATCGTCCTTCAGGATGATGTTAACCACACCACCTACGGCGTCAGCACCGTATACGGCAGACGCACCGGATTGCAGAACTTCGATACGGGCTACGGCTTCCATTGGCAGGTTGGCAGTGTCAACAAAGTTGTCAGTACCGCCGGCTGGCTTTGGATACTGGTTCAGACGCTTACCGTTGATCAGCGTCAGAGTGCGGCTGGCACCGGCGCCACGCAGGCTGATGGAAGAAGCGGCTGGGGTAAAGCCGTGCACAGACTGAGTGGTCATGGCGCCTGTGGTAGAAGTCAGGCTTTCCAGAGCGTCCTGAATAGTGGTGAAACCTTGCTTGGCCATTTCTTCAGAGCTGAGAACGGTAACAGGCGTTGCTGATTCCAGATCGGTACGCTTAATACGTGAACCTGTTACCTCGATGCGTTCTACTTTTGCACCATCGGCTTCTTCGGCAAAGGCGGCAGCGCTGGTGATAGCTACAGAAGCAGCACCACCGATCAGCGCAAAGCGTACCGCTTTGGCCAGAGTGTTGTTAACGAGCATGATAATCTCCCTGACACTTAAATGTGTTTTGCTTTTTATAGGACGATATCCCGATACAAATTAATTAAATCCGTGATCGAAATTCGTCTGGCTGGAGATATAACCACACCGAATTTACATGTGCAACACAGGGCTAAAGTATTAGAAGTTTATGAATATAAACCAAAAAATACACTAAAAAGTAACAGAAATAAAACAAGGTGGCGTTTTTCTAACGTTGTTTTTGGTTTAAATGGTTTCAGGTGTTAATAAAACGTTTTTTATTATTTTAAAAAGGTTTCATTGCGGTGTTATTGGTGTTTTTATGCTGGTGAAATTTCCTTTAAATCGCAATGAAAAGTAACAAATTGTCATAATTAAAAAAATGTGTAAGAACAAAAATCCTGCAAAAAGAGAGATTTTTTCAAGTATATAAGGGGTGCTATTCTGTATATTTTGTCGGCGCTACCACGGAATATTTGAAATATTCCTTATTTGTTAACAAATATCATTTGGTCAGTTGTTAATAAATTTGATTGAATTAATCTGCTCAAATATTAACTTTTGTGTTTCTTGAGATAGAAAGCCAGATATTTTGCGCTCACAAAAAGCACCACTGCCGCCGCAACAGTCAGCTCAAGATTTGCCAGGTGTGACAGCCCAAGAGTCAACTGGCCGACATGGCCGTGGTCAGCGAGCCAATCGTGTGTTTTGTACAGGGCTGTGGCGCCAATGACCATGGGGAAGGTAAAGGCCGCGAATCCCGGGCTGAAGGGCAACCGCAGCAAATGGAAGAAGGCAAGATAGATGATACTGGTCATCAGCACTGCCAGGGTCAGCAATAACCCTATTATCACCGCCGAAGGTTCAGGGATAAGACTCAGGTAACCGGCCAGAGACAGGCTTGCCGGGGCGGCGAGAATGGCCAGGGTTGGCTGTGCTGCTTCGGGCACTGCAGCGCGAAAGATAAGCCGGTAAAGCATCACTGGCAGCATGACAAGGTAGGCCAGCATGCCAAACCACAGCAGAGCTTCTGCCAGCACTCTGGGTCCATGGGGCGGAAAGGCTACTGCCGCCACTATGATGCCAATGGGGGGCACAAACCAGCTGGGTACCATGCTGTCCAGAGAAAAGTTACGGCAGCGATGAATACAAAAGGCAGCCAGAAATCCCAGGTGTGCGGCCACGGCCAACAACCACAGAATCTCGCCCGCACCCGCAACATAATTGCCAAGACAGCGGGACACCACCATCCATCCCATGGCATAGGTGGGAATGACACTGCCCAATACCGGATGGGCCAGCTCCTCGGCCAGGATTTTGGGGTGGAGGATAAACTTGATAGTCAGGGCCATCAGTAATAAGGAACCCACCAGGCTGCCCGCAAGCTGGGCCATGCCGTTTGCTGAGGGAAGGATATTCTCCAGCGTCCAGCCCAGACTGGCAATGGCCAGCGCCAGACCTCCCAGTGGACTGGGCAATTTGGCGGCGCCTGCATGGAGGCGTTTATGCAGCCCCGACTCAAAGACACCCTGTGTTGAGTTGGTTTCGATGGATTGCCGGTTCATATCGCACTCCTCATAAACAGTCAGTTCCTGTATCTCGGTGAAAACAGTTTATGGTGGGAGTAATGGTAATAATATTTGAATGTTGTTAATCATACGGTAAGTATTATTTAATCTCACAACAGAGCAGGGTATGGCCCAGGCCAATATTGTGCTTTTGCCAGCTGATACTGAGCCCGGTCTCGGCGATGAGGCGTTCAAACACACTGGAGTGGTACATTCGGCTGTTGCCGTTGGCGATGGCGGTAAAGTACAGGCTGGTGGCATTCACACAATAGGCGGCTGTTTCATTGGGCTGCTTATCCCAGAAGGTTTCCAGAATATAGAGACGGCTCTCCCTGCCCATGGCCTCCCGGGTGTGGCTGAGCACGGCACGGATTTGTGCCTCGCTGAAGCAATCGAGAAACTGACTCATCCAGTACACATCTGCGCCTTTAACAAAGCGTGGCGCCTCATCCAGTAAATCCACCGGGTGATAATGGATACGCTCGGCAAAGCCTGCCGCCGTGCAGGCCTCGTTAGCCAGAGCAAGTTGCTGGGGTAAGTCCATGATGGTGACCCTGAGGTTTGGCTGATAACTACAGCAGGCTCTGGCCCATTTACCGGTGTTGCCGCCGATATCGACCAGATGCGCGGGCTTATCAGCCAATACCAGAGGCAACAGGCTGTCGAAGGCATGGTCTGAATAAAAGTGGTCGAAGGCAAACCAGCTCTCTTTTGCCGCCAAGGGCAGGGACGAAAGTGCAGGATACAGGGTGTCCCAATCGCCAAACTGACTCAGTCCGGCAGGCGTGCCGCTCAGTAATGACTCTTCCAGCTTAAACATGCCCTGATAACAAATATGATGTACAAACTCGAGGTTGGTCCGGCTCATGCCATCGTGCAGTAAAAAATGGCCGGTTTTGTCCAGTTGATACTTGTCTTTTTCGTGCCACAACAGCCCCATACTGAGTCCCATGTCCAGCAAGACGCCTATCGCATACAGGGACAATGGCTCGCCAGCCAACTGGAGTTTCTGGTGTATGTCCGCAGCACTTGCGCCACCTGTCTGGTCTAAGGCATCCAGGATCCCAAAGCGCAGCAAGCAGCGCGCGGCCTGGAAACTGATGGGAGCAAAGGCGATTTTCTGCGCCTCAGATTTGGCATCGAATGCATGCAGTGCTTTTGGCTGGGAATAGAAAGGCATAGCTCGGCCCTGAATTCAAAAAGGCTATTTGTATCAGGCTTTAATGGCCGGACTTATGATCTATGCCAAGGCTTGGGTAAAAAAGCCCGGGCCTTGGTGTCCTTGATTGCAACAGTGGGCGGTAGCTCATGCCCCAAAAGTAAAAAAGCGCCCGCAGGCGCTTTTTTACTGTTTATCTTACCATCAGGGCAATCGGCCCACTCAGCACTGACTTAAGGCATAACCCCCTGCCACGTGGGCAACAGCGCTGAAACCAAAACGCTCAAGAGCCTTTGCTGCCACCAGCGAGCGGCTGCCACTGCGGCAAATCAATACCAGAGGCTTACTGCGTGCTCCTGGCTCCCGCGCCACAAACCCCGCCAGGCGGGTGAGGGGCACGTTAACGCAGCGGCTCTCTCGATGGGATAGCTGATACTCGTGAGGTTCACGAATGTCCAATACCAGGGCTTCGGGATTGCTGTGAAGCAACTGCTCCAGAGTGTCAGCACTATACTCTTCCACCCCTTTGGCCTGTTGGCACTGGCCATAGGCACCGCACATGATGGTCTCACCCTGCACATCCTTGAGAGTCGCATCCATGGCATCTTTACGGGCAACAAAGGTGGCTTCATCCATGGCACCGGTAAGGACGTCGTTAAGCAGTGCGGACTGTTTGAGTTCGACGCCAAAATTGGTGAAGAAATCGTTGTGATAGTCATGGGAAGACAGCAGCAGGCTCTGGTCTCCCAACAGGCTATGCAGTCGCTTCAGGGTATGAAAGAGTGCCACACTGGAAGAGGATGGGAAGTTGCTGCGGCCAATACTGCCCGGCAACACAGTATCGCCCACAAAGGCAAATTGAGGTGCCTGTGTATCATCCAGCATGATAAAGCTGTGACTGTCGTCTGTGTGACCCGGGCTTGGCAGTGAAACCAATGTCTTGTTTCCGACACTCAGGCTCTTTACCTGTTCACCACGCCACATCTGGCCTTTGCTGCTTAAAGGCCATCCCAGATGGTCGCAAGCGTCTGTTAGCCCAAGCTCGCAGATGAGCTCGCTGCGTATGCTCTGATGGTCGCCATGGCCATGGGTATCCAGTACTGCCAGGACTTTGAGTTCCTGGCAACGCACCAGATTGAGTAAACGGTGTTTCAGCGCTGGCAGCGGGTCAACTATCAGGGTTTCACGGCTATCTTTGTCTGTGTATACCCAGCAACAGGCGCCATCGTCTTTAAACTGCACCAGGCCTTGCAGCGGCTCGCGGTCTGCGTCGGTGCTGCGGGAGTCTCGGGTGAGTAGACAGGAATGGGTCAGGGAGGACGCGGCAGTCACGATACGTTCGCAGGCTGCCTCCAGTTCGGCCGCTGTCATGGCCGGGCCAAATGAGAGGCGAATGGCCGATTCACTCTGCCAACGGGGTAATCCCATGGCATCCAGCACAAAACTGCGGGTGACTTTAGAGCTGCAGGCAGAGCCTGAGCTGACACGGAGCCCGGCGGCATCAAAGAGATCCATGATTTCCTTGCTGGAAAAACCCGCAATAGAAAAGTTCAGGGTGGTAGGGACCGTGTTTTCCAGGCTGTGGTTCAGCGTCACTTCACCGAAGGCTTGCTCAAGTGCCGCAAGCAGCTTGAGGCGATAGCCCTTGAGGGTTTCCTTGGACTCAAAGCGCTCTTGAGCATCACCATTGAGCATATCCAGCACGACCTTGAGCGCTGCCATGGCCGGCAGGTTTTCAGTGCCTGAACGCAAGCCACCTTCCTGACCACCACCGGCGATAAATGGGGTAAAGGGCGCACCGTCGCGGATATAGAGCATGCCAATGCCTTTGGGGGCATAGAGTTTATGGCCACTGAAGGGCGCGTAGTCGATGCCGCTGCTGGCCAAATCGATAGCGAGTTTTCCCAGTGCCTGCACACAGTCGACCATCCAGAAAACGGTAGGATTGGCTTGTCTGATGCAACGTGAAAGGGCATCCAAATCCTGATACACACCGGTCTCGTTATTCACGGCCATAGTACAGATAAGCAGCGCGTTGGGGGCCTTGTCGCGGATAAAAGCCATATCCAACCGGCCTTGAGTATCCACGGGAATCGCCAACACATCGGCATTGATGCCAAGTACCTTGTTCCAGTGTTTGAGGGATTCGGGGACAGCCTTGTGCTCGGTGGCACCATACAGCAAGCAGGCGCCTGCAGGGACGCCCGTGTCTCTGGCTGCCACCAATGCCGACAAAATAGCGGTTTGAATGCCTTCGGTTGCACCGCTGGTGAATACCAGTTTACCTGTGCCGGAACCCAGCTGTTTGCGGGCGGCGGCGCGGGTTTGTTCCATCAGGGCTTTGGCCTGAAGACCCGTGATATGGCTGCTGGAAGGATTCCCGTAGATATGCTCCATGGCATCCATGGCGGCTTTGGCGGCGGCGGGTAATACGGGAGTGGTGGCGTTGGCGTCGAGATAGATCAAGGGCTTTGACTGGCTCATGGCTTTTTCTGTGCTCGTGTTGAATTGTTATAATTATTGGTTATATGAAATTCTGATGGATTATATTAGCAGTTTTTAGTGTAACGACAAGATGGCTTATGGAAATTGGTATAAGCCTCGCCAGTGCACCATTGTGGCAGCCGAACTGCCCTGCAATTGGGATAAACAGTGGGACGCAATCACCCTTTATTATTCAAAACAGGAATTTAATGCAGGCAGCAAAGGTGATAGCGTTAAAAACATAGGCGGACAGGTCCAAGGTCAGGAAACACGAATGTTACAACCCTTACTTTATATAGGTCGGCAAGCGAGCCGCAGTGATGGCCAGGCCCGCAGGGTCGCCATTCTCGAGGCTACCCTTAAGCTGATTGTCGCCGAAGGGATCCGCGGTGTACGCCACCGGGCGGTGGCCTCAATGGCCCAGGTTCCACTGGCTTCAACCACGTATTATTTCAGTGATATCAAAGAATTGATCCACGATGCCCTCACATTTCACGTGGAAAAAACCATGGCAGCCAATCTGACCCTGGAAAAGCAGAGTTTTGCTGCGCTGGGAGACTTTAACGCTGCCTCGCTTAAAGACCGCAGTCGCCGGGCGCAGCTGGTCGCCATGCTGAGCGGCTTTGTCTGTGAACATATCAAGAGCCATGCGAAAGACAGAGAAGGGCGGTTGCTTGAGCTGGCATTTCATGACGAGGCGCTGCGTAATCCGGCGCTGGCCCAGGCGATTGTGGCGCTTGATGATGCCATTTTTGGCCCCATGATGGGCTTTTTCAGTCAAATCGGTGCCGGTGCGCCACGGGCGCTGGCGTGTCAGATGCTGGGACTTATCAGGCTGCTTGAGTATCGCTATACGGTGCGGCCATGGGACGAAGAAGAGTGCAGGAGCGCCGTGACGTCCCTGCTCGAATCCCAATTTGTCGCGATTTCTGTATAACGATTTCATGTAAAAAGCCCGCCCCCAAATCATTGGGACCGGGCTTTTTTGTGTGGGTTGTCATTAATCAACCCATCGCACGTATATTACGTTGACGGCTTACTGCACGTTTTCCTGGTCGCCAAACTGACCCTGGAACAGTACTGAAGACAGGTAACGTTCAGCGGCGGATGGCAGTATGACCACGATGTTTTTATCAGCAAACTCGGGCAGGGCTGCGATGCGGTTGGCGGCAACCACGGCTGCACCGGAGGAAATGCCCACCAGAATGCCTTCTTCCTTCATCAGGCGGTGGGCCATCTCGATGGCGTCTTCGTTGCTGACGGTTTCAACACGGTCAATCAGTTCAAGGTCAAGGTTGCCCGGAATAAAACCGGCGCCAATGCCCTGAATTTTGTGCGGACCTGGCTGAACAGGCTGACCAGCAAGTGTTTGGCTGATAACCGGTGAGTCAACAGGCTCAACGGCCACAGACACTATGGCCTTGCCCTGTGCCTTCTTGATATAGCGGCTCACACCTGTGATGGTACCACCGGTACCCACACCGGCCACCACCACGTCAACGGCACCGTCGGTATCATTCCAGATCTCTGGGCCTGTGGTTTTTTCGTGGATTTCCGGGTTGGCAGGGTTGTCAAACTGCTGCAGCAGAACGTATTTTTCCGGTGCAGACTGACGGATTTCTTCGGCTTTTTCGATAGCGCCTTTCATGCCCTTGGCGCCTTCGGTCAGCACCAGGTTGGCACCCAGTGCCTTGAGCAGCTTACGGCGCTCCAGGCTCATGGTGTTGGGCATGGTCAGGGTCAGTTTGTAACCACGGGCCGCGGCCACATAGGCCAGCGCAATACCAGTGTTACCGGACGTAGGTTCGATGAGTTCCTTGTCTTTGGTCAGCACGCCACGCTTTTCGGCATCCCAAATCATGTTGGCGCCGATACGGCACTTTACAGAGAAGCTGGGGTTACGGGCTTCAACCTTGGCCAGCACCTTGCCGTTGCTGACACGGTTCAATCGTACCAGGGGGGTATTGCCAATCGTGTAAGAATTGTCTTCAAAGATTTTGCTCATGGGAATGCAGCTCCTGTGACTTTATCGCATTTAAGCATAAACGCTGTTACGACATTGAGAAGTGATTCTTTGTTCTTCGTTATTTCTTTTAGTTATTAAAGCATTCGCTTTTATTCATAATGTCTGATTTGTTCGGCAATTGAATGTGATAACCTCGAATCAATAACAAGAGAGTTGTCATCCACGGGTGTACAGCCGCCGGACACAAGTATGACAAAGCCGCAAGCCAATCACACAGGCGCCTTGCCAGGTGGCAAGGATCCGCGCACCATTATTACGCCCCACGCCTTCAGTGTGAATGAAGGCCTGCTTTACACGCCCCTGGCTTCCCCCGTGAAACGGGCCCTCGCCATCTCCATAGATGGTTTGGTGATTGCTGTGCTCGCCGAAGAAGCCGGGGTGGTGTTTGTGCTGCTGGTATTGCTCGCCTCTTATTTAAATAAACGCCTTACCAGTATTGGCCGTTATGCCAAGCTGGCCATCTACCTGCTGATGACCCTGGTCATGCTTTATGTATTGTCTGAATCTTTCGTGCAGCGTGGTCAGGTCGGCGAAAACCTTGGTGAGAGGCCGTCAGACGTCGTATCGGCAACCCAGCTGCTGGCGTTGGTTCCACACACTACAGCGCTGGCGCTTTGTGACACCCCTGACTGCGTTGATGAGCAGGCCGATGCTCTTGCCACTGAGCTCGCCGCATCGTCGCTCCACCGGGAAGAAGCCGAGGCACTGCTTTTTGGTACCCTCGATGAAGTCTCGCTGACGGATGCTCAGCGTTCAGTGCTCAAAGAGAGACTTTCCATGCGTTTGGCCCAGCTGCCATTGCGCAGTGCCAACCCCGCGGGCGCCGACATTTCTGCCGCTCCGCATGCGGGGCAGGGGTCTGTACCCGAGGCAGATAAATCCCCCGGCAAAGTGACTATATCCCCCGGGAATGACGACGAGCGGAACGTCGAAACAGGGTCTTTCGAAAACGCAGCCCCCACCGGGAATTACAGCCTCATTCAATGGGTAAAAGGCATTTTAAACGATCTGGGTCTTGGTTTCGGCTGGGCCGCTTTCTACTTTACTGTGTTTACGGCCTGGTTTGATGGCCAGACACTGGGCAAGAAACTCCTTGGGATCCGGGTGATTTCATTGGACGGCTCCAAGTTGGGACTCTGGGCTGCTTTTGGGCGCTATGGCGGCTATGGTGCGGGGTTTGCCACCGGACTATTGGGTTTTTTGCAGGTGTGTTGGGATGCAAATCGTCAGGCCATTCAGGACAAGATATCGTCCACTGTGGTGATT
This sequence comes from Shewanella amazonensis SB2B, assembly GCF_000015245.1. Taxonomy (NCBI): domain Bacteria; kingdom Pseudomonadati; phylum Pseudomonadota; class Gammaproteobacteria; order Alteromonadales; family Shewanellaceae; genus Shewanella; species Shewanella amazonensis. The sequence goes on from NC_008700.1 coordinate 1,833,601, forward strand.
GATTTAACCAAGCCACGGCAGACTCCGATTTCAGAAGGAAACAAAACATGACTCAGTCAATTGCCATTACCGGCACCGGCGTTTTTACGCCGCCGGAAGGAATAGACAATGATGCCCTGGTGGCCAGCTTCAATGCCTATGTGGATCTCTTTAACCGAGAGCATGAAGGCCAAATCGACCTTGGCCATATTGAGCCGCTTGCATACTCATCCAGTGAATTTATTGAAAAGGCCTCGGGGATTAAGCATCGCTACGTGATGGTGAAAGACGGGATCCTGGACCCTGAAATCATGATGCCGCTTATTCCCGAGCGGCCAGCGGATGCCCTGTCACTGCAGGGTGAAATGGGGGTATTGGCCGCTCAAGAGGCACTGGCCAATGCCGGGCTGCAACCATCAGATATCGACCTGGTCATAGTCGCCTGCGCCTATACCCAAAGGGCGTATCCTGCAATGGCCATTGAAATTCAGCAGGCCCTCGGCACTTCGGGCTTCGGGTTTGACATGCAGGTGGCCTGCAGCTCGGCCACCTTCGGATTGGCCGCCGCCAAGGGCTTGATTGCCCAGGGCAGTGCCCGGCGAGCCCTGGTGATTTGCCCTGAAATCTGCTCGGCCCAGGTGAACTACCGCGATCGCGACAGCCATTTTATTTTTGGTGATGTGGCGACAGCCATGGTCGTCGAACCTTTAGCCGGCAGTCGCAGCCACCAGAGTTTTGAAATACTGGGGCATCGCTGTGTGACCCAGTATTCCAACAACATTCGCAGCAATTTTGGCTTTCTCAATCGCTGCGATCCGGCCACGGCCTATGATGCCGACAAGCTGTTCCATCAGCAGGGGCGAAAAGTCTTCAAAGAACTCTTGCCTATGATCTACAGTCATCTCGACAGTCAGTTCGCCGATGCTGGCCTCACGCCTGAAGCCATGAAGCGGCTGTGGCTGCACCAGGCCAACATCAATATGAACCAGTTTGTGGTGAAAAAACTGCTTGGGGATGATGTGAGTGCCGATACGGCGCCGGTAGTGCTAGACCGTTATGCCAATACCGCATCGGCCGGCTCTGTCATTGCACTGCATCAACACAGAGAAGGGCTTGGCAGTGGCGACCTGGGGCTTCTGTGCTCCTTTGGCGCCGGTTATTCCATCGGCAGCTTTATTTTGCGGGCAGTGTAAGGAGTATCGGTGTGCGGATTCTGGTGGTAGAAGACAGCAGCGTGGCAGCACGCATCCTCAAACATATGCTGACCCATCAGCTCGAGTGCAGCATTGATGTTGCGCCGGACTTGGCCAGCGCCGCGGCCCTGCTGGCCAAGCACGACTATTTTGTGGCGATATGCGATCTCAACCTGCCCGATGCTCCCGGCGGGGAGAGTGTCGAGCTGGTGCTTGGCAATCAGACGCCCTGTATCGTGCTGACCGGCAGCCTGGATGCACAGCAGCGCCGCCGTTTACTGCAAATGGGCATAGTGGATTATGTCTACAAGGAAAACCGTTACAGTTACGAGTACGTAGTCAAACTTATCGCCACCCTTGCTCGCAACCGCCACACCAAGGTGTTGGTGGCCGACGATTCGGCCCTCAGTCGCAAATTTGTCCGTAATCTGTTGGAGCTGCATCTTTTTGAAGTGATCGAAGCCGAAAACGGCGCCAGGGCATTGGAGCTGCTTGACGCCGTGTCCGGCATTCGCCTGCTTATTGCCGATTACAATATGCCGGGTATCGATGGATTTGAACTTATCTTAAGAGCCCGTGAAAAATTCAGCCGTGAGGAAATGGCGATTATCGGTCTTTCAAACGACACTGACGAAACCCTCACGGCACGTTTTATTAAAAACGGTGCCAATGACTTTTTGCAAAAGCCCTTTGTACACGAAGAGTTTCACTGCCGCGTGAGCAACACCCTTGAATCCCTTGAGATGGTCAGGCAGCTCTGGGAGCAGGCCAATTTGGATTACCTTACCTCGGTGTATAACCGCCGTTTTTTCTTCAATCGCTTCAGTCAGCAGGTGCCTGTACTGGGGCAGCAGGGAGCGAGTTTTTCGCTCGCTGTGCTGGATATCGATTTTTTTAAAGACGTCAATGACAAGCATGGCCATGATGTCGGCGATTTTGTACTCACGGAGTTTGCTTCGCGCTTGAAACAGTCGCTTGGGCAGCATTTTACCGTTGCCCGTTTTGGTGGCGAGGAGTTTGTTGTGGCCTTGAAAGGACTGGATGGCAAGCGCGCTCTGGCGCTGATGGAAGGTTTTCGTGAACGCCTGGCGATGGAGCCATTTGTGTTTGGCGAACTCGAACTGAGATTGACCGCAAGCATTGGCATTGTAGCGCTCGGGCATGACAGCGAAGAGACTCTGGACAGCCTGATAAAACAAGCCGATGTGGCACTCTATCAGGCCAAAACAAACGGGCGTAATCGCTGCGTGCTGGCCGAGTAAATCAATTTTGCAAGCGCCGCTGAGAACATGAAAGCGCAGCAGAGAACATGAAAGCGCAGCAGATAAACCATGCTGCGCTTTGTCATACCCTTCTGGTAGTTACAAAATAAACGCGTAACTCATTTTCATAAACAGCGATTGTTCGGTACGGGTCAAACCCGGCCAACGGTCGTCAGCCCGCATGCCGTCAGCATATCCAAGATAAAACACACTGAGTGGGTTGAGCTTATAGCCATACAGCAGTTCTGTGCCCAAATCTTTGCTGAGGTTATCCGGGGTGTGATAAAGGTACAGCCCGGGGTCTCGACGGATATGGGTATAAATCCCTGAAAATCTGATGAAACTTTCTACGCTCAGCTGCCAGTTGATGCGCACGTCCGTGAGATTGGCGGTGATGAGCCGTCCTTCGTCCACATCGAGGGCATAGTAAGCGTGGCTTGCTTCAAACACCAGACCGTCGGTGAGCTTGAGCTCAAGCTCACCGCTGGCCCGCAGGCTGCTACCCAGGCGGTTGTTTTGCAGGTCAACTTCGTCGCCCCAGGACGCGGCCAGGCCGCCGCCAACCCACGAAAGAGGATGAGCGCTGGCTTCAGCCCAAACGCGGGTTTCGTCAAACAGGGTGGTATTGCCGTCAATGGCGAGGGAACTCGCATCGAGACGGCGCCCCACCTTTTCGCGGGTTAACCAGCCACCGCCGATCCAGCTTTGCCAGCCACCTTCAGCCGAGAGCCAGCCTTCGAGCTCCTGCTCGATTTTCTCGCCATTCTGGTTTTGGGTGATATCCCAGTCACCGCCGAGCTCAATTTCGTTGAACCAGCTGTCGGTGGGGTACCAGATATAGCCGCCGCCCAGCACGGCTTTACGTTGGTCGACTTTCTCGATAAAGCCCAGATCGGCGCGAAAATCGTCACCCACCGACTCATAATCGGCCTTGAGGTAGTAGTCGCGGGTCGCATGCTTATAGCCAAGGCGATACATCTCGCCCCGAAACGTACCGTCTTTATGGGTTCTGAGTACCTGTTCATTGAGTTCGCAGTCGTTGAAATTGCAGCTATCCGCCGGTAGACAATCCTCATCCGAGTGACAAAAATCCCGATACAAATCCAAGGGATACTGGGTGTCTGAACTGGCAAACTGGCCGATAAAGGTGTCCTGAGCTGTTGGCTGGTATTTGATATCCGCCGACACCACCAGATTATGGTAATCGTCGCTGCGCTTGCCGGTGATGACAGCACCCACGGCCAGGGCTTCGCTGCTGGTGTAGAGGTATCGGCCGGCAAGGTTGTGGCTCTCGCTGTCGATAGTGGCGACTGAGGAGCCCAGGTTTCCGGGCACCAGAAAGTGGCTGGCGCTGTCGTTGGCACCCAAAAATGCAAAGGTGTGTGCCTCTGACTTGTGGGTAAATTTTACCCCATAATCCGGGTCAACCAGATTGCGGGTATGCAGCAGTGAGACCTGAGAGTCGAAATACTCTTTATTATCAAGGAAAAAACTGCGCTTTTCTTCAAAAAACAGGGCGAAACTCGAGTTGACGTCCAGCTGGCCGGCATCGGCTTCCACTTGTGAAAAATCCGGATTCAGGGTGGCGTTGAGCAAAGAGGACGGGCTGAGCGCCCAGCGAAGGTCTGCACCCACATCCACATCCTGATTATCCTGCCACTCACTGCCGGGGGCTTGCCCCCGGTCTCTGTGGCCCTTGGCCACCAGAGAAGGCGTCACCTGAAGCCCGTTGCCGAGGTTGACGGTGGCCAACCCGCTCGCCACACCAAGCTGGCATAATTGACAGCTGTTTTGCCGCGAAATGGCGTGGGTAGATAGTCTGCGTTCGGCGTCTCTGGGATGAAAACGGATGAGCTCAAATCCCCAGGTTTTGTCACCGGGGCTGTCGTCAAAACTCAATTGCGACAGCGGAATAGCCACTTCTACCTGATAACCTGTGTCTGTGATTTGCCCGGCGCTTTGCCAGATGCCATCCCAGGCAGCACTTTCAGTCTTATTGAGCTCATTTTCTATGGAGTCGAGCTGCACCCCCAGCGGATTGATAAAAAACTGATAGGCAAGACGGGCATTGTTAAAGGTATCCAGCTTGATACCGACCATGTCATCGCCCCAGATATCATCTCTGGGGCGTAAGTGGGCCCGGATGTTGCCCGGGTAGGGATCGTCAGCCTTGAATGCCACATACAGGGTGGAGTCTGTGGCATATACCCATGCCTGGGTTTGCACGGTTGCGGGGGCATTTTCGGCCGGACGGGTTTCGAATGTCAGATAAGTGCTGGATGCCTGCTGCCAAACAGGGTCGCTGAGGTCGCCGTCAATCTGTGCCTCTGTGGTGAGAGAAGGAATGCGTATATCAAATTGACTGGCACTGCCGGCGAAGCTGATTTGAGGGGATAAAGCAAACAGCAGCGCCAAACCGGGGGCTAAAGGGAAACGAAAGGGTTTCATAGAGACTGTTCTTGTCATTATTTTGTGGGCGAGTGTAACTCAGCTGAAGGTCGCTATGTAGGTGGATTTGTTACAAATTCTGAATGGAAATAAAACGCCCGCATAGAAGCGGGCGTTTTGTGGCGCTGATTGCAAAGGCGAGGACGATTATTCCGGCGCTATGTTGGGATGGCGATAGGCTTCGCGATAACGGTCAACCCACATGGCGGTGGCGCCGCAAATGGCCACTGGCATCACGATAAAATTCACCACAGGGATCATCGAAAACAGGGTGACGGCGGCACCAAAGCTCATGCTGGTCCCCTTGGTTTGCCGCAGGGCGAAACGCATGTCGTTAAACGGAACCTTGTGGTTATCGAAGGGATAATCACAGTACTGAATGGCCATCATCCAGCTGCTGAACAAAAACCACAGCACAGGGGCGGCGGTTTGCCCTACAAGCGGCACCCAAAACAGCAGTAAAAACAGGATGGCGCGGGGCAGGTAGTATTTGAGCTTGAGCCATTCTCGGCCAAGGATCCGCGGCAAGTCTTTGATTAAGTCCGAGGTCGTTCCTGTATACAATGTCTTGCCGGTGAGCAGCTGCTCTACCTTTTCCGCCAGCAGGCCATTGAAGGGGGCGGCGAGCCAATTCATCACTGAGCTGAAAATAAAGGCCATCACCACCAACATGGTTAATACGGCCAGCGGCCACAGCAGGAAATTGAGCCACGACAGGTATTCGGGCAGCTGACCGCTGATGTAGGCAAAAAGCTGCTCGAGCTGGCCAAACGCCACGTAAAAGGCACCGGCAAACAGCAGCAGGTTAATCATCAGTGGAATAAAAACGAAGGTACGCAGGCCGGGGCGGCGAATAAGATGAAAGCCTTCCATAAAGTAGTTAAAACCACTCTTGGCCTGGCGGGCTGATTCCCGGGTAGATGAAAGAGTCGGTCGTGACATAAGGGGCTTTGCTCCAAACGTTTGTGTTTGCAGGCATTGTCGGCCAAGGTCTGCCAAGGTTGCAAGGTTGAAATTGTGGCGAAATACGTCCAGCACTCTTACCCATATTCAGCTTGACACCTGTTTGTGTGGCTGGGGCCTCTTTTAGGGTGATAAAAACGTTACAAATTCAAATGGGCTTTGGTAAAGTTGGCAGCAAACAACAGGAATGAAGGCTCTCGCCCATCGGCGGGGCAATTTTTTCATCGGCGCGACGGCTGCGTTGGCGGCCACTGAAGCGATTTGACTGGCATTATGAGACTGAAACAAATAAAACTTGCTGGCTTCAAGTCGTTTGTCGATCCCACCAGGATCCCATTCCCCAATCCTCTAACCGCCATCATAGGCCCTAATGGCTGCGGTAAATCCAACGTGATTGATGCCGTGCGCTGGGTGCTGGGCGAAAGCTCTGCCAAGCATTTGCGCGGCGACTCCATGACTGACGTTATCTTCAATGGCTCCAGCGCCCGCAGGCCCGTGTCCGTTGCCGGGGTCGAGCTGGTCTTTGATAACCGGGAAGGGCGTCTTGGTGGCCAGTACGCCAGCTATGAAGAAATCGCAGTAAAGCGTCAGGTAAGCCGTGATGGAGAGTCGCTGTATTTCCTCAACGGCCAGAAATGTCGCCGCAAGGACATCACAGATCTCTTTATGGGCACCGGCCTTGGGCCGCGAAGCTACGCGATTATCGAACAGGGCATGATTTCGCGCCTGATTGAATCCCGGCCCCAGGAGCTCAGGGTTTTTATCGAAGAAGCCGCCGGTATTTCCCGCTATAAAGAGCGTCGCCGCGATACCGAAAACCGCATCCGCCATACCCGCGAAAATCTGGAGCGTCTGGGCGATATTCGACTGGAACTGGGTAAACAGCTCGACAAGCTCGCCGTGCAGGCCGAGGCCGCCAAACGTTACCGGGAATACAAACAGGCCGAACGTACCACCCACGCCGAGCTGCTGGTGATGCGCTATCAGGAAATCTGTCAGCAGGCCGATGCCCTGGGCCGCGAAATTACGCAGCAGGACTTTCTATACCAGAGCGCCAAAACCTCCCTTGATACCACCGCCGCCAGGCTCGATGAGCAGAAGCTCGTGCTCGCAGCTTTGGTGGATGAAGAGCAAGACACGCTCGAAGCTTACTATTTGGCCGGAACCGAAGTGGCGCGCCTCGAGCAGCAACTGTCCCATTTGGAAGAGCGCAGTCACAGTCTGCGAAGCCGGGGAGATAGCCTTGCAGAGGAGATTTCTGGGCTCATGGCCAGGCAGGCGTCGCTCGAGGCCGCTCAGCAAGAAGCGGCCGACAAGCTTGCCGGTCAGGAAGACGCTTTACTGGGATTGGAAGAGACTCAGGACGCCTGGAGTCAAAGCGCTGAAGAAGCCGAAGAGGTGTTGGAGCAGCTCAAGGATGCTGTGACCCAGGCGGAGCGCCGCCACGGTGAAACCAAGGCACGATGCGAGCTGACTTCCCAGCGACTCGTCCATCTCAAACAGGTGAGTCAGGAAAAAGCGCAGTCACTGTCAGGATACCGTGAGCAGCAAGCGTCCCAGGGGGATGAGGACGTCGACCCGGTTACGCCGCCATCGGAGCAAATTCTGGTGCCGCTGACGGTAAGGTTTGACAACGCCAAAGCGGCGGAGTCTCAGGTAAAGGCGGCGCTTGTAGAGTGTGAACAGGCACTGGCAAAGTGCCGTGGCGAGCAGAGCGAAGCACAGGGGCGCTATTCGGTGCTGTCCAGGCTGCTTGATGACAACGCAGTCAATGATGCTGGCTCCGCGCGCACCAAACTCTGGCAGCGTCTTGATGTGGCTGCGGGGTGGGAGAAGACCGCAGAGCTGCTGCTTGGGCATCTGTTGGAGCAGCCTCTTTTTGAAGACACGGCCTTTGGTGAGGATGCGTTTGATGGCCGGGGATTCAGATATCAGGAAAAGGGCGACTGGGGCATTATGCAGGCGCCAGCCAATCTTGCGCCCTGGCTTGATACGGTAGGCTTTGCCGAAAGCTTGAATGAGGCTCAGGAGCGCCTGGTCGGTACGGCGCAAAGCACGCTCATTGCCACCAAGGATGGCTATCTGGTCGGCCATGGGTTGGTGTTGCAACAACAGGGTACCGGCACCGACAAGGTGGCACTTAAAGCAGAGGCTGAAGCGCTTGGTGCCCGTATTGGCCAGATACAGGCTGAGCTTGCTCAGTATGAGCGGGCGGTGGCGCAGCAGCGTGATGCGCTGAATCTGGCCCGTATTCATCGGGAAGCCGTTGAAGCCGAGTTATTTGAAGCAAAACAACAGCAGGCTCGGCAGCAAACCCTGTGGGAAGCCAGCGTCGCTCATCAGGCCCAGCGCGCCAAACAGCGAGCCTTCATCGATGAACAAATTCAGCGTTTGACCCAGCAGCACGAGCAGTCTTTGCTGGAGCTGGAGGTGGCAGACGAAGCCCTGGTGCAGCAGGAAGAAGCATTGGAGCAGGCGGCAGAGGCCTTGGCACAGGTACGGGAGCAGCTTATCCCGGCCAGACGCATGGCTGAAGAGCGTCGAGCCTCAGTCGCAAACATCGATAAATCGGTCGAAGCGGCTAAGGCCACACGGGCCGAACTGGCCACGTCTCTCGCCCTTATCAACCAGCAAATGGCATCGGGAAAGGAGCAACTGTCAAAATTATTGACACAAAAAGCGACCCTGGACGCCGAGCTGAAAGCCCAATCTGAGCACAGCGGTGATGCCGACCGCGAAGCCTTATCGATGAAATTGCGTGAGCAGCTTGCCACCCAGCAAACAAGGCAAACGGCGCTCGCGGAAAACCGCAGTCGGCAGGCTCAGGTTCAGGAACAGATTGATGCTTTACTATTGAAGCAAAAACAAGAAGTTGGCAAGATAGACCACTTGACTCATACCCTCGAATCGTTAAAGCTACGACGGGAAGGTTTAAAGGGGCAGGGCGACACCCAACTTGGGCAGTTGGCCGAGGCCAATATTCGACTCAATGAGGTGTTGCCAAGCGTACCTCCCCACGCCTCTGTGGAGGAGTGGCAGCAAAGATTGGAGAAGCTTCGAAGTAAAATCAGTCGCTTGGGCGCCATAAATTTGGCGGCGATTGAAGAGTACGATGAAGCCAAGGCGCGCAAAGATTATTTGGATGAGCAGGACAGGGATCTCGAGCAGGCGCTGGAAAGCCTTGAAGAGGCCATCCGGAAGATAGACAGGGAAACCCGCAGCCGCTTTAAAGCGACCTTTGAACAGGTCAATGCCGATCTGGGGACCTTGTTTCCCAAGGTGTTTGGGGGTGGCAGCGCTTATCTTGCGCTTACAGACAATGATTTACTGGAAACCGGTGTGACCATCATGGCGAGGCCGCCCGGGAAAAAGAACTCCACAATTCACCTGCTCTCGGGTGGTGAAAAGGCGCTGACCGCTTTATCATTGGTGTTCGCAATTTTCAGGTTGAATCCAGCCCCTTTTTGTATGCTCGACGAGGTCGATGCACCGCTGGATGATGCCAACGTTGACCGATTCTGCAGACTGCTGCAGGAAATGTCAGCCAGCGTGCAGTTTATATACATCAGCCACAATAAGATAACGATGGAAATGGCTGATCAGTTGGTAGGTGTGACCATGCATGAGCCCGGCGTATCCCGCATCGTTGCGGTGGACATCGAAGAAGCCGTGGCCATGGCACACACGGAATGAATTCAGGAAAGACAGGGTATCCAATGGAAGATTTACAACTGGTTTTGTTTGTGCTCGGTGCCATCGCGATTGTGGCGGTACTTGTGCATGGGTTTTGGTCTATCAGAAAGCAGCAGCCCCGAACCATTAAAGAACAACCCAGAACCCCTTACGCCATGTCTCCCGGGCGTCGTGATGCCGAGGGCTTTGATGCCGATGGCATCGGTGAAGTGAGGGTGCGTAAACTGGCCCCTGACGATAAAAAATCAGAGCCTGTGAAAGCGTCTCACGACGACACCTTTTCCCTGTCTGACGAGCCCAAGGTTCGCCGTGTTAAAGAGCGTCAGGAGCCCGTGCTGGAATCGCGTGCCGACGCGGCGCCAAACCATGCTGCCCATGAGCGTCGTGGCCATGATTTTCGCCACCATGAAGAGCCTTCACCCAGTGCCAGACAGGTGCAGCTGGGACTTCTGGATGACCTGGATCAGGAGCCTTCCCAAGGCGAGCTGTATGAAGAGATAAACGCGTCGGTCGCCGACTACGACGATGATTACGACGCTTATGAAAATCAGCCCGCGTCTGTGGATCGTGCAGAGGCTGCCCGAGTGCCAGCGGATCAGGGGCAAGCGGCCCATTCAGCGGCGACGCAGGCTGAGCCCCAGGCAAAAGCCGAAGAGCCACTGCCGGATCCCCGCGATGTGCTCGTACTGCACGTGGTGGCACGGGAAGGTCAGGTGCTGGCCGGTGCAGAGCTGCTGCCATGCCTGCTTGAACTGAATTTCAAATACGGTGACATGGAAATTTTCCATCGCCATGAAGATAATGCCGGCAACGGTAAGGTGCTGTTCTCGCTGGCGAATATGCTCAAGCCAGGCACCTTCGACCCCGACACCATGGAGCAGTTCAACACCCACGGCATAGTGCTCTTTATGACACTGCCATGTCACGGTGAAGCCGTAATGAATTTTTCGCTGATGCTGAACTCTGCCTGCCAGCTGGCGGACGACCTGGATGCACTGGTGCTTGACGGTCAGCGCCAACTCTGGAGCGATGCCACCAAGGCACAGTATCTCGCCCGCATCCGCGCTAATGCATAACAAGTTATTGATTTACAAAGTGGGGCCGCATGAGCGGCCCCGCGCATTTCCAAGGTACCATCATGCAAGTCAAAGCCGAAATTCAACGTCTTACCGCTGAAATCAATCGTCACAACATCGCCTACTATGTGCAGGATGCGCCAAGCATTCCCGATGCGGAATACGACCGGCTGATGAACCAGCTCAAAGCGCTGGAAGCCGAGTACCCACAGTTTGCCGAGCCCGACTCGCCCACCCAGCGTGTGGGCGGCGCAGCACTGAATAAATTTGAACAGGTCAGCCACTTGAAACCCATGCTGAGCCTGGATAATGCCTTTAATGAAGAAGACTTCGTCGCCTTCGATAAGCGCCTGACCGATAAGGTGGGCTCCCAGGTGTACTGCGCCGAGCCTAAACTCGACGGCCTCGCGGTGAGCCTGATTTACCGTAACGGTGTGCTTGAGCGTGCCGCTACCCGTGGAGATGGCGCCGTCGGGGAAGATATCAGCGTCAATATGCGCACCATCAAGTCGGTACCACTGAGACTGCAGGGCGATGATATTCCGGCATTGGTGGAGGTGCGGGGAGAGGTCTTTATGCCAAGGGCCGCCTTTGAAGCGCTGAATGACCGCGCCCGTGCAAAGGGTGACAAGCTCTTCGTCAATCCCCGTAACGCCGCCGCGGGCAGCTTGCGTCAGCTCGACAGCAAGATAACCGCCGAGCGCTCACTGGCATTTTATGCCTATGCGCTGGGTGTGGTGCAGGACGACAATGGTGCCGATTTGGTGCTGGCGCCCACCCACAAAGGCCAACTCGAGCGCCTTACAGCCTTCGGTTTGCCGGTGAGCAAGGAAGTGAAGCTCTGTGAAGGCCTTGCAGAGGTGATGGCCTACTATGCGGATATCCTTAAACGCCGTGACGAGCTTGCCTTTGAAATCGATGGCGTGGTGATTAAGGTGAACGACATCGAAGCCCAGCAGCAGCTCGGGTTTGTGGCCCGTGCGCCGCGCTGGGCTATCGCCTTTAAGTTTCCTGCACAGGAAGAGATGACTGTGCTCGAAGGCGTTGATTTTCAGGTGGGTCGTACCGGCGCCGTGACCCCTGTAGCCCGCTTAAAACCTGTGTTTGTGGGCGGTGTGACCGTATCCAATGCGACTTTGCACAACGGTGATGAAATTGCCCGCCTTGGGGTGAAGATTGGCGATACCGTGATTATTCGCCGCGCCGGTGATGTGATCCCGCAAATTGTGGCTGTGGTGCCTGAGCGCCGTCCTGATGAGGCGCAGGATATCCTGTTCCCGGACAATTGCCCTGTCTGCGGCTCGCTGGTGGAGCGCATTGAAGGCGAGGCGGTGGCCCGCTGCAGCGGCGGGCTTTTCTGTGAAGCCCAGCGCCGGGAGGCCATCAAGCACTTTGCATCCCGAAAGGCCATGTATATCGATGGCATGGGCGACAAGGTGGTTGAGCAGCTTATTGATAAAGAGCTGGTGGAAAGCCCGGCGGATCTCTTTAAGCTCAATGTGTCAAAGCTGACCATGCTTGAGCGCATGGGCACCAAGTCGGCCACCAATCTGGTGGCGGCCATTGAAGAAGCCAAAACCACCACCTTACCCAAGTTCCTCTATGCACTGGGTATTCGGGAAGTAGGGGAGGCCACGGCCGCCAACCTGGCGAAGCACTTTCGAAGCCTCGAAGCCATCAGGGACGCCGATGTGGACGCCCTGATACAGGTAGAAGATGTGGGTACAGTGGTTGCTCAGCACGTGGCGCACTTTTTTGCCCAGCCCCATAACCTTGAGGTGATAGATGCGCTGATCGCGGCCGGGGTAAACTGGCCTGCCATCGAAAAGCCATCCGCCGATGCACAGCCGCTGCTGGGCCAAACCTGGGTGCTCACGGGGACGCTCACCAGTCTTGGCCGCACCGAGGCCAAGGCCAAGCTTGAGGCCCTTGGTGCCAAGGTGGCTGGCAGTGTGTCCAAGAATACCCACTGCGTAGTTGCCGGTGAAGCGGCGGGCTCCAAGCTTGCCAAGGCCCAGGAGTTGGGTATCCCGGTATTGGATGAAGCTGGTCTGATTGAGCTGATAGGCCTCTGATCTGATTTAAAAATTTATCCAGTTGAAAAAACGTCAACTTCAGGTTGGCGTTTTTTTGTTGCTCGCACTCGTGAAATAAAATATACAATATCCAGTAACACAAATATAACAACTGGAGAAAACACATGTACCCACCCAAGTCCCTTATCACCGTCAGTTTGCTGCTGGCACTCATCAGTGCGGTTTCCCACGCCAAGGGTCGCCCCGGTACCAACCCCACCGAGCCTGCCGATCCCGATGTGGTATTGCCTATCCGTGTGGATTGCAGCGCCACTATCAATTTGTGGGCGCAGGACATGACAGACCCGCAAATTGCCGATACCTGTGCGCAGCTCTCAAGCCAGGAAAGTGATTTTCACCAAAGAATGCAAACCTTTGGTGAGCCTGTGGCAAACGACTACAACGACAGCCTGCGGGTGGTGGTGTTTGATGATTACTCCCAATATGACAAATACGGCTATGAGCTTTTCAATATCAGCACCAACAACGGCGGCATTTACATTGAAGGCAATCCGGCGGATGTAAACAACCAGGCGAGTTTCTACGCCCACGAAGCCGACTGGCTACTTCCCGAGTTTGAAATTTGGAATCTGCGCCACGAGTATATCCATTACCTGGAAGGGCGCTTTGTCAGCTATGGCGGCTTTAATTTCTACCCGAGTAAGATGGTGTGGTGGGCTGAGGGCCTTGCGGAGTACCTTTCCCTTGGCAGCGACAATGCCACAGCGGTGAATCTGGCACTTAACACCCGCGCCAATCGTCGCCCGACCCTGGCGGCAATTTTTTCAACCAGTTACCGGGATGGCACCGACAGGGTTTACCGCTGGAGTTATCTGGCAATTCGCTTCCTGTTTGAGCGCCACGAAGCCGAAGTGCTGGCCATGACTGAGCATCTGAAACATAACCAGTTTGCCAGCTATGAAGCGGCGCTTGGCCAGTTTGCGACAAACTATCAGGCCGAGTTTGCCGAGTGGATGAATGGCCTGGCGCCGCAAAAGGCAAAGGCGCAGGACAGTAAGCGTGAACAGATGCTGCTGCGTCATGCTGAGCACAAAGGGCGCCAGTAATAGTCCCAAAGCCAGACAAGTTGACGCAATAGATGCGATAAAGGCCCGCCGATGCGGGCCTTTATGGTTCTCGGGCCTTGAATCCCGGGCATCTAGCCCCCAAGTCAGGGGAAAGACATGACGTGGAGCACACTTTGCTCAAGTTTGAACACATCCGCTGGGTCGATGACAAGGGCCATATCAAACCGCCGCTGGGGCTCTATCTGCTGCTGACCTTTCTTGCCCGGGGCTGGGTGGTATTTGTGGCCTCACTGACCCAATTCAGCGACAGAGCTGGCTTGGTTCGGCTGTTTTATCCCCACAAGGAAAGCTTTTTACTGGCGCTTGCCACCGGATTTGGGGCTTTGCTGTGTTATGGGCTGATTATTCTTGAGCGTAAGGCGCGGCCGGATTGGGCGATGAGCCTGTTCAGCCATTTGAAATGGCTGCTGTGGCCCTTGTTGGCGCTGGATGCCGCGATGCTGATAGTGCGTTTGCTCTCCAGTGGCTTTTTGTTTTCATGGACGGCGGCCGCGGATGCGGTGCTGATTTTCTGGTTTGCCATATATCTTCTCAAATCCAGCCATTTACGGCTTTACCTCGCTGACTGGAAGCGTCCTGTCATTCATCAATAAGTGGCGCAGCGCCTGCGCAAACGCTTATTGAGTTCGCCGCAGTTATGGCAAGAGCGATAGGTGTATTCCGGTTTGGGACTCTGCCTCAGTTCAGGGCTTATGCCCTTGCATTAAGTGCCGGGATAAAAAAAGGCGCTGCAAAGGCAGCGCCAACATCTGAGGGCTGATAAGCCAATACCTACCAATGCCCCTTGACCAACAATAGGAATGTAACCCGAGCCACAGGCGTGAACCTGTTACCCGGGACAATTGACAGCAACACAATCCACCACGGGCCCGGGGTGCGCAGCGCCGCAGTGACCAAGCTACTATGCACTAAATGGATAATGTATACAATTATTTCGGGTTGAAAACAATTCAACTCAAGTCTGCCGTGTCAAAAATGCGCCATTGGCCCCAAACTTGTCAGATAAATATTTGCCTTATGCATAATATGGATTTACGCTTTTAATTCATAGGATTGGCGCGTTATCAACCGCTATTCCGTCACCGAGGTTTTTACACCCCTCTTCGGAGGCTTTGATTGGCCAAAAACAACCCCATCTCCATTCCGGTCTCAGAACTCAGATTGGGACTCACAGTAAAGCTGCCGCTGTCCTGGACGGAGCACCCGTTTCTTATCAATCGGATTGAGCTCAAAGAGCAGGCCCAGATAGAAATGATTCGTGGCCTGAAGGTCCAACACGTGTTGGTCCTGGCCGGTGCTGAGCTGCTGGATGAAGACGTACCCAAGGAAGAGGTGCCTATCGAAGATGATGGCTTTGACGAAGACATGCCGGAGCGTGATGTTAAGCGCGAGGCCAGAGTCGCGATACGTAAAAGCCAGAAGCGTTTTTTGGACTGTGTTAACGACAGCCGCAGCCTGGTGGGCAAACTTGGCAGCGACCCCGAAGGCGCTTACCGTTTGTCGGCCACCCTGGTTGAGCAGATGCTGGAGCACTTGTTTGAGCAGGAGGCTGCGTATCTTGCGCTGGTGAGTGCGGGTGAGCAGGGCGCCTCGGTTACCCAGCATGGAATCAGTGTGGCCGTGTTGTCGCTGATGATTGCCAAGAGCATGGATATGCCCAAAAAAGACATGCGGGATATCGCACTGGGTGCGTTGCTGCACGACATAGGTAAGCTCAGGGTGCCGGACAATATCCGTCGAAAGCGTGGGCCGCTCACCACCCAGGAAATCAACTTCATGAACCAGCACCCCAACTATGGTCATGAGATGCTCAGTCGCAGTGGCTTGTTTCCCGAAGAGGTGCTGCACATCATTCGCCATCATCACGAATTTATTGATGGCACGGGTTTTCCGGGTGGCCTGAATGGGAAAAAAATTCCCAGAACCACGCAAATCGTCACTTTGGCCAATGATTTTGAAGATCAAATGACCAGCCACAGCATTGCTTCCCCTCAAGTCGCTTTGGGTTATTTATTCAAACACAGGGTAGGTAAACACGACGAAGCCCTCATTGCGACCCTGGTTAAGGTATTGGGCATTTATCCGCCCGGTACTCTGGTGCATCTCACCGACGGTTCTTTGGGAAAGGTGATGATGACCACCCGGGAAGTCAAGCAGCCTCAGGTGTGGGCTTGCAGCGCCGCCGGAGGCGACCCCGGCCTCAGAATCTTGATGAATGAAGACGTCAGTATCGACAGGGTCATCAAAATCGAAGAGCTCTCCGAGGCCGCTATTCGGGTACTCCAGGCCGATGCGCCCATCAGCTATTACTTTGCCGCGCTCGAAGCTTGAGTTTTCTGCACAGGTGCGTATTCTGAATCCCTCTTATTAGCCACTCTGGGATTAACCCGTTACTTCATGTCTGATTTTAAAACCATTTCTATTATCGGCTGTGGCTGGTTCGGTTTCCCGCTTGCCAGACTACTGAAGAGCAAGGGATTGGCGGTTAAAGGATGCAAACGTACTCCAGCAGGAGTGGAGGCACTCACACAAGCAGGGATTGAAGGCTATTGTGTGGGTTTAGATAAGGATGCTGTCCTGCCCGAAGGACTGCTCGATGCCGATGTGCTGGTGATCAACCTCCCTCCAGGCCTTCGCCGCGGCGATTCAGGCTACCTTGAGCGCCTCGCTACATTGCGTGATGCCGTAAAAACGCCTCCCAAGCGATTGATTTTTATAAGCTCTACTGGAGTTTATCCCGATTTCCCCAAACTACTGGATGAACACGACAGCAGTGCTCATTCCCCCACGGCGGCAATCTTACTGGGTGCTGAAGCCCTGTTTGCCCCGTTTAATACCACTGTGGTTCGTTTTGCCGGACTGGTGGGGCCAGAGCGACACCCCGGGCGCTTTTTTGCCGGTAAAAAAGACATCGCGGGTGGGGCCGTGCCGGTTAACTTGGTGCATCTTACCGATTGCATCGAGGGTGTAATGGCGCTTATTTTTGCCGATACCCTGGCACCCTGTTATAACCTGTGCGCGCCTAAGCACCCCACAAAGGCTGAGTTTTACACCCTGGCGGCACAGGTTGCTGGCTATGAGTTACCAGCGTTTATTGCTGGCGATGACACCGACGGCAAGCTTGTCGACGGTAGCCTGATTTGTCGCTTGCACGGCTTTATGTATTCTTACCCCGATCCTGTGGCGATGCTGCATGCTGCAGATGCGTTTTAAAGCATAAAATCATTGATAGAAGGAAGTTTGTCCGTGAAAACATCATTAAAGCTGTTGGGCGCCTTAGGGGGGCTGCTGATGTCCTTGTCTGCCATGGCAGCGACCTTTGTTGAAGGTAAGGATTATGTCAGGGTAGAAGGCTTCAGCGAGAGCCATACCCCCGTGCTACGGGAGTTTTTTTCCTATAACTGCCCTCATTGTTTTCGCATGGACCACACCATCGAAGAAGCGGTGGGTTTGGTCGCAAAAGAGGTTCGTTTCGAGCGAACGCCGGTCGGCGCAGGCCGTAACCCCTGGCAAATGAGCCAACTGGCTTATTATCTTGCTCAAAAATTCAACGTAACCGACCAGACCCACGGCGCCATTTTCAAGCAGGTTCAAGAAGTCGCTCCATTTCAGTCTGAAGCTGACGTGCGGCAGTTTTTTGTGTCCCAGGGGCTTAAGGCTGACGAACTGGATAAGGCAATCGCGTCATCCGACCGTAAACTGGCCATGATGACTTTTGATACCGAGGCGCAGCTCTCAGGTATCCGTGGTGTGCCAAGCCTGCTGGTGAATGGCAAATACATGTTGAACATTCAGGGCCGCAGCAGCGCTGAGATAGCCGAGTTGGTGCAATACCTGGTCAAGCAGTAAACATACATGGTGAAAGAAACGCCCGGCTATGCCGGGCGTTTTACTTTGTTAGACCTAGGTCGGAATGGATGCAATAAATCTGATTTGAACCATCACAAAGAGTTTTTGTTAGGTCGTTGATATTAAATGTTAAAAAATAATTTAGATGCGATAAGCAATCATCACTTAGACTAAGGTCGTGATTGAGGTCACACTCTGCCTTGTTAGATTAACCGTGACTTAACTTAATTATTACAAACACAGGGGAGTCACAACAATGGCATTCGAAAGCAACGAAAAGGCTCAGGGTTACTGGCGCGAAAATCTTCGCCTGGTGATCAGCCTGCTGGCAGTGTGGTTTGTCGTATCTTACGGCTTTGGCATTCTGTTGGTGGATGTGCTCAATCAAATTACCTTTATGGGTTTCAAACTGGGATTCTGGTTTGCTCAGCAGGGTTCCATGTACGTGTTCGTGGCGTTGATTTTTATCTACGCAGCCAAGGCGAATGCACTCGATAAAAAATATAACGTTCACGAAGACTGAGGAGCACTGCAATGGATGTTAAAACTCTGACATACCTGATTGTGGGGCTCTCATTTGCCCTCTATATCGGTATCGCGATTTGGTCCCGTGCCGGTTCGACCAAAGAATTCTACGTAGCCGGTGGCGGTGTTCCCCCTGTGATGAACGGTATGGCCACTGCGGCCGACTGGATGTCTGCGGCGTCTTTTATCTCTCTGGCCGGTATCGTGTCCTTCGTGGGCTATGACGGCTCCGTATACCTGATGGGCTGGACCGGTGGTTATGTGCTGCTGGCGCTCTGTATGGCTCCGTATCTTCGTAAGTTTGGTAAGTTTACCGTACCTGACTTCATCGGTGAGCGTTACTACTCTCAGGCGGCGCGCACTGTGGCCGTGGTCTGTGCCATCTTCATCTGCTTTACCTATATTGCAGGTCAAATGCGCGGTGTGGGCGTGGTGTTCTCCCGCTTCCTTGAAGTGGACGTGGATACCGGCGTATACATTGGTATGGCCGTGGTGTTCTTCTACGCTGTACTCGGCGGCATGAAAGGTATCACCTACACCCAGGTGGCCCAGTACTGCGTGCTTATCTTCGCCTTTATGGTGCCCGCCATCTTCATCTCTGTGATGATGACTGGTCACATCATTCCTCAGCTGGGTTTCGGTGCCGAGCTGATTGATGCTGCCGGTAACGGAACAGGTGTGTATCTGCTGGATAAGCTCGATGGTCTGTCTACCGAACTGGGTTTCTCCCAGTACACTGAAGGCTCCAAGAGCATGATTGACGTGTTTGCAATCACTGCGGCCCTGATGGTGGGAACTGCCGGTTTGCCACACGTTATCGTACGCTTCTTTACCGTTCCTCGCGTAAAAGATGCCCGTTCAAGTGCCGGTTGGGCGCTGGTGTTCATTGCTATCATGTACACCACAGTGCCAGCTCTGGCAGCCTTCTCACGCGTGAACATGATTGAAACCATTAACGGTCCGGATTCCACTGGTGTGGCGTATGAGACCGCACCGGGTTGGATTAAAAACTGGGAAAAGACCGGTCTTATCAAGTGGGACGACAAGAACGGCGATGGCAAGATGTACTACACCAAGGGCGATGCCAACGAGATGAACATCGACCGTGACATCATGGTGTTGGCGACCCCTGAAATTGCCAATCTGCCAGCCTGGGTAATCGCTCTGGTGGCTGCCGGTGGTCTGGCTGCGGCCTTGTCTACTTCTGCCGGTCTCTTGTTGGTGATTTCAACCTCAGTATCCCACGACCTGATGAAGAAAGGCTTTGCCCCCAATATCTCGGATAAGCAAGAGCTGCTCTACGCCCGTATTGCTGCGGCAGTGGGTATCGTGATTGCCGGTTACTTTGGTATCAACCCACCCGGATTCGTGGCAGCAGTAGTTGCGTTCGCCTTCGGTCTGGCTGCATCTTCACTGTTCCCCGCCATTGTGATGGGTATCTTCTCCAAGAAGATGAACAAAGAAGGCGCCATCGCCGGTATGGTGGTTGGTTTGGGCTTTACTGCGGCTTACATCGTTTACTTCAAGTTTGTAAACCCTGCGGCTAACGTGCCTGCCAACTGGCTGTTCGGGATCTCCCCTGAAGGTATCGGTATGATTGGTATGCTGATTAACTTTGCTGTAGCGGTTATTGTCGCCAAGCTGACGTCTGCCGTACCTGCCCATGTGGAAGAAATGGTTGAAGGTATCCGTTTCCCTAAAGGTGCCGGTGGCGCACAGGATCACTGATATCGACCATAAGGGTTAACAAAAAACGGCGCTAAGGCGCCGTTTTTCTTTATGGATGCAGGATTTTACTTAGGTCGAATGGTGACATTGAACGCGGCTGCCTTATAGTGGATGCACAAGGCGTAAATTTGCACTAAGCGGATGATTTGTATGGATGCCAGCGAAATTCAGCCCCTAACCCAGTTTCTCAGGCAATTGGTCCCTTTTGACTCTCTTTCGGATGCTTCTTTGCTGGCCTGTGTGCGGCATCTGAGTGTGGCTTACTACAGTAAATCCATGGGCCATGTTCCCCTTGATGAATCCCATCCAAGGCTCTACATAGTGCGTAGCGGTGCTTTTGAAGTGCGTGATGAAGAGGGGGAGCTGGTTGACCGCCTGGGGGAAGGGGATTTCTTTGGTTTCCCGTCTTTGCTCAGTGGTGAGGCGATTTCCAATAAGGTGGCCATTCTCGAAGATGGTCTGGTGTATCAACTCAGTCCAGATATGTTCAACAGCTTACGGCAGGAAAGCCGTGAATTTGACCGCTTTTTTAACCGTGCTTTTGCCAAAAGGCTGCGCCATCAGGGCAGATTCAAGGCCAAGGAACTCACCACCACGAGCCGCATCAGCTCACTGATGACGGGTTCGCCGCTCACCATAGATTGCAACCACAGCATACGTCAGGCGGCGGTGATGATGCGGGACGCTCGGGTGTCGTCGCTGCTGGTGACAGACCATCACAAACTCTGCGGCATTCTTACTGACAGAGACTTGCGTAACCGGGTGCTCGCCGAAGGTTTTGACGGCACACTGCCGGTGCATCAGGCCATGACCCGAAACCCGGTGACCATAGGGGCTGGGGCCTTGGTATTTGAGGCCATGCTCGCCATGAGCGAGCGCAATATCCATCATTTGCCTGTGCTCGAAGGGGACACGCCGGTGGGGGTGATATCCAGCACCGACATTCTGCGAAGTCAGGGCTCGCAACCGTTAATGCTGATTGGCGAAATAGAGCGTCAAAAGGATGTGGCCAGTTTGATTTCAGTCAGCAAAAAAATCCCTGAACTGCTTCAAAGCCTTATCAGTGCCGATGCCAGAGCCGAAGAAATTGGCCGGGTGTTGACGTCGGTGACAGACGCCCTGACCAGAAGGCTGATATTACTGAATCAGCAGATTTTGGGGCAGGCGCCCATGGCATTTTGCTGGCTCGCATTTGGCTCCCAGGGGCGCCAGGATCAGGCCGCCTGCTCAGACCAGGATAATGGGTTGCTGCTTGCTGGTGAGCCTGACGAGCATGCCGCCGGCTATTTTGAGGCGCTGAGCCGCGCCGTTTGCAGTGGGCTTGATGAGTGCGGATACCGTTTTTGTCCGGGCGATATCATGGCGCAAAATCCCAAATGGCGCATGTCACTGGCACGCTGGCAACAGGTGTTTGACAACTGGGTTAAGGCGCCTGAGCCCAAGGCCTTGATGCACGCCTCGATATTTTTCGATATGCGGCCCGTGTTTGGTCCTCAAAGCCTGTTCGATGCGCTGCAGGACAAGGTGCTTGCCGGAACTAGGGACAATGACATTTTTCTCGCCGGCATGGCGGGTAACAGCCTTACCGAGGCACCGCCCCTGGGGTTCTTTCGCAAGTTTGTACTTGAGCGGGACGGCTCCGAGGTAAAAGGCATAGATTTAAAGCACAAAGGCAATGCTCTGATTAATGACATTGCCCGTGTATATGCGTTGTCAGCCGGCATCAAGGAGGTGAATACCGCCAAGCGTATTCGCGCCCTGATGGAGCTGGGTGTGATTGGCCGCAAAGATGCGCTTAATCTCGCCGATGCCCACGAATTTATTGCCCATATGCGTCTTGCCAATCAGGGCGTGCAACACCGACAAGGTCAGGAAATCAGTAACTACCTCAAGCCACAGCAGCTGTCTTCTCTGGTTCGCCACCAACTGCGGGATGCATTCAAAGTTGTGCATGATGCCCAGTCGGGGCTCAGGCTTAAATTTATGCGGAGCTTTTAATGGTTTCCCGGGCTTTTTTACGCCCGCGCCTGTGGTGGCGCAGCCGTACTCTTGACGATGGTCTTGCCCGCACCCTGGTAGACAGCCAGAGAGCACTGCTGAGTGCGATGGCTGAATCGGCTCCCATGCTGGCGCTTGACCTTGAGATGACAGGGCTCGACCCCGGGCGGGATCAGATCCTGGCCATCGGCGTAGTGCCCATCGACGGCGGCATTATCCAGCTGCAGGGCGCTGAGTCGGTCTTGGTGGAAATTCAGGGCAGCGTGGGGCAAAGCGCCGTTATTCACGGGATCACAGATAGAGAGCTTCACAACGCACTGCCATTGGCAGATGCCATGAACTGGCTGATGCAAAAAATGAACGGCAGAATACTGGTGGCCCACCATGCACCTCTGGATTTGGCTTTTATCCGCGCCAACATGAGTCGCAGCCTCGGGATCAGCATGCCAATGCTGGCCATTGATACCCTGGCGCTGGAGAGGCAACGGCTACTGCGGATACATGACGCTATCCAGGAGGGGAGCCTGAGACTTGGCGCCAGTCGGCAACGATATGGCTTACC
Source organism: Shewanella amazonensis SB2B (assembly GCF_000015245.1). Classification (NCBI taxonomy): domain Bacteria; kingdom Pseudomonadati; phylum Pseudomonadota; class Gammaproteobacteria; order Alteromonadales; family Shewanellaceae; genus Shewanella; species Shewanella amazonensis. Next base: position 1,856,040 of record NC_008700.1, read on the forward strand.
GGTTTACGACGCCCACAATGCACTGACCGACGCTTTGTCCTGTGCTGAACTCTTGTTGGCACAGCTTGCGGCCATCGGCGGCGCCCATACCCGCGTTGCTGAGCTTGTCACCCTCTGCGACTAGTCATATTCATTTACAGATTTTCATTCTGTTTTCAGGTGCTTTGGTTCTACTCTTCAGTGAATGTCCATTCCTTTGGGAACGCTTATGCCTTTACCCCTTCTCTGGATTGGTGGCGCCGCACTCGGTGCGCTGGCCATGGCTGATGCCCGGGAATCACGTCGACGCTTGCAGTATCAACGTGCCCGTGGTCTGACGGCTGTCGACCATGGTGACAAATCTGTGGTGCTGTCGCCCAGCACCTGGCAAACCGGTGGCAAGCAAAGCACGCCGCTGCCAGGCGCTTTGATGTGTTGTCATGTGTTTGGCGTGATTGAACATACAGGTATCTACCTTGGTGATGGTTTGATTGCAGAGCTGCACGGCAGCGGTCTTATCCGTGCTGTATCGGCAGAGCGATTTCTCCATGGGCGCACCGGCAGCCGCATTTTTGTCGCGGCTGACGCCAACCATCAGGCACTGGCGCACGAAATGGCCACGGAAAGAGCCGCCATGTCACTGTTTCAGTATCGTGATTACGATCTGTTGGAAAACAACTGCCATCGATTTGTATGGCATTGCATCAGCGGCGATGACAGAGAAATCAAGGGCTTTGGCGAGCTGAACCAATTGGTGGCATCTTTTTATGGCAAAGCCATCTATTGGGACGAGGCCAGGCTGTCTTATCCACGGGAATGAGTTGTTCATGGTGGATATCACGAGGTGCTTGCCAGCTAACAGCCCCCAAGATGGGTTATAGGATGCCAGCTTTATCCGCAGTGGGGGATTAGGCTCCTGTGCACTCTATGAGGCTACAGAAAGCAAAAAGCCACCCGAAGGTGGCTTTTTTGATGCCGATATTACTTGCAGAAGTAATTCACTGCGCGGCTAACCAGCTCAATACCGGTTTGCTCGCAGGGCGGCAAATCGGCATCGCTGATGCTCACAGGTGTTACCCGCTCGCCCCATTTCAGCAGCAATGCTGCTGACGTCAGGCCGGCACCAAAAGCACAGGACAGAATGGTGTCATTGGGCTTTATCAGGCCTTTTTCCAATGCGTCACAAATGGCGATTGGAATAGTCGCGGCGGACGTATTGCCGTAGTTGGCAATGTTGACGAAGGCTTTTTCTTTTGGAATACGCATTTTGCTGACCAGAGTATCGATAATGCGCTCGTTGGCCTGATGGGGGATCACCAAATCCACCGCATCCTTGTCCACACCACATTTTTCCAGCACCTGGGCACTCAATTTACCCATGCCATTAATGGCACGCTTGAAGATTTCCTGACCATCAAACTGGATGTAAAAGTCCAGCGATTCTGCACTGAATCTATCCATGGCTGTGCCGAAACCGGCCTTGAGGATATCGCGGCCATCGGGGTCGTTATTGAGCTCATAGCCCAAAACGCCGCCGGGGATGTCACTGGCTTCCACCACGACGGCACCGGCGCCATCGCCAAAGAGTACTGCAGTTTCACGGCGCGACCAGTCCAAATAGAAGGTCAGACGCTCGGCACCAATCACCAATACCTTTTTGCACTGGCCGCTCTTGATTTGTGAGCTGGCAAGGCCAAGGCCATACAGGAAACCCGAGCAGGCGGCGTTTATGTCAAACGCTGCGCAGCGCGCACCCACATTGGCCTGAACGGTCGAGGCGATGTTGGGGATCAGGGTATCCGGGCTCGCGGTGGCCAGAATAATCATGTCCAGTTCGCTGCCGTCGATACCGGCGGCGGCCAGGGCGCGATGGGCGGCTACAGTGGCCAGCTCGGAAGTATTGACGTGACTGACATGGCGCTGACTGATCCCGGTTCTGGGCTTTATCCATTCATCGGACGTGTCGATGAAGGTAGCGAGATCATGATTGGTCAGAACGGCAGGGGGAACACATTTGCCCCAACCGGTAATGGTGGCGTACTGCATTGATAATTCTCTCAAACAAAAAAGGCAGTGCCTTGGGACTGCCTTGAATATCCGACAACAGCGCTTAAAACAACAGCCTGTTGTCTTTTATCATTTGACCTGTTCGGCAACCAGATCGCGAATGGACTCTGCGGCGTGCAATATGTGCTGGCGCAGCAGGACGACGGCCTTGTCGGTTTGTTTCTGCTTGCAATAAGTCAGCAGATCTCTGTGGTCTTGCTCGGCCCGCGGGATCCCGCCGGTCAGCAACAACTGCAGCCTGATATAACGGTCACAATTGGTATTTAAACCGTGAACCACTTCCAATGTGTGTGGACGGTTGGCAGCCTGATACAGCGTAGTATGGAATTTGGTGTTGAGCTCGGCCCAGCTTCCAACGGCATCTTCTTGTTTAAAAGCAGATTCCAGTTGTTCCAGCACTTTCTCGGCCTGGATCAGGTCTTCATCTTGCAGATTCGGGATGGCTTTTGCAAGCAGATCTGTTTCAATCAGCGCCCTGAGTTCAAACAATTCGGTTACCTGTGCGACAGACAGCTCGGTGGCGGTGGCGCCTTTGTGGGCCTCAAACTTCACCAGACCTTCGGCTTCAAGTTGCAACAGGGCTTCACGGACAGGAATACGGCTTACATTAAGCGCTTCGGCCAATGCGCTCTGACGCAAGGGCTCTCCGGCAGCAATTTCCCCGGAGAGAATTTTCTCTCTGAGTACTTCTACCACGACCTGAGTACGAGTTTTATGAACGATAGGCGTGTGTCGACTCATTTTTTATTCTTTATACCAAGACATTTTGATCGCCTAAGATTAACGCCAACTCAGCCATAAATAAAGGGAAACCATGGGTTTCCCTTTATCAATTGGCTTAACTTTTCGGTCGTTTAGAACATCATCAACCGCCTTGATGACGCTTTAAGCTCATTGGGCAACAGCGTTTCAGGCATATTTTGGTAGCAAATAGGACGCATAAAGCGCTTCATGGCTTCGGCGCCCACCGATGTGGAGCGGCCGTCGGTACTGGCAGGGTAGGGACCGCCGTGGTTCATGGCTCTGGCCACTTCAACCCCGGTTGGCATTTGATTGAACATGATGCGGCCTACTTTAAACGCCAGTCTGTCAATTATGTCACCGAAGTCTGCGACTTCTGTTTCCAGTCCGTGGATGCTTCCGGTCAGCTGACCGGGGAGGCGTTTCACCAGTTCAAACATCTCCTCCTTTGAATCACATATCGCCACCAGAGCAAAGGGGCCAAAGATTTCCTCCAGCAGTTCGGGTTGCCCAAACAAGGCGCTTGCCTCGATGCTGGCAATCAGGGGCCGGCTGTGGTGCGCCGCCTCGGCCGCTTGCCCCTGGGCAATCACATTTACCCTGGGCACCAGGATACTGACGTCCTGATTAAAAGCTTGGCATATTCCGGCACTCAGCATGGCAGCGGCATTTTGGCGGCTGGCTATGTCAGATAAGGCCGCAAGATAGCTCTCCAGACCCGGGCCTTTGATGGCAATGACCAGTCCCGGGCTTGTACAAAACTGCCCATGGCCCATCATCATGGAATTGACCTGAGCCTCGGCCAGGACCGCTGCATCTCTCGCGAGTTTTCCGGGCAGCAGCAGCTGAGGATTCACGGAACCCAGTTCACCATAAAAGGGGATGGGCTCGGGGCGCAATGCGCAGCGGTCAGCAAGGAGGCGTCCCACTTTAAGCGAGCCGGTAAAGCCAACCGCCTTCACGAGTGGATGCTCAACGAGTGCCACCGACAGCGCCGGTTCACTTCCCTGAATGAGTGAAAAGAGCCCCTTTGGCATACCGGTCAGATCAATGGCTCTTGCCATCGCCCGGGCCACCAATTCGCTGGTGCCGGGGTGGGATGGATGGCCCTTGACGATAACTGCGCAGCCCGCAGCCAGTGCAGACGCGGTATCGCCACCGGCGGTGGAAAACGCCAATGGAAAGTTGGACGCGCCAAATACAGCCACCACCCCCAAGGGGAGCTGACCTAATTTTAACTCCGGCTTGGGCAGGGGCTGGCGATCTGGGTTGGCTTTGTCCATCAAAAGCGGGGAATAGGGCTCACGAAGGACACTGGCAAACAGCCGCAGCTGGCCCGCAGTACGGCCAAGTTCGCCCTTAAGGCGCGCCTCGGGCAGGCCCGACTCCAACATAGCGCAGGCAACAATGGCGTCGCCATCCTGCTCAATTTCTTTTGCCATGGTCTCCAGCAGCTTTGCCTTCTGGTCGGCAGAGGTTTGCTGGAATTCCCAGAAGGCGGCATCGGCCGCAATGGCCGCAGCTTCAACCTCAACAACTGTGCCCTGGGAAAACGCGCCGGGCAGAACCGAGTTGGTACTGGGGTTGAAACGGGTAAAGCTGGCTTCACTTTGGTGCCATTCATGGGCAATGAAGTGCCGGCCACAAAGGTCGGTGGTCATAATGACTCCTTTAAATATTTGGCTTGAGTAACCGGATTACACGACCTGGAACCCCAATGCATACGGGTCTGAGTCATCCACTGTAATGGCGTTTTGGCCAAATACCCGGGCCCAGCCCTGAATGCTGGGACGAATGGCATCATAATCACCCACTCTGGTGGCAGATTCGATGCGGCCGATAAACTGACTGCCAATGATGCTTTCATGGGTATAACTGTCGCCTACCTTGAGTTTGCCGCGGGCATAGAGCTGGGCGAGACGGGCGCTGGTGCCTGTGCCACAGGGAGAGCGGTCGATGGCTTTATCACCATAAAACACCGCATTGGCGCCGTCGGACCCTTCACTGATGGTGTCGCCAGTCCACAGGACGTGTGACACGCCTCGCACAGTGGGGTCGTTGGGATGAACACAGGTAAGGGTGTCCTGGGCCACCTGCCGCACAATCGGGCTCCAGCGCAAAATGTCTGCGGCGCTCCAATGGCGAAGGCCTGGGAAGTTGTCCTGTGGGTCGACAATCACATAGTAGTTGCCACCGTAGGACACGTCGACCTTGAGGGTGCCTAGGCCGGGTATATCGAGAATGGCGTCTTTATGGGCCAAATAGGCCGGCACATTATAGATGCGGACCCAATCGACCTTGGCGCCGGTTTGCTGATAGTCAATCTCGATTTGCCCAGCGGGCACATCCAGCACCAGCTTGCCCGGGGTGCGGGGTTTCAGCAGTCCGGTTTCGATGGCGGCTGTAATAGTGCCTATGGTGCCGTGTCCGCACATCGGCAAACAGCCGCTGGTTTCGATAAACAGGATGGCGGCATCGGCATTGTCTGAACAGGGTGGGTACAGGAACGAACCCGACATCATGTCGTGGCCACGGGGCTCAAACATCAGTGCCTTGCGGATCCAGTCGTGGTTGGCGAGGAAGTCCTGGCGTTTTTCACTCATGGTGCGGCCCTGAAGGTGGGGGTGGCCACTGGTGACCAACCGCACTGGGTTACCGCAGGTATGAGCATCAACGCAGAAAAATGTACCTTTCATCATAGTCGTAGAGCTCCGGTAATATTGTTATTATCGCTCTTGGCCTGTCAGTCCAGATTGTATTTGGATAAATCGATGCGATTGGCCATGGCTTCTCCCACGACGTTCTCAACATAGGCCCGCTCATCGCCGATGAGCGTCATGCGGGGCATGCGCACCTGCTCGCTGCCACGACCGGCCAGTTGCTCGGCAAACTTGATGCACTGCACCAGAGTTGGAATGGTATCGAGGCGCAGCAGTGGCATAAACCAGCGATAGATTTCACGGGCTTCTTCCATGCGACCGGCGCGGGCGAGCTTATAGAGGGTGACCGACTCACGGGGGAACACGTTGGTCAGGCCGGAAATCCAGCCGGTGGCACCCAATAACAGAGACTCAAGCGCGATATCGTCCACGCCGCAGAACAGGGTGAAACGATCGCCGAAGCGGCTTTGCAACTCGGTGAGGCGGCGGGTGTCCGTGGTGGATTCCTTAATCGCCACTATGTTGGGCTCGTTGGCGAGAATGGCGGTCATGTCCAAATTAATATCAACGCCGTAACTCACTGGATTGTTATAGATCATGATAGGCAGTCTGGTGGCGCGGGCCACCATCTGGTAGTGGGTCAGCACTTCACGGTCGGTGCCACGATAAACCACGGCCGGCAGCAACATAACCCCATCAACCCCGATGGCTTCTACGTCCTGGACATACTGGATGGCTAACTGGGCCGTATTTTCGGTACAACCGGCAATCACGGGAATGCGTCCGGCAACGGTTTCGACCGTGTGCTTAAGGAAGGCGCGTTTTTCGTCAGCGCTTAAAGACGCGTTTTCACCTATGGTACCCAGGGCGATGATGCCGTTAATGCCATCCAGGATAAGTTGTTCCAACATACGGGTGTTGGAGGCGAAATTGATAGAGCCATCTTCATTGAATTGGGTAGAAATCGCTGGATATACGCCTTGCCAGTTAACTTTCATTTTTAAACCTCAAAATAGTCTTGTTTTTGTCTAACGCTGTCCGCCTTATCAATTCGGACACAGGGTTATGCGCTCGGCATTGCGTAAAGTTATAGTATATTGTATACAATAATGCAATCGAGAAAATCTCAGATTTCAGATTATTTGAATCTGTGTCGCTCGTCACTATATATTGCATACATTATTACAATAGGAAGTCGTCTGATGGGACCCGTTCAGTTAAGCCCTGAATTACTTGGCCAATTTCGCCGGATAACCACCCTTGATGCCCACACGGAAGGAGAACCTCTGAGGATCATTACCTCGGGTTATCCCGCCATCCCCGGGAACACCATGTTGGACAAACGTAAGTTTTTAGCTGAGCACCTGGATGAGTATCGCCAGTTGTTGATGTTTGAACCGCGGGGCCATGCCGACATGTACGGCGTGCTCCTCACTGAACCGGTGTCAAAAGGCGCCGATTTTGGCGTCCTGTTTTTGCACAACGAAGGTTATTCCAGCATGTGTGGCCATGCCGTATTGGCGCTTGCCACGGTTTTGTGCCAAACCGGCGCCATCGACTTTGACGGCTGCAGTGCTGAAATAGGGATAGATGCGCCGGCAGGTTTTATCCGGGCCTTTGCCGAAAAAGACACCACTGGTCGCATTCAGGCGAGTTTTTTAAACGTGCCATCCTGGGCCGAAGCGCTGGATTTATCCATCGAAGTGCCGGGTATAGGTGAGGTGCCATTCGATATCGGCTTTGGTGGCGCTTATTATGCGTATGTGGATGCCGATGCTTTGGGGCTGGACTGCAGCGCAGACAATGTCAGTCAGTTGATTGACTGGGGCAGGCGAATCAAGCAGGCGGTGATGGCATCGTATCCCATCAAGCATCCCCTTGATGAAGACCTGAGCTTTTTATATGGCACCATCTTTACCTCCAGGCATACCGCAGTACCCGGGGCACATTCGCGCCATGTGTGTGTGTTTGCTGATGGCGAGGTTGACCGTTCCCCCACGGGCACCGGCGTGGCAGGTCGTATCGCCTTGCTGCACGCCAGGGGAAAAGTGGAGCTGGCACAGGCACTCACCATTGAGAGCATTGTTGGCGGGAAAATGACTGTTGAAGCCAGGGAACGGGTGGATTTTCATGGCAGGGACGCACTTATTCCACGGGTGTCAGGCCGCGCCTTTATTACCGGAGAGCACACCTTTTTACTGCACCCGGACGATATTTTTCAAACCGGCTTTTTACTGCGTTGAGGGCTCAGGTGTGAAAACTAATCCAATGAAGATAAACGCTGGGACCCCCGATTCTGTCAACCAACAGGTGATAGTGATAGGTGCGGGTGTGATTGGGCTTGCCAATGCCGTTACGCTCGCCAGAAGAGGCTTTAAAGTTACCGTAATAGACAAAGAGGGCGTCGCCGCCGGTGCATCCTTCGGCAATGCCGGGCATTTTGCCACGGAGCAGGTATTCCCCCTGGCCGATCCGTCCTTGTTGCCAAAGTTACCCAAAATGTTGCTCGATCCACTTGGGCCTTTTCGCATTCGCCCGGCGTATTTCCATCGGGCGCTGCCTTGGTTTGTGCGTTTTATCGTAAATATGATGCCCGCAAGGCGCCAACATAATGGTAATGCAATTAAGGCGCTTAATGCCCGGTCGATGGCGGCCACCAAAGAACTGCTGACGTTTTGTGGCCGGGCGGATTTGCTGGTGGAAAATGGCTCCTTACTGGTATTTGAAACCCAAGACCCGAGAGTTATGGAGCAGGAGCTGGCGCTCTACAACGACGCCGGGATTGCGGTCAGGTTACTAAGTGGTGATGAAGCAAGGGCGCTGGAGCCTGACTTATCCGATGCTATCAGCGGAGCGCTGTGGTTTACAGAAGTTGGGCATACGCCCAATCCAAGGGCTATTTGCGAAGCCTTGGCAGATACCCTGAAGGCCTTGGGGGGACGGATTGAAATAGATTCGGTCTGCTCATTACAAGGTGGGAATACGCCCTCAGTAACCACTGAAACTGGTAAGGTCACAAAAGCCGATAAACTGCTTCTTTGCGCGGGCGCCTGGTCACGGCCATTGGCGTTGAAGCTCGGTCACAGGGTGCCGCTGGAAACAGAGCGGGGTTATCACCTGATGATGCCCCAGCACAGTGGGCTGAAAAGGCCCGTTGCATCCTATGAGCGCAAGTTCATCATAACCCCCATGGAAGATGGTACACGTCTTGCTGGAACCGTGGAATTTGGTGGGCTGAATGCTCCAATGTCCAATGCCCGTGCTGATTGCCTGCTGCCACACGCCAGGGTGCTCTTACCCAAGGTGTTTGCGACAGCCAGGGTTTCAGAAGGTAAGCGCTGGATGGGATTCAGGCCATCACTGCCGGACAGTTTGCCCGTCCTGGGCGAAAGCCAAACTCCGGGCGTCTACTTTGCTTTCGGGCATCAGCACCTCGGACTCACCTGGGCTGCGAGCAGCGCCGAGCTGCTGGGGCAGTTGATATGTGGCGAGACTCCGTCCATCGATTTGAGCCCCTACTGTGTGAAGCGGTTCGACTGAGTTTGAGGCGGGCATTGGTAAAGCACGAAAAAAGGCGGCTAGTGGACCGCCTTTCTAATCCTTCTTTTACCCCGGCAGTATTTATCTATTGGCGGCCATGAAGGCTTCTATCTCATCGCTGCTGCGTGGGCAGGCAGCAGAGAGATTCTCACAGCCTTGCTGGGTAACCAGAATATCATCCTCAATTCGTACACCCATCCCCCGATATTGGCTTGGTACATCCAGAGCATCAACAGGGATATAGATGCCGGGCTCTATGGTAAACACCATCCCGGGTTCAAATATGCGCCAATCTCCGGTTTCATCCTGATAGGGGCCAACATCGTGCACGTCCATTCCCAACCAGTGACCGGTTTTATGTACCGTAAAACGCTTGTAGCGTTCGCTTGCCATTACGTCGTCAAAAGAGCCATCAAGTAAGCCAAGCTCAATAAGACCCCTTGCCATCACTTCCATGCAGGTCTGATAGATCTCATTCCAGCGTGCGCCGGGGCGTACCCTGGCAATGGCGGCATCGAGCGCTGACAATACAAGGTTGTGGATCTGTCGCTGTGCAGCGCTGAAGTGGCCAGTCGCGGGAAAGGTGCGGGTAATGTCGGCGCTGTAATGGTCATACTCAGCGCCGGCATCGACCAGTACCAGCTCCCCCGCCTTAATTTCGCAGCAGTTGTCTTCGTAATGCAGACAGCAGGCATTGTTGCCACTGGCAACTATATTGGGGTAGCCCACATCGACACAGCCATGTTTGGCTATTTCCAGCATAAAGGTGGCCGCGAGCAGCCCTTCATGGATGCCGGGAGTAGTGGTTCGCATCAGCGCCTTATGCCCCGAGATGGAGGCATTGACTGCGTGGCGGATAAGGGCAATTTCGGATTCAGACTTAATTACCCGCATCGGGTGCAGCACAGCGCCCAAGGCTGATAGTTGCCGGTAGGCCTTGGGAACGTCGAACGGAGTGTGAAATCTTTCGCGATTAATGAGCTGCCACAGAGTTGGCAGGCGGTTTAGCTCATCGCTGACAAAAACCTGGGTCTTGCCTTTAAGTGCCTCTAGCAACCTTGGCTCAAACTCATCGATTGCAAACGCGTAGTCGGCGCCATATTTGGCAATGGCGCCTTCGGGGCCCGCTCGCTGACCAAAACTGACTTCGGCGGCCTGGTCGCGGGGGCGACAAAAAAGCGTTAGGTAGTCGCGATTACCTTCTCGATAGATGAGGGCCAGGGCATCAGGTTCTGCGAACCCGGTCAAATATAAAAAATCGTTGTCCTGACGGAAATGGTACTTGATGTTTTTGCTGCGTACTTTTTGTTGGTATCCGGCAAGCACTATCAGGCTCGCTGGTGGTAAGCGGTCCAGGAGTGCACTGCGACGGGCTGTATACAGAGTGATGTCGGTGGAGGTGGCCATATTCTTCTATTCTTTGCGAGCTGATAGGGGGAGCATGGTTAACAGGATATTTGCATGCAATATCCAAAACAAGTGAAAAACATGCGTGCTGTCGCCAAGTTCGCGGTGCAATTCAAAAGCAGGAATGAAATAATAGCGCCACTTGCAAAACCGGAGTCAAAGAAGTGAAACGAGCAGTGTTTCTGGATAGGGATGGTGTCATCAATAAAGACCATGGTTATGTTCATACCGTGGATGACTTTGAATACATCGAAGGTGTATTCGAAGCCTGTCTCGCATTGAAAAACATGGGTTTTAAATTGGTGGTGGTAACCAATCAGTCAGGCATTGCCCGTGGCATGTATACAGAAGACGATTTCCACAGCCTGACGGAATGGATGGACTGGAACTTTGCCGATAAAGGCGTGGATCTCGACGGCATCTATTACTGCCCACACCATCCAGAAAAAGGTATTGGTGAATATAAGCAGGATTGTGATTGCCGCAAACCCAAGCCCGGCATGCTGGAGTCAGCAGCCAAATTCCTGAAACTGGATCTGGCCAATTCGGTGATGGTGGGTGATAAGGCTGATGATATGCGTGCGGCTGAAGCTGCAGGTATCCCGACTAAAATCCTGGTGAGAAGCGGTAAGCGGGTCGACTGCGAAGGCGAAACGTTGGCAACAATCGTATTGGACAGTATCGCTGACGTACCGGCCTACCTGAAAGCACTCAAGTAACAGTCGATGGTGAATCGCCCTTGCTCGGACGCAGAAGCCTGAATAGGGCTGAGTCACCATCGACATAGCCCCGCGGTTATACCCCATGCCTTTTGAGACTGCCTGTGCAGTGTCAAAGAGGTTAATAAAGTGGCAAGAACTGCACGCGTGGCTAAAATATATCCACTTGATGCATTGATTCAATAAAAGGGCTTGCGCTCGCTCACCAAGCCCCTATAATGCGCCTCCATCGACCGGCGGTAAACGCCAGATACGGTCAGCTCTTTAAAAATTTATCAAGTAATCTGTGTGGATACTCGCAGGTTGATGAAGTCGACAAAACGATTTTATCAATGAAGGAGTTTTCATGCAGAGCATGACAGCAGAAATTCATTGAGACCAAAACTTTAATTGAAGAGTTTGATCATGGCTCAGATTGAACGCTGGCGGCAGGCCTAACACATGCAAGTCGAGCGGCAGCGGGAAGATAGCTTGCTATCTTTGCCGGCGAGCGGCGGACGGGTGAGTAATACCTGGGGATCTGCCCAATCGAGGGGGATAACAGTTGGAAACGACTGCTAATACCGCATACGCCCTACGGGGGAAAGGAGGGGCTCTTCGGACCTTCCGCGATTGGATGAACCCAGGCGGGATTAGCTAGTAGGTGAGGTAATGGCTCACCTAGGCGACGATCCCTAGCTGTTCTGAGAGGATGGACAGCCACACTGGGACTGAGACACGGCCCAGACTCCTACGGGAGGCAGCAGTGGGGAATATTGGACAATGGGGGAAACCCTGATCCAGCCATGCCGCGTGTGTGAAGAAGGCCTTCGGGTTGTAAAGCACTTTCAGTGGGGAGGAAAGGTTGTAGGTTAATACCCTATAGCTGTGACGTTACCCACAGAAGAAGCACCGGCTAACTCCGTGCCAGCAGCCGCGGTAATACGGAGGGTGCAAGCGTTAATCGGAATTACTGGGCGTAAAGCGTGCGCAGGCGGTCTGTTAAGCGAGATGTGAAAGCCCCGGGCTCAACCTGGGAACTGCATTTCGAACTGGCAGACTAGAGTCTTGTAGAGGGGGGTAGAATTCCAGGTGTAGCGGTGAAATGCGTAGAGATCTGGAGGAATACCGGTGGCGAAGGCGGCCCCCTGGACAAAGACTGACGCTCAGGCACGAAAGCGTGGGGAGCAAACAGGATTAGATACCCTGGTAGTCCACGCCGTAAACGATGTCTACTCGGAGTTTGGTGTCTTGAACACTGGGCTCTCAAGCTAACGCATTAAGTAGACCGCCTGGGGAGTACGGCCGCAAGGTTAAAACTCAAATGAATTGACGGGGGCCCGCACAAGCGGTGGAGCATGTGGTTTAATTCGATGCAACGCGAAGAACCTTACCTACTCTTGACATCCAGAGAATTCGCTAGAGATAGCTTAGTGCCTTCGGGAACTCTGAGACAGGTGCTGCATGGCTGTCGTCAGCTCGTGTTGTGAAATGTTGGGTTAAGTCCCGCAACGAGCGCAACCCTTATCCTTATTTGCCAGCGGGTAGTGCCGGGAACTTTAGGGAGACTGCCGGTGATAAACCGGAGGAAGGTGGGGACGACGTCAAGTCATCATGGCCCTTACGAGTAGGGCTACACACGTGCTACAATGGCGAGTACAGAGGGTTGCGAAGCCGCGAGGTGGAGCTAATCTCATAAAGCTCGTCGTAGTCCGGATTGGAGTCTGCAACTCGACTCCATGAAGTCGGAATCGCTAGTAATCGTGGATCAGAATGCCACGGTGAATACGTTCCCGGGCCTTGTACACACCGCCCGTCACACCATGGGAGTGGGCTGCACCAGAAGTAGATAGCTTAACCTTCGGGAGGGCGTTTACCACGGTGTGGTTCATGACTGGGGTGAAGTCGTAACAAGGTAGCCCTAGGGGAACCTGGGGCTGGATCACCTCCTTACCTAAGCGACACATTATCCTGCTGAGTGTTCACACAGATTACTTGATAGACGAAAGAGACAAATGCGATGGGTCTGTAGCTCAGGTGGTTAGAGCGTACGCCTGATAAGCGTAAGGTCGGTAGTTCGAGTCTACTCAGACCCACCAAATCTCATTAATGCGTTGTTGGAAACGTCGTCGTTTACGAAAGTAAACTTCCTCCGTTCCCGCCTCGCCTGAATGAGATTTATCACATCGTGTTTGTGTCAGACTGCATATTGCAGAAACGGGGCTATAGCTCAGCTGGGAGAGCGCCTGCTTTGCACGCAGGAGGTCTGCGGTTCGATCCCGCATAGCTCCACCACTGTGAATATGTGAGTCTCAGGACGTGAGTCCCAAGGAATAGAGACGCCAAAGATAAGTGATGAATTTATCTTTGGCTTTTTTAAGCCCGCTCTTTAACAATTTGGAAAGCTGATAGTAGAAACCAAGTCTTCGGATTTGGTGAATACAAAAATTGAGTTCTCAAACACTTCAATCAAGTGTTTTGGAAATTCTTCAAGGCGAGTTCAGTAAAATGAACTATCGAAAACCAGCTGGTTGCAATACAGCGCGGTGAGGAAACTCATCCGGGTTGTATGGTTAAGCGACTAAGCGTATACGGTGGATGCCTTGGCAGTCAGAGGCGATGAAGGACGTAGTAACTTGCGAAAAGCGTTGGTGAGGTAGTAACAACCGTTATAGCCAGCGATGTCCGAATGGGGAAACCCGGCACCATAAGGTGTCATCACTAAGTGAATACATAGCTTAGTGAGGCGAACGAGGGGAACTGAAACATCTAAGTACCCTCAGGAAAAGAAATCAACCGAGATTCCCTCAGTAGCGGCGAGCGAACGGGGATTAGCCCTTAAGTCTTCGGGGTGTTAGTGGAATGGTCTGGAAAGTCCAACGGTACAGGGTGATAGTCCCGTACACGACAACTAACCAAAGATGAAATCGAGTAAGGCGGCACACGTGATATGTTGTCTGAATATGGGGGGACCATCCTCCAAGGCTAAATACTCCTGACTGACCGATAGTGAACCAGTACCGTGAGGGAAAGGCGAAAAGAACCCCTGTGAGGGGAGTGAAATAGAACCTGAAACCGTATACGTACAAGCAGTGGGAGCGGTTCTTGAGACCGTGACTGCGTACCTTTTGTATAATGGGTCAGCGACTTACGTTTTGTAGCGAGGTTAAGCGAATAGCGGAGCCGTAGGGAAACCGAGTGTTAACTGCGCGTTTAGTTGCAAGGCGTAGACCCGAAACCCGGTGATCTAGCCATGGGCAGGTTGAAGGTTGAGTAACATCAACTGGAGGACCGAACCGACTAATGTTGAAAAATTAGCGGATGACTTGTGGCTGGGGGTGAAAGGCCAATCAAACCGGGAGATATCTGGTTCTCCTCGAAAGCTATTTAGGTAGCGCCTCGGACGAACACCTTTGGGGGTAGAGCACTGTTAAGGCTAGGGGGTCATCCCGACTTACCAACCCTTTGCAAACTCCGAATACCAAAGAGTGCTATCCGGGAGACAGACGGCGGGTGCTAACGTCCGTCGTCAAAAGGGAAACAACCCAGACCGTCAGCTAAGGTCCCAAAGTAATTGCTAAGTGGGAAACGATGTGGGAAGGCTTAGACAGCTAGGATGTTGGCTTAGAAGCAGCCATCATTTAAAGAAAGCGTAATAGCTCACTAGTCGAGTCGGCCTGCGCGGAAGATGTAACGGGGCTAAGCAATTCACCGAAGCTACGGGTGTGCACGATAACGTGTACGCGGTAGAGGAGCGTTCTGTAAGCCGTTGAAGGTGAAGGGGTAACCCACACTGGAGGTATCAGAAGTGCGAATGCTGACATGAGTAACGATAAAGGGGGTGAAAAACCCCCTCGCCGAAAGACCAAGGGTTCCTGTCCAACGTTAATCGGGGCAGGGTGAGTCGACCCCTAAGGCGAGGCCGAAAGGCGTAGTCGATGGGAAACGGGTTAATATTCCCGTACTTCTGCTAACTGCGATGGAGAGACGGAGAAGGCTAGGCCAGCACGGCGTTGGTTGTCCGTGTTTAAGGTGGTAGGTAGTGTGCTTAGGCAAATCCGGGCACACATATACCGAGAGCTGATGACGAGTCACTACGGTGACGAAGTGGTTGATGCCATGCTTCCAGGAAAATCTTCTAAGCTTCAGGTTAGCAGGAATCGTACCCCAAACCGACACAGGTGGTCGGGTAGAGAATACCAAGGCGCTTGAGAGAACTCGGCTGAAGGAACTAGGCAAAATGGTACCGTAACTTCGGGAGAAGGTACGCTGCTGTTGGTGACGGGACTTGCTCCCTGAGCTGACGGCAGTCGCAGATACCAGGTGGCTGCAACTGTTTATCAAAAACACAGCACTGTGCAAACTCGCAAGAGGAAGTATACGGTGTGACGCCTGCCCGGTGCCGGAAGGTTAATTGATTGGGTTATCGCAAGAGAAGCTCATGATCGAAGCCCCGGTAAACGGCGGCCGTAACTATAACGGTCCTAAGGTAGCGAAATTCCTTGTCGGGTAAGTTCCGACCTGCACGAATGGCGTAATGATGGCCACGCTGTCTCCAGCCGAGACTCAGTGAAGTTGAAATTGCGGTGAAGATGCCGTATACCCGCGGCTAGACGGAAAGACCCCGTGAACCTTTACTATAGCTTGGCACTGAACATTGACCCTACATGTGTAGGATAGGTGGGAGACTTTGAAGCGGGAACGCCAGTTCTCGTGGAGTCAACCTTGAAATACCACCCTTGTAGTGTTGATGTTCTAACCTCGGTCCATGAATCTGGACTAGGGACAGTGCCTGGTGGGTAGTTTGACTGGGGCGGTCTCCTCCCAAAGAGTAACGGAGGAGCACGAAGGTTGGCTAAACACGGTCGGACATCGTGTGGTTAGTGTAATGGCACAAGCCAGCTTAACTGCGAGACAGACACGTCGAGCAGGTACGAAAGTAGGTCATAGTGATCCGGTGGTTCTGCATGGAAGGGCCATCGCTCAACGGATAAAAGGTACTCCGGGGATAACAGGCTGATACCGCCCAAGAGTTCATATCGACGGCGGTGTTTGGCACCTCGATGTCGGCTCATCACATCCTGGGGCTGAAGTCGGTCCCAAGGGTATGGCTGTTCGCCATTTAAAGTGGTACGCGAGCTGGGTTCAGAACGTCGTGAGACAGTTCGGTCCCTATCTGCCGTGGGCGTTGGAAGATTGAGGGGGGTTGCTCCTAGTACGAGAGGACCGGAGTGAACGAACCGCTGGTGTTCGGGTTGTCATGCCAATGGCATTGCCCGGTAGCTACGTTCGGAATCGATAACCGCTGAAAGCATCTAAGCGGGAAGCGAGCCCCAAGATGAGTCTTCCCTTGGACCTTGAGTCCACTGAAGAGCCGTCCGAGACCAGGACGTTGATAGGCAGGGTGTGTAAGCGTTGTGAGGCGTTGAGCTAACCTGTACTAATGACTCGTGCGGCTTAACCATACAACCCAGATGGGTTTCAGATGGTGTAGATAGTCTTGAAGAGACCAGACTTGATTGAAGTGATAACTCAAGCTCGATAGAGCATCAGCTTTCTAAATTATCTGGTTCAGAATTGTATCAAGTACATCCATGTACTTGACCCTAACGGGCGCACTAAAGTGCGTGAAATTTTGTTCCGGACAAAATTTTGCTTGGTGACAATAGCGCTCTGGTCCCACCTGATCCCATTCCGAACTCAGTAGTGAAACGGAGCAGCGCCGATGGTAGTGTGGGGTCTCCCCATGTGAGAGTAGGTCATTGCCAAGCGCCTATTTAAGTAAAAAAGCCACCTGAATAAGGTGGCTTTTTTGCGTTTGGAGACTAGATTTCCACTCCCTGCAGAGCCCGAGTCGGACATTGCTCATCTCAAGTGACTTTTCAATTGAACGCAGGCATTGCATGCTTGCGCCCGATGTCAGTTGATAAATGCTTTTTCTATATCGACATTTCCGCCATCCATGGCGATTGGCTGCCGCTAAGCGGGGCCCCCAGCTCGCAGACAGCGGCTTTGCGTTAGAGCTGTTTGTCAGGCTACGCTTGATAATTAAACGCCTTTTGCCCCCAAATAAGAGTATGTGATTGCCACGCGCTTATTTTGAGTGTCCACTTTGAAAAGTGAAATCAAACCGAGTCGAGAAGGCCACCCATGTGGGTGGCCTTTTCGCTTTTTGCGTATTTCTCTGTCACTGGCTGAATTTTGATTTCGCCCAAACTTTATCAGAGTTTCTTAACAGAACTGATTGAATGCTTGAGGTAGACTATGGACATAGTCGAGAGGAATTTGCCATGTTGCTGAAAATACTGCTGACTCTGGCCGTTATCGTTGCGGCTTACATCAAGTTTCATAAGCGTAAGCCAGTCATGCCCTCGGTCAGTGCCAATGGTTTGTTGGTCCGCTATCTCGCCCTTGGCATTCTGTTTACGACAGTCCTTTTAAGCTCTGTGTGGCTCGGTTGGCGCTGGTATGATGGCAATCGCGTGCTGTCTGTCACTATCATTTCGCCTGAGCGGAATGAAGAACGTATCTTTAAGGTCCGCAAGCGCAACCTGGGTCAGTCAGAACTTGAAACCCTGGATGGCCTTAAAATCAGGCTGTCATCACAGGAGCGGATAATGATCTCCAGCTCCGACCAGAACTGAATCAATGCCTTAAAGCTGTCCATAATACTTTTCATTCGAAGGTTATCAGGTAAACTAGCCGCGGTTTAACGTTACTCCCCGTGTGAACGGGTAAGGAAGGCTCGATGATCACTGCTTATGTTTATGAAAATCGTCAATTGACTGTTCTTGAACTTGGCATTGAGGACAGCCTTCCCCCATCGACGCTGTGGCTGGATCTCTACAAGCCGGAAGATGATGAGCGTGAGTGGCTCGCCAGATTCTCGGTCGAAGAATTACCCGACGAAGAAGACATTAACGAAATCGAAGCGTCCGCCCGTTTCTACCAAAACAGCGATGGTTTGCATATCAACTCTCTGTTCCCGCAGCGGGTTGGGCAGGACGTTCGCGCTGTGAACGTATCCTTCAACTTACGGACTAAATTCCTGCTGACCATACGTGAAGAAGACGTGGGGCTTATCCGTCTGCTTCGAAACTATCTGCGTCTTGGCCGGCTTGAGGTGTCCACTCCTCAGGAGTTGTTTATCGAGCTTTTCAATCTCAAGGTGGATTACCTCTCCGACTTGATTGAAGACGTTTACACAGTGCTCGAAAACGTGGGGGAGGAGGTATTTGAGAGCCAGGAGTTGGATGATGTCTTTAAACTCATCACCATACAGGAAGATGCCAACGGTAAAATCCGCCTGAGTTTGCTCGATACCCAGCGATCACTTAGGTACATGCAGCGCTATTACCGGGGACAACTCTCAGACGAGGACATGAAAGACTTGCGGGAGATGCTGTCGGATATCGAGTCTTTGATGCCCCACAGCCAATTTATCTTCGATAAGTTGAACTTTTTGCTGGATGCGGCCATGGGTTTTACCAGTTTGCAGCAAAACAAAATCATCAAGATCTTCTCGGTTGCCGCTGTGGTGTTTCTGCCTCCAACCCTCATAGCATCCAGCTATGGCATGAACTTTACCACCATGCCAGAGCTCGAGTGGCAATACGGTTACCCGATGGCCATTGCCATGATGCTGGCCAGTGCCGCCGGTACCTATTTCTTTTTTAAACGCAAGCGTTGGTTGTAGGTCTCAGGCCTTGAACAGGGGAATTATCTCGGCGCAGGAGCGTTCAAGAAAGTCCGGTTCATTGATGACACAGTGCAGGGTGTGAAGTTTATTTCGCATCATGCCCGTGGCGATGACACATCTGTGGTAGGGATTGGTGCAGCGGGAGAGTTGCCGTTCAAGGTCGTAAATAAGGCATTCTAGCTGTGCTTTGTTTGTTTCAGAGCCGTCTATGACTTCCCGGTTGAGTTTATCCCGTAACTCGTCGAGGGCCTGCGGCTCGTTGTCCGCCATCCATCTTAAGGTATCGAAATCGGGTAAGGGTGTCATGGTGCCCCCTTTCGCGTTTGCGGTAAAGGAATACACTTTCACACTAGACAAAGGGGCGGGCAGGGGCAAGACAACTTGCGTATAAATGCGAAAGCCTTGGCTCTCGCAGGTTATAAGCCAATCAGCTTTTACTTTCCTGGCCAAAGAAGTAGGTCACGCGCTCCCTTGGATTTAAATAGTTAAAGATTTTTTCGGGCAGGGCAGCCGGTGGCAGGCAGCGTACTATGCTTAGCCCTTCGGCTTCCAAATCGATAATGGGGGCCTGATCTTTGGGCACCAACGCATCATAAACCATGATACGAGGAAACAGCAGCTTACTGATGTTTACCGCCATCACCATACCAAACTGGCCACTGGTTAATTCCACTACAGAGCCTGGAGGGTAAATCCCAAGCATACGAATAAGCTGGCCAACAAACTCGCTGTTAAGTTTGCCCTTGTAGTTTTTAAATAAATAACCCAGTGCCGCATAAGGGGTTTTTGCCTTGCTGATATTATCGGGATGGCACAGGGTATCGTATTCGTTAACCACAGCAACCAGTTGTGACAGTGGGCAAAGGTCCTTAGCGTTAAGCCCCTTGGGATAACCACTGCCATCAAGAAACTCGTGATGATTGGTAATAACGGGGAGCGCGGCCTCAGGAAAGGTATCGGTTAATTTCACAAACTCCACACCGAAGTTAGGATGCTGTTTGATAAAGTTGATTTCAGGAGCGGTCAAACCTACCTGTTTTTTCAGGATTTGCGCTGGCACCTTAAGTTTACCCACATCATGAAACAGTGCTCCCATCCCTATGGCCTCAATATCCGCTCTGTCCCAGCCAAGCTCCTTGGCCAATAACATGCAAAGCACTGCCACGTTGAGAGAGTGATAATAAATGCCGTCGTCTTTTTTGGCATCGCCCATCAGGTGTAACACCAGGTTTTCATTGGCGAGTAGTTGACGGGTGATGTCCTGAATCAGCTCTTCGGCTTCCTGAATGGCATTCAGTGGACGGCTTCTGAGCTTATTGATTAGGTTGCGCATTTTTGCGAGGGAACGGTCAAATTCCTGCTCGGTTTTGCCAAGCTCCCGGCGCATCTTTTTCAGCTGTTCAATCTGTTCCTGCTTTTTTTTGTCCAGTTCGTCAATAAGTGGAGCCAGATCCTTTGCCGGCGCAGACATTGAGACTGGTTGCTCCTGCAGCGGCATCACGTCGCTGCGATCCAAATCAACAAAGACGTGCTCTATGCCGAGGCTGCGGATAAGTTGAATTTGCGCTTCTTGTTTTACACGGAAACTGTTGAATAAAAAAGGATGATCCTTCCACGCAACAGGCAGGCGAACAAAATTTCCAACCTGAAGTTGGTTGACGTGAACCTTACAACTTTTACTCATAGTGGGTCTGTGGGAGTCCGGGTGGGGTTAGTCTAGCCCAATGGTAATACTTTACAATTACTTAACTGGCGTGTCAGCATAGCAAACCACAAGAAATTACTCTGAGTGTGACATGGATTTTATTGAAGTCTACCCCAATGCGATTCCCGACGAACTGTGTGACCGATTAATCTCCACATTGGAACAACATCCCGGCGTGGTGGATGGTCGTACGGGCAATGGTGTGGATATTGAGAAAAAGTTAAGCCGGGATTTGACCCTCGACTCCTTTGCTGACCTTATTCCGCTTCGAAATGAACTGTTAAGTCATGCCCTTAAGGGCACGGTCGAATATTTTGATAAGTATTCCATGGCATTGATGGGGGCTGTGGCGGTCAAAGTCGCAGACAATCAGGGTCAGCCTGTTACGCTCAATCCAGACAATTACGCTGAGCTTGGGCACCCAAGAGCGGATGCGCTGGTGAAGTACCTTTACCGCAGCGGCACCATCAATGTGCAAAAATATCCAAAAGGGAAAGGTGGCTATCCCCATTGGCACTCGGAGCAATTCCCCCAGGCCGGGCATAATGAAGCATTGCACAGGGTCGTCCTTTACATGTTTTATCTGAATGATGTGGAAGAGGGCGGGGAGACCGAGTTTTTCTATCAGGGGCGCAAGCTCAAGCCTCAGAAAGGCACCATGGTGATTGCGCCAGCCGGATTCACTCACACCCACAGAGGCAATGTCCCTGTCAGTGGCGATAAATATATCGCCACCTCATGGGTTATGTTCAACCGTGCTGAGCAGCTCTACGTCGTGGGATAAAAAGCTCAGAACTCAGATCCACGTCTTTACAGTGGGATACGGATCCTGAACATGGCGCCCTCAAGGTTGGACTCTTCAATCGTCAGGGTGCCATTGTAGCTTTGGACAATCTCGTGGCATACCGCAAGACCGATACCCTGGCCCGGGCTATGGGTATCGGCCCGTACTCCCCGCTCAAGGATTTTTTGCCTGAGGCTTTCTGCGACGCCCGGGCCGTCATCTTCAACCCTGAGTTCAAATTCGCCTTTGTCGTTGATTTCAGCGCTCACGCGTACAGTCGAAATACAGAGCCTGAATGCGTTCTCCATCAGGTTGCCACAGAGCTCCATCAGATCCCCTTTGTCTCCCGGGAATTGCAATAACGGCAGGATCCGCGTCGAAAACTGGACGTCTTTGTCACGATAGATTTTGAACAGCATTTGCGACAGCTGATTGACCAATGGCAGCAGCTGAGTCTGTTCCTGTTTCAGGCCTTTACGTCCCAGCATGGCCCGTTTTAATTGATACTTCACCAGATGATCCATCTGGCTCACTTGTTCCATCACTTTCTCGCTCACCTCCTGTTGATGCAATGCCTTGTCATCCAATATGGCATGCACCGCGGCGAGACGGGTTTTCAGGCTGTGCGCCAGGTCGTTCATCGCATTCTGGTAACGCTCCTGCTGGGCAGAAGATTGCTGCAGCAATTGGTTCAGTGCCTGAGTTACCCCTTCGAGCTCTACCGGATAACCATCAGACAGTGATTTCGCCTTGCCATCGGCAATGGACTTGAGCTCTTCGCGCATTCGCACCAGAGGGCGCATCCCCCAGTAGGCCGCACTGACAAGCAGGATCAGAGCCAGGACCAGCACCAGGGCGAGGCGGAAATAGGTGCGACGGCTGAACTTATCGTATTCCTGCTCCAGTTTTTCGGCGTCCTTCATCACCAGCAGATTGTAATGAACTTTGGCGATTTCCACCGACAGCATGTAGATGTAGTAGCCACGAGTGTCAGATAGGGTCAGGTAATAGGGCGGGGAGTCGTTCTTTATGTCGGCAAAACGCTCGCAGGTATCAAACAGGCCTCTGTCTACTGCCATGGCCGAAGTCCACACCTGCTTGAATCTGTCATCACAGCTTGCCATTACATAGCGCTCGCCTTTGCGGTTTTCTTCAAGCCAGGCGCTGGTATCAGGGATGAGATCATGCTCACGAAGTTCTGCTGCAACCTGGGGGATTTCCGCAATCAGCTGTGCAGTTTCTTCGTTATAAGAGTTTTGGGCATGCAGAATGTTCACCATCCATGCCAAGCCAAAACCCACCAAGGTAATAATTGACAGGGATGTCAAATACATCCTCGTCAGCAGGCGACGTTTGGGTTTTAACTTAAAGCGCATCATCAGCTACAGGGCAGGTTGAATTTATAACCCTGGCCGCGAATGGTCACTATGGGGTTATCCATACCATCCCGGGTCAGTTTTTTACGCAGCCGACTGACCATGACTTCGATGGTGTTCGGATCACCCTCTTTATCGCCATAAATCACATCCAGCAGTCTTTGTTTGGCTACCACTTCATGGCTGTGTCGCATCAGGTATTCCAAAATAAGATATTCAAATGCTGTGATTTCAAGTACTTCTGAGTCGAGCGTAACCTGTTTGGCGGCCAGATCCAGTTCCAGCGATCCTGACGTGATCCGGGGTTTCACAAAGCCCGCACTGCGGCGCACCAAGGCATCCAAACGGGCAACCAGCTCTTCTTTCTGGAAAGGTTTGACCAGGTAATCATCGGCGCCGGCATTGAGTCCTTCGACCTTGTCCTGCCAGTTCACCCGCGCGGTCAGAATAAGGATAGGCGCCTTGAGTTCGGCGTCTCGCAAACGAGTGATAAGTTCTATGCCGTCCTGATCCGGTAAGCCCAGATCCACGATGGCAACGTCAATCGGGTAATTGGTGGCCTGATAAAAGCCTTCCTGTGCGGTGTTGGCAACCTGGACCTGATTGCCCAGTTCACTCAATTGAACTTTGAGGTGATGTGACAATAAAGGATCGTCTTCGACAACCAGAATTCTCATGAATAACTCCCGAAGAAATTTGGGTCAGTGTACGCGCTAACGAATTGACTGTAAAAATTTTACCCGATTCTATGACGAATATTCTTAATCAACGCTGACCGGTAATCGCAACTGTTTTGTCTGTGCCTGCAGATACGTTACAATCTGCGCACTTTGACTGCCCAGATACAGAATATGAAACTCCTGAGAAAATATTTAGCGCCGCTGCTGGTTGTACTTGCTCCTGCCGCTATGGCTGAAACCTTTACCTTTACAGCCATCCCTGACGAGGATGAAAGCCAGCTGCGTACCCGATTTGAAAAGGTTGCGGATTATCTCGAAACCAAGCTCGGTGTTGAGGTCAAATATGTGCCGGTAAAATCCTACTCCGCAGCGGTCACAGCGTTTCGTAACAATCAGGTCCAATTGGCCTGGTTTGGTGGTTTGTCCGGTGTGCAGGCCCGTCGTTTGGTGCCGGGCTCTGAGGCTATCGCACAGGGCTTTGAAGATCAGTTCTTCAAGAGCTATTTTATTGCCCACCACAGCACAGGCCTTGAGCGCAGCGAAAACTTTCCGGCCATTGGTGGCTACACCTTTACCTTCGGTTCCAAAGACTCCACCTCTGGCCGTTTGATGCCGCAGTTCTTCCTTGAGCGTAATTTGGGCAAACGTCCGAAAGACCTGTTCAAACGTGTTGGCTTCTCGGGCGATCACAGCCGTACGGTGTCACAGGTTGAGGCTGGTGTATACCAGGTGGGCGCAGTCAACTATAAGGTGTGGGATTCCATGGTAGAAGCCGGCAAGGTGGACACCAGCAAGGTGAAGGTGATTTGGGAAAGCCCGGTTTACCCAGACTATCAGTGGACAGTGCGTGGCGACCTGAACAAACGTTTTGGCGACGGTTTTAAAGCCAGGGTAACCCAGGCGCTGCTGGAGATGAAAGACCCCGATCTTCTGGCCTCCTTCCCCCGCCAGTCATTCGTCCCAGCTGACAATGAAGACTTCCAGCCGGTGGAAGACGTCGCCAAAGCCATTGGCCTGATTGACTGATCATGCTGGTTCTTGACCGGCTTTCGCTGGACTACGGCGGCCGGGAGGTCATTAAAGACCTCTCGGTCGTTTTACATTCCGGGCAAAAGGTTGCCCTTATCGGTGCCTCCGGTGCTGGTAAATCCACTCTGCTTATGCACATGTATCGGCAGCTGAAAGACAGGGCAACCCTGTGTGCCCAGTCCCAGGGATTGGTGGATAGCCTGAGCCTTTATCACAACATCTACATGGGTGCTCTGGCACGCCATAGTGGGCTGTATAACCTTGCCAATTTAGTGTGGCCGTTCAAGACACCTTTGGCTGAGGTGAGCGCACTTTGCCATGCCCTTGAATTGGATATACCGCCATCGACGCTGGTGAACCGCCTGTCGGGCGGGCAGCGCCAGCGGGTAGCCATTGGTCGCGCCCTCTATCAGCGCCAGCCAATATTTTTGGGTGATGAGCCTGTATCGGCCCTCGACCCCGCCATGGCTGACAGGATCATCCGGCACATCCTCGGCAGTCACGACACTGTTGTGATGGTGCTGCACAATCGTCATCAGGCATTGACTCATTTTGACCGCATTCTTGGGCTGAAAAATGGCCAACTGGTGTTGGATGCACCTGCTTCGACGTTGACCCTGGCCGACCTTGATGCTTTTTATGGTGATGCGATGAAGGATGAAGAGGCACAATGCTGAACCTGGCGTTTATCGGCCGTTGGCAGCGGTTGACCCTGGGGTTATGGTTACTGTGTTTTTGCGCCTTTTGGCTGGCAGATACCGAAGTGATTGCCCTTGAGCCCTGGAATGAACTGGGGCGTATGTTTGCAGGTTTTATAACGCCGGACTTTTTTGCCACCGAGCATTTAATTGATGCGCTATGGCAAACGGTGAGCTTTACGCTGCTTGGGATAAGTCTTGGTCTGGTTATCGGCGTGCCATTGTCGCTGGTGTACCATCAGCCACTTGTTGCCGCAGGTTGCGCTTTTATCCGCGCCATTCACGAGATTTTCTGGGCATTGCTGTTTTTGCAACTGTTTGGCTTATCGCCGGTTACGGGAGTGTTGGCATTGGCGCTGCCCTACGGCACCACGTTTGCCCGGGTTTTTCACGATATTCTCTGTAGGGCGCCCAAAGACACTGCCGATTCCTTGCCTGGTGGAACTGATCCCCTGAGCCAGTGGCTCTATGGCAAGATTGCCCATGTATTACCGGAGCTGCTTGCCTATACCCGTTATCGATTTGAATGCGCGTTAAGAAGCAGTGCGGTGCTCGGATTTGTGGGCATGCCAACCCTTGGCTTTCATTTGGAGAGTGCTTTTAAACAGGGGAATTATTCGGAAGGCGCCGCGCTTTTGCTGTTGTTTATCTTCCTGATTGGGACCCTGCCTTACTGGTGCAAGCGTTGGCTGCTCCCGTTTTATATGCTGGCAGCGGTATATTTTCTGCCACCGGTCGCAGGGCTTGATGGCAGTCTTATATGGCGTTTTATCAGCGAGGATATCTGGCCCCACGGTCTTAGACAGTGGCAACTCGGTGATTTGGGGTTAGGGGCAGCCCTGGTCGATACCCTGGGCTGGCTTCAAGGATTAATCCTGTCTCAGGCATTGCCGGGTATTATGGCAACGCTTGTACTTGCTTTGGGGGCGCTGGGGCTAACGCATTTGCTGGTGTGTTTTTTATTGCCCCTGGCTTATAAGCCCTTATCCGGCCGACTGGTGTCTGGCGCCAGCACGCTGTCGCTGCTGTTGATGCGTTCTATACCGGAATACATCCTGGCCTTTGTGTTTATGCTGCTGCTTGGCCCGTCGATGTTGCCCGCGATGTTGGCTTTGGCGCTGCACAATGCGGGGCTGATTTTATTTTTGACCGCGAGAAGCGCCAACCGCATGCCGCCGCGCGACGAAGATAAGGGCGGGCTCGATGGTTTTGGTTATCGGGTATTGCCTGCCATTTATCCGGGGATGATGGCGCTGCTGTTTTATCGATTTGAAGTGATCCTGCGGGAAACGGCCATTCTCGGCATGTTGGGTGTGGCAACACTTGGTTTTTATATTGACAGTAACTTTTCTGAAATTCGTTTTGCCGGAGCCATGGTGCTGATGGGAATAACAGCCATGGTGAATGTGTTGGTGGACGCCGCTGCCCGCCGGGCTCTGGGACAGGGGCGCCATAAAACTGAGCGATGCTGAGGCTGGTAAAGGGAAACTGAAACAGGATTAAGGGATTAGGGGAGGGGAATGACACGTCAGGAAAAATCGTCACTCCCGTTACCGAATTGACACGTTAACCGACAGGTCAAACTTTCTCCCTCCTTGAACGGATAGAGCCTGACGATAAGTCCCCTTTAAGTGACTAACGGTACAAGGTGCGCTGTCGTTTTTTAGCAATCAGCCCTTCAACGCTCCACACAGCAACGCCAACAAACAGGATCACCGCCGACATGATCGCAAGAAGGCGCAGCCAGGGGGCATCTGCCGCCAAACGCAGGCTGACATAATCAAAGGTTGCAACGCCCCACACCAACACCAGTGCCGCTGCCAACAGCAGTTGCAAAGCTCTCAAAGCCATCACCCGACCAAAGCACAGTAGCGGTGCCAGGGCAAAAGCGGCCGCAGCCAGATGATTTCCGTAACGTAAAAAGTGGGCGCCGGTTAATAAACAGGCCATTACAATCAGTATGATACGCCACCACATGGGATCACCTTTACAAATCAGTATGGAGTGTGACGCAAGCTTAACCCCATCCCTGTAAGGCGTCTTTAAGCTGCATCACATATCCATGATTTAAGCTGTTGCAAGTTTGCCGCTAGTTTGCGAGCAGCGCCTTAAGCTCATCTTTTTGGGCTTGACTGAGATTGGCATCCCCCAGCAAATCTTTCAGCATCTTGAAGCGTATTGCGCCTTCGTCCACAGAGAAATGGCGTAGCTCCACGGTGTTCTCATCTCCGGCGGCCTGATGCAGCACTATGGTACGGTGGCCATCGCCATCAAGCTCAATCTGCTGCACGCTGGACATGACAAGCGCCTCAATTTCTTCCCCCATTTTGGCGATATCGTCACCCATTTCTGTGAGTGCATGGCTGCGTGCTGTCATTTCATGCTCGCGGCTTTTGAGGGCCAAGGTGAGTGTCTTAAGTCGCTCACGCCCTTCATTGTCTATCACCCGGATCTTGCCATCGTTCAGCGACTTCAGCGTTTTGATGATGTCGGCCCGGGTATCGTCATCGAGCGAGGCAAGCTTGTTGTCTATCAGGGCTTCATCCTTGAGCTCATCGCCCTTGAGGGTAAAGCTGGTTTCCTCGCCGTCTTTCATGACACTGACAAAAACCTGATCAGGATGGGACTTTTTGATTTCGATTCTGTGGTGCATTACCTCAGACGCCTTGGCTGGTGTGGCCGTTTCCGGTTCGTCGGGAATACTGCTCGGTGCCGCCATGGCAGTAAAACACAGGGCTACTGTGAACGCAGTGAGCAGGCTCAGGGGGCGAAGGGCAGGTTTGTTCATTGCAAATTTCCTTATGATGCTATCAAGACGAGGTTGTGTATGGGGCTGGAGCCGGCTGCCTGTGAGGTTTCTGATCCAGTTCTGACCCATTGTTCCCTGATTAAGGCGAGAGTCATGCCAATCTGAATAAACCTCGTAAAATCATTGGTTTTATTCGAACTTTGTGTGTTCGTCCCCCAGTCAATTCCCCGATATGGGGAGCTGGGTTTACCCATATCGGGAAATGCCATCTGCCCGGAGCCGATAGCTGGACGTAACCGGCTCGCTGTATTAACTTATTTCATGATTTATATAGAAAAATATTTCGTCTCAGGTCACCGATAGAGCTCAGTAAAGCTGGCATCGAATTTGAATTGTTGAATTGGTTGTGCTTGATAAATCCGATACCCGTTTTCAACTCGTTATAGGGGGCGTATTTGCCCGGGGGTTAGTCAATGTCGATTCGACATTATTTATTTCTACTGTTTGGTGGCCTGATATTGCTGCTTGGACTGAGCCAGCTACTGATTGGTGAGGCCCTGAAACGGCAACTGGAGTCTGACTTGAGTGAGGACTCGGTGGCGCTGTCCCGTCAGTTGGTGGACATAGTCGTTGAGGATCTGGATGAAAACCTGCGATTTGTTACCAAAGCGCCTGAAGTGGCCGCGATTCCGGAAGAGGCTGAGCTTGCACTGACCATTGAGGACATTCGCCGACACGTGCCTTCTGAGGCGCAGCTCATTGAAATGCACCAGCATGAGCTCGAACGGGCCATGGCCGAGGTTGAGGCCATGATGGCAGAGCAGGAAAAAAATGAGGTGGCCGAGCAGCATCGCCAGCAAATACTGGCATCATTGAGTCGCGAGCTTGAGAAAC
Organism: Shewanella amazonensis SB2B; assembly: GCF_000015245.1. NCBI lineage: Bacteria > Pseudomonadati > Pseudomonadota > Gammaproteobacteria > Alteromonadales > Shewanellaceae > Shewanella > Shewanella amazonensis. The sequence continues at coordinate 1,884,746 of NC_008700.1, forward strand.
TGGCCCGCACCCGTGAAAGCCTCGCCAAGGAATATCAGCAGGCACTGCACAAGTCTCTGAGCACCATAGAAATTCGCCCGGCAGTGCAAAATAGTGGCAAGGTCACCATCATACGTCAGCTGGACGGCGGCCGGGTAGAGCGCAAAAATATCGAGTTCAATCAAAGTAATGTGTCCGAGGCGCTGACACGTTTCCGGGAATGGATGTTTGCCCTTATCCTCACCAGCAGTTTCTTTGGGCTGGTGTTTGTGTATTGGCTGAGTCGTCGTGTCAGCGGCCCACTGAGCGAGCTCGCTGCGGGTCATCGTAAATTGGGCGAGGGACAGCTCGGTTACCGGGTGACCCCAAGGGGGGTGGATGAAATCAAAACCATGCTCGAAGGCTTTAATGCCATGAGTGAAAAACTGGCGCAGCTCAGTGCCCGTGAACAGCAAATGGCCAGTCAGCAGCACCTGGTGGAGCTTGGCGAAATCACCCGCGGTATCGCCCACAGTCTGCGTAATCCGCTGCATACCCTGGGGCTGCTTGCCGAAAACCAGAGTCACACTGACGATGCGGCGGCAAGAGCCGTGCAGCTTGGGCAAATACAGCAAAAAATTGCGATGATGGACAAGCACATACAATCCTTGCTGACCCTGTCATCCAACGAAGTGGACCGCAGCCGTCCCATTCCGGTCAATGCAGTGGTGCAGGACATCCTGCTGGAACTCTCGGTGGCAGGACTCAAGCCGCAACTCCATTTAACCGGGTTTGACCTGGAACACTGGTTGCCTGGTATGGAGTCGGAAATCCGCAGTATCCTGCATGCGGTTATCATTAATGCAGTAGAAGCCCAGGCTGACAGCGATACACCTTGGCTTGGCATTGATATGAAAGCAGCGCAGGGGGAGTTGCTCGTCACAGTAACAGACAAGGGTGTCGGTATGGATGAGCGCTTGATTGAACGGCTCGGCCAGCCCCATGTCACCACCAAACCCGAGGGCACGGGAATGGGGCTTTACATTGCCAGTAGGCTCTTGGCGAGCCATTATGGCGGCAGCCTGCACTTTGTGCGCCTCGATGAAGGCGGCAGCCGGGTTGTGGTGCATTTTAAACAGCAGGAGGCTTGATGGCGCTCAGTATTTTGGTGGTAGAGGATGAGCCCGGCCAGCGTGAGCTCATCGTGGGTATGCTCAAGACCGAAGGCTATCGACTGCGTGAGGCTGATTGTGTCGAGGCGGCCATCGTATCCATCAAGGCGGATACCCCGGATCTGGTGTTTTCAGACTGGAAGCTGGGGCAGCTCAGCGGTATGGATTTACTCAACTACGTTAAACGCGAGTTTCCCGACGTCGGCTTTATCATGGCCACCGCTTACGGCACCATCACCCATGCCGTGGATGCCATTCAGGCCGGGGCGGATGATTATCTCACCAAGCCCTATCAGCGCCAGGCGCTGCTGCTTGCCATCTCCAAGGTGGCGCGCTCACAAGCGCTCAGGAAAGAAAACAAGGCGCTGAGTCTGGCATTGTCAGAGCAGCAATCCCTGGTGGGGCTGGTGGGGAAGGCGCCCTGTATGCAAGGGGTGTTTGACCGTATAAGTCGCATCAGCGGCACGGATGCCACTGTGCTTATTGGCGGCGAGAGTGGTACCGGCAAGGAGCTGGCTGCCCGGGCGTTGCATCAACTGTCCCGCCGCGCGCACATGCCGTTTATTGCTATTAACTGTGGTGCCATCCCCGAAAACATCGCTGAAGCCGAGCTGTTTGGTGCCGAGAAGGGCGCCTTTACCGGCGCCACCGCGCTGAAGCTTGGCAAGCTGGAGGCGGCCCATGGCGGCACAGTATTTTTAGATGAAATCGGTGAGCTGCCTTTGCTTCAGCAAACCAAGCTGCTGCGATTTTTGCAGGAAGGTACCATCACCCGCGTGGGCGCCCAAAAAGAGTTGCAGCTGGATGTGAGGGTCATTGCCGCCACCCACAGGGACTTGCGTCTCGAAGTCGCCGAGGCCCGTTTTCGGGAAGATTTATTTTATCGTTTGAACGTGGTGCCTGTGCTGATGCCGCCGCTTCGGGAGCGCCGTGAGGACATAGGCCGTCTGGTGGAGCATTTCCTGAAACTCCATGCCAGTCAGTACGGATTTGACCAACCTAAAATCAGCCCCACTGCCTTGCGGTTTTTACTGGACTACCGCTGGCCGGGGAATGTGCGTGAACTGTCCAATCGTATCGAGCGCTTTGTGCTGCTTGGCGATGAAGCGGAATTAATGCAGGTAAGCGAGCATGCGTCCAAAGAACCGGGGCTGCAGCTGCCCGATGAAGGTATCGAGTGGGAGGCCTTTGAGGCCCGCTGTTTGTCTCAGGCTATGGCCCGCTTCGATGGTAACCGCACCAAGGCCGCTAAATGGCTGGGCATGAGCTATAAAGCCTTTTTGTACCGCCTGGAAAAGCACCGCCTGGTGTAGTGTCTGATGAGAATGCGCGAGACGGGTTAGCTTACACCCGGCTCGCTTCTCAAAGATACGTTTCGGTTCGGGAACTATGAATCCTGGCATCGGAAAACGAAAGCAGCTGTGCCGTGTTACCCCCAATATTCGGTGGCCAGTCCGTAGAGAATGGCCACGCTCACCATCAAAAAGAGCACTCCTGTTACCAGGTCAATAATCGGCCCCATTCGCACCAGCGTGCGTTGACTGCTGCCTTTGGTGAGCAGCACGGCGAGCAGACCAAACCAGGCGAAGGACAGGGTAAACATCAGCACCAACAACGCGATGCGGGTAGGGCCGTTTACGTCGGGGCCCACCATGGCAGAAAACAAGGTCAGGAAAAATACCAACGCCTTTGGATTCAATAAATTGGTGTAAAGTCCCAGGCGAAAGCCCTTTGCTGTGCTCAGCACCGGGTCTGGGTTATGTGGCACATCCGTTGGCGTTGATTCCGCCGAAAATGGCAGCTCCCTTCGCAATAAAAATTGCTTTCGCACCGACATCAACGCGCCCATCCCCATATATCCCAGGTAACTGGCGCCCAGCGCCTGCACAGTCCCAAACAGCCAGGGGGTAGTGTGGATAAGCAAGCTGAGGCCGGTGAGGCTGGCAAGGGTATGGGCCAAAATGGCCGCAGCAATGCCCAATGCGGTCATGATGGCAACCGTGCGGGTTTGATAGCGAGATACCTTGAGCATAATGGCAAAGTCCGGCCCCGGGCTTGCCAGTGCGATGGTATGAATGACGGCAATGCTGCCAAGCAGGGTAAAGTCCAACATCCGTTAATTCCTGATAGCGCGACGATAGGCGCTGGGTGACGTTAAAAAGGCCATGCGAAAGTGGCGAGTAAAGTGGCTAAGGTCGCTGAAGCCATGCTGATGGGCAATGTCGGTCAGCGAATTACCATCATTTTGCATCAGACTTTTTTTGGCCCGCTCAAGCCTTAGTCTTAGTTGCCATTGATGGGGACTGAGCCCGGTTTGAGCCCTGAAATGGCGTAGTAACCGGTAGCGACCGAGCCCTGTTGCATCCCCGAGAAGCTCAAGTGTCACCGGCTCTGGGGTGTCGGCCATCAGTGATTTTGCAAGACGAATTTCGCGGCTTAATCCGGCTTTGACAGTGCCTGTGTTGGTGACTTTTTCAGACTTGGAGCATTGTCCCAGCAGGCGTTGAAAGAAGTCCAGCAATGCGGTTTCTTCCAACAGGGGATTTTCGGCTTGATAAAGCAGCCGATGCAGGGACACAAAGGCCTGATAAAGCGCCATATCTTTACGCTTTGGCTGACAAAATCCACCAAAGCTTATGCCAAGCTCTGCGGCAAACCGGTCCAGATGCCATTGGGGCAGGGACAACACCAGCACTTCATAGCCCGTGTCTGTCGCCGCAATCCCATCGTGGCATTCGTCCGGGCTTAAGGTCGACAAATCCCCCCGGCAAAGGGTGTGTCCGGTACCCTTGTGATTGAACGCCTGAGCCCCGCGGATAACTGCGCCCAGGTGCAGGTCTTCATGGACATGACGACCAAAGTCAAAGCGTTGATAAGAGGCGCGACTGAGCTCAGCACCTGCCAGCGACTGACTTTGCCTGAAATCAATAATTTCCTGTTGCATCTGCCACCTGATATGAAACAATTTACCCCAGTTTACGGGGCGGTCCCGGCCGCGCGCTAGAAAAATATTGCAGCGGAGCCGGGCTTGGTTTGCGACAGCGGAGAGAAGTGTGAAAGGACAAATTTTGCGTGAAATGCGGGTACTCAAAGCCATTACGCCAGACTTTGAAGTGCAGCGCCGGGTAGCTTTTATCAAGGCCAAGCTGCGCGAAGCCCACAGCAAAACCCTGGTGTTGGGAATAAGTGGCGGGGTGGACTCATCGGTGGCCGGTCGTTTGTGTCAACTGGCAGTCAATGAGCTCAACCAGGAAACCGACAGCCAGCAATACCGTTTTATCGCGGTCCGTTTACCGTACCTGGTGCAAAAAGATGAGCACGAAGCGCAAATGGCCTGTGAATTTATTCAGCCGAGCAAACTGGTCACTGTGAACGTAGGCAGCGGCAGCGATGGCATACACACCGAAACCCTGACAGGGTTTAAAGCTGCGGGTCTTGAATTGCCTGAAGCCAGCAAGGTGGATTTTGTCAAAGGCAACGTCAAAGCCAGAATGCGCATGATTGCCCAGTATGAAATCGCCGGTCTCACCGGCGGCCTGGTGGTGGGAACTGACCACAGCGCCGAAAACATCACTGGTTTTTATACCAAGTGGGGTGATGGTGCCTGCGATCTGGCACCGCTCTTTGGCCTCAATAAGCGTCAGGTAAGACAGATTGCACGGTATCTCGGCGCTCCTGATGTGCTGGTGGTTAAGGCTCCCACTGCTGATCTGGAATGCCATCGTCCGGGTCTGGAAGACGAAGTGGCACTGGGACTGACCTACGACCAGATTGACGACTTTCTTGAAGGTAAAGAGGTGCCCAGGTCGGCGGAAGACAAGCTGATTGGTATTTATAAGGCTACCCAGCACAAGCGTCAGCCCATTCCTACCATCTACGACTGATGAAAAAAGCCGGCGTTTGCCGGCTTTTTTTTCTGGCATAAGGAAATCCGCCCATGAAAACCTTACTGCTGAGCACGTCAAAGCACTTTTTAATTGCCGTGGTTTACGGGACTTTGGGTGTGTGTATTACGGCCTTGGGATTTGGAGTGTGGTTTCTCAATAGCCGTCCTGACTTGGATATATGGCATACCACAGACTTACAGCATCGCTTTACCCGTCAGTCTGAGGTACGGGATTTTGCCGGATATCTGGCCCTTGAGGCGGCACTCAAGCAGGAAATCGGCACCCGTATTTATGCCAAAACAGCGGGGTTGGACTCGCCGGTGAACCGTTATGTAAAGGGGAGTTTATCTGCGCCCAGCCATTGGTCCCAGGATTGGAACTGGAGCTACGAGTGGCCGAATGCCGACGCCGATTATGGCGTACTACTGCTTCATGGCATGTCCGACTCTCCTTATGCCTTATCGAACCTCGCAGAAGATCTGAAACCTAATGCACATGTATTGGGTCTGCGATTGCCGGGCCATGGCACCTTGCCCTCGGGGTTAGTGCGGCTGGAGTGGCAGGATATGAGTGCGGCCGTCGCAATCGCGATACGCCACCTTAAAGCAGTGCTTGGTGAGCGGCCACTGTATATCGTGGGATTTTCCACCGGTGCTGCGTTGGCGCTGCATCACGAACTTGAGCGCATCGGGGCGGGTAAGACGCCAGACAGTGAGGCCATGGTCTTTTTGTCGCCTGCCATCGGGCTTGCGCCTGTGGCGCGCGGCGCATATTGGCAGGCACGTCTTGGTGAGTGGCTTGGACTGGAGAAGCTTGCCTGGAATGCGCTGGGGAGCGAGTACGACCCCTTCAAGTACGTGTCGTTTGCGGTAAATGCGGGGGATGTGGTGTATCGGCTGGCTCAGGAGAATCAGCGGCAACTGCAATTGTTAAGCCCCAGTCAAAAGGCTTTGCTGCCAACGCTACTGACCTTTCAATCAATGGCAGATGACACAGTGTCCAGTCGTGCCGTGGTTGAGTCGTTATATCTGAAATTAACTGAGTCCAGGCATCAGTTGGTGTTATACGATGTTAACCGTAGTCCAATAAATCAGCCGCTTACCCAGTGGGACCCAAGACCTGAGCTTGAGCGTTTGTACCGCTCGCCAGGTATGCAGGTCAGAGTCGGTGTGGTACAAAACCGAACCCTGGTCGATGGCAGTCATCCACTCTCGGTTGAGTTTAAACCTTTGGTGCCCCAGGGAGAGGCGATACCGCTGTCGCAGAGTTGGCCGATGAACGTGTACTCCCTATCCCACGTAGCGCTGCCATTTTCAAAGTCCGACAGCCTTTATGGCCAGGGCGTAGTGCCACACAAGGACAGGATCCAGATAGGTGCGGCGGCATCACGGGGTGAGCGAGGCATTTTTGCCGTCAGCGCTGATGAGATGCTGCGCCAGAAATGGAATCCGTTTTACGAATTTCAGTTATCAATAATCAATGATTTATTTAATGATCCTCTGCGGTCGAGCGAAGTAGGGAAAGCGCCTTAGCAGCGAGATTGTGAAAGACCACATCACCGGGATAAGTTGGGACGTTCAGTAACAAGGCCACAGCACATGACGCTGTGGCCTTTTAGTTATCAGCAGGTCTATGGCTTATGGTCCATGACCTGTTGTCTCGGTATTTCGTCATTAATCAGGGTACAGACCACCCGATTACGGCCCTCGGCTTTAGCCTGATAGAGGTTATCATCGGCGACTTTGAGCCAGGCTTCAAGAGTGTCGGAGAAGCTGGCATTGGCCACCGCGGCGCCGACCGAAACAGACAGGTGAATGGGCTCTTGGGCGCCGGGCAGAACCACAGGATGCCTTGCCAACTGCTCCCGCAGCAGGTTGAGGTGATGCTCAATCTTCAGTGCATTGGTCATTGGCAGGATCAGTAAAAATTCTTCTCCGCCATAACGGGCAACCAGATCAGAATCCCGTTTAAAGTGTTGTGTAAGCAGAATGGCTACCTGACGCAGACACTCATCCCCGGCCAGATGCCCGTGATTATCATTGATGGCTTTAAAAAAATCGAGATCCAGGATCACCACCGCGATGGCTTCACCACTGCGCTCACACATGGCTTGTAAAGGTGCAAATCCTGCCGTTGTATAGCGCCGGTTATATAAACCCGTCAGGGGGTCGCGCTCGGCAAGTGCCTGCAGTTTCTGATTGGCTTTTTCAAGTTCAAAGGTGCGAAAGGCAACCTTTTCTTCCAGCTCCAACTGATAGCTCAGCAATTGCTGCTGACTCGCTTTCAGGCTCTGATAGAGCGTCTGTACTTCGGCCGGGGCATCGGCGGGCAGTGGCTTGGATTGCTTACCGGGACTATTGAATTCATGGGCAATGGTTTCAAGGGGGCTGGTCAGCATCCGGCTTATCAAACGGGCCAGATAGAAGCTGAATCCCATGCTGATAATGAGCAGTATACAGGTGCGTAAAAACTGTGTTTCGGCCATTTGCATCAGTGGTGCGAAGGGCGTTAAGACCATGAGGCGCCAACCATTCGCCAATGGCTCCTGAGCATAGATATACTCGGGGTTGGGATTGGTTAAATCATGCAGGTTAATCAACTGCAAACTGGTGCGGTACTCAAGGCCACTCTCGGCGGACGCGAACTCGCTCAGTGCCGTAATATTCAGTGGCGCCGATGCATAAATCACCCGGTTGTTTTCGTCGGTGAGCAGCAGGTATTGTTCTGAATGATGGCGGTTTTGCTTGTCGATAAGCACAAATCGATTTAAATCAAGGGAGCCTTCCAGAATGCCTGACGGATGGCTCGGACGGCCTTGGCTGTATATTGGGGCACTGACAGCGACTATGGGGTCGCTGCCAAAACCCCGGCCCATAAATACCGGCGAAACAAAGGGAGTCTGGTTATAAAAGGCTTCCTTAAAGTAGTGGCGGTCGGCCACGCTGTATTCACCTTTTTTAATCGCTTCATCCATCATGCGTGCGGCTGGGCTCGCGGCCACGATATGGCCTCGTTCATTGGCAATCAACATGGTTAAAAAAGCAGGGTAACCATGGTTGAATAGAGTGAGCCAATGTTGCTGTTTCTCCGAGCCGCCATCCATCATCGACAGCCATTGGGCGCCCTGAGCGATGGCCCTCTGATGCTCCTGCAGGTAATCGAAGGTGAATTGCGACAAATGTAACGCATTGTTCTGGAGGTTCTTTTTGATCAGCAGCTGCTGGCGCTCAATAAAAAACTGATTGAACAACAGGGCGGCGATCAGCATTGCCAGAGAAATAAACAGAGTAAAGCTGTAGGTTAACTTATCGCTGAAACGTTCTGGAGTCTTCGGATGACTGATACCGCTCAGCGTCAGTTTAGGTAACATCAACAGCAACACGGCGCCCAAACCAATGTAAAACAAACCGTTGATTGCTTGTTTAAAGGCGATGAAGGGCAGGTGACTTACAGGCAACGAAGTTAACGTGAGGCCGTAAAGGTAAAACAGTGGGGTACCAATCAGCAGCCAGAAACCCACACCGGCATAAAGGGAGTAAATACCGCGTCTCGTGGCCATGGCCAACACCAGGGCCTCGAGGGGGAAGAGGACAAATACATGTGTAGTCCCCCAAATCATAAACAAGCCTGCTGCGCAGGACAGAGCCACGGCGACGGCATAGCGCGGTCCCAATACTACCGCGGCAATCACATAGGCAGCATTACCCAAAATCAGCTGTACATTGGCAAACAGGGGCAGCGGATATAGGTTCAGTAAGAAGCCGCAAAAAGCCAATATGATCGCAGTGCGTGGCGGCGATGCTGAAAAAAAATATGACAAGAATGATTCTCCAAAATCCGCCTGTATTATCGCCTTTACTTTAGAGTGTTAACGCTTTGTTCACAATCATTGGCAGCGTAAACCTATGAAAGTGAGGTTAAAATCGATGTTAGATAGGATGCTGATTAAATTGGAGAGAACGCTAAATGCAAAAAGGCCCAGCATTGCTGCTGAGCTTTTTTGTTGAATTTGGTCGGTATGAGAGGATTCGATGGTCCGACACTCGGCCGATGGCCCCTGACACCCCATTCGCTTTGGTTTCAATATGATGTCGAGAGCATCATTAAAGCAAAAAAGCCCAGCATTGCTGCTGAGCTTTTTTGTTGAATTTGGTCGGTATGAGAGGATTCGATGGTCCGACATTCGGCCGATGGCCCCTGACACCCCATCCGCTTTGGTTTCAATATGACGTCGAGAGCAGCACTAAAACAAAAAGGCCCAGCGTTGCTGCTGAGCCTTTTTGTTGAATTTGGTCGGTATGAGAGGATTCGATGGTCCGACACTCGGCCGATGGCCCCTGACACCCCATCCGCTTTGGTGTCAATATGACGTCAAGAGCATCATTAAAGCAAAAAAGCCCAGCATTGCTGCTGAGCTTTTTTGTTGAATTTGGTCGGTATGAGAGGATTCGATGGTCCGACACTCGGCCGATGGCCCCTGACACCCCATCCGCTTTGGTGTCAATATGACGTCAAGAGCATCATTAAAGCAAAAAAGCCCAGCGTTGCTGCTGAGCCTTTTTGTTGAATTTGGTCGGTATGAGAGGATTCGATGGTCCGACACTCGGCCGATGGCCCCTGACACCCCATCCGCTTTGGTGTCAATATGACGTCGAGAGCAGCACTAAAACAAAAAGGCCCAGCATTGCTGCTGAGCTTTTTTGTTGAATTTGGTCGGTATGAGAGGATTCGATGGTCCGACACTCGGTCGATGGCCCCTGACACCCCATCCGCTTTGGTTTCAATATGACGTCGAGAGCAGCACTAAAACAAAAAGGCCCAGCGTTGCTGCTGAGCCTTTTTGTTGAATTTGGTCGGTATGAGAGGATTCGATGGTCCGACACTCGGCCGATGGCCGCTGACACCCCATCCGCTTTGGTTTCAATATGACGTCGAGAGCAGCACTAAAGCAAAAAAGCCCAGCATTGCTGCTGAGCTTTTTTGTTGAATTTGGTCGGTATGAGAGGATTCGAACCTCCGACCCCTGACACCCCATGACAGTGCGCTACCGGGCTGCGCTACATACCGAATGTTTTGAGCGGCTTGCGCAGTTCTATGCCGTCTCAACGAGGCGAACTTTATCAAGAGCCGCCAAGCAGTGCAAGCCTTGATGACAACTATTTGGTTTGACTGCTTAGTTTGTGTCCTGCGCTGTCGTTTTGTCATCAATTACCGAGCAAAAGCCAGTTTTACTGGTGATAAAGTCGCCTGCCTTCACGCATAACCTGGATAAGATCCGGGGCACTTAATTTTTTGTTTAATCGGGTTTTAAAATCACTGCTGTAGATATCGTATTTGCCATGGCGGTCGATTACCGTGATTTCATCATCCTGATAAATGGCGAAGAATCGGTTATCACCCACATACACCCAGGGCTGCTCGCTTGGCATCAGCAGTTGGCGTCCTGCGCTGTAGTCTGTAATGGGATTGGTGCAGCCCAGCACCCGAGTCATCAGGGTGGGGGCCAGACCATGATGGCTGGTGGTGTAGTTAACCTGGGCCTGCTCACCGCCCGGCCAGTGAATAATCAAAGGCACGCGAACGCTTTGGGGGGACAAATCCCGTCTGGCTTCCGCCTCATTGCTGGTGAAGGCCTTGCCACTGGTTCCGGTGATTATCACCAGGGTATCGGCAGGCAGATGATTGATAAGGCTTTTAAGTTCGCTATCAATAAAATGCAGCGATTGACGGTATTGGCTGAAGAGCACCCGCTGAGCCGGTGCCATACCCTGAGGTGCCTTGATGGTTTCAATACCTGCAAAGCCCACCGGGGTGTCGTAAGTTTCCGGCGCGCCCAGATTCACCAGAGCAAACCAGGGCGACGTTTGTTGCTTGCGCCATTCCTCAAAGGCTTCACGGCTTTGAATATCGGCCAGCGCACGGGATTCACTGTCATCCATCAGGGCGGCGTCGAAGTCGTTAAAGAGTGCCAGTGGACGTGGGTTGATTTCATTTGAGGCAGGGCCAAAGCGCTTGAGGGCGTAGCCCGAGGTGACAAACCCCTGAGTTAACAAAGGTGATATGGTTTGGAAGTCGGGTGCTGCCATGTAACTGCCCTGAAGACCATAAAACAGGGAGAACATGCCGCTTTGGAACTGATTGCCACCGCTTAAATGTTTATCAAAGAGTTGATTATCAGTGCCGTAGTTGCTCAAAAATGGCATGGTTTGCGGATTAAGCATATCGGCCCTGAGGGCATCGACGGCCACAATCAGCACATTGGGCTTGTTTTGAGGTTTACAGCTTAAGGCATCAAGCGAATAACCCAGTTGCTGCTGCTCACCGAGTTTGGAGAGCCCGCCAGCGGAATCCAGCCCGTGTGACTCCATAAAGCTTTTTGCCGTAGCCGGATAAAACAGTGGATAAGCATCATCGTAGCGGGTGATGTCTTTCACCTTGGCGGCGTCGGCCCAAATGTGCACCAGATGACTGGCGATAAAACAGCTGCCCAATACCGCCGCTACTTTGCCACCGATGCGCCATTTTTCAATTTTTACAATGCGTTTCCACAGGAAATTGGCCGCTGTCAGCTCAAGCGCCAAAATCCCTATGGGCGTTACTATGTAGGAGGTGCCGCTGAGCAGTGAAGGCAAATCGGCCCAGGCCACATCGAAGGCAAAGGGTGACAGGTGCACGCCGTAATCGTCGTACACTATGGTGTCATAGAGCAGAATACACAGGCCCAGTGTGGCCACAGTAGCTGCCAGCCCCCTCAAAATTTTTGAGTAGGGCAGCAGCAGGGTGACGGGAAAAATCAGCAGCAGATAGAGTAAAAAGGCGAGAAAGGAAAACTGGCCTATGCTCGCCAATGCGAGATAGCCCCAGCCGGTCAGGGTCTCGGGAAGACCAACGGTTTCCAGATAACGACTGCCAACAATCAGTGCCAGAAAGCCATTGAACAGGGCAAACCAGTGGCCCCAGTTAACCAGTCGTGACACCTTGTCACGCTCCAGTTGTTGTTTCCTCTCAACCATTCCGTTCGCTCTTATACTTGGGACAGGTTAACACCTTGGTATCTTAAGCACTTTTCCCGTGTGGGTGCCAGCTTTATCAGGCTTTTGACACTGACTGATTCAGTGCCTTGGCAAACTGCTCGGCCACAGCGGCGCGGCTGGCAACAGGCACCTTGGTTTCCAGCAGGTGGCTGACGCAGTTGCCCAGTACCATCAGGCCAAGGTCGGTAGGTGCCTGATGTTTTTCCAGCACGGCCAGTACTTCTGCAATCAGGGTTTCCACTTGGGTATTGGTGTATTTAGATTGAATAGCCATAGTCAAAAAATGTTTCACAAAGGATTGGGTTAGCGGCATATAATACCGGATTTCCACGGCTATCACTATCAAGGCGTATGACGATTAAAGTAGAACAGGCAATCATCCATGAAATCGCCCAAACCCATGAGGGCCAGCTCAGCTGCCGTCTTCGCCCACAGCCACTGCTGAACAGTCAGGCGGTTGAGCTGATGCTGGAAGAGCTGCATCAGTCTTACACCAGCAAATCAGGCAAGGGATTCGGCTTTTTTGGCACCCATGGCAATGACGGCGAAGCCAACCCGGCCTTTGCAAACTGTCTGAAGGACTACCTCGATGGTGGCCTTGGCTTCGTTGAATTCACTGGCGTTGCCAGCAAGTTGCTGCAGGATGAACTCGGCAAATATGATTTCAGCCAGGGCGGTTTTTTACTGCTTGCATGCTACAGCCATATGGCAAGTGATTATTTGTTCGTCGCGCTGCTCAGTGCCAAGTCTTCCATGACGGTATTGGATGACATGGAGCTGACCCAGGTGAATCATCTGGACTTGAACAACATCCAGCTTGCCGCCCGCATCGATTTGACCGAATGGCAGGCCGATAAAGAAAGCCGTAAGTACATCTCCTTTATTCGCGGCCGTGCCGGACGCAAGGTGGCAGATTTCTTCCTCGACTTTATGGGCTGTGTCGAGGGCATTAATCCCAAGGCACAAAACAAGAGCCTGATGATTGCGGTTGAAGACTTTGTGGCCGGAAGCGAGCTGACCAAGGATGAGCGCCAGGCCTGTCGCGACAAGGTGTTCGAGTATTGCTCTGAGCGTTTCGACGCAGGTGCCGAAGTAGACATTAAAGATCTCGCCGATGAACTGGCTGACTCGGGCATGGACTCGTTTTATGATTTTGCCACCACAGGCAACTACGATCTGGAAGAAGAGTTCCCGGTAGACAAGTCTACGTTAAGGCAGCTTAAAAAATTCTCTGGTACCGGCGGCGGTGTTACCATCAGTTTCGATGGTCATCATCTGGGCGAGCGGGTGATTTATGACCCCATCTCAGACACCCTGCTGATTAAAGGTGTACCTGCCAACCTGAAAGATCAGCTCCATCGTCGCCTAAAGGGCGAATAAGCGCTAAAAGGCACTAAAGAAAGGCGACCCAGATGGTCGCCTTTTTATCTTAGCCTGATCTCAGTTCGTCTTGTTTGCTGCTTGTTGCCCGCATTTTACGTGCAGTTAAATTCAGATTACCTGCACCTTGGCAGTAAATCTGCTGTATTGCCCATGGCGGTTCTGTTGCTGGGCACTATACATCTGCTGTTTCGGCTTGCTGAAGGCCGACCCAACTGAACGAGCGCTCAATAAAGACCATGGCGTCCCGATTGACGCATTCACCGTGGGCGAGTATCAGCTGTTCAGGCTGCCAGCGGCGAAACTGCGCCACCGCTTCTTTCGCCTTGTGCCGTCCATTCATAAAAGATAAGCGCCAATCCAGCGGTGTTTTACCGTTTGGCGCCAGAATGCCTGTTATTCGGGCAAGTGGTCGCTGCCATGCATTGAAATGCCCCGGACTGAAATTTTCAATCAAATCGGTGACAATGAGAGTGCGTGAGCTTTTGTGAAAGAACACGGCTTCCTCCATCACTGGCGATCCTTTAAAAATGCATTGATCGATTTCACTTAGCCACTCGGCAGGTGCCTTGTCATTGAGGTCTGCATCAAAGTGCAGATGGCGGCATTTATTGGCTACGCCCGGGGCGGCAAAGGCCGTGGCCTCTGGCCAGCGAGTCTGCCAGGCGGCAATGTAGAGATGATGCAGTTTGTTGGGGGCAATCAGATAGGCCACTTCACCCAGTGCATTCACTTGACGGACCAACTCATCATTGAGCTCAATGGGGGAGTGCACCCAGAGCTTGTCATTTTTAAGCCGTACTATGGTCATGCGGGTGGTATAGGGCATGCCATAAAAGGACACCGCAGGACCATCAAACACAAAAATGTTGGCGCCGAAACTTTTCATGTCATCTCCTTTGACTGCATGGGATAGCCATCGGGATTGTACGCCGACCCGGGTAGAAGGGGCATAGGTGAATAGTGCGAGCTGTGGCCTTAGCATGCTGCAGAAGTACAAGCCGTTGGCGAGCGGCGTAAATTTAGCCCTGTTCAAGCCATTGAGACTCGCCGGGGGCGGATGAATTGTTTAGAATTGCAATTTGAGTGACCGCCTTTCGGCTCTTGCCCGTCAGGTGATGTTGCGGCCCGGCCGCTAATCAAGGCAGACTGTTTCTCTGCCCGGGAGTGTTATGCAACTTTTTGTTAAAGATTTAACCGTGCTCGATTTCTCCTACCTTTGCGCCAAGCGCGGCATGGTGGGAGAGAGCTGGATAGTGGATGTGGTCCTCGAAGGTGGACTGGACAGTCAAAACATGGTGCTGGATTTTGCCAAGGTAAAACGCACAATTAAAGACACCATCGACAGAGTGGCCGACCACCGGCTGCTTATCCCAACGGCCTCATCCAATGTACGCTGGCAGCAGCAGGGCGACAGAGTATGGATGGACTTCCACAGTGACGTTGGCAACATACATCTTGCCTGCCCAAGTCAGGCTTTTGCGCTGATTCCTGCGGAACATGTCGACTTTGAAGCCGTGAATGCCTTCCTCCGTAAGGCCCTGCGTGAAGCGCTGCCGGACAACGTCGATGGTATTCACCTTACCCTCAGAACCGAGTCCCTGAGTGGCCCCTTTTACCATTACAGTCATGGTCTTAAAAAGCACGATGGCAATTGCCAGCGTATCGCCCATGGCCATCGCAGCCCGGTGCAGATATTCGAAAATGGTGAAAGTGCCCCCGACTGGGATGCCTACTGGGCCAAGCGCTGGAAAGACATCTACCTGGGTACCGAAGAAGACGTAGTACCCGTGGCCGAGCTAGAGCTGTCGGCCCAATGCCGCATCGATGACAACTCCCACATAGGATTTCGTTACGAGGCGCCCCAGGGGGATTTCCAGCTTGCCATGCCCAGGGCGATTTGCGACATCATTCCCCACGATACAACGGTAGAGCTGCTGGCCGACTTTATGGCCAAGACTCTCGCTGATAAGGTGCCCGGCAGCCACTTTAAAGTCATTGCCTACGAAGGCATTGGCAAAGGTGCCATCGCCGCGGCTGAAATAGCCTCTAGTTGAACCAGTTAACCCAGTAAGATAAAGGATGTGCCGAATGATGAAGCCCTGGATTGCTGCCCTTTTACTGACACTCACCCCTGGCGCAATGGCGCAGATAGAGCTCAGTGGCAAGATGGAGCAGGGCTCGCTTATTCGTGGTAAGGTGCCCGCAGGCAGCAATGTCAGTTTGAACGGCAAGCCGTTGAGAGTGACCCCAGAGGGCGATTTCGCCTTTGGAATTGAGCGTGAAGGCGAGCTTAAGCAAACGCTCGATGTCGTATATCCCGATGGACTCACGGAGTTCAGGCCGCTGACCTTCGCCAAACGGGAATACCGGATTTCTGAAGTAAATGGGATCAGCCAAAAGATCATGAAGCCCGACCCCAAGGCGCAGGAGCGCGCAGCCAAAGACAGCGCCATGACCAAGGCCGCGCGGGCGACTGACTCGGATATCACCGCCTTTGCCAAGCCTTTTATCTGGCCTTTAACCGGCCGTATCTCGGGGGGCTATGGCAGTCAGCGGGTCTACAATGGCGTGCCCGGTAATCCGCACTTTGGGGTGGACGTGGCGGCCAAAACCGGCACTGTGGTGGTGGCGCCCGCAGATGGTGTGGTGACGCTGGCGGTACCGGACATGTTCTACTCAGGCGGCACCCTGATTATCGACCATGGCTATGGCGTAAGCTCGAGCTTCCTGCATTTGTCCAAGCTTTACTTGAATGTGGGGGACAGGGTAAAGCAGGGCGACAAGATTGCCGAAGTCGGTGCCACCGGACGTGCCAATGGCCCGCACCTTGATTGGCGCCTCAACTGGTATCAGATGCGCCTCGATCCGGCTAGTCTGGTGCCATCCATGAAAGAGGTGCTGGCCAGGAAGGACCCCGACAGGGCGGGTAAACAGTAAAGGTTATCGATGCGATAAAAAAACGCCGCAAATGAGTTGCGGCGTTTTTTATTGTCACTCTAAAACCACCTCCTATGGAGGTGGTGATCGTTCTAGTGGGGCTTTGCCCGTAGAATGCCCATGCTAAATACTCCCTCGGTTTGTTACCAGCAAATCAAGGAGTAAGTAGCATGAGCAGATATGAATCCGCGTCTCACGTGTTCTATCGCTGTCAGTATCACCTCGTTTGGACACCGAAGTACAGGTACAAAATCCTAAAAGGTAATCTTGGCAAAGAGCTTTATCGAAGTATCTATGTTTACTGCAACATGAAGAAATGCAGAGTCGTAGAACTGAATGTGCAGGAAGATCATGTTCATCTAGTAGTCAGAACTCCACCGAGTCTAAGCGTGTCGGACTTAATGGGTTTTGTAAAAGGAAGAACGGCAATCAGAATGTTTGCGAAATTTCCGTATTTGAGAAAGCAAAAGCTCTGGGGGAATCACTTTTGGCAAAGACGCTATTTTGTTGACTCGGTAGGAGCGAATGAAGAGATAATCCGCAGATATGTACGGCACCAAGAAAAGACAGCCAAAGAAGAAGAGAAACGGCAGATAGCATTGGGGCTAGAAGGTTAGTTTTTAAGCCCCCTTTTAGGGGGCCGTGTCAAAGCCACCTGCTATGCAGGTGGATTTTTACTTAACTGAATAGATGGCGGCTGTTGACCTTACTGCTGTGTCTGCATCCGTTGATGTAGAGTCGATACAAAGCACGGACTTTGCCTTGCATAAACACCAGCTAAATTGCTTTAAAAACAACAATAAAAGGCCAGTCTCCATCAATTTCATATCGCACTTCGCCGAAAAGGCAAGAACCAGAATGCTTTATGCTCATCATCTGCTCTTAACTTGTCTGACACCTTTACTGTGGATCAAGCCAAGGGCTGTAGCACGGCTCGCTGCTGACCGACTTGTTCCGACATCCGTTAAGAGAGCCGATACTCATAAAATACCTGGCTGTTTTCACCCTGGGATTGGGCGGTAAAGCCCAACTTTTCAAGCAATTTTGCTGATGCCGTATTGGTCTGCTCAACGCCGCCAACAAGGGTTAACCATGACTCTTTGTTGGCCGCTGCGCGAATGAATCCCTGCAGTAATTCAGTGGCCAGGCCTTTGCCCCAATACTCCTGTGCCAGCAAATAGCCGATGTGGGCATGGTGTTCGTTCTCTACGTGGATAAAGAGGAAACCTATTATTTCGCGCGTTTGGGCGTTGATCTGGAGTAACCGGCTGTCTCGCAACGTACGTTCAAGCCACATACTTGCCGAACCGGGAGATGCGACGCCGTGGAAGTAGGGGGGAAGATTTTCAACTACTGCCGGGGTTAAAATTGCGGGCACTCGCTCCAGTAAGTCGGAGCGTTCAGACCAAGCAACGCCATTGGTGATTTCAATCACGCTCAGTCTTTGAGTCTCAAAGGATATTGTCATGTTAACTGCCTGATTGGATGTAGATAATCACCCTGCAAAAACCGGATGATAATCGATTATGACCGATTATGATTGAGCCACGCTGGCTTTGCATCGTTTTGCATCGTTTTGCATCGTTTTGCATCGCTTTGCATCGGCTCCCGCAAGTGCCCTTATACCAGAATTGGGTCAGAGTGATGGATGGGGCCAGAGTCCTGAGTTGGGCATGGTTCGCCGGGAAATTGAGGTACGCAGCCAGAGTAACTGACTTAAGCGCTTTGGGCTGGACGTTTCTCAAAACCAATCACTTTGATGCAGCTTATGGCGTTGGCGGTTTGCCTCTATGTGCAGCTTATTTACCTCATTAAGTGCAAGAGGCATGAGAGGTATAACCCGCTTCAGTTGAGGGGAGTTTACTCCCTGGGAAAGGCATGTTTATCCGCTGCTCACCCGCTGAGAGGGTAAAAAAAGGCGCCGGGGGGCGCCTTTTTAACGGGTCACTGGCATTTGCAGACAGTGATTACTTGGTCAGGTCGATACGATACACAGCATAACCCAGCTCGTCTTTGCCGACCTTGGTCATGGGGCGCTGTTTGTTTTGCTCGATAAAGGCATCGGCCTTGCCGCTGTCCTGGGTTTCGAAACGCACATCCAGCGTCACAGCGCTATTGATGGTCACAAAATCCCAGTTGTAGTCGGCGGTAGGGTTAACCATGCCGTCGTACTTGCCGGTGGTTTCATTGTATTTTGACTCGGCGGTGATGTAGGCAGCCAGTGCTTCACGGTTGGTATCTGGCAGCTCCAGCACCACGTGGTCACTGCCGGTACCGGCAAACTTGCCACCGAAGGCGCGGTAGTTGTTGGAGGCAACAATGAACTCTTTGGTCAGCAGCTCTTCGCCACTGTATACCTTGCCATCGCTGTCTTTAAAGGCCAGATCCACAATACGATTGGCGTTTTCATTCACCACTTTGCAGTCACGGTCGAACTTGCTCGGTTGGGTGACGTCAATCTTGTAGGTCATGCCGTCCAGCACATCGAAGTTGTAGGTAGGGTGACCTGCCCAGTTGATGAGGAACTGCGGCTCGCTCTTGTTTGGGTCAATTTGGTTGAACTGATTGGCTGAGCACTCGAGCCAGTCTTTCAGCTCGGCGCCTGTCGCTTTTACCGCCACCATGGTGTTGGGGTAGAGGTAAAGGTCGGCGGCATTTTTAAAGGTTAACGCGCCCTTGTCCACCTGCACGTACTGGTCGGCATCTGAGGTAGTACCGTGGCGGCCACCGGCCTTGAAGGGGGCCGAGGCCGAAATAACCGGTAAGTGCGCGAGAGATGAGGGCAGCTTGGCCTTCACGTTGGCAATTTGCGCATCAGACACGATTTGCACCGTTGGGTCGTCCTGCACCAGGGTGAGGAAGCTGTACATGTCGGCGGCGGCCACACCAATGGGTTCATCCACAAAGGCGAGGGTGCCCTGATGCTCAAGCTCCACGGCATCGTGGATGTCTTTGTCGGCATCCACCAGTGGCGCCTTGTTGGCACCGTCATAGATGGGGCGTGCTTCAGTCTTTACATCGAGCACTGCCCACTTGCCGTCTTTGCGGGCCAGTTTGAAGTCGACCACACCAAGGTTATCGCCCCAGCGGCCGGGCATTACGGCGGCCACGCCGTTCAGCAGGCCTTTTTCAACGTCGGTATTGGGCAGGTCACTGTAACGTGCATCCGGGAAGATGGAGTGGCTGTGGCCAAACATGATGGCATTGATGCCCTCTACGCGGGTGAGGGCATAGGTGGCGTTTTCAGCCATGGGATCGCCCGGGTTTTCCACCGAGCCAATACCTGAGTGAGGAATAGCGATAATAATATCGGCCCCTTTGGCTTTCATTTCAGGCACGTACTTTTGCGCTGTTTCAAGGATGTCAGCAGGCTCAACCTTGCCGGTGAGGTTTTGTTTGTCCCACAGCATGATTTGCGGTGGTACAAAGCCGATATAGCCGATTTTAATGACGTGTTTATCGCCGTTTTGGTCGATAACTTCTTTTTCTTCAATCAGGTAAGGGGTGAACAGGTGCTCGCCCTTTTTGATGCCTTTCCAGCAGCCGTTATCGTCGGCGCAGTAGACGTTGGCGTTGATGTACGGGAACTCGGCACCGGCCAGGGATTTTTCGAGGAAATCCAGGCCATAGTTAAATTCATGGTTGCCGATGTTACCCACGCTGTATCCCAGCAGATTCATAGCCTTGTAAGCCGGGTGCACGGCGCCTTCGGCAATGCCGATTTTAGCCATATAGTCGCCCATGGGGCTGCCCTGCAGCAGGTCGCCGTTGTCTACCAGTACGTGGTTGGGGGCTTCATGGGCGGCAGCCTTGATAAGGCTGGCGGTGCGGGCCAGGCCTATGGTTGGATCTTCTTTGCCGCTGTAGTAGTTGAAGTCCATGATGTTGGTGTGCAGATCCGTGGTCTCCATCACCCGCAGGTCTACCAGCACCTCTTTTTCCACGTCGTTATTATCAGAGCCGCAGGCGCTGACGCCCAATGCAGCGGCAATGGTTACCGCCAACAGATGTTTTTGATTCATATCCGTATCTCTTGAAATGTTAACCCCGGGCGCGCCTCTGTGGGCACGCTCCATCATCCAACCCAGCGCAACGGCGTTGGGGTCGGGAAGAGTATCAGCTCTAGAGCTTGCAAAAATGTGACCGAAGCGTAGAAAGGGCGTATCAAATTGTGTCTTGTCTCACGGGTGCCGGTTTTCTGAACATATAACGATGGGCTTGGCGCAATCAGCGGTGAATAAAAAAGCGCCCCGGAGGGCGCTTTTAGTATGAGATTCAAACAACTGCCATTACAGCAGGCCGCGGCTCTTGAGCAGTGGCTCGATGCTGGCTTCCTTGCCACGGAATTCGCGGTACAGCTTCATCGGATCTTCGCTGCCGCCCTGAGACAGTACAGTGGCGCGAAATGCGTTGGCGGTATCCTGGTTGAAGATGCCCTTTTCGCGGAAGGCCTCAAAAGCATCCGCGCCGAGGATATCGGCCCAGATGTAGCCATAGTAACCGGCTGAGTAACCACCGGAGAAGATATGGCTGAAGTAGGTTGAGCGGTAACGCGGCGCAATTTCGTCAATCAGGCCCATCTTTTTGAGGCTGGCGGCTTCGAAAGCGGCGGCATCCTGCACTTCGCTGGTCTCAAGGGTGTGCCAGTCGAGGTCCAACTTGGTGGCGGCAAGGTATTCAACGGTGGCAAAGCCCTGATTGAACTTACTGGCGGCCTGGATTTTCTTGACCAGTTCATCGGGGATGACTTCACCGGTTTTGTAGTGTTTGGCAAACTGAGCCAGCACATCTGGCTGAGTCATCCAGTTTTCGGTCACCTGGGATGGAAACTCCACATAGTCCCTTGGTACCGAGGTGCCTGATTGAGCCTCGTACTCAACATTCGACAGCATACCGTGCAGGGCATGGCCAAACTCGTGGAACAGGGTGCTGGCTTCATCGAAGGTCAGCAGCGAAGGTTCAGACGCGGTTGGGCGCGGGTAGTTGAGCACGTTAACGATAATAGGCACCACACGCTCATCACCCAGGCCGCTCTGTGAGCGGTAAGCGTTCATCCAGGCGCCGCCACGCTTGGAGTCGCGGACGTAGTAGTCGCCAAGGAAAATGGCCAGCAGCTTACCGTCTTTATCGAACACTTCCCAGGTACGCACATCTTCATGGTACTTGGGCAGGTCATTACGTTCTTTAAATGTGAGGCCAAACAGTCGGTTGGCGGTATAGAACACGCCTTCGATGGTGGCATCGAGTGAGAAGTAGGGGCGGGTATCCTGTTCGTTAAAGCTGTACTTGGCGACGCGGATTTTGTCGGCGTAGTAATCCCAGTCCCATGGCGCCAGCTTGAAGTTACCACCTTCAGCATCAATCAGCTTTTGCATCTCTGCTACTTCAGACTTGGCCTGATTGATGGCAGCAGGCCATACCTTATCCAGCAGGGCGTAAACGTTGTCCGGGTTTTTCGCCGTGTTTTCTTCCAGCACGTAGTGGGCGTGGGTTTTATACCCCAGAAGCTGTGCACGCTCGGCGCGCAGGGCGGCAATTTCGGCCAGCGCCTTTTTGTTGTCGCGGGCATCGTTGTGATTGGCGCGCTCAACATAGGCTGTGTACAGCTGCTGGCGCAGTTCGCGGTTGTCGGCGTAGGTCAAAAACGGCGTGATGGATGGGCGTGAGGTGGTGAACACCCATTTGCCTTCTTTACCACGGCTCTTGGCGGTAGCGGCAGCCACATCAATCACACTCTGTGGCAGACCGGATAAATCGTCTTTGTTTTCCACCACCAGTTCAAAACTGTTGGTTTCGGCGAGGACATTGTCACCAAACTCCAGACTCAACTTGCCAATTTTTTCGTTCAGCTCACGCAGCTTGGCTTTGCCGGCCTCATCAAGGTTGGCACCGCCGCGGCTGAAGGCCTTGTAGGTGTCTTCCAGAAGGCGACTTTGGGCAGTATTCAGCCCAAGGGTTTCACGCTGCTCATACACGGCTTTTACCCGGGCAAACAGCTTGTCGTTGAGGAAGATATCGTCTCTGGCGGACGACAGCATGGGCGATACTTCCTTGGAGATTGCCTGCAGGCCGGGGGTGGTGTCGGCGGAGGTCAGGTTATAAAACACCGCAGAGACGCGTTTGATGAGTTTGCCGCTTTGCTCCATGGCTTCGATGGTGTTGGCGAAAGAGGGCGCGTCGGGATTGTCGATAATCGCCTGAATTTCAGCCTGTTGACGCTTGATGCCCTCTTCATAGGCAGGCAGGTAATGCGCCTCTTCGATTTTCTCGAAGGCCGGGATGTCCTGATAGGTATTGTAGGGTTCGAAGAAGGGGTTGACTGCGGTAATGGCTGCCTGCTCAGAACCCCCGGTGGTGGCTTCAACGACGGTAGCAGGCGTATTGGCGACCTCGGTCTGTTTGTTTTCGTCGTTGCCGCAGGCCGTGAGGCCCAGAGCCAGCGTCATGGCCACAACAAGCGGCTTGAGGGTTTGTCCCTTCATGGATCGTTTCCTGTATCGAGTGTGTGTGAGATGGCGGCGTGCTGTATGTTTGAATTTTGCGCCTAAGCAGTAAGATATTACCGTTTCAGGCGGCCGCCATCGGGCGTCAGCCCCTTGTGTAACATGTCAGCTTCTGGTCGCCAAGACCCTCGGCAAATTTGTTGTAACAAACCATGAGTAAATGGTTAATTCCTGTGCCTTGGGTGTGGCACACTGAGCCATCTACGCCGTTGGCGGGGCGAGCCGCGTGGCTCCTTTTTTAAAACCAAAAACCATCAATGCCGACAATGAACATGACAATGAAACCTGCCAATCCCTTTACTCTCAGCCGTCTGTCCGCCCTTATTCCCTTATTGCTCACTATCCCCGGCTGGGCCGCAGCGCCTTCACCGGATGCCCAAAGAGTGGCCGCGTATGCGGCGTCGCATTTCCAGCAGGCTCAAATCGATACCTTGAAAACCCTGGTCGGCTACGATACCCGTGCCCGTGACGGCCTGACGCCGGATACCGATCCTGTGTTTGCCGATTTTAAGCGGGCACTCGGGGTAAAAGCCCGGATGCTGGGGCTTGATGTGGAGGACAACGGCTACGTGATGCTGATAAGCCTGTCCCCGGAAGGCGCCGGGACAGATGTGAAAAAGGTTGGGGTGATCACCCACGGTGATGTGCAGCCTGCCGACCCCAGTCTGTGGCCCCAAAGCCCCTATGAATTGACCGAAACGGCCGATGGCAGGTTGGTAGGCCGCGGCGCGGAAGATGACAAAGGGCCTATCGCTACGGCGCTTTATGCCATGAAAGCCATCAAAGACAGCGGTATTGTGCTTAAGCGGCGCATCGAGCTGCTGGTCTACATGGCTGAAGAGTCGGACTGGGAGCCCTTGAAGGACTTTTTGAAAACATATGAGCCTGCCGATATCAATATCACCCTGGATGCCGAGTATCCCGTGGTGACGGGGGAGAAGGGGTGGAGTCAAATCAAGCTCAGCCTGCCCCGCGTCATGGTGAAAGTGGGCGCAGATACGCCGGTGCTAACATATTTCTCTGGCGGCAGCTTTGCCAGCCAAATTCCCCAGCAGGCCAGCGCCGTGATTCAAAACACCAATCCTGAACTGGTAGCCGCGCTCAAAGCCCGAGCCAAGACGTTGCCTATCAAGACTGACTTCATTGATGAGCCGCAAGGGCTCACAATCCATGCCACGGGCAAGGCGGCACATTCGTCCACACCGGAAGATGGCATCAATGCCGTGGCTTACCTCGCCGAGCTTCTCTCACCCACCGCAGATGGCGGCATCCCCGAGTGGCCCATGACCACGGCAGCGGTGACGGTGGATTTTTTACATTCGCTGGTGGGCACAGGGCTTTATGGAGAGCGCTTTGGCAAGCTTGGCTACAGCGATGAGTTTATGGGGCCCATGACACTGGCACCTACTCTTATCACCGAGGGTAAAGAGGGGACAGACGTGACCCTTAATCTGCGCCGTCCGGTGGGGCGCACCCCTGAAGCGCTGGATAAGCTGGCGATTGCAGCGATTCATGGCTGGCAGGATGCCAGGGGGACCCAGGTGGCTGATATAGAGACTTACTGGGGCACTCCCATGCTGATTGACGATGCTCCCCATCTGGAGACGCTGCTTGGGGTGTTTGGCCATTACACCAACACAGCGGGCCCCAAACCCATCGCCATTGGTGGCTCGACCAATGCCAAACTCTTCCCCAATGCCTTAAGCTTTGGCCCAGCCATGCCCGGGATGGAGTACACGGGGCACAGCGAGTACGAATTTATCACCAGGGATCAGCTTAAGCTGAACCTGGAAATGTACACAGCCGCGCTGGTGGAGTTGGCGATGCGCGAGTAATACAGCCTGCCGGTTTTCAGGAAGTAAAAAAGCGCCTCAAAGGCGCTTTTTTATTAAAGGTGCGATTCAACGCGCTTCAGTCCGCGTGTTTTAACGTACGTCAGTAACCCAGGGTTTCGCTGGCGCTTTGACGTGTGTCTGAGGCGCCATAGATGCCTTCTTCAGTCACCACAATTGACTGGGTCGAGCCCATGGCATGTTTGACGTTGACCTTGTGGCCCATGGATTCAAGCAGACGCCGGGTATCCACATTCAGGCTGCGCTCGGTGCGGATTTCATCGGGATACCACTGATGATGAATCCGCGGCGCAATGCTGGCCTCGGCGATGTTCAGGTCGTAATCCACCACGTTCATAATGATTTGCAGCACAGTATTGATGATACGTGAACCACCGGGGCTGCCTGTAACGATAAAGGGCTTGCCGTCTTTCATCACTATGGTGGGGCTCATGGATGACAGCGGCCGCTTTTGTGGTTCAACCGCATTGGCATCGCCACCGAGCAATCCGTAACCATTGGGACTGCCGGGTTTGGCGGCAAAATCATCCATCTCGTTGTTGAGGAGGATGCCGGTACCCCTGGCTACCATGCCTGAGCCGTAGCTGAAGTTCAGGGTATAGGTGTTCGATACCGCATTGCCCCATTTATCGACCACCGAATAGTGGGTAGTCTGGTCGCTCTCATAGGGGGCAAGTTTTCCGGGTTTGATGTCATCGGACGGGGTCGCCTTATTGGCCGCTATGGTCTTGGCAATCGCATCGCCATAGGCCTTGCTGGTCAGCGCCTGGACCGGCACGTTCACAAAGTCAGGGTCGCCCAGATACTCACTGCGATCGGCATAGGCGCGCTTCATGGTTTCGGCCATAAAGTGAATGCTTTGGGCACTGTTATGGCCAAGCTCGCCCATGGGGAAGTGCTCAAGCACATTGAGCATTTGAATGATGTGAATGCCACCTGAGCTTGGCGGTGGCATGGAGACGACTTCCAGCCCTCGGTAATTGCCACGCACCGGCTCGCGCTCCATCACCTTGTAGGCTTTTAGGTCGTCCAGGGTCATGATGCCACCGGCCTCCTGTACCGCAGCCACCAGTTTTTCGGCGGTTTCTCCTTCATAAAAGCCTTTGCTACCGGCCTTGCTGATGCGTTTTAAGCTCTCGGCCAAATCTTTTTGTACCAGACGCTGACCCACTGTTAGGTTTTGCCCCTCGTTGGGGTAAAAAACCTCTGCAGAAGTGGGCCATCTGGCAATCCAGTTTTGCAGTCCTGCCAAGGAGCTCGCCAGCTCGGCGGTGACTTCCACACCGTCTTGGGCGAGCTGTATCGCAGGGGCAATAACCTCCGAAAGGCTCATGGTGCCGTATTTTTTCAGTGCCAGTTCCATGCCCATTACTGTGCCGGGTACGCCCACAGCAAGCCCATGGCTGCGGCTCAACTCATCCACGGCATTGCCGGCTTCATCGAGGAACATATCGCGTTTTGAGGCTTTTGGAGCCGTTTCACGGTAATCGATGGCGATGGTTTTATTGTCTTTGGCCAGATGCACCAGCATAAAACCGCCGCCGCCGAGATTGCCGGCCCGGGGGAGGGTTACCGCCAGGGCAAAACCTACGGCAACAGCCGCATCCACGGCATTGCCGCCTTTTTTGAGGATATCCACGCCGATGCGGGTGGCCAGCGCTTCCTGACTTGAGACCATACCGTACTTGCCAAATATTGGCTGGGCGGTGGCCATTTCACTGAAGATGGCACTGTCATCCAAGGTGGGCTTGGTGGGCAGTTTGGCCTCTGCGGTAAATGTCGCTGCAAAGGGCAGGGCGATGGCAAGGGCGAGTGTCAGCCCTTTTAAGGTAAAGGCACCGGGCCGTGGTTTCATGTTGGATCCCCCAAAAACGTGTTCTTTGTGTTGTATTTTTTACATTTTATGAAGTTGTCACTGTGCCTGCTGCGGTTTGGCTTTGCAACGGTTTTTGTCTTCTTTCCCATGGCGAAAGCGGTCCAATCAGTCGCCAAAGGCAAGCCAAATACCCACAAACGCCATCAGGCTACCGGCAATTCGGTTAAGTAGTGTTAAGTTGTCGCCTCGGCTCAGCAGGGCTTTAAGACTCTTGCCGCCGCTGGCGTACAGCATTAAACAGGCAAACTCGGTGATAAGAATAATGGACAGCAGCGCCATTAACTGGGGTGCCATTGGGCGCTCTACACTGATAAAAGGCGGCAGCAGTGACACCATAAAGGCCCAGCCTTTGGGATTGGCCACGGCGGTCAAAAAGCCCTGACTGATAAGCGCCATGGGATGTGGGCTGGGGCCGGGCTCATTACTCAGCGCAAATTTACCGCGGGAGCGCCACAGATTAATGCCAAGGTAGACCAGATAAGCGCCACCTACGTATTTGAGGGCAGCAAAAAGTTGCGGGTAGTTGAGCATGATGGCGGCAACGCCGAGCACGGCCGCCAGTGCCACCAGGCCCACACCGACCAGTTCGCCCGCCATCATCCAAAGGCTTTTACGCACACCAATACTCATGCCCAGAGTCATGGCCAGTGTCATACACATGCCGGGGGTGATGGAGACAAATAAAAAGGTGGGAATAAATACGGCTAACAGGGTGAAGTCTGGCATGGATTCGAATTCTGATTTCAGGCAAAAATGCTCGGGCTAAGCAGTGTAATTGAAGCCAAGTGTAAGACACAAGTCACAATAAGGGCCGGGGACGCCAGGCAATGGTTTCAGTTCTCAGGTAAGCAAAAAGGCCGCACAGGGCGGCCTTTTTATATATAAAACCTTGGCAACGAGGATGATTTAAAGCACGCCGCGGCGGACCTGATCGCGCTCGATAGATTCAAACAGCGCCTTGAAGTTACCTTCACCGAAACCCAGGTTGTTCTTACGCTGGATGATTTCGATAAAGATAGGACCAAACAGGTTCTTGGTGAAAATCTGCAGCAGGTAGCCGTTTTCATCGCCATCCACCAGAATTTGGTGATGCTTGATGCGCTCACGGTCTTCGGTCACCTGGGGCAGTTTTTCGAAGATGGTGTCGTAGTATTCAGGGATAATGTCCAGTGTCGCAATGGACGAGCCTTCCATTGCATCCAGCGAGGCAACTATGTCACGGCTGCGGAACGCCAGGTGCTGAACGCCCGGGCCATTGTATTCACGCAGGTATTCGTCAATCTGGTTACGATCGTCGCCTTTACCTTCGTTGATAGGGATACAGAAGCTGCCATCCGGTGAACGCAGCGCGTAAGAAATCAGTGCAGTCTGGGAGCCCTTGATGTCGAAGTAGCGCACTTCGGTAAAGCCAAAAACGTCTTTATAGAAGTTTGACCACTGTTCCATGGTGCCCTTGTAGACGTTGTTGGTCAGATGGTCGACTTCCATAAAGCCTTTTTCCTGCACAATCACAGGCTCATCCAGATCAACAAAATCGGTGGCGTAGATGTTGTCATCACCGAAACGGTCGATGAAGTAAATCAGGCTGTCACCAATGCCGTAAATGGCTGGGTAGGGCAGGTCTTTCACGTCATCCGGGGCGGCCTTGGCGCCACGTTCAACCGCGTGCTTGTAGGCATATTCGGCATCTTCCACGCGCCAGCCCATGGAGGTGATGGCCGGGCCGTGAGACTTGGCAAAACCGGCCGAGAAACCGGCGCGGTCACGGTTCATCAAAAAGTTGATGTCGTTTTGCTGGTAGTAGTAGATGTCTTTTTCCTTGTGCTTTTTCAGCATGGAAAAGCCAAAGTCCAGAAAAACCTTGTGCATGAAGTCGTTATCTGGGGTGGCAAACTCGGTAAATTCGATGCCGAGCAGGCCCAGTGGATTGGTTTCGCTTGCCATTGTCTTGTCCTCTTTCAATGGATTGCTGCCTGGAATTGTTGTGATTAGTCTTCGAGCCAGGAGCGGTTGTAATCGGGTGCCATGCAGTTTTTCACGTGTTCGGTCAGCTGCAGTGGCGCAAAGGTGTCTACCATCACGGCGTACTCGTAGGTGTCCTTCTTGCCTATGGAGGCCTCGGTGCGGCCGGGTTGCGGGCCGTGGGCCACGCCTTTCTGGTGCAGGGTGATGTAACCGGCTTCAATGCCGGTGCGGCTCATAAAATCACCGTCGACGTAATAGAGCACTTCGTCACTGTCGATGTTGTTATGGTAGTACGGGGCCGGGATCGCCTGCGGGTGGAAATCATAGGGGCGCGGTACAAAGTTGCAGATAACGAAGTTTCTGGCCACAAACAGCAGGTGATCCGACGGCGGCAGGTGGATTTTACCCACCTTGGGCGCGTATTCGGTGATGTTGAAGGCCCAGGGATAGACAAAACCGTCCCAGCCCACCAAATCAAAGGGATGCCACTCCAGCTGAGTCAGTTGGTACTTATCGCCAAACTTACACACCAGCGGGAAGTTTCCGCGCTCAACCACGGCGTCTTTTAGCTCGGGGACGCGGATATCGCGCTCGCAGTAAGGGGCAGATTCCAGTAGCTGACCGTATTCGTTACGGAAATGCTTAGGGATCTCCACCATGGTGAAAGATTCAATCACGAACAGGCGTACATTGCTGTAATCGTTGAACTTCAGCTGATAAGTCGTGCCGCGCGGAATGACCAGATAGTCCCACTTCTTGACTTCAAGCTCGCCGTATTCAGACAAGAGCACGCCGTCGCCTTCGTGTACAAACACCACTTCATCGGCATAGGCGTTACGGTAAAACTCGTCGGTGTCGGCAGTCACCTTGGCGGTGTAGAGCGCGACATCTGCGTTAAAGAAAATCTTGTTGCGGGCAGAGAAGAAATTGCCTTCACCATCGGCCAGACGTGAGTCCAGCTTATAGTTCTGTACCAGCGAATCGACCCAGGTGTCGCCGTGGGTCAGTGACATAGGGGCCACTTCCAGCGCCTTGGTGGGCATATTGTGGTGGTACTTATTGGAATAGATGTTCGAAAACCCGTGGGTAGAGAACAGCTCTTCGCGGTAAAGCTCTCCATTTTCCTTGGCAAACGCGATATGGCGCTTGTGCGGGATCTGACCTTGCTTCACATAAAATGGCATTTGTTTTTATCCTCTATTGGGCTCGCAGTGGCCCATTTACCCGCCGAATTGGCGCTATATGTGATCTGGGTATCAATTTAGTTGCCGACTTGTACAAAAAAAAGAATAATTAATCGGTAATCATCATCTAAAAATTAGATGGTAAAGGTGGCGTTACGTTTTTGTTCATTGTCTGACCCGGGAGAGCGCCGATGCGCATCGATGTGGATGCCTTTAAGGTATTGGAAGTGCTGGTAGAAGAGGGCAGCTTTGCCAAGGCGGCGGAGCGGCTGCACAAGGCCCAGTCGGCGGTGAGTTACCAGATTAAAAAGCTTGAGCAGCATCTCGGCGTTAGCCTGTTATCCCGGGAGCAATACCGCGCAGAGCTCACCGCCGAAGGGCGGGTAATCCTCGCGGAAGGCCAGCGGCTGTTGTCGCACCTCGCCAATATCGAGCACCTGGCGAGCCGTTTCAGTGAGGGGTGGGAGCCCAAGCTGGAGCTGGTAATTGATGGCGCCTTGCCCATGGAGCCGATCATGACGGCGCTTAAACGTATGGCCGAGCATCAAATTCCCACCAAAATTCAGCTCAATATGGAGTTCCTTGGCGGGGTGCAGCACAGATTCGAGCGCGACAATGCCGATTTGATGCTGGTAAAAGACTATCGCACCGGCCCCTATTATTATGCCAAGCCATTGCCCGCCATCACCAGCGTGTTGCTGGCGGCCCCTCATCATCCGCTGGCGGGGCGTAAAGCCCTTACCCTCACCGAGCTGCAGCAACACGTAGAGCTGACCATTGAAGACTCATCGCCGGTCAAAACCTACCGTGATGAGCTGCAGTTTGGCGGTGACAAGGTATTTTATCTCTCTGGTTTTATTATGAAAAAGAACGCGCTGTTAAAAGGATTGGGTTTTGGTTGGATGCCCGACTTTTTGGTGCGCGATGAGCTTAAAGCGGGTCTGCTTACTGAAATCGACTTTGTGGGCGGTAGCCGTTACACCTTCGTGCCGCAGTTGGTCTCTACGCTGGAACGCCCCCTGGGCCGCGCCGGCAGGCTATTTACAGAACTGATATTGGAAGAATTTGCCAAAGAACCCATGGGGATACCAGAGGGGCTGGGTTAACACCTTACTTGAGTTGTTGACACAGTTGTTTACATTTCGGCTCTGACAAATGACATATTATGTCGTATGTTGAGCCACATCCGTAAAACGTCAGATGGGGAAAAGGATGATGAGACGTTGTCACGAAGTGGACTATGAAATTCGCGGCGAAAGCATGCAGCTGGTGGAAGTGGAGCTGGATCCCGGTGAAACCGTAATTGCCGAGGCCGGTGCCATGACTTACATGGAAGAGGGCATTCAGTTTGAGGCCCGCATGGGTGATGGCTCCCAGCCCGAATCCGGCTTTTTCGGCGCCCTGATGGGCGCTGGCAAGCGTATGCTTACCGGTGAGAGCCTGTTTATGACCCACTTTACCAACCAGGGGCATGGTAAGCGTAGGGTGGCGTTTTCAGCACCTTACCCCGGTACCTTGCTGGCGCTGGATATGGCCGAGCTTGGCGGCGAGCTGATTTTGCAAAAAGACAGTTTCCTCGCAGCAGCCTTGGGAACCCAAATCACCATGACCTTTAACAAGCGCCTGGGTACCGGTTTCTTTGGAGGTGAAGGTTTTATCATGCAAAAGCTCAAGGGTGATGGCATGGCCTTTGTTCACGCCGGTGGCACCCTTATCAAGAAGGAACTCAAGGGCGAGACGTTGCGGGTGGATACCGGCTGTTTGGTGGGCTTTACCCCCGGCATCGATTACGACATTCAGCGGGCCGGCTCGCTTAAGTCCATGGTATTTGGTGGTGAAGGTCTGTTTTTGGCTACCCTCAGTGGTCATGGCACTGTGTGGCTGCAAAGCCTGCCATTCTCCCGTATGGCCGATCGTATTATCGCCCATGCGCCGTCGGCGGGTGGTTCCAGCCGTGGTGAAGGTTCGGTGCTTGGCGGCCTTGGCCGCATGCTGGATGGCGATTGATAAATTAGGCTGGCAGTATCTTTGCCTGCCACAGCTGACATTAATCATAAAAAGGGAGCCTTTGGCTCCCTTTTTTACATCACAATGATGAACAGCAATATTACTCGTTGATAATATCGATAATTTTGCGGGTCTTATCGTGAATTTTAAACAAAGAATCATCGATACGTATGGTCACTTCACCGCCAATTCCGATAGGGCCAACCCGCACACCGCGTTCGTAAATGTCCAGATCCAGAATATCGCCGCGATGATACTTTTTCTGCCAACCAGGGGGCAGAGGTTCACCCTTGGCGACCTTCTTTTGCAGACCGGGCGGCAAGTCCTTCCCATCTGAGCGGTATTCATTGTAGGACTTGTCTTTATGATCCTTGTGCTCTTTATGGTCCTTGTCGTTTTTGGCCGTCGCACCTGTGCTGAGTGCTGTCGCCAGCATCAAAAACATCCATTTGTTTTTCATTGGACTCTCCTGAACCTCATTCGAGGTACGCGTTAAAGGGATTCACCAGCCATCTGGTGGATGAGTTGCCAATGGATTTCATCCACTGGCTGTATACTTAACCGCGATCCTTTTTGTACCAACAGCATATCGGTCAACCCTGGGTGACTCTTGATGGCTGTGAGGGTCACAGGTTTTGTAAATTCTTTCACAAAACGTATATCCAGTTGAAGCCAGCGGGGCGAATCAGGACTGGATTTGGGATCAAAATAATCCGACTCAGGATCCCAGGCACTGCTATCAGGGTAGACGTCGCTGGCGATTTCGGCGACGCCGACAATGGCAGGAACCTTGCAGCTGGAATGGTAGAAAAATACCCTGTCACCAACCTTCATGGCATCCCGCATAAAGTTGCGGGCCTGATAATTGCGGATCCCATGCCAGCCTTCTGTTTGCTGTGGCCTGGCGGCCAGATCTCGGATGCTGAATTCATCAGGCTCCGATTTCATTAACCAGTAGTTCATTGCACTTCCACTTTATTGCAAGAGTTGCCAGTGTAAGGCCAACTTGGCGCGCTGCAAAGGGCGGCAGCAATTCCCCGAATACAACGCGGGCAATCTTTCCACGCCTCGACTAGCTGTCTCATGCTCCGGCTGATGACGTTGCTATACTTGATTCTGAGTTTATTCAGAGGCTGCCCATATCGCCAAGACACACGTTATGCTGCCAAGACGACTGCTATCAAGTCCAATGCACTTGTTCAGGCCAATGTGGCTGGTGTTGATCCTGTCACTTGCCGGATTTGGCGTTGCCAACGGGGTAAACGCCACGGTCGTCAGGCTCACATCACTTAACTGGCCACCTTATTCGGGGCAAGGCCTGCCATCCGAAGGTGCTGCTGTGGCTGTGGCAAAGGCCGCTTTTGCCGCTATGGGTTATCAACTTGAGGTGGACTTTTATCCGTGGAGTCGGGCGGTGAAACTGGCCCACCAAAGCAATACACCCTACGTTGGGTATTTCCCCGAATACTACTTCGACACAGTGCAATTTGTGTTTTCCCATCCCATGGGCATGAGTCCATTGGGACTGCTTGAGCACAAGAGCCGTCCCATCAGTTGGGTGTCGGTTAAGGATCTTCGCAACTACCGGCTGGGGGTTGTACAGGATTATGTGAATACCGAAGAACTGGACAGGGCCATCGCCGATGACCTTCAGCCAGCTGAGCAGGTGACATCAGATGAGTTCAACATCAAAAAGGTCGCGGCGGGTCGTATTGATGCGGCCGTGATAGATGTTTACGTCATGCGCTATTTGCTTAAACAGAGCAGGCTACAGGGTGTGGCCGATAAAGTGCAAATTAACAGCCAGTTATTGGCAAACAAGAACCTTTATATTGCCTTTAAGAATACGCCGGAAGGTCATCGCTGGCAGGCCATTTTCAATGAAGGCCTGCAGCGAATTGATGCGGCAGAAATCATGGCAGATCACTTGCCGGAGTAAGAAACTCTTCACGCACGAGTAACGACTGTGCGTCCAATCGGGGTCAGGCTGAGCAGAGCCAATTTAAGGTGCTGTATGCCGAATGGAATGCCGATAATGGTGATAAAGCAGGCCAGTGCGTGGCCAATGTGACCAATGGCAAGCCAGATCCCAAACAGCAAAAACCATATAACGTTGCCCACCATGCCAAGGGGGCCTGTCCCCAAATCTTCCAGGCCGGTAAGCTCGCGGCGGGAGACATGGTCCTGTCCAAAGGGCCAAAACGCCATTTCACCAATTACGAAACAGGCTCGTCCGAAGGGAATGCCGATAATACTGATAAAGCACAGCACACCAGCAAGCCACCAGGCCAGCCCCATGACAAAGCCACCAAGTACAAACCACGCGATATTAAATATAAGCCTGAGCAGGGCCATATGTTCTCCTGTAAACGATGCGTCCATCTTCGATTGGTAAAAACTAAGCAAAATCAAGGCCATCTATTTATTTTTTTGAATATCAATGACATATTGATGTTTCTTGCTGCGGAGTTAGTGTGTTTCACCATACCGGTTGGTATAAATGACCAGCTGTAAGCTGAAACCCGGCTCAAGTCGCGTTAGACTTGGCATCTCTTGGTCACCCTTTCCCTCTCTGAGAAGCGCTTACCCATGCCCAGTCCCAGCCCAGTAGATCCCTTTTCCTTTTTTGGCCACAGTTTGTGGATTAAACGGGACGATTTATTGCCTGAACCCTTCAGTGGCAATAAGGGGCGTAAATTTGCCAGTTTGCTGGCTGACAGCTTTGATGGCGTGCAAACCCTGATTGGCTATGGTTCGCCCCAGTCCAATTCGCTTTATTCGCTGGCGGCGTTGGCGAGCAGGCGTGGCTGGCAACTGGAGTTCTATGTGGACCACATCGCCGCAAGCATCTATCGGGGGGAAGAGGGCAATTATGGCGGCGCGCTGGCACTTGGCGCCACGGTAATCACAGTACCAGAGCCAAATATCTCGCCCCGTGAATACATCGAGTCAATTCGCTTAAAGCAGATGGACGCTGACGCGTGTCTCTATGTGCCGGAAGGTGGACGATGCGCCCTCGCGCGCAGGGGTGTGCATACGCTTGGTCGCGAAATTGCGGATTGGGCAGCCGCCCGTGGCGTGGCTCATCTGAACGTGTTTCTGCCGTCCGGCACAGGCACCACGGCACTTTACCTCAGTGAGTATTTCCATCAGCAGCATTGTGATATCAGGGTGGTGACTTGCCCTGTGGTGGGGGATGGCGATTATCTTTTTGACCAGTTTGCTGAATTAAGTGCCGACAGTCACATTTACCCCGAGGTGGTTGGAGACGCCCATCATTACGCCAAACTCAAGCGTGATGAGCTGGAGATTTGGCTGGCTATGCGGCGCCAGGGGCTGGAATTTGAGTTGTTGTACGATCCTTGCGGGCTGCTGGTATTGAAGTCACTGCTGGATGCCAATGCAGAGGGAAACTGGCTGTACCTGCATCAGGGTGGGCTTAGGGGGAATGTGTCCATGTTGCCCCGCTATCGGCGCAAGTTTGCACAGTTATTCGAACGAGATGTCGCCTGAGCGGAAAGCACCTGTGAAATTGTGCTCTCTGCGCAGGCGTTGGGAGTATCGCTTGGGAAAGTGAGAGGAAAAGGGAAATTCCCAGCGAAATGTTACTTATTGCTGCTCAGCAGCCACTTCATGAATCTAAGCGCTTCGGTACGCTTCGAGAAGGTCCGCCTGTTCTTACCGTGCTTGTCGGTAAAGGCGATTGAGCTTTTATTGAGGGAGATGGAATCTACCGGAAATGCCACGCTGATTTCATGGCCATCTAATTTGTATGACATAAGCCACACTCCTTATTTCTTTGTCGCCATTTAAGGGCGAAATTAATCTAACTATAAAATATCCTTAGCAAAAATATGCAAAAGACGGTTGTGAGGACCACCGAGACTAGCGTATTGATGCCAGGTTTGCAAGTTAGCCGCCCCGATGAAGTCAATCTAAACCGTCTGACACGGGCGATTCAGTGCATTTGAACAGAGTAAGATGACGCTGGGATGACACAGAAAAGAAACTTACGCCCTCAGCGTTAATTACCGCAGTATTTGGCGGCAACAATCAATTCTGCCCCTCTAAAACCTTGGATGACAACACTGTGAAAATATTGTGCCGGTGATAATATCCAGAGGTTACCCGAGTGATGGAATCGTACTATGAAACGGATTTATCAGGTTTTTATCCTGTTTTGTTTTGCATTGTTCAGCAGTTTGAGCATGGCCAATTCGTCCCTGACCTTGATGCAGGCGCTGGATAAGTCCAGTGAGATAGAGGAGGTGCAAGCCCCGACGCCCGAGCAATACTCATACCGCGATCCTCTGTGGCGGGATACCCCCAGAGGTGCGTTACAGGGATTCTTGAAAGCGGCCTGGGATCAGGATTACGCCCGGGCTTCGGAGTACTTGGACTTGCGATTTTTGCCGGGCCGGATGAGCCCTGCTCAAGGGGAAAAGTATGCACGGGATCTGCAAGCCATTCTGGACCGTAACATCTGGATTGACCTGGGCACAGTGAATGACACGCCACAGGGCAATGAGCAGGATAATCTGCCAGCCTATCGCGATGCATTTGCCCGTATTCAGGTGGGTAACAAGGATGCGGTGTTTTTTCTGCAGCGCGTGCCTGATGCTGATATCGGCAGTATCTGGAAAATCTCCAATGCCACCATAGCCCAGGTGCCGACACTTTACGAAAAGCTGGGGTATGGACCTTGGGTAGAATGGTTTATTGCCCACGTGCCAGAGGGACGACTATTCAGGCTTAACCTTTGGGAATGGGCTTTTATGCTCACATTCCTGACGGCATCATTGTTGTTGGTGATCCCGGTTACCTGGATTGTGAAATGGCTGCTGCTGAGGACCCAATGGCAACACAAGGAGGAAACAGCCGCGATAGTCACAGGGCCACTGTGCTTTTTTATGGCTGTGATGCTCAATAAGGCGGCGATTCTACAAACGACCTTGCCGGTGATGACCAAAGAGCTTATCGATACCGGGGTGTTTTTAGTGCTGACATTGGTGTGGCTGCTCTGGTCGCTGATGGGACTCATGCAAAGTGTGCTCAAGGCACGCTGGACGGAAAAGGGCAGTAAGCAGGCCGCCTCACTGCTGCGGCCATTGACCAATTTCTTGCGCATTTTTATGTTGGCAATGGTGTCGCTGATTTGGTTGCAACATCTGGGTTTCAATGTGGGGGCGATTCTGGCGGGGATGGGTATTGGTGGCATCGCGTTGGCGCTGGCCTCCAAACAGTCCATCGAAAACTTTATTGGCACTGTGACCCTGTATTCATCTGCTCCGCTCAAAGTAGGTAACCTGTGTAAGCTGGGCAGTTTGCGGGGCACAGTGGAAGAGATTGGTCTGCGCTGTACCCGTATTCGCACCCTCGACCGGTCTGTGATCCATATTCCCAATGCCAAGCTGGCGGAAATGGAAATTGAAAACATCTCAGAGCGGGAAAAAATCCGCTTTAAAACCGATATCCGCCTGGATTACAACACCAGCGCCGAGCAAATCAAAAAAATCACAGAAGATATCAAAGTCTTGCTTGAAACTACTGATAAGGTTAACGAAAAGCCTCTGAGGGTCACCTTCAGCGGTTTTGGCTTGCACGGACTTGAAATCAATGTATTTGCCTATGTGGGTACTACGAGTTTGCCGACGTACCAACAGGTGGCACACGAGCTGAATCTCGGCATTATGGAAATCGTGGCCAAACACGGCTCCAAGGTGGTGCCGGCCATCGCGCCGGTAGCGCCTTAAGCTGACGTTTTCATAAGACGCCCGAATGCACTCATCGCCGTGGTGTGCTGGCTTGTGGCCAGGTAATAAGCGGTGCCAGCAAAAAGGTTTCAGCAATTAAAAGGTCGCCATTGGCGACCTTTTAATTGCTGAAACAGTAACCTGATTTTACCTCTGACTTATTGAGGCGCCCAGGACAGCCAATCTTCATGGGCCTCGGGATAAAGCACAAAGCGGCTGCCATTACCAAGCTGGTTACTGCCGGCCGTTGCAGCGCGGGTGGCTACACCAATGCCACCGGCCAGAATGGTTTCAAGTGAGCCTGTTTGCACCTTGGCGCCGGAGAAGAGACCGAACTCGACACTCACCCCTGAGAGATCAAAAAACACGCTGCTTGCGTTGACCAGGTGTCGGTACTCGGCGTTGATGTGGGCAAAAAGCTCAACCTGGCTGCCGCTGCTGTTGAGGGCAAAGCCGTCGATGGCACCGATGGCAACACCGCGATAGAAGATCTGGCTACCGGCTTTAAGTGAACCCAGGGATGGCCGCTCGAGTGTCAACTTGAGTGCATCTTCAGCCACATTGGCGTAGTGGGGGGCTCTGGTGGTTACGTTAAAGCGCTTTAGGCGGGCCCCTGTTTTACCCGGCAAAACGGAGATAAAGGGCCCGGTAAGTATGGCTTCCGGTGCCTTGATACCCTGCAAGGAAATCTGTACGTCTTCCAGCAGATAACGGCTGTCTTCACGGCAGAAGTTGTCGGCGTATTCGCCATAGAGGTATGCGTGTGCAACCAGCTCTGTTAAATCCGACGACAGCTTCACCTCAGTGACTTCGCCTATCTGGTGTCCCTGGTAGCGGATAGGTGCACCGGCGACCAAACGAGAGTCTGCGCTCATTAAAAGTTCAATCGGGTATGCCTGAGCCAGTGCAAGTGCTTCAGACTCATAAAGATGGCCTGGATTTTTTGCCTCGCCCTGTTGCAGCAGACCAATGGCGATGCCGCCGCTGATAAGGCCGGGCAGGGTAGCCACGTCTACTTTAAGGCCCTTTAAACTGGCATCCACAGAAATGGCACTGTGTTTCCAATAAAGTGTGTTGGGGCCAATAAGACGGTTAAAAGTGTTGTCGATGGCTAGTTCAATATTGAATGTATCCGTATCCGGCAGCCACTTCACCTGAGTCACTTCACCTATGTGCATCTTCTTGTAATAAACCGGGCTGGATACCTCAATACCAGCGCCTTCGATGCTTTGCAGCTTTACCTTGATGCGCTTGGCTGGCGCCTTGGCTGCCAGCGCCTCGTCATCTGATGCGTAGAGGTGCAGTTCATCAGTGTCTGAGAGTGCAGCGCCGCTGCCGCTGACCAGCCTGAGCGCACCATTCAGTAGGGTGGAGGTATCGCCGACAGCAAATTTCACCCCTTTGAGGGATGCATCGAGGCTTAGCGGAGATTCAGTGATCAGGTAGCTACCCTGAGTCAGCAAGCGTTTGAATTCAGGTTGTATGTCGGCCTGATACTCCACAGAACCCAAATCGTCAGCGAGTTTGACCCCAGTGACCTCACCGATGGGCAGATTACGGTAGCGTATTTCGGCACCAACCTGTGCACCCTGGCCTTTGTCGCTGCGAATAAGTACATGAGCTTTGTCGGCATACATAAAGTCAGGGGCCTTGTCCTCAAGAACATAGCTGGCCCGCATCTCTCCGTCACCGGGTAATACGGCAATCACATCGCCTGTAATAAGCCTGGCCGCATGCTTTATCCCGCCGAGAGACACCTCTGCGCCTTCACGCCAAAAGCGACTGTCCTTCCCGATTAAATGACCATGGGCCTGATTA
This sequence comes from Shewanella amazonensis SB2B, assembly GCF_000015245.1. NCBI lineage: Bacteria > Pseudomonadati > Pseudomonadota > Gammaproteobacteria > Alteromonadales > Shewanellaceae > Shewanella > Shewanella amazonensis. The sequence goes on from NC_008700.1 coordinate 1,924,076, forward strand.
ACAAAGATACTCAGGCTGACGCCTGTGTCAGTGAGCTTGGTGTCGGTGACCTTACCGATTTCAAGGCCGCGATATACGACCACGCTACCCACATTGAGGCCATCGGCATTGGTTGTTGTCAGTTCCAGAGAGAAACCGCCAAGCGCATCAACTTCATTGCTGTGCAGCACGAAGCTGTCACCGTGGCTGGCGCTCATACCGGCATCGGAAGAGCTGAAGCTTATCCCCCCTGCAAGCAACGTCGCGAGGCTTTCGCTTTCAACCTTGATACCTTTCAGGGAGGCATCGATGCTCATACCCGAGACATTCCAGAAACGACTGTCTTTTTTCACCAGGTGAGCGTATTGCTCCTGAATAAAGGCGCCAATGATGATTCTTTGGCTGCCTTCGAGGCGGTAGCTTACGACGTTGCCCACTGGAATTTGCCTGAAATAGACACCCGATCCCACATCCAATGAACCGAGTCTGTCGGTGCTGAGCTCCACCAGTATGCCTTCGTTGCCGGGGGCCAATGGCGGGGCCTCTCTCAGAGCGTCAAAACGGGTCATGTTTTCGCCATCGCCTGGCTGAACCGCGATATAGTTTCCTGAGAATAGGGCATCGAGGCCGGACACCCCGGTAATGGAGGCCTTGGGTGATACCAACCAGAATTGGGTGTTTTCTTTCAGGTAAGGTGTTGAACGATAGTCCATCATCACTGTGACGTTGACGCCTTTGAGGTCTTCGTCCATGGCAATATCTGTGACCTTACCGACAGTCAGTCCCTGATATTTGACCAGGGTTTTGCCCACATCGATTCCGGAAGCGCTGGGGAAATGAATAAAAATTTCGACGCCGGACTCCCGAATACTCTTGATACCAAGCCAGGCCGCAAGGGCAAGTGCAACCAGAGGCAGGAGCCAAACCGGCGAGAACAGTTTCTTTTTGACTACCTTGGGTGCTTCAATATTTGTCATCTTCTAAGTCCAGTCGATCCCAGAGTAAACGCGTATCCAGTACCTTGGCCGCAAGCTGTGTCAGCAAAATCACCAAGGCAAATGCCGTCGCTGCCGGTGCGGGTTTGGCATCCAGCAATTGCCCCATATTCACCAGGGCAACAGTTAATGAAATTACAAATAAATCCAGCATGGACCAGCGGCCGATCCACTCAATAATGTGAAAGCCTGCCATCAGTCTGCGTTTGGACACCGGCAGGGAAAAACTGATGGCAGAGAGGTAGATGGCAAGGCCGATGATTTTCAGCCAGGGCACCAGAATACTCGCGGTAAAGACAATGATGGCAATAGGCAACATGTCAGAATGCACCAAATGCTTGATACCGCTGAATATAGTGTCGTGGGTCACTTTACCCTGATTCACCAGGGTCGTGATGGGGTAAACATTGGCGGGTATAAGTAAAATGGCGGCGGTGATAAGCAGTGCCCAGCTTTTTTGCACACTGGAGTAATCGCGAGCCTGGTTATGTGCTCCGCAGCGGCTGCAAGTCTGGGCATCTTCCGGATTGGTTTTCTTACATACCGGACAAAGACACAGGCCCATTTGTTTGCCGGTGGTCTGGACATTGTCAGTCATTCAGGCGGCTCCACATGTGCTCGATATTGTATTCCCGCTGCAAAAACAGGGTCACCAGAAACAGCATGGTGAACGAAAAGGTACCCACACCAAAATAAATATCTGAGAAGTCAGATAATTGAAATGCTGAAACCAAAAAACTAATCACATAAATTTCGAGCATGGTGAGCTGGCTGAATAATCCATGACGACGCAATAACCACTTATACAGATCCCTTTGCCACCCGGGGTTGAGTCCCATCTTGACCAGCAGGACCTGTGACAAGATTGACAGCAGCAATAACCCCGGGCCTATAACCGCGGCAACAAGCACGGCAATGCCCACCACCCAGTAGCCGAGATCCATGACCGCCATGGCGCCCTGAATGACGGTTGCGGTGCGCACCGAGCCTAAAAAATGTAATTCGAGAACGGGAAACAAATTGGCAGGTAAAAACAGTGCCAGTGCAGATACGCAGAGCGCCAACATCCCATTGATAGAGCAGAAGGGGGTGTCATACAGCGCTGTATGACAACGGGGGCACAGCGCCCTGACGCCACTGGGCAAGGCGCGGCGTCGCACGGCCAAATCACAGGCACGGCAGAGAATCACCGAATTGTCGATATCGTCATGATGCATAGAAGCGTATTGCAGATCCATGGATGACAGGTTCCCCAGCCGGGGTGATGCCTGATTCTGCCTCCCCTGGAGGCGGTTTCAGCGTACGAGTGTATCAGATCATGTTAAACACTTGCATCCCCTGAAAAAAACTGTGACACTCTGTCACTGTATAAATAAACAGTGTGAGGGCTATCATGGCGGTAATCACTCAATTTGTGGTGGTCAGAGATGGGGTTGAGAAGATGACATTTACATCGAAAAAGGAGGCGGATGCCTACGACAAGATGCTGGATATCGCTGACAGCCTGATCCCATTTATCGATAATGCTGAATGTGGACTCGATGAAGCGACAACTGAAAAGTTGGCCTTCTATTTTGCCACCCACAAAGATGATTTATCATCCCTGCTGAAGGGCACGTCCCCCAACGTGGCGACGGCACCGGTAAAAAAAGCAGCTCGCAAGGCTGCAGAGAATGACTGAATATCGGTAGGGAATTGCATGAAACACGCGTTTTACGACACCTTAAACCGCCAGGCTGAGGCCTTGCTGTCAGGCGAAGACGACCTGGTCGCCGCCATGGCTAACTTCTCGGCGCTTTTGAATGAACACATGGACGACCTGAATTGGGTCGGTTTCTATATTCGCCGTGAAGACACTTTGGTGCTGGGCCCCTTCCAGGGCAAGGTTGCCTGCACCCGTATTCCATGGGGTAAGGGCGTATGCGGTACGGCCGCCGCCACGGATACAACACAGCGAGTCGCCGATGTGCATCAGTTTGACGGTCATATTGCCTGCGACTCAGCTTCTAACTCTGAAATTGTGGTGCCGGTAAGGCATCAGGGCAGGGTAATTGCAGTGCTCGATATCGACAGTCCCAGTTTTTCCCGCTTCGATGAGACAGATCAGGCAGGGCTTGAGACCTTGGTGAGAACCCTGGAAAAGGCCTTGTTCGGTCAATAAGTCACCAGTTTTCGTCAAATCCCAGTCGCATTCGCCCAAGCGGTCACTATAATAGGCTGCTTGTGCGTCTGCCTCGGGATCATTTCCCGGCGAATAGTAAAAATTGTTAACAATAGTTATTAACGCTTTGGCAAGCGCCCGGAAGATGCTAATTTGTGTGTTGGCCCTCGGGCTAACGTATAGAGAATAACCTATGTCCTGCAATCGCTTGCAATAAACCGGGCATACATACCTAGTAACTGTGGAAGTAAAGATGGAATCAACAGAAAAGTTGACCGACACCAATGCGATTCTCGCGTATTTATATGAAACCTTTCCTTTGTGCTTTGTGGCCGAGGGTGAAACCAAGCCACTGAAAATTGGATTGTTTCAAGATTTGGCTGAAAGGTTGGCTGATGATTCTAAGGTCAGTAAAACACAATTGCGTGTTGCCCTGCGCCGCTACACCAGCAGCTGGCGCTATCTGAAGTGCATCAAAGCCGGTGCGGTCCGTGTTGATTTGGACGGCAACCCATGCGGTGAGCTGGAGCAGGAACACATTGACCACGCACAGGCTACACTGAAAGAAAGTCAGGACAAGGCAAAGGCCAAGCGTGCCGAGCGCAGCAAGGATGAGGGCGACGCTGCCGATAAAGCGCCTCGTAAGCCTAAACGTAAGCCCCAGCCTCAAGCACGTCGCGACGCCAAGCCCGCAGCCAAAGACAAGCCCAAAGCCGCACCCAAAGCGCCAGCCGTACCCATCAATCTGGTGCCTGCCAAGCTCGAAGAGCTCAAGGTGGCCCAGCGCGTTAACGTGAAATTGGGCATGTCACCTGTGGCCGGTTCAATTGTGGACATCAATAAGGGCGATGTGCATGTACAGCTGGACTCAGGCTTGACAGTGAAAGTCCGCGCCGAGTATATACTGCTGTAATTCATTGAAGTTTAAGGAGTAGCTTGTTGATGCGAAAACTATCTCTGGCGGTATCCATTGCCGGGATCCTGGTAGGATCTTCTGCGTGGGCCATAGCGCCTGCCATTCAAATCGATGAGCTGCCCTCTCTGGTGCAGGAGCCTCAGCACAAGGTGGCCTCCAAGCGGGTAGCGGATCTTTTTACCCGCTCACACTACCACAGGTTCAGCCTGGACGATGCCTTCTCCGAACAGATTTTCGACCGTTACCTTAAGCAGTTGGATTACCGTCGTAATGTGCTGACTCAAGCCGATGTGCAGAACTTCGAAAAGTATCGCCATCAGTTTGATGACATGCTCAAAAACGGCGATATGACAGGCGCCTACGACATGTTCGATCTGGCCCAAAAGCGCCGGTATGAAGGTTTTGTTTACGCGCTGAGTCTGCTAGATAAAGAAATGGACTTTTCTCAGGCGGGTGACAAGTACCAGTATGACCGTGAAGACGCTCCCTGGGCTAAGGACGAAGCCGAAATTCAGGAATTATGGCGTCAGCGCGTTAAATATGATGCGTTGAACCTTAAGTTGACCGGTAAAAACTGGACTGAAATCGTTGATGTGCTGCAAAAGCGCTACAACAACGCCATCAAACGCCTGGGCCAAACCCAGAGCGAAGATGTATTCCAGACAGTAATGAACGCGTTTTCACGCAGCATCGAGCCCCACACCAGCTATCTTTCCCCACGCAATGCCGAGCGTTTCCAGATGGAAATGAACCTCAGCCTCGAGGGCATTGGCGCTGTGTTGCAAATGGATGACGACTACACCGTTATCAAGAGCATGGTTGCAGGTGGCCCTGCTGCCAGCAGTGAAAAATTGTCCCCCGATGACCGCATCATAGGTGTAGGTCAGGAAGGTGGTGCCGTGGTGGACGTGATTGGCTGGCGTCTCGATGACGTAGTCGACCTTATCAAGGGCCCCAAAGGCAGCAAGGTCACCTTGCAAATTCTACCCAAGAAAGGTGGCTCCAACGCCAAACCAGTCGAAGTGACCCTGGTCAGGGATAAAATTCGCCTTGAAGATCGGGCTGCTACGTCCAAAGTGATTGAGCCCAACGAGGGGCAGTATGCCAACCGTAAGGTAGGCGTTATTCAGATCCCCGGTTTCTACATGAACCTGTCTCAGGATGTGGCTAAAGAGCTGCAAACCCTGAAAGAGGCGAAAGTAGAAGGTGTGATTATTGATCTGCGTGGCAATGGTGGTGGCGCCTTGACCGAAGCTGTGTTGCTGACAGGGCTCTTTATCGATATGGGGCCTGTGGTGCAGGTACGCGATGCCAATGGCCGCGTTTCCCAGCACAGAGACAACGATGGCAAGGTCACTTATTCAGGTCCCCTGACTGTGATGGTGGACCGTTACAGTGCTTCTGCGTCTGAAATTTTTGCGGCCGCCTTGCAGGACTACCAGCGTGCGCTGATTGTTGGTGAGTCAACCTTCGGTAAGGGCACAGTTCAGCAGCATAAGGGCCTGGCGCGCATATACGATCTGTATGAAAAGCCAGTTGGCCATGTGCAGTACACAATTCAGAAGTTTTACCGTATCAACGGTGGCAGCACCCAGCTTAAAGGGGTTACACCGGATATCCCGTTCCCCAGTGCCCTCGAGCCTGGAGAATACGGCGAGGCTGAAGAAGATAACGCACTGCCCTGGGATAAGGTACCTGTGGCCCAGTACAGCACGGTGGATGCTATCAGTGCCCCCCTCATTGCTGAACTGGATGCCAAACATCAGGGTCGCATCAAGTCAGATGTGGAATTTGGCTATATTTATCAGGATATTGCTGAATATAAAAAGCACCACGATGAAAAGTCTGTATCACTGGTGGAAAGTGAGCGCATTGCTGAGCGTGAAGCTGATGACAAGAAACAGCTCGATCGCACCAATGAACGCCGCACCCGCGCCGGCCTCGATAAGGTAGCGAGCCTGGATGATATCGAGAAAGATATCGAAGCGCCGGATCCACTGCTGGATGAAACTGCCTATATCACACTGGATCTGGTTGATGCGGGCAAACTTGCGGCAACCAGCAAGCACTGATTTCCGACTTTGATATAAAAAACGCGCTCCGGCGCGTTTTTTTTCAGGATAAGCCGTATCCTCTTCTTACCCATAGAATTTGTCGAACACACTCTTAAAGGACCTGACATGTCAGAATTACAGGCCAAGCATTTAAAAGATTATCAGTCTCCCGCTTTCACTATTTCCGAACTGGATATGTTGGTGGATTTGTACCCATCCAAGACACGCGTCATTGCCCGCAGCCAGGTGATCCGCTGCCGGGATAATGAAGCCCTGTTGCTTGATGGTGAAGGCCTTGAACTCAAATCAGTCAAGGTAAACAACGAAGCGTACCCATATCAGATTGTCGCGGGTCAGTTACGTCTGGAAGGGCTTCCTGCACACTTCGCACTTGAGATTGAAACCGAGATAGACCCGGTGGGCAATTCCAGCCTTGAGGGGCTGTACATGTCAGATGGCGCCTACTGTACCCAGTGCGAGGCCGAAGGCTTTCGTCGTATTACCTATTTCCCCGATAGGCCCGATGTGCTTGCCAAATACCGGGTGCGAATTGAAGCGCCCAAGACGGGTTTCCCATACCTTTTGAGTAACGGTAACAAGGTCGAAGCCGGTGCACTCGATGACGACCGCCATTATGTGGTGTGGGAAGACCCATTCCCGAAGCCAAGCTATTTGTTTGCCCTGGTTGCCGGTGATTTTGACTTGCTTCAAGACAGCTTTGTCACCCAGAGTGGCCGTCATGTGGCACTCGAAGTCTTCGTCGATAAAGGCAATTTACATAAGGCCCATCATGCGATGGCAAGCCTTAAAAAATCCATGGCGTGGGATGAAAGCCGCTTTGGTCTAGAGTACGATCTCGATATCTACATGATTGTAGCCGTTGACTTTTTCAACATGGGCGCCATGGAAAACAAGGGGCTCAACATTTTTAATACCAAGTATGTTCTTGCCGACATCGAAAGTGCAACGGACGATGACTTCCACGGTATTGAATCTGTGGTAGGGCATGAATACTTTCACAACTGGACCGGCAATCGTGTTACCTGTCGCGATTGGTTTCAGTTGAGCCTCAAAGAAGGTCTGACGGTGTTTCGCGATCAGGAGTTCAGCTCGGATGTTGGTTCCCGGGCGGTAAATCGTATTCAGGCGATTAAGGTCATTAAAAATCAGCAGTTTGCCGAAGACTCGGGCCCTATGGCCCATCCCATCCGCCCTCAAAGCGTGATTGAGATGAATAACTTTTATACGGTCACTGTGTACAACAAGGGTGCTGAAGTTATTCGAATGATGCATACCCTGCTGGGCGAAGCGGGTTTCCAGGCAGGTATGAAGCTGTATTTTCAGCGCCACGATGGTCAAGCCGTCACCTGTGATGATTTTGTCGGAGCCATGGAAGATGCCAGCGGCGTCGATTTGAGCCAGTTCCGTCTGTGGTATAACCAGGCTGGTACCCCAACGCTAAAAGTTTCAGACAGCTTTGATGCCAGAAGTGGAGAATACCGCCTGGTGGTTCTGCAGCAGTTGCCGCCTCAGGCGGGTGACGATGCGAAGCCCATGCACATTCCCTTTGATCTGGAACTTATCGGTGATGATGGCAAGTCGCTTTTAAACAAGGTGCTTGACGTTAAAGAAGCCCATAACGAATTTGTGTTTGAGGGACTCAGCACCAGGCCTGTACCGTCTCTGCTGCAAAACTTTTCGGCGCCGGTGAAGCTTGAGTACGACTTCACCACAGCGCAGCTTATCAGTTTGATGCGTAATGCAAGCTCGGAAGTCGCCCGCTGGGAAGCTTCGGTCAGCCTTATCAGCCGAGCCATTTGGGGCAATGTGAATGCCCTTGTTTCCGGCGGTGATATGGCGCTGGATACCCGTGTGGCCGATGCCTTCCGTGCTGTGCTGCTGGATGAGGAACTCGACCCCCAACTTGCCGCCGAAATTCTCAATATTCCATCTATCAATGCCTTGATTGAGCAGGTAGACAGCGTCAACTTCGATGCACTGGTCTCTGCCCGGGCCTTTGTGCTGGAAGAGCTGTCGGCCAATCTGGAAGACGAGCTGTTGGTTCGTTACAGAGAGCTTTATCACATCGACTCAGCGCCAGCGCGGGCCCTTAAGAATGCTTGCCTTGCCATGCTCGCCCGTGGTGGTTTGTGCCCCGAAGAGTTGGTCGAAAAGCAGTTTAATGAAAGCTGCAATATGACAGACTCGCTTGCAGCCCTTGGTGCTGCCATGGCTGGCGAGCTTGATTGCCAGGATAGCTTGCTTGAGCGGTTTGAGCAGCGCTGGGTCGACACGCCTCTGGTGATGGATAAGTGGTTTATGCTACAAGCCAGTCGTCAGGATGACGCTGTTCTTGGCCGTATCGATGCTCTGGTCAGCCATAAGGCATTCAGTCTCAATAACCCCAATCGTGTGCGCTCGTTGATTGGCTGCTTTGCGGCCAATAATCCAGTGCAATTCCACCGCGAAGATGGCGAGGGATATCGCTTGTTAACCCGTTATTTGAAGCAGCTCAACGGCGTAAACCCACAGGTCGCCGCGCGGATCATTACGCCACTCATTCAGTTCGGCAAATTTGATGAAGGCCGTAAGCAGAACATGAAAGCCTGCCTCGAGGAGCTGATTGGTATGCCTGAGTTATCACGTGATCTGTACGAAAAGGTATCGCGTGCATTGTCGCAGTAATTGTTAACCTTTATACGGTCAGTGCCTGTGTTATGACGTCTTTTGGGTGTAATGCACAGGTGCGCCGGATAAAGACATTGGTGTTGATTGGGGTATGGGGTCAAGGTGGCTCAGCCCCTTCATATTCGGAGTGCGAAATTGGAACTCTTTTTTCGACTTAATGTCGGCTTTAATGATTTTTTAAAATACTATCAAGGTGATGCAACCATGGTTGAAGTTAAAGACATTGAGGGCAGGGTACTTTGGATCAACGCCAGGCATTTTCGTCCCTATGTTACCCGCGACGGGATACAGGGACTTTTCCGCATGGAGCTCGATAAACAGGGCGAATTGCAGTTGTTACAAAAATTAGAGTAATAACTTAAAACGTTTGATTTATTCATCTTTGGCGAATTAGCGCATCCGCAAGCGCCTAAGCTATTGAAAAAAACTGACTAATCCTACCAGTTATAAGAGACATTTCGGGCAACTAAAAAAAATTCAAATTCACACCTTTCAGTTTGGCTGCCAATAGCACCTAAGTGCTCAATTCTTTAGAAAATTTTCTCCATACTCGCCTTGCCGTGAACACGCAATTGCTGTAACAATGGTGTTACCTGTAGGCTAACCACATGTTGGTTGCAATACCTATAAAAAAGAATCCAGCAGGTTACGGAGAGAAGCTAACATGAAAAGTGTTAAAAAGGGTTTTAACAAGACGGCGCTTTCTTTGGGGGTTGCGTCAGCCCTGAGTCTGGGAAGTATTCCTGCTCAGGCGGTATCGTTCGATTGGGGCGAAGTGCAAGGGTCTTTCGACTCGACCTTCACTCTTGGTGCCAGTTGGCGCGTGGAAAAACGCGACTGGGACGGCCAAATCGGTAAGGTAAATCACCCCAGATTTGATTGGTCCAACTATTCTGCATTTGGCAACACCAAGTACACCTCGGCGGAAATCTGGGCTCAACCCGGTTCATACTCAAGTAACAACGACTTGAGCAACTTACTCTATTCCCAGGGCGACACCACGTCTGAAATTTTCAAAGGTTTGCATGAACTGTCGCTGAAATACGAAAACTTCGGTCTTTTCGCCCGTGGCATGTATTTCTATGACCGTAAGCTAAACGACGGTGACTTCGGTTTTTCTGATCCCATCACAGGTAAAGAGTTCGATCCCTGTGCAGACAAACGCGCGAAGGAATTGCAGTGTAAGGACATCCGTCTGCTGGATGCCTTTGTTTATGCCAACTTTGACTTTAATGATGGCCAGAATCCGCTGACTGTTCGCGTCGGTAATCAGGTGGTCTCATGGGGCGAAAGTACGCTGATTGCCCACGGCATAGGTGTAATTAACCCGGTTGACCTGAACATCCTTAATGCACCCGGTGCGGAGCTCAAAGAGGCTTTCCGTCCACAGGGTATGGTGTGGGCGTCTCTGGGTGTGACAGAAAATCTCAGTCTGGAAGCCTTTTATCAGTATGACTGGCAGCCCATTTGGGTTCCAACACCGGGTTCGATTTTTGCCACCAACGACTTTGCCGGTTATGGCGGTTATCAGCAAAACGCCCAGCTTGGTTTTAACGCCAACCCGGATATCAATCTGGACTTCATTCAGGCCGAGTATGAAAAACTGGCACAAATGATTGTAGCCGGCGCCTTTTCATCTCCAGAAGGCACACAAAGTCTCATCCGTGCTGCACTGGCCTATCCAACCAAGGTAACCCTGATTCAGGACGAAGCCGAGGCGAGCGATGATGGTCAATATGGTATTAAGCTTGGGTACTACGCCCCTGAGCTGGGTGAAACCGAGTTTGGTCTTTACTATATGAACTACCACAGTCGTCGTCCGCTTATCAGCGGCACTGCGGCGAACTTCGACTTGGTTCCTCTGCTTACTGACATGACCACTGTTGGCATGAATGCCGGTAATATCGATCGCAACCTCATCCTCGGACTCGAAAGTTTCTCCAAGGCTCAGATTGTGTATCCGGAAGACATCCAGCTCTACGGTTTCAGCTTTAACACCCTGATTGGCGATACCTCGGTTGCCGGTGAAATTGCTCACCGTCAGGACGAGCCGCTGCAGATCGACGACGTGGAACTCCTGTTTGCCGCGATGCCGCAGCAGCTGGCGAATTCCAATGTGGTCGGCGGTGATTACAGCTACCTCGATGGTCTGTCTCAGTACACCTCTTACTTCAATAAAGATGTGAATCCAGGTGATTATGCCGAAGGCTTTATCCGAGTGGATACCACTCAGGCCCAGTTCACCCTGACACACCTCTTTGGCCCAACTCTGGGGACTGACAACCTGACCATGCTTGCGGAAGTGGGTGGCATCTGGATCCACGACATGCCATCACCTGACGAGCTTCGTCTCAATGGTCCTGGCACTGCCCGCAGCGGCGGTAAAGAAGGGTACGAAGCCATTATTCAGGTGCTGCACAATGGCCCTGAAACCAACCCATTCCCAACAGATTTTGCCTGGGGTTACCGTATTGTGGCCAAGGCCGACTACAACAACCTGTTTGCCGGTATCAACGTGTCGCCACGGGTTATCTGGTCACACGATGTTGACGGTATCACGCCAGATCCCCTGTTCCTGTTCACCGAGGGACGCAAGTCAGTGGCCGTGGGTATCAACTTTGACTACCAGAGCCGTTGGGGCGCCGATCTGTCTTACAACAGCTTCTTCGGTGGTGTAGGTACCACCAACGCCATGAGCGATCGCGATTATGTGTCGTTCAATATCAAGTATTCTATCTAAAGGACAATAACAATGAAGAAACTTGCGATATTGTCTGCAGCGGTAATGTTCGCCTTGGGTGGCGGCGCTGCAGTGGCGAAAGTCTCCGAGGCCGAAGCGGCCAAACTGGGTACCAGCCTGACTCCCATGGGCGGTGAAATGGCTGCCAGTGCCGATGGTTCCATCCCAGCGTGGAATGGCGGTATCACAGCCGCACCTGCCGGTTACAAAAAGGGCGACCACCATCCTGATCCTTATTCAGCCGACAAGGTTGAATACACTGTGACCAAGGCTAATCTGGAGCAGTACAAGAGTTTGTTGACCCCCGGTCAAATCAAGCTGTTTGAACTGTATCCCGACACTTTCAAAATGAACGTCTACAAAACCCAGCGCAGCGCATCTGCACCCCAGTGGGTGTACGATGCCACCAAGGCCAACGCATCCCGCGCCGAACTGGTTCAGGGTGGCAACGGTGTAGTGGGTGCCGCTGTGGGTATTCCATTCCCCATTCCACAAAACGGTCTTGAGGCTATCTGGAACCATATCCTGCGTTTCCGTGGCGTAGACATTGAAACCCAGCGTAACCAGGCTGCACCTGCCAAGGGCGGCGGTTATACCTTGGTTGAGTTGTCTGAGCAGCTGCGCTTTGAGTACTCACAGCCAGACATGACACCTGAAAAGCTTAAAGAAAACAACACGCTTGCACTTTTCAAGCAGGTTGTGACCCAGCCAGCCCGTTTGGCCGGTACCGCGCTTTTGGTGAAAGAAACCCTGGATCAGGAAGCTCTGCCTCGTCAGGCATGGACCTATAACACCGGGCAGCGCCGGGTGCGCAAGGCGCCCAACGTAGCCTTTGATACCCCGGGTACCGTATCCGACGGTCTGCGCACCACTGACGACTACGATATGTTCAACGGCTCTCCAAGCCGCTACAACTGGGAACTGGTGGGCAAAAAGGAAATCCTGATCCCGTACAACGACTACAAGTTGCACTCAGATAAGGTCAAGTACGACGATATCCTGACTCCGGGTCACATCAACCCTGATCTGGTGCGTTGGGAGAAGCACCGCGTATGGGAAGTGAAAGCGACCCTGAAAGACGGCATGCGCCACATCTACAAAACCCGCGTGTTCTTCCTGGATGAAGACTCATGGCAGGTGTCTGCCACCGACATGTACGACAACCGTGATGAACTCTACCGTGTGGCCTTTGCCCATGGCTTGAACTATTACGAAGTGCCTGCGCACTGGAGTACGCTGGAAGTGTTCCACGACCTGCAATCACGCCGTTATCTGGCCATTGGTCTGGATAATGAAGGCAGCATGTACGACTTCGATGCCAAGCTGTCTGCGTCCGACTTCACACCGGACGCACTGCGTCGTGAAGGCGTGCGTTAATTTTTATCAGCCAGTAAACCGGGGCGCATTCTGCGCCCCTAATTTTCAGCATTAGGATGTTTTTATGTTGCTGCGAGTCTTGTTGCCACTCTCTTTACTCTCCCTTGCCGCGATGTCTGCCCAGGCGGCAGATAGTCCGGGGCACCAGCTTCAACCCAATGCGATCAAGAGTCTGTTACTGGACGTTGTGAATGCGGGTGAATATTTGGTTGCTGTGGGTGAGCGAGGCCATGTTCTGCTGGGTAACGGCAGTTGGCAACAGGTTGAAACACCGACGGATGCGCAGCTCACCAAGGTTTTTTTCCTCAACAATCAGTTGGGATGGGCAGTAGGGCACGACGCCACTATTATTCATACCCAGGATGGCGGAAAGACCTGGAACAAACAATTCTCCGCCCCCGAGCGTGAACGCCCCTTTATGGATGTGTTGTTCGTGGATGACAAGCGCGGCTTCGCGGTAGGCGCCTATGGTCTTTTCTTTACTACCTTTGATGGTGGTAAACAGTGGCAGGAGGTTTTTCATCAGGAGCTACTGTTTGAAGAAGATCTGGCTTATTTGAACGAGCTTAAAGACACAGATCCCGAGGCCTATGCCATTGAACGGGCTTCTCTGCTGCCTCATTTTAACCGTTTGCTGCGTCTCAACGATGGTCGCTTGCTGATGGTGGGAGAGCTGGGGTTGGTGGCTGTATCAGACAACAACGGTGACAGCTTTACCCGCTTGCCATTTGATTATGAAGGCTCGATGTTCTCTGCCATTCAGCAGGGTGACAGTGTGTATGTGATGGGCCTCAGAGGCCATGTGTTTGAGGCCGGATTAGCCCTGGATGACTGGCAGCAACTCGATTTACCCGTCGAGTCCAGTATCAATGGCGCCCTTGCAGATGATAAAGGCACTATTTACTTTGTGGGTAACGCCGGTGTCATACTCAGTAAACCGGATGGTGAAGAGGTGTCTCTAGTGGCGCGCCGCCAGGGAGAAAACCTCGTTGCAGCGGCCAAAGACAGCCGCGGTAAAGTGTGGCTTGTGGGGGCCAAGGGCGTATTTGCGCTCGAGGATGCCCAGAAACATTAATCAATGCGTCTATAACGATAACAACAGGACCTAAGTGATGTTGGAAAGACTGGTCAATGGGTTTGAAAGTTTTCTCTTTCGCCATCGTGGTTGGGTAATCAGTATCTTTGTATTACTGACCGCCTTTTTAGGCTATCAGGCAAGCCAGCTGAAGATGGATGCGGCATTTGTCAAAAACATTCCCCTCAACCACAGCTACATGCAAACCTATCTCAAGCACCAAAAGGATTTTGGCGGTGCCAACTCGATTATGGTGGCCGTTGAGGATACCAGCGGGAATATCTTCAATCCGGTCTTTTTTGATGCACTGAAAAATGTGCACGACCAGCTGTTTTTTATCCCGGGTATCGAACGCTCTCAGGTGAAATCCCTGTTTTCTCCGTCGACCCGTTTTACTGAAGTAGTGGAAGATGGTTTTGCCGGTGGTCCGGTGATCCCGGCGGATTATGTTAACGACGACATTGGTCTGGCGGTGGTACGCGATAACATCGAAAAGGCGGGTATTGTTGGCCGTCTTATCGCCGAGGATTACAGCGCCGCCATGGTCTCAGCCCAGTTGATGGACTTTGACCCGCAAACCGGTGAGCCGCTGGATACCATCGCCCTTGCTGCCAAGCTGGAAAACGAACTGCGTGGTAAATATGAAACCGACACCATCAAGGTTCACATTATCGGTTTTGCCAAAATGGCCGGTGATGTGGCCGACGGTGCCAAGGGTGTACTGCTGTTCTTTTTGATAGCCATCGCCATTACGGCGGTCATGGTGTTCCTTTTCAGTCGTTCACTGGTGCTGACGCTGCTGCCCTTAAGTTGCAGTCTGATAGCCGTGGTGTGGCAGCTGGGTCTATTGACTGTAGTGGGCTTTGGGCTTGATCCCATGTCGATTCTGGTGCCGTTTTTGGTGTTTGCCATCGGTGTCAGCCACGGAGTACAAATCATTAACGCTGTGCGTCAGCGGGTGCTCGATGGTCAGCAAACCAAGGCCGCTGCGGCATCGGCATTCCGAAGCCTGCTGGTACCCGGTGGTGTGGCGCTGCTCTCCGACACGGTCGGCTTTATCACCCTGCTTGCCATCGATATCGGTATTATCCGGGAGCTGGCCATCTCGGCATCGCTCGGTGTTGCCGTGATCATTTTCACTAACCTGATTTTATTGCCAATTGTCATTTCCTTCTTTGAAATCAAAACGAAAGAAGGCAATGGCAGGGCGGAGCGCAGCAAGGCTTTCTGGCAGCCATTCTCGCGTTTTGCCGACATCCGCGTTGCCGCAGTCGTTTTGCTGGCCACTGCTGGCGTTTATGCACTGGGGCTGAAAGGTGCCAGTGAAATGAAAATAGGTGACTTGCAGGGCGGTGCGCCAGCGCTTCACGCCGATAGCCGCTACAACCAGGATACCTTTTTCATTACTGATCATTTCAGTATTACCACCGACGTGATGACCATCATCACCGAGGCCTATCCCGAGGCCTGTACCTACCACGATGCTCTGGAGCGCATCGGCGAGTTCGAGTGGCAGGTGGGCAATACGCCTGGGGTAGAGTCCACAGCCAGCCTTGCCTCCATTGCCCGCAAAGTGAATGCCGGTTTCAACGAAGGTAACCCCAAGTGGGAAGTGTTGCCCCGTAACACCTCAAGCCTGGTGCAAGCGGTGGGGCAAATCCCTACCACATCAGGTTTGTTGAATGGTGACTGCTCAGTGATGCCCGTGTATCTGTTCCTTAAAGATCACAAAGCCGAAACCATCGAAGCCGTTGTCGCCAAGGTAAAAGCCGTTTCGGCCGAACTGAACACCGATAAAATCCAGTTCAAGTTGGCATCCGGCCCGGTCGGGGTGATGGCCGCCACCAATGAGGCGGTCGCCGAGGCGCAAACGCCCATGATGCTCTATGTCTACGGCGCCGTGTTTGTGTTGTGTCTGGTGAGTTTCCGCTCGTTGAGGGCAACTATCGCGGTGATTTTGCCACTGTACGTGGTCTCAACGCTGGCGCAGGCACTGATGACAAAGCTGGAGATAGGTCTGGCAGTCAGCACCCTGCCTGTGATTGCGCTCGGTGTGGGTATAGGTGTGGATTATGGTATTTATATTCTGTCAACCATGGCGGTGAAACTGCGTGATGGCATGGCAGTACAGCAGGCATACCTGGAGGCATTACAGGAGCGGGGCAGTGCGGTCATCTTTACCGGGCTGACCCTGGCGATTGGGGTGAGTACCTGGTTTTTCTCGGCACTTAAGTTCCAGATGGACATGGGAATTTTGCTGACCTTTATGTTCCTGGTAAATATGCTTGGCGCCATAATTATTTTACCGGCGCTGACGGCTGTGTTCTGGCCCAATCGTCGATGAACATTGAATTCGGGGAGCCTGGCTCCCCGATTGTTTTAAACACTGAATTGCATACTTACTCTGGTTATCTGAATCCTTGTTCTTAACATTCCGTTAAAGTCCCGCCGTTACTGGATTTCCACAGGATCTACCACTAAAATTTTCCTCGAAAATCGCCCGCTTTAGTAATAAACTGCGCGCCATGACCTTGGTCACAAAATTCCGCCCGGGGTCATACGTCGGAAGCATCCATAAAATGAATAAAGCGCTGCCATAGACGCTTAAGGAAACAGCAACATGGCCTTGAAAGATGCAATGCCTTCAGTACTGCTCGAAAACGTAGTCAGTTTGATCCATTCCAAAGTCCCCAATTCACAAGCAAAGCAAGTTGAACAGTTCGCCACCTGCCTCTACGCCCATATGTCGAAGGACGATCTGCAGGCCCGCACCGACAGTGACCTCTACGGTGCCGTATTAAGCCTCTGGAACGCCCTTGGCAAGACCCCGGTTGGTGATACCCACGTTCGCGTATTCAACCCAACCCAGTCCAAACACGGTTGGCAGTCTTCTCACACCATCATCGAAGTGATCCAGCCCGATATGCCATTTTTGACCGATTCCCTCGGTATGGCGTTGAACCGTTTGGGGGTGACCACTCATATGATGCTGCATACGCCGCTGGCCATTGGCCGCAGCGATAAGGGCATCGACAGTGTGGGGTTTGTGAAAGATAGCCCTGAGAGTGACGACAAGGTTGCGATATTCCTGATTGAAATTGACCGTCAGAGCTCTGAAGCCGACTTGAAAAACCTGCTGGGCGAAGTTCAGTCGGTATTGACAGATGTACACGCCGCAGTGAAAGATTGGCAGGCCATGTCAGACAAGCTGACCGCCACCATCACCGAGCTGCCAAAGCAACCTTTCCCCGGTACCAAGGAAGAGCTGGACGAAGCAGTTGCCTTCCTGACTTACCTGAATAACCACCATTTCACTCTGCTGGGTTACCGTCAGTACGATCTCAAGCGAGTGGAAGGTGACATGGAGCTGGTGCCAAACCTGGAGTCCGGTCTGGGTCTGATGAACAAGCCCGGTAAGCACAAGCCCGATGCGCTGATGCTGTCGACTCTGTCGAACTCTGCCCGCAAAGAAGCCTTGGATCATTCCCTGCTTATCCTCACCAAGAGCAGCACCAAGAGCCGTGTACACCGTCCAGCCTATGTGGATTACATCGGTATCAAGCGTTTCGACAAGAAAGGCAATGTGGTTGGTGAAGACAGATTCATCGGTTTGTACGCATCGAACCTCTATAACCGCAGCCCCCGTGAAATCCCACTTCTGGCCCAAAAGGTACAGCGCGTGCTGGATAACTCGGGTCTGGTGCCTCGCTCACACGATTACAAGGCGCTGGTCAATATTCTCGAAAACCTGCCCCGTGATGAGATTATTCAAGCCAACGAACAGGAACTGTCTCAGGTTGCCCATGGTGTGCTTGAGATGCAGGACCGCGATAAGCTGAAGCTCTTTGTCCGCAAAGATGGTTTCGGCCGCTTCCTGTCTTGTCTGGTGTATGTATCCAAAGACAGATACAACACCAAGCTGCGTCAGGACACGCAGCGTATTCTGGCACAACACTTCCAAAGTAAAGAAGAAGTGGAATTTACCACCTATTTCTCTGAGTCAACGCTCGCCAGAACCCACTACATAGTAAAAGTCGATAACAATAATATGGATGTAGATGTGGCCGCCATTGAAAACAATCTGATTGAAGCCGCGCGCAGCTGGGAAGACAAGCTGTATAACTCACTGAACCATGCCATGGGTGAAGAGCAGGGCAACCGTCTGTCCAAGCGTTACCTGACAGCCTTCTCACGCTCATATAAAGAAGACGTGCTGCCAAACGCCGCCGTGGTGGATATCCAGCAGCTCGAAGCCCTGGATGAAGAGCACAAGCTTGGCATGCTGTTCTATCAACCACAGGAAGCTGCGCTCAACAGCAATAAGGTGCGCCTGAAGCTGTTCCATAAGGATGAGCCCATCCACTTGTCTGATGTGCTGCCAATGTTGGAAAACTTCGGCCTGCGCGTGATTAACGAACGCCCATACGAAGTGAAGACCCCGGACGGTGCCACTTTCTGGATCCTCGACTTCCTGATGATGGTCACCGGCGGCAACACCGAAAACCTCGCCGACAGCCAGGACAGATTCCAGACGGCACTGTCTCAGGTGTGGAACAAGAAGCTGGAAGACGATGGCTTTAACCGCCTGGTGCTGTCCACCGGTCTGGCTGGCCGCGAAGTGTCTATCCTGCGTGCCTATGCCAAGTACATGCGTCAGATTGACGCCACCTTCAGCCAGGCCTATATCGAGCAAACCTTTGCCCGTTATCCAGAGATAGCCGATTTGCTGGTGAAGATGTTCATCCGCAAGTTCAATCCAAAACTCAAGACCCGCACTCTGACCAAGTTCAAGGAACAACTGAACCTGCGTCTGGAAGATGTGGCGAGCCTGGATGATGACCGTATTATCCGCCGTTATCTGGATCTGATTAACGCCACAGTGCGTACCAACTTCTATCAGACCAAGGCTGATGGTGAGAATAAGGACTATGTGTCCTTCAAGTTCATCCCCAAGATGATCCCAGAGATGCCAAAGCCGCTGCCAGCGTTTGAAATCTTTGTGTACAGCCCAAGGGTAGAAGGCGTGCACCTGCGTGGTGGTAAGGTTGCCCGTGGTGGTCTGCGTTGGTCAGATCGCCGTGAAGACTTCCGCACCGAAGTGCTGGGGCTGGTAAAAGCCCAAAACGTGAAAAACACGGTAATCGTCCCTGTGGGTGCCAAGGGTGGTTTCGTTTGCAAACAGTCTCCCGTTGACGGCGGCCGTGAAGCCATTTTCACCGAAGGTCAGGAATGTTACCGCATCTTTATCCGCGGTCTGCTGGATGTTACCGACAACATCATCAACGGTGAAATTGTTCCGCCTGTGGATGTAGTGCGTCACGATGAAGACGATGCCTACCTGGTAGTGGCTGCCGACAAAGGCACAGCCACCTTCTCTGACATCGCCAACGCCATCTCCATCGAGTACAACCACTGGCTGGGTGATGCGTTCGCATCAGGCGGTTCAAACGGTTACGACCACAAGAAGATGGGTATCACCGCCAAGGGTGGCTGGGAATCTGTTAAGCGTCACTTCCGTGAAATCGGCATTGACTGCCAGACCACGGACTTTACCTGTTTGGGTATCGGTGACATGGCCGGTGACGTATTCGGTAACGGCATGCTGTTGTCGGAGCACACCTGTCTGGTGGCCGCATTCAACCACATGCACATCTTTATCGACCCGACTCCGGATGCCGCTGCCTCATTCAAAGAGCGTGAGCGCCTGTTCAACCTGCCACGTTCCAGCTGGGATGACTACAACCGTGAGCTGATCTCCAAGGGCGGCGGTATCTTCCTGCGCAGCGCCAAGTCCATCACCCTGAGCCCAGAGATGAAGCAGATGCTGGGCACAGACAAGGCCTCCATGAACCCAACTGAGCTGCTTAAAGAGCTGCTGAAGATGGAAGTGGACCTGATTTGGAACGGCGGTATCGGTACTTACGTTAAGTCTTCCCGCGAGACCAATGCTGAAGTGGGCGATCGTGCCAACGACGGTCTGCGTGTAAACGGTCGTGATGTACGCGCCAAAATCATCGGTGAAGGCGGTAACCTGGGTTGTACCCAGCTTGGTCGAATCGAATACGCCATGAACGGTGGCCGCATGAACACTGACTTCGTGGATAACGTGGGTGGCGTGGACTGTTCTGACAACGAAGTCAACATCAAGATTTTGCTCAATGCCATGGTGGCGGAAGGCGAGATGACCCTCAAGCAGCGTAACCGCTTGCTGGAGGAAATGACCGACGAAGTGAGCGAAATCGTTCTGCAGGACTGTAAAGACCAAACCCGTACCATCTCTGTCACTCAGGTACGTGGCGCCGAGCAGCTCAAAGAGCAAATTCGTTTCATCCATTATCTTGAGAAAGAAGGCAAGCTCGATCGCGCGTTGGAATTCCTGCCAACCGACGATGAACTGGCTGAGCGTTTGGCAGCGGGCAAGCCACTGACCCGTCCAGAGCTGTCAGTGCTGGTTGCATATGCCAAGATGGTGCTCAAGGAGCAGCTGCTTAAACCGGAAATCACCGAAGACAGCTTCCTGTCCAAACTGCTGGTGAGCTACTTCCCGCAGAAACTGCAGGAGCTGTATGCAGACAAGATGAATACGCACCCACTGCGTGGTGAAATCATCGCGACGTCACTGGCCAATGAGCTGGTGAATGACATGGGTCTTAACTTCGTGCAGCGTATGCAGGATGAGACTGGTGCCACAGTGGCCGAAGTTGCCATTTGCTACACTATGGCTCGCGAAGTCTTTGGTTTGGCAGAGCTTACCAAGGCCATTACGGCTCAAAACGTGGTAGTGCCTGCGGTAGTGCAAATGGAAATGCTGCATCAGCTGCGTCGTAATGTGCGCCGTGCCTGTCGTTGGTTCCTGCGTCATCGCAACCGCACAGTGGGCATCGAGCAAACCGTTGCCTTCTACAAGCCGGTATTCGAAGAACTCAAGGCCAACGTGAACAAGTACATGGTTGCCGAAGAGGTTGACGCCATCACTGCTGAAATCCATGCCCTTGAAAAAGAGCAGGTGTCCAGCGACGTGGCCAACGTCATTGCCAACATGAGCACGCTGTT
Organism: Shewanella amazonensis SB2B; assembly: GCF_000015245.1. Lineage (NCBI taxonomy): Bacteria > Pseudomonadati > Pseudomonadota > Gammaproteobacteria > Alteromonadales > Shewanellaceae > Shewanella > Shewanella amazonensis. Next base: position 1,945,114 of record NC_008700.1, read on the forward strand.
CTCGGCACTGGACATTGCCCAGATTGCCCAGAACGAGAATAAGCCGGTAGCGCTTGTGGCAGAGACCTACTTCAAGTTGGGTGCCAAGGTAGAACTGCACTGGTTCCTCGAGCAGATCAGCGCCCAGCCGGTGGCCAACCACTGGCAGGCTCTGGCCCGGGCCGCCTTCCGTGAAGAACTGGATTGGCAGCAACGTGCTCTGAGCTCTGCAGTGCTGCGCACCTGTACTGACACTTGCAGCGCCGATGCCATTATTGAAGGCTGGATTGAAGCTAACCGAGTACTGCTGGAGCGCTGGTTCCACATGCTTGCGGACTTCAAGACAACGCAAAGCCATGAATTTGCCAAGTTCTCGGTGGCACTGCGTGAGCTGAACCTGTTGATCCTCCATTGCGAAGGTCACAGCTAAACGCTGAACGCCTCATCAAGCCCTGGCAAACGCCGGGGCTTTTTTTGGCCAAAAACACGGTGCTGCTGTACACTGTGCGCCTTACCCTGCAGGCAGCCTGGCCTTAGAACAAACAAACATTAAAATCCAAGGAGATCCAATGTTTTACAAAATCGCGCAGTCTATCATGTTCCAAATGGATCCTGAGCGAGCCCACAACCTGGCCATTGGCAGCCTCAAGCGAACCGCTAACACACCTATGACGGCGTTTTATGCTCAGTGCATTGCACCTAAACCTGTGACTTGCATGGGGATCATCTTTCCAAACCCTGTTGGGCTTGCCGCAGGTCTGGATAAAGACGGTGAGGCCATTGATGCCTTCCACGCCATGGGTTTTGGACATGTGGAAGTAGGGACAGTGACACCGCGTCCACAGCCTGGCAACGATCTGCCGCGTTTGTTCCGGTTAAAGCCGGCCAAGGGCATCATCAACCGCATGGGTTTTAACAATAAGGGCGTGGATAATCTGGTCGCGAACCTTAAGGCAAAGAAAACCGATATTCTGGTCGGTGTGAATATTGGTAAAAACAAAGATACACCGGTGGAAGAGGGTAAAAACGATTACCTCATCTGTATGGATAAGGTGTATCCCCATGCGGCCTATATTGCCGTGAATATTTCATCTCCCAACACGCCGGGTTTACGCACCCTGCAGTATGGCGATCTATTGGATGATCTCCTGTCGTCGCTTAAAGCCAAGCAAACTGAGCTGGCTGAGCAGCATGGCAAATATGTGCCCATTGCACTTAAAATTGCACCGGATCTGACCGATGAAGAAATTGCCAGTATTGCGACATCCTTAATCAAAAACCAATTTGATGCGGCAATTGCCACCAATACGACCTTGAGCCGTGATGGTGTTTCAGGATTGGCCAATGCAAATGAAACTGGTGGTCTATCAGGTAAGCCATTAACTGAATTATCGACCAAGGTGATCAAAAAATTGGCCGCCGAATTAAAAGGTGAGATCCCAATTATTGGTGTGGGTGGGATCAATTCATCTCAGGATGCACTGGCTAAATTTGATGCAGGTGCCACGCTTGTTCAAATATATTCAGGCTTTATCTATCAGGGTCCGAAATTAATAAAAGACATAGTGGCTTCTTATAGCGCAAAATAACAACAAAAGGATCGCGAAAGCGATCCTTTTTTCTTTTATTAGATCTGGTTTGATCGAAAATTGATCTGATTGATCTAACTAACGTGTTGTTAAGTAAGTCATATCAATAAAAAAAGATTTTGATATTGCGTAAATAATCATCTATGATGCGCTTGATAAACTTATTTACAGGTATACGTTATGTTATTAATGCCACATACGGATTGGCAATGGAGATATAACGATGCTTACGGTGTTTTAAGCGTTTCGTTAGGTTCGGAAATGGAATTTCTGACTCCTTACAAAGCCAAGCTCCTTATTCCGGACGCATTGGAAAATATGGAATTTAGCGTTGAACACGCCAAGTTCTATATTGACCTGCTCGACCGTGTGCAAAAGCGCCTGAAAATAACCGATGCTGCTGCAGTGCAAATAACGCTCAATGCCACTGCTGCACATTTTATGCTCAAGCCGCAGATGCCGAAATCCTGGTTTTTTGAAGCCAGTGACGTATGCGTATACGCGGACATGGGTAAGGTCTTCGAATTAAGATGTGCCGGTGAACGTCATTTAGTGATGGTGGTTGAAAATGGCCTGCAGGCCGCATTGGTGATGCTGCTGGGTAAAGAGTGCGATTTGGGGGATGGTAAACGTCTCGGCCAATTCGACACCATAAAAGTGATGCACAATCGCCTGCATGAACCAAGAATTAACCGGCAAACCGTTGCGGCATAATAGCGTGGTCTAAAGTCATCCACGCAAATCAGTACCCGCAAACCAAAATCGATAAAGGATGCCATGGGCATCCTTTTTCATTTCAGATTATTCCCGATTTACATCACATAACCTTTGTTACTGGTATCCTTAGGTTGCTATCGCCATAATAGGGCAAATGCATCAAGGAGAATCCTATGTCTATTCCTATGCTGGCGTTATTTATCCCGATATTGGCCATTACCTGTGGTTTTGTTCTGCAATTTATGCGTTTGCGGGAAAGGCAGCAGCTCCTCGGCAGCGAACACAAGGCCGAACTTGCCATACTTCACGGTGAAATCAATCAGCTCAAAAGCCGGATTGAAGTGCTGGAGAAGTTGGTAACAGATGAAGGGTTTGATCTTGAACGCGAAATCAACCGCATGAAAGGCGAATAGTATTCAACTCGGTATCCAGAACAGCTAATGCAGCTTAAACGAATGGGGTATGCCCAGACTAAAATTCGTCAGGGCCCGAACCACCGCGACGGTGAGCAAGTCACTTTCCTTGATGTTAAGCAGTTTTTCGGGCTGGGTCATGTCAGGGTCGGCAGTTGGGTTTCGTCTGAAGAGTCACTGATTGCCGCCAATATGGTGTTTGATGCCTTGGCCGATCTGGCGCTGGTGCTTGGCCTGCCGCCGAAAGTCATGGGACTCAGGGAGCGACTGAATCTGGCGTTTGGTCATGGTGGTCAGCAGGGGGTAATGGCCCATTATTCGCCGTCGGAGCGCACTTTGGCACTGGCCAAGCACGCAGGTGCCGGGGCTGTTGCGCACGAATTCTGGCATGCCTTTGACCATCATTTATCAGACACGGCCATGGACATTGGTCGCAGTCAAAAAGCACGTTTTGCCAGTGAACTTTGGCTTAATGACGTGCCCCTGCTTTGCCACCCGCTGAATGACAGGCTGGAGGCCCTGTTCCAGTCTGTGCTCCTGAGTGGCGATGGAGAGCATCCGAGTGACTATGTACGCCGCGCCATTCAATTGGATAAAACCTATGGCCGGCTTTATTTTTCCCATCCGTCTGAATTAATGGCGCGTGCCTTTGAGGCCGCCATCGAGTCTGAGGGCGACTTTGAGCAGGTAGATACCGACAGCGGTGAGATTCATCTTTTGCCCCTGATTAATCCTTATCTGGTCACTGGAACCCTTGAGGACATTAAAACCGAAAATAAGGGGGAATTGCTTCCCAAATTTGGCTCTTGGGGCGCTATGCCGCAGGGTGCTTTCCCCACGCCAATACACAGGCAAGCAATCATGAAGGCGATGGCGGGCTACTTCAGGCCCTTGGGCAGGGCACTTGCCAAAACCCTCAGCTGAACCGTGCTCAGTTGGGGGTTATATAAAGACCCAGAAAAGGACTTTGACAGCCATTATCAATGCCGTGTTAAAGTGAGCAGTGATAAGCCCCGCCGCAGATAGCGGCCCGGTTTTCTCAAAAATAAAAAAAGAAGACAAAGGATTGCGCTAATGTTACTCCCCATTTTAATGACGCTGTGCCCACAGTTGGCATCAGTGAAGCGTCAGCTCAACATGATTTTATTGCCAGGCACCCTTTGCCTGATTGCGCTGCTGAGTTGTTATGCCAGCGCCTTACAGGCTGAAGAATTACATCCGTCACTGGCGCGGATTAGTCTCGACAGCGAATGGCGCAGCGGCGCGTATCAAAGCCAGGGTGTCGATTATACCCCCGCCGCATCCTGGGTTGATCCACTGGACCTCATGGTTCCAGAGACCATGCCTGACGATCAAATCCGTGACGGTCTCTATAATCTGGTGGTCGATAACCAATACAAGGTGGATGCCGACGGTAAGAAAGTGCAGTTCAGCCATTATGCCGATGTGGTGACTGCACCCAAGGGACTTGAGTCCGTATCGCAAATTCAGATTGAATTTGACCCCAACTATCAGCGGCTACAACTGCACTCTATCTGGGTGCACAGGGCTGGTGAGCTTATCGATAAGAGTCTGGATGCCGACTTTCAGCTTGCCCGCAGTCAAAACACAGACGATCTGATGTACGACGGCAGTATGGTTGCGACCTGGGTTCTTAAAGACATTCGGGTTGGCGACATACTGGAATACAGCTACAGTCGGCTCGGCAGCAACCCGGTATTTGAAGGGCGCTTTTTCGGTGCCCGCAGTTTGCAATGGAGTGTACCTGTTGCCCGTCAGCAGCTGCGCATACTGTGGGGCAAACCTAAGCCGCTGAACATTAAAGTGGAAAACAGCGAACTGCAGTTTACAAGTACGCGGCTTGGTACTCAGACAGACTACCGCTTACAAGTGGAACATATGCCTACCATCACTGCGTCGAGTGATGCAGCCCCCTGGTATAACCCCTTTGCCAAAGCCTATTTCTCTGAAACGAATTCCTGGAAGCAGGTAGTAGACTGGGGCTTGCCTCTCTTTAGCCGTCAGCAGCAAGTGAATGAAGACATCACGATGCTGGCCAGACAGATAACGGCCAAACACGACTCGAAAGCTGAACAACTGGTCGCCGCACTGTCCCTGGTGCAAGAAAATGTGCGCTATCTGGGGCTGGAGATGGGTAGCAACAGCCACTTCCCCTCGGCCGCCGGTGACACCCTCAGCCGCCGTTATGGCGACTGTAAAGATAAGGCAGTGCTGTTGGTCACTCTGCTTGGAGAGCTCGGCGTTGAGGCATCTCCTGCACTTGTGAATACCGACACGGGCAAAATGTTGCCTGCCATGCTGCCATCAGCAGACCGCTTTAACCACGCAATTGTGCGTGCCAGTCTTAATGGCAATAACTATTGGCTGGATCCGACATTGATGGATCAGGGTGATGCTCTGGAACACTTATATCAGCCGGATTATGGTTTTGCCCTGGTGCTGAGCGAAGACAGCCAAGAATTGGTTTCCATGGCGTCTGGTGCCAGTGGCAGTCGCATCCGTTTTACTGAAGAGTATGATTTCTCTGAAGGCATAAGCGGGGTGGGGAAGGCTAACATCAGTACCTTATATCAGGGGGACGAAGCACGGCGGATGCGTGGTCGCATTGCTTCAGAAGGATTAAAGGCACTGTCGGAACAATATGCCGGGTACTATGGCAAGCAATTTAAGGGACTTGAAGCGATAAGGCCCCTCGATGTGTTGGACGACAAGGCCACCGGTGAGGTGCGCCTGGAGGAGGCCTATCATTTGCCTGCACCCTGGCAGGCCGATGACGATGGCGGCTACACGGTGTATGTGTATGAATCGCAAATCTCCCCCTATCTGACCTTGCCTCAGGGACATGGTCGCAGGGAGTTGGCCCTGAAACATCCTCTGCAAATTGAAGGAACAATCCGACTTAAGTTTCGTGCCAATGACTGGCAGTTTGATGCCGCTGTGAGGGAAGAATCCAATCCCTTCTTCGACTTCCACTACAGCGTGGCCTTTGATAAAGAGTCCAACCTCCTGACCCTGGCGTATCGTTATCAAAGCAATACCGACCGGGTACCGGCAGACAGAGTTGATGAGTATATTGCCGCCCTGAAGAAAGTCGCCGATACCGACAGTTACGGCATCATCGATTACAACAGTGAAGTAAAAGATGCGGTGACTCAGGAAGCCGATGCCAGCGATGATGATACGAATATGGCGTTGATTGTCCTCAGTGCGGGCTTTGTTGCGCTTTGTGCCATAGGTTTTGCCATGGCAAGTTGGCTGATTGACGATGGCCATAAAGCAAGCAGCCGTTACTATCCGGTATCACCACTCAAAGCTTTGCTGCTGTCACTGCTTACTTTTGGCCTTTACCCCTGCTATTGGGCCTACAAGAACTGGCAATATGTGCAGAACGAGCTTGAGCCTGGCATCTGGCCCATGGCCAGGGCTATCTTTGCGCCGCTTTGGTATTACCACCTATACCTGTCGTTGGCGAATAGCGGCGATGAAGACAAACGACGCTGGCTCATCCCTGGTTGGCTGGCAGTCCTTTTTATGATCCTTTATATCGGTGTTTCTGCAACCAAAAAGCTTCACGGCATGACAGTGTTATCACTGCTTGTTCCGGCTCTGGTCATTTTACCTCTAATCACCTACATCAATAGGCTCAATGGCCATAACGAGGCCTATGTTTACAATAGTCGCTGGCGCTGGCGCCATTGGCTGCTGACAGTGGCAACACTGCCACTTTTGCTTTTCGTGTTGGCACAGGAGGCAGGGTTCACCGCCTCTGACAGGGTTGTCGCAGGCAGCGATTTATGGCAGCGGGACATCAAGTTTATGAAGCGCAAAGCCATCATTGCCGCCAACGAGAACCCGGTGCTCTTCTATTCGGATGATTGGCTAAGCAACCAGAGTGATGGTAATGGCTTTACCGATGCCAGGATATTCTCTTACTGGCGTGAAGACGGTGTCTTTTACCAGGAAACAGTGCCATTTGAAGCGGTAAAAAATATCGAGGTGAACTTTGCCAAAGGTGACGAATTAACGACTACCATCACTGTATATCGGGATGATGGCAGTCACTTTTTACTGTTTGCGGCCACGGAGGCCAGAAAGGATAGGCAGTTTGTGCGTGAACTTCTGGAGCGTTGGCGCAGGATAAGGCCCCAGGGTTCAGATAACAACGGAGAGCAGGAACAATGACTCAGGTCGTCATCACAGGGGCAAATCGAGGTATTGGTCTTGCGTTGACCCAACTCTATTTGGATGCAGACTGTGATGTGGCGGCGTGCTGCCGACACCCGGAAGAAGCAAATGCGCTGCATGCCTTGATGGATAAGCACGAAGGGCTGGAACTCTTTGAGCTCGACGTGAGTTCAAGTGATGCGATTGCCTCTCTGGGAGAGGCGCTTAAAGGTCGCCCCATCCACCGATTAATCAATAATGCCGGTTATTACGGCCCCAAAGGCGTTAGCCTGGGTAATTCACCTGAAGATGAATGGCAGGCGATGTTTTCCATTAACTGCATTGGACCGCTCAAGTTGGTTGAATCGTTAACCGAGGGGTTATGCCAAGGGCAGGGCATTATTGCCAATCTGAGCTCAAAGATGGGCAGTATGGCAGACAACAGCAGTGGTGGGGCTTATCTGTATCGCTCGGTCAAAGCCGCCCAAAACGCGGTCACCAAGTCTCTTGCAATTGATTTGGCGCCTTACGGGGTAAAAGCGGTAGCTTTGCACCCGGGGTGGGTTAAAACTGCCATGGGTGGACCAAATGCCCTGATTGATACTCAAACCTCTGCAGCGGGCTTATACAGGGTGATTGAAGGGTTGACCTCTGCCCAAAGTGGTGGATTTTTTGATTATCAGGGAAACATTATTCCGTGGTAATCAGTCCATCTCATTGATGTTAATCATGTTCTAAACTTGAGTCCTCCCTTTGCCTGTGTCAGACTCAAGTTTGATTCACAAAAGCATAACATTAATAGGGAGGCAACATGACGCCTGTGTCTAAGATGATGACGAGATCATCATGGATAACATCACTTACGCTCGCCGCGGTATTGGGGCTCGTTTTGCCCAGTGCCATTGCCAATGAATTTCGCAGCGGCCCGGTTATTCAGGGCTACGGTGAGGTGGCCAGCCGGGTTAAGCAAACCTACCCTATACCCAAGGATCAACGCTTTAAAGTGGTCTTTGACTTGGCGGCTCAAAGTGAAGAGGGCAAGATAAATCGTACCATGGATAGCCTGGCACGTTTTATCAACATGCATGCTGCAGCAGGGGTTGATCCCAACAATATTCAGCTTGCCCTGGTGGTCCATGGCAAGGCGGTGTTTGACGTACTGTCTGACGATGCGCATTTCAAAAAGCTCGCCCGTGGCAATGCCCAGGCAAAGCTGCTCAAGGCGCTCATGGATAACGGCGTTCGGGTTATGGTATGTGGCCAAACGGCTGCCCATTTGGGCGTAGATAACAACATGCTGCTCCCGGGAGTCGAAATGTCCCTGTCAGCCATGTCGGCCCATGCAATACTCGCGCAGCAGGGTTATAGTCAGAATCCATTCTGAGGAATGACCAAATTACAGAACACCGGCTTTTGCCGGTGTTTTATTTTGTGGCAAAGATAAAAACGGCGAACGCGGGATCGCCTAAGGCGCCCTAAAAGAAATGCCTAAGGAAGGTGCGAATAAGTCCCGTGCTTGCTCTGCTTGAGCTTAAAGTGGATAGCTGCAAGGCGCAGTTCGCAGCGAATGGCCTTAGTCCTTCGCAAGAGCTGTAACGTGGCAGATACCGCTGTAAGCCACGCCCTACGGGGCTATGATAGTAACGCCATGTCGGCGTTATTCAACTTCACCATGTCTTGACATGTCGTCGCTATCAAAGCCAGAGCTGTGCGAGGACTTGTTCGCATCTTCCCTAAGCTTTGTTAGCTGGTAACAATAGAAAACAGCATAGAATTTGTGGCGTTTTCAATGGTGTTAATCGCTGGAAAGCAGATTAATTGATTGGTATGGGTGAAAGGGGAGAAGAGAAGGAATCCAAGAAGTGGTTGCGCGAGCCGGATCAGTACTGGGTATCCGCCGATGACCTTCGACTCTTTTTTGGACAGTGCGCCCGACGAGCTAATATGCCGCGTCCGATTCAGTGCATCAGTGTTGATTTATAATTGAGGATTTGGTTGCGGGGCCGGGTTAGCAATGGGTATACGCCGACGACCTTCGACTCTTTTTAGAGAGTGAGCCCGGCGAGCTAATATACTGCGTCCGATTCAGTGCAATCAGTGGTGATTTGTAGCTTAGGAATTGGTTGCGGGAGCCGGATTTGAACCGACGACCTTCGGGTTATGAGCCCGACGAGCTACCATGCTGCTCCATCCCGCGTCCGATTTGTGCGCAATCAGTTTTAATTCGTAGTTGAGGAATTGGTTGCGGGAGCCGGATTTGAACCGACGACCTTCGGGTTATGAGCCCGACGAGCTACCATGCTGCTCCATCCCGCGTCCGATTTGTGCGCAATCAGTTTTAATTCGTAATTGAGGAATTGGTTGCGGGAGCCGGATTTGAACCGACGACCTTCGGGTTATGAGCCCGACGAGCTACCATGCTGCTCCATCCCGCGTCCGATTTTTTACTTCAATTGAGAGGCTGTTTCAGCCCTCTGCGTCGAAGCGGGGCGAACTATAACTATCCTGTAATCCAATTACAAGGGAAATTCCCGCTTTTGTGTTTGACTGCCCAAATATCCTGCGATGTGGGGTTAAATTGACCCAATGTTTGCTCTGTAGAGGAATAACGGCTGCCGTGTGGTCAAAAAGGCGGCGCAAATCCAAGATTGCTTATCTTTTAAAGTGTCGAGCGGGTATAATATGCCCTTTGATTTTTCTGCAGGCGTAACTCCCCATGTTTAACTTTTTTGCAGCCGCCCCAAAGGGCTTTGAATATGCACTTGCCAAAGAATTGGAAACCCTTGGCGCAGAGAACGTGCGCGAAAGCGTCGCCGGCGTGTATTTCAGTGCCTCGTTGGCGCAAGGCTACCAGATTACCCTGTGGACACGTTTGGCCAGCCGTATCGTTCTGATCCTTTTCACCGGTGAGTGCCAGAGCGCTGAGCAACTCTACAATGCGGCTTACACCATTGATTGGCCATCGCACTTCAGCAATCGCAGTACCTTCAGCATCGATTTTCACGGTACCGGCGGCTTTATCAATAACAGCCAGTTTGGTGCACTGAAAATCAAAGATGCTGTAGTCGACAGATTCCGTGATGACGATTTAAGTCGCCCGGATGTGGTTAAAGGCCATCCGGACATGCGTATCGACGCCCACTATGGCCGCGGTAAAATTACCATCGGGATTAACTTTTCCGGCGCGGCGCTGCACCAGCGTGGCTATCGCGGCAATACCGGCGAAGCGCCATTGAAAGAAAACCTTGCCGCCAACATGTTGTATCGCAGTGGTTGGGCCGACAATCCGGTTACCTTGCTGGACCCTTTCTGCGGCAGTGGCACTGTGCTGATTGAGGCTGCATTGATGGCCTGTGATATTGCGCCGGGCCTGATGCGAGAACGATTTGGCTTTGAACACTGGCGCAGACACGACCAGGCCCTCTGGCAACAGGTAATCGAGGAAGCCAAGGCCCGTGCTTCTCTGGGTAAAACCCGATGTCAGCTTAAGTTTTATGGCTCGGATATAGACTCGCGGGTTGTAGCGCTTGCCAAACGCAATGCCAACAGTGCCGGTGTGTTTGACTTTATCGACTTTAAAGTGGCCAATGCCCTTAATCTGGAGCCGCCGGTGGCAGAGGGTATGGTGTTGACCAACCCGCCTTATGGTGAGCGCCTGGGGAATGTCACCAGCTTGCTGCAGCTCTACTTCCAGCTTGGTGAAAAGTTCAAGCAGAGCTACGGTGGCTGGAAGCTCGGTTTGCTTTGCAGCGATATGGAGTTGGTATCTTCGCTAAAGCTCAAAGCCGACAAACAGATGAAGATGTACAACGGGGCTCTGGAATGCGCCTTTAATCTGTATACCCTGCATGCCACCAGTACCCGTCGTGATATTCCTGTGGATACCACGGGCCAGGGCGGCGAGATTGCCGCGCCTTTTGCCAATCGTTTGAAGAAAAACCTCAAGCAGCTGGAAAAATGGGCCAAGCGAGAAGGCATCGACAGTTACCGTCTGTACGACGCCGATATCCCCGAATACAACGTCGCCGTCGACCGATACCTGGATTACGTGGTAGTGCAGGAATATGCGGCGCCTTCAGCCATTCCTGAAGCTGTCACCAAAAGACGCCTCACCGATGTGCTGCTCGCCTTGCCACGTGCGCTTGGTATAGACCCGGACAAGATAGTGCTTAAAACCCGTGAGCGTCAGAAGGGCACCAATCAGTACCAAAAATTGGATGGTGAAAAGCTTGAGCTTGTGACCACCGAGTATGGCTGCAGCTTCAAGCTGAACCTCACCGACTATCTGGACACTGGACTGTTTCTCGACCACCGACTGACCCGTAAACTGGTGGGAGAAAAGGCCAAAAACAGAGATGTGCTTAACCTCTTTGCCTATACGGGCAGCGCGTCTGTGCACGCCGGTAAGGGCGGTGCCAAATCTGTCACTACAGTGGATATGTCCAATACCTATCTCAACTGGGCCAAAGACAACTTTATGTTGAACGGCCTGATTGGACGCCAGTATCAGTTTGAACAGGCAGACTGCCTACAGTGGATCCGTGATTGCGAAAGGCAGTTTGACCTGATTTTTATCGACCCGCCCACCTTCTCAAACTCGAAGAGGATGGAAGACTCTTTCGATGTACAGCGTGACCACGTGGATTTGCTGGCATCCCTGAAAAAGCTGTTGCGTCCGGGGGGGGAAATTGTGTTCTCCAACAATAAACGCAAGTTCAAAATGGATATGGAAGCCCTCGCGGCGGCTGGCCTCAAGGCGGTAAACATTGACGATAAGGTGTTGCCAATGGACTACGCCCGTAATCCGCAAATCCATAACTGCTGGGTTGTGACCCATGGCTGAGTTTGTGTTGTACCACACCGATGGTTGTCATCTTTGCCATTTGGCCGAGGCGCTGCTGCAAGAGGCCGGCGTGACCTACCTGATGGTGGATATTTGTGATGATGAGTTGCTTGCAGAGCGTTATGGGGTGCGCATCCCGGTGCTTTTACGTAAGCAGGATGGCGCCGAGCTAGGCTGGCCGTTTGAACTTGTCGATGTAACCTCTTTTACAGGAGTCTGATGTGAGTCTTGTTCGTATCACCAATGGCTCTTTGGCCTATGGCTATGTTCCTTTATTGAAAAACGCCGATCTCAGCATCGAAGCCGGCGAGCGAGTGTGTATTGTGGGCCGTAACGGTGCCGGTAAGTCCAGCCTGCTCAAAATTCTGGATGGCGAAGTTCATCTGGACGACGGCGAGCTGAACCTGGCAACAGACGTGCGTATCAGCCGCTTGCAGCAAGACCCACCAAAGGCGGAATCGGGCAGTGTTTACAGCTACATCTCCCAGGGCCTGAAAGAAGCCGGCGAAGTGCTTGAGCGCTACCATCAGCTGTCCCACGACCTGGCCACCGCCGATGATACAATGCAAGCGCGCATGCTCAAGGAAATGGAAACATTGCAGGCAAAGCTTGACCATTTGAATGGCTGGCAACTGGATACCCGAATTCAGGCCCACTGTGTACGCCTTGGTCTGGACCCCGATAAGCCGCTCAGCGAACTTTCCGGCGGTTGGCAGCGAAAAGTCGCCCTGGCCAGAGCGCTGGTGAGCGAGCCTGAGCTGTTGCTGCTCGATGAGCCAACCAACCATTTGGATATCGACACCATCGAGTGGCTCGAGCAGTTTTTGCTGAGCTACAAGGGGGCCATCGTCTTTATCAGTCACGACCGTGGCTTTATCAATCGCATGGCGACCCGAATACTGGATTTGGACCGTGGCGTCGTCACATCCTGGCCCGGCACCTATCAGGCGTATCTGGAAGGCAAGGCCGAATGGCTCAGACACGAAGCTGAAGCCAACGCCCAGTTTGATAAAAAACTGGCAGAGGAGGAAGTGTGGATACGTCAGGGTATTAAGGCGCGGCGCACCCGTAACGAAGGCAGGGTGAGGGCACTTAAGGCGCTGCGTATGGAGCGCTCAGAGCGGCTCAATCGCCAGGGGAACGTTCGCATGAACGTGGCCGAGGGCGAACGCAGTGGCAAGCTGGTATTTGATGTAAGCGAGCTGAATTACAACCTGGCGGACAAAGATCTGGTGCGGGATTTTTCGGTGAGCGTGATGCGCGGCGACCGAATTGCACTGATAGGTCCCAATGGCTGCGGCAAGTCGACTCTCATTAAGCTGCTGATAGGCCAACTCGAGCCTCAGTCCGGTAACATCAAAACCGGTACCAAACTGGAAGTTGCGTATTTTGACCAATACCGCGAAAACCTCGACGAAGAGAAAACCGTTGAAGAAAACGTGGGGGATGGCAAGCAGACGGTAACCGTCAATGGCCGCGATCGCCATATACTGAGCTACCTGCAGGACTTTTTGTTTTCACCAGCACGGGCCCGCACTCCGGTAAAAGCCCTCTCCGGTGGTGAGAAAAACCGTCTGCTGCTGGCCAGGCTGCTGCTGCGTCCTGCCAACCTTATCATTCTCGATGAGCCCACCAACGACCTGGACATCGAAACCCTGGAGCTGCTCGAGTCCATGTTGACCGAATACGATGGCACCCTGCTTATCGTGAGCCATGACAGGGCCTTTATCGACAATACCGTCACCAGTAGCTGGTGGTTTACCGGCAATGGCCGCTGGGCCGAATATGTGGGCGGTTATCAGGATGCTGTTGACCAGGGTGCACGATTCTATACCGGAGCGGCGGAACCTGAAGGGCAAAAGAGTGTCCAAGCTCAGGCGCCTGTGGTAAAACAGCAAGCTGATGTAAAAACACAAAAGAAACTCTCTTATAAGTTGCAGCGGGAGCTGGACAGCCTGCCTGAACTGATGGAAGCCCTTGAGGCCGAGATTGCGGCACTGCAACAGGAAGTGAATCAGCCGGAGTTTTATGCTCAGGCACAGGATACGGTTAACGCGCGGCTGGCATTGCTGGGCGAAAAAGAACAGCAATTGGACGTTTACTTCGAGCGTTGGGAAGAACTCGAGTCAATGAAGTAAACCAATGATAATTATGGGAAGTTATTAATGAAGTTACAGTTGGAAAAGGCATTGTCCCTGGTGGCTGTTGGTGTGCTCGGGGTACTTGGAAGTGCTCAGGCCGCGCCGGTTTACGAAATTAAAAACCTCGAGAACTACGATCTTCGAGGCACCCTGGAAGGAACCCGCAACGGTTACGCCATGGGCGTTAACGAAAATGATGAATTAGTGGGGATCTCCAAGGGCCGCAAGAAGCTGTCCACTGACGACGTCGAAGGCGGCATCATCGACAGTGACGATGGGATTGCCGATGAAGAGCAGATCACCTATTCAGTGCTGCTGCCCATTGTGGCCAACAACTTTACCTTCAGTGCGGCGGCAAATGGTGCCACCGGTGCCTGGGTGCCTACCTTTGAAAGCATCAATGGCACCACAGACCCCAAAGATACGGACACCAGTGTTCCTGAAACCATCAACTCCATTGATACCTTCTACTATGGTATTTCAGATGACGGTGTGAAAGTGGGGGCCACCACTGCACCTCAGAAGACCCTCGAATATACCGGCAGCATCGAAGATCAGGAGTTTTGGTACTTCCGTGACTTCGAGCTGCGTGGCGTTGCCAAAACGACCAGTGGTGATGTCGCTCTGCCACCGCCTTATGTGGAATACACCAGCACCAAAGAAGGCGAATCGGACAAAAAGGTTTACGTGGGTGGAACGTCCGCGGCCACTGCGATATCGGGAAATTTAGTTACCGGTTATGCCAGTACCGATATCAGTCGCTATGGCGGTGAGCGCGTACAGGCCTGTCTTGACAATGCCAGCACAGAAGGCGCATTGCCGGTTGATGTATGTGTTCAGATTGAGCAATACCCCAACTCCACCGGTACCCGTAACGTTCAGTATCAGACCCGCGCCTATGTGTGGCAGCTGGATAATGACACTGTGACAGGTACGGCCTTGCCATTGGGGCTTACTCCCGCTGCTGACTCAACCTTTACTTACACAGCGCAGGGCCTTGGCATCAACGCCGAGGGAACTGTGGTGGGGCGCTCCCATGTGAACCGTAACGGCGATGAAGATTATTTCCGCATGGACGCCGCCTACTGGACTCGTAAACAGGATGGCAGTTATGACTATCACTGGGTACCAGTAATCAACGTAGATGACGTGCACAGTTCACTGGCCTACGATATCAACGATAACGGTATTTTGGTGGGCTCTTATCGCAGTTACATTCAGGGTTATCTGCGTGACAAGTTCTTCTACCTGGATACCAAGGCGACCGATGCCAAGCCGGTTGTGCCGAACGATTTTTACAGCACATTGTCGGATCTCTCCAGCCGCGCCAAGAGCATTAACAACAAGGGCCAGGTGGTTGGTTACATAGAAACCACCCACGAGAAAGAAAAGCCACGTCCCAAGGCCGGTTTCCTGTTTGATATGAATGCCAAAGAGGGTGGGGAGTTCTCCAACCTCAACAACCTGCTGACCTGTGAGTCCAAAGGCTTCGAACAGGGCTCGGATGGCAACTGGCAACGTCATCAGGTTGAAGTGGTGGATGGCAGCGGCAAAACCTTAACCTACAGCGCCGATATACAGGTTGTTGAAGCCAACAGCATCAATGAAGCCGGTGTGATTGTCGGCACTGCTTTTGTGCGCAAGCCGGTTTATAAGGTCGACGAAAACGGTCTGCCCGTTGTCGAAAATGGCAAGTTTGTATTTGAACTCGACGGTAACGGTAATCCTGTGACGTCTTACTTGCCGCGTGCCGTGGTGCTTGAGCCTGCAGGGACTGGTGCCATAGCTTGTACTGAGGTAGACGAAAACACGGGTGGCGAGAAATATGAGCGCCAGGGCGCCGCCAGTTTGTTCGCTTTGCTGTTATTGCCTCTGGTTTGGCTCCGTCGCCGGGTACGCTAAAACCCGTAAAAAAAATGAGGGGCCGGTAGGCCCCTTTTTTCTTCACTGTCTCAATAGCTTAATATTTACTCGGTAAAATCGAGTGTTTTTTTGATTGATCTCGTCTCTGAAAAGTTCTATTTCTACAGGTGAAGCTGTTGCTTCTTGTTTATGTAGAACAGAGGACGCTTGCATGAAGAGACAAAAAAGAGATCGCTTGGACAGAGCTTTTGCTAAGGGCTTTCAGGCCGGAGTGGGTGGTCGTTCAAAGGAGATGTGCCCCTATTCCAATCTTGATTCGCGCTCACAATGGCTGGGAGGCTGGCGCGAGGGGGTAGATGGCCGAATAACCGGACTCTTTACCAAGTAATCACCTAATGCAGCTACTTGCCCTCCCTCAAAAGAGGGCATTTTTGTACCCGTCAATCAGGGGCTGAGTGTTTCAGGCAGTTTGTATACTTTTTAGAAGCAATAGATGCGTTTAGCCCTGTAAAGCAGATACCTGCAGATACAAACAAAAACACCGGCCTTAGCCGGTGTTTTTGATTATGGTCTTTATCAGAAGGTAGAGGTGTCAGTAAACACGCCCACTTTCAAATCGGTGGCGGAATAGATTTCACGACCGTCCACTTCCAGGGTCGCATCGGCAATACCCATCACCAGCTTGCGGTGGATGGTGCGCTTGATGTTGAGCTTGTAAGTGACTTTCTTGGCACCTGGCAGTACCTGACCGGTAAATTTCACTTCACCTACACCCAGTGCACGACCTTTGCCCTGAGCCCCTTCCCACGCAAGGAAGAAGCCGACCAGCTGCCACATGGCATCGAGGCCAAGACAACCTGGCATTACGGGGTCTTCTACGAAGTGGCAACCAAAGAACCAGAGATCCGGATCAATATCCAGCTCTGCTACGATTTCTCCTTTGCCGAAGGTGCCGCCATTGTCGTTAATGGTTACGACGCGATCGATCATCAGCATGTTGTCTACGGGCAGACGGGGAGAATTTTTGCCAAGAAGCTCGCCATGGCCACAGGCGATCAGTTCTTCTTTGGTGTAGCTGTTTGCTTTAGTCATTGTAATAGTTACCACTCCATCATTAAGAGTGCCAAAGATTAGCGAACACCTGTACGCCAAACAAGTCCAACCACCGATTTAGGCTCTGGAAAATGGCCATTTTGCGAGCAGAGAAGCAAAGAACCCCTCTGGTTCGTCCAGAGGCTCATCACCCGCCAGTTTATCCAATCTGGTCTGAACCAGGCCATAGAGCGTATTCTCAGGGAAGTTATGCTCTTCATCGGCCTTGCCAGCAGGTAGCGCCATCAACATCTCTACCGCTTCGTCCATGTGCGCGACCTGATAGATGTGGAACAGTCCCTTGGATACGGCGTCTATCACTTTTTTATCGAGGTTCAGCTGCAACATGTTGGCCCTGGGGATGATGACCCCTTGTTCGCCCGTGAGACCTCGACGTTCACACAGATTGAAAAAGCCTTCAATTTTCTCGTTAACACCGCCAATTGCCTGCACATTGCCAAACTGGTCGAGCGCACCTGTTACGGCAAGTGATTGTTTTATTGGCTGCTCTGCAATAGCAGACATTAAACAGCAATACTCCGCAAGGGAGGCGCTATCGCCATCAATCTCCTGATATGACTGCTCGAATACTATGTTGGCATTCAGGTGAAGCGGTGCATCACGACCAAAAATACGATACAGGCAAGCTGAAAGGATCATCATGCCTTTCGCATGGATATTGCCGCCGAGTTCTGATTTGCGTTCAATATCGGCGACTTCACCGTCACCATAGTGCACAGTTGCGGTTATTCGTGCTGGCTCACCATAGGCATAGTCAACACTGTCGATAACAGTGAGGCCATTAATCTGGCCAATCATTTCTCCGTCAGTGGGGAGGTTGATAAAACTGTCATCGAAACTCTGGGCAGAGAAGCGTTCTGAGCTGTTGTGACGGCGGGTAAGTTGCTTAATGGCCTTGTCGATGGCATTCGCATCCAGTCTGCCAGAGCGACCATATACTGCGGCCTGGGCGAACAGTTGTACCAAGTCCTGACCAGAGAGTGACAGACGCTGCTGATGTTCACATTCTCTTGCTGCAAAGTTGAAGAGGGGAGCCATTGCGGAGTCGTCAAGTTGGTAGCCGCCTTCGTGAGCGAGGGCTTTTAACCAAAGACCATACTCTTTTTCGGACTTGACCGTCAGATTGAGCTCGTGGGCCATTTCACCCAGCAGGGGAAAATGGCGGCTGAAGCTGCTGTCATGGGCGCGCAGTTCAGAATACTGCAGTGCACTGCCAACCAGGATGATGGTCGATTGCAGCGGGATGTTCATGTCTTTACCAACGCGGTAGTAGCCTTTGTCGAGCACGTCCAACAAGACTTGCCACAGGCCTTCCCGGCGATAGAGTGCTTCTACGCAGATAAAGATATAGGGATAACTGGCGAGGGCTCCGGGGCGGTATTGTGCCTTGCCGTTGCTGTCTTCAACCATGTTGCCCAATAAATCGGCGCGCTTTATCTGGTGCCCCAGCACGGTGAAAAATCCATGCTCGCGGGCGAGTGAGCCGTGCTCGCCTTGGCGGGCGGTTTCCCAAACCAGTTGAGTGCCGGCTTCGTGACGTCGCGCAACCAGCTCTCTTGGCGGGACTGGTGCCGCTTGTGCCAGCGCTTTAAACAATGACTCCCGGTGCACGCCTGGAAAATCGGCCAAAAATAAGTGCTGGGATGGAATTTGACTTGCCAGGGTGAAAGCGTCAAGGAGTCTGTCCTGACATAGCAGCAAATGTCCGAGACCGGGATTGTCTGGCAGGCCAGTGGGAAGATGAAAGGCAGGGCTAAGCCGCTCAGCGGCAATCAAAGATGGGTGCATAAAAGTTGTTGAAAAATCATCGTTGGGCGGATTTTAGCATATCCTTGCCGCTTGTTATCAGTCTCTTGTGAGCCCGAAACGAGGGTTATTTCTGCTTTGCTGTACAAAAACAGATCCATTTGGATAAAGCCTAAGCAATCGATTGTTTTTTTGATAAAAGAGGTTTACAGCTCGCGGTCTCAGGGCTATTATGCGTCTCGTTCGGAGGGGTGGCAGAGTGGTTTAATGCACCGGTCTTGAAAACCGGCGTGGGTTTATAGCCCACCCAGGGTTCAAATCCCTGCTCCTCCGCCATATTAAGAAAAGGCGCTGTCTCTGGACAGCGCCTTTTCGCTTTTAACGTCTCCATTATTTTATTGCACACGCCTCACGCATTGACCCAGTACAGACTGCCTGTGTCGCCTTATCGTCCAAGGGCAGCGTTCCCGGCTTTATGGTTTGTTCATTGATGGCCTATCAGAGCGTTCTGCGTTAATGGGGCATGTTTGGTCTGCGTTGCTGTGCAAGGTTTTCTGTCAAATGTTTATCGTTATGAACTTATTGGCGAAATCTCTACCATAATCACTTGTTCTTGCTGCTGAAATGAGCAATCGACACAAATTTGCAAAATTGGGGTTTACAGCCCAGAGGCTCACGGATATTATGCGTCTCGTTCGGAGGGGTGGCAGAGTGGTTTAATGCACCGGTCTTGAAAACCGGCGTGGGTTTATAGCCCACCCAGGGTTCAAATCCCTGCTCCTCCGCCATATTAAGAAAAGGCGCTGTCTCAGGACAGCGCCTTTTTGCTTTCGGCGAATCGGGGCCTTTATACCCGGCTACAATCCGGCCTACAGCAGCGTTATAAACAACCATAGCTATGTCGGTGTCAGTCTGTTGGGCCTTATGGCAAAGCATCTGATTTATTGCATAATAATCCTTTCATTTCCCAGTGCCAAATGCACCGGAATGCTTTGCCAGTCACCTATAATTTGGGATAAATTAACGCTGCTGGGCGCAAGGAGCGTGGCCAGCTACGTAAAAACAAAAATAAACAGGGTGGTGCAACTTGATTTCTGTATATTTGGTCGACGATCACGAGTTGGTTCGTACCGGGATCCGCAGGATCCTGGAAGATGAGCGGGGTATCAAGGTTGTGGGTGAGGCGCCTGATGGTGAAACCGCTGTCAGCTGGTCCAAACAGAATGAAGCTGACGTCGTACTGATGGACATGAATATGCCCGGTATCGGCGGTATCGAAGCAACCCGTAAAATTCTGCGTTATCAGCCTCACG
Source organism: Shewanella amazonensis SB2B (assembly GCF_000015245.1). NCBI lineage: Bacteria > Pseudomonadati > Pseudomonadota > Gammaproteobacteria > Alteromonadales > Shewanellaceae > Shewanella > Shewanella amazonensis. The sequence goes on from NC_008700.1 coordinate 1,965,016, forward strand.
CACGCATTATTGTGTTATCCATGCACACTGAAGATCCTTTCCCGACCAAGGTCATGCAGGCAGGGGCGTTTGGTTATCTCACCAAGGGAGCCAAGCCACCGGAAGTGCTGCAAGCTATCCGTCAGGTTGCCTGTGGGCAGCGTTATCTCTCGCCTGAAATTGCCCAGCAGATGGCCTTGAGCCAACTGACTCAGACAGACGAAAATCCATTCAAGCAGGTATCAGAGCGCGAACTGCAAATCGCGATGATGATTATCAACAGCATGAAGGTGAACGATATTGCCGAGCAGTTGAATTTGAGCCCCAAGACGGTGAACAGCTACCGCTATCGCCTATTTGCCAAATTAGGCATCAGCAGTGACGTTGAACTGACCCGTTTGGCTATTCGACATAAGATTATTGATCCCGGCAAGTTTTAAGCGTGTTTGACCATAAAGCCTTTTTAAAAACGGTTTCCAGTGCCAGTGGCGTCTACCGCATGTATGACGCTGCGGCTGAGGTTATCTATGTAGGAAAGGCAAAAGATCTGAAAAAGCGGCTGTCGTCCTATTTCCGGACGAATCTGCCCAATATCAAGACCCAGGCTTTGGTTTCCAACATCGCCAACATCGATGTCACCCTTACCCACAGTGAGACCGAAGCATTAATCCTGGAAAATGATTACATCAAGCAGTACATGCCCAAATACAATGTGCTGCTCAGAGATGATAAATCCTACCCCTATATTTTGCTCAGTGGCCATAAACATCCCAGACTGGCCTACCACAGAGGCGCCCAGCGGGAGAAAGGGGAGTACTTTGGGCCGTACCCCAATGGCGGCGCCGTGCGTGAAAGCCTCAATCTGATGCAAAAGCTGTTTCCCATCCGCCAGTGTGAAGATGCCTACTACCGCGCCCGCTCACGTCCCTGTCTGCAGTATCAAATTGGCCGCTGTTCGGCGCCCTGCGTCGGCAAAATTTCCGATGAGGACTACGACGAGCAGGTAAGGCTGGCAACCCTGTTCCTCAGAGGAAAGGACCAACAGGTTATCGCCAGTTTGGTCGGCAAAATGGAAGCCGCAGCACTGGCGATGGAATACGAGGCTGCAGCGCGCTATCGTGACCAAATTCAGGCGCTGCGCAAGGTTGCTGAGCAGCAAAATGTCTCAGGACAGCAGGGGGATATGGATGTTATCGGGGTGAATTACGCCTCAGGTATTGCCTGTTTTCATATCCTGTTTATCCGCGAAGGCAAGATTTTTGGCAGTCGCAGTTATTTCCCTGCGGTGCCTGATGCCACTGAGCTTGGCGAAGTGTTACGTGCCTTTATGCTGCAATTCTATTTGGGAAATGAGGCGCACCGCAGCATTCCCAAGGAAGTCTTACTTGGCGAAGAGTTCGAAGATCTCCATGAGCTTGAAGCCGCCATGCAGGATTCACTCGGTCACAGGCTTGAAATCAAAACCAAGGTGAGGGCAGATAGGGCCGCGTTTTTACGCCTGGCCAATACCAATGCCGCCAATGCCGTTGTGACCAAGCTGGCACATAAAAGCACGGTTGAGCAGCGTATGGAACTCCTGGAGGAAGTGCTGGGCCTTGGCGCACCCATACAACGCATGGAGTGTTTTGATATCAGTCACACCATGGGGGAAAGCACCGTTGCCTCCTGCGTGGTCTTTAACCGTGAAGGCCCCAATAAGGGGGAGTATCGTCGCTACAATATAAGCGGCATTACAGGGGGGGACGACTACGCGGCCATGGCTCAGGCGCTTTCCCGTCGGTTTGATAAGATTGAACGCACCGGCAAGGTGCCCGATGTGCTTTTTATCGACGGCGGCCTGGGGCAGCTGCGAGCTGCCATGACGATAGTCAACGACAAGTTTGCCGAACTTGACCGGCAACCGCTGCTTGTTGGGGTTGCAAAAGGGGAGAGCAGAAAGCCTGGGCTTGAAACCCTCATCTTTGGTGGCAGTGAGGCCGAGTTTTCGTTGGAGTCCGATAATCCCGCGCTGCACCTCATCCAGCATATTCGCGATGAGTCCCACCGCTTTGCCATTACCGGCCACAGGGCGAAAAGGCAGCAAACCCGAAATACCTCGACTCTGGAGTCAATTCCCGGAATTGGTCCCAAACGACGCAAGGCACTTCTGCAATATCTCGGCGGATTACAGCAAGTTAAAAATGCCAGTGTCGCCGAGCTTGCGAAGGTGCCCGGGATCAGCGCAGAAATGGCGCAAACTATCCACGACGCATTGCGGGGGTGACAAAAATCAGGCAAGATTGGCGCTGCTTTCGAACTCCCAGGGTTTCCCATGCCGTTTAATTTACCCATTGCCTTGACCTTATTCCGACTGTTTTTGTTACCGGTCTTTGTGGTGATTTTTTACCTTCCTTATACCTGGACACCCTTTGCGGCCGCCTTCGTCTTTTGGCTTGCGGCCATCACTGACGCTCTCGATGGTTATGCGGCCCGTAAACTGGGACAACTGACGCGTTTTGGTGCCTTTTTGGACCCCGTTGCTGACAAGGTCATGGTAGTGACAGCATTGGTGCTTTTGGTCGCCGACTACAATAGCCCCTGGATGACCCTGCCGGCGCTTTTTATGATTGGCCGGGAAATTGTTATCTCCGCACTGCGTGAATGGATGGCCGAAATTGGCAAGCGTGGTGCTGTCGCCGTTTCATGGATTGGCAAGTACAAAACGGCCGCACAAATGGTGGCAATCATTGGTCTTATTTGGAAACCAAACACATTCTTGGTGGATTTGGCCTTTGGACTTTTCTACTTGGCCGCCATTTTGACCTTCTGGTCAATGATGAGTTACATCCTGGCTGCCTGGAAAGATCTGACCTCTGAGTAAAGAATCAGCCATGATTGTGCGCGTTTAATACAGGTCGTTTATTTAGTGCGCATACGATATCTTCACTGAAAATAAGCATTTGACAGTGGGGGTGAAATCGGTAGAATGCCAATCCGCAGTCAGGGGAAACTTTGAGTGCAAACGCTTAACAGCAAAAACGCGACATTAGCTCAGTCAGATAGGAAGTAGCGATGCCTCCGCCTTGATTGAAGTTAAGGACGCAAAAATGCGACATTAGCTCAGTTGGTAGAGCGATACCTTGCCAAGGTATAGGTCATCGGTTCGAACCCGATATGTCGCTCCAAACTTCCTCCCCGGAAGCTTGGGACAAGATGGCGCGATGGCAGAATGGCTATGCTGCGGATTGCAAATCCGTCGATCTCGGTTCGACTCCGGGTCGCGCCTCCACTTTTCGATAACTTCCATAAGCGAAGCATCGACACTTTGCCCGAGTGGTGGAATCGGTAGACACAAGGGATTTAAAATCCCTCGACGGTAACGTCGTGACGGTTCAAGTCCGTCCTCGGGTACCATTCAAATACAGCAATATCCCCTTTACTCAGTTCAAACATCCAAGTGGCCTTTTGATGTGCGCCTGTTTTGGTGCAGACCGGTATTCATACCCTTTTGTTTTATCCCGCCTTTACTCCAAACTTTTTAAGTTATCTTCCGTATTGCGCCATGAAATGGAAGTATAGTCCATGCATGGGAGCAGTCTGAAAGCTGCAGACGCTTGTTGTAGCGTGGTAATTCGGCGTGAAAAAGGAATTTGAACTGGATGCGCATATTTAATTGGCGGTTATTGGGTTTGTGCCTGTTGATCGTACAGCCAGGATGGAGTCTTGAGTTAACTCCAGCTTCTTCTGAGTTTTCGTCTGCACAATATACTCAGGAAACCTGCATCCTGATTGTCAGTGAAAGGGATAGTCTCACACCCGGAAGTGAAAGATATCTTGAGCTTGATGACAGCTTCAGTCGGCACTGTCAATTGCCGATTGAACAGCCCAGAAAGTCTGGATTACCCAGCGTAGCAGAAGCGCAGCCACACCTGAGTTCACCCACATCAAAACAGCTTCGCGCTGTACCCCGTCTCGATATTCAAACTCCCACTGCAAACGATATGTCGGCGCGGTCCTCCAGGCTCGGGCGGGATAATATAACGAGCATTCAGCCTGGCGATATTGATAAGCCGCTGTTGTCGATAACTGCCCATAAAACCGTGGGCGGCAAGTTTAGGGAAGCGTATACGGACTCTGGGGCGCAGATATACTTGTGGTGGTTATTGGTATTGCCAGTGCTGATGTTGCTATATGTATTTCCACGTTGTTCCAGAGACAATGCCAGGGTGAGGGGCGCTGCAGGTGAACAGGCGATTGCTGCCCTTATCAAGTCACATTACCGCGGGGAGCGTTATGGCCTGTTCACCAATGTGTTAGTGCCATTAGCTGATGGTGGCACCACGGAAGTGGATTTACTCTTAATCACCCAATCTCATGTTCTGGCAATAGAAAGTAAACATTATCGTGGTTGGATATTTGGCAGTAGCCGGGCACGCAGCTGGCGACAGGTATTGCATGGCAAACACTATGCATTTCAAAACCCCATACACCAAAATTTCGGTCACTGTGAAGCACTGAAAAAGGTGTTGCAGGTGGATAAGGTTCACTCGCTGGTGGTGTTTGGACCCGATGCCAGCTTCAAAACGTCCTTGCCCCAAGGGGTTATATTGCTATCGGGTATGCTGGCTTACCTGAACATGTTGGATGCTGAGCCGGCATCGCTTGCGAAGGCCGATGTTGTACGCTGCATTGCTCTTGCTGAAGAACTGATGCTGAGCTCAGGCGAAGCCGCGCAGCGTGCTCATATAGATTATGTTCGCTCAGAGTATGAGGTGCCGTTGGCCAACAACAAATCGCAAATGGGCCTATCAGCCCGCGATTAGCTGCTTAAGAGCTGGCGCAGGTTTAAAACTTGGTTGGTTGAACCCAGCGACCTCCATCAATTCCCCTGTCTTGGGGTTGCGTACCTGACGGGGCAGGTGGTAGCGCAGTTCGAAGGTGCCGAACTGAGGCAGATAGAGGGTTTCTCCTTCTTCCAGAGCTTGACGAATCGATGCCAGAATTTGCTCAAGCTGGCGTTTGGCTTCGGGTTGGCTGACGCCTGTGGTGTTGGCGATGAACTTTGTCAGTGTGGCTTTGTTCATGGGCGCTCCATGGACCTCAAAGAAAGATCTGTAAAAAAGCGGTCAGTTATAGCAGCTTGAAAATGATCTTCAAGCGCAAAACATTGATCCTTGGCCGGTTGCTGGCTTTCTGTGCGAGAAGTCAGTCAGCAGTGGTATGACAGGCGCAGATCCAGCTGCCATGATTAAGACAAGGCATGGATGAATGCGCCTGCGGGAGTCATCATGGCAAGAGTCTATTGGATCTTTTTACTGTCCCTGGTCACCTCGGCCGCACTGGGCACGCAGGGCAGTTACAGTCGTCAATTGATGCGTGACCAGGCCAGCTTGCTTATTTTGGCTGAGCCCTCACTCGAGATTGAACTAAGCCCTTTGCTACGGAATTTCGACACGGACAGCAAGTCTCTTGAGCGGGACTATCTTAAGCTGAAAAATGCCTGGCACCAGCTGGGTGTGCATTCAAGCCCGGGGGATATGGACCAGAGCGGCAAGATGGGTGCCAACCGGAGTGAAACCGTCGAATCGGCTCATCATCAAAATGCAACACAGGATCTCAACTCAAGACTAATAGCCCTCGAGCCCAACGACCGATTCCTCAATACCATGAACCGCTTGCGGCACTTGCTGTGGTTAGCCGAACAACCCTGGCAACCCATAGTGCTGAACGGTTTGCTCAGGCCAGGTGATTCGCATACTGAGGTGGTGGCAATTGCAAAGCGGCTATGGTTGCTTGGGGATATGGAGACTGAACCTGGTTATGCTCTTTCCCGCTATGATGATGAAGTGGCACAGGGGGTGAAGGCATTTCAGCATCGACACGGGCTAAAACAAGATGCGGTGATTGGTCCTAAAACCCTCTATTGGTTGAACCTTGCACCCGATACGAGAGCGGCACGGTTAGCCAGAGACTATCTATTGCAGAGCCGCGAGCGGCAAACGCTACCGTCAACCTATGTGCTGGTCAATATTCCCGCCTTTGATTTGGAGCTGGTCGATGACGGTGAGGCACTCATGCACTCACGGGTAATCGTTGGTAAACCCAGCCGTAAAACGCCCTTTATTCAAAGTGAAATAAGCGCTGTGGTGGTGAATCCCTCCTGGCGCGTGCCCCGGCGCTTGATGCGCCTTGATGTGCTGCCAAAGGTACGTAAAGATGGCAGCTATCTCTCTCGAAAGGGCTTTATTGTCTGGAGCAGGGAAGGTGAGGAAGTGAAGGAAACGGACGACTTTTTCCAAAGTGCGGCAGCGGGAAAGTTCCCTTACTTGCTGGAGCAACGTCCAGGTCCGGACAATGCGTTGGGACGGTTTAAACTGCACTTTGCCAACGAAGATAATGTCTATTTGCACGACACCCCGGATAAACATTTGTTTGATGAACCGATGCGGGCATTGTCGTCGGGTTGTGTCAGGGTTGAGAAAATAAACGAATTGTCGGCATGGCTTGCCAATGGCCGCCTTGCTGATCCGCGTCGCTGGCAACAAACCTTGCAAACGCCACAAACCACCCGCTGGTTTACCCTCAAAGAACGGCTACCTGTCCATTTTGTCTACTGGACCAGTTGGGTCGACGCCGAAGGTAAGGCGCAATTCAGGGAAGACATCTACGGAATTGCGCAAAATAATCAAATTCTTGCCGCCAAATAGCCGCAACGCCCCAATAAATAGCTGCAGTTTTCAAATGGGACGGATTTTGATCTCGGTCATACTTTATGCGTTAGAAAGCTTGATCATATAAGCCTTTCGTTATATTTTCTGGCTGTTTTGACCAAAAATAATACAAAGGTGACTGAGTGACAAAATTCTCTCCTGCTCGCAGGCAGTTAATGCTTGGGCTGGGAAGCATGGCAATGTTTTCTGTAATTTCATCGCCGGCGATGGCCAGCCGTTCTACCCAAGGCAGCAGGATGCTGAGTATGTTTAACCGCCACACCCAGGAAGAAGGTCAGGGAGCTTATTGGGTTGATGGTAAATATCAAAAAGAGATTTTGACCGACTTTGATCATCTTTTGCGTGATCATCGAGCAAATATTGCAGCACCAATGGATAAGCGATTGTATGACCTGCTTTTTCATTTGCAGGAAAACCTAAAAACCAAGGATACAATCCACATTATTTCCGGTTACCGCTCACCGCAGACCAATGCTATGTTGGCTAAAAAAAGTGGGGGAGTGGCCAAGAAAAGCTTGCATATGGAAGGCAAGGCCATCGACATTGCCATACCGGGGATCCGTCTGGACCGACTGAGAGATGCCGCCAAAGAACTTAAGCTGGGTGGCGTTGGTTACTATCCCCAGTCTGGGTTTGTGCATGTGGACGTGGGGCGTGTGCGCAGCTGGTAACGGTTTTACACCAGGCGTCCAGTTCACTCAGCAGTACGCCATAGTCAGATAACAGAGAGCAACACCCGGTCCTGAGGCCTGATTGCTCTCTGTTCATTTGCCAGTCCGACAAGGTGGCCGCAAGTCTACAGTAGAATTGGCGCAGTGAAGAGGGCCTGTTTCTGCCTGCTAAACGACGGGTCAGGCTGTCCAGTTCACTTGTACAGGCGATGGCTTCTGCCAACAGCAAGTCCATGGTGTCATTGGTGATCACCAGGGTATCGAACTTGCACTCCAATCGATTCATTAAGGCATCCAACAAATAAAAGCTGCCTTGCCACTGACGCATTAAATCGTTGACGCCAGTATTATTTGTGACCATGGTGAGTCTCCAGAAGCCAATCCGTTGCAGCGTAACAGCGGCGCCATGGATGAAATGTGAACAAGATCACAGGCCAACTCTTGATAACCATAAGATTTTCCATGCAGTTACAATTGCAAACTTTGTTTAGCAATTTGTCTGCAGAGGCGCCTAAGTACAGTCTTGCCTTGCCCGGTGTGGGTTGCTGTGTTAGTATGCGCGCGCTTCGTGTTTGACGGAGCCAGTGTGATTTGGTTGGTCGAAAATCAATTTGCGCTGTAACTTTCTGATATGAGTGATAAAAACATGTCTTACACAATTCCTGCACAAACCCGCACTGAGATCGGGAAAGGTTCGAGCCGCCGCCTGCGTCGTGAGGGTAAAGTTCCTGCTGTTATCTACGGTGTTGGCAAAGAGCCAGTATCCATCGTTTTTGACCACAAGGACATCATCAACATCCAGGCCAACGATGATTTCTACACCAGCGTTCTGACCATCGTTCTGGACGGCAAAGAAGTAAACGTACGCGCTCAGGCTATGCAGCGTCACGTGTTCAAGCCAATGATTGACCACGTAGACTTCGTTTACGCTTAATCATTACGCTTTGCCGGAAAAAGCGCCCAATGGGCGCTTTTTTTGTGTCTGCAGCGTTGGGGTTAACATTTCAGCCCATATTGCACTGTGTGATTGTCTATCAAGAGAAGAGGGCGAACCTCAGGGGGGGCGACATCCAAGACCAAGTGGCAACACTCTGGTTGCCACCCTATGGCCAAGGTGCGCAGGCTAACGCTAGAGGTCGAAGCTGTAATAGATATCCAGCGACTGGCCAACGGTTCCAGACACAGTTTCCAGATACAGCTGCGACAGCAGATAGTACCTGACCGTCATTTCGTAGCCTGGATTAAACACTCCCACGCCATACTTCACCATCAGGTTTTCTCCTATGTAGCCACTGATGGCAACCCTTCCTTCATCATTGGTATCCAGCTGTACGTTGGAGAAGCCAAATTTTTCGACAAGGGATGTCGCCGTGCTGCCAATGTTGCCAATGGCCCCCCCCGACAGGGATGAACTCAGCGACAGTGCCGCTCCCATCATCAACGCATTGTTGTCGCCGCTGCCGTTGCTGGCAAAGCCTTTACCTTTGAGAATGTAAGACAGGATCTCCGCCTGTTCTTTTGATGGATTGGAGAACAGGGTTACCTCGGGCGCCATACCTGTACCCGTGATCCTGACACCGGCAATCAGGTCCTCGTCTTTTATCTCACGAATGGCCTCAATGTTGAGGTTAGGTAGCTGCGGAGGGCCGACAAACTGAACTTCCCCCTTGGGGATCTTCAGGGTTTGACCCATAAACTTGTAGCTGCCACTGAGCACCTTTACGTCACCGAAAAGTAAAGGAGGTTTGAAGGCTTGTTGCTGTAATCGCAGGGTACCGTCGAGTCTGCCTTTAAGGCCCATGCCTTCAATTTTAACCTGATCGCCAACCCGAATATTGAGATCGGCCGTCACACCGTAAGGACTGGTCTTTTGTTCAGCTTCAGCAATGGAGTCATCAAATACCACATCAGGGGATACGGCGACCCCACCTTCTGCAAGCTGCACTATTTTGATGTTTCCGGTTGGAATATTGACGCTGCCCTTGAGATCCAACATGGCCGCATCAAAAGTAAGAGTCACATCGGGTGATACGTCGAGTAATGCCATGGGCGGCACTATTACCGCCAGTTTGTCGCCTTTCACGGCCAATTCACCACTGAATTGACCATCGGGCCAGGCGAGGGAGCCCTCGATGCCCCCTTTACCGTCGCCCATCACCCAGCTGCCATTGAGGCTGGCCTGTTGGCCCGCAAAAGCCAGCAGCATGTCAACATCGCTTATCAGAGTGGGGTTGGCACTGGCGGAAAATGCCCCATTGGCCAGCGCAAGGTTGCCACTGACCTCAGGCGACATCAGGGTACCGGCCAGTGTGAGCTCGCTGCTTATCTCACCTTGGAGGGTATCCAGCTGGGGTAAAAACTCTCTCAGCGCTTCGAGTTGTATCCGGTCAAGATGAATATATCCGCCCAGCGCCCGGTCGGGTGTCACAGCAATTTCGACGCGGCTATCCAGCGTTGCGAGCCGGGAGGAGCGCAGGTTCAAATCTGCGGTCAGCGTTTCGGGACTGAGACTGGCTTTGGCTGACAGCGCTTCAAAGCCCACTTCCACTACTTTGCCTTTGGGTCTTAACAGTGTGACTGAGCCGGGCTCGAACACCAGGCTCAGTTCACCTGCCGGCTTGCGTTTGGGGCTCCAATCTACAGCGGCGTCGAGGCTGGCTTTGCCTTTCCAGTCCATGTTTGTTGGCAGCAGCTTATCTATAATGGCCCCGGGCTCTCCCCGGAAACTGATGGCCACATCACCGGTACTGCCCAGTGTGGCAGGTCTCGGCAGACAAAGCGCATTGTTACCTTGGGTAAAACAAGCCTCGTTCAGGGTACCGCTGTTACTGGCGAGTTCCCAGGTCAGGTGCAAATCCTGAGATAAGCCCCAGTCACCAAACTCGCTGCCGAGATCAAAGCGGGTGACGCTTGCCTCGATCAGCTGCGTTTTTTCATCAAACTGGCTTTCCACCACAGTATCGAGGCGGATATCGCCAAAGCTTTCTGCCCGCAGTTTTTGTTTGTTGATATCGCCCTTGGCACCCAGGGTAACCGACTCAAGTTTGCGACTGCCAAGCTGTAAGGCACTCCCTTTCAGCGACAGGGCAAATTCATGCTTGGCGAACGGTTGGTACAAGCCCTTTATCGCGAGTGACTCAAGCTGGGTTGTACCAAATTTAATTGCTTCGCCCTGGGCTTGCAGGTTCACCAAAGGATCTTTGTTGCTACCGCTAACATCCAGATTGGCCATAAACTTGCCGTTCAGACCTTCGGCCAGAAGCGATAAATCTGGAGCCAGAATAAGGCCTTGCAGATCCCAGTCGTCTTCAACATTGCCGTTAAGGGTCAGTTTGGCGCCCATGGCAGTTAATAAAAAGTCCTGTGCACTGAGGTGCAGTTTCTCATTAACTGTTACATCGCCCGTCAGGGTGACTGGAAAACCCGCCAGTTCGCCGTGAATATCCGCTTGGGAAAGGCTGATTTGCCACTGGTTTTTGACTGTGCCGCGTGTTTCAAAGGTGCCACTGGTTTCAAAGGCGCCATCAAGGCTGCCCTTGGGTAAGGTCACGCCTTCCGGCAGCACAAGGGCAGAGGGTGTGAGCTTGTCAAAGCTGACACCCGCTCGCCAGTCCAGGCCGTCGGCATAATTCAGTGTGCCACTGAGATGAATATTTCCAGGCTCACCAGACACTGCGGCTTCCGTTATTTCAAGAGACTGCGCCTGATGACTGAGTACGGCGTTAAGCAAAAGCGGGGTATGAAACGGGGTAATGACATTGCCATTGATACTCGCCTGCTGGGCATTCAGGTTACCGCTTGCCACTACCGAGAGCTCCTGACCCTGGTATTCTGGCGCCTGCAGCGGCCAACCCACATTTGCCTTGCTCAGGGTAAGCGTAAAGGGCACTTCAGGATTTGTCAGGGCCGCCCCGGCATCCAGCTCAAAATTCAGGGTACCCTTAGCCTGCACCTTCAGGGTGAGCTGTGACAGGTTGCCGTTGACGTCGAGTTGCAATTGTTGCTCGCCGATATCGGGAAAACGTGACGGCGAGTGGGTGTTGACATTGAGCTTAAGTGCCATGGGATAGTCCGCAGACAAATCCACAGTACCTTTCAACTCCAACTCGGCTTCAGGGTGTTCGAGCTTAAGCTCCTGCAGCGTAAGTGCACTGCCTTCGAAATCCGCTCCCAGCAGCAGGCGACTTATCACTTCGTCCTCACCAAGAATGGCAAGGTGAGTGTCAGTCAGATCAGCTTTCAGCAATTGCAGGTTCATGGGCAAGGCGATGGTCGGCAAGCTGGCAAGGGGCCAGCTTCCTTCTGTCGGCGCTGCGCTGTCCATGGCAGTGTTATCGGACGTGATGGTACTGCCTTGAGCCCCGGTATCTGCCTCGCCCGGTATGGGAATGAACACCTGTAAGCCACGGCTTTGTAGCTCGTCGACTTTTAGCCCATCCTCCTGCCACTTGGCAGCCGCCATCAGGTAATCGGCACCAAATTTCATGGTATCGACGCGTACATCGACTGACGTTAATTGCGCCTTATCCAGGGAGATACTGAAGGGCAAAATCAGCTTTTCAGTCGCGGGTGCGGGCTCGCTTTCACCTTTGGGGAGTTTGTCAGTTTCTATTACCAGGGCTAAGCCGTCGAGCGACAGATTTTGCACACACAGGCCTTTGGCAAGCAGGCAGGATGGCTGCCATTCCACCAGCAGCGCTTTGCCTTCAACGGCAATTCCATCCATGGACCAGCGTATATCACTCAAAGCCAGGTCACGGTTAATAGTGCCGCTGACATAGCTGGCGCTGAAATTGGGCACCAGACTTGCGGCAAGACTTACCGCGATACGCGCACCAAAGGGGGTACCCAGCACCAACGCCAGCAGCACAAGGAAGAGCAGCGGGATATAAACAACCAATCGGGTAACAAGCTTGAACAGCGGCCAGGGGTGGTACCAAGGCAATACCTTTGTTACCGGCTTGGGCGTGTTTGGGGAGTCAGAACCCATTGACGGCGTGGTTTGATTCATATCCTGGCTCATAGTTCGCTTCCCATAGTCAGGTGTATACGCCACGAGCGCTCCAGCGTATCTGTCTCGGTCAGGCCTACGCCCAAATCGAGTTTGATTGGGCCTATGGGGGAAATCCAGTGTACGCCGCCACCAACCGATACCACGGGTTCAAACTTGTCCTTATCAAACGCGTTACCGGCATCAACAAAGGAGCCCAAACGCCACGATGGCGTCAGATAATATTGATATTCCAGGCTGCCGACTGCGAGGTAGCGACCACCTATGACTTCACGGGCGATTTGCCCATCATCATTGGTGAACTCGATATAGGGACCAATTTCCTGAAATGCATAACCGCGAATACTCTGATCGCCGCCGGTGAAATACCTCAGGGACGGTGGCACCAGTGCCAGATCGCCATCGCTCACCAGGTTCAGACCAAAATCGGCTCTGGCGACGAGGCGATGCTTGGTAAAGAAGGTGTCAATCCATTTGAATTTGGCTTGAAAGCGGCTTAAACGCGTGGCGGAGCCCAGGCTGGGGTCGGCATAGTCAACACTGTAAGACTGACGGTAACCCCACTTGGGGTCGAGTGTCGCATCCCCCCTGACCGTATTGGACAGACTAAATCCGGCCAGCAGGAAAGACGGGGAATAATCGGTATCAAACTGGGTGTAGCTCTCGCGGATAAAGTCCAGCGAATACCCCATCAACCAGCCATCGCCCAGAGACTGCTGCCTGAGTACCCCCAGCAATTGCTTGCTGGACTCCAACTGACCTGTGTTTCTGAAATCCAGATCTTCGGGTTCATATACCTGGGTCACGCCGTATTTATCCCGCAGCAGACCGAGTCTCAGTTTTAATTGATCGTCCAGCGGATGGGTGAGGGGAATGGTATAGGTGGTTAAAAATTTGGGACGGTCGGGCGACCACTCGATACTGGTTTCCTGAGAGTGGCCGTGGCTGTTAATTTGTGGCGTGCGCCAGGTCACCCTGACCCTGGGCTCGAAGGTACTGTCGCTGCTCGAGCCTATATCGCCACCCAAACCCAGCTCGATGGAATGATCCGGACGATTATCCAGTTCAACTTTAATGGGAATTTCCCCGTTCTCGGCCTTATCAAGCTGTGGCAATACCTTGGTTGAGCGAAAATAACCGGTCTCCTGCAAGCGGCTGTTCAGCGCCGACAGCCGACGGGTTGCATAAGGGCTTTGGTGCTCAAAGGGAATGAGTCTATCCAGAAAGCCCTCATCCAGGGTGTGGCCCTCAAAGCTGACATCGCCAAGGCGATATCGGGCGCTGGAATCAAAATGCAGGCTGATGGTAGCGCGATTCTCATCGCGGTTTACCCGGATTTCTGCCTTGGTGTATTTGCCATCAAAGTAGCCCCGGGACAGCGCGATGGCGCCAAGCTCGGCTTTAAGATTTTCATAGTTGCCGTGATTGAGCACCTGACCCGGCCTCAGGCTGACGCCATCAAGCCAGGTGTCAAAGGCGGCGTCATTCAGCATTTCACCGGCAAAGCGGATGTCCACCCAATCGATACGGGTTGGCTCACCGGGAGAGACAGTCAGTGTCAGCTCCCACGGACCTTTATCATGGCGAATGAGGTTTTGGTTGAGCTCACCGTGGTAATAGCCCACTGATTGCAGAGCAGCGTCAACGCTGTCCTGCACATTAAACAGGAAGGCACGCCTTTGTACCTCGGACTCCGGCAGGGAACCCAGGTGTGCACGGATATTTTTTTCGAGCGCTTCATCTACGCCGCTGACATTTATCCGCAGTAAAGGATCGTTTGCTGCACTGACAGGCAGGGCGCCAAACAGGGCTGCGGCTGTCAGAGGATATAAAAATTTCACTTTCAAAGGCGCAAAAGTCCCGGATTGCAGTTGTTACTCCATTGGTTTTTATTGTCGCTGTATCCTGCATGCCCGGCAAGGCGGGATTGTGTTTGGCGCGCGAAATCGTTAAAAAGAACACACAGTTGTCACACTAAAGCAGAATAAGATGAACAAGTATCCCGCGATATTCACAGCCCTTTTTAGTCTTGGAGTAGTCATGACCCCGGCGTCAGCACAAGAAAATCCCTTTGGCATCGCCATTCATGGCGGGGCCGGTACCATTTCCAAGGCCAGGCTGACGGACGAGCAGGAGCAGGCCTACCGCGACAAATTGGAAGAAGCGGTAAACGCCGGTCACAAAATTCTGGCCAAGGGCGGCGACAGTCTGGACGCGGTCAAGGCTGCTATCAATATTCTTGAAGACAGCCCGCTGTTTAATGCCGGTATGGGCGCCGTGTACACCTTTGACGGTACCCATGAACTCGATGCGTCCATCATGGATGGCAACACCATGAATGCCGGTGCCGTGGCCGGAGTTAAGCACATCAAAAACCCCATCGATTTAGCGTTGGTGGTGATGAATAAATCTGATCACGTGATGCTCTCCGGTGTCGGCGCAGAAGAATTTGCCCTGACCCAGGGAATGCCTCTTGTGCCAGCCAACACCTTCGATACCGACAGCCGTTACCAGCAGCTCCTGGATGCCAAAGCAAAAATTAACGCCGCCGAAAGCGCTGCCAAAGACTTCCATGCATCGGCCACCAGCCTCGACCTTGACTACAAGTTCGGCACCGTGGGCGCGGTTGCACTGGACAAAAACGGCAACCTGGCAGCCGGGACCTCGACCGGGGGGATGACGGCCAAGCGTTTTGGTCGTATTGGTGACTCCCCGGTTATCGGTGCAGGAACTTATGCCGAGAATGGTGTGTGCGCGGTATCTGCTACCGGCCATGGCGAATACTTCATTCGCTATCATGTGGCGGCCGACATTTGTGCACGGATGAAGTATCAGCAAAAAAATGTCATTCAGGCATCAGATGAGGTGATTAACCAGCGTCTGGTGGAGGCTGGCGGCAGTGGAGGCATTATCGCGATTGATGCCCAGGGCAATGTGGCGACGCCCTTTAATACTGAGGGCATGTACCGTGCAAGCCGGGTAAATAAGGACGCTCCCTTGATCATGATTTGGCGCGATAAATAACAGATTGATGCAATCGAATCCCTCGGCAGGCAATCACCGCAGTTTTTTCCTACACTTGGAAGGTAACAACTGACAGGGGAATGCAATGGATTCAATTAAAGTCAGGGAGCATATGGACAGGCAAGCCGTATTGCTCAAACCTGATATGACGCTTGCCACGGCCGTAGAGCTGTTGTTGGAAAACAAAAAAAATGGGGCACCCGTGGTAGATAATGACAAGCATCTGGTGGGCTTTTTATCCCAGCAGGACTGTTTGGCCACCATGCTCAAAAGCAGCTATCACTGTGATTTAACAGCAACCGTGGCGGATGTGATGCGCACCGATGTGCTGCAGGTATCGCCAGATGACAGCGTCCTGCGGCTGGCCGAGCAAATGACAGGCGCCAAGCCCAAAATCTACCCCGTGGTGGATAACGGCAAGGTGATTGGCATTATCAACCGGACTCACGTGCTGGCTGCGATGAATGTCTATATGCAGCAATGCTATCTGGCACCGGCCTGATTGTTTGATGTTATCCGCTTAAAAAGCCCTGCCAGTCAGGGCTTTTTTCATACCCAAATGCCGCACTTCTTGTTAGGATCCCTGGTCTTTGTTTCAGGCAATGGAAACCGGTTTTGAGCGCTGCAAGACACTCTCTCTCCCGTGCATATTTACAACAATGTTATCAATCGGATGTAGCCCGTATTCGTCGTGAACTCAGAGACATAGAACGTCTCGGAGATGAGACTGCCAAGGCCGCTGCATTCGAGCGGCTGGCCGAGCGGGCCGAGGCGGCCAAAGCCAAGGTGGACGCCAGGCTAAGCGCGCGTCCACGGATCCACTATCCCGATAATCTGCCGGTCTCGCAAAAGCGTGATGACATCGCCGAGGCCATCGCCAAGCATCAGGTGGTGATCGTTGCCGGTGAAACGGGCTCTGGCAAAACCACTCAGTTGCCGAAAATCTGTCTTGAGCTTGGCCGGGGAAGTCGTGGCCTGATTGGCCACACCCAGCCACGTCGTCTGGCCGCCCGCAGTGTGGCGACCCGGGTCGCAGACGAGCTGCAAAGCCCATTGGGCGAAGCCGTTGGCTTTAAGGTGCGCTTTGCGGACGCCATCAATGAAAACAGCTATATCAAGCTGATGACCGACGGTATCCTGCTGGCGGAACTGTCGTCAGATAAGTATTTGAATCAATACGATACCCTTATCATTGACGAAGCGCACGAGCGTAGCCTCAACATCGACTTTATCCTGGGTTACTTAAAGCAGCTTCTGCCGAGGCGCCCGGATCTCAAGGTTATCATCACCTCTGCCACCATCGATGTTGACCGGTTTTCAACGCATTTTGACAAGGCTCCCGTGATTGAGGTGTCGGGGCGCACCTACCCGGTGGAAACCCGCTACCGGCCGCTGGTGAAGGATGACGAGCCGGATCTGGATTTAATGGACGGAATCTTTGAAGCCGTCGACGAGCTGATGGCAGAAGGCCCGGGCGATATCCTGATTTTTATGAACGGTGAGCGGGAAATCCGTGACACCGCCGAGCAGCTCTCCCGCAGGCAGTACCGCGATACCGAGGTATTGCCGCTTTACGCGCGCCTGTCCTACGGTGAGCAGTCCAAGGTGTTCAAGTCCCACACCGGCAGGCGAATCGTGCTGGCCACCAACGTGGCCGAAACCTCGCTTACTGTGCCCGGTATTCGTTACGTGATTGACCCGGGCACGGCTCGCATCAGCCGTTACAGCTATCGCACCAAGGTGCAGCGTCTTCCTATCGAACCTATCAGTCAGGCCAGTGCCAATCAGCGTCAGGGACGTTGTGGCCGGGTAGGGCCGGGTATTTGTATTCGTCTCTATGAAGAGACGGATTTTCTGTCGCGGCCGGAATTTACCGATCCGGAAATTCTGCGCACCAATCTGGCGTCTGTCATCCTGCAGATGCTGGCTATTGGCCTGGGCGACATCAAGGGCTTCCCCTTTATTCAGCCCCCCGATGAGCGCCATATCAAAGACGGCTTTTTGCTGCTGGAAGAACTCCAGGCCATCAAGCTCAAGAAGGGTTTGCCGCAGATGACGCCTCTTGGGCGCAAGCTTGCCCATGTGCCGCTTGACCCCCGTCTTGCCCGTATGGTCATTGAGGCCGCCGACAGAGGCGCCTTGCATGAAGCCCTTGTGGTCACCTCTGCATTGTCCATTCAGGATCCGCGGGAGCGTCCACTTGAGAAAAAGCAGGCTGCAGATGAAGCCCACAGCCGCTTTGCCGACAAAGACTCGGACTTTGTGTCCTTGCTGAATTTGTGGAACTACATCAAGGAGCAGCAAAAGGCACTCTCCGCCAGTCAGTTCCGCAAATTGTGCAAGCAGGAATATCTGGCCTATCTCAGGGTGCGGGAGTGGCAGGACTTGTACACCCAGGTGCGCCAGAGTGTTCACGAGCTGAAACTCAAACTGAATAGTGTGCCGGCGGACTACGATAGCCTGCACCGCGCGCTCTTGTCGGGTCTTTTGAGTCATGTTGGTTTTAAAGACAACAACAATGAATATCTGGGCGCCCGCAATCGCCGCTTTTATGTATTCCCGGGCTCGCCGTTGGCGAAGAAAGGCCCCAAATGGATAGTGGCGGCGGAGCTTACTGAAACCAGCCGTTTGTTTGCCCGTGGCTGCGCCAAAATCGAGCCCGAGTGGCTCGAGGAACTTGCCGCGCATCTTATTAAGAAGCAGCACAACGAGCCCCAATTCGAAGCCAATCAGGGCGCCGTGGTGGCGTTTGAAAACCAGGTGCTATACGGGCTTACTGTTGTGAATCGCCGTAAGGTGCAGTACGGTCCCATCAATGCCATTGAAGCGCGGGAAATCTTTATCCGCAGTGCCTTGGCTGAAGGTCAGCTCAAAACCCGGGAAGCTTTCTTCCTCCATAACCAAAAACTGCTGGAAGAAGTGGAGTCGCTCGAACACAAGTCCCGTCGCCGTGACATTCTGGTTGATGAGCAGGTGCTGTTCGACTTTTACAATGAGCGACTGCCGGAAGGCATCTACAATGCGCCCAAGCTTTTCAGCTGGTGGAAAGAGGCCAGACGTAAGCAGCCGGAGCTTTTAAACTTCAATGAAGACATGCTCTATGCCCGTCAAACGGGGCACATCTCCAAGTTGGACTTTCCCGATGTATGGCATCAGGGCAACTTAAGCTTTGCCCTGAGTTACCATTTCGAGCCCGGCGCAGAGGATGATGGGGTCAGTGTCCATATTCCGGTGGCGCTTCTCAATCAGGTCGAAGACAGTGGCTTTGACTTTTTGGTGCCCGGCCTTCGGGAAGAAAAATGCATCGCACTGATTAAGTCACTGCCCAAATCACTGAGGCGTAACTTTGTACCGGCCCCGGATTATGCCCGCGCGGCAGTTCAGGCTATGTCACTGGATTTGCCGCTTCTTGAATCCCTTTCCAAGCAATTACTGCGCATGACGGGCACCCGTGTAAGCGGTGAAGACTTTGTGTTGACTGAGCTGCCTAAACATCTGTTGATGCATTTTAAAATCGAAGATGACCACGGCAAGCTGGTGGGCGAGGGTCGGGATCTCGATGCCCTTAAGGCGAGTTTGCAGGGCGTTGTGGCCAAGGCTATCCGTCAGGTTGCCAAGTCCGGCATTGAGCAAGCCGGGCTGACAGAGTGGAGCATCGATGATTTACCGGCGCAGTTTCAGCGCAAAAAAGGCAACTATGAAGTCAAAGCCTTCCCCGCGTTGGTGGACGAAAAAGAGTCGGTGGCGGTTAAGCTGTTTGATGATGAGCACCAGGCGCAGAAAGCCCATGCCCAGGGCGTGCGTCGTTTGCTGCTTATCAATATCCCATCGCCGGTAAAACATCTCCAGCAGGCGCTGCCCAACAAGGCCAAGCTGGCCATGTACTTTAATCCCTTTGGCCAGGTACAGCTGCTCATTGAAGACATCATAGATGCTGCTGTGGCGCAGATTTTGGACGAGCAGCGGCTTGAAGTACGTACCAAGGCCGGCTTTGATGTTGCAAGGGATGCGGTACGTGCCGACTTAAACAGCGTAGCTGAGCAAATCTCCCTCAAGGTGGAGCAAATTCTTACGCTGCACAATCAAATCAAAAAACGTCTCAAGGGCAAAATAAGCCTGGATATCGCCTTTGCAATGAGCGACATCCAGACGCAGCTTGACCGATTGGTATACAAGGGGTTTGTTGCCGACTGTGGTCACGCAAGACTGAGCGACATTATCCGCTTTTTAAAAGCCATAGAGCATCGATTGGAGAAGCTGCCAGTGGATCCGGTGCGTGACAAGTTGCAGTTGCTGTCCATCCACAAGGTGGAGCAGGCGTTGGAGGCCCAGCTTGCCAAGGTGCCAAAAAGCCAACCCGTACCTGAGCATCTGTTGGAGGCACGTTGGTTGATTGAAGAGCTCAGGGTGTCTTTGTTCGCTCAGGTGCTGGGAACCTCAGTGCCTATCTCAGAAAAACGGGTGTTGCTGCACATTCAGCAATAGGCTGGTGTGTCCCCCCTAATCTGGGTTTCGCTCCCACAAAGGTGCTGCAAACACAGGCAGTACCTCCCCATTGTGAATACCGGGCTGTGATCTTCATCACGGCCCGTTTTTTATCTGCCTACCTCTTTGTAAATATTTTTCAAAAATCGGTCGTTTGACGCTGGTCAATTGGCGCTTTTTTAGCCTAGTTTTAGCAAAGGCTGAATAGCAATATCCTGCATATAAGATAAAAAGCAATCGAACTAAGCGCTTGAAAACCATGACCCCCCTAAAAATACATAGAAATAGATGATCTGGATCAAGCGGCAATCTTTTTACCGATTTAGGGGTATACAGTTCGTTAACATTGAACGCGTATGATCGAAATCGAAAGAGAAGCTGCGCTGACTGAATGAAGTAACGATGCAGCCAACATGGGGCAATGCCCGAGGCCGATGGAGGAAACATGAGTTCCGATCCCAAACAAGATGAAAAGAGTCTGGAGCTGAAGATCTTTGTCTTTCTGACCGTATTTTTGGCGCCGCTCCTGGCAGTAGGCCTGGTGTCTGCTCTGGGGTTCGCCATTTGGATCAGCCAGATATTCACCGGTCCACCGGGTGCGGGTTGAACCCGGTTCCAAACAGAATTTATCAATATAACTGGAATGTCCTATGAGCAATGAACTCCACGTTTCCAGCCTGATAGTGCAGGTGTTGCCAGAAAAAATGGCCGAAGTCCGCGGGCTAATTCTGCAAATGCCCGGTGCCGAGTTGTCGGTGAATAACGAGGTCAAGTTGGTGGTGGTGTTGGAGGGCAACTCCCAGAAAGAATTGCTGGCCGGAATCGAAGCCATTAACGCCCTGCCGGGCGTGATGTCGGCCACCATGGTTTATCACCAGAGCGAAGTGCTGGAAGAGGATGAGCAATGAAAATGAACAGACGTGAATTTATGAAGGCCAATGCCGCACTGGCAGCGGCCAGTGTGGCCGGGCTGGCCTTGCCGACTTCGGCAAGTAATCTCATCACCAGCTCAGAGCAAACCAAGCTGGATTGGAACAAGGCGCCTTGCCGCTTCTGCGGTACCGGCTGCTCAGTGATGGTGGCCACCCGTGACGGACGCGTCGTGGCGACCCACGGCGATGCCAACAGCGAAGTTAACCGCGGCCTCAACTGCATCAAGGGCTACTTCCTGTCCAAAATCATGTACGGTAAAGACCGCCTGCAAACTCCCATGCTGCGTATGACCAACGGTCAATACGACAAGCATGGCGAATTTACGCCCATCAGCTGGGACAGCGCCTTCGATATCATGGCCGAAAAGTGGAAAGCCACCATCAAAGCCAAGGGCCCGACTGCCATCGGTATGTTCGGTTCAGGCCAGTGGACCGTGTGGGAAGGCTATGCCGCCTCCAAACTGATGAAAGCCGGTTTCGGGTCAAACAACATCGACCCCAATGCCCGTCACTGTATGGCCTCTGCCGTAGTGGGCTTTATGCGCACCTTCGGTATGGATGAGCCCATGGGCTGTTACAACGATATGGAAGCTGCCGACGCCTTTGTGCTGTGGGGCTCCAACATGGCCGAAATGCACCCCATTTTGTGGAGCCGCGTGACAGACCGTCGCCTGAGCGCGCCCCACGTTAAAGTTGCTGTGCTGTCTACCTTTGAGCACCGCTCCTTTGAACTTGCCGACTTGCCTGTGGTCTTCACACCACAATCCGATCTGGCCATTCTCAACTTTATCGCCAACTACATCATCCAAAACGACATGGTGAACCATGACTTCGTCAAGAAGCATGTGAACTTCCGTCAGGGTGTGACTGACATTGGTTACGGTCTGCGTCCGACCCACCCATTGCAGCAAAAGGCGAAAAACGTTGCCACGGCAGGGGATTCGAGCCCCATCGATTTCGCTGCGTTCAAGGACTTCGTGTCAGAGTACACGTTGGAAAAAACGGCCCAGATGTCCGGCGTTGCTGAAGACAAGCTGGTGGAACTTGCCAAGTTGTATGCCGATCCCAACACCAAGGTCACGTCTTTCTGGACCATGGGTGTCAACCAGCATACCCGCGGCGTGTGGTGTAACAACCTGATTTACAACATCCATCTGCTCACAGGCAAGATCTCTACTCCCGGTAACAGCCCCTTCTCGCTGACCGGTCAACCCTCAGCCTGTGGTACGGCCCGCGAAGTGGGTACCTTTGCCCACCGTCTGCCAGCCGACATGGTGGTGATGAACCCTGAGCACCGTGCCTACGCTGAAAAAGTGTGGAAGATCCCTGCCGGTATCATTCCGCCCAAGCCTGGTTATCACGCGGTTGAACAAAACCGCCGCCTGAAAGACGGTGATCTCAACGTCTACTGGGTGCAGGTAAACAACAACATGCAGGCTGCGCCTAACATGATGGAAGAAACCTTGCCCGGTTACCGTAATCCAGACAACTTCATCGTTGTGTCGGATGCGTACCCAACCGTGACCACCCAGGCGGCCGACCTGATTCTGCCTACTGCCATGTGGGTGGAAAAAGAGGGTGCCTACGGTAACGCTGAACGTCGGACCCAGTTCTGGCACCAGCTGGTCAAAGCGCCGGGCGAGTCACGCTCAGATCTGTGGCAGTTGATGGAGTTCTCCAAGCGCTTTACCACCGACGAAGTCTGGCCAAAAGACGTGCTGGCGGCGAATCCGTCTTACAAGGGCAAAACCCTGTATGACGTGCTCTACAAGAATGGTCATGTAGACAAATTCCCGCTCACCGATCGCGATGCCAAGTACGCCAACGATGAAGCCGAGTACTTTGGTTTCTACGTACAGAAGGGGTTGTTTGAAGAGTACGCCGAGTTTGGCCGCGGTCACGGACACGATTTGGCTCCCTTCGACATGTACCACGAAGCCCATGGTCTGCGTTGGCCTGTCGTCGACGGCAAAGAAACCCTGTGGCGCTACCGCGAAGGTTCAGACCCTTATGTCAAGCCTGGCAAGGGCTTTGAGTTCTACGGTAAGCCCGATGGCAAAGCGGTGATTTTCGCGCTGCCCTACGAGCCACCTGCAGAGTCGCCCGATGCTGAATACGATATGTGGCTCTCAACCGGCCGTGTACTTGAACATTGGCACTCAGGCTCCATGACCCAGCGTGTACCAGAGCTTTATCGCGCCTTCCCGGATGCCGTGTGTTTTATGCACCCTGACGATGCCAAGGCCCGTGGTTTACGCCGCGGCGATGAGGTCAAGGTCGTGTCCCGTCGTGGTGAAATTCTTACCCGTGTCGAGACCCGTGGCCGTAACAAGCCGCCAAAAGGCCTGGTGTTTGTTCCCTGGTTTGATGCCAGTCAGCTCATCAACAAGGTCACCCTGGATGCGACAGATCCCCTGTCCAAACAGACCGACTTCAAGAAGTGTGCTGTCAAAGTGTTGAAGGCTTGAGGAGACAAACCATGAAAACAATGAAAACACTCTCTGCGCTTGCTCTGGTTGCCTTCGCCTGTCTGGCCAATGCCAGCACAGTCACAGATGAGAAAATTGCCACCTTGCGTCAGGCGCCGCTGAATGTGGAAGTGACACCGCCAGCCATGCAGCAGGTCATGAACAAAGACGTAAAGCAGGCCCGTAACTACCCGATGCAGCCCCCCGTCATTCCCCACAAGATTGATGGGTATCAGCTGGATCTGAAGGTAAACAAGTGTATGTCGTGCCACGCCCGTACCCGTACCGGTGAGTCTCAGGCTCCCATGGTCAGCGTGACTCACTACATGGACAGGGATAATAACTTCCTGGCCGATCTGTCACCACGCCGTTATTTCTGCGTGCAGTGCCATGTGCCTCAGCTGGATGCCAAGCCACTGGTTGACAACGAGTTTATTGACATTGATCACCTGCTCAAGGCGGATCAGGTCAAGGCTAAACACTAGGAGTCACTATGTGGGAAAAGCTTAAAAAAGTATGGCGAACCCTCAGGAAGCCCAGTGTGCATTACAGCCTTGGTTTCCTGACCCTTGGAGGCTTTGTGGCCGGTATCATCTTCTGGGGGGGCTTTAACACCGCCCTGGAAGCCACCAACCAGGAGGCTTTCTGTATCGGTTGTCACGAGATGGAAAACAACGTCTATGAAGAGCTGAAGACGACTATCCACTTCACCAACCGAAGCGGCGTGCGTGCAACCTGTCCGGATTGCCACGTGCCGCACAACTGGACCGATAAGATTGCCCGTAAGATGCAGGCATCGAAAGAGGTGTGGGGTAAGGTGTTTGGTACCATCAACACCCGTGAGAAGTTCGAGGCCAAGCGCCGTGAGCTGGCAGAGCATGAATGGGCGCGTTTAAAGGCGAATGACTCGCTGGAATGCCGAAACTGCCACAACTTTGACTACATGGACTTTACCCGTCAGTCACCGAGGGCGTCGCAAATGCACTCGACCTCACTGGCCAGCGGCGAAAAGACCTGTATCGATTGTCACAAGGGGATTGCGCATCACCTGCCTGACATGTCCGGTGTCAAAGGCTGGTAAGCGTCTCTGTGCAAAACAAAAAACCGTGGCTTGCCACGGTTTTTTATTGTCAGCAGATTTAAAGGCGCGTCACACAGCGGCTTAGGCCCATAAAAAAGCCCGGCTCTGGCCGGGCTGTCGGTTTTTATCAAGACTTAACGGGCGTTGGTGCTCTCAAAAATCTTGTCAGCGGAGGCAGCCACAAAGCCTGGGTACAGGCGGCCATCTTCTAATGGGAAGCGGCGGGCAAACTCATAAAAACAGCTTGGCACCATACGCTTGCCATCAGTGAATTCCACCACGGCTTCGTCGGCGAGGGTCGAAGACTGCTTGAGCTTCACCTCTTCGCTGCCCTTGATTTCACCGCCGGAGGTGTTGAGTGCAAAACCTGCGGCCTTGAGGGCATCATTCACGGAGGCCAGGGTTTCGTAGTTTTTCAGCGCATTTACCGATACGGTGAAGTGGTTGGCGCGAAATCCCCACACAGAAACCCAGGCGGCGTACTCGCTTTCCTTGAGCAGAGTTTCGTAGGTGGCCTGGTCGATGCTCCAGTGACGACCTGAGTAGAGGAAGTTATCGGCAGTCACGGCGGCCGCATCGATTTGCTCGACCAGCTTGTGCACTGTGGCCTGCAGCTCAGGAGAGCATTTTTCCAACAGCAGCTCAGAGATAAACACCTTGGGCTGAGTGGCATCCGGGTGCTCGAAGTGCTTGGCATAGAGCTTTTTGGCTTCGAAGTGGTATTCGCCGCTCTCTACATAGCCCAGGGCCAGAAAATGGGCGGCCAGTTTTTCCAGGTTAATCTTCTCGATATTAAAGGTACGCAGGGCGATATGGTCGTTTTGCACGTCATCCTGCTGAGTCGAGCCAAGCAGGGCATGAATTTTCTGTGCAGAGGGCGTTACTGACACATAGTCCTGCCAAAGGTTGGAGAAGAGTTCATTAATCTGGGTGTGCATATTACTAATCCTGATACAAAGTAGGGTGTGTTAAATACTGAGGCCCGGGCTCAGACTGGCAGGCAGGCTGACGCTGCTGGCTTCCACTGAGGAGACGGGGTAGGCGCAGTAATCGGCCGCGTAGAAGGCGCTGGCCCTGTGGTTACCGCTGGCGCCAATGCCGCCAAATGGCGCGGCACTGGAGGCACCTGTAATGGGTTTGTTCCAATTCACGATTCCTGCGCGAATGCGGCGGAAGAAGTGGTCATAATCCGCTTCATTATCGGCCAGCAATCCAGCCGACAGGCCAAACGCAGTGTTATTGGCTTCGTCAATGGCGGCATCGAAGTCATCGTAGCGGTAGACCTTGAGCAGCGGACCAAAGTGTTCTTCGTCCGGCAGGGCTTTGACGTGGGTGACATCAATAATACCGGGCGTGACGAAGCCAAGGGCAAGGTCAGGTTGCTTAAGCTCCAGCAGTGAAATGCCGCCAAGAGACTGGATATCGGTTTGCGCCTTCACCATGGCCGCCGCCGCTTTGGCGCTGATCATGGCACCATAAAAGGGTTGGTTTTCGGCAAAGGGTTCATCTACGCGAATTTGACGGCTGGCCTCAATCAGCTTGGCCAGGATGGCATCGCCATTGGCGTCTTTCTTAATGAAAAGACGTCTGGCGCAGGTGCAGCGCTGACCGCTGGAGATAAAGGCCGATTGGATGATGTCATGTACAGCGGCATTCACATTGGCCACATCTTTGACGATGAGCGGGTTATTTCCGCCCATTTCCAGCGCCAAAATTTTTCCCGGCTGACCGGCATACTGCTGATGCAGCAAATGACCCGTGTTGGAGCTGCCGGTAAAGAAGAGCCCGTCGATGCCGGGGTGCCCAGCGAGCGCTTTGCCGGTTTCCACTTCGCCTTGCAGCAGGTTAATCACACCTGCGGGCAAGCCTGCTTTTTGCCACAGCTCCACCGTAAACTGGGCCACTTTAGGGGTCAGCTCCGAGGGTTTGAACAGTACAGTGTTCCCGGCGATCAGCGCAGGCACTATATGGCCGTTAGGCAGGTGCCCCGGGAAGTTATAAGGCCCAAATACCGCCACCACGCCGTGGGGCTTATGGCGGATAAAAGCACGGGCACCGGGCATGGGGTTTTCCACTGTGCCGGTGCGTTCGCTGTGGGCTCTGATGGATATCGCGATTTTGCCAGTCATGGCCGCAACTTCGGTGCGGCTCTCCCACAGTGCCTTGCCGGTTTCTTCAGCAATGAGGCGTGCCATGGCTTCGCTGTGTTCACCAAGTTGAGCGCCAAAGGCTTCAATAATGGCCAAACGCTCGGCCAGGGGCATGGCTGACCAGTTGTAAAAGGCGCTGCGGGCGGCCTTAACGGCGGTATCGACCTGCTCGGCATTGGCGCCGTTACCACACCAGATAACCTCTCCATTGGCCGGATTAATCGACTCAAAGCCTTTACCGTGGCCGGGTTGCCACTGTCCACCAATAAACTGACAGCTTGACGGATTATTGATCACTGAGCTCATTTGGCCCCCTTGTCCAGATTTAAGTAACGCACCAAATCGCCCTCGGCGACATTGAGCACATCGGCCATGGCCGGGCTCATCAGTATGCTGTGGGTTTCGGGTTCGAGACGACACTCGTCGCTGACGGTGGCGCGAAATGCCTTGCTGTCGCAGTTGCACACTGCCAGATGAAACTCACCTTTGTGCTCGGCCGGGTTTTGGCTTATCACCACCTTGACCCTGTGGCTCTGGCGCACCGACTTGATTTGCTTAAGCTGGGCTTCCACCGTGGGGCCAGCATCGAACAGATCCACATAGCCACGATGCATAAAACCTTCGTTTTCCAAAAGCTTAAGGGCAGGAACTGTGTTTTCATGCACCTGGCCTATGGTGTTTCGGGCCGCTTCGGGCAACAAATCAACGTAGATGGGATAGCGGGGCATCAGGTCGGCAATAAACCCCTTGTTGCCCACGCCAATCAGGTAATCGGCCTTGGAAAACTCCATATTGAAGAAGGTTTCCCTAAGCCAGCCCCAAAATGGGGGCTGACCGTTTTCATCGGCGGCGCCGCGCATCTCGGCAATTACCAGCTGGGAAAAACGTTTGGGGTGCTCGGCCATAAACATAAAGCGTACCTTGGACAGGAAGCGGCCATTGAGGCCCACCCGGTAAGGCTCACGCAAAAACAGGGTGCAGATTTCAGTCACGCCTGTGTAATCATTGCCCAGGGTAAGGACTTCCACCGGATTGAAAATATCCAGCTCCTTACACTGATGCACCACGGTACTCTTGTGGAAGTGGTACAGCGGGCTGCCCAGGCCAACCGAGGCCTCGATACCAGAAGCGCCAAGGATTTCGCCCGTGTCTGTGTCTTCCAGCACAAACAGATAACCCTGATCGCCAGGCGCATCGATATCGGCGGCAAAGCTCTCTTCCGAGTGCGCTATTTTGTGGGTCAGTTTTCGCTCGCAAAGGGGCAGGGAGGTAAAACCTGCTCCGGATTCCCGCGCCATGGTCATCAGCGCCTGGAAATCCGAACCCTGTATAGGACGGATAAGTAACATAATTCGGTTCTCTTGGTCTGTGTGGAAGGCGAAAGGGCAAAGCCCCATCGCCTGTTCGCACAAATGCCTAAGGCGGTTTAACCGGCGTTAAGCCTGGCAACCAATTTGGCGATGGCGGCGTCGAAACGCGCCAGGCCTTCCCGAACGTCTGCCTCAGGAATGATAAGAGAAGGGGCAAAACGCACCACGTTTTGACCGGCCATCAGCAGGAGCACGCCTTCTTCAGCGGCGGCCAGCATAAAGTCACGGGCTTTACCGGCGTAATCCGCATTAAGCGCAGCGCCCAGCAGCAGACCCTTACCACGCACTTCGGTGAATACCTGATACTTGTCGTTGATGGCATTGAGGCCATCACGGAACAGCTGTTCGCGCTCTTTCACGCCATTCAGTACTTCCGGGGTATTTACTGTGGTGAATGCGGCAAGGCCAACGGCACAGGCCAGCGGGTTACCGCCGTAGGTGCTGCCGTGGGTGCCTACAACCAGATGCTTTGCCAGTTCAGTGGTGGTCAACATGGCGCCAATGGGGAAACCACCGCCAAGGGCCTTGGCTGTGGTCAGTACATCCGGGGTAACGCCCAGGCCCATATAGGCATAAAGCTCGCCGGTGCGGCCGACGCCGGTTTGTACTTCATCGAATACCAGCAGTGCATTGTGCTGGTCACACAGCTCACGTACGCCCTTGATGAACTCAGGGGTTGGGTTGATGATGCCGCCTTCGCCCTGCAGCGGCTCCAGTACCACGGCGCAGGTACGATCTGAAATCAGCGCCTTCAGGCTGTCGAGATTGTTGTATTCGGCATGGTCGATATCGGCTGGCTTGGGGCCAAAACCATCGGAGTAGGCAGGCTGGCCACCCACGGATACGGTAAACAGGGTGCGGCCATGGAAGCCTTGTTTGAAGGCGATGATCTGTGACTTATCAGCGCCAAACTTGTTCAATGCCACGCGGCGAACCAGCTTCAGGGCAGCCTCGTTGGCTTCGGCGCCTGAGTTGGCAAAGTAGACCTTCTCGGCAAAGGTGTTATCAACCAAGTGTTTGGCCAGCATCAGCGCTGGCTCGTTGGTCATGGTGTTGGACAGGTGCCACAGTTTTTGTGCCTGCTCGGTGAGGGCAGACACCAGGGCTGGGTGACAATGGCCCAGACAGTTCACGGCAATGCCACCGGCGAAATCGATAAACTCGCGGCCTTGCTGATCCCACAGGCGTGACCCCAGGCCCTTTACCGGAATGATAGGGGATGGCGCGTAGTTGGGAACCATCACTTCATCGAATAAACTTCTGTTGATATGCATGCAAAGCCTCTGTTTTTGTATTGTTTTATCGTCGGGCTCAAGGCCCTTTCTTTAGTTATCCCTGTATTATATTGAGCAGAAGTTGCAATTTGCAGCAGCGTTATTAACAATATGTTCAATGTGATGTGCAAAATAACGGAATGATTTATCAAAATGATAAGCAAAGAGGACGAGCGGCTACTGGCGCTGCTGAAAAACAATGCCCGGATCAGCGTATCGGATCTGGCCCGTGCACTGGATTTATCCCGCTCCACGGTGCAGACCCGTATCGCGCGGCTGGAGCAAACCGGCGTGATAAAGGGTTATGGGGTTGAGCTTGGCGACACCTACACCAGTCACCTGGTATCGGCCCATGTGGCCATTAAGGTGAAGCAGAAATTCACCACCAAAACCAATGTGGAATTAAAGAAGATGCACATGATCAGTGAGCTCTATGCCATCAGCGGCGAGTACGATCTGATTGCGGTGGTGCAGGCGCAAACCACGGAGCAGCTCAGTCACCTGCTGGATGATATCGGCAACCTCGATGGGGTAGAACGCACCACCTCGTCGGTGATTCTGGAAACCAAGTTCAAGCGTTGATGGCGGTTCTATACCCAGACGAGAGAGCTGTTTGGTGGCTTTACCAACAGATTTTACGGACTATTCTGGCCATTGATTAATGACGGCGTTTTATCTCATCAATCAGCGCCGTTGCCAGCGGCGTTGCGGCATTGCTCTTTGACGTGATGAGCACCACAGGAATTTGGTAGGAGTATTTCTCGGGCAAAATCGCTTTGAAAAGGCCCTTATCGACCCAGTGGCTGGCGTAGTGCTCCGGCAGGTAGCCGATAAACTTGCCCGAGAGGATGAGATGAGCAATGCCTTCATCGTGGTAGGCGGTGGCGGTGTTCTGATAGTTCAAATCGTCGTTACGCATCTCTTTGTCGCGCATGTAGTTACTGGTGATTACCTCGGCGTTTTGCAGCAGCGCTGGCACCTTGTCTGGCAGGCAATCAAACAGGGGATGACCCACACCGCAATACAGGTAGTTGGTTTCATTATGCAGCGGATGGTAATCGAGCCCGCGCAGATGATGACGACTGACCCCAATGCCGACCAAAGAGCGGCCGTTGACCACCGAGGTTTCTACCTCCCGCGCCTCACACACGTTGATATCAAACTGGATATGGTTGCTTTTAGCCTTGAGCGCCGCAATCACCCCGGCAATGTCGCAGCGCGGGTCACTTACCAGGGTATCAATCACCGCAATGCTGACCCGGCCGGCCAGCTCCTGCTTGGCACTGGCTACGGTGGATGCAAAGGCATCGCAGTGCTGCAACAGCTCAAGCGATGCCTGATAGGTCACCCGACCAGACTCTGTCAGTTCAAAGCCGCTGCGGCCACGCTTGCACAGTTTAATGCCGAGGCGCACCTCCAAATCTGACAGGTGAGCGCTGATGGTGGAGCGGCCAATATTGAGCCGTGATTCGGCTGCCGACAGGCCGCCGCACTCCACGATGGCGACAAATATCCTCAGCAGTTTTAAATCGACGTCATGAACCTGCACTTATGCTTTCCTGTGGTGGCTGTCTATCGAATGCTGCTCAGTTGCAAACAAACCTGCCAGACAATAGTTCGATAAACTCGGAATGAATTACGGTTATTGTGCATTTATAAAACTTCAGCGACAAGCTAGCATGGGGGCAATAGGGGTAAACCTCCGGTTTTGCCCACAAATAAAAAAGATAAAACAAATTGTTAGGAGCCAAAGATGCGTTTTAGATATGGTGTTGACCATCTCACTCTCGAAACCGTAAACGGCATTGCCAACGGCAGTATTCAGGCAGAGCTGTGCCAGCAAGCCATCGACAAGATCAACGCCAGCCGCCATAACGTGGATGTGATGGCCGCATCCGACAAGGCCATTTACGGCATTAACACCGGCTTTGGCCCCCTGTGCGATACCCAGATTTCCCCTGCCGAAACCCACCTGCTGCAAAAGAACCTGCTGATCACCCACGCCGTGGGCGTAGGTGAACCGATTGCCAAATCCATCTCCAAGCTGATGCTTATCACCAAGGTGCATGCACTCAGTCAGGGCTTTTCGGGTATTCGTCTCGACGTGGTTGAGCGTATGTTGGCCTTTATCGCCCTTGACTTGATCCCTGTGGTACCGGAGCAGGGCTCTGTGGGCGCATCCGGCGATTTGGCGCCGCTGTCGCATCTGTTTTTGCCGCTGCTCGGCGAAGGTGAATTCTGGCAGGGCGATAAGATAGTGCCTGCCCGTGAGGCGCTTAAGGCCCATGGCCTTGAGCCGCTTGAACTGCACGCCAAAGAAGGCCTGGCGCTGATTAACGGTACCCAGTTTATTTTGTCCCACGCCATCACAGCGCTGACCAAGATGGGCTATTTGCTGGATTTGGCCGACCTGGCCGGAGCCATGAGCATTGAAGGCATGCAGGGTAGCCAGTCGCCGTTTCGCGCCGAGCTGCACGAAATCCGCCCCTTCGCCGGTAACATCGAAGTGGCCGCCCGTATGCGCAGCTTCTTCAAAGACTCTGAGAACATGGCTTCTCACGAAGATTGCGATCGGGTGCAGGACCCATACTCGTTGCGCTGTATCCCGCAGGTTCACGGCGCCTCGCGTAACGCTTACAACCATTTGAAAGAGCTGGCCGAAATTGAAATGAACTCGGTCACCGACAACCCGATTGTCATCAGTGCAGAAGAGGCCATTTCCGGCGGTGGTTTCCATGGTCAGCCACTGGCCATGGTACTGGATTACACCTCCATTGCTGCGGCTGAGCTGGGTAACATTTCAGACCGCCGCTGCTATTTGCTGCTCGAAGGCCTGCATGGGTTGCCGCGTCTGCTCACCACCTCGGGTGGTCTTAACTCTGGCATGATGATCCCTCAGTACGTGACCGCAGCGCTGGTTACCGAAAACAAGTCCCTGTGCTTCCCGCCGTCAGCCGACAGCGTGCCCACCTCCATGGGGCAGGAAGACCATGTGTCCATGGGCAGTATCTCTGGCCGTAAACTCAACCAGATTTTGGGTAACCTGGAGAAAATCTTTGCCATTGAGCTGATGTATGCCGCCCAAGCCATTGATTTTCGCCGTCCCAACCGCTGCTCGGATATTATTGAGCAAAACCATGCTCTTATCCGCGAAAAAGTGGCCAAGCTGGAAGAGGACCGCCTGCTCAAGCCCGATATTGATGCCATTATTGCGCTGGTCAAGGCTCAGGCCTTTACCGTGAAGTAAGGGGGAGGATGACAAGCATGGAAACCAATATGACTTTTGCTGAACAAATCAAACAAGGGATCCCAGCCGAGCTGCCTTCGCCAAAGCCCTATCCGGCCGATGCCAACCGCGCTCCCAAGCGTAAAGACATTCTCACCGCCGCTGAAAAGCAGCTGGCGGTACGTAATGCATTGCGTTATTTCCCGGCCGAGTGGCATCAGGAACTGGCTGCGGAGTTTGCCAAAGAATTGAACGATTTTGGCCGCATTTACATGTACCGCTTCAAGCCGGAATACGCGATGAAGGCCCGCGCAATCTCTGAGTACCCTGCCAAATGCGAGCAGGCCGCCGCCATTATGCTGATGGTCGATAACAACCTCGACCCGGCCGTGGCTCAGCATCCAGAAGAGCTTATCACCTACGGTGGCAATGGCGCTGTGTTCCAGAACTGGGCGCAGTATCGCCTCACCATGAAGTACTTAAGCGAAATGGAAGCGGACCAGACCCTGCACCTCTACTCGGGCCACCCCATGGGATTGTTCCCATCGTCAGTGGATGCACCAAGGGTGGTGGTAACCAACGGCATGATGATCCCCAATTATTCCAAGCCCGATGACTGGGAGCGCTTCAACGCCCTTGGCGTAACCCAATACGGCCAGATGACGGCCGGCTCCTTTATGTACATCGGCCCCCAGGGCATAGTGCACGGCACTACCATCACCGTGATGAACGGTTTCCGTAAGGTGCTGGAAAAAGGCGATAGCCCTAAAGGCAAGATTTTCCTCACAGCCGGTCTTGGCGGCATGAGTGGTGCCCAGCCCAAGGCCGGTAACATCGCCGGATGTATTACCGTGTGCGCCGAGGTCAACCCCAAGGCCGCCACCAAGCGCCACGCTCAGGGTTGGGTGGATGAGCTTATCGATAACATGGATGCGCTGGTTGCCCGGGTTAAACAGGCCCAGGCCAATGAAGAAGTGGTGTCCATCGCCTTTATCGGTAACGTGGTCAACGTATGGGAAGCGTTCGATGAGCATGATATTTTTGTGCATCTGGGCTCGGATCAAACATCCCTGCACAACCCATGGTCCGGCGGCTACTACCCGGTGGATATCAGCTACGATGAGTCAAACCGCCTCATTCGTGAGGAGCCTGAGCTGTTTAAAACCAAGGTTCAGGCCACCCTCAAGCGCCATGCTGACGCCATTAATCGCCATACCGCCAAGGGCACTTACTTTTTTGACTACGGCAATGCCTTCCTGCTGGAAGCCTCCCGTGCCGGCGGCGATGTAATGGCCGAGAACGGCATCGACTTCAAGTACCCATCCTACGTGCAGGATATTCTGGGCCCTATGTGTTTCGATTACGGTTTTGGTCCGTTCCGCTGGGTGTGCACTTCAGGTAACAGCGCCGATCTTGACCGCACCGACGCCATTGCCGCCGAGGTGCTTGCACGGATTATGGCCGAGGCGCCAGCTGAAATTCAGCAGCAAATGCAGGACAACATTACCTGGATTAAAGACGCCAAACAAAACAAGCTGGTGGTGGGTTCACAGGCCCGTATCCTCTATGCCGACGCCGAAGGCCGCATGGAAATTGCCAAGGCCTTTAACGATGCCATTAGCCGGGGCGAAATCGGCCCGGTGGTCCTTGGCCGCGACCACCACGATGTGAGCGGTACCGACTCGCCATTCCGTGAAACCTCCAACATCTATGATGGCAGCCGCTTTACCGCCGATATGGCCATTCATAACGTGATTGGCGATAGCTTCCGCGGCGCCACCTGGGTATCCATCCACAATGGTGGTGGGGTAGGTTGGGGCGAAGTAATCAACGGTGGCTTTGGTATGCTGCTGGATGGAACAGAAGCTGCCGAGCGGCGCCTTAAGTCCATGCTGCTGTTTGATGTGAACAACGGCATTGCCCGTCGCAGCTGGGCCCGCAACGAAGAAGCCAACTTCGCCATCAAACGCGAAATGGCCCGCACGCCCAAGCTTAAGGTGACCCTGGCCAACAGTGTCGATGACGACATCATTAACGGACTTGAGTTCTAAGGCATCCGTTACGATAAAAACGCCCCTTGAGGGCGTTTTTTTATGTCACCAGACCGAGGTCTCAGATCTGATGGAAACAGGGTAATTGGCTATCATATTAATCAGTGCAACGAACTCAACATTAACGCTTGCGTAACGGCACACTTATTTGCAAAGATGTTGTAATTAATATGGAAATCACAGGTTATGGACGACGCAAACCCAGTCTCGGCCCTGCGGTAGCCATGCCAATTACCCAGCTACTGTTGTCAATTTATGCACTTACGCCAACCTATCAAGCGGGCTCACTGTTCCGGCATAGTGTTGTCCCAGCACGTGGGTGTATATTTGAGTTGTCTTGACGTCATTGTGGCCAAGCAATTCCTGCACAGTGCGAATGTCATAACCGGCCTGAAGTAAATGGGTGGCACAAATTCAGCCGGACTGAATTTGAACAGCTCCGCTGGCCCAAAGGTGAAAATACAGGGAAGTATTTTATAAAGGAGTGACGGAAAGTGTGACAAGTCACCCGCTTGTTGACCCCTGATTTAGCAACAGCAACCGCCAGTGCTTTACGCACAACACTCTGATGAAGATGATGCCGACATAACACCCCGGTAATGGGATGATGGCAGATTGCATGTGATGGGAAGATAAACATCCAGATAGATTTTCTAAACGCGTTGGGATATTTGCGCCCAAGTGCATAGGGCAGCGATGGCCCAAGGCCTTGTAGGTTATCTTTCTGTTGAAGGGCTGTGGCGCAGGTTATGTAAGATTGCAATGCCGTCGCACAATGTTGGCTGAGCAGTGTTTTGCGATCTTTACGGCCTTTACCGTCCCGCACTGTTAAAGACAGATGTTCCAGATCGACGTCCTGGACCCTGAGTCTGAGACATTCGGAGATCCGCAAGCCACTACCGTAAAGTATTTCGACAATCAGACGGCTACGTCCTTCCAGACAATTCAGGATACGCTTTACTTCATCAGCGGTCAGTACCACAGGCTGGAATCGCTGTTTGCTGGAGTAATGAAAACCAAGGCTGCCAAGTTCCTGATGCAAGTGCTTATGATAAAGGTAGACCAGCGCGTTTAACGCCGTCTTTTGGGTGTTTATTGCCACATTGCGTTGATTGGCGATAAAGGTCAAAAACTGTGCGACCTCTGCTTGTCCCATCTCAACTGGGTGCCTTTTGTGATGAAAGCGGATAAAGGCCTTTATCCAATACAGATAGGTCTTTCCTGTACTGATACTGTAACCACGCATCCGCATCTCTTCGCGAATGCCCTGCAGAAACGGACTTTGATAGGCCATGTCAAAAACCTGAAAACTGTATGTACGTACAGTGTTATTTCAAAACAGACGAATTCGACACTCCAAATGGTAAAAAATGTGCGCACTATTTCTGAAGCACTTTTTATAACATTAACAAATTCAGAAAGTTAAAAGCAGTGCGCGAAACAAATCGATTGCAAATCATGCGCATGCGCACTTTCCAACCAAGATGATTTTTGCTAAGTTAAAAATCGAATTTAAAAACAGCGTGTTGCGTGAGTTCTTGCCAAGTGGTCGGAGGGCGTTAGCGGCCGCGTAAGTGGCAAAAATGCAAACTATTTTGCATTTTTAGCGAGAGCCGAAGCGTTCTGCGCGCCACGCGGGGAGATTATGCGCAAGCGCACTATACAAATGTTAGTTGGGCAAGTGGAGTTCTAGTCATTGAACATCGCGATACTTAGGGTCTGTGGAAAATGTGAAGACTTGGAAAGGTTAAGGAAAAACTACAAGTTTGAAGTGTATAGCCAGTGGAAAAAGGGTGACCCAATATCTAAGACTAAAACCTTCGCTGAATCGGGTTTTAAGGTGTCGATTCCTGATGGTAGCTCGCCAGGTGACATGATAGAAATTTTGTCATCTCAACTATTGGATTTATCCGCTCAGAGAATTGATTTTAGAGATTATGACGTGACTGCTGAGATAGATATTGGGTTTGGTATTGGCGAAGAAAAGCAGTTTGTTGCTACATATGATTTGTCATTGGTGTTCCTTGAGTTGGCGGTTAAATGTGGAGTTTCGATTAGTCTATCTGGTTATCCCGTCGATGAAGAAGATGAAACCAACTAACAAGGCCAGCCAGCATCGCTCCCGTTGGTCGCTGGACCTCGTTACACTCGGCCGCTGCTGGCGGCGTTATGCTCTACGAGGAGTGATCCCTGAAAAACTATAATTATGATCCAGTGGTCACAGGTATTTTCGTTGGTATTGGTTCGCTCGTGATCTGGTATTTCTCATGCCTAGCGATTGATAAACAGCTTGTTCCTGGTAACTACGATTTTCTAGCCCGCTTTTTATCAACACTAACAGCAACATTTGTTGGTGCTTTCCTTGCGTTTAAATTTAATTCAAAACTTGATCAAAAGAAGCTGGAGCGAGAAAAAGTAGAATTTCTATATAACAAGATTCACGCATACTCTAGGGCCGCGAAACGATACCTTTGGAGTATCAAGAGAGAATCAGGCAAAACGATTAGGGATAACTCCCTAGCAGAAGAGGCAAGAGAGCTTATATATGAATGTGAATTATATAAGCATATGTATTTTGAGGATGTTCCTTTAAATCCTTCCTATCAATACGCCGAATTAGAACGCCTCGCTGGAGAGTGTGATAAGCATTGGAGCAAGGTAGATGAAGAGGATATTCAGTCAAAGCTAGATGCATGTAAATTGGTAGGTAATGAGGTTCAAAAATTCGAACAATCAATATCTCCAATCAATAAATGGTGCTTAGATGCAGCAAAGCACATCAATGAAAAATAGCATAACAAAGTAATCAAAGTCGCCTTCGGCTGGACGCGCTAACGCGCGCCCTTTATTGCGGCGTTATACCTAATAAACATGGAGTAAGTTGCTTTGAGAAGAATTCTAGCTACCGATCTCGGTATCTGGCCTGTGCTTCAAAATATGGAGAAGGTCTCAGACTCTATGCTCCAATCACAAGCATTTAGGAGCAACCTGGCAAACTATATTCTTCTTTATGACCAAATAGTTATTCCAACTGGAAATCTGCAGATTCTTCCTGTACTCAGAAATATTTTTGGAGAGTCAATTTTTGATGAGTTGATAAAGTCGAATATTATTGTGCTAGCAAGGTACAATAAATGGTTCTCGTATATTGGGAACGGGGGTGGTTTAAGATTTTTCGAGAGTTTTAGTGATCCTAATTCTGGAAAAACACCAAACCTATTTCACTCATACTTCGCCCCTCTTGATGAAGCAATTGATACAGCCATCAAAACTACAACTCCTCCGTCTTCATCAGACAGGGCATCTGTGCTCAAAAATTTGTTGATCGACAAAATATTACCCGTAGGTAATAAAATAGAAATGGATTCTTTTAGAGATGAAACCTATAAAGATATATTAGGAAGTCCATACCTAAGGAACTTTTTATCAATCAGAAATGAAGGAAGAAGTCTTGACGCATTAAAAGGAATAAATGCAAATCAAGTAAGAATATATTCACCTCATGCAATACCAGAAAAGGGAGAATCTCCAGAAATATGGTCTGTACTTCACGCTGCATTTGAGAATTTTGTCCTGGGGCTTAGTACTGATATAGATGTCGAGGAAATTGCAGGAGATGGAAATACTCTTGCTTTGATTAAGGCCAAAGGGCAGCGCGTTGGTCTTGACTTAGAAGGAAAAAATGCGTTCTCTAAAATACAAGAAATAAGTGGTATTCCTGACATTGGTGAGTTGTTTTCAAAAAACGAATTCACTCCAGAGCAGTTGTTGGACTTAAGAGAGTCGAAGCATAGTCAGGTATTTAGAGATTGGTTTAGTTCGGAAAATCCAAATGAGACATCGCAGCAAATTGTAGAGCGCTATGTGAGCTCTATTGGAAAACCAAGTATTATTGAAAAATTACCCATAAAGACATTACGTTTTGGTGTTACAACCGGCGCTGGCTTGTTAGACCCATTAACTGGAGCTATTAGTTCGGCTGTTGATAGCTTCTTACTTAGTAAGTGGTTTCCGGGAAAATCACCAAAATTATTTATAAAACACGCCAAGGCAGTCGCAATTAGATCAACGGCTAAATCTCCACGCATTCAAAAGCCTAAAATGACAGGTAGAGATAGAAATAGACCATGTTCATGCGGGAGCGGAAAAAAGTATAAAAAATGTTGTGGTCGTTAAACATAAGCCGGTATAACAATACGCTCGTGCGGGACGGCTTGCTTCGCTGCGCCGCCCCACAGCTTCGACGTTAGCGCATCCCAGAGTGTATTTGTTTCTCGCAGTGTTAAGTATCAATTTGTCAGAGGTGTTTGTGGTCTTCATGCTCTATTTTGCATCGGGTTTGCTGGTTGTTTTGGCATTGGCACACTCATACCTGGGTGAGCGATACATCCTGATCCGCTTATTTAAACGGGTTAATTTACACATGCTCTTTGGCAGTGATGATTTTACAAAAAGGACGCTGAGGTTTGCCTGGCACCTGACTTCAATCGCTTGATTGGGATTGGCCGGTATAGTGCTGGTGATGGCACAACCCGGGGTTGACAGGGCGCTTATTGGCCAGATCATCGCGGTTACCTTTGGGATCCATTACGTGATTGCCTTGATTGGGTCCAAGGGTAAGCACTTCTCCTGGATAGTGTTTGCGCTAATCACCCTGCTATTACTGTTACACTGACATGGACGCCTGCGAAGCCGCGCAAAAATCGGGTATTGAGCGAATATTCAACGCCGAATGAGAAACCGGCATCCAAGAGGATTGGCGCAGCGCCATTGGCAAAAATGACAATTGAAGAAAAGAGTTGAGATGCAGGTGATGGACGGTGTAACCCTGATGACCACAGCGCCGACCCCGGCGTCCCTGATAGCATTAAGACAACGGGTTGGCTGGACCAGTCCCGCAGTGAATGTGGTAGAGCAGAGTCTGGCAAATTCATTATTCATCGTTTGCGCCTATGATGGCGCCAGACTGGTGGGTACCGGCCGTATTGTGGGTGATGGCGCCATGTATTTTTATCTTCAGGACCTGCTGGTTGATCCTGAATATCAGCGACAGGGAATAGGTCGGCTGCTGATGGAAGAGATTGAGTCATTCCTGCGCCAAAGGGCGCAGCCCGGTGCCACCATTGGGTTGTTTGCTGCCCATGGCAAAGAGGATTTTTACCAAGCATTTGGGTATCAACGCAGGACAGGGCAAGTTCTGGGAATGGGCATGTGCAAATTTGTGTGATGAATCATGGTGCGTTCAAGGCAGAGATCGGCACTGTCCATTCAGGACCAAACAACAGTTGAATCTCAGCCATATCACCACTACCAGAGGTCGTTGCTGGACAAAGAAAAACGCCCCTGAAATGGGGCGTTTTTTTATTGGCATGGCAATATCCGGTTAGCCTTGTTTGGTGTCTGTCGGTGCAGGGCTATCGGCCTTTGGGGTGTCGGCGTCAGATACATCTGCGGGCTTATTGCTGGTCCCAGCTGTTGCTTCTTCGTCGCTTTTCACCTTGGGTGTGTTATCTGGCTTTTTGGGATCGCCAAACTGAGGCATTTTAAACTTGGCGCTGTACTTGAGTACGGCGATGTTTGAAAAAATGACCCCAATCACCAGCAATATGATGAGCCAGACTTCCAGATTTGACATGCCGGAGGCGTTCATCAGTCTACCTTCAGACGATTTTCACAGCGGCGGATATCCTCCGGTGTGTCCACTTCCGGTGAGTCGAAGGCGCTGATGGCGACTTTAATCCTGTGACCGTATTCCAGGGCACGCAGCTGCTCGAGCTTTTCCAGATCTTCCAGGCGTCCCAGCGGCAGGCTGTTGAAGGTGTGCACAAAACGGCGGGTGTAGGCATATACACCCAAATGTTTGTACACAGGGTATTCGCTCACGTCACGGCCAAAAGGAATGCAGGCGCGGGAGAAGTAGAGCGCATACATGTCGTTGTCGAACACCATCTTTACGTGCTTGGGATCGTCAAGCTCGGCCTTGTCGCTTATCTGGTAACCCAGGGTAGCCATTTCAAACTCGCCGGGATGGCGACGGAACAGCTCGACAATCTGCTCGATGGAGATAGGGTCAATCAGGGGTTGGTCGCCCTGGAGGTTAATCACCAAATCATCGTCGGCCAGCCCCAGCTGGGTGATGGCGTCTTCGATACGGTCGGTACCCGATGCAGCATCGGCACCTGTCATTACCACTTTGCCGCCAAAGGATTCAACGGCATCTTTAATACGTTCATCGTCCGTGGCCACGTAGATGGCATTTAATCCCTTCGCCAGTGCAGCACGTTCATAGACGTGCTGGATCATGGGTTTACCATTGATGGGAGCCAATGGCTTGCCGGGAAAACGGCTGGAGCCGTAGCGGGCAGGGATCAACAGGGTCACGTTCATCAAAAAATTCCTGGACTCTAACAAAGCGGGCTCCCGAAGGAGCCCGGAAACAAGACTAGATGCGACGGTACAGTTTGGTCAGCATCTCGTCGGTCACTTTTTCTTCCCAACCGTCGCCGTACACGTTGTGCCACAGTGGGCCGAGGCTCTTGGCCACTTTAACCATACGAGCAATGGTTTCATCTGGCAAATCTTTGCAGATGTCTTTTGGCAGGGTGATATTGTGTTTTTCCATCATGGTGCGGAATTCGGCCACACCCTCTGGGTAGAACTCTTCCAGCACGTTAAAGGCGATACAGTTGCCGATACCGTGGTGGTAGCCCAGCACGTAACCCAGGCCATAAGACAGGGCGTGACAGGCACCCACCTGGCTGTACGCGATGGACATGCCGCCCATGTATGAG
This sequence comes from Shewanella amazonensis SB2B, assembly GCF_000015245.1. NCBI lineage: Bacteria > Pseudomonadati > Pseudomonadota > Gammaproteobacteria > Alteromonadales > Shewanellaceae > Shewanella > Shewanella amazonensis. Next base: position 2,006,239 of record NC_008700.1, read on the forward strand.
GCCATCATCAGCTTGTCGTCTTTTTCTGGGTGGTCATCCAGGTACACTTGACGGCACAGCTCCAGTGATTTTTCACCGAAGGCCTTGGAATATTCGTTCAGGTAAGTGCCTTCCAGCGACTCGATGCAGTGGATGTAGCAATCCATCCCTGTGTAGAACCACTGATCAACAGGTACACCGGCAATCAGCTCGGGATCCATGATGATCTGGTCGAATACGGTGAAGTCTGAGTTAAGACCCAGCTTGCGCTCAGGGCCGCACAGTACCGCAGTACGTGAGGCTTCGGCACCGGTACCGGAAATGGTAGGAATACCAATGTGATGAACGGCAGCCACCTTAATCAGATCCCAGCCCTGGTACATGGCAGAGCCACCTGGGTTGGTCAGCATCAGGGATACGGCCTTGGCCAAATCCATGGTAGAACCGCCACCCAGACCCACTACGCTGACGGGCAGCTTGCTGTTGAAGGCCTGTACTTCCTCGGTGAGGGCATCAACCTGTTCGGTTGAAGGCTCATCGTCCACGTTTACCCAAATCAGCTTGTCTTGTGGCTTGACCGGAATACGGCTTTCCAGTGGTTTGCCCTGGTGCACGTCGTCCACCAGAAATACCACGAAATCGTCATCGTTCTTGCGCTCGGCGGCCAGTACTTCGTCGAGCTGGTTGAATGCGCCGCGACCGAAGATCATCTTAGGTACAGCTTTGAAATTTCTGAACTTCATTGCAAAAGACTCCCGTCTATTATTGGGCAAAGGCCTTCTTGATGTTGGCAATACGTTCCTGGATCTGTTCTTCAGTCCAGCTGAGCTTGATGAGCATGGAAATAGTACGGCTCATGATAGCGTCAGATTTGGGTACAGAAATCTGGGTGTAGTCAGGCTTGTCGGCCACCAGAGTGATGGGCAGGGCAGCCGGGGCACTCAGGTTGTGGATGTGGTCCCAGTTCTTCAGGTAGTGCCAGTTGTTCACATACCAGTAGAAGCAGCCATCAACACCGTTGGCCGCGAGGGCCTTGCTGATTTCCTGGGCGCGTGCTTCGGTGGGCAGCATAAATGACAGGAAGCCTGCGTTGTCGCCCTCTGGGTCTGGAATCACGCGGAAGCTGACTTCGGCAATCTCGGCCATGGCATCTTTAATCAGCTTTTTGTTTTTACGCTGAATGTCGAGGATGGTGTCGAGTTTGCGCAGCTGTGCCAGGCCCAGTGCGGCATTCATTTCGCTGATGCGGAAGTTCATGCCCATGATGGGGTGCTTCTCGGCGCCGCGGTCGTTACCGATATGGTCGTGGCCGTGATCAGAGAACATGTGGCTGTGGTTGTAGATGGTTTCGTCGTTGGTCACTACGGCGCCACCTTCACCACAGGAAATGGTTTTCACTGAGTCGAAAGAATAACAACCTACCTGACCAATGGTACCCAGTGCCTGGCCCTGATAGCTGCCGCCGATGGCCTGACAGGCATCTTCCATCAGAATAATGCCATGCTCATCACAGATGGCTTTGATTTCAGCCATGTGGCCCATGGAGCCACACATGTGCACAAAGTTAACGGCCTTGGTACGTGGGGTGATGGCAGCACGAATGCCTTCCGGTGACAGACACAGGGTCTCGTCGATTTCGGCAAATACAGGCACCGCACCCGCCATCATAATGGCTTCAACCGAGGCCACGAAGGTAAAGGGGGGCACAATCACTTCATCACCGGCACCAATGCCGGCTGCCATCAGCGCGGTAGTGAGGGCACTGGTACCGCTGGAGAGCAGGTGAGCGTGTTTGACATTCAGCTTCTCACATAAGAGCGCTTCAAAGTCGCGGCTTTTCCAACGGTCATTGCGCATGCCATCGAAGTTGTAACGGAAGGTAAAGCCGTGCTCCATAACATCTGCGACTTCCTGCTTTTCTTCAGGACCAAAAATTTCAAAACCGGGCATGGAAGTGATTCTCCTAAATTCTACACATGGCGCCTTTGGCGCAATGAAAAAACCTGAAGATTATACCTGTGTTGGCAAGGTGATAGCGATGGGGAGGGCGAAAAAAAACAAAAAAGGCAGCGCGCTGGCTGCCTGTGGATTTACTCAGCCTTATTGGCCAAGAAAGGTCTCCCGGTCGACGGTAACATCCAGGTCGGTGAGCAGTCCGTTGGTGATGCCATATATCCAACCGTGGATGGCGACTTCCTGACCGCGGGCCCAGGCTTCCTGGACTATGTTTGATTCGCTGACATTGGCCACCTGCTCAATCACATTGAGCTCGCACAGGCGGTCAAAGCGTGCCTGATCGTCAAGGTTTGTCAGCTCATCGTTGTGCAGGCGATGTATATCACGAAGATGACCCAGCCAGTTGTCGATAAGGCCAAGGCGAGCGCTGCCCATGGCGGCACGGACGCCGCCGCAGCCGTAATGGCCCACCACCATGATGTGTTTCACCTGCAGCACGTCCACTGCGTACTGAAGCACCGACAGACAGTTGAGGTCGGTGTGGATCACCATGTTGGCGATATTACGGTGAACAAAGACCTCTCCGGGCAGCAAGTCAATGATTTGATTGGAGGGAACTCGGCTATCGGAGCAACCAATCCACAGGTATTCGGGGTTTTGCTGCTTGGCCAGGGTTTCGAAAAAGCCCGGGTTTTCCTGCAGGATGCGCTGTGCCCATCGACGGTTATTGTCGAACAAGGGTTTGAGTAGTTTCATCTTGTCGTCGTAATTTGGCGAAATTCGGCGCTAGTGTATCAGGAAATTTTCCCGTGGCTGGTCAATCCATCTTAAAAAGCTGTGATCCAAACGAAAATACTGATAATCCAACAAAAACAGGCCCCATTTGGCGCCTGTTTTTCAGTCACTTAATTGCCTCAGAAGCGGGCGATTACCTTCACCGTGTCGTTCACGTTGGCGGCATCCACGAAGCCAATCATGTTGGGATTGGACGCCACCAGACTCAGCATTTCGGCATCATCGACCGATTTTGGCGGCTGGCCCTGACCGGAAAACACCAGTTTGGACCAATAGGCTTTGAGCTGGCTTTCTGATTTGCCAAGCACCTTGTCCACAAAGGCGGCTCTGGTGCTGCTGCCTTCCTTTAAATCCAGAGGGACAACGGGACCGCCGCCGGGAAAGGATTTGAGCTTACCAAGATAAATGCGGGAAATATCCCCAGAATCCATGGTCACGCCGTTGCTGGGATGCACCACAACCACGACCTCAGCCATGGCACTAACGGACAACATCAGGCTGGCACAGGCGCATAATGCAGAGAGTATTTTCATGATAGAGCCTCCTTAAAAGACCAGGTCTACGCCCATTAACAGTACCTGCCCATCGGTGGCCGGGCCTTTATCATTGGTAAAGTCGGTGTATTCCACCTTGAATGCCGCTGAGCTGTGAAAATCCCATCGCATGCCGAGGGTGTAGTAGTAGCTATCCTGCTGCTGGGTTTCCAGCGCCATTTGGGTCAGACCAATCAGAGGGGCTACTTGGGGCTGCGCCGCAGGCGGCAGGGCGTTATACACGGGCAGCATGGCATCCAGCGCTTCGTACTGGGGTTTGTTTTCATCCCAGCCGTAGGTGGCGTGCAGCGTAACGGCACCAAAGCGAATGCCACCGGACACAAAGGCGGAATCCTGCAGGGCGAAGGCGCTGGGGTCCAGGTCGAGGCGGGTGTACTCGGCGAGAATAAACCAGTTTCCGGGATCGTACTTACCATGAACGCCAATGATGGTGGCGGAGTCATCGATGGGCAATATGTCGTTTACGGTCTGCTCCGGGAACAGGCCGGTTGATTCCACTGCCGCAGCCAAGGCAAGTAAATCGGGGTACTCGTAGGTGAGATCTGACACATACCCCAGATTCAGGCCGTATTCGAAGTCTCCGGTGGTGAAATTGAGGTTAAGTATGTGCCCCTTGGCAGAAAAGGGGGCCGGAGTGATGTCGGTTCCGGACGGCACAAAATCCTCTTTGGAGGACGTGATGTACTTATAGGTAACACCTACGTCTGTGTCACCCCAGAGGGTAGAGTACACAAGGCCGATGCCTTCACCGCTGCTGAAAGGCAGCGAGTACACCCCCTGCGGCGGCATTATCCAGTGGTAGGCAAAGCCCACATCGATGTAGTCCGAATATTTGTAAAGGTTAAAGCGTTGTCTGCCTGCCATTAACATCAAGTTGTCTGTGATGTCGTAGGACAGGTAGGCCCATTCAAATTCGACATCATAGTCATCCCGGCCCCGGGACAACAACTGCGCCGTGGCGCGCAGGCCGCCACCCAGGTCGGCCGCCACCTGAACGGCAAACTTGGTATTTTGGTTGAAGTCGATTTCACTGTCATAGCCGAAGAGGGATTCGTCATCGTCCAGGCTGCTGCCGGCAACGATGGAGGCAAATCCATTGATTTGAATCTCTGCCCATGCGGCCGGGGTCGCCATCAGGGCAGCAATGGTCGCTGCGACTGTACTTATTCTCATGACTTAGGGTCCTTATGAGGGAAAGACAGTATTAAAGCTAGTAGAAAAGTTTGGGAATTCACGAATTTGTAACAAAAAAGGGCCCCGAAGGCCCTGATTTATCAGCAGGTTTGCTGAAGATCAATCCAAAGAGAAAATCACTTCAGCTGAGCCGTTAAAAAGCTCAGCAGTTTTTCATTAACAAACTGAGGATTTTCAAGGCAGGAAATGTGCCCGGCAGCCGGAATATGCACCAGGGTGCTGCCATCAATGGCTTCATGCATCAGGTAGCTTTCCAGTACACTGCGGGCCTTGTCTTCAACGCCCACCATCACCAGTACAGGAAGGGTCAACTGCTCAACATCATCCAGGGTATCGCGGCGACCAAACACCAGGCGGCCCATGCGTTCGATGTCGGCGATACACTCACCTTTGAGAGTGGCAAGGTGCGCGGCAAAATCGGCGGTATGGCGCGCATCCGGATTGTTTGAGAAAAACAACGGCACTATGGCATCTATCATGGGCGCCGGAATGCTGCCGGTGGCCTTGATGACATCCAGCATGCCAAAGTACTTGGCTCGGGTGATTTCAGGTTCAAAGCCGATAAAGCTGTCCATCATGACAAACGCCTGAACACGCGATGGGGCAAGCAGCACCAATTCGGCCCCCCACATGGCGCCTACACTGAGGCCAACAATGGAGAAGGTGTCGACATTGATGCTGTCCATCAGCGCCAGCATGTCTTGGGCAACCCCGGTGAGGCTATTAAGCCTTGCCGGCACAGGACCCGATTGACCGTGGCCATGCAGGTCTACCGCGATAACCCTGAAATCTTTGGCCAGCAGCGCCAGCTGCTCCTGCCACATCATACTGTCCCACAGATAGCTGTGACCGAGCAGCAGAACAGGCCCTGTGCCCATGTCGAGATAACTTAAGACAGTGTCCGGCAGAGTGAAGGTTTTGCGATATTGTTCAAAATCATTCATGACGTAAATCCAACTCGTCAAAGGTAAAAGAGGGCGCGGCAAAGTGTCTCACATAACGCTCTACCAAGGTGTCCAGTCGCAACAGCACTGTATCTTTAAGCGCCATATCACTGGCAGCAATCACGGACCTAAGCAGATTGGTATCAAACTGATTGATGGCAAATTGGGCAGCCGGGGCAAAGCTGATATGCCAGGGTTCGGGGCTGACGCCACTTTTGCCGGCCTGATAGGGCAGGAAGAAGCCAAACGCTTCACCACTCTCAATGAGCCAGTTCGCGAGGGCGTGGCAGGGGCCATCTTTGGCATATTCCCAGGCCTCCAGTTTGAGCGCATCCTTTTCTATCCGGGCGGCGTCAAACACATCCAGATCTGTTCCCCAGTGGTGACGTGAGCACCCCGGCAGCGCTGACCACAGCAGTATGGTGTCTATTAGCTTATCAGCATCCAGCGAGCTCCCATCAAGGGGCTGGCCTTTTGCATCCAGCAGCGGGCGTTTGCCCGTAGCCTTGGCATTCCAGATAGCCAGTTGGCGCTCGAAGGAGCGATAACCTGAGGTCACGGCAAGCTTAATGCCCGCCTTGGCAGCCTGATGCTGCATGGCCGCAAAGGCCTTTGCGGCGGCGGGGTGCATCATCACCCCGTCATGGCTCACGAGCGGTGGCTCGGCGGCACCGTAAATCCAGCTCAGTTGCACAGCAGCTTTTCCAGAATGCGCTGGTAGCAGCCGGTGAGCAGCTCAAGATCGCTTGCCTTCACGCACTCGTTCACCTTGTGAATGGTGGCATTGACCGGACCGAGCTCAATCACCTGAGCACCGGTGGGCGCGATAAAGCGGCCATCGGAGGTGCCGCCGGTGGTTTGCGGGTCGGTGTGGGTACCTGTTACCTCGAAAATTGCTTCCCGGGTGGCATCCAGCAGTGGGCCTTCTCCGGTGAGGAAAGGCAGGCCGTTAAACACCCAGTCGATGTCGTAATCGAGCCCATGGGCATCGAGAATACCCAGTACGCGGGCAATCAGGGTCTCAGCGGTCACTTCGGTGGAGTAACGGAAGTTGAACATCACCTTGAGTTCACCCGGGATCACATTGGATGCGCCCGTGCCGCCGTTGATGTTGGCAATCTGAAAACTGGTGGGCGGGAAGAATTCATTGCCCTTGTCCCACTCGATACGGGATAACTCTGCCAGGGCCGGTGCCGCCCTGTGGATTGGGTTATCGGCCAAATGGGGGTAGGCCACATGGCCCTGAATACCTTTGACTGTGAGGTTGCCAGTAAGGCTGCCCCGACGGCCGTTTTTCACCACATCCCCGAGAAGATGGGTGCTGGAAGGCTCGCCCACCAAGGCCCAGGTTATCTTTTCATGGCGTGCTTCAAGCGTTTCAACAACACGCACAGTGCCATTAATAAAGGGGCCTTCTTCATCGGAGGTGATAAGAAAGGCGATGGAGCCCTGATGGTCCGGGTGCTCGGCCACAAATCGCTCAGCGGCCACCACCATGGCGGCGAGTGAGCCTTTCATGTCGGCGGCGCCGCGGCCGTGGATATAACCGTCAATCACCACAGGATCGAATGGCGGGGTGTGCCACCGATTCAGATCGCCAACCGGCACCACATCAGTGTGGCCTGCAAAACAGAATACCGGACCCTCAGTGCCACGGCGGGCCCAGAGGTTGGTGGTGTCTTCAAATACCATGGGCTCGATGGTAAAGCCAATGGCGGCGAGACGTTTGGCCATCAGGTCCTGACAGCCTTCATCAAGCGGGGTGACAGACGGGCGTGAAATGAGCTCGCGCGTCAGTTCAATCACATCACTGTGGGTTTCTGGGCTACTCATTGGCCAAATACCTCGCTGTACAGCTTGTCGTTAAAGCCTGTGTACACGGTGTCGCCTTTTACCAGCACCGGCCTCTTGATGAGTGTGGGGTACTCCAGCATCAGCGCAATGGCCTTGGCTGTGTCTATGTCCTGCTTTTGCTCGTCAGTCAGTGCGCGAAAACTGGTGGATTTTTTATTGAGCAGCGGCTCAAATCCAATGCGTGCAACCCAGTCATTCAGCTGCTCGGCCGGTAGACCGTCAACACGAAAATCATGGAAAGGGACGTTATGGCCATTGGCTTCCAGCCACTTGCGGGCCTTTTTCACGGTGTCGCAATTTTTAATGCCAAAGAGTGTCACTGGGGCGCTCCATCTGCAAAAGGAAAGGGCCGCATTGTGGCATGGGGGATTACGCCCCTCAAGTGCCTCGCGACCCCTGTGAATGAATTTCAGATTTCGACGGTAAATATCACGTCTTTGCCGGCTTCGACCCGGCCCTGGGATTTCTCCAGGTACTTGATGTCTTCCATGTTCGCCAGCACCACGGGGGTAAGCAGGCTATCGGCGTGTTCGCGAAGGTATTCCAAATCGAACGCCAGTATGGGATCGCCAGCCTTCACCTGCTGGCCTTCTTCGGCGAGACGTTTAAAGCCGTTGCCCCTGAGTTCCACCGTGCCCACACCAAAGTGTACAAACAACTCCAGCCCCTGGGGGGACTCGATACTGAAGGCATGGTTGGTCTCGAAAATTTTGCCTATGGTGCCGTCAATGGGGGCGTAGATGGTGTCTCCCTCTGGGGCAATGGCTATGCCGTCACCGACGATTTTCTCGGCAAACACCACGTCGGGCACCTTCTCTATGGGATAAATCTCGCCGGAAACCGGCGCGAGTATGGCAATGCCACCTTCAATGGTTGGCGCCCCGGAAATCAGTCGCCGAATTCGGCTGAAAAATCCCATGACTGCGTACCCCTTGGTTTATAGGCTGATCTTGGCGTCAGCGAAAAATACATCATACTGAAACATTTAGCTTATTTATAGCTACTTATACAGGCATCGAGCTCGGATAATCTGTCAGCCATCAGGGCGCGTCCGGCAAGCTGGGTGCAGCGGTCAAACTCCTGACGGCAAATCGCGGCTTTGACTTCGAGCATGGCTCCCACATTGACGCTGAGCTCATCAAAGCCAAGGCCAATTAACAGCGGTACGAGGCGCGGATCGCTGCCCATTTCACCGCACAGCGATACCTTCACATCCTGACTGCGGGCACTTTGCAGCGTCATGCTGATTAGTCTGAGCACGGCGGGCGAGAGCGCCGGATAGTCCCTGGCAAGGCAAGGGTTGCCCCTGTCGGCAGCCATGGCATATTGGGTGAGGTCGTTGGTGCCTATGCTGACAAAGTCCAGCATGGGTAACATGGCTGGCAGATTGAGCACGGCTGCCGGGGTTTCCACCACTATGCCGAGGCTGATATCGCCAAACCCTTTTTCTTCATCGTCCAGTTCACGGCGACAGGTTTCCAGCAGAGCCAGCACGGCGTCCAGCTCTTCCACCTGATTAACCATGGGAAACATCAATCGCACATGGCCGTGATTGGCGGCTCTCAGCACGGCCCTTAACTGGGTTTTGAGGAGTTGCGGATTGGCGAGTGTATAGCGAATCCCCCTGAGACCCAGCGCAGGATTTTCTTCTTTAACCTGACACAGGCAGGGCAACTCTTTGTCTGCACCAATATCCAGGGTACGTATGGTCAATACCCGTCCTTCCAGCGCATGAATGGCATCAGAGTAGAGCTGGTACTGGGCACGCTCATCGGGGAGGGTGGCCGAGTGCATCAACATAAACTCGGTGCGAAGCAGCCCTATGCCGTCGGCGCCAAGGCCTGACACCTTGAGTACATCATTCAGGTTGCCGACGTTGGCGAGCAGACTTATCTCATGGCCATCCTGGGTCATGGCGGGTTTGTCGCGATACTGGTCGAGCTGCTCCCGCGCTAATCGGGCAGATGCTTCATGCTGGCGCAGCAGTTCGAGTGTTCCACCTTCAGGGTTACGATAGAGCGCGCCGGCATCACCGTCGATAGCCAGCTGGTCACCGTTGTTTATTCCCAGCTCGCTGTATGGGCAGCTTAGCAGTGCCGGAATGCCCGCGGCCCTTGCCAGAATGGCCGTGTGGCTGGTTAAACCGCCGGACTTGAGCACGATACCGGCGACGTTTTCCAGCGGCAGTACGGCAAACTCAGCCGGGCTGATATCGTCCGCCAGCAGTATGGTGGGCACCTTGAGCTTGCCGGGCTCTTGCCCGGGGTGCCCGAATACGGCCTGAATGAGGCGTTTGCCCAGGCTTCGGACATCTTCTGCACGCTGGGCCAGGTAAGGGTCGTCCAGTGCTTCCAGTTCACTCGCCTGATGCGCAAAAACACGTTCGATAGAGACGCAGGCCGAAAATTGCAGTTGGGTGATGGTGTCGGCAATGTGAGCGCGAAGATCCGGGTCGTCCAGATACAGGAGGTCGGCTTCCACCAGTGCATAGGCATCGCTCTGGCTATCCAGCGCCTGCAGGCTGGCGCTCAGCTGTTGCTTCAGTCTGGCCAATCCACCATCGAGGCGACTGAGCTGCTGGGGAATGCGCTTGATGGGCAGGATGCGGTAGTCAAGCGGCTTGTGTCCGGTATTGAAGTGGAGCGCTTCACCGAAGGTGACACCGGGTTTGATGGCTATTCCGTTAACCTGCATCATGCCTCCGGCTATCAGCTTAAAGTAACCAGGAGCGCCGAGACTCTTTCAACGGCGTCTTCGGCTTGGGGGCCCTGGGCAAATACCCGGACGTTTACCCCTTGATAAAGCCCAAGGGTCTGCAACTTAAACAGGCTCTTGGCGCTGGCTTGCTTGCCATTACATTCGACTATCACGTCACATTCAAAGGATTTGGCCTCTTTGACCAAGAGGGCGGCAGGGCGGGTATGGATCCCATGGGGTGCAGTGATGGTGACAGTTTTTTCGTACATGGCTTCGATTGTCTTACAAAGAATGGCGCTATTGTCCAACAAGGTGGCGAAAGGAGCAAGGCACTCAGTCGGCAGATTGGGGATGGTCGATAATCTGATAGCCGTTTTTCTTCAGCGCCGCGATCGCCAGCTCCCGTTTCTCTTTTTTGACCAGAATATAGTCGGTGTCAAAGGTGGATATGGCAAAAATGCTGATGTGGTTTTCAGCCAGAATACCCGATATGCGTGACAGAATACCTGTCATGGAAAACCCCAGCGGGCCCAGCACTTCGAGGCATATCCAATTGGTTTCGGCTTCCAGGCTGTCCAATTCGAGCTCTGAGGGCACTACCACAGAGAGCTCTTCCCGGGTTTTACCGATGAAAAACATCTCCTGCGCAAAAACAACCGCAGGCACCTGTGTATCCGGGCTGAAGCTGTGAATGCTGTAAAGTCTGGCGTGCAAGGCAAGGGTCAATCGCACCTGGGGTTCTCCGGATAGAGCCTGAAACGGCAGAATTTGTGCACGCTTGTGTGCATGGGTTAAGGCCTAGCCTAGCACAATTCGCCCGCATAAAAAGGGGGACCCTGTGGTCCCCCTTTTTATGTTTTCATTAACTGAATGCCACTATACCTTGAAATGCCCAAGGGCCTTGGCCAGTGCCCGGCTGATGGATTGCAGCGAGCCTGCGGCATGTCGATTACCTTCGTTGGACTCAACCGCCAGCTGCATTTGCTCTGAAATATTGCTGATGTTGCGATTGATTTCTTCGGTCACCAGCGACTGCTCTTCAGTCGCACTGGCAAGCTGAGTGTTGATGTCGTTAATGTGGGCGACCAGCGACAAGATGGCGTCCATGGAGGCGCCTGCCTGACGGGCCTGGCTCTGCAGCGATTCAGACAGTGTCTGATTGGCACTGTTGGAGGCGGTTACATCGCCGATACCGGCCTGAATTTCGCTGATAATTTTTTGAATTTCATTGGTGGACTGCTGGGTGCGGTTGGCGAGGGCACGCACTTCATCGGCCACAACCGCAAAACCGCGACCGTGGGCGCCGGCACGGGCCGCTTCAATAGCGGCATTGAGGGCGAGCAGGTTGGTCTGTTCGGCAATGGCGCGGATAACATCGAGAATGCTGCCAATCTGACCTGAGGCGGCGCCAAGTCGGGCCGTAGTCAGCTCTGCCGCCTTCAGCTTGTCTACCAGGGATTCAGTTTGCTTCAGCGTGCTGGTCATCAGCGACTGGCTCTCCTGAGCCTGTCCCTTTACCTTGGAAGCCGAATCGGCAGCCTGCTGGGTGTTGTGGGCCATTTCCTGGCTCGTGGCCAGCATTTGATGAATGGCGGCGGCAACGCTTTCAGTCTCCCGATGGATTTGTTCACTGCTGCGATTGGCGGTTTCAACCGCCTGACTCAGGGCCTGGGCATCATCGGTCAGTTCATCGCCCATGGGTTTGATGTCTTTAATTAACTTACCGATTTTTTCGGCGAAGCGATTAAAGGCCTTGGCAAGGTGAGCTACCTCATCTTTGCCTGCGGTGCTCAGTCTCGCTCCCAGATCCCCTTCGCCGTCGGCGATGTCTTCCAGCGCCTCAATGGCACGGTTAAGGGGCGAGGTAATAGAATGATTGAGCGCCATAAAGAGGGCAAACAGTGGTGTGGAAATCAACATCATAATGATGAGGGTATTCCAGATGGCGGTTTCCATGGCGGCATTGACATCGGCCACAAAGGCACCGGTGATGACAATCCACTGCCAGGGGGCAAATTGACGTGCTTCAGCCAACTGGGTGTCGGTTTTGCCTGTGTCCGGGTTAAGGGTCTCTACTGTGGCAACCGCTTTGCCCTTGGTGCGGGCTTCATTGACCAGATTCAGGATAGACTTGTCGCTGACACGGCTACCGATTTTCTGCGACTGGCCACCGGCAGCGAGGATCTGACCCTCAGCATCCACCACCATAAAGTAGCCACCATTGCCGTAATGAGCTGCATTGATAAGACTCGCCACTTCTGCCTTGGCATCTGCTTCGCTGATTTGACCCTGCTGCACCTGTTGCCTGTGCACCTCTACCAGCGACAGCACAGTATCCAACTGGCCATCATTTTGCAGCCATTTTTGCTGCTCAAGGTTGTTGTACTGTTCCTGGATATTAAAGGCCGCAAAGCAAAAGGTGCCAAGGGCTGCCAGCGCCAGCATCATGATAAGACGCTGTAAGATGGTGAATTTTCTGAGGAAGGCAATCATGGCCGTCTCCGTAATCTGTAGGGCAGGCAAGAGTCTATCAGATAGCTATGGTCAATCTGTGCGACCTTGGTGTAAATCCCGGGGTAAAAGTGTAAATCCGTGATCCTTGCCCGACTCTGTTACTGCCCTGTTTCAAAGACACCGGGCATCATCGCAGGACTAAGGTGTATAGTGGGAGATAAACCGCGCACGCGCCCGTTGCCGATAAAATAGACGCTTATCAGGTTAATCGTTTGTTTTGACTTTGATTTCAAGTGATTTTATGCGCAAGATTAACTAATTCAATCAAAAGGCGGATAAAGATGAGTGTTACTCAGATAGTTACCTCAGAAGACATATTGCTGAAACTCTGTCATTCGGTGTCCCATGTGTTGTCCCACACCAGTGGCAGCAGGGTCACACACGCGGCCATGGTGCAGAATATTTCCAGCACCCGTTTAAAGCCTGATCTGGGCTGCTTCTCCATTTTCGATGGTGGGTTTTCGGGATTGGTGGTGATCAATTTCTCGGCCGCTTCTGCCGTGGAAATCTATCGCCGTTATATGCTCAACATGGGCATGCCTGAAAGCGATTTGGCGTTCTCCCACAACTCCGATGAAGTCGGTAACGTGATGGGGGAACTTATGAACCAGATCCTGGGAGACTTTATCGGTAAGGTGTCCAAGGAGCTGCAAACCTCCATCAGTCAAAGTCAGCCGAAGATGCTGACCATCAACAAGGAAATCACCATCTCCATTGATGCCAATCTGGATGAACCAGTGATCCGCCGGGTGTCTTTTATGACCGAAAGCAACCACATCTTTTATCTTGAATTTGCCATGGACAAGACAGAGTTTGTCAAAACCCGGGAGTTTGAGCTGGACGAGGAGTTCGATCCGGATTTCCTGATTGAGCAGCACGGCAATACCAGGTCACCCTGGTCACAGATGGCTGGCAAGGGCATAGTGGCCGATGATGCTGATGATTTGCTCGATGAGCTGGGGATCTAAAGTCGCTTGCTATACAAGGAATTGCACTTGATTTACCATGAGCTTGCCGCTCTGTGTCGGGGCGGTGGCCAGTGGCCCGAGCAAATATAACAAGAGTCCTGTTATGGCGAGTAAAGCGACCTCTATCGATATTGCCTATCGGGCGGGTGTGTCCCAGTCCACTGTGTCCCGCGCCCTGAGGGACAGCCCCTTGGTGAGTCCGGAAACCAAGGAAAAAATCCGTGCCATTGCCCGCGAGCTTAACTACAAGGTAGATAAAAACGCCAGTAATCTGCGTACCCAAAACAGCCATACCCTGGCATTGCTGCTGTGTGAAGATCCCACCAACGACGACTCCCTGATTAATCCTTTCTTTTTGTCGATGCTGGGCTCTATTACCCGGGCTACTGCAAAACAGGGCTACGATTTGTTGGTGTCTTTTCAGCAGCTTTCCAGCGATTGGCACGCCGACTATGAAGACAGCAACAAAGCAGACGGTATTATTCTGCTTGGCTACGGTGACTTTGTGGACTATGAGCACAAGCTGGAGCGCTTGCTGGCCCAAAATACTCACTTTGTGATTTGGGGTGCTGAGCACAACAAGTCGACGGTGGCTTCTGTGGGCTGTGATAATCAGCAGGGCGGCTTAATAGCCACCGAACACCTACTTTCCCTTGGTCGCAAATCCGTGGCATTTTTGGGGGATGCCTCAAGCCACAGCCCTGAGTTTCGCGACCGCTACCTTGGCCATGTCAGGGCGCTTAAAGATGCGGGCCTTGTGGCCGATAAGCGCTGCCAGGTGGATGCCATCAGCACTGAAAGTGCCGGCTTTGATGCGGCCAACAAGCTTATTCGCAAGGGTGCCCAGTTTGATGCCATCTTTGCCGCCAGTGATTTGATTGCCATCGGGGCCATCAGGGCCCTGAAAGAAGCCGGGCTCAGGGTGCCCGAAGACGTGGCTGTGGTGGGCTACGATGATATTCCGGTGGCGAGCTTTGCCAATCCGCCACTGACTACCATCAAGCAAAACACCCAACTTGCCGGTGAAATGTTGGTGGAAAGCCTGCTCAAACTCATTCACGGCGAGGCTGTGCCACCACGGTTAATCCCGACCAGCCTGGTGGTGAGGAAATCCTGTGGCATTGACCTTGGCGATTAACGGCGCTGAATTATCGGCGCCAATACGCACGTCTGCTGCCGATAAACCCGTATTCTGAAAGTTTATCGAATAAGTTATCGCAATAAAAAAGGAGCCCGGAGGCTCCTTTTTTACTCTCAGCGGCAAGTGTCAGCCGTCTTTATTTTGTCTCAGATAACACTTTGTCTCAGGGGCTACTTTGTTTCAGGGGCTGGCTGCTTGGCGAAGGGGTAGTTATCCCAGACCTTGGCATCATGGACGGAGCGCACCAGTTTTACGTATTCGGCGTGGGTCCAGGCAAGGGGGGTCGCCGAGTTGGTACCATCACCCAAACGATAGCCAAAGCGGGTGGCGTCGCCCACACCGTCCCACACCTGTTCAGGCAGCATACCGCCGCCGTTGGCAAGGCTTTCCATTCCTGCCACGTAGGTATTAATCAGGCGGCGCTTATCGGCCTCACTGAGTGGTTGGCCACCCACTGTGGCTTTGGCAAGCTCATAATGACCGCGCTCGCCGGTAAAGAAGGGCCATACCCGTCCACGCTGATTGGCACTGTTGCTGCCGTTCTCGGCATAGTTGGCGCCTGTGACAGTATCTTCGCCGTAGCCGTCGTTACCGTAACGCCTGAAGCCGGGAAATGCCTGTCCCTGGGCCGTGGTGAAGTCATAACGGATGCGCAGATTGTCTTCCAGGGTCGTGTCGTCCACCAGAGCAAGGGTATTGAGGACGAGTGGATTGTCAGCGGTGCGCACGCCATAACGCACCAACTCCAGGAAGCCACCATCGAGGATCTGACGCTGATCCAGCCCCGGACGACCATTATTGTCGGCGAGCTTGGCGTCGGTATCCGGTGTGCCCTCGGGGGAAATCCGCAGAATATAGGGTTTGTCCGACAGCAGCCCTTTGTTTGTTACGGTACGAGCTTCGAGCTGCTCACTGTAGCGCGTGGCAGCAGCGAGGTATTTCTGCGCCCCTTCGCTGTCGCCTGCATGCTCGGCAAGGGCTGCTGCTGCCTGCAAACCGGTAATCACAGCCGCTATGGTAGAAGGTGAAAACCCGGCCTGTTCTTCCCAGCGTTCCTGTTGGGTACTGGGTGGGGTGATGGTACGCTCATTCCAGTCGAGTTTAATGTGACCGCCGCTGACCAAAAAGTCGGCCGCGCTCTTGAGCATCTCCTGATACCAGTGACGTGCCTCATCATCACTGAGCTCACCGGCTTGCCACAGCTTCCAGCCAAGCATAATCGGCATGGCAGTTTGGTCCAGCTGCACCGCAACCCATTCTATTTGCCCATCCACATGGGTCTTTTGCAGGAACCAACCGGGCGCACCTTCGTAGCCTTTGAGACCCGGGCCTGCCTGGATCTGTTTGAGGTACTCAAATGCGACCTTGGGGGTTTGGGTATCACCCAGGGCTAAAAACGCCATGGCGCACTGATAAAAATCCCTTGGCCAAACGGCCTTGTAACCAGTGCTTGGCGTGACCGCAGGTATGGTATCGCCCCAAGGGTTGGAGAGGGAGGCAATCAGCGCGCCTGCATGGGTTTTGTCTTCCTGTGCCTTGAGCACCATGGCACTCAGGTTAAGGAGGCGGCCATTGTCTGCCGTGGCATTACCCATGGCGCTGAGGGCTGGCAAGGACGCCAAATACTGGCGCCAGCCGGGGGTTGTGTCGTTGCCTCTGAAGTCCTGTGCCAGCGAATCAAAGCCGGCGGTAAGGGACGCCCTGGCGTTGGCCGTTGCTGCATCCGCACCCTGACCAAAGCCCAGTACTACATCAAACGTGAGGGTTTCACCCCTGGCCAGTGTTTTAAGCTCGCCGGTGAGGGCCACGTTCCCCACCTGGGGAGCCGCGGCATCGGCAAAGGTTTGGCTGTAGCCGGGTAGGGGATGCCCGGCCTTAATGGCCTCGACGCCACTGGATACCCCTTCAAAGCCCACCTGACGGCGCACGAAATCGATACTGATCTCCAGACTCAAGGCGCTGGAAGCGTCTGCCTTATCGGTAACAACAAAACCGGTGTCAGACAGATACGCCAGGTCATCGGCGCCACCATTATCGATGTGCGGATCGGCATACAGGAAGGGGGTAATGCCATCTTCGAGGGCTTCAATGCTGACCCTCATGATAAGAGAATCCCGATGGGGATCTGTGACTATCTTTTTCTCGATGCGGTATTTTTGCTCTTTATCGGTACTGGTGAGCAGCAGTGCCAGGGACTCCGGAAGCCCTTTATCATCCAGGTGCAGATAGTCCTGGTGATGGTTGGCATCTTTGGCTTCAAAATCAATAAAATCCTCGCCCTTAATGATAAAGGACAGCTCACGAAGCTGAGCATTGTGAATCAGACCATACATGGTTTCGGTCAGCACGCCGTTGGCCACCGAATACCACACCCGGCTCACCGGATTCTCGACGGTACTCACATAAGCACCGTCCACATAGGGTTCGTAACTGGTACCTATTCCGGTTTTGCCTGCGAAGGCCCACAAGGGCGTGTTGCCGGGCGCGCCCGGGGCAATTTTCACCATCGCCTTATCCGGAGTGGTTTCCTGGGGTGCAGGGGCCTTTTGGCAGGCAGACACACCAAGCGCGGCTGCTATGGCAAGGCTGAGGGCACGAAGCGAAGAAGAATGGGTCACTGGCACGAAAGCGTCTCCCTGATAATTAGACCTGGGCAGCGGCATTGCTGCGCCCGGGTTCCTGCTCTCTGGCAGGGACGAATAGTACTGACAGGGCGGCCAATATCATGGCGCTGCCACCGAGGATCAAAGCGTATATGGGTTCATTGCCAAACAGGCTCTTGAGAATAAAACCAAGCACTGTGGCGGCCACCAGCTGGGGGATCACAATGAAAAAGTTGAAGATCCCCATGTATACACCGAGCTTGTTGCCCGGCAGGCTGGTGGAGAGTATGGCATAGGGCACAGACAGGATAGAGGCCCATGCAAAACCAACCCCTATCATGGGTATCCACAGCAGAGCAGGATCGGCAATCAGGTAAAAGCTCATCAGCCCAATCCCGCCAAGGCACAAATTCATGATGTGAGCGCCCTTAAGGCCCAGTAGCATACACTGCAGCGGGATCACCATGGCAGCCAGTGCCGCAAAGCCGTTGTATGAGGCAAAGAGCACACCAACCCAGTCGGCGCCGTCATTGTAGGCTTTGGAGAGCACATCACTGCTGTGATAGTGATACGAGGTCACCGCCGCCGTGGTGTAAATCCACATGGCAAAGAGCGCAAACCAGGAGAAAAACTGCACCAGCGCCAGACGCTTCATGGCATGGGGCATGTGGAAGAGGTCGTCTACCACTTCAAATACCATTCCAAGCTTGCCGCTGCGCTTGCCCGCCGCGCTTAAACGCTGGGCGCAGTACCATTGCAGCGGGCCAAAGGCGAATACACCAAGACCAAGCAGATACAGTTGTTTATCCAGATCGGCGGCAAAGGTTGCTGCTGTGATGGCAAGGCCCAGAGTGCTCCATACCAGAGCGCCTTTGCGGTAAGCCTCTGGCGTACGACCATGGTGGCGTTCAAACCCGGATTGCTCGTGCCCCTTAAAGCGGCTGAGTTCTTCCGGGCTGTATTCGCGGCTGCTGATAATGGTCCAGCCAACGGCTGCAAGCAGCACAACACCGCCAAGATAAAAGGAGTAACGCACGGTGTCGGCAATTTGTCCTTCAGGCGCGATATTGGAGACACCGGCAAAATTAGACAGCAGATAAGGCAGCGCGGAGGCCACCACGGCGCCTATGCCGATAAAAAAGCTCTGCATGGCAAAACCTTTTGCCCGCTGTGACTCCGGCAATTTATCGCCTACGAAGGCGCGAAATGGCTCCATGGCGATATTGATAGAGGCATCCATTATCCACAGCATACCCGCTGCCACCCACAGATAGGGCGAGTGGGGCATGATAAACAGCGCCAGTGTGGTCAGCACAGCGCCAATCAGAAAGTAGGGGCGACGACGGCCAAAACGATTCCAGGTGTTGTCGGACAGATAGCCCACGATGGGCTGTACCAGGAGACCGGTGAGGGGGCCCGCTATCCACAGGATGGGGATATCATCGATGCTGGCGCCCAGGGTCTGAAAAATACGGCTGACGTTGGCATTTTGCAGTGCAAAGCCAAACTGGATACCGAGGAAGCCGAAACACATGTTGAAAATCTGCCAGAATGACAGTGGCGGCTTATCTTTGAGTGGGGATGTGTGGGAAGTCATAGGTGTCCTGTCGTGGGTGCTTTGACCGCAATGAACTCGCGGCAGCCCTTTTATTATCGGATACAAAAAATCAGCGGCGAGAGCCTCCCTCAGACGCTCGCCGCCCAAGACCTGTTCCCACTTCGTGGAAGCGAAGCCGGGCGAGGTACTCCAAAGCCGGAAGGTCCATTCTTCCGTAACGACCCAGCCCCCGAAGGGGCTCATAATCAGCGCATTCATCCTAAACGGCGTACAGGATAAGTGACAACTACTTACATACGTATTCATCCCCGCTGAATAACCTGCGCGCAACATGCTTTAGCCCTGGTGGCTCTGTGTTACCGACTGAAATAGTTGCCATTTTTGTTATTGGGCTTGTGTGTGAATCTCTGGGTGTTAAGCTGCTGTTAGCATTAACAAACGGAGCCCAAATTGTACATTCCCGCGCCCATGAGTCTCACCGATGCTGAGGCTGTGAGTTTAATCGATAGCCATCCCTTTGCCTTGCTTATCTCCAATCAGCAGAGGCTGGTGGCAAGCCATTTGCCACTGGTGTTTGACAGTGACAGACGCAGGATTATTGGGCATATGGCGAGGGCCAACGGCCAATGGCGTGCCCTGGATGGCCAATCTGTGCTGGCGGTGTTTTCTGGCCCTCATGCCTACATAAGCCCCCGTTGGTATCAGGCAAAACCCGCTGTACCGACCTGGAACTACAGTGCGGCCCATGTGTATGGCACCTTTAACTTGCTTGACGAAAAAGAGGATGATGGTGGCGTTGAGGCCGTACTCAAGCACACCATCGCCCGATTTGAACCTGAGTTATGGGATGACGAGACCCTGATGCCCAAAGACTATGTTGGCAAACTGAGCAAGGCGATAGTCGCGTTTGAGATTGTGGTCGAACGCATCGAGGCCAAGGCCAAACTGGGCCAGCATCGCAAGATGGGCGATCAAGAGGGTGTTTCGGCGGCGCTCAAGTCTTCCGAACGGCTCGATGACATGGCCCTTTACCGTGAAATGCAGCGGATGGGACTGGGGCTGGGCACGGATAGCCAGACTGAACAAGTGGACCAAAGCAGAGAAAAGTAGCCCACAGAGCGGCTGAGCGGTAGAAGCAGAGTAGAGCGGGGATGGCTGAGCAAATCATTGAAAGCTCCGCCGAGTCAGCTTAAGTCTGGGCCCGGGAACGTTACGCTCCCGGGCCCAGACGTTTTTGGCGTCATTATAATGGCAAAATTAAATGGGTTTTCATTACCAAATGGAACCCTTATTCCACCAGACTGACGCGCACTCCCCAGGGGGCAAGCTCGGTGTGCTGATTTGCCGGAATACTGAGGATTGGCTCCAGCGCTTTCCCGTTCACTGCCTCAAGGGCTACCGCTATATCGGCGAAGTTTGCCGTGACCAGATACTGCCCCCGGCGAAACGTGAATACGGGCCCTGTGGATGGCAAAATCTTAAGCTCACCGGCCGACTTGATGGTGCCGGCCAGAGCCAGCATGGCACTGTAGGCCTGCCTGAGTTCGCGCTCGTTGGGCAAACTGGCAACACCCAGTTGTGCATCCTGCTGCGCCGCTCCGGCAGCTTCCTCGCTGCCCTCTTTCGTGTCTGGCCTTTTCAGATAACGGGCCATGGCCGGTGCACTGACGTAATCGAATATGCTGGTGCGGCTGGGTTTGCCAAAACCGCCGGTTTCGCTGCCGTCCTCACCCAGGCTTTGGCCGAAATAGAGCAGAAAAGGCCCTTCGGTGGCATACAGGGAGACCGCCAGTGACGGCAAGGCCCGCTCAGCCCTGCCCAAAAACTCCGGGCTGGCGATACGCTGTTCGTCGTGGTTTTCCAAAAAGTGCAGCATATGGGGCGCGATATCGCGGATTTCGGTTAATCGCTCACCGATTTGGGCCGTATCCACGGCATCTGGATTGGCTATGCCTTGCTGGCTGACGGCCTTGAGACTGTCGTACAGGCCAACTTTGTCGTAGAGCAAGTCCAGTTTTCCCAGGCCGATAAAGTCCCGGTAACGGCCGGGCTCGTACACCTCGGCAATGAGCAGCGCGTCAGGATTAACGACCTTGATATCGCTGGCAAGAAAACTCCAGAAGGACAAAGGCACCATTTCCGCCATATCAAAGCGGAATCCATCGACGCCCAGGCTCAACCAAAATCGGCTGATTTCCCGAATTTTGTACCAGGTATCGGGCAGGTTGTGCTGCGTGGACCAAAAGGCCTGATGATGCTCTATAGGGGCAAAGGCCAGCGCCGCAGGCACCTCAGGGAACTCATGTTTGCCATCCGGTGTCACCCCGTAATTGAGCTTAACCGTTTCATACCAGTCAGACGCATCGGGTTTGGGGCTGGTGGCACCATTGCCGGTCCATTTGGCGGGAGACTCCTGAAAATGGCCATCCTGTGCGGCATTCACCTTATCAAGACTTGCCGAAGGAGGTCGGTTTGTCTCGTCGGGCACCTTAAAGTCGGCCCCCGGCACATAGTAGAAGTGATTGCTTTTGGCGTAGGCCTTTTGGGTGTCGTCCCCGGCACCCAGATTTTGAATGCCCGCAGGCGCCGACAGGGATTGGTAATGACGCGCCACATGGTTGGGCACTATGTCGATTATGACCTTAAGCCCCGCCTTGTGGGTGCGTGCTATCAGCTGTTTAAATTCCTCCAGTCGTTTTTCGGGGTTGAGTGCCAGGTCGGGATTCACATTGTAATAATCTCGGATGGCGTAGGGGGAGCCCGCCAGCCCCTTGACCACATCGGCATCATCCCGGGGAATGCCATAGGTACTGTAGTCAGTCACGGAGGCATGATGCAAGACACCCGTGTACCACACATGACTTACCCCCAGGTGTTTAAGGTCAGCCAGCACCACCTCATCGATATCGGCAAATTTACCGCTGCCATTTTCCTCTATGCTGCCCCAGGGGGTGTTGGTGAGGTTTTGATTGCCAAAGACCCGGGGCAAGAGCTGATACACCAGAGGCGAGGGTGTGGACGCCTGCTGTTTCATCGTTACCGCGTCAGCGGATGTTATCTGGGTTGTTGACATATCCGTGTTGCTATTGTGTGGCACGTTGCAGCCGAGCAGGGCTGTCAGGCTGGTCAGGGCCAGCAGGGAAATGCGGCGAGAAGAAACAAATGCCATGGGGATTAAAACTCCAGCAGGGTAACGGGGGATGACACAGTGAGTGTGGCCGGTAATGAAAAATGCCTGTTATCGAGCACACTCTTTACGTCCGTGTTCAGGGGCAGGAAATCGGTGAAGTGCCCCATATCCAGACTCACAGAATCTTTGTTTTTATTAAAGATAACCATCAGATTTTTGGCGTCAGGGTTATCATCTGGTGCTTGTCTCAGCTGCACATAAAGGCCACTTTGTGGCACAAAATGAACCAGTTTGCCCCTGTGCACCGCATCACTGGTTTTACGAAAATGCAGCAATGCACGGATAAACTCAAAGGCCGTTTTTGAGTCGCCCGCCATGGCATCTATGTCTGACTTACTGAATCCGGCCTTGCCGAAGCCGGGCATATCCGCCCGCACGGCGCCGTCGTTGCGCCCCTCAACAGGACTTTGCATGGCAAATTCAGTGCCATAGAAAATCTGCGGCACCCGGTTTGACAAGAGCACGTAGGCAAGCGCGAGCTTGAACTTGTTCATATCGCGCCCAAGCAGGCTGTAGAGGCGGTTGGTGTCGTGGTTGCCTTCAAACAGCACCAGATTTTGGGCATGGGGATAGAGCATATCGTTGGCAAGGGCCTCATAGAGGCGGATAAGGCCTGTGCCCCAGCGCTCTTCCTCATTGACTGCCTGCAATAAGACTTCATAGAGGGGAAAGTCCATCAGTCCCGGCAGAGACGTTTGATATCCATCGGGATTTTGCTTTGCCCGCTGCCAATACGACACTACCGCAGGATTGCCGCTCCATTCTTCCCCCACCATGTTGAAATGGGGATATTCCGCCATGATGGCCTCGGAAAACGCCTTGAGGAAGTGCTTATCTGAGTAAGACCAGGTGTCGATTCTCAGACCCGACAGCCCCGCGTATTCAATCCACCAAAGGTTATTTTGAATCAGGTAAGTGGCAAGGTGGGGATTACGCTGATTGAGGTCCGGCATGCTGTCCACAAACCAGCCGTCGGTAAAGGCGGCCGCATCTTTGGGCGCGGCGTAAGGGTCCTGAACCGCCGTGCGTCTGTGGCTGGTGTGCATTGACCGGGGATTGACCCAGTCATTAAACGGCAGATCCTGCATCCAGGGATGTCCCGAACCCATGTGATTGAGTACTACATCCATGATGACGCCAAGGCCTCTATCGGCTGCTTTTCTGACCAATGCCTGATATTGCGCATTGCTGCCGAAGCGGGCATCGATTTGATAAAAATCTGTGATGGCGTAGCCATGATAGGAATAGGCCGGCTGACGATTTTCCAGCAGTGGATTTAGCCAAAGCTGGGTCACTCCAAGGTCGTTAAGATAATCGAGCCTGTGCTCAATACCGGCCAGATCGCCACCGTGGCGGGCGTTGTCGCGACTGTTGCCAGGTTCGCTGTAGACCGGGTTACTGGGCTTGTCGTCAAAACCGGGCAGATTGTCATTCGCTTTATCGCCATTGGCAAAACGGTCGGGGGTGATGAGATACATCACGTCCCTGTTGCCGTACCCCTGACGTTCCTTGCTACCGGGGGCTCTTGCTTTAAGCTCGTATGGGATTGTCAGGTCAGTTGCCGGATTGATTGTGCTTGCGGGGCGGCTTAGCACCAGAGTGAGGATGCCGGTACTGGCGGTCGAGAGGTCGAGCTTCACAAACAGGTAGTTGGGGCTGTCGCCGGGAATGATCTCCAGCAGTTTTGCGCCAAGGGCATTTTCAAGCCTCAGGGTACTGTGTGCGACTCCTTCACCTGTGATCATCAATTCAAGCTGAGGGTTTTCCATCCCAACCCACCAGTTCAGGGGCTCGACCTTCACTTGCTCGACTTTCACTGAGCTTGACGTAACCCCATGGCCGGAATGCGGCGCCTGACTGAGGCTGAGGGGATTGAGTGTATTGCTGTTTAAGGCGTTTTCGTGCCCCTGCATGGGCACACAGAGGGCGGCAGTGGATGTGGCCGCACTTAAGCCGATAAACACCGTCAGGCACAGGCGCCGGGCGACGCGACTGTGGATGGCAGCGCCCTGCGCGCTTAATGTGAGTTGCTCCATTGCAACCTCCTGTTGACCGGAAAACAAATAAAAAGACCTGCCCTGGGGCAGGTCTTTTCAGGGTGCCGCTTTCAAAAAGCTGCTTACATTGAGTAGCTCATACCCAGGAAGTACTGGCGACCAAAGGACTGGATGGTCCCTGTCTGATACTCCTCACCGAAGTAAGTCTTGTTGGGCTCGTCGGTCAGGTTATTGATCTGGAACAGGAACTTAAGGCCGTTATCCAGAGCGTAAGACGCCTGATAGTCGAAGATGGTTTCGGCATCGAAGAAGGCCAGCTGGGTTTCAACCGCAACCTGCTCAGACACATAACCACTGCGATAACGCATGCTCAAACGGGTATCGAAACCGTCCAGGGTGTAGAAGAGTGTGGTGTTAACCACGTGCTCAGACAAACCTGGCAGCGGAATATCCAGAGATGAGCCGCTCAAATCGGTGGTGAACTGCACTTCACTGTCAGAGTAAGAGTAGCTGCCGGTGAAGCCCAGACCACTCAAAGGATCGGGCAGGAAGTCAAATACCTGGGTGTAAGCCAGCTCAACGCCGCGGATGTAGCCACCCTTGTCGTTGTTGATGGCGGTTTGGTATTGGCCTTCGTCTTTCACCACCGGGAACTCAACACCATTGTCGATAATGGTATCGGGCACCAGGAAACCGGCTGCTTCGAAATCGAATGGCTGTATGGTGAAGTTGTTAATGAAAGACTTGATGTCTTTGTAGAACAGGGCTACGACCACGGCGCCTTCGCTGTCTTCAAAGTAGTGCTCGTAAGACAGGTCAAACTGATCGGCGTAGAAGGGATCCAGCAGTGGGCTGGTGTTGCCCCATGCGTTGTACTTCTTGTAGCCGGGAGTGGCGGCATCGTCATACCAGCTGCCCATGCCTGACTTCAGCTTATCGATAGGCGGGCGTGCCATCACGGAGGCGGCGGCAAAACGCAGCTGATCGTTATCGGTCAGGTGGAAGTTCAGGTTCAATGAGGGCAGGTAGTCGGTGTAAGTCTTACCCACTTCGTTGCGGATATAATCTGTGCTCACCACGCCTTTTTCGTCGGTGATGGCTTCACCCAGACCAAAGCCCACCTGCTGCAGACCGGTACTGGACTGATCGGTATGCACTACGCGAAGGCCCAGATTACCAGTCACTTTCACGTCGGCCAGATCAAACTCCAGATTGGCCTGCACATAACCGGCGAGTACATCTTCGTTTACCGCACCGCTTTGGATCATGGTCCAGTTATTGGACCAGTTGGCGGTAGGGGCAAAAGGATCCTGACCTGTGGCAGCAAGCTGTGCATTCACCAGATCAACGGCCTTGTCGAAGTCGATGGCAAGGAAGCTTGGGTAACCGGCGAGTTCACCGCCAAAGTTAACCACGCTGGTCATGTCGTCGGTCAGACGCAGTACGGGTTGGTTGGCCGGATTGTGGCCAAACTCGAAACCGTAACCTGCCTGTGAACGTTGGGCGTTGAATTCGCGCTCAGAGTAACGCACACCAAACTCAACTGAAGAGACAAAAGCGGTATCCAGCTGATAGTTGAAGTCCAGCTTGTACGCAATCAGATCGTTTTGCTGGTTGTAGGGCCACATGCCCACTTCTTTCAGGCCCAGGGTACTCAGGTCGGTGTAGTCGTTGGTGACCGAGATGGAGGCTGGGTTCAGATCGTTCAGCTGATAGCTGATGGACTCGGCGGCGCGGATTTCATTGTCGATATCCTGATACACAACGGCACGGGTACCACCGTTCACAAACTCGCCATCGGCCTTGGAGTAACTGATATCGGCTGAAACGGTCAGGGCATCGCCGTTGTTCCACTCTACGTTGAAAGAGCCAGAGGTCAGCTCTGAATACTTGGAGTCGTTATCGTTCACCACAAACAGGGCAAAGTTATCTGTGCCATCGGTGCTCACGGTGCCGCCAATCATGGAGCCATTTTTAATGTTGGCGTTGGTGATGGTGCCGTTTTGCAGTGACTTCACCCGGAAACCGCGGGCAAAGTTTTCTGAATCGAACTGTGAGTGGAACAAATCACCTTTGAAAGACCAGTTATCATTGGGGCGCCAGTGAATGGCAGCCATGTAACCGTCGCGGGTGTCTTCGCCACCTTTTTGCTGCATTTCAAAGCCTTCGCTGATGGACTCAACCACGCCATCACCGTTGACATCTTTCTTGGCATCGTTGAAGCGCAAACCGATAAACTGGCTGGCAACAAAAGGCTGGTACAGGTGCGCGTAACCCAGGGCAACACCCAGGGTTTCTTCCAGGAACTTGCCCTGATAAGAGAAGCTTAAGCGATTGCCGTACTCGTTGGCATCGGCAACTTCATCGGCGCGATCGTTAAAGGCACCGCGGGCATTAAAGGTAAAGTTTTGCTCTTTTGCAGCGCGCAGTGGATCGGCTGTTTTCAGCTCAACGGTACCGGCCACGCCACCTTCAATCAGGGATGCCTTGGGTGACTTGTAAACAGCGGCCTGGCTGATGAGCTCAGAAGGATACTGGTCAAATTCGATAGCACGCTTGCTGCCGGTGGTGACCTGCTCGCGGCCATTCAGGGTGGCAAACACAAAGTCACCATCCAAACCACGAATGTTCAGGCCGCTGGCCTGGCCGCCGGTACGCACGGCAGTGATGCCGGGCAAGCGGGTGAGGGCGTCGGCGATGGACTGATCGGGCAGGGCGCCCAAATCGTCGGCAGAGATGGATTCAGAGACTGTATCGCCAAAACGTTTTTCGTTGAGCGACTTGATCACGCTGGTGCGAAAGCCCTTTACGGTGATCACTTCGATATTGGCAGCGTCTTCTTTGTTTACATCTTTTTCTTCAGAAGGTTCGGCTGCCAGTACCTGCATACTGAAACCGGCAGCGAGCAACGCCACGGTCAGCAGGTTTGGTTTAAATTGCATCATTCATCTTTCCCCTTTGGTCGCGGCCCATGTCGTGCCCGCGAGCTTGCTTGGATGTTGGGACAACAGTCATTGCTTATTAATGTTATTGGGCATTCATGCACTTAAATTACTGCATAAGGCTGCTTTTATGACCAACATGTTGCACAACGGTGACGATACTACTCCCGCCCTTTCTTCCTGCTCAACCGAGTGCATACGTATTCAAAGCCGTGTCAGAGGCGAAAATGACCCCGGATGAGGGAAGCAGTACGGCAATTGTCAGTCAGTTTTTGATGCTTAAGTGTATGAAAAAATATAAGTATATGGATAAGGCTCACGCAACAGGTGGTGCTTCATTTTGTGCATACGTATGCAGCTCTATTGAAGGCCCTTTTGCTTGTCACGTATCCTCCATGCAACATCCAGCATCTTGGCTGTACTTACGCATTGGCAACAAAACGCCAACAGCCAGGGGCGTTACAAAGCCGGAAAACACGGCCTAAATGACCTGAATTGAGGGACAACAATGAGCATTCATCCCTGGTGGCGCGGCGCTGCCATCTATCAGATTTACCCGCGCAGTCTTAAGGACAGTAACGGCGATGGTATTGGCGATCTGCAAGGGATCATCGAGCGTCTGGACTATATTGCCAGCCTCAATGTGGATGCGATTTGGATCTCGCCCTTCTTCCGCTCTCCCATGAAGGACTTTGGTTACGATATCAGTGACTATCTTGATGTGGACCCCATGTTTGGCACCATGGACGACTTTGATGAGCTTATTGCCAAGGCCCATTCTCTGGGGTTGAAGGTGGTTATCGATCAGGTACTCAGCCACACTTCCGACGAACATGCCTGGTTTGCCGAGAGCCGCCAGAGCCGCGACAATCCAAAGGCCGACTGGTATGTGTGGGCCGATCCCCGAGAAGACGGTACCCCTCCCAACAATTGGCTGGCGATATTCGGTGGCTGCGCCTGGGAATGGGAGCCAAGACGCCAGCAGTATTACCTGCACAATTTTTTGAAGAGCCAGCCGGATCTTAACTTTCACTGTGAAGCCGTTCGTCAGGCGGTGCTCAATAACGTAGAGTTCTGGCTCAAAAAGGGCGTGGATGGTTTCCGGCTCGATGCCATTACTTTTTGTTTCCACGATAAGGCGCTTCGTGACAACCCGGCGAAACCGGCCGATAAGCGCCAGGGCCGAGGTTTTTCTGAAGACAACCCCTACGCCTATCAGTATCACTGGTACAACAACGAACGTCCCGAAACCCTTGGTTTTATCGAAGATTTAAGAGCGCTGATTGATCGCTACCCGGGTGCCGTGACCCTCGGTGAAGTCTCAAGCGAAGACTCCCTTGCCACCATGGCCGAATACACCCGGGGCGATAACCGCCTGCACATGGCCTACAGCTTTGAGCTTTTAACCAAGGACTACAGCGCTGGGTATATCCGCAGCACAGTTGAAGCACTCGAAGGTGCCATCGGTGACGGCTGGCCGTGCTGGGCCATAGGCAACCACGATGTGGAGCGGGTCATCAGTCGATGGGGGCAGGGTAAGGGCACACCTCAAATGGCCAAGATGCTGTCGGCCATGCTGGGATGCCTGCGGGGCAGCCTGTGCGTGTATCAGGGCGAAGAGTTGGGGCTTACCGAAGCCGACATCCCCTTTGATGCGCTGCAGGACCCCTTTGGTATCGCATTCTGGCCTAACTTTAAAGGCCGCGATGGCTGTCGTACCCCCATGCCCTGGCAAGCCGAAGGCGAATACATGGGATTCGGTGCGACAGCCTCTGGTGCCATGCCCTGGTTACCGCTGCCAGAAGAACATCGTGCACTGAACGTTGCCGCCCAGAGTGCGAACCCGGACTCGGTGCTCAATCAGTTCAGCCGCTTTATGGCATGGCGCCGCACTCAGCCGGCTTTGGTAACTGGTGAAATTAAATTTATTGATAGCAAAGAGCCCGTTCTGGCGTTTGAACGTGTGAGCTCTGATAAAAAAGTGCTTTGTGTGTTCAATTTATCTGATAAGCCGCAAACGATGACTGTTCCTGGCAGTGAGCCATGGAAGCTCCTTGAAGGCCATGGGCTTGAAGGTGGTAGTCTGGACGGCGCTGGCACTGTTCGCCTTGCACCCCACGGGGCTCTGTTACTGGGCAACTAAATCCGAGAGAGTGGGATTGGCCTGTAAGACATTGGGTTCGGTGTCATTTGTGGAAGTTTGGTTTAGCTTTGTGTGCAACCGATTAGAGTACAGTTGGGCGCACCAAAGCTGATAATCTGGGTCACCATTGCCCAGGTCACCATTGCCGGCGTTAAGCAAGTGCCGCCCGCCCATACCAGGGGGAAAAGCCAGCAGCGCCTTGCATATGGGCCCGACGTGAAATACATGGGGTAAGCTTAGCTGTAGACCTCGACCATAAAATATTGAAATAACGATAATAATCAAGGAGAAAACTATGGCTTCCGGCGTACCTGTCACTGCCCGGCATGAAGGCGCATCCGAGGGGGGACGTTACGGCTTTGCGCTGACCTCACTCACCACATTGTTTTTTATGTGGGGTTTTATTACCTGTCTTAACGACATCCTTATTCCGCATCTGAAAGCCGTCTTCAGCCTGAACTATGCCCAGGCGATGTTAATTCAGTTTTGTTTCTTTGGTGCCTATTTTCTGGTGTCGGTACCGGCCGGTGTCCTGGTAAAACGCCTCGGCTACCAAAAGGGCATAGTGGTTGGCTTGTTAACTGCGGCGCTGGGCTGTGGTCTCTTTTATCCGGCGGCGGTATCGGCCACGTACGGCGTGTTTTTGGGGGCACTCTTTGTGCTTGCCAGCGGCATTACCGTGCTGCAGGTGGCGGCCAATCCCTATGTGACGGCGCTGGGACCGGTGCAAACAGCCTCAAGCCGTCTGACCCTGACCCAGGCGTTTAACTCCCTGGGTACCACCATAGCCCCGGCCTTTGGCTCTGTGCTTATCCTGTCGGTGGCCGTTGGCGCCTCTGCCGAGGCCGAAGCCGATGCGGTCAAGCTGCCCTATCTGCTGCTGTGTGGCATGTTGATTGTGCTGGCGGTGGTGTTTGCACTGCTGAAATTGCCCCATATCCATGACCAGGAAGATGAGGTGGCCGCGACTGGCCAGAGCGCGCTTGCCCATCGCCATCTGGTGCTCGGCGCCATAGGCATATTCGTTTATGTGGGCGGTGAAGTGGCCATTGGCAGCTTTTTGGTGAACTTTTTGGGTGAATCCCATGTGGCGGGCATGGCCGAGGCCGATGCAGCCCATTACATCGCCTTTTACTGGGGCGGTGCCATGGTGGGGCGTTTTATCGGTGCGGCCGTGATGCAAAAAGTGGATGCCGGCAAGGTGCTGGGCTTCAATGCCACCATGGCGGCCCTGCTGGTACTGGTTGCCATGAACAGCAGCGGCGCCCTGGCCATGTGGGCGATTCTGGCGGTGGGGCTGTTCAACTCCATTATGTTTCCGACCATCTTCAGTCTGGCGCTGAAAAACCTGGGCCCGGCGACAGCCCAGGGCTCGGGTATTCTGTGTCTGGCGATTGTGGGCGGCGCCCTGGTGCCGCTGTTGCAGGGGCTTCTGGCTGATTCTGTCGGCTTGTCTGCCTCATTCATTCTGCCGGTGCTCTGCTATGGCTACATCCTCTTTTATGGCCTGAAAGGCTGTAAGCCTGTAGCCGCCAAGGCTTGAATACCAGCACCTGTCGCCAGACATGAATGGCGACAGCGACAATAATGTCTGATAAAAGGCGCCGTCAGGGCGCTTTTTTATTGGCTGAATACACAGGGGGTTCTCTGAAAATAGCGATGAGGCGTGATTCTGGGCCGATAGACAATTAACGCCATGCTTTATCGCACGGGTGCTTAAACCGCCTGAATAGATCCCCTGGATGAACAACAGACATCCCCAATAGGCTATCGATAAGACAGCCATCCTGACAATCGGCTATCTTATTCCACCATTGCCCGGCGTTCTTCCTTGCGAAGGGGCGCAATACCTCCTATGATCCCGCAGTTTTTTCAATGCCGGATAGCCACCATGCTCGCATCGCCTTTGTCACCGTCTTCTGCCGAATTGGTTCTTGGGATCCTCAATCAGGTTCTTATGGAAGGCTCGCCCCTGGACAGGGCCTACTCACGTCATTTTTCGGGTCTGAAACTCGAAAGTGAAGAGCAGGCCAGAATCGCGACGGTGACCGGTGAGCTTATCCGGCGTTTGAATCTTTTCTGTTTCCTTGCTGACACCACCCCGGAGCGCATCGAGCGCGAAGGGAGCCGGGTACTGAATGCCTGGCACAGATTCCATGGTTTGCCCATTCCGCGTCTCAGATACACCCTGGATATTGAAGAGGCGGTCTTTGCTGAGCGCCTCGAGCGGGCCAAGGCAGAGCCACTGTTGTGGGACGGTTGCCCCGACTGGCTGGATAAACTCGGACAGGCAGAGCTGGGTGATACCTGGGCGGCAGAGCGAGCAGCTCTTTCTTTGGCCCCCAAGCGCTACTTGCGCACCAATGGCCTTAAGTGTACGCGCGATGAACTGGCAACGCGCCTGGCCGCCGAAGGGGTGCAGACGGTCCCCGTTGACGGTGTAGAGTCTGCACTGGAGGTGACGTCCAACGCCGCGCTCTTTCGTACCAAGGCCTTTGCCGATGGCTGGTTTGAGCAGCAGGATGCAGGATCACAGCTGGTTGCCGCAGCGCTGGATGTGAAACCCGGGATGCGGGTGATTGATGCCTGTGCCGGCGCCGGTGGTAAAACACTGCATCTGGCCGCTGCCATGACAGGTAAGGGCAGGCTGCTTGCCATGGACGTTGAGCAGTGGAAGCTGGATAACCTCAAAGAGCGGGCCCGCCGCGCAGGCGCGCACAATGTCGAGACCCGTCTGATTGCAGGCAGCAAAACCATCAAACGTTTGAAGCTGTCTGCTGACAGACTGCTGCTGGACGTGCCCTGCTCCGGTCTTGGGGTGCTCAAGCGTAATCCCGATGCCAAGTGGCGTGATACCGAAGAGCGTTTGCCGGTGCTGATGGAGCTGCAGGCCCATATTCTTGGCAGTTACAGCCGCATGGTGAAGGTGGGAGGCATTTTGGTGTATGCAACCTGCTCGATAATGCCCTGTGAAAACCGCGGTCAGGTTGATGCATTTTTGGCGGCCAACCCCAACTTCCGCTTGCTGGAAGATGAGAATATTACCCCGGCCACGTCAGGATTCGATGGTTTCTATCTGGCCAAATTGGAACGCATCGCCGAATAAACGGCACTGAGCGGCGTATGCGCATTCTGCCTGTGTCCACCGTGACACCAAGGAGGGCAGAATGCCTACGCAGATGTTACTGACGCCTGTGTTGGTTGCGTTGTTATTCCCCCGCGCCGTTATTCTCGCTTCGCTGCTATTCTCGCTGCGCTGCTATTCCCCCTGCAGGGTGGCCATAATGCGCCGCTCACCGCCACAGTTACGGTGCTCGCCAAGGTAGATGCCCTGCCAGGTGCCGAGGGCCAGTCGTCCTTTGCTGATAGGCAGCATCAGACTGGTTCCCAGCAAACTGGATTTAATGTGCGCCGGCATATCGTCAGGCCCTTCATAGTCGTGGCGATACCAGGGCTCATTCTCCCTTACTGTCCGATTGAAGAAGCTTTCAAAGTCCTGTCTTACCGTGGGGTCGGCATTTTCATTGAGGCTCAGTGATGCAGAGGTATGCAACAGCTGCAGATGCAGTAATCCCACACTGACATCGGCAAGCTCTGGCAGCTGGGCGGTTATTTCTTCTGTGACCAAATGAAATCCGCGGCTCTTGGGGCCAAGGCTGAAGCTTTTTTGAAACCACATAAGACATCTCCTTTTTTGAACCCGCAGTGTATGAAAGCGCTCTGAGCCATGCAAGCGCTGCCTTGGGATGAGCTTTGGGGTAGAATAGACACATTGCAAGATTGAGGAGAATCCCATGGCCAGAGCCTGTGCCAGACATATTTTGGTTAAAACCCGAGAAGAAGCCGAAAAGCTTAAAGCCCGTATCGACAAGGGAGAGGACTTTGGCAAACTGGCCAAGCAGTATTCCCTTTGCCCATCCAAGCGTCGCAGTGGTGACCTGGGCGAGTTTGGCCCGGGGCAGATGGTTAAAGCCTTTGACGATGTGGTATTCAAAAAGCCGATACTGGAAGTCCATGGCCCGGTAAAAACCCGCTTTGGTTTCCACCTTATCCAAACCATCTACCGCAACTGAAGTTGGCTAACACCCTCGACGATCCCGATTATTACCTCAGACACTTCAGCGTTTTGCTGAATGGTCTTGGTCGCTATCGGGATCTGTTGTCTGAGAATGAACTCAAGCTTCAAGATTGTCCAAATACGCTGCCTTCAGGCGCTCTGAGGCTGCTGGTGCGGTTACTGAGCCGTCGCGGCGGTTATTTTCGTATCAGCAAGCTGAGTTACCCAGACATCCCAGAATTGGCCCAGGCCTGTGCTGAGCTTGAGCAGCAGGGGTTTATCACCCTTGGCGAGTCACCCGAGCCGGGCATACTATCATCCCTTATTACCCGTAATGAGCTTGCAGCGGCTATTTCAAAGCTGCAACCTGTCGGTATAGAAGAGGATGTGGATACCAGGGCGAGCGCTAAGCACCCTCATGATTCACCGCCGCTCAAAACCGCAACCAAACAGCAACTCATTGCCCATGCTGACACCACGTTACTGGCAGATGGCACCACACTTTGGACAGGCATAGCGAGGCAGTTCAGAGATGATGTACTCCGGCTCGATGCTACAGCTGCCTACGACACCTTAAGGCTGTTGTATTTTGGTAACGCCTGGCAGCAATCGGACGAGTTTGTTGTTACTGAGCTCGGTTATCGCCGCTACGAGGACTATCGGCTGGATGAAGCCAACCGACGATTTGATACCCGCCATGAAGTCGAGCTCGCCTTGTTGTGTGCCGATGTAGCCCAAGCGTTGGAAGACACAAGACAGCTGCCTTTGGCCACACTGGAAGACCTGGTTGAGGTGCTCAAAAGCCAGCTGTCTTCATGTGTGAGCCTGGAATTTTCAGCTGAACCCAAGCCTCAATTTTTGTGTGATACCGGCAGGCAAGGGCGCAAACTGGGTCATCTGCTCAGCCGTATCGCCAGAGAGTATGAACGCAGGGACTTAACCGAGCAGGCGCTGTTCCTGTATCAAGGCCTTGAGCTTGTCCCCGCCCGTGAGCGGCGGGTGCGCTGTCTGGAGGCCCTCGGCCGTTACCAGGAGGCCTTTCATGGGGCGAAGGCACTCTTTGAATCGCCTCTGGCCGACGAGGAGTACCACGCCAGCCTGCGCATGTTGCCAAGACTCGCCAAAAAAGCGGGGTTACGTTGGCATAATCTTGCCCCCTTGAGCCTGTCTGAACAAAAACTGGAATTGGCCGCTAAGCCTGGGGTTGAGTATGCCGCTCTCAAACACTTTGATGCTCAGGGCATAGCGGGTTGGCACCTCGAAAACGCGTTCAGCTGTGGCCTTTTCGGTTTGGCGTTGTGGGATATCCTGTTTGCGCCGGTAAAAGGGGCGTTTGATCATCCCTTTCAGACCGCGCCATCGGACATGTATCAGCCGGAGTTCAGTCAGCGGCGCCAGGCCATGCTGGATGAGCGCTTGTTTGCGCTTAATCAGGGTGATCTTTCCATGCTTAGCCGTCATTTTCACCGTAAGCACGGCATTGCCAATGACTGGGTGAATTGGACGTTGTGGAGCGAAACCCTGTTAACCTCTTTGCTGCCGTATCTCACAGGCCCCTTTGTGGCGTCCTTGGTAGAGAGGTTATTGCAGGACCTGCGTGCCAGACGCAGTGGTTTTCCTGATTTGGTATTGATTCGGGATGGACAACTTGCCTTTGTCGAAGTTAAAGGACCCGGAGATCGCCTTGCCGATCATCAAAAGGATTGGCTGAGCTGGCTTGGCAACAAAGAGATGGCAAGTGAGGTTCTCTGGGTTACGTGGCGTACTGAGCAAGCGACCGATGAGGAAGCGAAAGATGTCATTGGAGCAACACGTCCCTAGTGGACTTTTTGGAAGGCTTGGATCGCGCCAGGAATAAAGCTTGTCCTATACAATGGCATGCTCAACTATTTGTTACCCAGCCCGGTATCCAAGGCATCTATCGCCGTATCTGAGTCGGTTACTGTGTCTTTTATGGGGATGTCTTCGGCGTCAAAAGTCTCTTCGAATACACACACCTGATCTCGTCCTGAACGCTTGGCGCGATACAGGGCAGCATCTGCCCGGTCAAACCAGGGCGGAATATGTTCGCCCGCGATCCGCTGGGCGATACCGATGGAACAGGTAATGGTGCTGCCGGGCACCACATCGACACAGCGCAATGCCGCCTGAAACCGCCCGGCGGTTGTCTTGGCAAGATTGAGCGCAGTCTCATTGAATGCAGAGGGTTCTGTCAGGTTAAACAGCACCAGAAACTCTTCACCACCAAAGCGGTAGGCGGTCGCCACATCCGGCAGCAGGGCATCCAATAGCTTTCCCAACGATGTCAGCACCTTATCACCCATCTGATGACCATGTACATCGTTGATCCTTTTAAAATGGTCTACATCCAGCAGCATGAGTATGGCCTGAGTTGCCGGGGCGAGCGCAGCCAGATCCAACTCCAGTTTGCTTCGATTAAACAAACCCGTAAGAGGATCGCGCTGGGCGATTTGCACCAAAGAGTCGTGCTGTTTCGCAAGGATGAAAGCGAAAACTGCGCCAAAAATGATGCAATTGACCGAGGCGACGGCGAAGCGGGCTATCACATCGTTAGCCTCGACCTGCGCGCCGCAGATGAGGCACAGCGCGGTAAATGCACTCGAGAGCATCAGCGCTGCCCGGATATTAAACAGAAAAAAATAAATGAAGATGGCGGGAAAGATAAAAATCATCCCGGCGTAGCCAATTTCAAGGCAGGTGGCTGCGATACCAATGGACACCAACAGCAGGGTTACCATACGGTTCACCGGGCTTGCCTGACCACGGAGTTCTTTTACAAATGACAGGGTGAGTGGGATGAGTGACAGGCCGTAAATAAACACCATGGGCCAGTGTCCGAGGGACACACGATAGGCGCAGTAAAGCACCAGGGTTGCCATGGCCACGAGATGAAACAGCAGCGCTGCGCGTTTGGGAACCTGCCAGACCAGTTGCACCCTGAGTTACCCGATTGACGTCTTGATTGAGGTTACTATACGAAAGGATGACCTGAATTGCTTCTGATTTTTGCGGGATGGTAGAGTAACGAACTGGTAAAGCTTCGTAAGAAAGCGAAATATATTGAATTATTGTGGTGCGATGGCTTTAGTGTGGAGGCGGAACAACCGAGGTGCGCCGATAAAGGGGCGACTGTCGCCCCACGCAGCAGACCCATTCACACGTGAATGTCAGTAAGCTTCTGTCCGGTCGGTTCCAGTGAGTTCAAGCTGTAAAAGCAACATATCTTCACCACCGATTACCCGGGTGAAGGGACTCTGACACTTTGGACACAACACCCTGTGGCCATCTGCCTCGCCCTGGTAACCGCATTCATTGCAATCGAGCCTCAGGGGTTCTATTTCCATGTCCAGACTGGCGTTGGCGCAGCGACCATCCAGCTTAAAGGTATCAAAAGCCGTGGCAAGCAGGGCGGGCTCGACACCACTCAGGGCGCCAATGCGAATACTGACCCGACTTATCCCAGTTGCCCCGACGCTGCGGGCATGTTGCTCGCAGCTGTCGAGCAGCGCCTGGACGATGGAAAATTCATGCATCAGCAAATCCTTGGCAGTAATTCACCGGCGGGCAGGTCGAGGTACCTGTTACTGCCCCATGGGGTGTGCAGTATCACTCGCCCGGCCGGGCTTTCACCGACGCGGCCTATGATGACCGCATTCTCGCAATGGCCAAAGCGCTTGAGGACCTCCAGTGCACCGTCAGCCTGCGCGGCAGGCAGCGCCATGACGAAGGTGCCTTCATTGGCGAGATCTGTGGCCTCAAAGCCGTAGAGTTCACACAGGCCTTTTACTTCATCGCTCACAGGAACGGCAGCCTCGTCGACTTCAATCATCACATCAGAGGCAGCGGCCCACTCATTCAGTACGGCGGAAAGTCCGCCCCGGGTAGCGTCGCGCATGGCATGGATATCGAACGGATGCACCAAGAGCTGCTCAACTGCGCCCCAGAGGGTGGCACAGTCGCTCACAAGGCCGGACTCCAGCTCCAGTCCTTCCCGCGCCATCAGGATGGCCGCCCCGTGGCGTCCTATGTCGCCGGACACCAGAATCGCATCACCGGGCATCAGGCGTTTGGCTGACAAGCCCGGTTTCACAATACGGCCCACCCCTGTGGTGTTTAAAAAGAGACCATCGGCACAGCCTTTGGGAACCACCTTGGTATCGCCGCAGACGATTTTAGCACCGCACTTTTTCAGCTCGCTGGCCATGGAGGCCACTATGGTTTCGAGTGATGCCATGGGGAAGCCTTCTTCAATGATTACCCCAAGGCTTAAATACTGGGGCTCGGCGCCCATCATGGCCAAATCATTGACCGTACCGGCAATGGCCAGCTTGCCTATGTCGCCCCCGGCAAAAAACAGCGGTGATACGGTGAAAGAGTCTGTGGTAAAGGCGGTGGGGCCCTGCAGGTTCAGCAGCGCGGCATCTTCTTCATTTCTCAGGATGCAATTATCAAAGGCCTTGAAAAACAGGTTACGAATGAGTTTATTCATTTCCAGGCCGCCGCCACCGTGGGCAAGCTGAATACTGTTAGTCGACATGCTGGACTCCATGGTAGCGGTAATAGGCATTGCAGGCGCCTTCTGAGCTGACCATGCAACTGC
This sequence comes from Shewanella amazonensis SB2B, assembly GCF_000015245.1. Taxonomy (NCBI): domain Bacteria; kingdom Pseudomonadati; phylum Pseudomonadota; class Gammaproteobacteria; order Alteromonadales; family Shewanellaceae; genus Shewanella; species Shewanella amazonensis. The sequence continues at coordinate 2,043,946 of NC_008700.1, forward strand.
CAAGGGGCGTTTGGGGCGTGCAGCCACGGCCAAAGACTTTGCAGTCCATGGGGTTGGCAAGACCACGCAGAATGTCACCACACTGGCAGGCCTTGTGATCGTCGATTTCCTGAACGGGTAAACGCCCGCCAAAATGGATTTCGGCATCCCTGTGGGCGTACTTGCCTTTGAGTTTCAGGGCTGACTGGGGAATGGGCCCCAGACCGCGCCAGCGGAAGCTGTCACGCACTTCAAAGTACTCGTCCACCAACGCCTGGGCGGTCAGGTTACCTTCCTCAGACACCGCGCGGCTGTACTGCACGTCAACCACGGATTCGGTGAGATTTTTAAGCTCCACCAATCGCAAAATGGATTCCATCACATCCACGGGTTCAAAACCGCTGACCACCACAGGGGTATGGTGCACGTCTGCCGCCCGGCGATAGATTTTGGCGCCACTTATCACGCTCACATGGGCAGGGCCGATAAAGGCATTCACCTTGGTGGCAGGCTCGGCCATCACCGCATCGATGGCAGGGGGCACCAGCACATGATTGATATGAAACAGCAGGTTGGGCAGGGCGGCGTGCTCGGCTTGCTGAAGCAGCACTGCGGTCATGGGAGTGGAGGTTTCAAAACCAATGGCGAAAAACACCACTGTCTTGTCGGGATTGTCTCTGGCGATGGCAAGCGCATCCAGGGGATCGTACAGGGGGCGCACATCAGCGCCACTGGCTCTGGCCTGTGCCAGGCTGCCTTTTGAGCCGGGGACTCTGATCATGTCGCCCAGGGTCAGCAGTATGACATCGTCCATCTTAGCCAGGGCGATGGCCTGATCGATGCGTTCTTTGGGCATCACACAAACAGGGCAGCCGGGACCATGGATAAATTTCACATTGTCCGGTATCAGGCCGAGCAGGCCGTATTTCATGATGGTGTGGGTATGGCCACCGCACACCTCCATGATGTACAGCGGCTCAGAGAGATTTTGGGCCGCGCTGTTTATCCGTGCGGCCAGCGCCCGAATGGTCCCTGCATCACGAAACCCTTCATAAAGGGACTTCAGTTTTAGTGATGAATCAGGTTCATTGATGGCTTGATTGGGCATGGTTTTCTGCCTCCAGCTTTTCTACAATTTCCTTATAAAGCTTAAGACTCTCCAGAGCATCTTCTTTGTCAATTTTATTCATCGCAAAGCCGATGTGGATCAACACATAGTCACCGATTTGGATTTCATCGCTGAGTAAATGACGACTGACTTTTCGCCGTACCCCCAGGGTATCGACGGTAATGGCCTGCTCATCGTCATGCAGTGCCACCACTTCAGAAGGGACAGAAAGGCACATAACTCAATTTCCCCCAACGTCGGCATGATAGCGGCTGCTGTGGTCCTGCTTTAACCAGGTTGCGAGCCTGTCCATGCCGCGACCATCCTTGACAGACAATTCAATCACTTCACACTGGGGATTGAGCGCTCTGAGGCTCTCTTTGGCGCTCTCAATACTGAAGTCAAAGTAGGGCGTGAGATCGGACTTGGTAATAAGAACCAGATCCGCGCGGCGGAACATCACCGGGTATTTTGCAATTTTGTCGTCACCCTCAGGCACGGATAAGAGCACGATATTGCGATGGGTACCCACATCATAGCTAGCCGGGCACACCAGATTGCCCACGTTTTCGATAAAGGCGATGGAGCCTTCATCCAGAGTAAGACGGTGCAGGGCACCATGGACCATAAAGGCGTCCAAATGGCAGGCGCTGCCGGTTTGAATTTGCACCGCCTGGATACCTTTCGCCAGCAGGCGATCGGCATCTTTTGAGGTCTCAAGATCGCCCTCAATCACGCCGTAGGTCAGTCCCAGATATTCATGCAAGCACTCCAGCAAGGTGGTTTTACCGCTGCCGGGACTGCTCATCAGGTTATAGGCGCTTATCTGATGGGCTTCGAAATGACCGCGGTTGTGAGCCGCTTCCACGTCATTCTTATCCAGAATCTTATGGATAACTGACAGCGTTTTGGCGTCGTTCAGTTGGGGATTGGTGGTGAGCTCATGATGTTCATGAGCGTGCTGATGGGTATCTTGCATCCCGAATCGCGGTAATGAGCAGCCACAGTCCTGGCACATGTAGGGAGTCTCCTTGAGCTATTTGGCACAATTCTGATACAGCTGATTAACGAAAGGTTTGATGTGGGTCAGCATTTCGGAATGACGGGACAATCTGGCGCACTTATTGACCAAAACTGTGAACTGCGTACCAAAGTTGGCCGAGGGCGATACCACCATCATTTACCGGGACCTGCCCCCATGGCAGCAGCTTAAGCCCTTGTTGTGAAAGCCTCTGGGCAGTGGCATTGGCGAGAGTGCGGCTTTGGAACACGCCGCCGCTCAGTGCCACGGGCAAATTGGGATAATGACGCGCTTTCTCGGCGATGGCATCGGCGATGGCATTGATAAAAGCGTTCGCCAGGCATTCTGGGGAGGTATCCAACGTGTCCATCTGCTCCAGCATAGACACCAGCAGCGCTGCACCGTCCCACTGGCCCTGTTTATCTTCCAGAACCAGAGTGGGGATGGGGCCGGTTGCCCGGGCGGCAAAGGCTTCCAGTAACATGCCTGCCTGGCCTTCAAACTCGACTCGTTGGCAGATACCCAGCAAGGCGGCGGCCGCATCAAAGAGCCTTCCCATGGATGAGCTTTGCAAGGTGCCGGGACGCCCTATGACTTTGAGGTGGTTGTTCAGCATGGGCTGACTTAAATGGGCAAAACAGGGAAGTCCCTGAAGCTGTGAGGCCGAAAGATGACCCGCGAGCAGGCTTAACAGCACCCGCCAGGGTTCGCTGCTGGCCTTGTCCCCGCCGGGCAGGGCAAAGGGCATCAGTCCTCCGAGACGCTCGAAGTGGGTTGCGCTGCACAGCAGCACTTCGCCGCCCCACAGGCTCATATCGTCACCGAGACCCGTGCCATCAAAACTGAATCCCAGAACGGGTTCGCTGCGGGAATTGGCCGCCATCACCGACAATATGTGGGCAAAATGGTGCTGCACAGTGAGCAGTTCAATGGCGCGATCGCCACTTTGGGCATAGCGCCGGGCAAAGCGGCTCGGGGCATAATCCGGGTGATGGTCGGCTACCACGCAGCCAGGCTCTACCTGATAGAGGCGCTTAAAACTCTCCAGTGTTCGAATAAAATAATCTTCGGCCTCAATACTGAAGAGATCGCCGATATGGGGGCTTAAGAAGAGGTTATGGCCAAGGCCAAATCCCAGGGTATTTTTTTGCTGAGGCCCCACCGCCATCAGATGGGACTTGCTGGGTTTAGGGCTGAGCATTGCCAGCGGCGCATAGCCTCTGGCGAGACGGATAACCTGGAGCTGTCCGGCACACCATTGGACCACGCTGTCATCACACCCCGATACGATGGGGCGATCGTGGTCGAGAATAAAGTCCACCACGCCTGCGAGTTTTTGGTGGATATCTACAGCCGCTATGATGATTGGCTCACCACTGCGGTTGGCGCTGGTGGCGACCAGCGGGCGGTCAACACTGTCCAGCAGCAAGGCATGCAGTGGTGTGTAGGGTAAAAAAAGTCCAATCCGGTCGATGCCGGGTGCCACCGAGGCGGCAAGTTCGCGGTGCTGGGTATCTTTTGGCACTGCGCGATGCTGCTCAGCCGCTTTTTTCATAATGACGATGGGGCGCTCCCGGGAAGAGAGCAGTTGCCATTCCTCCTGTGCGCCATCGGCGAAGCTTCTGGCCATGGCAATATCTTTGACCATGACTGCGAGGGGCTTAGCCGGGCGAACTTTACGCGTTCGCAGGCTGCTTACGGCCTCCTCATGGGTGGCATCACACACCAGATGAAAGCCGCCAAGCCCTTTGATAGCGAATATGGCGCCCTGTTTTAACAGTCGCGCACACTCATCCAGACAGAACTCTGCATCGCTGCTGATAAGGCTGCCGTCCGGACCGGTGAGACTGAGCTTGGGCCCGCAGTTTGGACAACTCACCGGCTGGGCGTGATAGCGTCGGTCCAGCGGATTTTTATACTCGGCTTCACACTGAGCGCACATGGCAAAGTGCGCCATCGAGGTGTGTTTTCTGTCGTAGGGCAAGGCTTTTATCAGGGTGTAGCGGGGGCCGCAGTTGGTGCAGTTGGTAAAGGGGTAGCGGTAGTGCCTGTCGCTTGGGTTGCGGATATCAGCCAGGCAGTCCGGACACATGCTTTTATCCGGTGATACCACAACCTGAGCCTCGCCGCCGGCCTGGCTTTCTTCAATCACGAAGCGCGTTTCGTCAAGATCAGAACCGTCATCGGCTATCAGGGTGAAACCGTCTATCCGCGCCAGTGGCGGCGGGGCACTGCGCAGCTTTTCAATGAAGTCATCGACTTTATGCTGGGCACCCATCAAACGAATAAAGACGCCTTCAGCATCGTTACGGATACTGCCGCCAAGCCCGAGCTCGTGGGCGAGGCGAAATACATGGGGCCGAAACCCAACCCCCTGAACTATGCCGGTGATGTGAAGGCTTATCTTTACACTCATGGGTTACCGTATTGCCTTATTTTTCGATGTCAGTCTTTAAGCGAATGCGTTTCCCGTCCAAGGGCGCCAAAACGTCTGGGAGTTTCAGTATACAGGCTGCCAAGGGCAAAAAGACTGCCATCCAGGTCCAGCTCCGGTGCGGTAAGCAAGGGAAAGTTTTTCCCCAGTCTTAACCAAACACGTTTGGCGAGCACAGGATTGGCAAGCTCACTGCCACTGAGATACACCTGCTTTACTCCTACATTCAAGTCCAGATGTTCAATCCAATTGGCCAGATAGTCGGCAAGGGAGTCCATCATGGCAAACGCAAGTTTGGGGGCATCCGTATCGCCGGCAAGACGGAAGCTCATCAGGGTACCCAGGGTTTTACACCAGTTGAAGGAACGCACGGCCTCACCCCGGATCAGCGGGTAATCGATGCGGGGCGCACTTTGACCACGAAACTTTTGTGCTTCAGCCACCAGGGCATCGGCAAGGTATTCTACAGAAGGTTTTTCTTTATTGAGTCCCAGCCCCAGAATGCAGGCACCCAATGCCCAGACCCCCTGCAAGTTACCGCGCTCTGCAGTGGGCGACAGGATAAGGTCAAGCATACAGAGGCACTCCTGAGGATAGAGGCTCTTGAATTTTTCCAGCACCTGTCGCTGAGGGCTTTCCATCAGCAGACGGTAAATCTCATAGCCGTTTTCTGGCAACGGCGTTTGGGTAAAGAAGATTTCCTCTTTCCCGTTACCGTCGACAGTGGCAATCTCCAACGGACCTTTTCCCCCCAGATACAAGCTGGCGTGATGGGCGAGGCTCTTGTTAGTGGCTTGCAGCTGACCTCGTAAGGCGAGCAGAGCCGGCGACTTCACACTGGCAAAACCCGTGGGAGTAATGCGAATTGTACCCTTATGGGTATGGGCCAGATAGCCAGCTGCACTGGCTTGATTTTGCAGCGGCATACCGGATAAACCGAGACTTCTTGGCCCTGGTTCACAAATAACCTGCCAGCGGCCATCGACGGCGCAGATATCCGTGGGATTGTCTTTGTTTACATAAAGCCAATCGATGCCTTTTACCCGTAAAAGTTCACACAGCACCAGTTCGATTCGACTCTGTGCAAAGCGCACTCTATAACTTGGTGCTTTAAGGCGTGGATGCTCACTGGTGGGCAGTAGCCGTAGGCGGGGTTTTTCGATGCTGGACAGTGCCAGAACGTCAGCGTCGGAAACCGCCAGGTGGCTGCTCAGGGTATTGGGATTGGTAAATAACACACTGCTGCCAGCGGTATAGCCCGACAGCTGATAGGTTTTGCCGTCAAGGGCCAGACTGCCATCGGCTATCAGGCTGGCTGCAAGCTGTTTGAGTTCATCCAGCGTTGGCGCCGCCGCTGGCAGTTGCTGCTCTCCGTGACAATGGGGACAGCTCAGGGAAACCAGTCCGAACTCGGGGCTTTGGTTGTCGCCGAGTCTTGGAAAACAGTGGCCACAAAACGGCAGACTGTATTCATAGTCAGCTGTGCCAAAACGCGCTTCATTTCCCAATGGATCGGGCTCTGATAGTGATTCAATTGCTTCTTGTGTCAAGGCTTTCACCCTGGCGTCCAACAAAAAGCATGACAGGGGAAACTTGGTGGCGAGTTCGTCGGCAAAGGCTTCGAGGTGGGACTGCTGGCCGCTTGCCAACAACTGATAGCACCAGTGGTCGGCCTCAGCTTTGTCGACAGTCGACTCTGGCTCCTTGATCCGGGCGCTAAGCTCAACATTGGGCGCGCCTTGGTTTACCAGTGCAGCCAGAGTTTGATGATAAAAGGGCACGGCCCGGGATGTGACAAATTCAAAACTAATGGTTTTCATCCACTGATACCTCGCGGGTGATCCCGTCTTGGTAAAAACTGGTAATGGGTTTATTGGCGATGCGTTCAGACTGGAAACCCAATTGCTTCAGGTGGTTAATCAGCGCCTGTTCCATTACCGGAATAGCGCTGCCAAGTGCCTCGGTAAGTCCCAGATGCATGGGTTCCAGCACGGTAGGGGTGACACCCAGTACAAAGGTTTTCGGCCGGTCGCCCAGCATCTCCATCATGGTGAGTGTTTGCAGCATTTCGACTTCGTGGGCGCTGCCTTGCCAGTCAATTTCAGCGGGCGCTGCATCAAAATCAAAAAAATAGACTTCGCCGGGTGAAACCCCGGGAGCGTTGACCGTATCACACACAATCAAATGGTCGTATTTGGCAATAATGGGAGTCAGGCCCTGGGCCAGAGTACCGCCATCGAGAATATCAAGGGAGTGGAGCGGGTGGGTAAAGCGATAATTTTCAGATATATAATTGACAAAGTGTACGCCTACGCCTTCGTCGGCGAAGAGTATATTGCCAATGCCGAGTAGCAGGACTTTCATCCTTTGTCCTCCAATTGCCTCGCAACGAGGGCTGCACCGAAATTGTTACAAAGGCGCCGGGTAATAGTCGGGATAGCAATGCCTGCGGGGGTAAGGTGCGCCATACCGCCGGTTTCCCTTGTGGTATGGCGCAAAGTCATCATTACGCGGATTAATGCTTGTGGTAGTCATATCCGGAGACGATGGAGTCTACCGAGTTGTGCTTAAAGCGAATGCCAGTCCACACAGCCATGTAAACGTGGATGACCACGAATACAATAAATACCCAGGTAAAGTAATGATGCCACAGCCGCACTTCGGCAAGGCCACCCATCCAGGCGGTCAGGGTGCTCGCCATGCCCCAGAGCATGCCACCCATGCCTTCATGATAAACATTGGCATACAGTATCAGCCCTGTGACACAGATTGCGCCGGCAATCACCGAAATCGCAAAGTAGGTCACAAATTGCAGTGGTCCATACACCCCCGCCTTGTTCAGCTTACCCATCCAGAGGTAGGACTTAAGTTGGGTAATCCAGCTGTTGATGCTGAGCACGTCGCGGATGGATCGCCGCTCAATATCGTGCTTACTGAAAAAGAACAGATAAGCGCGGGCCAGGGTCACGGCGCACAGCACAAAGCCGAACACCAGGTGACCAAACCGTACCCAGCCCTGAACCAGTACATCGCTGGAGTCAGGTGCCACCAAAAATGGCCAGGCAAGGTAGAAACCTGTGATAACCAGGATCAAAATCGCCAGCGCCCTTAGCCAGTGGAAGAGTCGGATAGCGGCAGTGAAGATAAACTCCCGCTGGTACCCTCCGGTATGCACCTCGTGCTTCGTGTCATGCTTGCCGCCCGCAGGCGGCGTATTAACTTGGGTGTTCATACTGCCTCCTTAGAGCCCGTTTGGTGACACCTTGAACTCTGACAGGCTTGCACCCTTGAAGTCCATTACGTGTACCGAGCAAGCCATGCAGGGGTCGAAGGAGTGGATGATGCGGATGACCTCCAGCGGTTTGGTGGGGTCCTCAAGCTTTAAGCCAATCAGCGATGCCTCATAAGGGCCTATCTTGCCGTTGGCATCCTTGGGACCCGCATTCCAGGTGGTGGGCACCACAGCCTGATAGTTTTCGACTTTACCGCCCTTGATGCGGATCCAGTGACTCAGCATACCGCGAGGCGCTTCAATCATGGCGTGACCAACGTACTCTTTGTTGGCATCGATTTCAGGCTTCACATAGGTGGCTTCGTCTGACTGAATGTTGGTCAGCAGAGCATCGAAGGTACGCAGACCTTCATCGGCCACTATCACGGTTTGCAGCATGCGCGCCGCAGTGCGGCCAAGAGTGGTGAACAACGCTTCCACAGGCAGGCCAGTGCGGGCGAGAAGACCGTTAACGGCATCCACGACCACCTTGTTGCCACGGGCGTAACTGACCAGCAGGCTGGAGAGTGGACCCACTTCCACAGGCTCGCCGTTATAGCGTGGCGACTTCACCCAGGAGTACTTGCCGTCACCATCGAGGGTAGGCAGTTTGCCGTACACGGTGTCACGCTCCACAAAGCCCGTATAGTTAGGCACTGTAGTGCCATCATAGGGGTGCTGGGCGTTGTCGGCACTGTACCAGGCGTGGGTGACGTCTTCGGCAATCAAATCCGGGTTGATGTCGCTGACACCGGCCAGGTCACCGTTCATTATCACGCCGCCGTTAAACATGTACTCGCCATCGGCTAGGACGAAGTCATCTGTGGCCAGGAAGTTTTTCACGTTCACGCCGCCAAGCACTGAAGGCTCAGTACCGAAGGCTTCAGCAGCCATGACAATATCGGCCTGATAAGCACGTTTGATAAAGTCGGTCACATAGGCATGTTTTTGCTTCCATTCCTGCAGACGGGCAGGGCTTAACATGTCACGTACTGAGGTCACGCCGCCCACCACCAGAGATTGTGGGTGAGGCTGCTTACCACCAAAGATGGCGAGCATTTCAGCCGCCACGCGCTGCACTTCCAGCGCTTTGAGGTAGTGGGACAGGGCAATCAGGTTTTGCTCGGGGGTAAACTTATAGGTGCCATTGCCCCAGTAGGCATTGGCGAAGGGGCCAAGCTGGCCTTTTTCCACAAAGCCTTTCACCCGCTCCTGCACGGCGCGAAGCTCACCTTCACCGGCCGCGATAGGCTTATCGGTGTACTTGAGCGCCACCTGAGCGGCCTTGGCTGGGTCGGCACTGAGTGCAGACACCACATCCACCCAATCGAGACCATGGAGGTGATAGAAGTGCACTATATGGTCGTGCATATAGAGCGACGTTTGCATCAGTGAACGCAGGTACTTGGCGTTGAGTGGAATTTTTACCCCGAGGGCGTTTTCCACCGCTTCTGTACCACAGCGATAGTGGGAATAGGTACACACACCGCAAATACGCTGCACAATCAGGCCCACGTCCATGGGCGTACGGCCCTTAAGGATAACCTCAATGCCGCGCCACAGGGTGGAAGAGGACCAGGCGTTCTGAATCACATTGTTCTCATCTACCTCGACCTCGACGCGCAAATGGCCCTCGATACGGGTGATGGGATCGATAACAACACGTTGGCTCATGATTTAGTCCTCTTTGGCTTGCGCAAATACACTGGCAACGGCATGGGCGCCGATACCGACAACAGTGGCACCGAGAATGACGGCGCCTATGGTGTCGGCCGTGGCATCAAGCCCGTGCAGCAGTTGCCGGCCAAGTGGCTTCTCAAAGTCGGCCATGTCGTCCCAGAAGTTTGGCTCAGAGCAGCCCATACAGCCGTGGCCCGCGAGTACCGGCCAGCTGGTATGATGATTGAAGCGTTCTGTGGGGCAGTTGTTGTAGGTGTAAGGGCCTTTACAGCCAACCTTGTAGAGGCAGTAGCCTTCTTTGGCGCCGTGATCGCCAAACTCTTCAACAAACTCACCGGCATCAAAGCGGCCACGACGTTCACAGTTATCGTGTACCCGGGCGCCATAGGCCCACTTGGGACGATTAAACATATCCAGTGCCGGCAGCTTGCCGAACATGATGAAATACATCAGGGTGCCAACAATATTTTTCTCACTCGGTGGACAGCCGCCCAGGTTAATCACAGGCTTGCTGACAACTTCGTGTACCCCTTTGGCCCCGGTGGGGTTGGGGTAGGCAGCCTGAACGCCGCCGAAGGAGGCGCAGGTACCCACGGATACAATGGCTGCCGCGCCATCGGCCGCATGCTTGATGATTTCAAGCCCGGTGTGACCTTTACAACCCACGGTCAGGAAAGCACCGTTATTGGCGGTGGGGACGGCGCCTTCCACTGCCAGCAGATAATTGCCTTTGTAGGTTTCCAGGGCGTGTTCGAGGTTTTCCTCGGCTTGCCAACCGGCAGCGGCCATCAGAGTCTCGTGGTATTCGAGGCTGATATGGTCGAAGATTAGGGAGTCGAGATTTGGCGTGTCGGCGCGTACCAGCGACTCAGAGCAGCCGGTACATTCGGCCATGTGCAGCCAAATCAGTGGCACGCGGTCTGCCAGTTCGGCCGCTTCGGCCACCAGGGTAGAGAAGGGCAACGGCAGCGCCAGCATGGCGGTAACCGAGGCGCTCCACTTCATAAAATCACGACGGGTAATGCCATGTTGAGCCATCTTGTCAAAGATGGTCTCCTCATGGCGCCTTGGCAGGGAACGCAGCGTTTCAAGTCGCTGCTTTCCTTGCTCGTAGAGGGCTGCATGTGTATCCATGGTGACGACCTTTTTTTGTTTTTAAGTTGTAAACATGCTTTTGGCATGCACGACATTTCAGGAAAAGTGTAGGAAGGGGGCTTCGTCATCATATTGATACACGTCAAGCTTTTACCTAACGTGTGCTGATACAGAGCTTTGACATCTTGGTAACATGAGGTGTGTCATGCTTTTGATTTTTGAGTGAGTCAAAATGTCGCACTTTGGCGGCATTTTGCCGCGCCATATCTCGGGATTTCGTGAGCAACCGGGGGGCTTCCCGGATGCTCACGAAATCCTTAAGCTAATGAAAACACAATAACCTACCCTCGTAGTCTACAGTAGAGCCGCTTATGAACCTTGTTATGCCTGCCAACCGATTGCCAACGACGCTGAGTCTATTTCTCTGTGCCGCCCTGTTATTTCTTGGCTTGCCGTTCAGCAGCTATGCCACGCCGAGTCTTGAACACAGTATTGTGGATGAGAGTGGCACGGCATTTAGCCTGAGTGACTATCGCGGCAAGGTCGTGTATGTGGATTTTTGGGCGTCCTGGTGTGGGCCATGCCGAAAGTCCTTCCCCTGGATGAATGAGATGCACCGCCGCTATCAGGAAAAGGGGCTTGCGGTGATAGCCATCAACCTGGATACCGACAGTCAGGATGCCAAACCGTTTCTGGATGACCTTAAACCTCAGTTCATCATTGGCTATGACAGCCAAGGCGAGGTAGCAAGGCGCTTTGACTTGCTGGGGATGCCTTCGAGTTTTGTATTTGACCGTTCGGGTAAACTCGTCGCGACCCACGTGGGCTTTTTCACCGAGAAGGCGGCTGAATATGAAGCCGAACTTGTGACTTTATTGGAGCAGCCAGAATGAAGCGTCAAACCATGGCACGCATGCTTGCTGCCTTAACCCTGATGCTGCTGGCAGGTTGCACGGCGCTGCAGCCATGGGAAAAGGGCGAGTTTGCCCGGGAAGATATGCAGCTTGGCGCCGAGGCATTGGATTTGTCGTTGGATGACCATGTGTATTTCAGTAAAGAAGGTGCCAGCGGTGGCAGGAGCTTTGGCGGAGGCGGCTGCGGATGCAATTAGTGTCGACATCGCCAGATGACGGGTGTGTGGCTGAGCCAGCAGGGCAAACGCGTCTTTGCCAATCCGGTATTGCGGCGGCGGTCTGCCTCTCAAGCCTTGCCATGATAGGCTTTGATGCGGCTGCCACCGAAACGCCAGCGATTAACTCGGCTGAAGCGGTAAAGCAGGCGTCTCATAGCGAAGATGACAGTCTGCTCACCCGGTTAATCGACGGCTGGGAAATCGATGCGGCGCTGTTGTGGTACCGCGAAGATGCCCGGGTGCAGGCCATAGAGGGGGTGGTGTCCGGCGTGAAGGCACTCTCCGACAGCGAATCGATTAACGCCAAAATTGTGCTCGACAGTTTATCAGGTGCTTCTGCGTCAGGCGCAGTCGCGCAGCAGTGGGCTCAAACCTTTACAAGGCCTTCCGGCAAGGGCGAATATCAGGTAGCAGCAGGCGAAACCCCGCTGGATGACACCTTTCAGGATACCCGGCTATCTCTCTCCGGTGGCTGGCAGAAGACGCTGGATAGCGCCACTAAGGTTAATGCCGCCGTCTATGGCTCCAAAGAGTTCGACTATTTATCACTTGGTATAAATGGCGGCATAGATTGGGGCTTTTTTAAGGACAACACTACCTTAAGCCTCTCCGGCGCGCTTGGTTACGACTTGTTTGATGCCGTCGGCGGCAGGCCTGTGCCCTTAAGTACGATGGCCATCCGTAAAGACTTTGCCAATGACGAGGCTTTCTGGCAGGCATTTGATTTAAGCCGTCAGCAGGGCGTGGGCGATAAGCGTATTGCTGAAATGATGCTTGGTGTGACCCAAATACTGACCAAATCCACCTTGGTGCAATTTAACTATGGCCTTGGTTATTCCAGTGGCTATTTGAATGACCCCTATAAGCTGGTGTCTGTGTTGGATACCGACGGCAACGCCAGCCATTACCTCTATGAATCCCGGCCTGACAGCCGATTAAAGCAAAGCGCATTTGTGCTCGGTAAAACAGCATTCAAGCGCGGCGTGGCAGAGTACTCTTACCGCTATACCCACGATGATTGGGGCCTGGACTCCCACACCGTAGAAGGTCGCTATCGCCACTATTTCAGCACCAAAACGGGGCCTTATCTGCAGTTTCATTTGCGGGGCTATCGCCAGCAGGGCGTGGATTTCTTTACGCCTTATCTTTTGCAGGGCGAGGTTGTCTCACCGCATATCAGCGCCGATTACCGCATCGGTGACATGGACACCTGGACGATAGGGCTAAAAACCGGCTGGCGCCTTAAAGATGGCGATGAGATTGCGCTTCGCCTCGAGTATTATCGCCAGCTCCCAAGTGGTGAGGTATCCAGCCTTGAAGGACTGCAGGGGCTTGATGTGTACCCTGAGCTTAATGCCGCCATGTTGCAGCTTAACTACTCGTGGCGTTAAGTATTATGTCGTGGAATTAAGTCTTATGGCAGGCAGCAAAGCGATTACTAGGCGGATACACTTCAGCGCCATGGCGAGTGACTGTGAACTGCTGTTTATCGGCGCCAGTGACGCACAGGCCAACACCTTTGCCGAACTTGCCATCGCCGAAGTGCGGCGCATCGAAGCCAAGTTCAGCCGCTATAGACCCGAGAGCGAGCTTAGTCGCATCAACGGTCTCGCTGGCAGCCACATCCCCATTGATCCCGAGACTGATGGGCTGCTTAAATTCGCTGCCGACTGCTTCAGGCTTTCAGGCGGGCTTTTTGATGTCACCACAGCACCACTGCAACAGCTGTGGCGGTTTGGCTTTAAACATCATGGCCTTAACAATGAGTGTTTCCCGCAAGAGGCGCAGATAAAGGCGGCACTCGACCACATTGGCTTTGAACGGTTGGGGATCGAAAACAATTCCCTCTGGCTTCCCGCTGGCATGAGCCTCGATTTTGGGGGGATTGCCAAAGAGTATGCTGCCGACAGAGCGCTGCTTTTGATAGAACGCCAGGCCCGGGACCGCGGACTTGATGTTGCTGTGCTGGTAAACCTTGGCGGTGATATAGCCGCAAGCCGATACCCCTGGCAGATTGGGGTTGAAGGGGTCCATGCCAAATGTGACTCTGATCTGCTCAAGGCAGAAGCTTCGGGTCTTATCGCGTTCCCCGGTGGCGGCCTTGCAACCAGCGGTGATACCAAGCGCTTTGTGCTGGTGGACGGTAAGCGTGTTGGCCATATCCTGTCACCCAAAACCGGTTATCCGGTGCCGGATTCGCCGCGTTCTGTCACGGTACTGGCGCCCAGTGCGTCGGCCGCGGGAATGTTGTCTACCATGGCCATGCTAAAGGGCGAGGGTGCTGAGGATTTTTTAAGGGGCGAAGGCCTTGTTTATCTGGTGCAGCGCTGAGTGTGATTGTTGGGGAGCAGGAAACATAAATAGAAAAGCCGCCCATAAGGCGGCTTTATCATTTTTTCGCTAATTGCTTGTACGCTATTAGAAGTTAGCGCTGCGTGGTGCACGTGGGAATGGGATCACATCACGGATGTTACCCACACCGGTCACGTAAGAGACCAGACGCTCGAAGCCCAGACCGAAACCGGCATGTGGCACTGTGCCATAACGGCGCAGATCACGGTACCACCAGTAGTCTTCTTTCGACAGGTTCATCTCTTCGAGGCGGGCATCCAGTACGTCCAGTCGCTCTTCACGCTGGGAGCCACCGATGATTTCACCGATGCCGGGTGCCAGTACATCCATGGCCGCGACTGTCTTGCCATCTTCGTTGAGGCGCATGTAGAAGGCTTTGATGTCTTTTGGATAGTTCTTCACTACCACAGGGGCTTTGAAGTGCTCTTCGGCCAGATAACGCTCGTGCTCAGACTGCAGATCGATACCCCACTCAACGGGATATTCGAAGGTCTTACCGCAGTTTTGCAGGATTTCAACGGCGTCGGTGTAATCAACCTGGGCAAAGTCGCTGCTCACAAAACTTTGCAGACGATCGATAACACTGCCATCTACACGCTCGGCGAAGAACTTCATATCGTCCATGCGCTCTTGCAGTACGGCATTGAAGCAGTACTTGAGCATGGATTCCGCCAGACCGGCGATATCGTTCAGATCGGCAAAGGCCACTTCCGGCTCCACCATCCAGAATTCCGCCAGGTGACGGCTGGTGTTGGAGTTTTCGGCGCGGAAGGTTGGGCCGAAGGTGTAGATTTTTGACAGGGCACAGGCGTAAGTTTCGCCGTTCAGCTGACCCGATACGGTCAGGAAGGCTTCTTTACCGAAAAAGTCCTGGTCGTAATCTACTTTGCCAGCGTCGGTACGTGGCAGGTTTTCCATGTCCAGAGTGGAGACGCGGAACATCTCACCGGCGCCTTCACAGTCGGAGGCGGTGATGATGGGAGTGGATACCCAAATAAAACCATTCTCGTGGTAGAAGCGGTGAATGGCCTGAGACAGACAGTTACGCACACGGGCCACGGCACCAATGATGTTGGTACGTGGACGCAGGTGAGCCACGTCGCGCAGGTGCTCGATTGAGTGGCGCTTGGCAGCCATGGGGTAAGTGTCCGGATCGTCTACCCAGCCGGTCACTTTCACGGCAGTGGCCTGAAGTTCGAATGCCTGGCCTGAGCCGGGAGACTCCACCAGATTACCGGTCATTTCCACAGAGCAGCCAGCGGTCAGCTTCAGCACTTCGTCATTATAATTGGACAGAGCATTGGGCACTACGCCCTGAATGGCATCGAAACAGGAGCCGTCATAGACGGCGAGGAAGGAGATCCCTGCCTTGGAATCCCGACGGGTACGAACCCAACCGCGTACCGTGATCTCGGTACCGGGGGCGAAATCACCCTTAAATACGGATGCGATAGATGCAATGCTCATTGCTGCGCTTATCTCCAACGAAACATGTAATATAAAATCAAAAAGGAGGTTTATATTACCTTTCCGGTGGCTTTTCTCAAGCTGAAAAAGGTATGCTGCGGAATATATTCACAATCTTGTGGAGCCGGGTTGCACAAATGGAGGTG
This sequence comes from Shewanella amazonensis SB2B, assembly GCF_000015245.1. Classification (NCBI taxonomy): domain Bacteria; kingdom Pseudomonadati; phylum Pseudomonadota; class Gammaproteobacteria; order Alteromonadales; family Shewanellaceae; genus Shewanella; species Shewanella amazonensis. Next base: position 2,059,631 of record NC_008700.1, read on the forward strand.
AGCCATGAGTAAACTGCGTATTTTCCAGTTACTGCTGGCGGGTTTGTCCATTTTGGGATGGGCGCTGGCGATATGGGCTTTGATGCTGTTTCACGAAGCAAGACCTGATCGTGCTGTAGGTTATTTCCTGTCAAAAGGTGCAACCGTAAGGTTATTCTGGGAGCCGTCGCTCACCCTGCGTCTGGAGCAGGTCATCTGGATAGTGTGCGGTGTGAGTCTGGTGAGCCTGCTGTTTAATGTCTATGTTGCGCAGCACAGCCGCATGGGTTACTGGTTTAATATTCCTTTGTTGTTACTCTCTTCATTGGCCGCAGGCCTTTATATGAGTTTTTGGGTGTAGTGCATTTTCGGCGCATACATCCGAGTGCTCACGCTCCACTGACTCAGTCCAATCGCGTTTTATTCCCGCAGGATGTTAAATGGCGCCACCGTCTTTCAGGTGACGGCAGAGTAAATCTATCATTGCTGCAGTGGCGCCCCAAATAAGGCGTCCTTCCCAGGGGATAAATACCACATGGTAGCTATGTCCCTGGCGCTGAAATTGCCTAATGTGTCTGTGTTTGTCCTGCATAAAAAAGTGCAGTGGCACCCGAAAACACTCAGCGACTTCACCGGGATCGATTTTTATCTCAAATGGGTCTTTCACAAGTGCCAGCACCGGGGTGATTTCAAAGCCGGTGAAGGTTCTGTGGGTGGGGAACTGGCCCAAGAGCTCTAAATTCTCACTTCGCAGGCCGATTTCTTCTTCGGCTTCCCTGAACGCCGTATGTGTGGGGCTAAGATCGCTTGGCTCTACTTTTCCGCCGGGAAAACTCACCTGACCGGGATGGGCTTTAAGGTGGGTGGGGCGGGTGGTGAGTATGAGCTGAAGTTCACCGTTCAGCTCTTCAAGCGCCATCAGTACTGCCGCTTCTCTTACCCTGGATTTCAGCGGGGCCGACACTATGGCATGACGAAGTGGCTGCAATGAAAAGTGCAACCTGAGTTTGTCAACACTAATGGCATCGGCGCCGTTAAAGGGCATAAACAATTATTCCTGTTCCAGTATCGGTAGAATACGGCTGATCTTGTCGAAGGTTTCCTGATACTCGCTGTCGGCAATTGAGTCGGCCACCACGCCCCCACCGGCCCAGCAGTACAGTTTGCCATCGACAGCCGCCAGGGTGCGTATGGTGATGCTGGTATCCATATTACCGTGCTGGCTGATATAACCGATGGAGCCACAGTAAATGCTGCGCCGGGATGGCTCAAGCTCTTCAATAATTTCCATGGCGCGGATTTTGGGGGCGCCGGTAATAGAGCCGCCCGGGAAGGCTGCTCTCAATAAATCAAAGGCATCTTTGTTTTCGGCAAGTTGCGCGGTTACTGTACTGACCAAATGATGCACGGCAGGGAAGCTTTCCACTTCAAAAAGCTTGGGCACCCGAACACTCCCCGGGCTTGCTACCCGGCCAATATCATTTCGCAGCAGATCCACAATCATCAGGTTTTCGGCCCTGTCTTTGGGCGAGGCTTTCAGCAAAATGGCATTGGTTTTATCGGCGTCCGGGTCGGGCAATCTTGGCAAGGTGCCCTTGATAGGCTTGGTTTCCACCTGTCTGCCGTCAAGTTTGATAAACCGTTCCGGCGAGATGGACAAAATGGCGCCTTCTTCAAGCCGGACAAAGGCAGAGAAGGGCGCCACATTGGCAGAACGCAGTTTGAGGTAGGCCTGCCACTCGCTTCCCTGATAATCAGCGCTGAACCTTTGGGTCAGGTTTATCTGATAGCAGTCACCACTCGCCAAATAAGATTGCACCTGATTGAATTTTTGCTGGTACTGGTCTCGGGTGATTTGGGGGGTAAACTCCGTCAGCAGCGAGAAGCTGGTGTTAGACTCCGCCCCGGCTTGGGCAAAGTCGCGCTGCTGCTCAAGCCATGCCAGTGTCTCGTTTAATGCGTCATCACCGAGATAATGTACCAGTTGCCATGAATCAGATTGATAGCTTCGCATAAGCGCCCAGTCGTAAAAGCCAATACAGGCTAATGGCAGATTAATATCGTCCAGAGCCGTACTGGGTAGTCGCTCAATGCGCCTGCCTAAATCATAGTTAAAACTGCCTAATGCGCCACCGGCGAAGGGGAGTGATGTATTTTTTTGAACGCTGAATAGTGCATGCTGGACCGATTGCAACTGTGAAAAAGGGCACTCAGAGGTGTCCAGTCTCAGTGTGTTGCCTGCATAGGTGAGTTCGGAGTGGCTCTCGTACACTTTTAACGTAGCGACAGGGGCTGCCACCAAAATGTCCCAGTGGGCGTCCATGTGCGGTGCATCGGCCGAGTCAAGCAGCATTGACCATGGCTGACTGGCCAATGGGGTAAAAATGTCGCTGGTGGATGCGGTCCAATCGAGGGTTTTTACGGCGAGCTGTGCATGATTTATACGAGTGGGCAGGGGTGGAAACATCGATTAACCTTATTCAACTTGTGATGTAGCCCAAAGATTTGCAACAGAGTATCATATTGGCCGAAAAAGGATTAACCAAAACAACAGGCCTCGTCCCACGGGCGCTGGGTCTTCCCTATAAATAGAGCTGTCAACAAAGCTGAGAGAGTCGGAGCATAACGTGTCAGAGAATCACTCGCCGGTCGTGATCAAGCAGGCCGATTTTATTGAAAGTGTTGCGGATGCACTGCAATACATCTCCTACTACCACCCTAAAGATTTTATCGATGCCATGGCTGAGGCCTACGAGCGTGAACAGAGCGCCGCCGCCAAAGACGCTATCGCTCAAATTCTGATTAACTCCCGCATGTCGGCCGAGGGCAAGCGTCCTCTGTGCCAGGACACCGGCATCGTGACCTGCTTTGTGAAAGTGGGCATGGGTGTACAGTGGGACAAAACCGACATGACAGTGCAGCAGATGGTGGATGAAGGCGTTCGCCGCGCTTACACCAACCCGGATAACCCGCTGCGCGCCTCCATCGTTGCCGACCCTGCGGGCGCCCGTAAAAACACCAAGGACAACACGCCTTCCGTGGTGCATATCGACATGGTGCCAGGTAACCATGTGGAAGTGGCCATTGCGGCCAAGGGCGGCGGCAGCGAGAACAAATCCAAGATGGTGATGCTGAACCCATCCGACGATATCGCCGCCTGGGTTGAAAAGACGCTGCCAACCATGGGCGCTGGCTGGTGTCCTCCCGGTATGCTGGGCATAGGTATTGGTGGTACCGCCGAGAAAGCCGCCGTGATGGCTAAAGAAGCCCTGATGGAAAGCATTGATATCCATGAGCTTATGGCCAAAGGCGCTGAAACTGCAGAAGAAAAACTGCGTCTGGATATTTTTGAGCGTGCCAACGGTCTGGGGATTGGTGCCCAGGGCCTTGGCGGTTTGACCACAGTACTGGATGTGAAAATCAAATCCGCGCCTACCCACGCCGCCTCCAAGCCAGTAGTGATGATCCCCAACTGCGCCGCGACCCGTCACGTGCACTTCCACCTGGATGGTACAGGTCCTGCCGACCTGTCTCCGCCAAGCCTCAGTGACTGGCCGGAAATTACCTGGGAAGTGGGTGAGAGCGTGCGCCGCGTCAACCTGGACACAGTGACTCAGGCTGACATCGAAACCTGGAAGAGCGGCGATACCCTGCTGCTGTCCGGTAAGATGCTCACCGGCCGTGACGCAGCCCACAAGCGTATTCAAACCCTGATTGAATCAGGCGAAGGCCTGCCGGAAGGTGTGGATTTCACCGGCAAGTTCATCTACTACGTGGGCCCGGTTGATCCGGTAGGCGATGAAGTGGTGGGTCCTGCGGGCCCAACCACGGCAACCCGCATGGATAAATTTACCGATCTGATGTTGGATAAGACCGGCCTGATGGGCATGATTGGTAAGGCCGAACGGGGTCCTGCCACCGTAGAGTCTATCAAGCAGCACAAGGCGGTTTACCTGATGGCCGTTGGCGGCGCAGCCTACCTGGTGTCCAAAGCCATTAAACACGCCCGTGTGGTGGCCTTTGAAGATTTGGGTATGGAAGCCATCTACGAGTTTGACGTGCAGGATATGCCTGTGACCGTGGCAGTGGACACTCAGGGTGTAAACGCCCACGAGACAGGTCCGGCCATCTGGAAAGTGAACATCCAGAACGCCAAGGCGTAATAGCGTTGAATTTTGATACAAATCCATAATTGAAAAGGGCCCAGACACACTTGTCCGGGCCCTTGTCTTTGGATTAAGGTGTCTTTTTTGCCGGGATGGCACTTTCTCTGTCCGGTTCGCCGGAAACCATAAACCATAACAAACAATAAACAGCATTGCGGACAACATCCATGAAGAAATTAAGCGCTATTGCACTGTCGCTGGCTCTGGCCGGTGTATCCGGTGCCGCGTTCGCCTCGGGCGCCGAGCCGTTTTCGGTTCAGCATCTGGTGAATCTCAATAAAATGCATTCAGAAACCCTGTCACCCGATGGCAGCAAACTGGTGTATGGCCTCAAAGAAATCAATGAGGATGGCAGCAGCGAGTCCAACCTGTTCCTGTTGGATTTGACCAATCCCAAGGCAGCACCCCTGCAACTGACCAGCGCCAAGGGCACTGAGCATGATGTGGTATTTGCCGCCGATGGCAAGTCTATCCTGTTTCTGGCAAGCCGCGATGGCACCAGTCAGCTGTACCGTCTGCCGCTAGACGGTGGCGAAGCCGTAAAAGTATCTGATTTGCCACTGGATATTAATGGCATCAAGCTGTCGCCAGACGGCAACAAGCTGGCCATGACCTTAAGGGTGTTTCCTGAGTGTGACACTCTGGAGTGTTCAAAAGACAAGTTTGACGCCGAGGCCAAGCGTAAGAGTAATGGCCGCGAATACAGCCAGCTGATGGTCCGACACTGGGATACCTGGCATGACCATGCCCGTAACCACCTGTTTGTGGCCGACATCAACGGCAATACTCTGGGTACGCCGGTGAATGTGACCCAAGGGCTGGATACCGAAGTGCCGCCCAAGCCATTTTCCGGCATGGAAGAAGTCGCCTTTACCGCCGATAGCCAGCATCTGGTATACAGCGCCAAGGCACCGTCCAAAGATCAGGCGTGGACCACCAATTACGATTTATGGAAAGTGAGCGTAAAGGGCGGCAAGACAGAAAACCTGACCGCCAACAACATCGCCTGGGATGCCCAGCCTGTCTTCAGCAGTGATGGTGCCTACATGGCTTATCTCGCCATGAAGCGACCCGGTTTTGAAGCCGATCGCTACGCCATCATGCTGCGGGATCTGAAAACCGGTCAGGAAAAGGAAGTCGCGCCTCTGTGGGACAGAAGTCCTTCATCCATTCAGTTTGCCGATGATAACCGCACCCTGTATGTGACTGCACAGGACGTGGGTCAGGTGTCTGTTTTTGAAGTAAACACCCAGTTTGGCGATGTGCGTTCCATCTATAATGATGGCAGCAATAGCCTCGTTGGTATCGCTGGTGACAAGCTGGTGCTTAATCACCGCAGTTTGGTTGAGCCCGGCGATCTCTACACCATCGGCAAAGACGGCGATCGTCTGACCCGCCTGACCGAAGTGAATAAAGACAAGCTGGCCAAAATTAAATTCGGTGAGTTCCAGCAGTTCTCGTTTAAGGGCTGGAACAACGAAACCGTACACGGTTACTGGATAAAGCCTGCCAACTACAAAGAAGGCAAAAAGTACCCAGTGGCCTATCTGGTGCACGGCGGTCCTCAGGGATCGTTCGGTAACAGTTTCAGCCACCGCTGGAATGCCCAGCTGTGGGCCGGTGCCGGTTACGGTGTGGTGATGGTGGACTTCCATGGCTCTACCGGTTATGGCCAGGCCTTTACCGATTCCATTTCCCAGGATTGGGGTGGCAAGCCGCTGGAAGATTTGCAAAAAGGCCTCGCAGCCGTTGGCAGTCAGCAGAAGTGGCTGGATGTAAACAACGCCTGTGCCCTCGGCGGCTCGTATGGCGGCTACATGATGAACTGGATCCAGGGTAACTGGAACGACGGCTTCAAGTGTCTGGTGAACCACGCGGGTCTGTTTGACATGCGCTCTATGTACCATGTGACTGAAGAGCTGTGGTTCCCGGAGTACGAGTTTGGTGGCACCTACCAGAAGAACCGCGATCTGTACGAGAAATTCAACCCGGTCAACTATGTTGAAAACTGGAAAACCCCTATGTTGGTTATCCACGGTGAGAAGGACTTCCGCGTACCCTACGATCAGGGTCTGGCAGCGTTCAGCTACATGCAGCGCAACGATATTCCATCAGAGCTGCTGATTTTCCCTGAGGAGAATCACTGGATCCTGAATCCTGACAACCTGCAGCAGTGGTATGCCAAGGTGCTGGGCTGGATGGACCGTTGGACCGCTAAATAATCCAAACCCCTTGTAATACAAATAAAAGCCGGGCAATCACCCGGCTTTTATTTTAAGAAAACTTCAGTATAGTGTCGCTTTTCTTCTTTTAAATGGATTTAGCGAGGAGCGCCATTATGGCCATGAAGACCATCAACTATCAGGACGCCAGAGCCTTAATGCAACCCGGAGACGTCATTGCCTTTGGTGGCCGGGCACCTTTCTCTATGTTGACCAAATTTATGACCCGCTCCAACGTGTCCCACGTCGGGGTCATTTTACAAACCCGGGTGGTAGAAGATGATTCCGGGCGTTTCTTCAATCAAATCATAGAATCTACCGAGCTGAACGGATTTACCGGGGTACAAATCAATCGTTTCAGCGACCGTTTGAATTACGAAGGGGATATTTGGTGGCTGCCATTGTGTCCCGAACTCAGAGCGTCCCGTTTCAATCAAAACCGCTTTTATGACTTTCTGTTTAATCAGGCAAAGGTACGTAAGCAGTTCGATTTGTCTCAGGCACTGATGTCGGCTTTCGACATTTTTGACAGCATTAAGGGCCCGGGCTTCAACGAGCGTGACTACAGTCGTTTCTTTTGCTCTGAACTGGTGGCCGCAGCATTCGAAGAGGCGGGGCTTTCCGGTACCGTGAATGCCAGTGAAGTGACACCCATTGATTTGTGCCGCTGGCGAATTTACACCGACCACTATTATCTGCTGAAGGGCGACGGTGAACCTGAGATTTCCCGCTTTAACAGCAGTTGTCCCTCTGAGTGGAACTGTGCTTAGCTGACAAAGGGTTAGCCAAACAGGGGCGCAGGATTGATCATGAAATCCTGCGTCGAATCGCTTATTCCAAAAAGTTATAAATATATAATTACAAAGTCTTCGCCGTAATAGGGTAAGCTCAACATTGTTTGTGCTTTTTTTTGCCGTTCTGATATCTTTCGCGCTTAGCGGGCAACGATATTTTTGACATTAATTTTGGCATAAATTACATCGTCGCCTAAGCTATAAACACTCTTGTTTTCAACACTTTTCGGGTCATTCTCCCTATGGTTCGTTCTCCTCGCACCGCCAGTATCAAACCCAAGGCCGTGGCAGCCTTGCTGCTTGGCATGTCTGCTCTTTCCCCCATGCATCTCTTCGGCGCTGAGCCAGAGCAGGTGCAAACGGTAAAGCCTGCCGTTAAAGCGGAAATGCCGCCAAAGCCAACCAAGCCAACTCAGGTGCGTTTTGCCAAAACCGGTAATTTTGATGCGGATACCGTTGTGCGCATCGCAAGACAGCTTGCAGCCAAACCCTATGTGGCTTTGAGCGATCCGCTCCCGCCTGGACTGGCTAACATCAGCTATGATGAGTACCGCGATATTCGCTTCAAGCCAGAGCAGGCCATTTGGAAGCAGGACGGGTTGCCCTATCAGATGCAACTCTTCCACCGTGGGTTCTATTTTCAGGATTTGATTGAAATCGCCATCGTCGAAGGCAAAAAGTCGACTCACCTGTCTTATGACCCGTCACTCTTCAGTGCCGGTGAAGTCATTCGTGAAAAGCTGCCCAATGAAGACATTGGTTACAGTGGTTTGCGGGTACATTATCCGCTGAACAGCAGCGAGTATTTTGATGAGCTCTTTGTGTTCCAGGGCGCCAGTTACTTCCGCGCCCTCGGTAAAGGCAATGCCTACGGCCTGTCTGCCCGTGGCCTTGCCATTAAAACCGCCGATCCGGCCGGTGAAGAATTCCCGGTCTTTCGCGCGTTTTGGATAGAAAAGCCCAATAACGAAACTAACCTCATTGTGGTTCATGCGCTGCTGGATAGCCCCAGCGTGGCCGGTGCATATCGTTTCTCCATCCGTCCCGGTGACAACACCCGTATGGATGTGGAAGCCGTGCTCTTCCCACGGGTAGAGCTTGCCAAAGTGGGTTTGGCCCCGAGCACCAGCATGTACATGCATTCTCCCAATGGCCGCCATCTCACAGACGATTTTCGCCCAGCGGTGCATGACTCAGACGGCCTGTTGATGATCAACGGCCGGGGTGAGCGTTTGTGGCGTCCGCTGGCAAATCCAAAGGATCTGCAGGTAAGTGCCTTTATGGATAACTCCCCACAGGGCTTTGGTTTGCTGCAGCGTGAGCGCAACTATGTGAACTACCAGGATCTGGAAGCCAACTATGAGCGTCGTCCAAGCCTTTGGGTTGAGCCCGTGGGTAACTGGGGTGCCGGTGCCGTGGTTCTGACTGAAATCCCGACTCAGTCTGAAATTCACGACAACATTGTGGCCTTCTGGAAGCCTCGTCAGCCACTTGCGGCCGGCAGCGAGTACCGCTTTGCTTACCATCTGTCCTGGGGTGCCAATCCTGTGCCAGTGGATAACAGCATTATCGTAAGCCGCAGTGCCAGTGGCCGTGCCGACATTGCCAAGCCAACGCCAAAACGCCTGTTCGTGGTGGATTATGAGGTGAAAGGCGAGAAGCCCGCCAAGTTGCCCACGCCCAAGGTGGAAACCTCCGCAGGCGTTGTCAGCAATGTGGTTATCCGCGAAAACCCCAAATCAAAAGGCTATCGTTTGTCGTTTGAGTTTGACCCGGGTGAAACCAAACTGGCTGAGTTTCGTGCCGAGCTTAAGTTTGACGAACCCCGCAGCGTAGAAACCTGGCTGTACCGTTGGACGCTCTGAGACAGGTATGACACACAAGTTGCTTGAAACTCCGTCTCCGGCCCTGGCCGGAGACACTGCCATGCCGCCGGAGCGTCCGGCGGATATGCCCACCCAGTCGCTTAAATCCCTGAGCGAAGGCTTTCCCCGCACACCCGTATCACCTTCCGGTGTTAAGTCCAGCGCTCTGAAGCGCTGGTCTGTGGTGGGCTCAGCACTCCTGTTGTCTGCATTTGCTATTTATGAAATGCGCGGGGTGTTTATGCTCGGAGGCCTGACGCCATTGGAATACCTGGTGTTGGTACTCTTTGCCATCAACTTCTGTTGGATTGCCCTGGCATTTTGCGCAGGGATTGCCGGGATGATTTCTATCATTCGTGGTAAAAAGTCCGCAGTCGAAGAGGTGGAGCTCAATACCCGCACCGCGATCCTGATGCCCACCTACAACGAATCCCCAGACCGGGTATTCGCCGCAGTGGAAACCATGGCACTGGCACTTGCAGATACGCCGGATGGTCATGCCTTTGATTGGTTTATTCTCAGTGACACCACAGATCCTGAGGTGGCATTGGCCGAAGAGCACGCCTTTTGGCTGCTTCGTGAAGCCACCGCAGGTAAGGCGCGGGTGTATTATCGTCGTCGCCGTAAAAACGTTGCCCGCAAGGCCGGTAACGTGGCGGACTTCTGTCGGCGCTGGGGCAGCAGTTACGACCATTTGTTGGTGTTGGATGCCGACAGTGTGATGGAAACCTCCACCATAGTGTCGCTGGCAAGACGGATGCAGGCCGATCCGGATGCAGGTCTGATCCAGACCATTCCTGCACTTATCAAGGGCACAACCCTGATGGCGCGGGTACAGCAGTTTGCGGCCCGTTTTTATGGCCCAGTGATCGGCACTGGCTTGGCGTGGTGGGTACAAAAAGAAGGTAACTTCTGGGGGCACAACGCCATTATCCGCACCGAAGCCTTTATGAAGGCTGCCGGTTTGCCCCATTTGTCCGGTAAGCCTCCCTTCGGCGGCCATATACTGAGCCATGACTTTGTGGAAGCCGCGCTTATCCGCCGCGCCGGGTGGAGCGTGAAAATTGCTGCCGATCTCTATGGCTCCTACGAGGAGTGCCCGCCGTCGATTATTGACATGGCAGTGCGCGACCGTCGCTGGTGTCAGGGCAACCTGCAGCATACCCGTGTCCTGCCCGCAAAAGGCCTGCATTGGGTCAGCCGCATGCACCTGGTCACGGGGATCATGTCTTATCTGTCATCGCCATTCTGGCTGATGCTGATCCTCTCGGGTTTGTTGCTGGCGCTGCAGGCGCACTACATACGCCCTGAGTACTTCTCGGATCAGTTCTCGCTGTATCCCACTTGGCCAGTGATGGACTCCGACAGGGCATTGCGCCTCTTCTACATCACTATGGGTGTACTCTTTGGTCCTAAAATCTTCGGGTTGTTGCTGTTGGTGTTTGACAACAAAACCTGTAAGGCATTGGGCGGCAGACTGCGCATCGCGCTGAGCACCATTACCGAAGTCATACTCTCGGCCATGATTGCGCCCATTATGATGTTTATTCATTGTGGCGCCGTGCTCTCCATCCTCTTTGGCCGCGACAGTGGTTGGTCGCCCCAGCGCCGCGACGATGGCAGTCTTCCCTGGAAAGACCTGATCTATCGCCACCGCTGGCACATGATTGCAGGATTGCTGCTGGGTTATGCCGCGGTACTCGACTCATTAACCTTGCTGGCGTGGATGTCACCGGCCCTGGTAGGACTCTGGCTTGCCGTCCCCTTATCTGCCGTCACGGCATCTGGCCCCATCGGGCAATGGTTCAAGGACAGAAAAATTCTGGCCACCCCGGAAGAGGTGAATGAACCTGCCATAGTGGCAGCAGCAACAGCGCGGCGTGAATACTATGCCGAAGCCCTGGGTGAAAGCTGGAATGTGCCTATGCTGCTGGCGAATCCCGATATGATGGCGCTGCACATGAGCATTATGGATAAGTTGCCCACCCATGTGCCCGGTAGCCCCATTGAGCCCCTTGAGGCGATTGCACGGGTTAAGGTGCACGAAGCCCAGTGTCAAACGAGTTTGCTGGCGCTCTTAAGCCGTCAGGAGCTTGGCTATGTGCTGGGTAATCCCTTGCTGATGAAACACATGCAGCACTTGCCAGAAGCTTATGCCGATGACGATCTCGTGACTATCTGCTGATCCAGAAATGGTCGAATGAAAAAGCCCGGCGGTTGCCGGGCTTTTTTGTGTTAAGGGGCGGTGTCACCCTTTATGCATCAGAGACTGTCCTGATAGGCACGTCCATGGAAGCTATCGATAAGCAGCTGTTTCAGCTCGCTAATCAGTGGGTAGCGCGGGTTGGCGCCGGTGCACTGATCGTCAAAGGCATCTTCGGCCAACTCATCAAGCTTGGCCATAAAGTCGGCTTCATTTACCCCTGCGTCCTTGATAGACACCGGAATACCGATGGCGGCTTTAAGCTCCTCAATCTTGGCGATAAGCGCCTCTACCTTGGCTTCATCATTGTTGCCGGCAAGGCCTAAGTGGCTGGCAATGGCGGCATAACGGCACAGGGCCTTGGGTCTGTCGTACTGGCTGAACGCCGCCTGTTTGGTGGGCAGGTCAGTGGCATTGAAGCGAATGACGTTGCTGATAAGGAGCGCATTGGCAAGGCCATGGGGCAGGTGAAACTCAGCGCCCAATTTGTGAGCCATTGAGTGGCAAATGCCTAAGAAGGCGTTGGCAAAAGCGATACCGGCAATGGTGGCGCCATTGTGCACTTTTTCCCGTGCCAGCGGCGCCTGCGCGCCCCTGGCGTAGCTGTCTGGCAGATACTTAAACAGTAAATCCAGTGCCTGCAGTGCCTGGCCGTCGCTGTATTCGTTGGCCATCACGCTGACATAGGCTTCCAGTGCGTGGGTAATGGCATCGATACCGCCGAAAGCGGTGAGCGACTTGGGCATATCCATTACCAGATTGGGGTCGACAATGGCCATGTTGGGGGTCAGTTCATAGTCGGCAATGGGGTATTTGGCACCGGTTTGCTCGTCGGTCACCACCGCAAAAGGCGTGACTTCAGAGCCAGTACCTGAGGTGGTGGGAATGGCCACCATCATTGCCTTGGCACCAAGTTTGGGGAACTTGTAGATACGCTTACGGATATCCATAAAGCGCAGCGCCAGGTCGGCAAAGTCCACATCGGGATGCTCGTACATTACCCAAATGATCTTGGCCGCATCCATGGGCGAACCACCACCCAGAGCCACTATCACATCAGGTTGGAAGCTGGTTGCCACTTTGGCTCCGGCGCGAACCACCGCTAAGGTTGGGTCGGCTTCCACTTCGTAAAAGACCTCGGTTTCCAGGCCCTGTGACTTCAGAATTCGGATGGTTTCATCGCAATAGCCGTTGTTGAACAGAAACTTGTCGGTCACGATAAGCGCACGCTTCTTGCCACTCAGCTCTTCGAGGGCAATCGGCAGGCTGCCACGGCGGAAGTAGATGGACGAAGGAAGCTTGTGCCACAGCATATTTTCGGCCCTCTTGGCGACGGTTTTCTTGTTGATAAGATGGCTTGGACCTACGTTTTCAGAAATCGAGTTACCGCCCCAGGAGCCGCAGCCCAGAGTCAATGAAGGCGCCAGCTTGAAGTTGTATAAATCGCCTATGCCGCCCTGAGAGGCCGGGGTGTTAATCAGAATACGGGCGGTCTTCATCCGGTAGCCGAAGGATTTGACCCGCTCGTCCTGGGTATCCTGATCGGTATACAGGCCTGAGGTGTGACCAATACCGCCAAGAGCAACCAGGGCTTCGGCCTTGTCCAGCGCCTCTTCAAAGTTGGCGGCGCGGTACATGCCAAGCAGCGGTGAGAGTTTCTCGTGGGCGAAGGCCTCTTTCTCATCGATGTCGGTGACTTCACCAATCAGCACCTTGGTGTGGGCAGGCACCTTGATATTGGCCATGGCGGCAATGGTGGCGGCGCTTTGACCCACGATATCGGCATTGAGGCCACCGTCTTTGAGGATGACTTTTTGCAGCGCGGCGTTTTCTTTCTTGCTGAGCAGATAGCCGCCGTGGCTCGAGAAGCGCTCTTTTACCGCATCGTAAACCGCATCCACCACCACAACCGCTTGCTCGGAGGCACACACCACGCCGTTATCGAAGGTCTTGGACATCAAAATTGAGCTTACAGCACGTTTGATGTCAGCGGTCTCATCAATCACGATGGGGGTGTTGCCGGCGCCAACGCCAATCGCGGGTTTGCCGGAGGAGTAGGCCGCTTTCACCATGCCGGGGCCGCCGGTGGCGAGAATAAGGTTAATCTTCTCGTGGGTCATCAACTGGTTGGACAGCGCCACCGAAGGCTCATCAATCCAGCCAATAATGTCTTTCGGGGCACCTGCTGCAATGGCTGCATCCAGTACGATGCGGGCGGCAGTGGTAGTTGAAACCTTGGCCCTTGGGTGAGGCGAGAAGATAATGCCGTTGCGGGTCTTTAAGCTTATCAGCGCTTTAAAGATAGCGGTGGAGGTCGGGTTGGTGGTGGGCACAATGCCGCAGATGATCCCAACCGGCTCGGCGATGGTGATAGTGCCGAAGGTGGCGTCTTCGGCCAGAATGCCGCAGGTCTTTTCGTCTTTGTATTTGTTGTAAATGTACTCGGAGGCGAAATGGTTTTTAATGACCTTATCTTCAACAACCCCCATGCGGGTTTCTTCAGCGGCCATTTTGGCCAGACGAATGCGTGCATCAGCAGCGGCGAGGGCGGCGGCGCGGAAAATCCTGTCCACTTGCTCTTGGCTGTAAGAAGCAAATTGGGCCTGTGCCTTGGCGACGCGCGCGACCAGTTCGTTGAGTTCCTGAGTGTTGGTGACTGTCATAATGAAGTTCCCGTAAAAAGAATGTTTAGCAAAAACTGAATTTAGCTAAAGATTCTTGCCTGTGACTGAAAATTACACCTATATAGGTATGGCGACCGTGATCTGTGACGCAAAGCTGGGTGGTTCTGAAATAAAACAACAGAAATAGCTACACTTTGATGACAATTTGCACGAATTGAATTTCAGCGATATTCATAAGGGATTTTTATGCGAACTTGTGACAATACGCAGAAAATCTCATTTTTCGGTATTTGCGGGTTAGGGTAGAGTAATCAACTGCTTCAATATGGCGTTAATTATCAGCTTATGGCCTTACTGGCCGCGGAGAACCCTGGGTGGACGTAACGGTTTATATAAAATTTTTTCTGGGATTGGTGGCTATCATCAACCCCATAGGTCTGCTGCCGGTGTTTGTGAGCCTCACAAGCCATCAGACTGAGGCCGAACGTAACCACACGGGTAAAATCGCCAATCTGGCGGTTGTGATAATTCTGTTGGTGACCATAGTAGCGGGTCAGCACATCCTTAATATGTTCTCTATCTCGCTGTCGGCGTTTCGCATTGCCGGTGGCACCCTGATTGCCATCATCGCGCTGTCGATGCTCCAGGGTAAGCTGGGTGAGGTGAAACGTAACCAGGAAGAAGACAGAGAGTCGTCCGCGATGGAATCGGTGGCCGTGGTGCCGCTGGCGCTGCCCTTGATGGCAGGCCCTGGCGCCATCAGCTCGGTGATAGTGTTTGCCGCAGAGCACAACAGTCTGATTGATTTGGCTGGCATGTTTGTCACCGTACTTATTTTTGGTGCGCTGAGCTTCGGGCTGTTTCGGATGGCATCTGCCATCTACCGGGTTTTGGGTAAAACCGGCATTAACGTTATCACCCGTCTGATGGGGCTCTTGATGCTTTCTATCGGTATTGAGGTGATGGCGGCAGGTTTCAAGGGATTGTTTCCCAACTTATTAGGTTAATAAACAACCCGATCACCAAAATAGTGGTTAGTCAGAACTCTGTAGTGAAAAGCCCCGCATCAAGTGCGGGGCTTTTTTGTGGGTTGGGTTAAATCTTTTCAATATCTGGAAGATTAAAAATCCTGACCCAGATCGCTCAGGCCGCCAAGGCGGGGGCTGAAAAGTTGATGGTGCATACGAATGGCAAATTCATCGGTCATTCCTGATATATAATCGGCAATTACCCGCATGGCATTCTCACCATTGTCGGACGCTTCGCGCCAGCGCCCCTGGGTATTGAGTGGCAGTAGCCGCTCTGGATCCGACGCAAAGGCTTCAAACAGTTGCATCACCATTTGCTGCCCCTTGTACTCGAGCATTTGTACTTCGGGTTTTCTCACCACATAACGCCACACAAAACGCTTGAGTGCATTCAGCGCCAGAGCAAACTCCTCTTCCAGTACTGCATTGTGGCGCAGCAGCGGCTCGTCAAAGCGCTCATCCTCCACCATGGCAATGGCAGTGACAAATCCGTTTACCAGGGTGCCGATGGCATCTTTACGAAGATGATGCTCAGGGGCGAATAGGTGTGCATCTATGGCGCCAAGTTCGCCCTTTATCCAGCTGTCACCGCTCTCTTTAAGCAGTGGCGCAACACCATCGAGCCACTGCTCCCGGCTGACAATGCCCATCACTATGGCATCTTCCAGATCGTGCACCGCATAGGCGATATCGTCGGCGAGCTCCATGATGGTGGCATCCAGCGACTTGAAAAGTGTGCGGCCGTGGCGACGACCTTCTGCCGGTGTAAATTGGCTGAACAGCGCCCTGTCTGACCGAGACAGTGGCGAAAGTACCCAATTGAGCATATCGGCATCTTCGCCGAATACGGCTTTTATGGGCGGCCAGTCGGCGGGGCGCAGCTGCCGATAATGGGCAACTTCAACATGGGGCGCGCTGGATTTAAGTTCGGCGGCAAGTTGTGGGTACTTCAAAATGCCAAGCAGAGTGCGCCGGCACAGATTCATCCCAAAGCCGGGCGTGTAGGGTTCAAGCTTGGTGAGGATACGAAAAGTCTGACCATTACCTTCAAAGCCGCCGTGGTCGCGCATCATGTAATTGAGCGCGACCTCTCCGCCGTGGCCGAAGGGCGGATGACCTATATCGTGGGCAAGACACAGGGATTCAATCAGGCTCATGGAGTCAATCAGCGACTCTTTATCCGGATGTTTGCGCTTAAGCTGGGCGGCAATGCCGGTGCCGATTTGCGACACTTCCAACGAGTGGGTGAGGCGGGTGCGGTAAAAGTCGTTCATCCCTACGCCAAGTACCTGGGTCTTGGCCTGCAAACGCCGGAAGGCGGCACTGTGCAGCACTCGGGCACGGTCACGCTGAAATGGACTTCTATGGTCGTTGCGTCTGTGTTTTTCTTCGCCGTGGCGGCGCTCATGCCATGGATTGTACATCTAGGCTCCTCAGAGCATACGGTTTATCTCGTCCAGATCCAGTTTGAAGCTGGGCACATAACAATCGATAAAATACTTCACCGCTGGATTGGGATTGGCCTGGAGCATGGCTTCCAATCTTGTGCGGGCGGTGTTGAACTCGCGGTTCCCCGCTTTGAGCTCCTCCAGGCACTTAAGATACGCACACAGCGTATCAGCCGATTTTACCAGCTGCTTTATTTCTTCATCCGCGTCATCGGCAATCAGCAATGGGCGATAGTCTTCTTTAAACTCTTGTGGAACCATTTCGAGTAGCCTTTCCTCGGCAATGGCTTCGATTTTTTTGTATTCGAACTCAATGTCTTTATTGAAGTACTTCACAGGAGTAGGTAAATCGCCCGTCAGCACCTCTGAGGCATCGTGAAAAATAGCCAGAGTGGCGGCCTTGTAGGCATCCACCTGCATACCAAACTGCCGATTGGCAATGACCGCCAGGCCGTGGGCCACCATGGCCACCTGCAAGGAGTGTTCTTGCACATTTTCGGAGCGAACATTAAACATAAGTGGCCAGCGCTGAATAAGCTTGAGACGGGCAAGATGGGCAAAAAGGTGACTCATAATGGTTTCCCTGCTGTGCAAAAGGTGGCGCACAGTATGCGCGAAATGAACTGGGATAAGCTCACTTTACAGCAACTTAATGAAGAATGTCACATGAACAAGCGAACTGCATAAACACAGACGCCGACATGGCTGTCGGCGTCTGTTTTCTGTCTCAGGCGTAATAGGATGCGGCTGGGTTACTGGCGATAGTTTTCCAAAAACTCACCAAAGGCGCCCAGCGCCTTTTCCAGATCTTCCTTGTGGGGTAAAAATACCACCCGCAAATGATCCGGCTCCGGCCAGTTAAAGGCACTGCCCTGGACCAGCAGAATTTTCTTTTCCTTTAACAAATCCAGCACCAATCGCTCGTCGTCACGCAGGTTAAATCGCTTGGGATCCAATTTGGGGAAGGCATACAGCGCACCCTTGGGCTTTTTACAGCTGACCCCGGGGATCGCATTGAGGTACTCGTAGCAGGTGTCGCGCTGCACACTTAACCGGCCTTTAGGCAAAATTAGCTCGTTAATACTCTGGTAGCCACCGAGCGCAGTTTGCACCGCATGTTGGTTGGGCACGTTTGCACACAGCCGCATGGAGGCCAGCATATCCAGACCTTCGATATAGCTTTTGGCGGCTTTAAGGTTGCCTGAGAGCATCATCCAACCGACACGGAATCCGGCTGCGCGATAGGCCTTGGACAGGCCATTAAAGGTCACAGTAAGAATGTCATCGGACAGACCGGCAGCCGGGATGTGCACAGCGTCGTCGTAGAGGATTTTATCGTAAATCTCATCGGCAAAGAGGATTAGGGAATGCTGGCGACAAAGCTCAATAATCTCGAGTAAAAGTTCACGGCTGTATACCGCACCGGTTGGATTGTTGGGATTGATTATCACAATCGCCCGAGTGCGTGGGCTGATTTTGGCTTTGATATCATCGAGACAGGGAAACCAATCGGATTCTTCATCACAGCGATAGTGTACCGCTTTGCCGCCGGCGAGGTTGGCCGCAGCGGTCCAAAGTGGGTAATCGGGGGACGGGATAAGCACTTCATCATCACCGTTTAGAAGCCCCTGCAATGCCATCACAATCAATTCAGAGACACCGTTACCTATATACACATCTTCAATATCAACGCCAAAAATACCCTGGGACTGATAATGCTGCACTATGGCTTTTCGGGCAGAAAACAGCCCCTTGGACTCACAATAGCCCTGGGCGCTGGGGAGATTCAAAATGACATCACGGACGATTTCTTCCGGTGCTTCGAAACCAAAGGGGGCCGGGTTGCCAATATTCAGTTTGAGGATCCTGTGGCCTTCGTCTTCCAGACGACGGGCTTCCTTGTGCACCGGACCACGAATATCGTAGCAAACGGTGTCTAATTTATTGGACTTAATGATAGGACGCATCCTGTACCTCTGGACCCTATTATGTTGGAAAAATATGGCGTGCTTGCAGAGGCTCACAATAACCAAGTTCAAGACAACATAAAAGAGAATAAACCTCAAAAATATAAAATAAATTCAGTAATAAACACTGAGAAAGTCATTATTAAATTAGTCAAATAAGAATTAAATGCTGTAATGGTGGGTTGTGTGAGTGTTGCATGCCTGCGTAGAGGTATCGCAGCGCAGACACTGCCACAGTGGAGCCATTTGGCAGCACTCCGAAGCTGATCAATCAATCTTTAAGCCAAAATCAAAAAAGCCTGCAAAAAATACGCATGCTTATTCGATAATTCACGGCGAAATTGCGTGGATATCATTTAAATTAACTTACTGATAATTAATTAATAAAATGCAGTAAATAGTGTGTGGTCAAAAAAGAAGCGCTTTGAATGGAATTTCTGGTTGACTGGTCGGACGATGCACATTATTTTCTGCCCGATGTTTTTACCCAGGCACGAACAATAGCGGCAGCTGTAACCTGACCGACTGGCGGTATGCCCATAATAAAGCAGAAAATTCGGTGCCCAGGAGAGCATGAGGTCCTTCGGGTGCCGGCACCCACAAACTTTGCCCTCGTTGGGCCCTGATAGAGGACCTGTTTGCATGTCTGAGCCGACAGCGATAAGTCTGATCCCACCCTTTGTGGTGTTGGCGCTGGCCATTTGGTTGCGTCGTCCAATCCTTGCCCTGATCATCGGCGCCGTCGCCGGTTTGCTCCTGCTTGACCCATCATCTGTGCTCGGTAACTTTGCCGATGCCTCTTTGAAGGTGATGCAGGATGAAACCATCGGCTGGTTGATTTTGGTGTGTGGCAGCTTCGGAGCCCTGATTGCCCTGCTGGTGCGTACAGGCGGTGCACTGGCTTTCGGTCGTAAAGCGATTTTAATGGCGAAAGGCCGGAAGTCGTCTTTATTCATGACCTTTGTGCTGGGCTTGGTGATCTTTATCGACGATTACCTTAACGCGCTTACCGTGGGTGAAACCATGAAGCGCGTGACCGATAAATTTAAAGTATCCCGTGAGATGCTGGCTTATGTTGTGGACTCCACCGCTGCGCCCGTGTGCGTGCTGGTGCCACTGTCCACATGGGCTGTGTTTTTTGGAGGTCTTCTGGTAGACAACGGTGTGGCCGCCGAGGGTGAAGCCATCAGCGTCTATATGTCGGCCATTCCTTATATGCTGTATGCCTGGTTGGCCGTTATCATGGTGCTGCTGGTTGTTGTCGGCGTGGTACCTGCCATCGGCCCGATGAAGAAGGCCGAACTGGCTGCGGCCCAGGGCGAGCCTGCCAAAGCGCAGGTTGACTGGGAAGAAGTGCACACCTCTGACGAATACGCTGTTAAAGCCATCGAAGACGAGTTCGAGCATGCCGACAAGCACGGCAAGCTGCACAACTTTTTGGTTCCATTGGGCCTGCTGGTTGCTTTCACCGTGTATTTCGATATTGACGTCTGGAAAGGTCTGCTGGCGACTCTGGCAGTGACTCTGCCTTACTATGCCGTACAGAAGCTGATGCCAATGTCTGAAATGATGGATCAGATGATTGACGGTTTTAAGAGCATGTTGCCGGCAATTGGTACCGTTGTTGCCGCCTTTATCTTTAAGGATGTGTGCGATCAGTTGCTGCTGCCTCAGTATGTAATCGATACCTTAAGTCCGTATATGACAGCCAAGATGCTGCCGGCGATTGTGTTCCTGGCCATGGCGGTACTGGCGTTTGCCACCGGTTCCAGCTGGGGTATTTTTGCGGTGACCATCCCGATTGTGATGCCACTGGCCAATGCCGTTGGCGCTGATACCGCGCTGGTGATAGGCGCGCTCCTCTCCGCTTCCTCTTTTGGTAGTCAGGCTTGTTTCTACTCAGATTCAACGGTTCTTGCCGCGCAGGGCTCTGGCTGTAATCTGGTGAGCCACGCGGTTACACAGCTGCCTTATGCCCTGATTGCTGCTGCTTTGGCCTTTGTGGGCTTTATCCTGCTGGCCTAATCGCTGCTGCGATTAACCTGAATAGAAACACCCGGCTTGCCGGGTGTTTTTTTATGCCTGGCTAATTCACATGCAATCTATCCGACTTTTGAATTGATGCCCGCCATCTGTTGGGAGAGGTATTACATCAGCTTTTTAAAGCGCTGCAGTAAGCGCTATTTTCCTGCTCTGCCGCTCGACCAATCAGCTTTGGGCGTAAAGCCTGCCAGGAGAGCATGAGAAAAAAAGAGAGGCATCCAGCGCACCTAGTGTAAGGGTTGGCATACAGGTGTGCAGGCATCTAACACATTCGGCCCTTAGGGGGAGAATGTCAGCTGAATGGAGTGCGTCCGGTAATTTGGATTTCAGGCAACAAAAAAGCCAGCACGGGGCTGGCTTTTAACTCATAGAAGGGCGATTAGTTTACGCGCTTCTTGAATTCACCGGTACGGGTGTCGATTTCGATTTTGTCGCCTTCTTTAACGAAGTCAGCAACCATCAGTTCGATGTCGCTGCCAACCAGTTTGGCAGGCTTCATTACTTTACCGGAAGTGTCACCACGGGCAGCTGGCTCAGTGTAGCCAACTTCACGGATGATGGTGGTTGGCATTTCAACAGAAATGGCCTTGCCTTCGTAGAAGGTTACCTGGCAGGTTTCTTCCATGCCATCAACGATGTACTTGGCAGCGTCACCCACGTTTTCTGCTTCAACGTCGTACTGGTTGTACTCGGAATCCATGAATACGTACATTGGATCAGCGAAGTAAGAGTAGGTGCAATCCAGACGCTCCAGAACGATAACGTCCATCTTGTCTTCACCCTTGAAGGTGGTCTCGGTAGAAGAGTCGATCAGCAGGTTTTTCAGCTTCATCTTAACGATGGCAGCGTTACGGCCTGAACGGGTGGTTTCAGTCTTCTGAACAACCCATGGGCTGTCGTTAAACATGATCACGTTACCGGGACGGATTTCATGAGCAGTTTTCATTACTAATTTCCTATATCTTGGACGTTTAACTTTAAGGCGCTATCTTAACGATTTTTTGACGAATTGCACTAGCCTGGTTGCCAGATCTGTCGTCTTAAGTGCATCGATTGGCCATTGTTTGGCGTGTGCCAACAAAGGCAAAGCGAAAGATTCGATATTTTGCCAGTGCTGCTGCACGGCATCCGCCTGTTGCTGATTGAACGCAAGGTTCAAGTTTTTCCAGCAATCTGCAATCTCAGGTGCCAGATTATCGCAGTAAAGGCGCATAAAAGCTTCTAATTTTACCAGGTGGTAGTCTTCTTCCTGCTGGTAAATGTGCCAAATAAAGGGACGGCCCGCCCATTGTGCCCGTAAAAAGGAGTCTTCGCCCCGTATGATGTTAAAATCGGCGCTCCAAAGCAGGCGATCATAGCCGGTTTGATCTGTCATCGGCAGTATGTGGATGGTAAGAGCACCCTGACAAAACTGCTCACCAGCTGCGATATCGGCAGGGGCTTTGGGCAGATACGATGCCAAACTGTTCAGGCTGCGTCCCTTGGGCACCAGCAGATGCACTGGGCTCGATGAGGCTTGCCAACGGGCACAGAGGCCCTCCAGTGCCAGGGTTTCATAGCTGAAGAGACTGACGATCTTGTCATCCGCTTTGATGCCACTCAGCCCCAGGCTTCTAAAAAGAGTGAGCTTGTTGGCACTGTCGGCCTGCCAGGCATCCCTTTCATCAAAGAGAGACTTTTCGCAAATCAGACCACCGCTCGCGGCAGAAAAACCGGGCATATAAAAGTATTTGTTGATGCCGCCGCTTTGTAATGAGGGCAGCCCATGGCAACCGTCGACCCAGTCTTCTGCGCTCAGGTACTCAAGATTGAGCCAAAGCGGTGGTGTGGGCGCGCATTTTGCTATGGCCTTGACCTCGTCAGGTAATTCACAGGCGAAGGCTTCAATCAGCACGGCGCCTGGGGTGTAATCGATGTTCAGCGGCATATTCCACTGATTGATGGTGACGCCTTCGAGGGTTTGCGAGCCAAGGGTTGGGTTAAGCGTGGGCAATATATGCGCAAAGCTTTTGAGGTCATCCACCCAAAGCACTATGGGCAGCTGATATTCCCGTGCCAATTGTTTTGAGAGGCGCCAGGTAACGCCAATATCACCGTAGTTATCGACAACGGCACAAAAGATGTCCCAGTGGCTGGATTTAGGACTGGTCATAGACGCTTGAGACCCGAATTCGGTTGGCGCGGAAATGAAAAAAGCGGCGTAAACGCCGCCTTTTCAAACTTCAAGAAATCAGTCTGCCAACTCGGCCAGACACATTTCTTCGTAAATCTGTTTTACCCACTGATCAACGCGCTCTTCGGTGAGTTCGGGCTGACGGTCTTCATCAATACCCAGACCCACAAAGTGGTCGTCATCGACCAGCGCTTTGGAGGCTTCGAAGTTATAACCGGCAGTAGGCCAGTGACCAACGATAATGCCACCACGGGTTTCGACGATGTCACGTACCATGCCCATGGCATCGAGGAAGTATTCGGCATAATCTTCCTGATCGCCGCAACCGAAAATGGCTACCAGCTTGTCGGTAAAGTCGATTTGCTCAAGCTCAGGGAAAAAGTCGTCCCAATCGCACTGCGCTTCACCGTAGTACCAGGTTGGGATCCCGAACAGCAGCAGGTCAAAGTCGGCGATCTGCTCCTTGGTGCTCTTGGCGATGTCTTTGACATCCACCATCTGCTTACCCAGTTTTTTCTGGATCATCTTGGCGACAGCTTCGGTGTTGCCTGTGTCACTGCCGAAAAAAAGACCTACAGTAGCCATTGTCTTTCCTTTAAATATCAGTTGCGTTTACGCGGCATCCACAAAAGTTTGACTCAATCGTCAAACGATTGCTTAAGTATGCATTCGATTAATTGGCTGCGGCTGATGTTACTGGCCAGCGCCTTTTCGTTCAAGGCGTCGTACAAATCTTGTGACACCTTTAACTCTATTCGCTTTAGGCCCTTTGCCTTATCCCGTTGGATCTGGTTACGCTTGTTAACCCTCAGTTGCGTTTCCCGGGGAAGGGGATTGCTTCTGGGACGTCCACGGCGTTTTTCATCGGCAAAGAGATCGATTGTTGTTCTGTCTGCTGCTTCTTTTGCCATTTTGTCATTAGCCTATACCGGCGCCTTCCCAAGTCATTTGAATAATGCCCTTGGCGATAAAGCCTGCACACCCTAAAAACAGCACCAACCACACGATATAACGGCCAAACTTGGGCACGTTGCCCTGTTTCAGCACGTCATGGATTGCCATGCCAATGAAGAAGAATATGGCAGCGAAAAACAGGTTTAATCCCAGGGTTTCTATCTGCTGCATATACTCGGCTAACATCAGCGCTGACTCCGGCGTTGCTTGGCGTAGGGGTAAAACCCGGCCTTGAAAAAGAGGCGCGAATATATCACATCATATTAGCGTCTGCTATAGCCTTTACCCGTGTAACTCAGGGTGTTGGCTGTCCAGAAAATTTTTCACCAGTCGGTTAAAGATGCCGGGCTTCTGTGCGTGTAACCAGTGACCGGCTCCACCAATGGACTTAAGCTGCACATTCGGAAACTGGCTGAGGATGGCGTCTTTATGTTCAGCGGTGACATAGTCTGACTCATCACCGCGAATAAAGAGTGTCGGACCATCATAAGCGCCGTTATTGAATGGCCAACCGATAATGCCCTCATAGGAGGCTATCAGGCCGTCCAGATTCATCCGCCAACTGAAACCAGACTCCGCCCGGCGAAAGCTTTTCAGCAAAAACTGTGCTGTCGCCTCATCCACACCCCTTGCCAAAAGGTGATTCAAGGCCTCTTTCCGCTCGACGCTGCCATCAAGGGGCAGCGAGGTGAGGGCAGCAAACACTCGTTGATGACGGGGGGCATAGGGTACGGGCGCGATATCGGCGGCAACCACGGACGCGACTCTGTCAGGATGCAGAAGCGCCGTTGCGAGCACAATTTTACCGCCCATGGAATGACCAATGAGATGTGCTTTGGTTGCGCCCAGTTCATCCAGCAATGAAACCAGACTCTGGGCCAGGCTTGGGTAATCCATCGTATCCCAGTGGGGACTCTGACCGTGATTGGGCACATCGATACGAGTAACGCGATATTCGCTCTCCAGGGTCTGCGCCAGTCCCTTTAGATTATCCAGATCGCCAAAAAGACCGTGAACCAGAACCACGTCTTCCCCTACACCCTGGGTCTGATAGTTAAGCTGCGCTGACATGTAAATCCTGCCCGTTGATTGGGATTAACACCTAAAGGCGGCAATTTTGCCCCCAAGCCCGGGCGCAGGCAAGAAAAGTGACCATTAAGTCCCGTGTGCGCTTAAAAAACACTCGCTTGTTCGCTCCTTGGCTTCGTAATCATCATCTCGGCCACGGTTTTCATTTTAGAGCGCTTTATCAATCTGTTGGACTGGCTTACACTGGGCTTTCTTCGGCGAAGCGGCATGCTTTGCGTGCCTGATAAGACAAAAGGAAAGCATTGGTGATGAAATATATCGAAGTGGACGAAGAGCTCTATCGTTACATAGCCGGCAAGACTGAACGTATCGGTGAGAGTGCATCGGATATTTTACGGCGTTTGCTGGGACTCTCTGTCGCCGAAGTCTCTGAAGTGGCGCCTGTCGATATCAGTGAGCCAGGCATGGAGCATGAGCCGGTGCAGGTGCGTGAGGCTGAACCTGAGCCAGTACCAGAAGTGGAAGTTGCTGCTCAGACCGAGATTGATTTTTCAGACTTGCTTAGTGAAGCGGGTCTGGCAGCGCAAAAAGGCGCCGTAGGCCGTTTTCTCTATGCTCTGGAATGTTTGCACCAGGCTGCGCCTTCGCGTTTTGAACAGGTGCTGCAAATTCAGGGACGCGATCGTCTCTACTTTGCCACATCCAAAGAGGCCCTGCTCAAAGCAAGCCAGTCGGCCAATCCCAAAGAAATTGGCTCAAGCGGTTTTTGGGTAACCACTAACAATAATACCGCCAAAAAGCGCACCATACTTGAAGAAGCCCTGGTGCAACTGGGTTGCGATCCGGTTCGTGCCAAATCCCTGGGTGAGCTGGCGCTCGCCTGAAACGACACTATTAACCATCCACGATAAGGAATTCCGTCTTGGCTATCCATGACCGCGCAGGCAAGCAAGCACAGCAAGGGGATTTGGTTAATATCCCCAAACTGATGAGCCACTATTATCGACTCTTGCCGGATGCAAGCGATCCCGCTCAGAAAGTCAGTTTCGGTACCTCCGGCCATCGCGGCTGTGCATTTCACCGAAGTTTTAACGAGCAGCATATCCTTGCCATTGCCCAGGCGGTGGTCGACTGGCGTACCCAGGCTGACATTACAGGTCCCCTTTACCTTGGCATGGACACCCATGCGCTGTCCCAGGCGGCGTATTTGTCTGTGATTGAAGTGCTGATTGCCAACAAGGTTCAGGTGTTGGCCCAGCGGGATGACGCATACACACCAACACCCGTGGTCAGTCAGGCAATTGTGGCTGCCAATCGTCATCAAACTGGTGAAGACGCATTGCTCAGTGACGGTATCATCATCACGCCGTCACATAACCCACCTCAGGACGGGGGTATCAAGTACAATCCGCCCCATGGTGGGCCGGCGGAAGGGGATATCACTTCCTGGATTGAAACCCGTGCCAATCACTATCTCGCCCACGGCCTGGATGGTGTTCGTCGGGTTAATTACGGTATCGCCTCTGGTCTTTCGCTGCTTAAACATGTAGACCTGATTTCGCCTTATGTTCAAAGCCTTGCTGAAGTCATTGACATGGCCGCGATTGCTAAAGCCGGTGTGCGTATGGGGGTCGACCCTCTGGGCGGTAGCGGCATCCATTACTGGCAGCCTATCGCCGAGCATTATGGGCTCAATATCGAGGTGGTAAATCAGGCAATTGATCCGACCTTCGATTTTATGCCATTGGATAAAGACGGAAAAATCCGCATGGACTGCTCGTCGCCCTATGCCATGGCAGGACTATTGGTACATAAAGATGAGTTTGATATCTGTGTCGGTAACGACCCGGATTATGACCGCCACGGTATTGTTTGCCCCGGTAGTGGCCTGATGGATCCCAACCATTATCTTGCAGTGGCTATCGATTATCTGCTCGGCCACAGGCCAAACTGGGCCAAGACGTTGGCGGTTGGCAAAACCCTGGTATCCAGTGCCCTGATAGACAAGGTCTGCATGGCCCATGGGGTTCCCCTGATGGAAGTACCCGTGGGCTTTAAGTGGTTTGTTGATGGCCTCGCTGATAGCAGTGTGTGTTTTGGCGGTGAAGAAAGCGCCGGGGCGGCTTTCCTTAAAATGGATGGCAGCACCTGGTGCACCGATAAAGACGGCTTTATTCTGGCGCTGCTGGCGGCAGAAATTCTCGCGGTTACCGGTAAAACCCCTGCCGAGCGCTACGAAGAGCTGGTTGCCGAACATGGTCGCAGTTTTTATAAACGTATCGATAGCCCACTTAATCCCAAAATGAAAGCCAAGTTCGGTGCGCTGAATGCGCAAACCCTTGGCGCGACTTCTGTCGCAGGCGATGCCATTACCGCAGTGCTGACCAAGGCGCCCGGCAACGGTGCTGCCATTGGTGGCATCAAGGTGTGTACCGATAAAGGCTGGTTCGCCGCGCGTCCATCCGGTACTGAGCCCTTGTTTAAGCTCTATGCCGAAAGCTTTGTCAGTGAGGCGCACCTTGGCGAGTTGATTTCCGATGCGCAAAGTTTGTTGGGTACTGCGCTTAAGGCTATCAAGCTGTCACAGTTTGATATGAAGGTATAAAAAACGCGCCGTTGGGCGCGTTTTTTATTGGATAACGACTTGTTTCATCGGCTTGCGGTATCAATACTCGATGTGGCAACTGGGCAGGTTGTTTTTATCGATGTAGTTCTGGTGATATTCCTCAGCAACGTGGAAGGTCTGCAGCGGTACAATTTCAGTGACTATATGACGGGTTCCCCAGCGGCCAGAGCGGGCAAGGGCGAGCTTCGACGCTTCAGCCTGTTCCTTTTGTGTCTTGTCGTGGAAAAAGATGGTGCTGCGATACTGGGTACCTATATCGCCGCCCTGCTGGTTGAGGCTGGTAGGGTTATGGTTTTTCCAAAACACCTGCAGCAAATCATCAAAGCTTACCTGGCTTGGGTCAAATTCCACCTGCACCACTTCGGCATGGCCTGTGATGCCTTTTTTGACATCTTCATAGCGGGAGTACTTGTCGTTTCCGCCCATGTACCCGCAGGTGGCGTTGATAACGCCGGGGATCTGCCTGAAAAAATACTCTACACCCCAAAAACAGCCGGCGCCGAAAGTGGCAAATGATGAATTGGATTGTGACATGGAAACCTCTATGGATGTCTGGACGGCTAAATTGTGATAAAACTTACGTGGAAATGCAAGAGGGTGACAGCGGTTTGTTATCCGCTCCCGTGTATCCATGACTAAATGATTGAGATCAGGCTCAAACAGCTGTGATAGTATTGGCACAAAAAACTGCATGGCCAAAAGGATTGTCGCCCATCGGATGTGTGACTACTCTGGTCAACAGGCAGTTCTCAGCGAGCATAGCCTCAGAGAAAGGAGACCCAAGTGCTTAACCTACTGCAAGGCTGCAAAGATTTTTTGCATCTTACCCTGTCCAATCCCGAACACCTTGACCCCATCGCCCCTCAACCTCTGTACGGACACACCTTGGTCAGCCTCTGGGATACAGGCGTGTTGGTATTCGAGCCTGTCGATGGCAACAGCCATAAAGACATAGTGCTATCAAGCGGCGTGCATGGAAATGAAACCGCGCCTATTGAACTCTGTAATGGCCTTATTCAGGATGTGCTGGAAGGACGTTTACAGGTCAAAGAGCGGGTATTGTTCCTCATTGGTAACCCTGCTGCCATCAACAATGGCACCCGTATCGTAGATGAAAACATGAACCGCCTTTTCAGCGGTGAGCACAGCCGTGGGCCCGGACTCAGTAACCCCGAGCGGGTGCGGGCTAAAAAGCTTGAAACCTATGTCACCCGTTTCTTTGAAAAAGGTGCGGAAAAAGGTGAGGGCAGGCAGCGTATTCATTACGATTTACACACGGCCATCCGCGGCTCTAAGCATGAAAAGTTTGCTATCTACCCTTACCGCCCCGGCCGCGCCTTCAGCGGTGAGCAAATCATGTTCCTTGCGGCGAGTGGCGTTGATACCGTGCTCTTTCACCACGAACCGACCACGACCTTCAGTTATTTCTCCTCCGAGTTGTTCCGTGCCGACGCCTTTACCATAGAACTTGGCAAGGTCTACCCCATGGGGCAGAACGACATGAGTAAGTTCGCCAATACCCGGGAGATGTTCAAGCGCCTGATTTGCGCTGAGCCACTGGAGCTTGCACCTTTTGATGAAACCCAGGTGAACCTCTATCAGGTGTGCAGGGTTATCAATAAGGAAGTCGATGACTTTGAATTTACCTTCAGCACTGATGTCGAAAACTTCAGCGCTTTCCCGCGTGGCCACGTGATAGCACGTCAGGGCGGCAAGGATATTCTTGTCGAGCAGGAAGCCGAGGCGGTGGTGTTCCCCAACGCCAAGGTACCCGTGGGGCAGCGCACCGTCATCATGCTGGTTCCCGCGGTAAATCCTCACGTGGAATAGGGCTGTAAAGCAATTAATACATGCAGGCGGGGGAAACTTGTCTCCCTTCATAGTGTAATGATTGTCAGGTAGTTTACGTTAACGTAATGTTCATCCCGCGTTTTACATACAGGTCTGCCGTGGGTGGGCCTCAATGATAACAAGAGCAGAATATGAGCAACGCATCAACAAACCAAGAGACAGTGCACAAAGTCTCCTTCCTCGACAGGGAGTCGCTGCACATCCCCATTCTCAAGATCCTTCAGGCAGACGGCACTCCCTACGAGCAAGCCGTTCTGCCTCAAATCGATGAAGCCCTCGCCCAGCGCATCTACGACGCCTGCGTGTTTACCCGTGTGCTGGATGAGCGCATGTTGGGCGCACAGCGCCAGGGCCGTATCAGTTTTTACATGACCTGTACCGGTGAAGAAGCGGCCATCCTCGGCAGCGTTGCGGCGCTGGATGAGAAAGACGTTATTCTGGCCCAGTACCGTGAGCACGCCGCGCTGCGTTATCGCGGTTTCACCACCGAGCAGTTTATGAACCAGATGTTCAGTAACGAAAAAGACCTCGGTAAGGGCCGCCAGATGCCCATTCACTACGGCACCGCAGCGCTGCATTATCAAACCATTTCATCGCCACTGGGTACCCAAATCCCACAGGCGACTGGCGTGGGTTACAGCCTGAAGATGAAGGGCGAGCGTAATGTGGCTATTTGCTACTTTGGTGAAGGCGCCGCATCTGAAGGTGATTTCCACGCCGGCATGAACATGGCTGCTGTGCTCAAGTCTCCGGTAATTTTCTTCTGCCGCAACAACGGCTATGCCATTTCCACCCCCACCGAAGAGCAGTTTGCCGGTAACGGCATTGCCAGCCGCGGTGTGGGCTATGGCATGCATACTATCCGCGTAGATGGCAACGATATGCTGGCGGTACTCGCCGCTACCCAGCAGGCCCGCGCCTATGCACTGGAGCATAACGCGCCTGTGCTGATTGAAGCCATGACCTACCGTCTTGGTGCTCACTCAACCTCGGACGATCCTTCCGGCTATCGCTCCAAGGAAGAAGAGGCCAAGTGGCGCGAGCACGATCCGGTGAAACGCTTCAAGCTGTGGATGATTAATAAAGGTTGGCTCGCCGAAGCCAACGATGAAGCCCTGTATGAGCGCTACCGGGAAGAAGTCTTGGCCGCTGTGAAAGTGGCTGAGAAGATCCCGGCGCCCCGCATCGATGAGATCATTGAGGATGTTTACGATGAGCCAACGCCGCTGCTGAAAAAGCAGCTGGAGTCACTGAAGGCTCACGTGAAGAAGTATCCGCAAGCTTATCCAAAAACTGCAGGGAGACTCTAAGCCGTGGCTGAAATGAATATGTTGCAAGCCATCAACAGTGCCCTGCGCATTGCGATGGAAAAAGACCCGACCATGTTAGTGTTCGGGGAAGACGTGGGCCATTTTGGTGGCGTGTTTCGCGCGACCTCCGGCCTGCAGGATACCTTTGGCAGGGGCCGCTGCTTTAACACCCCGCTGACAGAGCAGGGCATTGCCGGTTTTGCCAATGGTCTGGCCTCTAACGGCACCACTGCTGTGGCCGAAATTCAGTTCGCCGACTACATCTTCCCGGCATTCGACCAGATTGTAAACGAGAGTGCCAAGTTCCGTTATCGCTCAGGTAACGAGTTCAATGTGGGCGGCCTGGTGTATCGCACCCCTTATGGGGGCGGTATCGCCGGTGGTCACTATCACTCTCAGTCGCCTGAAGCGTA
Source organism: Shewanella amazonensis SB2B (assembly GCF_000015245.1). Taxonomy (NCBI): domain Bacteria; kingdom Pseudomonadati; phylum Pseudomonadota; class Gammaproteobacteria; order Alteromonadales; family Shewanellaceae; genus Shewanella; species Shewanella amazonensis. The sequence continues at coordinate 2,090,326 of NC_008700.1, forward strand.
TTTCACCCAGACCCCGGGGCTCAAGGTGGTTGTACCCCGTAACGCACATCAGGCCAAGGGCCTGCTGCTGGCATCGATTCGCGACAAAAATCCTGTGGTGTTCTTCGAGCCCAAGCGTCTGTACCGTGCCAGTGTTGGCGAAGTGCCTGAAGGTGATTACGAGCTGCCACTGGGTAAGGCCGAAGTGGTGAAAGAGGGCAAAGACATCACACTGCTCGCTTGGGGCGCGCAGATGGAAATCGTCGAAAAAGCTGCCGAAATGGCCGAAAAAGAAGGCATTTCCTGTGAAATCATCGACCTTCGCACCCTGTCACCCTGGGATGTGGACACAGTGGCCGAGTCGGTGAAAAAGACCGGCCGTTTGCTCATTAACCACGAAGCGCCGCTCACCGGTGGCTTTGCCGGCGAAATCGCGGCGACCATTCAGGAAGAGTGCTTCCTGTATCTGGAGTCGCCCATCGCCCGGGTTTGTGGTTTGGATACCCCGTATCCGCTTATCCACGAAAAAGAATACATGCCGGATGCGCTCAAGACATTTGAAGCCATCAAGGCCAGCGTCAACTTCTAGGAGTCCGGTATGATTAAAGATTTTATTTTGCCGGACATCGGTGAAGGTGTGGTCGAGTGCGAATTGGTCGAATGGCTGGTGAAAGAAGGCGACCATATTGCTGAAGATCAGCCGATTTGTGACGTCATGACCGACAAAGCCCTGGTACAAATTCCGGCCCCGTTTGCCGGTGTAGTCAGCAAGCTTTATTACGCCAAGGGTGAAATTGCCAAAGTGCATGCACCCTTGTATGCCGTTGAAATGGAAGGTGAGGGCACCGATGCGTCAGCCGCTCCCGCCGAAGCCAATGCCCAAGCTGCGCACGATTCCGTACCCGTTGCCGCTCCTGTGGCCGTTGCCGGTAAGCAGGTGGAAGATTTCTTGCTGCCCGATATTGGTGAAGGCATTGTGGAATGCGAACTGGTGGAGTGGCTGGTAAACGAAGGCGATACGGTTGAAGAAGATCAGCCCATTGCCGACGTGATGACCGACAAGGCGTTGGTACAAATTCCCGCCCTGAAAGCGGGCAAAATAGTCACTCTGCATTATCGCAAAGGACAACTCGCCAAGGTGCATGCGCCGCTGTATGCCATCGAGGTGGACGCAGAGCATCCGGTAGTCCCTCCTGCCGCAGCGCCAGCAGCCGCAGCCAACCAGGCCGAGCGCGTTGCTCCGTCTACCGCTGCTGTTAATGGAAATGGCAAGGCGCTGGCAAGCCCCGCGGTGCGCCGCATGGCCCGCAGTCTGGATGTGGATTTGTCGCTGGTACCCGGCAGCGGTAAGCATGGCCGTGTGTATAAAGAGGATATAGAGCAATACCTGAAGGGTGGCGCTGCACCAGCCCCTGTTGCCCAGACTGCGGCTCCTCAAGCCGCAGTAACTCAATCTGCGCCTGTGCTGCCTGCTGCCGATGACAGGGTTGAGCCCATTCGCGGCGTGAAAGCGGCGATGGCGCGTCAGATGATGGACTCTGTGTCCAGCATCCCGCACTTTACCTACTGTGAAGAAATTGACCTGACTGAACTCGTTGCCCTGCGCGAGCGCATGAAGGCCAAGTACAGCAGTGATGATGTCAAGCTGACCATGATGCCGTTCTTCATGAAGTCGTTGTCGCTGGCTCTTACCGAGTTCCCCGTGGTGAATAGTCAGGTGAATGCCGATTGCACTGAGCTGACCTACAAGGCCAGCCATAACATTGGTATGGCGGTGGACTCCAAGGTGGGTCTGCTGGTACCTAACGTGAAGGATGTGCAGAGCAAGTCGATTCTGGATGTGGCCCGTGAAATCACCCGCCTTACCGACGCTGCCCGCAGTGGTCGTGTCAGTCCGGCGGACCTTAAAGGCGGTACCATCTCCATCTCCAACATTGGCGCTCTGGGCGGCACTGTGGCTACGCCTATTATCAACAAGCCTGAGGTGGCCATTGTGGCACTGGGTAAGCTGCAGACTCTGCCGCGCTTTGGCGCCGATGGCAGCGTTCAGGCCCGCAAGATAATGCAGGTAAGCTGGAGTGGCGATCACCGGGTGATTGATGGCGGCACCATTGCCCGCTTCTGTAATCTGTGGAAGCAATATCTTGAGCAGCCAGAAGACATGCTGCTCGCCATGCGCTGATAGCAAACAACTCTTCTTCAAAGGACGCCTGTGGCGTCCTTTGTTTTTTCGTATCGCTTGATTCGGCCGTACTCGACGCCCCCGGGCGAAAACACCTTAATCTTTTGGTCGGGTTTTCGTATAATGCGCCAAAGTTGTGTGATGTTGGAATTACCATGAGTCAGCAAGCCCCCATTCTGGAACCTATTCAGTATCCATTTCCTGCCAAGCCTATTCCGCTGTCGGATGTGCAAAAGCTGGAATACAAAGAAAAAATCAAGGCGCTTCTAAAAGCTCGGGACGCCGTGCTGGTTGCCCATTACTACACAGATCCTGAAATTCAGGCGCTGGCCGAAGAAACCGGCGGCTGTGTATCTGATTCGCTGGAAATGGCCCGCTTTGGTCGCGATCACCCCGCCAAGACGCTTATCGTCGCCGGTGTGAAATTCATGGGTGAAACCGCCAAAATCTTAAGCCCGGAAAAAACCGTGCTGATGCCAACGCTGGAAGCCACCTGTTCGTTGGATGTGGGTTGCCCCATCGAGACCTTCAGCGCCTTTTGCGATGCTCACCCAGACCACACTGTAGTGGTGTACGCCAACACCTCTGCGGCGGTAAAGGCCCGTGCTGATTGGGTAGTCACTTCCAGCATTGCCCTCGAAATCGTTGAGCACCTGGACAGCGAAGGCAAGAAAATCATCTGGGGACCGGACAGACACCTTGGCAGCTACATCGCCAAACAAACCGGTGCAGAGATGCTGCTGTGGCAGGGCGAGTGTATCGTTCATGATGAATTCAAAGCCAAGGCATTGCGGGAGCTTAAACTACAGTATCCCGATGCCGCTGTGCTGGTGCATCCAGAATCCCCCGCCAGCGTGGTGGAAATGGCCGATGCCGTAGGCTCGACCAGCCAGCTTATCAAGGCCGCGCAAACCTTGCCAAACGAGACCTTTATCGTGGCCACTGATAAGGGCATCTTCTATAAGATGCAGCAGGCGGCTCCGGGCAAGACATTGATTGAAGCTCCAACCGGTGGCAACGGCGCCACCTGTAAGAGTTGTGCCCATTGCCCCTGGATGGCCATGAATGGCCTGAAAGCCATTGAAGCAGCGCTCAGTGCTGACGATGCCAGTAGACATGAGATTTTCGTTGATGACGCACTGCGCGAAAGAGCAAAACTGCCGCTGGATCGTATGCTGGACTTTGCCAAAACCCTCAATATGCAGGTGAAGGGCAACGCCTGATAGTCACAGTGCCAGGCTGAAACATGATCCACTCCACAAAAACCGCTTCGGCGGTTTTTTTACAGCCAATCCAAGACCAATTAGGTATATGCCAACTACACTTACCCTTTTAGAATCCATAAAGCCCTTGCTACAGGCGCGTCTTTATTAGTTTAAAGGGAATCACTATGAACATGCGATGGATTGCCAACCTCAGTATGAAACTCAAACTTATGCTGGTATTCATGCCACCTCTGTTGGGCTTTCTCATCTTTGGCGGCATTTTGCTGGACGACAAAATAGATGAGTCAAACTCTCTCCAAAATGTACAGCAATTAACAGAACTTGCTGTCATCAACAGCGCTCTGGTGCATGAGCTGCAAAAAGAGCGCGGCATGAGCGCAGGCTTTTTGGGCTCCAAGGGCCAGAGTTTTAAGGCTCAGTTGCCTTCACAACGTAGTTTGACCGATGAGAAATTGCGCACTTTCACCCAATACGTGAAGGGAAAGCAGTTCGCCAGCCATGTGCAGGATGAGGTGCAGGGGGCGGCAGCTGAACTGAGCAGACTGGCAAGCATGCGTGGTCAGGTGGATGGCCTGAGCATTTCAGTGGCAGACGAAGTCGCCTATTACACAGGCCTTAATAAGCGCCTGCTCGGTATAGTCGATGACATAGTTCATGAAGGCGCAGATAAGAAAATCGCCGTGGCGTCTGCTGCCTTCAGTGCTTATCTGCAAATGAAAGAGCGTGCCGGGATAGAAAGAGCAGTGCTTTCCTCTACTTTTGGCAACGACGGTTTCAAACCCGGAGTGTATACCCGAGCCGTGAGATTGATGTCAGAACAGGATACCTACGCAGAGCGTTTCGATGCGCTCGCTTCAGACGAGTGGCGCCGCGAATGGCAACGGACGTTGCAGAGTCCTGAAATTGCCGAAGTGAGCCGTTATCGAGAACTGGCTTTAAGTCAGGACAATCAAGCCATCGCCAAAACCTCTCCCGAAGATTGGTTTAAGGCATCAACTGGGCGGATTAACTTGCTCTACAGTGTTGAAAATGTGCTGGCAAAGAGTCTTGATGAACTCACCGATGCCCGTCTTCAGACTGCCAATTGGCATATGATGCTGATGATGTCTGCGCTTGCGGTTGTTTTGTTCCTCGTGGCGATGATGGGGCTATCGGTCATGGGGTATCTCAATCGCTCCGTGGTCCATATAGAAAATCAGATGCGTCGAGCCCGTGAAGAGTTCGATTTATCGACCCGAATCACGCTGGACAGCACCGACGAATTGGGGAGCCTTGGCAATGCTTTTAACGGCATGATGAATGATTTTGAGGCCGTTATACACCAGGTTAAAACCAACAGTCTGAAAGTAACAGATGCGGTTAAACGCATGGAATCCCACTCCAATCAGATGCGCCATGATGTAGCACAGGGCCACTCAGAGGCCGAACAGGTGGCATCCGCCATGACTGAAATGAGCGCTACAGTGAGCCAGATTGCATCCAACGCAGTGGAAGCCGCATCCGCATCCGGCAAAGCCAATCAGGAAGCCCGCACCGGTAATAAAGAAGTCGGTAACACAGGAAAAACAATAAGCGCGCTTGCATCAGAAATCGATGCCGCAGCGATTGCCATTACCAAGCTGGATACCGATATTCAGGGTATTGTGAGTGTACTCGAGGTAATAAGCGGCATTGCGGAGCAAACCAATTTGCTGGCTCTCAACGCCGCTATTGAGGCGGCAAGGGCAGGGGAAATGGGTCGTGGTTTTGCTGTTGTGGCTGACGAAGTTCGCTCGCTTGCACAGCGAGCTCAATCGTCCACTACGGATATTCGCACCATGACAGAGCGGCTTAAGGAGGGGGCCAGGGTTGCGGTGGATGCCATGTCTCGCGGCCAAACTCAGGCTCAGGCCAGTGTCCAGGAAGTCAATCATGCCGGTGAAGAGCTCAGACGTATTGTGGACTATGTGAGTGTCATTGACAGTATGAACGAGCAGATTGCAGCGGCAACTCACGAGCAAAGTGCTGTTGCTGAAGAAGTGAATCGCAATGCGCTCAGGATCAGTGAAATCTATCAAAACACCCATCAGGTCGCCGATGAGTTGGGGCGTATCAATGACGATTTGCTGAGTGCGGTTGATGCCATGGGTAAAGAAGTCAGCAAATTTTCCTTAAGTCGTGGCTGATTGGCAATCGCGGGAATTAGAAAAATTTACGCTGCTTAAAATAGGTAAAAACTGCTGGCAAAAAGCGGGTTTGAACCCGCTTTTTTGTTATTTTGCGTTCAAGCCTGCAGATGCGTGTGTGTTTGGTAACGAGTTAGGTCCCGGAAATCAGCCACGGAGACAGATCTCATCGCCCGGGAAAAGCCTTTGATACTCTGATAAATAACCAAAATGATCGTTATCTCACCGCTTTGCTCAGCAAGTATGCAAACGAGAAAATTTATTGGCTTTTTGCTTGACCCATTCGGGGCATTTGCGTAAAGTACCGCTCCGTCGACAGGGGAAAGCGAAAAGCTGACTGACGATAACAATTTGGTGAGGTGTCCGAGTGGCCGAAGGAGCACGCCTGGAAAGTGTGTATACGGAAACGTATCGAGGGTTCGACTCCCTCCCTCACCGCCACATTTAAAGAACGGGAATCAGTAACTTACTGGTTCCCGTTTTTGCTTTGGGGCGTTTTGGGGGCAAATGCGTCTTGAAATGCTTTGGGGCAGATGCGTTTAAAAAGTTAATTAGCTTTTCCCGATATGGCCCCACGCCTTCTTAATCAACGTCCTTTGGCTCCTTTTTCCAATTTTCAGCCAACGATCGTCTCTCAGCTGGTTTTCTCCTGTTTCAGGCCACTTATACCGTTTTTTGTAAATCTCGCCTGTGCCCGTATCAATTGGTCAACTCGAACCATGTTCTAGATGGTAAAGAACATCGCCAGTTAATAGCCATTTTCATCCAGCCCCTGTACATGGCTTTGACGAAGCCAAACTGATATTTAACTATCGAAATTGGATGCTCAACTTTTGCCCGGATACTCGTCTTCAGGCATTTGTAATGGATGGTTAGCTTGTTCTTGCGCCGGTGTTTCTTCAATAAATTAATCCAGCCGGGACTCTCGGAGATAGTTGGAAAATCTCACCAAGAGATAGGTGCTAATCTCGGGGGAAGGTCACTCACTTGCACCCCATAGGGTTTTATGCAAAGTTTCTACTACTAATGGTATAGCTTTAAATAATTTGAACGATGCCAGTGTCCACCGCGTAGTATGCGTGTTGGACACTTAAATACGTTGTTATACAGGCAGCATCAAAGCGCATTATCCAATAGCACTTACTTAGGGGTACAGGGAATGACACTGCGACAACATTACCGCCATGCACTGGTCTTTTCGGCACTCACCATCGGCCTGCTTGGCTGCGAACAGGCGCCGGTTGAAGTCAAAGCAACCGGCGACATCTCTCGGCCAGCCATGATAGTGACATTGCAGCCGCAGGGCATATCGCAAACCCAGTTTACCGGCGTTGTCCGCAGCGCTGAGCGGGCGGAGCTGGCCTTTAAACAGTCGGGCAAGCTTGCCAGCATGACGGTGCAGGAAGGTGATAAGGTCAGCCGGGGGCAAACACTGGCCACTCTGGATGATGCGGAGCTGAAAACCGCGCTCAATTCTGCCAATGTTGAATTTAAGCAGGCGCAAACCGATTTTGACCGTGGCAATAAAATTTTCTCGACCAGTCAGGCTATCTCGCGCAGCGATTTGGATCAGCTTAAAGTTAAGCGCGATCTGGCCGCCAACAAGGTTGCCAAGGCGCAGCAGGATTTGGCCAACGCCAGTCTCAACGCCCCCTTTGATGGCACAGTGGCACAAAAGCTGGTGAATAACTTTGCCACGGTGCAGCCCAATCAGCCGGTTTACGTTGTGCACAATCCTGCCAATCTGGAAGTGATGATCAATGTGCCCGGCAAACTGTTTCTTGAGCCCAATGCCGGTCAGCGGGCGGTGGCAGAAATCGAAGGCCTGGCCGGGCAGCGTTTTGGCCTGACCTATCGCTACTACGCCGCCGATGCCGACCCGGTATCGCAAACCTATCAGGTCGTGCTGGGCTTTGATGACCCAAGCGCCGCCAATCTGTTGCCGGGCATGAGCGCCAAGGTGTATCCGGTGATGGACAGCGCCGCGCAAAACCAGCATCTGCTGGTGCCTGTGGATGCGGTGGTGCCTTCAAATACCGGCAGCCAGTTTGTCTGGTTGGTGAATGCCGACAGCAGTGTTGCCAAGCGCAGCATCCGTGTTGGCAATATTTTGGGTAACCAAATTCAGGTGACCGAGGGTTTAAGCCCGGGTGATAAAATTGTCGTGGCAGGCGTTCACGCCCTGGCAGAAGGAATGAAGGTTCACCCAATGCAGTCGGGGGAGTCTAACTGATGGATATCGCCCGTTATTCGATTGCCAAACGCACCAGCGTTTGGGTGATCATCTGTTTGCTGCTGCTTGGGGGCTACCTTAGCTACCAACAACTGGGGCGCTTTGAAGACCCTGAATTTGTCATCCGTCAGGCGGTGGTGATCACCCCTTATCCCGGCGCCACCGCCAAAGAGGTGGCCGACGAAGTCACCGATGTGATTGAGTCGGCGGTACAGGCGCTTCAGGAAGTGAAAGAAGTTAAGTCGGTCTCCAAGCAGGGCATGTCGGAAGTGACGGTTGAAATCGACCTGCAGTTTGCCCGCTCCAAGGGGGAGCTCGATCAGGTGTGGGATAAGCTGAGGCGAAAAATCGGCGATGCCCAACGGCAACTGCCCAAGGGGGCAGGGCCTGCGATAGTTAACGACGACTTTTCTGACGTTTACGCCCTGTTTTATGCCGTCACGGGTCCGGGTTACAGCGATAAGCAGCTGTATGACTATGTCGACTTTCTGAGTAAAGAGCTGGCTTTGGTGGACGGAGTGGCCAAAACCGCCATCATGGCCAATCGCCAGGAAGAAATTTATCTCGAGTTCTCGGCTGAGCGCCTCGCTGCCCTTGGCATGAATGCCCAGCAAATCTTCTCGGTATTGCAAAAGCAGAATCTGGTGACTGTGGCGGGTGAGCTGCCTGCTGGCAATATGCGCCTGCCGGTGATCCCTCAATCAGCGGTTAGCAGCCTGGATGCACTCAAAAACCTGCCCCTTGGTCTTGGCAATCAGGGCCAGATCCTGCGCCTCAGTGATGTGGCCAATGTGGTGCGCGGCTATAAAGAGCCCATGAGCCTGATGATGACCTACAACGGCGAAAGCGCCATCGGGCTGGGTATTTCCAACATCAGCGGCGGCAACGTGGTCAACATGGGCGACGCGGTCAAGGCGCGGCTGGCCGAGCTTGAAAATCAGCGCCCCATCGGCATGGAGCTGAATGTCGTCTCCATGCAATCCGATTCGGTCAAAGCCTCGGTGGCCAACTTTGTCGACAATCTCATCGCCGCCGTGGTGATTGTGTTTGTGGTACTGCTGCTGTTTATGGGGGTGCGCTCCGGGGTGATTATCGGCTTTGTGCTGCTGCTTACCGTGTCTGGCACCCTGATTATCATGCTGATGGACGACATTGCCATGCAGCGCATTTCCCTTGGCGCGCTCATCATCGCTCTGGGGATGCTGGTGGATAACGCCATCGTAGTGACCGACGGCGTGCTGGTAAAACTGCAGCAGGGGGAAGAGCGTGAAAAAGCCATCAGCGAGGTGGTTAATGCCACCGTATGGCCGCTGCTTGGTGGCACTGTGGTGGGCATTCTGGCGTTCAGCGCCATTGGCCTGTCGCCCAGCGACATGGGCGAATATGCCGGTTCGCTGTTTTGGGTCATCCTCTATTCGATGCTGCTGAGCTGGGTGTTTTCGGTCACCATTACTCCGCTGCTGTGCCATCAATTTTTGCAGGTTAAACAACAAGCTGCTGGTCAGAGCGAGGGCAAGGTACTCGGCGCCTATCGCTCCATGCTGATGTGGGTACTTGGCAACCGCATCCTGACCGGACTGGGGTTGATTGGCCTGCTGGCGCTGGCACTGTTTGGCATGCGTCTGGTTCCTCCGGGCTTTATGCCCGAATCACAGCGGCCGCAGTTTGTGGTGGATGTGTATTTACCTCAGGGTACTGACATCAACTACACCCATACCGTGGTTGGCCGTATCAGCGATGAGGTGGCCAAAGAGGCGGCTGTGACCGGCATTACCAGCTTTACTGGCGGCGGCGGTCTTCGATTTATGCTGACTTACTCCCCCGAGCCGCGTAACCCGGCCTATGGCCAGCTGCTGATAGATGTGGATGATTATCAGAACATTGCGGCATTGGTGGTAAAGCTGCAGCAGCAACTCTCTGAAAACTATCCCGATGCCTCCATCAAGGTGTGGAAGTTTATGCTTGGCCGCGGCGGCGGTAAGAAAATCGAGGCGGGTTTCAGTGGCCCAGACCCAAGGGTACTGCGTGAACTGGCCGAGCAGGCCAAGGCGCTGATGTTGCAAAATCCTCAGCTGATTGCGGTGCAGGATGACTGGCGCCAGCAGGTGCCTGTGCTGGTGCCCAAATACGATCAGGCGGTGGTGCAGCAACTGGGGCTGACCAGTGTGGAGCTGAATCAGGCGCTGACACAAATGCTCAGTGGTACTACGATTGGCTCCTACCGCGAAGGAGATGACCTCATTCCGCTGGTGGTGCGCGCGCCCGAGAGTGAACGCCGCTTTGAGCGTGCCATTGAAAGCCTACAGGTTTACAGCCCGGTTGCCGGTCGTCAGGTACCGCTCAGTGAAATGACCAGCGACATCGCCGTAGAGTGGCAGGATGCCATTGTTCGCCGCATCGATCGCCAGCCCACCATTCTGGTGCAGGCCGATCCCGCGCCGGGCGTGCTCACTAACGAAGCGTTTAACAGAGTTCGCCCTGAGATTGAAGCCATTGCGCTGCCACCGGGTTATCGGCTTACCTGGTATGGTGAGTACAAGGCCTCCAACGATGCCAACGAAGGCTTGGCCTCGTCAGCGCCGTTTGGCTTTGCCGCGATGATCTTGGCCGTGGTGTTTATGTTCAATGCGCTCAGGCAGCCGCTGGTTATCTGGCTCACTGTGCCCTTGGCCGTGATAGGCGTGGTGGTGGGGCTGGTACTGTTTAACACCGCGTTTGAGTTTATGGCCATTCTCGGCTTTTTGAGCCTGATTGGCATGATGGTGAAAAACGCGATTGTGTTGGTGGATCAGGCCGACAGCGATATCCGCGCCGGCGCTGCGCCACTGGACGGGTTAGTGCAGGCCTCGGTCAGCCGTGCCCGCCCTGTGGTGCTCGGTGCCCTGACCACCATACTCGGGGTTGCGCCGCTGATTATGGATCCGTTCTTCAAGAGCATGGCGGTGACCATTATGTTTGGTCTGCTGTTTGCCACCGCCCTGACATTGATTGTGATCCCGCTGCTGTACGCCGCCCTGCTGCGGGTACCGGCACCCACGCGCTGAAGCAACCCAGCAGTGTGCTGGCAATTTTTGTAATATAAAGAGGGTGATTAAACCCTCTTTTTTTCTGAATTTCGACCCGTATTGCACCTCTGCTTGCTTTACAAGTAGTACCTGTCTGTTTGGCTGGGGGATGTTTGTACACGTTTAATCAAGATGTGCCGCCCCTTTACTGAGTTCAGAAGACATAGTGTTGGTATGGCATATGGTCATGTTTACGTTGAAATTGTTCGAATGATTAGCCTTCAGTAGTAGGCTCTGGCTTGTGGTCAGTGATGAGAAAGCGTTGTAGCGATGGCGCAAAGTAATGCTTACAGTAATGCCTTTAAATTTTATATTTAATTTAAAATCAATTAATTGAGTGGATAAGTCTTATTCCTCCCTCCCACATTTAATGAACTGGAATCAGTAACTTACTGGTTCCCTTTTTTGCTTTGGGTACGTTTGAGGATCAAATCAGCACTTTCTGGCAGCTTTTATCCGCTCAGGATTTGGTATTCCGTTCAGACAAGCGCAAAATTCGTAACAAGAAATGTACTGACTTAAATTCACGGCAATTTAATGGTTTACTTAGGGACTTTATTCATCAAAGTCCCTTAGAAGGACTGAAAGGAATGCGCTGTGAAAAAAACTACGTTAGCCCTCGCCATTTCACTGGCCGCACTGTCTCTTGGCGCCTGCACAGATAGCACCACCTCAAGTGGTCATGTACAACATGCCACTGCCAGTAGTGTCACAAGCCAACAGACTCAATCTTTTGCCTCCTTCAGTGAAGCCTTTATCGATTCCCTCTGGCAAGTGGCTCCGACCTGGGCACTCTACAGCGGTTATCACAAATACGATGGCATCTTGGAAGTAGCCGATGAGGCCCAGCGTGCCAAAACCCTCGCGTTTGTTAATTCCCAGCGTGAGATGCTACAGGCCTTCAACACAAAAAATCTCTCCACCAGTGAGTTGATTGATTACCGCCTGATTGAAAATCTGCTCAATAGCGTCGAGTGGGAACAAACCCGTTTTCGTGCCTGGCAGTGGGATCCTTCCGGTTACAATGTGGCAGGTGGCTTTGCACAAATCATCAATGAAGATTTTGCGCCGTTGGATGAACGTTTGCGCTCTGTGGTATCTCGTCTTGAGAATGTACCCGCCTACTATGAAGCGGCGAGAAAAAATATCAAAAATCCGACGCTGGAACACACCGAGCTTGCATTGCTGCAGAATCAGGGTGCGTTCTCTGTTTTTAACGATGAGCTTATTGCAAAAGTGGAGAGTTCTGGCCTTACGGATGCCGAGAAAACACTGTTTAAACAGCGTTTTGATGCCGCAATTTCAGCGATAAATGAGCATATCATTTGGCTCGAAACCCTGAGCAATAACCTCAAGGTCAATGGTGCCCGTGATTTTCGTATTGGCGAAGCACTTTACGAAGAAAAATTTGCCCTGGATATACAGTCGGGTATGACGGCCAAGGCGCTTTACAATAAAGCCAGCGCCGATATGGTGCGGGTGCATGCTGAAATGGCCAGGATCACCAAGGAGATTTGGAGCAAGTACTTCACTGAGACAATGCCCGACGACTCAAAGGTCGCGACGCGAATGCTGATTGATAAGCTGTCGGCAAAGCACGTGAAGCGTGAAGACTTTGTGAATGAGGTGAGGGCGCAAATCCCAGAGCTGGTTAAATTCGTCAATGATAAACAGCTTATTACGCTCGACCCCAATAAACCACTGGTGGTACGCGAGACACCGGAATACATGCGTGGCTACGCCGGCGCCTCTATCAGTGCCCCCGGACCTTATGACAAAGGGGGCAATACCTATTACAACGTGACTCCGCTGGATGGGATGTCGGACGAATCTGCCGAGTCATATTTGCGTGAATACAATCACTGGATTTTGCAGGTGCTCAATATCCACGAGGCGATTCCGGGCCACTACACGCAATTGGTGTATTCCAACGAGTCCCCCAGTCTGATTAAGAGCCTGTTTGGCAATGGCGCTATGGTAGAGGGCTGGGCGGTATACACAGAGCGGATGATGCTGGAAGAGGGATATGGCAACTTTGAACCTGAAATGTGGCTGATGTATTACAAGTGGAACCTGCGGGTGATTGCCAACACCATTTTGGATTACAGTATTCAGGTCAAGGGCATGACACAGGAAGAGGCCATGACGCTGATGATGGAAGAGGCCTTCCAACAAGAGGCTGAAGCGGCGGGCAAATGGCGCCGGGCGACCCTAAGCCAGGTGCAGCTGACCAGCTATTACGCCGGGTATCGGGAAATCTACGACTTCAGAGAAGAGCTCAAAGCCAAATCTCCCGAGAGTTTTGATTTGAAAGCATTCCATGAGCGTTTCCTGAGCTTTGGCAGTGCGCCGGTCAAATATATCCGAGAGTTAATGGTGAACTAACCAGCATCTTTACAAACAGAAGGGTCGCATCGCGGCCCTTTTTGTTGTGAAGAAAAAGCGATATATAACATAGCGCTAACATTCAGAACCAAGGTCACATAACAGTGGCAAATCTACTTGGCTGAGGCTTAATATCATGCTAATGTGAATAACAACCGTTCGCATTTAGATTTGAATCGTGAATAAAATACTCTTGGTCGAAGACGACAATGGATTTCGGGAGCTGCTAACCGAGGCTCTCGAGCGGGAAGGTTTGTGTGTATCTGTTGCCACCGATGGCTTTGAAGCCCTTACTTTGATGGAAAAGGATACGCCAGAACTTATTCTTCTGGATCTGATGATGCCGGGAATGGACGGATTTTCCATGTTAATGCAACGGAGAAACCAGTTACCCGTGATTGTGATATCCGCACTCGACAGCGAAGAAGAGCGAATTCGTGGATATCAGTTGGGCGCCGATGATTTTTTGACCAAGCCATTCAGCATCAAAGAGTTAATCGTACGCATCCAGGCGCTGGCCCGAAGGCTGAAACGCCAGGATGTACCGACACACAAAGAAGCAGACACCCACATTCACTTTGATGAAACACGCTACACAATCGGTATTGGCGACCGGCAAGTCATGCTTACCCAAACCGAGTTTAAATTGTTTCGCTACTTGTTTGAACGAAAGGGGCAGGTCGTGACCAAGGCCGAACTGCAACGTAGTGTGCTGCAGAAAGAGTTTGGCCGTTTTGACCGTAACCTTGATATGCATATCAGTAATACCCGCCGTAAGCTTGCACAAACCAAGTTGCCGCGCAGCATGATAAATACGGTTCGTGGTCAGGGGTACAGCTTCGCCTGTTGTTAGTAAGAATTGGCCGCAACGCATTCAAGAACGGTTGCTTTTAGGGTATTCTAGGGCATCTTTCAGGCTCGGTATCGCCGGGCATGTATCCTACACACAGAGCAGGAACAGCAGATGCGGATCAGCGCCAATTTTGACGGTGGCAACATTCAGGTTGTCAGCCTTGACGATCATAACGACATTCAACTGGCGATTCGTCCAGACGAAGGTGGCGAGTTCTATCAGTGGTTTAACTTTCGGATGGAAGGCGAAGTCGGAAATCATTTCCGTCTGAATATCATTAACGCCGCTGCGGCATCCTATCCGAAAGGTTGGGACGAGTATCAGGCAGTGGGCAGCTACGATCGCCAGAATTGGTTCCGTTTACCCACGCAATTTCAGGATGGCAAACTCACCATTGATGTCTCCCTGGATTGCAGCAGTATCCAAATTGCCTATTTCGCCCCATACAGCTACGAACGTCATTTAGATTTACTCGCCGCAGTGCAAATGCATCCTTTGGTCGACCTTGAACATCTGGGGCTTACTCTGGATGGTCGTGACATGACCCTGGTTAAAGTGGGTGATGGCGACAGCAACAAGCGCAATATCTGGATCACCGCCCGTCAACATCCCGGTGAAACCATGGCAGAGTGGTTGGTGGAAGGCTTGCTAAACCGCTTGCTCGACCGTGAAAACGCCACCGCCAAGGCGCTGCTGGATAAAGCCAACTTTTACATTGTCCCCAATATGAACCCTGATGGCAGCGTGCGTGGCCATCTGCGTACCAATGCCAAAGGCGTAAACCTGAACCGTGAATGGCAAGCCCCATCCCTTGAGCGCAGCCCTGAAGTTTTTTATGTGGTTAATCGCATGAAAGAAACCGGCGTTGACCTTTTCTATGACGTCCACGGTGATGAAGGTTTGCCCTATGTCTTTGTAGCTGGCGCAGAAGGCGTACCTTGCTGGGATGCTCGTCTGGCCGATTTGCAACAGCAATTCACCGATGTGCTGAGCCTTGCCAGTGCCGATTTCCAAACTGAATTTGGTTATGCCAAAGATGCGCCGGGCAAAGCCAATCTGACGGTGGCGTCCAACTGGGTAGCCCAGACATTCAATTGCCTGTCCAACACCCTGGAAATGCCGTTTAAAGACAACGCCAATCTTCAGGATCCC
Source organism: Shewanella amazonensis SB2B (assembly GCF_000015245.1). Classification (NCBI taxonomy): domain Bacteria; kingdom Pseudomonadati; phylum Pseudomonadota; class Gammaproteobacteria; order Alteromonadales; family Shewanellaceae; genus Shewanella; species Shewanella amazonensis. The sequence goes on from NC_008700.1 coordinate 2,105,566, forward strand.
TTTGTGGGTTGGTCCCCTGAACGCAGTCAGCAATTGGGTGAGGCGTCACTCATAGCCATGCTGGCGGTTGTAGACAAGCTGAGATAATTCTTATGGCGTTAGTGCAATGTCCTGTCTGCAATAAACGGATCTCGAGTAAGGCGCCCCAGTGTCCACACTGCAGCACCTCATCAGCAGGTGACAATGAGTCGGCGCTGAGGATTGCGCAGATCAAAAAGTCGCAGCGCCTGATGAACCAGAGTTTCATCACCATGACCCTGTTTATCGGTGGCGTAGTGGTGCTGTTTTGGGGCGGAGAAGAGCCCGAAGGTGTGCGTCTGACGGCCGGTGCAGTGCTATTGACCCTGGGGTTTGTTGGCTATCTGGTCACCCGAGTCCAGATGGTGATAAATAAGCGGAAAAGTGTATGAAAGACTTGAATCAGCTGATTGATGAGATGCCATTGGAAGTATACGAGCGCATGCGTTCGGCCGTTGAGCTTGGCAAATGGGAAGATGGCAGTGTACTGACCGAAGCCCAGCGTGAAAATGCCATGCAGGTCGTGATGCTGTACCAGGCCCGGATGCTTGACCAGGACGAACATTTCACCATCGCCCGCGGTGGCAGCATCAATGAGCTCTCCAAAAGCGAGTTGAAACGTCGTATGGCTTCGGATTTCGGTGGTGAAACCATCGCGACCTTCAGTAACGATGAAATCTGATCTGCTCAGTGAGCGGTAAAGCTAAAAAAGCCGGTCTGAGACCGGCTTTTTTGTTTAATCGCTGGTGAGTTCACCCACCAGATTGGTTTGCATGGCAGCTTTTATGTCTGCCGGCGGCAGATTTTTAGACAGCAGGAAATGCAATTTGGCGAGACAGGCTTCGATGGTCATGTCGGCGCCACTGATAACACCGGCGCGGGCGAGGGCGTTACCGGTTGCGTAGCCGCCCATATTCACTTTCCCCTGGAAACACTGCGTCAGGTTCACCAGTACCACACCCCGTTCGTCTGCTTCTTTGAGTGTGTTAAGCAGTGCTGGATCCTGAGGCGCGTTGCCTACGCCAAAGGTCAGTAAAATCAGCGCTTTCACCGGCTGCTGCAGGACGTTGATGAAGATATCGGTAGAGATACCCGGGTACAGTGTCACCACACCCACAGGTTGCGGTGAAATACAGGCAACCTCCAGCTGTCCAGTGGCTTCACGGGTGATTTTGCCGGCCTTCAGGTTAATGGTGATCCCCGCTTCGAGCAGCAAGGGGAAGTTTGGCGAGGCGAAGGCATCAAATCCATCGGCATGTGCCTTGGTGGTGCGATTGCCGCGAAATAGCTTGTTATTGAAAAATAAACACACTTCGGCAACCGGATAACGGGCGGCAATATACAGGGCATTCAGCAGGTTGGTTTGCCCGTCTGAGCGAAGCTGGGCGAGGGGGATTTGCGAGCCGGTGACTATCACTGGCTTACCCAACCCCTGCAGCATAAAGGACAGCGCTGACGCAGTGTAGGCCATGGTGTCTGTGCCATGGAGGATGACAAAGCCATCGTACTTGCCATAGTTGTTGCGAATATCATCGGCAATCATCTGCCAATGTGCCGGCGACATGTTGGATGAATCAATCAGCGGGTCATACTCGTGGATCACAAACTCCGGCATTTCTTCGTGATAGAACTCCGGCATGGATTGGACACACTGGGTCAAAAATCCTGCAACGGGCGCAAAGCCATTGGCGGTTTTCTGCATACCGATGGTACCGCCGGTGTAGGCGACATAAATGGAGGGCTTTTTCATGGGTGAGGTGACTGCTGTTTGATTTTGACCGAATTATAAGGATCCCTTCGCCTAAACGAAACCTCAGGGGCTAATTCAGTTAAAAATTCACTGATAAAGTAAGACAGCCAAAGAAAAACCCGGCATGAGCCGGGCTTTTACTGTTCAGCGCTGACTTATTGCAGCTATTGCAGCTGGCAATATTCGCAGTAGAGGTATACCCCCTTGGGGTCGTCAAAGCGGGCGATTTCCTGCAACGTCCTGGTCCAAACACGCAGCAAGGATTGCACCACGTCACTCTGTTGTGTCTGCTGTGGCAGCCAGGCCGACACAGAGGCAAACATTTCCTGAATAAACAGCTCTTCTGGCGACATCTGCTGTTCAATCAACTGAATGTCAAAGGTCGCCATGCCAGCAAGTTCGGCTGCTTTGGCCAGTGCCTGAGGCATATCACCAATCTCGTCTACCAGGCCAAGTTCCAGCGCCTTTTTACCGCTCCACACGCGACCCTGAGCGATGGCATCGACCTGTTCCAGCGTCATGTCGCGTTCGTTGGCGACCAGAGTGATAAATTCCTTGTAACCGCGCTCGATATTGCGCTGAATGGCCGATTCAAGCTTGGGTGACAACGGACGGAAGGGTGAGTGTGCGGCCCATTCACTGGTGGCGACCCCGTCGGCATGCACACCAATGGCTGCCAATGAGTCTTCAAAAGTGGTCATCAAGCCAAAGATACCAATGGAGCCTGTAAGCGTCGTGGGCGTGGCATAAATGTAATCGGCGCTGGCTGAAATCCAGTAACCCCCGGAGGCCGCCATACTGCCCATGCTCACCACTACAGGTTTACCCGCTGCCTTGAGTGCCAGAAGCTCCTGGCGTATTTCTTCTGAGGCAAAGGCACTTCCGCCGGGGCTGTCTACACGTAACACCAAGGCCTTGATGGAATCATCAAAACGGGCATCACGAATTAACTGGGATGTACTCTTGCCACCGATGTCGCCAGGCGCCTGGAAACCGTTGAGTATGGTGCCTTTGGCAACGATAACGCCCACGCTGTCTACCGGCATAAACTGTGGCTGAGGTTTCACCAGTTTATGGTACTCGTGGAAACCCACCTGACGGAAGCTGTGCTCTTCTTTGTCTTCGCCAACGAGTTCAACCATGGCGGAGCGAAACGCCTCGTCACTCATCAGGGCGTCTACCCAACCCTGCTTAACAGCAAGCGCAGCGCTGTCACCGTCGTTGGCGTCCAAGCGAGCAAGATAAGTGTCCGCATCCAATACCAGTTCACCGGTTTCGATGCCGCGGTTTTTCGCAACCGTGTCGGCATAGCTACCCCAGAGATCGTCAATCAAGAGTTGGGTGGCTTCTTTTGCCGCCGGTGACATATCGTCGCGGATATAAGGTTCAACCGCTGACTTATAGGTACCTACGCGGAAGACGTGGGTGTTAACCTTAAGTTTCTCCAGAGCCGACTTGAAATAGAGGTTATATGCGGCGTAACCGTCGATAAAGACTTCACCACGGGGATTGAGGTAAATCTCATCTGCATAACTTGCGAGGAAATACTGACTGCGGCTGTACCAATCGCCGATAGCCACGACCTTTTTACCTGTCTCACGAAAACCGTTCAGAGCCTCGCCCACAGCGGTGAGTTTACTGATCCCGGCGCGCATATTGCCAAGATCGAGCACGATAGCGCCGATGCGTTCGTCATGGGTCGCGTTTTCGATGACATAAAGCACGTCTGAAAGCAGGACTTCAGTGTCTTCGCTGTTTTGATTGCCCTGACGCATAAGTTGGGTTAGCGGATCGACACGCCTGGCCTGATCAACCAGATTGCCGGATAGGTCCAACACCAAGGCACTGCCGGATTCAATACGCAGCTCATCTTCTGTGCTTAAAGCGACGATACCAACAATCAACACCAGAATAAGAATTGGAAAAAATACAATATTAATTATCAGCTTACGAACGAAATTTATCGTATTCCAGATAAGAAGCAGGGTGTTTTTTGTTGTCAGGGGTTTTTTGGCCATTCAGCACTCCTATAGTTGACGCTGGGCATATGCTACCGCAAATAACTCATTGCGGCGAAATGCAATTGTAAAGGTTTTTAACATTCAGTGGGCTGGACGGTTGAGCTTATACTCGACACAGGATATGCTGACTTGGATCACATGTTTTAAAAGGGTGTTTGAATGTCGTTTCCGCACTTGTTGAAGCCATTGGATTTAGGCTTTACCCAGCTTAAAAACCGCGTACTCATGGGCTCTATGCACACAGGGCTAGAAGAAGAAAAGGGCGGCTTTGAAAAGCTGGCTGCATTTTATCGGGAGCGTGCTGCCGGTGGCGTAGGTCTGATAGTGACCGGGGGTATTTCCCCTAATTTACGTGGCAGATTAGCGCCCCATGCCTCTCAGCTGAGTTTTCCCTGGCAGGTGAAACGCCACCGTATTGTCACTGACGCTGTGCATGGCGCAGGTGGCAAAATCTGTATGCAAATTTTGCATGCGGGCCGCTACGGTTATCATCCGTTTTCCCTGGCACCCAGTGCGCTTAAAGCCCCCATTACGCCTTTTAAGCCCAGTGCCATGTCGGCTCGGCAAATTCGCAGCACCATCAAGGATTACGCCACCAGTGCCAAACTGGCACGTAAGGCAGGCTACGATGGTGTGGAAGTCATGGGCTCTGAAGGCTATCTCATCAATCAGTTTATCTGCTCACGCACCAATAAACGTCAGGATGAATGGGGCGGCAGTTTTGAAAACCGCAGCCGTTTCCCGTTGGAGATAGTGCGTGCCATTCGCGCTGCGGTAGGATCTGATTTTATTATTATCTTTCGCCTCTCGATGCTGGATTTGGTGGAAGAAGGCTCCAGCTGGGATGAAGTGGTGGCACTAGCCAAAGGGCTCGAAGAAGCGGGCGTTACCATTATTAATACCGGCATTGGCTGGCATGAAGCCCGGATCCCAACCATTGCCACCAGTGTGCCCAGAGGCGCCTTTGCCTGGGTGACTGAGCGTTTGAAGCAGGAAGTGCACATTCCACTCATTGCGACCAACAGGATTAATACGCCGGAAATTGCTGAGCAAATTCTCGCATCCGGTCAGGCTGATATGGTGTCAATGGCAAGACCATTCCTGGCCGACCCTGACTTTGTCAATAAAGCGGCCGCAGGGCAGAGTGAGCTGATTAATACCTGTATTGGCTGTAATCAGGCGTGTCTAGACCATACCTTCAAGATGAAGCGCGCAACCTGTTTGGTTAACCCAAGGGCCTGTTACGAAACCGAGATTAACTTCCCCAAAACCTCGCAGCCCAAAAAGATAGCCGTGATGGGGGCAGGGCCGGCGGGAATGGCGTTTTCCATATACGCAGCCAGCCGCGGCCATAATGTGGTGTTGTTTGAAGCCAAAGGGGAAGTGGGGGGCCAATTCAACCTTGCCCGTAAAATTCCCGGTAAGGAAGAGTTTGACGAAACCATCCGCTATTTCAATAACCAGATGCGGCAAACCGGGGTTGAGCTAAGGCTTAACACCCGTCTCGATGCCTCAGTGCTTAATGATGAAGATTTTGATGAGGTAGTTATCGCCGCGGGTGTGGTTCCCCGTGCAGTAAAACTGCCGGGCTTCGATTCGCCCCGGGTGGTCAATTATCAACAGGTGCTGAATGGTGAAGTAAGGGTAGGACAGAAAGTGGCCTTGATTGGGGCCGGAGGTATTGGCTTTGATATGGCACATTACCTGGGTGAAAAAGACTCAACTACGCTCGATCCCAAACGTTGGCGTGACCAATGGGGCATAGACGATGCCTACGAAGCCCGCGGCGGCCTCAAGGCGCCAATAAAAGAACCGGCCGAGCGCACCATTTACCTGCTTCAGCGTAAAACCACGCCCATGGGCAAGGGACTTGGGAAGACCACGGGCTGGATCCACCGCACCGTGGCCAAGATGCATGGGGTTGTTCAGATGAACGGCGTCAGTTATGAGTCCTTCGATGAGCAAGGGTTACATATTCGTGTGAATGAAGAGACCAAGGTACTCGATGTGAATACAGTCATACTCTGCGCCGGTCAGGAATCCAATCGGTCTCTGGTGGCCGAAATGGAAGCCACAGGTAAGCCTGTTCATTTGATTGGTGGTGTGGATGTAGCGGCAGAGCTCGATGCCAAACGGGCCATTCGCCAGGGCGCAGAGCTCGCGATGCGCATCTAAACCTAATCGACGTGGTAAATTGCCCCGACAGCTTTTGACGTGGGTTAATTGTTACTCACCGGTCATCAATATACATACACTTGATATTTAAACCTTGAAAGCCCGCATTAAGCGGGCTTTCTTTTATCTGGACTATCTAACCAACGGATGTACAAAATGTGGTACATGTTTAAGTCGGTGCTAGCATTATCAGGATATGTATGCACATACCATCCAATCAAAACAGGAAGTTATCCATGGAATTGCAAAAGACACGCCTCGTCAAAGCGAGCTTCTACCTTTCACTCTCGGTGGCAGTAGCGATTACCCTCAATCTGGCGACACCGCTAGTAGCGCAGGCGGAATACGATGATGTGCTTGCAGCCAAAGTGGGGGCAGATGAGTACGGTATGAAGTCCTATGTGATGGCGTTTTTAAAGAAAGGTCCTAACCGCAGCGGCACAGACGAAGAGCGGGCAAGGCTGCAACGGGCACACCTGGATAATATCGGCCGTTTGGCAAAGGAAGGAAAGTTGGTACTGGCTGGCCCTTTTTTACATGATGGTGAGCTGCGCGGCATCTATCTTTTTGATGTCAAAACCGTGGAAGAAGCCAGGGAACTTACAGAAAGCGATCCGGCCGTAAAAGCGGGTAGTCTGGTGATGGAGCTGGTACCTTGGTATGGTTCGGCCGCTATTACTCAGCTACCTGAATTACATGAGAAGTTTGCTAAAAAGCCAATCTGAGTCAGTCGACCAAAACGGCCTTGGCTCTGGCATTGAGAGCCTGAGGATGCACGACAGTATCAGCGCCCTTGGGGCTGAGCGCCAAATTTAAATCCGATTCAGGTACGCAGCAGCAGGGCAGGCATTCGTCAGCAGAAAGCGCTGCCAGTGGCTCGGTAAAATACGTCACTGAGCCACTGAGTACCTTGGTTTTACAGGCACCGCAAAAGCCGCTTCGACATTCTGAGAAGACACGGACTTTCTTGATCTCGAGCGCCTCCAGCAAAGACTGCTGCTGTCCATTGAACAGCAGCACAGGTTGTCCCTGAAGGCTGACGATGGGCGCCTTTTTAAAGATCAAAGTCGGAGAACTCATTTTCATCGACGGAAGCGTCAATCTGGCCTACCAGGTAAGAGGATACTTCCACTTCCTGCGGTGCCACCTGAACAGCATCGCTCTCGAGCCAGTTTTTCATCCACGGCAGCGGGTTGGTGGATTCTGGGTATGGCAGAGGCAGGTTGACCGACTTCATGCGCTGGTTTGTGATGTACTCCACGTACTGACACAGAATTTGCTCGTTCAGGCCAATCATGGAGCCATCTTTAAAGAGGTACTTGGCCCATTCTTTTTCCTGCTCGGCAGCGCGCAGGAACAGATCGTAGGCTTCCTGCTGACACTCAATGGCGATTTCTGCCATTTCTGCATCGTCCTTACCGCCCTGCATGATGTTGAGGATATGCTGAGTCGAGTTAAGGTGCAGTGCTTCATCTCGGGCGATAAGACGGATGATTTTGGCGTTGCCTTCCATCAACTTGCGCTCGGCAAAGGCGAACGAACAGGCAAAGCTGACGTAGAAACGAATGGCTTCCAGGGCGTTCACCGACATCATGCACAGGTAGAGAGCCTTTTTCAGGGCGCGTACAGTTACATCGACCACATGGCCATCCACCGTGTGGGTGCCTTCGCCGTGCAGATGGTAAATCTGGGTCAGCTTGATGAGCTCGTCATAATAGGCCGAAATATCGCCGGCACGCTTGAGGATCTCTTCATTGACGACAATATCGTCAAACACCGACGAAGGGTCGTTCACAATATTGCGAATGATATGGGTGTATGACCGTGAGTGGATAGTTTCAGAGAAAGACCAGGTTTCAATCCAGGTTTCCAGCTCTGGCAGCGACACCAAAGGCAGGAAGGCAACGTTAGGACTGCGGCCCTGAATAGAGTCAAGTAAGGTTTGGTACTTGAGATTGGAAATAAAGATGTGCCTTTCGTGATCAGGCAGCTTTCCAAAATCGATTTTGTCACGGCTTACGTCTACTTCTTCTGGTCGCCAGAAGAATGACAGCTGCTTTTCAATCAGCTTTTCAAATACTTCATAGCGCTGTTGATCGTAACGGGCAACGTTAACGGACTGGCCGAAAAACATAGGTTCGCGGGTTGCATCGTTGGGAGTTTGACAAAAAGTAGTGTAAGCCATGATTTCTCTATTCCGGTAAAAGGGGGCAAAGCCCCCTGTTAACACCAAATTTCCTTGTATTTGCCTGTGTTAAATCTTACAGGCACCACCGGCGCAGCCGTCGTCCTCTTTTTCAACCACAGCAATGTCATCATGCTGATCGGTCGCACCATCACGGGTGTTATGGTAGTAGAGGGTTTTGAGGCCCAGTTTGTATGCGGTAAGTAGATCTTTAAGCAGCAGCTGCATTGGTACCTTACGACCCTCGAACTTGGCGGGGTCATAGTTGGTGTTGGCAGAAATCGCCTGATCCACAAACTTCTGCATAATGCCAACCAATTGCAGGTAACCGTCGTTTGACGGCATTTGCCACAGCAATTCGTACGCGTTGCGCAATTCATCAAAGTCAGGCACGACTTGCTTGAGCTGACCGTCTTTACTGGCTTTCACCGAAATCAGACCACGGGGTGGCTCGATACCGTTGGTGGCATTGGAGATCTGAGAAGAAGTCTCTGACGGCATCAGTGCTGACAGGGTAGAGTTACGCAGGCCGTAGTGCTTGATATCGGCACGCAGTCCTTCCCAATCCAGATGCAGCGGCTCATCGCAAATCTTGTCCAGATCGCGCTTATAGGTGTCGATTGGCAGAATACCCTGAGAGTAAGTCGTCTCATGGAACGCCGGACAGGCGCCTTTTTCCTTTGCCAGATTCATCGAGGCTTTCAGCAGGTTGAACTGAATAGCTTCGAATGTCTTGTGGGTCAGGTTGTTGGCACTGCCATCTGAATATTTTTTGCCGTTTTTAGCCAGGTAGTTGGCAAAGTTAATCACACCAATACCCAGGGTACGACGGTTCATGGAGCCAAGCTTGGCTGCCTTGATGGGGTAGTCCTGATAGTCCAGCAGGCTATCGAGAGCACGTACCGCGAGGTCTGACAAACCTTCGAGTTCTTCAAGGTTCTCGATGGCACCCAAATTCAGTGCTGACAGAGTACAGAGTGCGATTTCACCATTGGTATCGTCCACGCTGTCCAGTGGTTTGGTTGGCAGTGCAATTTCCAGACACAGGTTTGACTGGCGGATAGGGGCAACGCTTGAGTCAAATGGGCTGTGGGTGTTGCAGTGATCCACGTTCTGCACATAGATACGACCGGTTGAGGCACGTTCCTGCATCATCAATGAGAACAGTTCAACGGCCTTAAGCGACTTTTTACGGATGCTCGGTTCTTGCTCGTACTTGGTGTACAGGCGCTCGAATTCATCCTGATTTTCAAAGAAGGCATCGTACAGGCCGGGCACGTCTGACGGGCTGAACAGGGTGATGTTCTCACCCTTGATCAGGCGCTGATACATGAGTTTGTTCAGCTGTACGCCATAGTCCAGATGCCGGATACGGTTGTCTTCAACGCCGCGGTTATTCTTCAGCACCAGCAGCGACTCTACTTCCAGGTGCCAAATTGGATAGAACAGCGTTGCCGCGCCGCCACGCACACCGCCCTGAGAGCAGGACTTCACCGCAGTCTGGAAATACTTATAGAAAGGCAGACAGCCAGTATGGAACGCTTCACCGCCACGGATTGGGCTGCCCAGGGCGCGGATACGGCCTGCATTCACGCCGATACCGGCGCGCTGACTCACGTACTTCACGATGGAAGAGGCAGTGGCGTTGATAGAATCCAGGCTGTCACCACACTCAATCAGTACGCAGGAGCTGAACTGGCGGGTAGGAGTACGTACACCGGACATGATGGGTGTAGGCAGCGAAATCTTGAAGGTAGATACTGCATCATAGAAGTCTTTTACATACTTCAGACGGGTCTCTTTTGGATAACCGGCAAACAAGCAGGCTGCAACCAGGATGTAGAGGAACTGGGCGCTCTCGTACACTTCGTGAGTGACACGGTTTTGAACCAGGTATTTGCCTTCCAGCTGCTTCACGGCGGCGTATGAGAAATTCATATCGCGCCAGTGGTCTATGTAGCTGTCTAAAACGTCCAGTTCTTCTTTGGTGTAGTCTTCGAGGATGTGGCGGTCATACTTGCCCATCTCGACCAGCTTGACCACGTGATCATACAGCTTAGGCGGCTCGAACTGGCCAAAGGCCTTCTTGCGAAGATGGAATACAGCCAAACGGGCGGCCAGGAACTGATAATCTGGAGACTCGGGAGAGATCAGATCCGCAGCAGCTTTAATAATGGTTTCGTGGATGGCTTCGGTAGGGATGCCTTCAAAAAACTGCAGGTGCGAACGCAGTTCTACTTCAGAAACGGAAACATTTTTTAAGCCCTTGGCGGCCCAGGTAACCACGCGATGGATTTTGTCGAGATCGATCTGCTCGCGTTCGCCACTGCGTTTTGTGACTGTCATGTTGCTATTCATTGAAGATAGGCCTTTATAGATTGGTATTGCCCTACATATCCATGTAAACAATCGTGCCATGCGCCCCGAACCAGCGCTTTGTACTGGCACAACAAGCGTTTCGGGGTGGACACCTCTAGTGTGTCTGATTGCTACCAATACACAAGATATGGTGCTTATTGAAAGTTAAGATACAAGATAGTGAGGTAAGAGGGCATTTGCAAGTAAGAATTCGATGAAGAACTTGTGGATATCTTGAGGAAAAAAACTAACGTTAGTGTCGACTAACTTCCTAGCTCAATTTCCGTGTGCCATGTCGTTAATATGACACTTTTTTGACCCTGTCAGTGAAACGAATCGATCGCTTATCTTGCAAGCGATCGATTCATGATCCCTTGACAGTCTCACTGCCAGCGTCCTCGGCGTCAAACCCGCCTTAAAGGTGAGCAATCAAATCCTGAGGTCGCTTCAAATGTATATCGATTGGCCAATCATGGGCTTCATCGAGTGATGAAAGATAACCCCAGGAAGCCAGCACTGAAACCATGCCGGCATTACGGGCCGCTTCCATGTCACGTTTTGCATCCCCAAGATATAAGAGGTGTTCAGTATGCCGGCCAAGATGTGACGCGCCAAGTAACATGGGAGCTGCATCGGGTTTCCCACGGGTGACCGTATCGCCACTGATAAGCGTGGAGCACTGATGTGCCAGACCGAGTCTGTCCAATAGCGGTCTTGCATAGCGGGCTGCTTTATTGGTGACTATGCCCCAGGGGATGTGCCTGCTCTCTAAATGTTCAAGTAACAGATTTATACCGGGAAAGAGCTTCGCTTCGGTGCCATTCACCTTGCCGTAGTGCGCTAAAAGCGCCTGCTGGATCTGTATGGCCACATCCTCATCAAGATCTGGCTTAGCGGCTTTTACCAAGGCAAGGCTGCCATGGGAAGCAACGGGGCGCATACTGTCCAGATCCGCCCTTGAGAAGCCAAAATCCGCCAGAGCGAGGTTGAGTGCCGCCACTAAATCAGGAGCTGTATCTACCAGGGTACCATCCAGGTCAAACAACACTCCGCCCATGGATACAGGCTCACTCAAGGGGCTTTACCGTAGCAATCATGTAGTTAACTTCAACGCTGCTGGTATAGCGGAAGGTACCCGTGATGGGATTGTAAGTCACACCTGTGGCATCTTTACAGAGAAGCTCGGTTTGGTCGACCATAGCGATAAGCTCAGACGGGCGAATGAATTTGCCATGATCGTGGGTCCCGACAGGTAACATTTTCAGCAGGTATTCGGCGCCGAGAATGGTTTCCACATAAGAGCGCAGGTTACGGTTAATGGTGGAGAAGAACACGTATCCACCCGGTTTAACCATGTCGCAACAGGCGGCTATCACCGAGAGGGGATCCGGAACGTGTTCGAGCATTTCCATGCAGGTGACCACATCATAGGCTTCTCTATTTACCTCTCTGTGCTCTTCTGCCGTGCAGCGCTCGTAATTTAGGGATACACCCGTCTCAAGGGCGTGTAATCTCGCCACTTCCAGGGGTTCATTGCCCATATCGATGCCGGTAACATTTGCACCGAGGCGGGCCATGCTTTCTGACAGAATGCCGCCGCCGCAGCCTACATCCAGCACTTTTTTGCCAAAGAGACCGCCTGAGGTTTGATCGATGTAGTTCAGTCGCAGCGGGTTAAGTTGATGAAGGGGTTTAAATTCGCCATCGGGATCCCACCAAGTGGCGGCCATCTTTTCAAATTTGGCGATTTCCTGAATATCGACGTTCAAGGCTTCTGACATAGCGTCCCCGGTAACCTTAGCTCAACCCACCAAAAAAGGCGTTTGGGCGGAATAAATCAAGTAGGTAGCGCCATTATATCCATTCCTGACAGTAAACGAAGCAGCAAGCAGTGGAGAGCATGGTTTTCGTGCAAATTTTTGAGTTTTCGCACCCTTGTTGCTGCATTTGGTCCAAAAATTAGCCAATCATGGAATAGAGCCTCAGGTGTCGTGCGGATCTTGTCTAACTACTGAGCAATCAGTTTGGTGGCTTAATCCATCTATCTAAATGAAAAATAGCGAATTATGTGGGTCGGATGTCTTGGCAACAGAGCTGCGTTGATCACAGTCTTAAGGAGATTTGGACGAGGGGGTTTCGACATTAAATTACTGTGTTAGAATGCCAAATCACGTTTGAAGGCTCGACAATGACACGGAAAACGACTTGTCAGCTAATTTTCAGGGGATCGAGCAGTTTATGACTGATTTGGCTTCATCTATTTCGCCAATTAATATCGAAGACGAACTCAAGAATTCGTACCTGGATTACGCCATGAGCGTGATCGTGGGTCGGGCACTGCCGGATGTGCGTGACGGCCTTAAGCCTGTGCATCGCCGTGTGCTGTTCGCGATGAACGAACTTAAAAACGACTGGAACAAGCCTTATAAAAAGTCGGCACGTGTGGTCGGTGACGTTATCGGTAAATACCACCCTCACGGCGACAGCGCTGTATACGACACCATAGTCCGTATGGCCCAGCCGTTCTCGTTGCGTTACACCCTGGTAGACGGTCAGGGTAACTTCGGTTCTATCGACGGCGACGCCGCAGCAGCAATGCGTTATACCGAAATCCGCATGGAAAAGCTGGCTCACGAGCTGCTCGCGGATTTGGAAAAAGAAACGGTAGACTTCGTGCCCAACTATGACGGCACAGAACAAATCCCTGCCGTTCTGCCTACCAAAATTCCCAACCTGCTGGTAAACGGTGCCTCCGGTATCGCCGTGGGTATGGCTACCAATATTCCGCCTCACAACCTGACCGAAGTGGTTAAAGGTTGTTTGGCGCTGATTGAAGAGCCTGAGCTGTCCATCGAACAGCTGATGGAGTACATTCCAGGCCCTGACTTCCCAACTGCCGCCATCATCAATGGCAAAAAGGGCATAGAAGAAGCCTATCGCACCGGTCGCGGCAAGGCCATTATGCGTGCCCGCGCCGAAGTGGAAATCGAAGACAACGGCCGTGAGCGCATTATTGTCACCGAGATCCCGTATCAGGTGAACAAAGCCCGTCTGATTGAAAAAATCGCCGAGCTGGTAAAAGACAAGAAGATTGAAGGCATCAGCGGCCTGCGTGATGAGTCCGACAAGGACGGCATGCGCATCGTGATTGAAATCAAGCGCGGTGAAGTAGGCGAAGTGGTTCTGAATAACCTTTACGCCCAAACCCAGATGCAGTCGTCGTTCGGTATCAACATGGTGGCACTGGCCAACGGTCAGCCAAAGCTGTTTAACCTCAAGGAGATGCTGGAAGCCTTTATCCTGCACCGCCGTGAAGTAGTTACCCGCCGCACCGTGTACGAACTGCGTAAAGCCCGTGACAGAGCCCATATTTTGGAAGCGTTGGCGGTTGCCCTTGCCAACATCGACCCCATCATTGCCCTTATCAAGGCCTCTGCCAGTCCTTCCGACGCCAAAGCAGGCCTGATTGCCAAGGGGTGGGAACTCGGCACTGTTAAAGCCATGCTGGAAAAGGCCGGTGACGACGCCGCCCGTCCCGAGTGGCTGGAGCCCGAGTTCGGTATTCGTGATGGTCTCTACTTTATGACCGAGCCACAGGCCCAGGCAATTCTGGACCTGCGTCTGCATAAGCTGACTGGCCTTGAGCATGAGAAGATCCTCCAGGAATACGAAGAGCTGCTGGAAATCATTGCCGGTTTGCTTCACATCCTCAGAAGCCCAGAGCGTCTGATGGAAGTCATCAAAGAAGAGCTTGAGCTGATTCTCGAACAGTTTGGCGATAACCGCCGCACTGAAATCAACGCATCTGCCGTGGATATCAGCCTCGAAGATCTGATTAACGAAGAAGACGTGGTAGTGACCCTGTCGCACCTCGGCTACGCCAAGTATCAGCCGCTGACCGACTACCAGGCCCAGCGCCGCGGTGGCAAGGGCAAAGCTGCAACCAAGGTAAAAGACGAAGATTTCGTTGAAAAGCTGCTGGTTGCCAACACCCACGACACCATCTTGTGCTTCTCCGACTTCGGTAAGCTCTACTGGCTTAAGGTTTACCAGCTGCCGCTGGCAAGCCGTCAGGCCCGTGGTCGCCCCATCGTTAACCTGCTGCCATTGCAGGAAGGTGAACGCATTACCGCGATTCTGCCGGTGCGTGAATACGAAGAAGGCAAGTATATCCTGATGGCCACCTCTCACGGTACCGTGAAGAAGACTGCCCTGACCGAGTACAGCCGTCCACGCTCCAACGGTATTATTGCTGTGAACCTCAAAGACGGTGACCAGCTGATTGGCGTTGATATTACTGATGGCAGCAGCGAAATCATGCTGTTCTCTGATGCCGGTAAAGTGGTGCGCTTCAAAGAAGGCGAAGAAGTTGCCGTAGTCGATGAAAACGGCAACCCTGTGCTGGATGAAGAAGGCAAGCCACAAATCAACTTCAAAGGCGTGCGCCCAATGGGCCGCGGTGCCACCGGAGTGCGTGGTATTGCCCTGGAAGAAGGCCAACGTGTGGTGTCGCTGATTGTACCGAAAGACGACAGCGCCATTCTGACCGTGACTGCCAACGGCTTTGGTAAGCGTACTGAGCTTGCTGAATACCCGGCCAAGAGCCGCGCCACCAAGGGCGTGGTGTCCATCAAGGTCACCGAGCGTAACGGCCCTGTGGTTGGCGCCGTACAGGTGGGCGAGAACGATGAAATCATGCTCATCAGCGACAAGGGTACCCTGGTGCGTACTCCTGCCATTGGTGTGTCCATCATCGGCCGAAACACCCAGGGTGTAACCATCATACGTACCGCTGACGATGAAACCGTGGTTGGTCTGCAGCGCATCGATGAAATACAGGATGACGGCAGCGAATATCTGGAAGAGGGTGTTGAAGGAGCCGAGGGCGACATCATCGCCGAAGCCGATACACAGCCGACAGATGATGCCAACGACGAGGCATAATTGAAGACGGGCGCCCAATGGGCGCTCGTTTTTTTTGCCAAACAGATTTTTTATTTTTCCAAACGTGTGACTACCAATGGGTATCACCGAAGGCTAGCAAGGAGATCATGAGTGAGCGCGGTTTATAATTTCTGTGCCGGACCGGCGATGTTGCCGGCTGCCGTGATGAAGAAGGCACAAGCTGAGTTACTGGACTGGAATGGGCAGGGGGTGTCTGTGATGGAGGTGAGCCACCGTGGTGCGCCTTTCATTCAACTGGCCAAAGACTCTGAAGCCGATTTGCGCGAGCTGATGAATATCCCCGACAACTACCATGTGCTCTTTATGCATGGCGGTGGTCGTGGTCAGTTTTCTGCTGTTGTGAATAATTTTTTAGGTGATAACGGCAAAGCCCTGTATCTCGTCAGCGGTCAATGGTCAAAAGCCGCTACTGAAGAAGCCAAAAAACTCGCTGGCGACAACAGTATCGATGTCATCAATGTCGTCGAAAAAGTAAATGGATTGAACAAGGTAGTGATTCCAGCGCTCAGCGGCAACGGCAGCGAGTACCGCTATTTACACTATTGCCCCAATGAGACAGTGGATGGCATCGAAATTTTTGATGACATTGACAGTCCCTGGCCAATTGTGGCGGATATGTCGTCCAACATCATGTCCCGCGAGATTGATGTCAGCCGTTTTGCGCTTATCTATGCCGGCGCTCAAAAAAACATTGGTCCATCGGGTTTGTCTATCGTGATTGTCCGTAAAGACATGCTGGAACTGCCGCAGCTGACTCAGTCTTCCATCATGGATTATCGCCTGACCGCCGAAAACGACTCGATGTACAATACGCCGCCGACCTTTGCCTGGTACCTGGCCGCCGAAGTGTTCAAGTGGCTCAAGTCTGTGGGAGGCATAAAGGGTATGGCCGAGGTAAACGCCGAAAAGGCGCGCCGTCTCTACGCCTGTATCGACAGTCTGGATTTTTACAAAAACGGGGTGGCGCCGCAAAACCGCTCGCAGATGAATGTCACCTTCCAGCTCGCCGATGAGTCGCTGGATAAAGACTTCCTTAAAGAAGCGGAAGCGCTTGGTCTTGTTGCGCTCAAAGGCCACCGTATTGTGGGCGGTATGCGCGCCAGTATCTACAACGCCATGCCATTGGAAGGGGTTGATGCACTGGTGAGCTTTATGCGCTCATTTGCTGCCAAGCACAGCAGCTAATCAGTTTTAATCGCGAATAAAAAAGGACTGCCTCGGCAGTCCTTTTTGTTATCGAGCTCTTTGTTGGTTAAAGCACGGCGATAATGGATTTGGCCAGATAATCCACGTTTTCTTCGCTTATACCGGCAATGCTTATGCGGCTAGAGCCCACCATGTAAATGCTGTAGTCCTTCATCAGGGTGTTTACCTGAGCCTCACTGATGCCAAGGAAGGAGAACATGCCTTTTTGGCGGGCGATAAAGGAAAAGTCGCGGTTGGTGCCAAGTGCGTGCAGTTTATCTACCAGCATGGCGCGGTTGCCGTTGATGCGATCGCGCATCACTTTAAGCTCATCCAGCCATTGGGCCTTGAGCTCGTTTGAGCCCAGAATGGTTTCCACAATGGCGGCGCCGTGGGCCGGTGGCATTGAGTAGATGCAGCGCACCACATACAGCAGTACCGACAGCGACACATCTGCCTGGGCACTGTCTTTACCTATGATGGAGCAGGCACCGATGCGCTCGCGGTATAGACCAAAGTTCTTCGAGCAGGAAGAGGCGAGCACCATGTTATCGACAGCAGCTGCCATGGCGCGCACCCCGTAGGCATCTTCATCCACGCCATCACCAAAGCCCTGATAAGCCATGTCGATAAAGGGCAGGAAGCCTTTGTCTTTGGCAACCTCGACCACGGCATCCCACTGGGCGGTACTTAAGTCCTGACCGGATGGGTTATGGCAGCAGGCGTGCAGCAGTACAGCGTCTTCGGCGCCAACTTGCTTAAGCGCCGCAAGCATTTCATTAAATTTCAGGCACTTGTTGTCGTAATCGTAGTAGGGATAGGTTTTGACCGTTAAGCCTGCGGCCTGAAACAGCCCTGTGTGGTTTGCCCAGGTGGGGTCACTCACCCAAATGGTGGCGCCGGGTTTACATTTGGCGATGAATTCAGCGGCTACGCGCAGGGCGCCGGTTCCGCCAGGGGTCGATACTGTGCGAATGCGGCGTGCCTGAACCACGGCATGATCTGCACCGAAAGCCAGCTCGTTCATCAATTCGTTAAAGGGCGCTGAACCGGTAGGACCGATATAGACCTTGGTGGTTTCAGTGGAAGTGCGCAGCGTCTCGGCGGTCTTCACACAATTCAGAATAGGCGTGTTTCCGGCGGGATCTTTATACACACCCACGCCCAGGTCGACTTTGTGTGGGTGGCTGTCTTCACGGTATTTGGTTAAAAGACCCAGGATAGGATCGGCAGGCAACGCCGAAAGATGCTCAAACATAATTCCATCTACCTTGTAATCGTTGTTGGTAAAGCCGCAGGGATAAGGTGTAACAGCTTGCTCGGGATCGCTGTAGCCTGGTTGATGCCAAGCCGGATGCCTGCGCCAAGCATGACCCGAATGCCCTAGCATAGCCCGAAAGGGTTGCCGGGAAAAAGAGGCTTGAGCGCAAATCCCGTCGTGATTGAAAAGGCTGTTGTCCAAATGGCAACAAATCTTGCAATCCTGAGCTGCTTTTGGGGCAGTTTTTTGCCGATTTTGTGTTGATTGAACAAAAATCAGCATCAATCCGCTATTTTTTACTGAAAAACGGTTGAATCGCGGCTGTGGATCAGTAATTTAATTACCACGAAGACTCAAAAGGGATCGTTTTTTCCTCAAACGTAACGCGGGGCTTACAGCGTTGTAGCGCAGCCTTGCCAACTTCGGCCAATCTGGCCTTCACTCGCTTTTAATGAGAAGTACGAGAAATGGACCAATTACGTCTTGAGCCCGTATCCCGGGTCAACGGGGTGGTTAACATCCCCGGTTCCAAAAGCATCTCCAACCGCGCATTGCTGTTGGCAACCCTGGCAAGTGGCGAAACCACTCTGGTAAATCTGCTGGATTCTGATGATATCCGCCATATGCTAAACGCGCTCAAAAGCCTGGGCGTTAATTTCACCTTGTCTGATGACAAGACGGTGTGTACGCTCAATGGCCTCGGTGGTCCTATCCAAACAGATAAGGCCTTTGAGCTGTTTTTAGGTAACGCCGGCACGGCGATGCGACCCCTGTGCGCCGCGCTGACTCTGGGGACCGGGGAATTTACCCTGACCGGTGAGCCGCGCATGGAAGAGCGCCCCATTGGCGATCTGGTGGATGCGCTGCGTCAGCTTGGCGCCGATATCCGTTACCTTAAAAATGATGGCTTCCCGCCACTCACCATCAATGCCACCGGGCTTGCGGGCGGCGTGGTGGAAATAGATGGTAGCCTCTCCAGCCAGTTTCTGACTGCGCTGCTCATGGTGGCACCCCTTGCCAAGGGAGCTGTGACCATTGCCGTAAAAGGTGAGCTCGTTTCCAAACCTTACATCGATATCACCCTGGATTTGATGGCCAAATTTGGGGTGACAGTCGTCAATGACAACTATCAGCGCTTCGAGATTGCATCAGGGCAACACTATGTGTCGCCCGGCAAGGTGCTGGTTGAAGGGGACGCGTCATCTGCGTCTTACTTCCTTGCGGCCGGTGCTATTGGCGGCGGTGAAGTGAAAGTCACCGGCGTTGGCCGTTTGGCGGTGCAGGGCGATGTGAAATTTGCCGATGCCCTGGCGGCTATGGGAGCAGATATTGAATGGGGCGAAGATTACATTATCGCCAGAGGCAGTAAGCTTCACGGTATCGACATGGACATGAACCACATTCCCGATGCGGCCATGACCATTGCCACCGCGGCGCTGTTTGCCGAAGGCACCACCCGGATGAGCAACATCTACAATTGGCGCATCAAGGAAACCGACCGTCTTGCCGCCATGGCGACTGAGCTTCGAAAAGTCGGCGCCAAAGTGGAAGAGGGGCACGATTACATCCAGATCACACCGCCGGTCAAACCAGTTCATGCCGAAATCGATACCTATAACGATCACCGCATGGCGATGTGTTTTTCACTGCTGGCGTTTGCCGATTGCGGGGTGACCATTAACGATCCTGGCTGTACCTCAAAAACATTTCCGGATTATTTCAATCGCTTCGCTAACTTAGCTAAGCCGGATTGAGTGCTGTAAAAATGGGCTGTCGGAGGATAGCCCATTTTTTTGACAAAAATTCCCACGGATCTTTACGCGCCTTGATGTATAATGCCGCCCGCTCATTTTCGGTGAACCCATAGCATTCATGGAAGATGATATGTCTATTGCGGAGGATTTTATGTCTGAAAGGGCTCCAGTAGTCACTATCGACGGCCCCAGTGGTGCCGGTAAGGGTACCATTGCCCATTTGCTCGCCAAACACTATGGCTGGCAGTTACTCGATAGCGGTGCCATTTATCGCGTATTGGCGTTGGCCGCGCTGCACCATAACGTTGAACTTGAAAACGAAGAAGCCATTACCTTGCTGGCCGCGCATTTGGATGTGCAGTTTCTGGCCGGAGGTGACAAAGACGCCATCAAGGTGGTGCTCGAAGGTGAGGATGTAACTGGTGCCATTCGCACCCAGGAATGCTCAAATGCGGCATCGAAAGTCGCCGCATTCCCGCGCGTGAGGGAAGCGTTGCTGCGCAGACAGCGTGCATTTTGTCAGGCGCCAGGGCTGATTGCCGACGGTCGTGACATGGGCACTGTGGTTTTTCCAACCGCACCTGCCAAACTTTATCTTACTGCATCTGCCGAAGAGCGGGCGCAAAGGCGCTATAATCAGTTGCAGGACAAGGGCTTCGATGTTAAAATCGACCGCCTTTTGGCCGAGATCCAAGAACGTGATGACCGTGATATGAATCGTCCGGTTGCCCCTTTGGTTCCTGCCGATGATGCCTTGGTGATAGACACTACAGGCATTGGCATTGACGATGTGTTTGCCCAATGTGTTGCTCACATCAATGACAAATTATCCGCTTCTGGCTTTTAAGCCGGGGGCGAATAGGAATTCGCTTCATGGAAGAGGCGGATATAACGACTGACTCCAACGTCCAGGATGGTCGCTGGTTTATTACTTAAAGTAACTTAACATGACTGAATCTTTTGCTGATCTGTTTGAACAATCCCTTCAACAACTGGAATTCCGTCCAGGTTCTATCGTTCGTGGTACTGTAGTTGCGATCGAAAACGGCCTGGTACTGGTTGACGCCGGTCTGAAGTCTGAGAGCCCAATCCCTGCCGAGCAGTTCAAGAATGCCCAAGGTGTTCTGGAAATCGCCGTTGGCGACCAGGTAGACGTAGCTCTGGACTCTGTAGAAGACGGTTTCGGTGAGACTCAACTGTCTCGCGAAAAGGCCAAGCGCCATGAAGCCTGGATCGTTCTGGAAAAAGCTTACGAAGATGCTGAGACCGTTATCGGTATCATCAATGGCAAGGTTAAAGGCGGTTTCACCGTTGAACTGAACGGTATCCGTGCGTTCCTGCCAGGCTCTCTGGTTGACGTTCGCCCTGTGCGCGACACTGCTCACCTGGAAAACAAAGAGCTGGAATTCAAAGTTATCAAGCTGGACCAGAAGCGCAACAACGTTGTTGTTTCACGTCGTGCAGTTATCGAGTCTGAGAGCAGCGCCGAGCGCGACGCTCTGCTGGAGAACCTGCAAGAAGGTCAAGCCGTTAAAGGTATCGTTAAGAACCTCACTGACTACGGTGCATTCGTTGACCTGGGCGGCGTAGACGGCCTGCTGCACATCACTGACATGGCTTGGAAGCGCGTTAAGCACCCATCTGAGATCGTGAACGTTGGTGATGAAATCAATGTGAAAGTTCTGAAGTACGATCGTGAGCGTACTCGCGTTTCTCTGGGTCTGAAGCAACTGGGTGAAGACCCATGGCTGGAAATCAGCAAGCGCTACCCAGAAAACACTCGTCTGACCGGTCGCGTAACCAACCTGACTGACTACGGCTGCTTCGTTGAAATCGAAGAAGGCGTTGAAGGTCTGGTACACGTTTCTGAAATGGATTGGACCAACAAGAACATCCACCCATCCAAGGTTGTTAACCTGGGTGACGAAGTTGAAGTTCTGGTTCTGGACATCGATGAAGAGCGTCGTCGTATTTCTCTGGGTCTCAAGCAGTGCAAGACCAACCCATGGGAAGACTTCGCCAACCGTTACAACAAGGGCGACAAGGTTTCCGGTAAGATCAAGTCTATCACTGACTTCGGTATCTTCATCGGTCTGGACGGCGGTATCGACGGTCTGGTTCACCTGTCTGACATTTCTTGGAATGCCACCGGTGAAGAAGCCGTTAGCGAGTACAAGAAAGGCGACGAAATCGAAGCCGTTGTACTGTCTGTTGACCCAGAGCGTGAGCGTATCAGCCTGGGTGTGAAGCAGACTGAAGACGATCCATTCAACGGCTACGTTGGCGACAAGAAGAAAGGTGCCATCGTTAACGGTACCGTGACTGCTGTTGACGCCAAAGGCGTAACCGTTGAGCTGGCTGAAGGCGTTGAAGGCTACATCCGTGTTGCTGACATCAGCCGTGAGCGCGTAGAAGACGCTTCTACCGTGTTCTCAGTAGGTGATGCCGTTGAAGCCAAGTTCATGGGCGTAGATCGCAAGAACCGCAACGTGAGCCTGTCTATCCGTGCGAAAGACGAAGCTGACGAAAAAGAAGTTATGGCAAACTTGAACAAGCAAGAAGACGCTGTTATTAGTAATGCTATGGCCGAAGCGTTCAAGGCCGCTCGTAAGTAATTGCCAAATATGAGGGAGTTGGGTTTCCCGCTCCCTCATCGCGGCTGTGTTTGGCTTGATAATAGGGGTAGCTAGGATGACTAAATCCGAACTGATCGAAAAACTCGCCACAAGGCAGTCGCAACTGTCGGCGAAAGAAGTAGAGAGTGCAGTCAAGGAAATGCTGGAACAGATGGCCACTACGCTGGAAAGCGGTGAGCGTATCGAGATCCGCGGCTTTGGCAGTTTCTCACTTCATTATCGTGCGCCTCGTACTGGCCGCAATCCCAAGACTGGTACGTCAGTCGAGCTGGAAGGCAAGTACGTTCCGCACTTTAAGCCCGGCAAAGAGCTGCGCGAGCGTGTTGACGCTGTTAACGTCTAAGACACGTTGATTAAAAAAGCCTCCTTATTGGAGGCTTTTTTGTTTATCCGTACCACAGACACTGGTCAGCCAAGTGAAATTCTTGGATAATCAGCCCATTGACATGCGTAAGGAGGCAGCCGTGAAAGGATTTTTTGTGGCCTTGGTCATTGCTCTGTTGTTCGTATTGGCATTACTGCTTGGCTCACGCAATGAGCAGCTTGTCACCATCAACTATTTTGTCGCCCAGGGTGAGTTTCGATTGCCCGTGGTTCTCGCCAGCGTATTTTTCGCAGGATTCCTGCTGTGCTGGTGTTTTGCTGTGTACCACATTGGCAAACTCAAGTATGCGCTGTCCCGGGCCAACCGGAAATTACAGAAACTCGAGCCACAGACCGCGACCAATCCGGCTTCTCTGGTTTCTTCGGGTGAAGTGAAGTCCTGATATGCTGGAAATTCTGTTTCTGCTGCTGCCCATTGCCGCCGGATACGGTTGGTATATGGGACGTCGCAGTTTACGTCAGAACCAGTATCACCAACGTAAAAAGCTCAGCCGCGACTATTTCACCGGCCTGAATTACCTGCTCTCCAACGAATCGGACAAAGCAGTAGACTTATTTATCAGTCTGCTGGATGTTGATGATGAAACCATAGACACCCACATGTCACTGGGCGCGTTGTTTCGTAAGCGCGGTGAGGTCGACCGCTCTATCCGTATTCATCAAAATCTGATAGCCAGGCCCAGTTTAACCACGGAGCAGCGCGATGCGGCCATGATGGAGCTCGGCAAAGACTACATGGCGGCAGGGTTCTACGACAGGGCAGAAGAAATTTTCCTGGCATTGATTAAAGAAGAAGATCACAGTGAAGACGCTGAAAATCAGCTTATTGCCATCTATCAGATCATCAAGGAATGGCAAAAGGCCATTGATATCACCAAGGGCCTCTCCAAAAAGCGCCAGCAATCCTTAAAACCCATTGTCGCCCATTTCTACTGTCAGTTAGCGGACGAAGCCAAAACCGCAGATGAAAAGCAAAAGCTTCTGAGCCAGGCGCTCAAGCAAGACCCAAACTGCGGCCGGGCGCTATTGACTCTGGCTAAACTTCATCTTGATGAAGCGCGTCTGAACGACGCTGCCGCCATGCTGACCACACTCGCAGAGGTCGATGTTTTGCTCTTTGCCGACGGAATCAAAATTGCCCGCCAGTTATACGCCGACCTCAATGATAAGGAAGGGTACCGCGAACTGCTGGCGCAAGCGCTCGCCAATGGCGGCGGCGCTTCAGTCGTGGTCGCGCTCGCCGAAGAAATGGTCGCCAGAGGTCAGATAAAGATGGCTGAAAAAATGCTGCTGGATAACCTCTATCGTCAGCCCAGTATGAAAGGCTTTTCCGAGCTGATGAAGCTGCATTTGGCCCAGGCCGAAGAAGGGCAGGCGAAAGAGAGTCTTTCTTTACTTGAACAATTGGTAGAACAACAAATAAAATTCCGTCCCGCCTATCGTTGTAAGTCCTGTGGCTTTCCGTCACACGCACTCTACTGGCATTGCCCTTCCTGTAAGTCCTGGGGCAGTATTGCCCGGGTGAAAGGATTGGACGGCGAATAACCCTAGTCCCACTGCATCGGAGATCCCATGAGAGACAAGCCCATTCTGGTTGCCCTTGATTTTGACAACAAGTATTCAGCGTTGCAGTTGGTTGATAAGCTCGATCCCGCCATGTGCCGCCTCAAGGTGGGCAAGGAGATGTTCACTCTGTTTGGGCCAGAGCTGGTAAAAGACATCCAAAATCGTGGTTTCGACTTATTCCTTGACCTTAAATTTCACGATATTCCCAACACCGTGGCCAAGGCGGTTGCCGCAGCGGCTGAGCTTGGGGTCTGGATGGTCAACGTCCACGCATCAGGTGGTTTTGCCATGATGGAAGCGGCGCGCAAAGCCTTGCTGCCATACGGCGACAATGCGCCGCTGTTGATTGCCGTGACTGTGCTTACCTCCATGAGCGATGAAGATCTTAAGCTTTTGGGAATCGACGTTGGTGCTGCTGAGCACGTGAAGCGTCTTGCCAAATTAACCCGTGACGCGGGCCTCGATGGTGTGGTGTGCTCGGCACAGGAAGCCACTATGCTTAAAGAACTGTGTGGGCGCGATTTTAAACTCATTACCCCGGGTATACGCCCTGAGGGGAGTGAGGCCGGCGATCAGCATCGCATCATGACGCCCGCTCAGGCTCTGCAAGCAGGCTCGGATTATCTGGTGATTGGTCGTCCGATCACCAAGTCCGCAGATCCACTCAAGACTCTGACGGAAATTCACCAGTCAATCCGCGGAATATAAACCACAGGGCCACAATAACCCGCACTCACGGCTGAAACGCAATTAGCGCTGACAAGGAGTTAAGATGTTCGACTTTAACGGGAAAAACATTTTGGTGGTCGGCGGTACCAGTGGCATCAACCTGGGCATCGCGCGAGCCTTTGCGAAGGCGGGCGGCCGGGTAGCGGTAGCGAGTCGCAGTCAGGACAAAGTCGATGCGGCGCTTACTCTCTTGAGTGGAGACAATCCTAAGGTAACGCCGCTGGGCGCCAGTTTCGACGTGCGTGATAATGACGCTGTGCTCTTCGGTATCGCCGCATTGCATCATCAGCTAGGCACCATAGATGTACTTATCAGCGGCGCTGCCGGTAATTTCCCGGCTCCTGCTGCCGGAATGAGTGCCAATGGTTTCAAGTCGGTTGTGGACATTGACCTCCTTGGCAGTTTTCAGGTGCTGAAAGCCTGTTACCCTTTGTTGTCACGCCCAGGTGTCATTCTGCAGATTTCAGCTCCTCAGGCCTTTGTCCCCATGCCAATGCAGGCCCATGTGTGCGCTGCCAAGGCTGGTGTTGATATGCTCACCCGAACACTTGCGATGGAATGGTCCCACGAAGGGATTCGGATTAACTCGATAGTTCCTGGTCCAATTGAAGGCACAGAAGGGTTTGACAGACTTGCTCCCGGCGATGCCCTCAAGGCACGGGTTGCGCAAAGTGTGCCCCTTGGACGAAACGGCAGTATCACAGATATCGCAAACTGCGCACTGTTTCTGGCTTCTGAGTTCGCCAGTTACATCAATGGCGTGGTTTTACCCGTGGATGGCGGCTGGTCACTTGGTGGAGCCAGCATGGCCATGACAGAGCTTGGGCAACTCATATCAAAGTCGGGCAAGGGCTCAGCTTAAGCCGGGCTACTCAAATAGGCCCGCATCAGGTTTAAAAAAGTACAACGGAATAGATTCCAATTAAAGAGAGACCATCATGGCTAACGCATTACAGGAGCAACTGCTTAAAGCGGGGCTGACCAGCAAGCAAAAGATAAAAGATGTTAAAACCAAAAAACGCCGTGACCGAAAAAGCAATGTAGACGATGGTTCAGCGGCGCTTAAACAGAGCATTGCTGAGCAAAAGGCGTCTCAGGCTGCCCAGGATAAGGCTCTTAACGAAAAGCGTTTTCAGGAAGCCGAAGCCAAGGGACAGGTGCGCAGCCTGATCACTGAGCTCAAGCGCCTTGCCATTAGTTTGCCAGAACATGCGGACGTGAAATTCAACTACACCATAGGCAGTAAAATCTACAGCGTGTACATCAACGAGAAGATCCAAAATCAGTTGCTCGGTGGGCACCTCGGCATTGTTCGCCACGAAGACAGCAGCTATCTGGTGCCCCATAAACTGGCGGAACGGGTCAATTTGCTGGTACCCGAATGGTGCGGCTATCTGTGGCAGGAAAGTGATAACCAGCCCCAAGTGGCAGAAGAGGACGATCCTTACGCCGACTATGTGATCCCCGACGATCTCATGTGGTAATCGATGTAACAAAACGAGCCCCGGTTAACAGACCGGGGCTTTTTTATGGCTATGCTTGTGGAATGGATTGAGTTTCCCGCCTTTATTCGATAGATTGAAACAACTGTTTAAATTCACCGTTTGAGAAAAGCCAATGAATCCCTACCAAGCGCCACTCGGCGAGATGCGTTTTTTGCTGGAACATGTATTTAATGCCCAAGCGACCTGGCAAGGTCTTGCGTCCCTCGACGGCATGGTTGATATGGATACCGCACTGGCGATTTTAGAAGAAGCCGCCAAACTGAACAGCGAATTGGTTCATCCTATCAACCGTGCTGGTGATGAAGAGGGCGTTGGCTTCAGTGACGGTAGGGTAACCACGCCCAAGGGTTACAAAGAGGCCTATAACGCCTTTGTTGAAGGCGGCTGGGTTGGCCTTAGCGGTGACCCGGAATATGGCGGCATGGGGATGCCCAAGATGCTCGGCGTGCTGGTCGACGAAATGGGCTACAGCGCCTGTAACGCATTTAATCTCTATGGCTCACTGACTGCAGGGGCGGCGCTGGCCATTAATGCTCATGGTACAGAAGAGCTTAAGAGCACCTATTTGCCCAAGCTCTACAGTGGTGAATGGGCTGGTGCTATGGATATGACAGAGCCACAGGCGGGTTCCGATCTTCGTCATATCCGCACTCGCGCAGAGCCCCAGGAAGACGGCAGTTATCTGATAACAGGCAGTAAAATCTTTATTACCGGTGGCGATCAGGACTTGACTGAAAACGTTATCCACTTGGTGCTGGCAAAGATTAGCGGCTCCAACACTCTGTCGCTGTTTTTGGTTCCCAAAATCGGCGTCGATGACCAGGGGAATCTGACGGAGCCCAACGGTGTTTCTGTGGGCAGCATAGAGCACAAGATGGGGCTTAAGGGCTCGGCGACCTGCGTTATGAACTTCGACAGTGCCCGTGGTTGGCTTATTGGCCGCGAAAACAAAGGGCTCGCCTGTATGTTCACCATGATGAACTATGAGCGCCTTGCCATCGGTATTCAGGGGCTTGGCAGTGCACAGGCTGCGGTGCAAATGGCATCTGACTATGCCAGGGAGCGTTTGCAGGGGAATGCCGTTGGCAGCACGGCAGCGGCCGATCCCATTTTGGTCCATGGCGATGTTCGCCGTATGCTGCTCACCACCCGGACACTTACCGATGCCGGCCGGGCACTCGCCGTACACACAGGCAAGCAATTGGATTTGGCCAAGTTCGCCGATGATGACGCCGTTAAAACCAAGGCGGGGCGTTATGTGGGACTTTTGACCCCGGTGGCAAAGGCCTTTTTAACTGACCGAGGCCTGGATATCACCATCATGGCGCAGCAGGTATTTGGTGGCCATGGTTATATCCGTGAAACCGGGATTGAGCAGCTGGTGCGTGACACCCGTATTGCCCAGATTTACGAGGGTACCAACGGCATTCAGGCCATCGACTTTTTGGGCCGTAAAGTCACAGGCGATAATCTGGCGACGGTTAAGGAGTTTATCGCCGAGCATATTGAGGTGCTCAGTGATACCTGTGACAAGGCCAATTCACTCAGAGTGGGTTTCGCAGATTTCGTCGCTGTAGCGACCTGGATTAACGATAATAAGTTAAGCCGTCCTGCGTTGATCAATTCGGTGGCAGTAGAGATGCTGGATGCTTTTGGTTATCTGCTCTATGGCTATTATCACTTGCTGATGCGTGATGCGGCCCGCGCCGCCGACAGTGAGTTTGCTGCCGCAAAAGCGGCTTACTGTGACTATTACTTTGCCAAGCTGATGCCTCGAGCAGACGCACTGCTGCGGGCCGCAAAAGCCGGTGATGAGCTTTTGATGTCACTGCCTGAAACCTGTTTCTAAGCCGTTTCCGATCAGGATTAGATGACAGCGATATAAAAAAGGGCCGCCAGAAGGCCCTTTTTACTTTGTCTTTGTCATTGATTAAACGGGCTATTGAGCTTGGGTGTGCTGCACCACCCAAAAGCAGCTCTCTGATACTCATGCTTCATCATTTTTGTGCCGACATGATCTGTGGTTCGTGCTGTAACAGGGCTTTAAGTAAGGTGGCGGCAAATCCCGGTTTACGTTTGCCGTTTTGGCTTTCAGGCTCTACCAACCCGTTCTCAAGTACCACAAAAGCGTATTCCCTATCACCACTGCGTAAAAAGCCCGCCAGGTTTGACACACCTTGCATACTGCCGGTTTTAGCCTGAACCCGGTCTTTTAACGGCAGCGAATTGAAACCGCGTTTGTAAAGCAGCGTGCCGTCTTTTCCTGACACTGGTAGCCCATCTTTGAGGGAGGCGTATGCTTCTGTGTGATGGATCAACAGAAGTGTTTGCATTAATTGGCGGGCATTAAGCAGGTTGTAGCGTGATAAGCCAGAGCCATCAACCAGATTGGCGCTGGACAGGTCAACGCCGAGCAAGGTCAAATTGGCTGCCATTTCCTTACTGCCCTGATAGAAGTCTGACTCATCCTGCCCCTTGCGCTTACCCAATTGCTTAAGGAGCGCATCGGCAATCAGGTTATCCGACTCTTTGAGCATTTCACTCAGCAAGGAGTCCATGGTCGCCGACTGATGGTCAGCAATCAGGTGGGCATTGGCAGGCAACGTATGTAAACGCTTGGGTGTGTGGGAGTTGAATCCGGCAGCTTTCAAAAGGCCTGCAACCTTTTCCTGTAACCACGCATCTGTGTCTGTCACTGCAATGGATAAGGGAAGGGCTTGTTTGCCGCTGTAGCAGCCATGGAGCAGGTAGCGGTTAGGTCCCACAACCGACAGGTGAGGGCTGCATTCTTTGAAGCTGGCCCCAGGTCGATAGTTCAGCTGATTTTCAATGGATATTGCTGCATCTTTTGCCAATCTCACGTAGGTGCCATCACCTTTTTCGGTTGGTCGCAATGATGCCTTAACGCAATTTTTATCGAGACTGAACTCGGCAACGGGTGAGGCGTAGCAAACCCCCAGGTCGTCCCAAACCCATCCGGGTGCCTTATCGCTCTTATCGACGGCAGAAACCAGATAAACCTGATTAATGGTGCGTACGCCTTGCTGTTTAAGGCTACCAAGCAGGGCGCTGAGCTCGGCGCTGGTGAGCAGTGGGTCGCCGCTAAAGCCAATATAGAGGCGCTCGAGCACAGGAGGTTTAAACCCCTGAACAAAAAGCTGGGTATGAAAGCGAAAATCCGGCCCGAGGGTATGCTGCGCCGCCAATGCCAGCAGCAACTTTTGCACACTGGCAGGCAACATGGCGCGTTCGCTGTTATCGCTGATAATGACCTGCTGGGTTTTCAGATCGACGGCAAGTACGGCGACGTTGGTTTGTTTGGGCTTGATGGCAAGGTACCAGGCAGGGGCAATATCCTTCAGCGGAGAAAGCGAACTGGCGGGCGGGATGGAAGATGGGGTATCAGCGAAAAAGGCAGGCTCTGCGCCGCGCTCCTCTTTGATAGGCGTGGGTTCTGGCAAGAGCGGCTCGACAAGCGCGTTATCGGGCACCTCAGTTGCTTCCAATGGTTGACCACTTGCTGAAGGAGACGCTGTCACCGTGCTTTCCACATCAAGGGAAAGCCAGGGAGTGGCTCCTACCCCAAATGCAAATGATATCGATAGTCCTGCCAGGGAGCGAACGAGCGCCTTTGTCATTTTGGTAGCCTGTAAACCCTTCATGCTGCATCCTTTTTGAGGTTTTATCCAAAACCCGGTGGCAGTTCTATCCATTGACTCTTGCAGATATTGGCGCTCAGCTTTGATCGCGGGGATCGTCTTTTTCCATTAATCGATAGAATCGCAGGGTAATAAAGAGCACCAGAGCGATAAACAGCGGCAGCACCAAAATGCCCAGTTCAGTTTTGTAGTGGAACAAGACAAAGGCGCCAACAAGGGCCAGTGTTACGGTGAACAGGATTTGCAGGTTAGGGCGATTCATGGTTGTTCCGTAGACAATAGCTTTGATGTGGTCACTATAGCAAAAGCCGATTAAGGGCGTAACAGCAGTAGCTGCTAAGCCGGGCGGCTGTCACCTATTGAACAAAAGTTGGTCGGAATTTTCATCAGGCATGGCTATGATGGCAAAAATGCTTGCCCCAAAGGGCGCTTATCGGTAATTTCTAGCCCTTAATCGACAAGGACCCTCTATGCCTCATCTCAGAATTCGTGGCCTTGCATCTGACGCTGTGGCCCGATTAAGCCGTGAATTGCCAGCACGACTGGCCGCCATAACGGCGACAGAGGTGTCAAGTTACACTATGGAGTGGATCCCCAGTCAATTTTTCCAACAGGGAGAGGCATGCCAACCACTGGTCATGGTGGAGGTGCTTTGGTTTCAACGGAATGAATCAACGCAGGACGACATGGAAGCCTGCATTCGTGAACACCTTTTGGCTGAAACCCAATTGAGTGTTGCCGTTATTTTTATTGGGTTGGACAAGCGGGGTTATTACCGTGATGGCCGGCACTTCTAAGGAGACAGATCTTGGTTGAAAAGCTGCAAGGCATTGCCCTTCAACCTGAGCAGCTCAAGTGGCTGCTGACCCCTCAGGATTTCAAATCTTGTCTGCTCGAGCGTATTGCATCGGCCAAACAGGTCATTTATATCGCGGCTCTCTATCTTGAAGACGACGAAGCGGGCAGGGAAGTTATGGACGCTTTGCTCGCTGCCAAAGCCGCCAATCCATCGCTGGATATCAAGGTGTTGGTCGACTTTCACCGAGCGCGTCGCGGGCTTATCGGTCATAAGGGGGACAGCGGTAATTATCTGATGTACCGCCGTGTGATGGAAAATCACCCCGGCGCCTTTGGGATTTACGGCGTGCCGGTAAAAGCCAAAGAGTTTATGGGTGTATTGCATCTCAAAGGCTTTATTATCGATGATGCCGTTATCTACAGTGGTGCCAGTCTTAATAATGTCTATTTACATCAGGCAGATAAGTATCGTTTCGACCGTTATCATCTGATTGAAAACCCCGCACTTGCCTTAAGCATGCGCTCGATGATTGATAACTATCTGCTCGCGGACCCTGCCGTCAGCCTGCTGACACAGCCGGCAGAAGACGAAGTGTTGCCGCAAAAGGTGGATGTACGCACGTTTAAACAACGTTTGTGTGAAGCGCAATATCAGTTTGAGGGCGTCTCCCGTGGCAACAGGGTAACCCCACTTGTTGGGCTTGGCAGCAAGCACAATGCCTTGAATAAGTCGGTGATTTCACTGGTTGAGAGTGCCCGCTCCGAACTCTTTATCTGTACGCCTTACTTCAATCCGCCCCGGGTGTTGGTGCGCGCGCTGGTAAAGCAGCTTAGAAACGGCGTTAAAATCGATATCGTGGTGGGGGATAAGACTGCAAACGACTTCTTTATCCCTCCGGAGAAAGAGTTCAACACCATTGGTGCGTTGCCTTATTTGTATGAGCAGTCACTGCGCAAGTTTGCCAAACGTCAGCAGTGGGCCATAGAGGCTGGATTGCTCAATATCCACCTGTGGAAACACGATAACAACAGTTATCACCTCAAGGGGATAAGCGCGGATAACCGCCGCCATCTGATCACAGGTTCAAACCTGAATCCTCGTGCCTGGGCACTGGATCTGGAAAATGGTCTGCTGGTACAGGATGAAACGGGTGTGTGGCAGCAAAGTTTTGCCCAGGAGCAGGCTCATATTCTCAATCACACACAAAGGCTGTATCACTACAGTCAGGTTGATACGCTGCATCATTATCCCGTACCGGTTAAAAAAATCATGAATCGCATCCGCAGGCTTAAGGCTGATATTTTGCTGCGTCGTATCCTGTAATTGCGATAAGTCTGTTCACGAAAAAGCCGGCTATATTGCCGGCTTTTTTATTGCACCAATTCAAACGCCATACCTCAAATACTGGGGCAAAGTAATGCGAACTCGCGTATTATGCTCCGCCCCGGTAGTGTGAGCCGGGATAGCAACTATCACCCTTGCCAGTTTCGGAGCGTCATTCACCATGGTTAATGAGAACAAGGAACACGCGGTACACAGGCTGTATCGGTATCGCAAATCCATATCATCAAAACCATTCACTGCACGGGGCAAGAATTTACGCAGATGTGAGCAATGTCTACTGGGGGAGCAGTTTTGCACTTGTGAATATCGCTCACAGCTAAATACCAATACCGCCTTTATGTTGCTGATGTACGACGATGAAGTGCTCAAGCCGACCAATAGTGGTCGCTTGATTGCCGATCTGATACCCGACACCTGGGCCTTTTTGTGGAGCCGTACCCAGGTAGATGAAGAGGTGTTGGCGCTGATAAAGCATCCCGACTTTATGCCTTTTGTCGTTTTTCCCGGGGAATATGCCTCACCTGAGCAAGTAGTACATCAGACCATTAACGACGAGATGTTAGGGGGTAAACGGCCACTCTTTATCATGCTGGATGGCTGCTGGCGGGAAGCGGTGAAGATGTTTCGAAAGAGCCCGTATTTGGCCGGCTTGCCACTGCTGTCATTCGATGCCGGTGAACTTGCGCGATACGCCCTTCGCAAAGGGCAGCGGGATTTTCAGTTTGGTACAGCAGAAGTAGCGGCCATGGTTTTGGGGGCGATGGGGGAAAGCCACAACAGTGAGCAGCTTGCCACCTGGTTTGATTTGTTTGTGGAGTCAACCCTGCTGGGACGCAACCGCAGACCCGGCGCCTGCCTCGATGAGCGCTATCGCCTGATTGCCAGATTCAGTGAGGGGCAAACCCCGGTTTCTGGCTGAGATGCTGACTTGGTCGGAGCGACAAGATTCGAACTTGCGACCCCTGCCTCCCGAAGGCAGTGCTCTACCGGACTGAGCTACGCTCCGAAACCATATAAAAAACATACCGCTGTCTCAGTGACTTCACAAGATGACAAATAAGATGGCAAATAAAGAATAAAAAACACCGGCCAAGTCCGGTGTTTTTTATTTTGGCGGGAGCGATATCCGGGGGCTCAGTTCAGACACCCGGGCTCCAATTTCTGTTTACACGCCCACTTCGGTGCCATCAACTTTTGAGATAACCACAGTGGCTGCCCTTGGCCTGATGCTAATACCGGCCGGGGTAATCTGGGTAGCATCGTCACTGTAAGGCCAGTTGCCGGGGTGCTGGATATTGGCAAACAGGCTTTGATAATCAGGGCTGAAGGCTACACCTGTCACTTCACAGTCGTTGGGACCCACGAAGAAACGGCGCAGTTCCATTTGGTTATCGGCGCGAAGTGGTTTTTGATTGCCCTCTGCGTCGAGCAACCTGGAGGGCACCACAGCCAGCATCTGGTCGTTGGTGTGTTCAGTCACTTCCTTGGCTCCGTTGTCGGTTTGTACCCACATGATGCCACGTGGGTCAAATGCCAGGCCGTCCGGGCTTGCAAACTGGTTCTCATCGGTCAGGCCACTGAGATTGGTTTCACTGTCACCGTTGGCCGGAGAACCAAAGACAAAGATATCCCAACTGAATTCGGTATCAGAGGCGCCTTCATTCCAACGAATGATGTGACCAAAGCTATTTTTCAAGCGGGGGTTGGCCGGATTGGCTTCGGTGCGTCGGGTATTGTTTGTCAGCGTCAGGTACACACTGCCGGTGAAGGGGTCGACAGCACACCATTCTGGGCGATCCATTGGGGTCGCCCCCACCAGATCGGCTGCTCCTGCAGTGTTGACTATGATGTCTGCAAGTGTCCCCAAATGCTCACCCAGGGTTTTGCCATCGGTGGTGACAGTTCCCGGCACCAATGGCAACCACTCGCCCTGGCCATCCTCATCGAAGCGTGCGACGTAGAGGGTACCGTCATTCATGTACTTATCACCGGTAGCAATGCGGTTGCTGCTGTTGGCATCGGCCTCAGACCAAAGTGCATCTGATACGTACTTGTAAAGATACTCAAAGCGGGAATCGTGCCCTGAGTAGAACACAACGGGCTTACCCTCTTCGAGTTTACCGAAGGTGCACCCTTCATGGCGGAAGCGACCCAGGGCCGTACGTTTGATACCGCGCTGATTAGGACTGTAGGGGTCGATTTCAACGATATAGCCGTGACCATTGGCTTCATTGCGGTAATCGTAGAGGGCACTTATTCCGGTTGGGGTGATGTCGAAGCGGCTGAATTCATCTGCCCGCTCTTCATCGTGGCCGGCAAAGTGGTTCCATCCGTAGCGGGTGTCCTTGGTTGCAACACCGATACGGGCGTTGGCGGCAGACATTTCGCCTTTGTTGACGAAGTATTCTGGCCAGTTTTCTTCACAGGTCAGGTAGGTGCCCCAAGGGGTTGAACCGTTACCGCAATTGTTCAGGGTACCTCGGGTCTGACTGCCATCGGGCGAGAAAGCGGTAACCAGATGATCGCTGTATGCAACAGGGCCTGACATATCAAATGTGGTAGCACCGGTAAAACGGCGGTTATGGGGATCGTTTTTAATGACTTCCCATACGCCATTGGTGCGTTTGATACGTACCACAGTCACGCCGTGAGCGTTGATTTCCTTGCGCACTTCATCAAGGATGGTGCGAAGGCCCGTGACCGGGTCAACACTAGGGCCAGTTGGATGCAGTGCATCTGGTTCAATGTATTCATGGTTGATGCACAGCAGACCATCGTCGGCGGCATCATTCAGTGGGAAAAAGTGCATACCGTCGTGGTTCTGCCCCACTGCATTGGCCTGATCGTCCGACGTATTACTGCCATCGTCTTTCCAGGGGGCAGCCTTATCATTCAACGGGGTTCCCCAGGGTGCCAGCACCTGAGCTCTGTAGCCTTGGGGAATGGAAACGCCATCGGTGAGCGAACCGGGAATGGAGTCAAAGCCCAGAGTGATGTCTGACTGGGTTGGTGGAGGGAGTGGTGTTGGTGTGGTCACTGGAGGCGTTACCGGGCTTGAATCACTGCCACAGCCTGCGAGGCCCAAACCCGCAAATGCGGTCATGGCGCCAAGGCCCAGACCGCTTTTTACAAAGTTGCGGCGAGAAAGATGACGGTCCAGCACCTCGGCAAATGGGGTATTGTTGCTTTGGTTAAAACAATTTGGATTATGGGTAGCCTTGCTCATGATCGCTCCGATAAGACATTGTAATATTGGCTTAATTCGAGACGACAAGTTAGTGGTGTTAAATGACGTTTGTGTGTATTAAGTATGACAATTGAATGAAAGAGGGGCTCTCGTTGAGCCTATACTCTTGTTATCACAATAGGTAAGGATGAACCTATGGAAGACTCGACCGTAATGTTGCAAATTCACCACCGTCTCGAACCAGGCTGCCTTGGCCCTGATGGCGTGAACCATGTGGAGGCCTTTTGTGGTTTGGCACAAAAGGCGATGCAGCAATTGTCACCGGGGATATGCCGCTGGCAATTGGAGCCCCGTTATGACAAGCGTCTTGCCGAAATGAGTTATTTCCTGGGGGCCAAACAACTCACCCGCGAACAGGCAGGCAAGTATTTGCAACTCTTTGGCGAGGATATCGAGTCTTTTGAAGAACGGTTTCACGACAGGCTCACTCAACTCATCCATCAATATCTCGCGCGCAAGCCCTGAGGTCCGGATAAATCGCATCTTTATTTGCCACAGACACTCCGGGTTGGAGCTTATACAGGCGGTGGCCTGTCATCCGGATGTGCGGCCTGCCGTACCGGGTTTTATTTCAAGCATGCAACTTTGCTGCAGCCCTTGCCAGAGACGGATATGGTGCCTTACAGCGGCTTTTATCTCTTCGCTGATGCCGCCGTCGCTGAAGTAATATTCCACTTGGGCTTGCCACTCGCTGCCTTTAAACAGCGATTGCATATGGGACGAAAGCGCAAATTGGCTCTCACTGTATACGCCAAGATAGGGCTGAATTTTACCAATAAAATATTTCGTCAAAACATTGAGAAGAATTTCCTGACGGGCGGGGTTGTGACCCGGTGTACATCGCATCAATCGATGGCCGTCCAGGCGCTGGTTAAGTCTTTGCAGAGCCCTTAAATGTGCGTCCATACCTGCCATGTAGCGCGCTAAATAATCGTTTTTGCTAAGGGACTTCACTGCTTGGCTTAAAGCCATGACGTCGACAGAGTCCACATTGTCAGCCTCCATCGCACGGCGGATCGCAACCAGAGTGTGCAGGTGCTGCTGAGTGTCGGAAAGCCCTGCATTGCCACTTGCGGTATCCAGACCAATTCCCTTCACAAACAGGTGTTGCCGTATGTCATCATCGTTTTCCAAAAACCAGATAAAAGTTTCATGCACTGTGGATTGCTTGCGCTCGAGCTCATCAGCAAGTTTGCCGCTCAGTAGGTTATCGTCCTGCAACGTTGCTATACATTCCGGTGCGGCCTGAATGAATTCAATCTCATAGACAAGCCGGATGGCAGGTTCAGCCACCTTTCCAAGACCACTGTTGTGGTTGGCGATAAGGCCGCCGAGCTTGCAATGCCCAAGTCTGCCAAGTTCCAGTAGACCAATGGCGCCACCTTGATGTAATCCGCGCTTTTGGGGCAGGGGAAATCGGGGGATTGTCGTTGCTGAAAAGGGCATTTCATCAGGTGACCCATCTCCCAGGACTCTGGCAAGACGTTGTTCATAATCTTCCCACAGGGCATCGGCGCCACTGGGAGTGCAAGCTTGCAACACACTACAAAGCACCGGGAGTAAACACAGGATCTTTAGCCTTGCAGCGCTTCGCGTAAACCTTGATAAAACGGCCACCGGACATTGCCTCTATTGAAACGGATACCATTAAACCCAGGTAAGCCTGAGTATGTTAACTATACGCACCTGGCATGATATTCGGTCAAGCACACATGAAAGAGACAGGCACTGCCTTGTGTTTCAGCTTCTGTGCTGAGCACTGAGTGGCGGATATTGAAAAGTGTCGATGGTGGCCAAAGGCACGCATCTGCAAGGTGAAATAAAAAAGGCAGTCTTAGCTGCCTTTTTCATAAAGAATGGACTGACGCTTTATTGGTTCTTGCCCTCTGGCAAGGTCATTACCCTGTTGTTACGGAATACGTTTAGCTCGCGTCCATCTGACAGTGCTTCGCCCGCAACTGTCTCCTGTGTTCCCCGTGACGGCGCATACTGAGCGACAGCGGCAGCAGGACAACTGCCATCAAGTCGATATTGCAGCGCGGCCGCCAACATGGCTTCGGCGGGATCGCCAAGCTGCTTGGTGAAATCGTCTGCCATGTTACAGCCATTCACTGGCTCGCCACTCAGGACCGGAGAGTTTCTCGGCTCAAAGCCGTCAGCATAGTCACCAAAGCCTTTGTCATTTTCACCGCGGAACTGGATGGAGAAATAAGTGGTACCGCAGTTATCTGTAGGATAAAAACCGTAGGGTTTACCACAGGTACGGTTACCAATCTGCACGACATCCAGGTCGATGCCTCTAAGTCCGTTGATAATGGCTTCGGAGGCAGAGCAGGTAGCGGCTGTTGTCAATACAAATACCCGGCCCAGTCCCAAATACGGGAGTGCTTGACCCTGACTGTAAGAAAAGCCCACGCCGGTATTAATAAAGGGCATGGGTACCAGTGCCTGGCCAGTTACTGGGTTGGTGCTGGTGTGCTTGTCGTTGAAGGTGGTGTTTTCAAATATTTTGTTTGAGGTTCTGCTCGGGCCGGCAATCATATAGCCAAGCTGGCTGGCAATGGCAAGCAAACCACCACCGTTATAACGCACGTCCAGCACCAAATCTGTTACACCTTGCGCTTTGAGTGTGTCGATTGCACTCACCAACGCCCCTTCTGCGGTGGCGATATGACTATTGAACTGCAGATAGCCAACCTTGCCTGACGTTGTCGTGATAGCTTTGACATTTTGCACCGGAACCTGAGTCACGGTATTGGCGGTCAGCGAAACGGTTTTTTCTTCACCATTCACGTCACGAATTTTAAAGGTGGATGCCTTGCCTTTTTCAGTGGGGAAAAACGCGGCGTTTAACGCATCCACATCATTGCTGTAAACCACATCGACGCCATTGGCTTCCAAAAACTCGGCGCCGCGAAGAATTCCGGCATTGGCCGCCTGGCTGCCCGGCTCGGTATAGGCAGCCACGATCTGCCGGGGAGGGGATGCCTTGAGCAGCTGGAACTCGACACCATAACCCAAAGATTCACCCGAGTTGGACAAGGCCTCCCATTCTTCGGTAGACATCGATCCATGGAACCTGTCTTTATTGGCGCCACTGGCGGTCTTTTGGGTTGTTTTCAGCTGGTCAAAATAGGCCGCTGTGGTGTAATTGTTTGGGTCATTGTCGGGAACTTCGCTGTACCAGAGGTAGGTTTCATTGGTCCAGGAACGCAGCCACATTTTCTCATGGAGGGCGGTTCCGGTTTTATCACTGGTACCGCTGCGGGGATTGGCGCAGAAATTTTTATAAACGCCGGCATCGGCAAATGTTCCCTGTACCCAGGTGATGTCGCCTGTCGTACCACCGTTATTGCCACCGGAACCATTGTCACCGGATGAAGAATCACCGCCGCCACCGGAGCAGGCTCCAAGGGTGAGCATCAGGGCAATTGCCACACTGCTTTTGCGTAGGTACAGCATATCCAAAACTCCTTTTTCGTATTAATGCCGATTAAAATCAGCCGTTTATTTTGCTCATAATATCACTTATCAGTTGATGTGCCAGCTTGCAATCCCGCTCGGACAAACGCCCTATACTGTCTTGCAGCCAAGGTCTGAGTTTATCTTGTTCCGAGAGTCCAAGTTGGTTCGCAAGTTCATTGGCCTTGTGTTTGAGCGATTGGATCTGCCGTTCATCGGCATCCCTGGTCTGCAGGCCAATCGTACGCTCAACACCGCTGAGGGCATAGGTATACACCATCACCGCCTGGCCAAGATTGAGTGATGGATAGTCACCGGCAAGGGGAACATAGCTGAAGAGATCGCACTGGGAGAGTTCCTGATTCGATAGGCCGCTGGACTCGCGCCCGAACACCAACGCCATGGATTGCGCGCCGGACTGCCCAAGAGTGATGGCAAGTTCTTCCGGGTTGAGAAAAGTGCGGGGGCTGCCTCGCTCCCTGGCGGTCGTGGCGATGAGCAAATCAAACTCTGCGCGCAGGTCATCGAAGGAGTCCAACACCCGCGCATTATCGAGTATGTCTGTTGCGCCATGGGCAACCCAGCGCGCCTCATCCTCCAGATGTGGCTGGCTGCCGATTAAGATCAGCTGCGTAAATCCCATGGTTTTCATGGCACGGGCCGCAGCGCCTACGTTTGCCGCGCGGGCGGGTTCTACAAGTACAACGGACAACATTACAACTAAACTCTCCAGTACAGCATTATCTTGTTGAGAGTATATCGGTAAAGCCGTGTTAGCCCGAGCTTTTTTAGGCAGGCGGTAAATGCGTTTATTGTGGACTTGGTGCAAAGTGAGGTTGGTCATATGGTCAATCACCGTTGCCATAACCTACGGGTATCTTTATGCCAATAAAAAAGCCGCATATGTGCGGCTTTTCGTTTATCGTGCGTGAATTGTATCTCGTCTGGCTATTGGCTAAGTCCGGCCAAAATCAGTTTTTAGAGGTGTTGAACACAGTATCAGCCCGCCATACGCGGTACTTAAGCTCAGCACCCTCAGGAATATAAAACACCATCGGCAGCTTGCTGTTGTAAGCAAACTTGTAGTCGCCAGGTATGCGCACAAAGGCTTCTGTCTTGGCTTTATCGAAACAGGCCATCATGGTGCTTGGACCCTCACCAATTTCGGTGACTTCATAGTAGTTGTAGCCCCATCCCTGAAGATCTCTGGTTTGCAGCTCGCCTCTGAGGCCATGTTTGTTACAGTCCACCAGCTTGGTTTGGCCGATTTGCACTTCCACCATGTAATTACCCTCATTTTCAAGGGCAGGCAGGGTCAGGATGTGCTGCACCATACCGGCAGCGGGGGCCGGAAACATCTTGCTGGCTTCCTGCGCCTGATAATCGGCAGAGGTAAAGTGCTGGGCGGTGATCATGTTTTGATTTACCCCGTCAGGATGCGCCGGCGAAGTGGCATGGGCAACTGACAGGGTTGCCAGTGAAAAGAGGCCGGTCAACATCAGATTTTTAACAGAAAAGGCTTTTTGCATAATAGCTCCTTGATAGGGGATATCCCCAAAAAGTCATCGGGCTTGATACCCGCTGTATTCCTGTAAACGAGGCTAATTCGAAAAAGGGTTAAAGCCCATGAAAAAAATTTATTTTCGTCTTTCGTGTTACGAATTGCTGGTTAATTCACATTTCAAATAGTTTGAAGTTCAAACTAATTTAATTCACACTGAAAACACGCTAACGTTCATCCATCAATTACTCAACATGCCATCGTCTATGAATGCCAAACCCTTTCACTCTGTTGCCCATTGGCAGCACAGTCATGACTTTTTTAAACACAACGATGCTGGTGAACGCAGTACCCGGATAGTCCTGGTGCTGACACTGGTGACCATGGTGGCCGAGATCCTCGCTGGCACCGTGTATGGCT
Source organism: Shewanella amazonensis SB2B (assembly GCF_000015245.1). Classification (NCBI taxonomy): domain Bacteria; kingdom Pseudomonadati; phylum Pseudomonadota; class Gammaproteobacteria; order Alteromonadales; family Shewanellaceae; genus Shewanella; species Shewanella amazonensis. The sequence goes on from NC_008700.1 coordinate 2,146,490, forward strand.
CCATGGCCTTACTGGCGGACGGTTGGCATATGGGCACCCACGCCGCAGCTTTCCTTATCACCCTGTTTGCTTACCGCTATGCACTGAAACATAAAGATGACCCGGCATTTGCCTTCGGAACAGGCAAGGTAAGTGTGCTCGGCGGCTTTGCCAGTGCGGTTGCGCTGGGCTTAGTTGCGCTGATTATGGTGATAGAATCTGCGGTACGCCTGATATCGCCCCATCAAATTGCCTTTGATGAGGCCATACTGGTGGCGATTATTGGCCTGTCGGTCAACCTGCTCAGTGCGTTTCTATTGAAAGACCACCATCACCATCATCATCACCACCACGGGCACCATCATGAAGAGGATGACCATGAAACCCATTTGCATCATCATGAAGAAGGCAACTGCCATCATGATCACAGTCAAGTTGGTGCGGATCACCACAGCCATGAGCATCATGATCATGACCACGATCACCAGCATCATCACGGGCATCACGACCACAACCTGCGTGCTGCCTATTTGCACGTACTGGCCGATGCATTGACGTCCGTGCTCGCCATTGGTGCCTTGCTTGCGGGTAAATTCTTTGGTCTGGGCTGGCTCGACCCGCTAATCGGGATACTCGGCGCCATCATCATCGGCCGCTGGGCAGTAGGGCTTGTTAAAGACACGGGCCCCTTGCTGCTCGACGCTGACAACAACGAGAAATTACGGAAAAACGTGATTCGTCTGGTGGCAAGCGTGCCGGATCACGGGGTGTCCGATCTGCATCTGTGGCGTATCAGTGCCGATCATCGTGCCTGTATCCTGGGTGTTGTGAGCCATCAACCCAAGTCCAGTGACTACTTCGTAAAAAGGCTCAAGGACGAGTTGGGTCTGCACCATGTCACTGTTGAAGTACATTGCTGTGACTGCGAAGTCAGGCCCTCATCGCAGGACTGAAACCGAACCAGAACGTATGGTGCCGCGCCCACTATCAAGATTTCGGCGCAGCGCCGTGACAAGAAGGAAGCCTTAACCACATGGATATCAATCAGGATTTAAATCGGGCTCTGGTGGAGTTCTTTGAAGGCATGGCGGCCTGGGAGCATCAATTGGTGGAAGGCAGTGGTTTGTTGCTGCCGGTCATGCATACGCTGGAGCTACTGGGTCTTTACGGCCCCATGAGAATGACGGATTTGGCGCATAAGCTCAGCATCAGTACCGGCACTCTCACCGCCCGCATCGATCGCATGGAGAAAGAGGGGCTTGTTACCCGGATTGCCAATCCCGAAGACAGGCGCTCGCTGCTGATTGCGCTCACAGAGCAGGGCCTGGCGCACTTTTCTACCCACGATGAGGCACATCTTCATCTGACTGAAGATCTGATTGCGGCATTCAGTCCTGAAGATAAGCAAAACTTACTGGGCATGCTCGAGAAAATGAACCACCATTTCCGAAAGCCAGAATAGTTGCACAGTTTCGATTCGACATACTGGCTGCATCAGGTAAAACATCTGTAACAGACGCTTACACTTCATTCACAGGTAAAGTTGCCAAGCGGCGGAAAATCGCTAGTTTAGTGTCCTTGAAAACGTTAGTAACCAAGGACTCAATATGAATAAACGGATACTGCTTCTTGGCGCAGCCTCATTGCTGGCTTTCAATGCTGTAGCACAAGGGGACCCCTTCATTTGGCTGGAAGATGTCGAGGGTGAAAAAGCGCTTGCCTGGGTCAAAACCCAAAACGATCGCTCTCTTGCAGAGCTTAAAGCCGTCCCAGGTTATAACGCGTTGGTGGACAATGCACTGGATATCCTTAATGACAAGGCGCGTATCCCGTACGCGAGTCGCATTGGTGACCATCTCTATAACTTCTGGAAAGACGAAGCCAATCCCCGCGGCATTTACCGACGCACCACCATGGCGGAATACGTTAAAGACGCGCCTAAATGGGAAACCGTGCTCGATATCGATGCACTTGGTAAATCCGAAGGGGTGAACTGGGTATTCAAGGGCATGGACTGTCAGTATCCAAAGAATATACGTTGCCTGGTGTCCCTTTCCCGAGGCGGTGCCGATGCAGTGGAAATCCGCGAATTTGACCTCTCAACCTTAAGTTTCGTGCCTGCCGACAAGCAGGGTTTTTTCTTGCCGGAGGCCAAGTCCAGCACAAGTTGGATTGATGAAAACACCCTGTTTGTGGGTACCGATTTCGACGAAGGTGACGCCTGGACTGACTCTGGCTACCCGCGCAAGGTAAAGGTTTGGAAGCGGGGCACTGATCTGAAAGACGCCAAAGAAATTTATGCAGGCAACAAGGCATCGGTGGCGGCATCCGGTTACGTCATGTGGGATGATAAAACGCCACTGCAATTGGTATCTGAAGCCGAAACCTTCTACGAAGCCAGTTACAAGGCGCTCCTTGATGGCAAGCTGGTAGAGCTGCCGCTTCCCAAAGATGCCGAGCTCAAGGGCTTCTTCAAGGGCGATATTTTTGTTGAGCTTAAGAGTAAGCTCGAGCAGGGCAACAACAGTTTCCCACAGGGCGCCATTGTCTACACCAAGGCAGACAAGCTGCTGGCCGGAACGCCTGAGTTCGCACTCTTTGTAAAACCCGACGCCAATTCTTCCATCAGTCAGGTGACCTTTAGCCGCAACGCGGTACTGGTGAACTGGCTCGAAGACGTGAAGAGCAAATTGGTGCGTTATCATAAAGATGCCAAAGGCCAGTGGCAGGGCGAAGACGTTGGTTTCCCAAGCAATGGCAGCATCAGTGTGTTCGACAGCAGCCGCGACAGAGATGATCTGTTCGTAACCTATACCAGCTTCCTCGAACCTTCGACCCTGTACAGCGTTAACGCCGAAACCCTCAAGCGAGACTCGCTCAAGGCGATGCCTGCCCAGTTTGATGCGTCAAAGTTTGAGGCCAAGCAGTACTTTGCCACCAGTAAAGACGGTACCAAGGTGCCTTACTTTGCGGTGATGGCCAAGGACATCAAACTCGACAGCACCAACCCAACCCTGCTGTATGGCTACGGTGGTTTTGAGGTATCGCTGCGTCCTTTCTATTCTGCAACCACAGGTAAAAACTGGCTGGAGCAGGGCGGCGTTTATGTACTTGCCAACATTCGCGGCGGCGGTGAATACGGTCCCGGCTGGCACCAGGCTGCATTGAAGGAAAACCGTCATAAAGCCTACGAAGACTTTGAAGCCATTGCTGAAGATCTGATTAAGCGCAAAATCACTTCCCCGAAGCATCTGGGTATTCAGGGTGGCAGTAATGGTGGCCTGCTGATGGGGGCTGCCTTTACCCGCAGACCCGATTTGTACAATGCCGTGGTATGTCAGGTACCGCTTCTGGATATGAAGCGTTACAACAAACTGTTGGCAGGCGCCAGCTGGATGGGCGAGTACGGCAACCCGGATATCGCCGCCGAATGGGATTACATTAAAACCTTCTCCCCATACCATAACCTTAAAAAAGACGTCGAATATCCCAAAGTATTTTTCACCACATCCACCCGCGATGACCGTGTGCACCCAGGCCATGCCCGTAAAATGGTGGCCAAGATGGAAGACATGGGCATTGAGGTGCTGTACTTCGAAAACATGGAAGGCGGCCATGCCGGCGCGGCAGATAATAAACAAACTGCGGAACTAAATAGCCTGGCATATGCCTACTTATTGAAGCAGCTTAAGTTGTAACAGCCAAAATCCGGCTGAGACTTTAACAAAACCACCGAGGCTGCTGCCGGTCCGGTGGTTTTTCTATTGGGCATTTGCCCTATAGACTGAGACTTTTGTTTTATTTTCTAATGCCACGTTTACAATAAGCATACTTTTAAAGGGCTTTTTTGGGGGAAAGTTAGTTTGAAGTCCATTGGTTTGAATCGGTTCACTTTTTTTATAGCCCTGTATTACGCAGCGATCCTGAACATTCCCCTGTATATCAGGGCGGCAGAAGGGCTGAAGTCATTGTCACACATCGATTGGTTGTTTGTAGCAAGCTTACCTGTACTGCTGACATCCTTACTGGCACTCATCTTCTCGCTTTTCAGTGTTAAGTACCTCGTAAAACCTTTTTTTATCCTGCTGACGTTGGTTTCGGCGTTGGTCGTCTTTGGCATGTATAAATACGGTATCGTGTTTGACCGTGCCATGATGGAAAACATCTTTGAAACCCACAGCGCCGAAGCGTTCATGTATCTCAATACAGAGTCCGTGGTTGGCTTTTTACTGCTTGGGATACTGCCGGCGTTTCTTATTGCCAAAGTTAAAATTGAATATCGGGTCTGGTGGAAAGAGCTGCTGGTTAAGTCTGGCTTCATGCTGGGAATGGTATCGATTGCCGGTGGTGTGCTTGCCGGTTACTACCAGGACTATGTCGCCTTTGGGCGAAATAATGATGATATGAAACAACTGGTTGTACCTACCTATTACATAGGCGCGGCGGCAGGGTTCGTGAATCAGCGTTATATTGAAACGCCGTTGGAATATCAGCCCCTTGGGACAGATGCCAACAACCAAACCCGGGACAGCAATCAAAAACCCCTGTTAACCGTGCTGTTGGTCGGGGAAACCGCCCGTTCAATGAATTATCAGTATTATGGCTATCAAAAAGATACCAATGCGTTTACCAAGCCCCACAATCCCATTGTACTGAGCGCGACCCGGTCATGTGGTACCGCAACAGCACAATCCTTACCCTGTATGTTCTCCCGTATGGGCAGGGAAGACTACAATGCGAGAAAAGCCAGAGCCCAGGATACCGTAATCGATGTACTCGATCATGCCGGTGTGACTGTGTATTGGATTGATAGTGACAGTGGTTGTAAGGGTGTTTGTGATCGGGTAATCAACGAAACAGTCAAGCTGGATGAGGATCCCGCTCTGTGTGATGGCGAGTCTTGTCTGGATCAAGTCCTTTTGAATCGTCTCGATAACATACTGGCGAGTCCCATTGAAAAAGACACCCTATTGGTGCTGCATATTATGGGCAGCCATGGACCTACGTACTTCCAGCGCTATCCGGACGAACATAAAGCCTTCACGCCAGATTGCCCACGCAGTGATATTCAAAACTGCAGTAACGAGGCGCTCGTAAATACCTACGACAACACCATCCGTTACAGTGACTACATCATGGCGGAGGTGATTAATAGACTGAAACAGCAAGAGCCAGTGGCCGATACTGCGATGATGTATATCTCAGATCATGGAGAGTCTCTGGGCGAAAAGGGCTTGTACCTGCATGGTGCGCCCTATGCATTTGCACCCATCGAGCAAATCAGTGTGCCCTGGCTGTTGTGGCTATCTGACGGTTTTAAAGAAGAAAACCGCCTGGATGAAAGCTGTTTAAGGAGCTTGCAGGGCGAATGGTCCCATGACAATCTATTTGATAGCTTGTTGGGGTGGATGAATATTCACACCAGCATATATCGCAAGGAGCTGGATATTTTCAGTCGCTGTCGACTTCCGGCGGTATAACCAGCGCAATTAGCGTGACTTAACCCAAGATTCAGGCAAACCCCGTGGTCAACGAGCCACGGGCAGTTAAGGATGAAGTATTTGCCATGACACTCGCAGCTCACAAACCCAAAGAAAAAGATGAGTCGGCCGGGATATTGAGAAAGGCCGTACCCCAAATGTCGGCACTCGGCATTCCCGTAACACCCGACAATTATGCCGTTTGGTATGCCTACTATCAGGGGGCCGATTTGGCGCTTGTCAGGGCTATCAATGGTTTGATGGAAAATCAGGTCTCTTTTTCTGCGGAGGTGTGCCGGGGACTCTACAGCAGTTTTATCCAGAATAATGCACCCGAAGTATTGGAAAACGTGCACCTGGAAACCCAGTTGCTGATCAATGGGCTACTCAGCAAAATCAGTCTGTTGACCTCAGGTTCTGAGACATTTCAGCTCGCCATAGAAAGTTTTGGCCAGCAATTGCGGCTTCCTCAGGAAGCGGAATCGCTGCATCGATTGGTGGAGGGCGTGTTGGTTGAGGTGGACAAGGTGGTAAGTGAGAACGCGGATATCCACTCAAGTCTCAAGTCGATGGATCAGGAACTCAATCATCTACGAGCTGAAATAACCGAGTTGTCGGTGATATCCCTTACCGATAAATTAACCGGGCTGAATAATCGCCGTGCATTTGAATCTCGTTTGGCGCAGGAGTTTTTACCATCAACGCCAAAATGTTCGCTGTTGGTTATCGATATTGATCACTTTAAGCAGTTTAACGATACATGGGGCCACAATGCCGGAGACAAGGTGTTGGTGTATGTGGCGCAGAATCTGAAACAGGCCGTAAAGGGCGAGGATTTGGTTGCCCGCTACGGAGGCGAAGAATTTGTCATTGTGTTGAAGGATACCAGCGCTGAGGATGCAGCCAACATTGCGGAAAAGCTGCGCGACCGTATCGCCAACAAAAAATTGACCTTGAAGAAAGACAATTTGGATTTGGGTAAGGTATCCGTATCCATCGGCGTCGCCAAGGCCTATGCCAATGAAACCCCTGAACAGTTTTTTGAGAGGGCGGACGGCGCGCTTTACCGCGCCAAAGGCACTGGCCGGAACCGGGTTTGCCTCGCTGACTAGCGACCGTTATCGGTCGCTGGTCGTTCCCCTGTGATCAGATGACTGTATTCGGAACGCGGTTTTCAGCAGTCAGGTTGCATGCAGGTCGTTATCAACACCATTCTTGGGTGAGATTGCCTTAAGATCCATGTGCATCTTAATCAGGTGCTCTTCCATATCAAAAGTCACCGTAAAACCGAGGGTACGTGCCAGATTCGCCATGTTACGGTTTTCAATCATGGTAAAGCCCGTCAATACCTGAGTTTCATTGGCCTGATAGTAGCGGATAAGCTTTTCCAGCAATAACTTACCAAGGCCCAGCCCCTGGTGATCGCTTCGCACGGCCATGGCAAATTCCGCTTCAGTGTTATCCGGGTCAATCGATGCCCGCACTGCGCCCAAGGTGTAATCCTCGCCGTTGGCATCCTGAGCTGTGGCGATAAAGGCCATCTCCCTCGCGTAATCGATTTGGGTCAGCACCGCCATTTCTTCGTGGGTCATGCGCTGACGGGCGCCAAAATAGCGCTTGTACCTGTCTTCATCGGTAAGCGAATTATCGAAGGCAAGGTGTTTGGGCTCATCTTCAGGGAGGATGGGCCTTAACATCACTTGAATGCCGTTACGCAGCACAGCCTGCTCTTCGAGCTCCTTGGGATAGGGCATGATGGCGAGGCGATTAGTGTTATCGCTGCACTGCGGGTCGAGCCTCAGATTAATGTCCAGCAGGGTTATCTTGTCACCGGCCGCCAGCACGGGATTAAGGTCCAGTGCCTGAATTTGTGGGCAATCAATCACCAGATGGCTGAGCTGTGTCAGCATCAGACACAGGGCGTGCATGTCCAGGCCCTGAGGCAGGTGGCGGTCGCGCAACTTACCTGTCTTCAATGCCTGGATCACCATGTAGCGCGCCAACGCCATATTAAGCGGGGGCAGGGCAACGGCGGCATCCCGGGTGGGTTGCCATTCTGAGCCGCCTTCACCCAAGCAAATGGCAGGCCCGAATACTGGGTCGCTTATCACGGCCAGTCGAAGTTCCTGCGCGCCTGCTGTCAGCGCCATCCGCTGCACTATCAAGCCTTCAATTTTCGCCTCGGGGTTTGACTGATGAACCCGCTGCATCATCGCCATCGCAGCATGGTGGATTTCATCCGCGCTGGTAAGGTTTAAGGTCACTCCATAAACATCGGATTTATGCAGAATATCCGGCGATTGTATTTTAAGCGCTATCGGATAACCCACTTGTTCTGCGATATCCGCAGCCTCGGCGGCATCTTTGGCAAACCAGGTATCTATGGTGTTGAGGCCATAAGCACCCAAAATCGCACTGGCATCGTAGGTTTCCAATACGGTTTTCCCCTTTGCCAGCGCTGCCTGCATGACTTCGCGGGCTTTACCGGCATCGTGGGGCACCTTGTCGGTGATGGATTGCGGCACTTCCTGGAGCAACTTTTGGTTACGGCGGTACTCCACCATATGCATAAAGGCACCCACAGCGCCTTCAGGTGTCCGGTAGGTGGCAACCCCCGCTTTGGTGAAGCGTTTTCTGGCCTTATAGGCCGAATTTTCGCCGCTCCAGTTGGTTAAGATGTTCAGTTTACTGCGATGGGGGTGCTTTTTAATGGCATCGGCAACTGCCTCGGCAATCAGTTCGCTTTCGCCCAGGGCCGACGGCGAGTGCAGCACTAAAATGGCGTCGGCGTCGTCACTGTCCATCAGGATATTCAGTGCATCCACATAACGCTTGGCATCTGCATCCCCGATGATGTCGATAGGGTTTTGTGCCGACCAGGTCTTGGGCAACACGGTATCGAGTTTTCGGCAGGTATCCTCTGACAGCTCGGCCAGCTTCCCCCCCCTGCTGATAAGCTCATCCACAGCCAGTACCGCTGGGCCGCCGCCATTACTGATGATCCCCAGACGCTCACCTTTCAGATCGTTACCGTGGTTGAGGCTCTCCAGTGCTGCGAACATCTCAACCAGGTCATTCACCCTCAGCATACCTGCTCGTCTGAACGCGGCCTCATAGACGGCGTCACTGCCACTGACTCCACCGGTATGCAGTTTGGCCGCCCGTGCGCCTTCCTGGCTACGACCAGACTTAATCACCAGTATGGGCTTATTGCGGGCGGCAGCTCGTGCCGCCGAGAGAAAGTGGCGCTTTTCGTTGATGGCGTCCATATAGAGCATGATGGCGCTGGTACGGCCATCGCGTCCAAGAAAGTCCAGCAGTTCGTCAAAGTCGATGTCGGTGGCGTCGCCAAGTGAAATAAACGATGAAAAGCCAATGCCTTTGTTATTGGCCCAGTCCAGTACTGTGGTGCATACGGCAGCAGACTGACTGACAAAGGCAATTTTGCCTGGCTGTGCGGAAGTGTGGGCCAGGCTGGCATTGAGTCCGAGATTAGGCAACATCATGCCTAAACTGTTAGGCCCCAGAATGCGCATGCCATAGCGTTTGGCGTTGGCGAGGGTGGTGGCGAGCAGCGATTGTCCTTCGCCGTCCATCTCATTTGCCATCCCTGACGCCATAATAATGGCGACCTTACAGCCAAACTGGGCGAGGGTTTCAACGATCCCCGGCACACGGCTGGCGCGGGTACAGATAATGGCAAGGTCGGGCTTTATGGGCAGCGCTTCTATGCTTGGGTAGGCAAGAACACCCATCACCGCCTGATATTTGGGCGTGACCGGCATGATGGGACCTGAGAAACCGCCGGCAAGCAGATTTTTCATCACCACATTACCGGCGCGCCTTGGCCCATTGGAGGCACCGATAATGGCAATTGACGAAGGTTTAAACAGGGTGTTGAGGGTGCGCTGACTCATGAAGACTCCATCCTTTGACGCATGAGAAACAGTCTACATGAACCACAGGCAGGCATCACTTGAGAAATATCATGAATTTATAATGTTAATACGAATTATTGGCGGAATACGCAGTGCTATTGGCAGGGGAGAAGACGGCAGAGGGGCTGTTGCCGGGAAAGGTAAAGAATAACAGGTACAAAAAAACCTGCGTATGCAGGCTTGAATGGTACACCCGAGTGGACTCGAACCACCGACCCCTACCATGTCAAGGTAGTGCTCTAACCAGCTGAGCTACGGGTGTATTGTATGAATTTCACTTTTTTAGACTCTGTGAAAAGAGTGGTACACCCGAGTGGACTCGAACCACCGACCCCTACCATGTCAAGGTAGTGCTCTAACCAACTGAGCTACGGGTGCATTGTCGCATTGCAGCGAACGAGCGCTATATTAAGTGCGGCCAATGCTGACATGCAAGTAAAAATATCTGCTGTCCACCTCAAATGGTGATTTGCTGCGCAACTCCTCCCGAAAAACTCAGTGAGGAGTTGGCTTGATGAGAAGCTTATTGGACAAAGTGAAAGCTCGGCGCTGTTTTTTGAATGTATCTCAAACGGATCGCAAAGAGAGCTGCGGCCGTGGTGAGCCCAGCAATGAGTCCGGTCCAGAACCCGTGTGCCCCCATGGCCGGTACCAGCCAATCGGTGTAGGCGAGGGTATAGCCCAGCGTCATACCAATGGCCCAGTAGGAGATCAGGGTAATGTAAAACGCGCTGCGGGTATCTTTATAACCACGCAGGGCACCAGCGGCCACGACCTGTACTGAATCAGACAGTTGATAGAGCGCCGCCATCAGCATCAGACTGGAGGCCAGTGCGACCACGTTGGGGTCGGTGTTGTAGAGTCTGGCAATTTCAACCCTGAATACCACGGTAATAACTGCAGTAATGGAGGCTAAAAACAGGGCCAGGCCCAGGCCGACCTTTGCTACCAGTGCAGCCACGTCAGCTTTCTCACGGCCGAGATAATAACCGATGCGAATTGACACAGCCAATCCAATAGAAAGCGGCAGCATAAACACAATGGATGAAAAATTGAGCGCTATTTGATGACCGGCCACCACATTCGCCCCTAATGGCGCCAGTAGCAGGGCGATGATGGCAAACAGGCTGACTTCAAAAAACAGCGCCATGGCGATTGGAAACCCCAGCTTGGTCATGCGCCACATGGTGGATATCTTGGGCTGCTCAAATGCCTTAAAGGGGGAAACGAGGGCAAACTTTTTGTGAAATGCCATATAAATCAACATGGCTATTAACATGGCCCAAAATACCAGCGCCGTGGCAACACCGCAGCCCGCGCCGCCCATGGCTGGCATGCCGAAGTGGCCGTAGATGAAGATGTAGTTGGCCGGAATATTGACCGCCAGTCCCACAAATCCAATGACCATGGTGGGCAAGGTATAGGAAATCCCTTCGCTCATACCCCTTAGCACCTGATACATCACAAAGGCGGGAACACCCCAGAGAAACCCAAAAAGATATCCCTCCGACAGCTGGCGAAGGTCGGTTTCAAGATCCATCCGGGTCAGAATTTCTGACGAAAGTCCGAGAAACAGCATCACAGCGAAAGCGCCAATTATGGCAATATAAGCGGCCTGGTATGCCAGTGGTCGTATAGAGGCTTCGTCATCAGCGCCATGAAGCTGGGAAAACACCGGAGTAAACGCCATCAACAGCCCCTGCACAAACAGCAGGGCAGGCAACCATAGACTGGTGCCCACAGCCACAGCGGCCATATCAACGGCGCTGACACGACCGGCCATCAGGGTGTCAATAAATCCCATCATGGTTTGGGTAACCTGTGCTATCAGCACCGGCAAGGCCAATTGAATGAGTTTTTTGGCTTGAAAGCCCACGTTGAGCATAAAAAACGCCTTAAAGGAAAAATGAATGTTTACTGGTATCGTGCAAGCCACCTGCGAGTTGGTGGCACTGGAAAAGCGCCGGGGAATGCACACCCTGGCGGTGAGTCTGCCAGCTGAATTAAGAGAAGGGCTCACCCTGGGGGCAAGTGTCGCGAACAATGGCGTTTGTTTGACAGTTACCCGAGTCGAGGATGATAGGGTCTTTTTTGACGTAATGGAAGAAACCCTTACATTAACCAACCTGGGTACGATAGCGCCGGGTGACCAAATTAATATTGAACGCTCTTTAACCTTTGGTAAGGAAATCGGTGGTCATCTGCTTTCCGGCCATGTGCATTGTCAGGCGGTAGTGGAGCGAGTGACCGACGTGGGGGAGCAGAGAGATTTGCACTTACGTCTGCCGAATGAATGGATGAAATACGTTCTTTACAAGGGGTTTGTCGCCGTCAATGGATGCAGTCTGACGGTGGGAGAGGTGTTTGATGATGGCTTTATGCTGCACCTCATTCCGGAAACGCTGAGGCTAACAAATCTCAAAGACGCAGTCGCCGGCACTCAACTGAATATTGAAATCGACAGTCAGACACAAACCATTGTGGAGACCGTCGAGCGGGTACTGGCAGCTCGTCAGTAAAGCTGCTCGTCATCCCCATCAACCCATAGCTCGATTTTACGATTGGCATCATCCACATGCAGTCGCATGTGGATAGGGTTGCAACATACCCGGCAATCATCATAGAACTCCTGATCGCCGCCGGATGCATCAAGCTCAATGCGTTGGTGATGTCCGCAATGTGGGCAACAAATGGTTTGTGTCTTGAGTTTCATCAGCCTGCTCCCAGATAGCCGGTCGCACTACGCCCCCCGTCAACAGCAATGATTTGACCGCTGATGTAGTCAGCGTTGGCAAGATAGCTGACCAGGTTGGCGATATCCGAAGGCGCACCGGCACGGGCGAGGGGGATTTCGGCAAGAACCTTGTTTGGCTTGGCCCCCGCGGTTTCTGGCCAGAGTATGGCTCCCGGGGCAATGCCATTGACCCGCACCGCGGGCGCCAGTTCCTGTGCCAATGACAACGTCGCCATGGCAAGTGCAGCCTTTGATATTGAGTATAATCCATGCTGGCGAAGAGGCCGCTGGCCGTGGATATCGCAAAGATTAATCACACTGCCCTGCGCTGACGCCAAAAGTGGCGCCAGGGCAAATGCAAGTAGATAAGGTTGCAGGCAGTTTACGCCCATCAGGGTTTGTGCGTGCGCAAGGGTTGGGTTTGCCGGGTCTTTGTCAAACCGTGACGCATTATTCACCAACAGTGCAAGTGACGCGCCGCTTCGCACTATCTGATGCCTTATATGCGTGGTGCTGTCTGCTTGTACGAGGTCTGCACAAATGACTTGGGCTGAGCCAGCGCGCTTTTGACATAACACATCAGCAAGTCGCTGGGCTTCATCAACAGAGTGGTGGCAGTGGATAAACACATTCCAGCCCTCCTGATGGAGTTTGGTTGCAATGGCGGCACCAATACGTTTGGCTGCACCTGTGATAAGTGCCCAGCGAGGGGGCGTGTCTGTGTAAGATTCTGTCATTCCCTGTCTCTTTCAGGCTATTTGGCACTAGGGTAGCCCGGCAAATTGACGGGGCAAAGCAAAAGGCGATTTCTTGTATCAAAAACCTCAATGGAATACACTATTTGGCCGCGCTGGATGAGGCTCAAGGCTCCTGTACTGTCTTACCCTCCGCGCGTTTCTTTTTATTTATGCCAAGTGGCCCTTGGTGTGGGTCACCACTGGATAAGGAAATATCATGCCTGTAATTACGCTTCCTGACGGCAGCCAACGTGTGTTTGCCAATCCCGTCTCCACTATGGACGTCGCTGCCGATATCGGCCCTGGGCTTGCCAAGGCCTGTATTGCCGGCCGTGTAAACGGTGAGCTGAAAGATGCCTGCGACCTCATCCATGAAGACGCCAGCCTGTCTATCATCACTGCCCGTGATGAAGAAGGCTTGGAAATTCTGCGTCACTCCTGTGCACACTTGCTTGGTCATGCCATCAAGCAGCTTTGGCCACAAACCAAAATGGCCATTGGTCCGGTTATCGATAACGGCTTCTACTACGATGTGGATCTTGAGCACAAGCTGACTGCCGATGACATCGCTGCGCTGGAAAAGCGCATGCTGGAGCTGGCCAAAACCGATTATGACGTGGTGAAACGCGTTGTGAGCTGGCAGGAAGCCCGCGATACCTTTGAAGGTCGCGGAGAAAGCTACAAGATGGCGATTCTTGATGAAAACATTGCCAAGGACGCCACCCCGGCGTTGTATCATCACGAAGAATACACTGACATGTGTCGTGGCCCACACGTGCCCAACATGCGTTTTTGCCATCACTTCAAACTGATGAGCGTTGCCGGTGCCTACTGGCGTGGTGATTCCAACAACAAGATGCTGCAGCGCATCTACGGTACTGCCTGGGGTGATAAGAAAGCCCTGAATACCCACCTGGCGCGTCTCGAAGAAGCCGCCAAGCGTGACCACCGTAAAATAGGCAAGCAACTCGACCTGTATCATATGCAGGAAGAAGCGCCAGGTATGGTGTTCTGGCATAACGATGGCTGGAGCATCTTCCGTGAGCTGGAAACCTTTATCCGCCACAAGCTGTCTGAGTACGATTATCAGGAAGTGAAAGGTCCATTCATGATGGACCGCGTATTGTGGGAACGCTCAGGTCATTGGGATAAGTACGCCGATGCCATGTTCACCACGGCCAGTGAAAACCGTGAATACGCTATCAAACCGATGAACTGCCCAGGTCACGTGCAAATCTTCAACCAGGGCCTCAAGTCGTATCGCGATTTGCCACTGCGTATGGCCGAGTTCGGTTGCTGTCACCGTAATGAGCCATCGGGTTCGCTGCATGGCCTGATGCGCGTACGCGGCTTTACCCAGGACGATGCCCATATCTTCTGTACCGAAGAACAGGTACAGGAAGAGGTAAGTGCATGTATCAGAATGGTGTATGACACATACTCGACCTTCGGTTTCGAAAATATTGTGGTGAAGCTGTCTACCCGACCCGAGAAGCGTATCGGTGACGACGACATGTGGGACCGCGCAGAATCCGCTCTGATTGAAGCCCTGAATGCCAACGGCATTGCCTTTGAAATTCTGCCTGGCGAAGGTGCCTTTTACGGTCCGAAAATTGAGTTCACCCTGCATGACTGTCTCGACCGTGCATGGCAGTGCGGAACCGTTCAGCTCGACTACGCCTTGCCTGGCCGTTTGGGTGCGACCTATGTGGCCGAAGATAACGCCCGTCAGACCCCGGTGATGATCCACCGCGCCATTTTGGGCTCTTTGGAGCGTTTCATCGGTATTCTTATTGAAGAATACGCCGGACGCTTCCCCGCATGGCTGGCTCCAGTGCAGGCTGTCGTGATGAACATCACCGACAAACAGGCTGATTATGTTGAAGAATTAGTCAAATTCTTCAAAGAACAAGGTATTCGCGCTTCTCAAGACTTGAGGAATGAGAAAATTGGCTTTAAAATACGCGAGCACACCTTAAGGCGTGTCCCTTATCTATTGGTTGTTGGCGACCAGGAAATGGAGAACAGGGAAATCGCGGTGCGTACCCGTGACGGTAAAGATTTGGGCAAGATGTCCATCGATGCTTTCGTTGCGAGCGTAAAAGAACAAATTTCGCACCGTAGTCTAAAACTGTTGGAGGAATAGGTCATAAAGATCAAGAAAGCAGGGCGTCAGCCGGCCCCAAACCGTATCAACGATGAAATCACCGGTGTTCCACAGGTACGTTTAACCGGATTGGATGGAGAATCCATCGGTATTGTCAGTATCCGTGAAGCTCAGGAGTTGGCCGATGAAGCCGGCGTTGATCTCGTAGAGATCAGCCCCAATGCCGAGCCTCCCGTATGTCGTATAATGGACTACGGTAAATTCCTGTTCGACAAGGCTAAAGCCCAGAAAGAACAGAAGAAAAAGCAAAAACAGGTTCAGGTTAAGGAAATCAAATTCCGTCCTGGAACTGATGAAAACGACTATCAGGTAAAACTACGCAACCTGATTCGTTTCCTTGAAGACGGTGACAAAGCGAAAGTTACGCTGCGTTTCCGGGGTCGCGAAATGGCACACCAAAACCTGGGTATGGATCTGATGAACCGTATCAAGGCTGATTTGGAAGAGTATGCGGTTGTCGAATCCTTCCCGAAAATGGAAGGTCGTCAAGCAATTATGGTGCTGGCACCCAAAAAGAAATAGTAGGGCTTTTGAAAGTAACGGCCGCCCTGCAAAGAGCGGCCGTTCGCCTTACGTTTTTTAATAAACCCCCAATGCGGAGTTAGAAGTAATGCCAAAAATGAAAACTGACCGTGGCGTTGCGAAGCGTTTTAAGAAAACCGCCAATGGTTTCAAGCGCAAGCAAGCCCACCTGCGTCACATCCTGACCAAGAAGAGCACCAAGCGTAAGCGTCATCTGCGCGCTAAATGTCTGGTTGCCAAGGTCGACGTTCCAGCAATCGCGCGTCAACTGCCATACGCTTAATTGAGGAGATTGAACAATGCCAAGAGTTAAGCGTGGTGTAACCGCTCGTGCCCGTCACAAGAAGATTCTGAAACTCGCCAAAGGCTACTACGGTGCCCGTTCACGTACTTACCGCGTAGCGGTACAGGCTGTGATCAAAGCCGGTCAGTATGCTTACCGTGACCGTCGTCAGAAGAAACGTCAATTCCGTCAACTGTGGATTGCACGTATCAACGCCGCTTCTCGTCAGAATGGTCTGTCTTACAGCCGTTTCATCAACGGTCTGAAGAAGGCTTCTATCGAGATCGATCGTAAGATCCTGGCCGACATCGCTGTATTCGACAAGGTTGTATTTGCAACTCTCGTTGAAAAAGCAAAAGAAGCTCTGACCAAGTAATTGTTCTGAGCAAATAGAAGGGGACCTTAGGGTCCCTTTTTTTGTGGGTCTGATTTATGTTGTTTAATCATTAATAACACCCGCAATAAAAAGCCGGCATGTAGCCGGCTTTTTATTTTTAAGGAACCTATCAGTGCTTGGCGTCCAAATAACGCTCGGCATCCAGTGCAGCCATACAGCCGGTACCGGCTGAGGTAATGGCCTGACGATAGTGTTGGTCCATCACATCACCGGCAGCAAATACGCCCTCGATGCTGGTTTGGGTTGCATTGCCGTTCAGACCGCTTTGCACCTTGATGTAACCATTGTTCATCTCCAGCTGACCCTCGAAGATGCCGGTATTGGGGCTGTGACCAATAGCGACGAAAACACCCGCAACATCAAATGCTTCAGTAGAGTCATCTTTGGTGGATTTCAGCTTAACACCGGTCACACCCATATTGTCGCCCACCACTTCATCCAGCGTCTTGTCCAAATGCAGAATGATGTTGCCGTTTGCAACCTTGTCCATCAGACGGTCAATCAGAATTTTCTCTGAGCGGAAGCTGTCACGACGGTGGATGAGGTGAACTTCAGAGGCGATGTTGGACAGATACAGGGCCTCTTCCACCGCGGTGTTACCACCACCGATTACTGCGACCTTTTGAT
Organism: Shewanella amazonensis SB2B; assembly: GCF_000015245.1. NCBI lineage: Bacteria > Pseudomonadati > Pseudomonadota > Gammaproteobacteria > Alteromonadales > Shewanellaceae > Shewanella > Shewanella amazonensis. Next base: position 2,163,354 of record NC_008700.1, read on the forward strand.
TGCGATAGAAAAAACCATCACAGGTAGCGCAGGCTGAAACGCCGCGACCTTTAAAAGCATCTTCAGAAGGCAGCCCCAGGTACTTGGCCGATGCGCCGGTGGCAATGATAAGCGCATCACAGGTGTACTCGCCATTATCACCTTTCAAGCGGAAAGGACGTTCAGTGAGGGTCACTTCGTTAATATGGTCGAAGATAATTTCGGTGTTGAACTTTTCGGCATGCTCCTGCATACGGGCCATCAGGCCTGGTCCGGTCAAACCTTCGGCATCACCTGGCCAGTTTTCAACTTCGGTCGTGGTAGTCAGCTGACCACCTTGTTGGAGACCTGTGATCATCACTGGGTTCAGGTTTGCACGTGCAGCGTAGACGGCGGCAGTGTAGCCAGCTGGGCCCGATCCGAGGATCAGCAGTTGGCTGTGTTTGGCTTGGCTCATTTTATTCTCCGTGCCTTGGCAAATTGCTGGGATTGTAGGGAATTTACGTGTAAGGGTAAAGGCCATCGAGCGTGAAGTCTTAGATGATCCTAATCTATCTTGTCTATTAGGGTTTCCAGTGCATGGCCCGGGAAACGAAAAAGGGGAGCCAAGCTCCCCTTTTATTAACCCTTATCTGGGTAAATTACAGCAATTCAGAAGCTGGAACGTAAGACAGGTTATGGGCTTCGGCCACCTCTTTACAGGTGATCTTGCCGTGCATCACGTTGAGGCCGTTCAGCAGGTGCTTATCGGCCAGCAGTGCAGCCTTGTAGCCCTTGTCTGCCAGCTTGATGATGTAGGGCAGGGTGGCGTTGTTCAGCGCAAAGGTAGAAGTACGGGCAACGGCACCTGGCATGTTGGCTACACAGTAGTGAACCACGTCGTCAACAATATAGGTTGGGTCTTGGTGGGTGGTAGCATGAGAAGTTTCTACACAACCGCCCTGGTCGATAGCTACGTCAACGATAGCAGCGCCAGCTTTCATGCGCTTGATCATATCAGCAGTAACCAGCTTGGGCGCAGCAGCACCAGGGATAAGTACGCCGCCGATAACCAGATCAGCTTCCAGTACGTGACGCTCGATGGCATCAGCGGTTGAGTATACGGCTTTCACAGATGAGCCGAACTGTACATTCAAACGACGCAGTGCATCGATAGAGCGATCAAGAACGACTACATCGGCGCCCATACCTACGGCCATTTGAGCTGCGTTGGTACCTACCATACCGCCACCGATGATAACCACTTTGGCAGGTTCAACACCCGGTACGCCACCCAGCAGCATACCGCGGCCGCCGGCAGACTTTTCCAGCGCCATGGCACCGGCTTGAATAGACATGCGACCGGCTACTTCAGACATTGGTGCCAGCAGTGGCAGACCACCACGGTCGTCAGTCACAGTTTCATAAGCAATACAAACAGCGCCTGAGCTTACCAGCTCTTCAGTTTGAGGCAGATCCGGAGCAAGGTGCAGGTAGGTGAAGAGGATTTGGTCGTGACGCAGCATAGCGCGCTCTACGGCCTGAGGCTCTTTCACTTTCACAATCATATCGGCTTTGGCAAAGACTTCTTCTGCTGTGCCCAGAATAGTGGCACCGGCGTCGATATAGTCTTGATCTGTAAAGCCAATACCGCTACCGGCAGTGGCCTCTACGAACACCGCATGGCCACGCAGGGTCAGTTCACGCACGCTGGAGGGAACCATACCAACGCGATATTCATGGTTTTTGATTTCCTTTGGTACACCAATTATCATCTTCGAGCCTCAATTGCATAAATACCCGCTTTTCGCAGGCAAATTTGTTATTTTGTCGTGACCTGAACGTGATTATTTCAGGGATATCTAGTATAGTATTGCCTCTGCAGTTTATGCTGCTGAACTTTCGACATACGTAAAATTAAATGTTGTTTTAGTAATAAAACAAGGTCAAATATATGGCATATAATAAAAAGAATCCGGTTAAAGACCTGGATCGCATCGATCGCAATATCCTTAATGAACTGCAAATTGATGGAAGAATTTCAAATGTTGAGCTGTCCAAACGGGTAGGGCTGAGTCCAACCCCTTGTTTGGAAAGGGTTAAACGCTTAGAAAAGCAAGGGTATATCAATGGCTACACCGCCTTGGTAAACCCACATTACTTGGGCGCCTCGCTGCTGGTTTTTGTTGAGATCACCCTGAACCGGGACACACCAGAGGTGTTTGATCGCTTCAATCGTGCCGTGCAGCTACTGGACGATATTCAGGAATGTCACCTGGTTTCCGGTGATTTCGACTATTTGCTCAAGACCCGCGTTTCTGACATGTCTGCCTACCGTAAGCTCTTGGGCGAAACCTTGCTGAAATTGCCTTCTGTGTCCGACACCCGTACCTACGTCGTGATGGAAGAAGTTAAGCAGACCAATAAGGTCGCGGTAAACAACATCTCTGACAAGTAACTAAGTCTCTGTCGGCGATATAAAAAGGGAGCTAAGCTCCCTTTTTTGTTTCCGGCCTTAACCCGCGCATGAATTTTTGCTCACAAATGGGTGCGACTGCCCATAAAACCCCCAATTTAGCTCCACTTTCAACAGGATTCTGGTATCTTAATTTCACCTGTTTTTAATGTTGCTATGGATCCTTTCGTTTGTCTCAGGGAAATCGCGTTCATTCGCTAAGCGGACTGCAACGGCTACTTGAAGGTGGCCTCATTATTTGTTCCATGCTGGCCATCTATGTGTTGCTGGCACTGACCAGTTTCAGTGCATCAGACCCAGGTTGGAGCCAGAGTAACTATCAGGGCCAGATTGAGAATCTCGGTGGGGCAGTGGGTGCCTGGATTGCCGATGTGCTGCTGTACTTCTTTGGCTACAGTGCCTTTCTTACCCCCTTCGTGATTGCCGGTACCGGATGGTTGTTGTTCAAGCAGTCCCATAGGTTGCTGGAAATAGATTACTTTTCAGTCTCGATGCGATTACTGGGATTCATCCTTATTGTGTTTGGCGTGTCTACTCTCGCTAGCATGAATGGCAATGATATTTATGAATTTTCGGCCGGCGGCGTAACAGGTGACGTCATCGCCAATGCTATGCTGCCCTATTTCAATTCCCTTGGCACGACGCTACTACTACTGTGTAGTATTGCCACTGGCTTTACACTGCTGACCGGCATCAGTCTGATTGCCCTGGTGGAGCTCACCGGCAGAGCAACCATTGGTGTATTTCAGAGCCTATATCAACTGCCGTCCAGACTGGCTAATTCACGCGAAACAGAAGACACCCAGGGTTTTATGTCCATTGCCGCGGGGTTCAAACGCAAGCAGAAGGAACCACTGCTTGCAGGCGTAAATGAAGACGATTTAACTGAGGTAGCCAATACCGCTTCGGCTGGCAATGAATCACTCGGCACGGCAGCAGAAAACACTGAAGTAAGCCATAAAGAAAGACGTAAGCTCTTTTCAATTTTCAGCCGCAGTAAAACAGAGTCAGATGTAGATGTAGCGTCGGTGACAGCAGATGCTCAGGATGAGGTTGACGCTCTCAAGTCATTTAGCGCGAATATTGACAATGAATATTCAACGTCAGGTGTAGCCGCTGCTAATGAAGCAAGATCCAGGTTCGCCAGGGTTGAGCCTGCCTTTTCCGATGTCGTATCAGATCAGGGTGCCATCACAGCAGATGAGGCGCACGCTGCCAGTTCTAACATGAATACGGCCTTTTCGGCATCAGGTGCATCCATTGATACATTCGACAATGACGAATATGGCCATCCTTCAGACGAGCTCCCCCCGTGGGAAGACATTGGCTTTGATGATGCCATCTCGGACGGTGCGCTTGCCAAGGCGCCAAAGCCTCAGCCCAAAAAAGTGGAAGGTGCAAAAATTGTCGATGGCATAGTGGTATTGCCAGGGCAGGACAACACGCCAACCAAGCCCATGGCGCCGCTGCCAAGTATTGACCTGCTGAATGTGCCTAACCGCAAAGAAAACCCCATCAGTGAAGAAGAGCTGGATCAGGTGGCGCGTTTGGTTGAATCCAAACTGGCGGACTTTAACATCACCGCTAATGTGGTAGGTGTATATCCGGGCCCGGTTATCACCCGTTTTGAGCTGGAGCTCGCGCCTGGCGTTAAGGCATCCAAAATCTCCAATCTCGCCAGCGACCTCGCACGGTCTTTGCTGGCAGAGCGGGTGAGGGTGGTCGAAGTCATTCCAGGTAAGGCCTATGTAGGGCTTGAGCTGCCAAATAAGTTCCGCGAAACCGTGTACATGCGTGATGTGCTGGACTGCGACAAATTTAAAGCGAATCCCAGTAATCTCGCTATGGTGCTGGGTCAGGATATCGCTGGGGAGCCTGTGGTGGTGGATTTGGCTAAAATGCCTCACCTCCTGGTTGCCGGTACTACGGGTTCGGGTAAATCTGTCGGTGTCAACGTGATGATCACCAGTCTGTTGTACAAGTCCGGCCCTGACGATGTCCGCTTTATCATGATTGACCCCAAGATGTTGGAACTTTCTGTCTATGAAGGCATTCCGCACCTTTTGTGTGAAGTGGTCACCGACATGAAAGAGGCATCCAACGCACTGAGGTGGTGCGTAGGTGAAATGGAGCGCCGCTATAAACTCATGTCTGCACTGGGTGTGCGTAATCTGAAAGGCTATAACGCCAAGATTGCTGACGCCAAAGCCAGCGGCGAACCCATTTTGGACCCTCTGTGGAAGTCCAGCGAAAGCTTTGATGAGCAAGCCCCTGAGCTGGATAAGTTGCCCTCTATCGTGGTAGTGGTAGATGAGTTTGCCGACATGATGATGATTGTGGGTAAAAAGGTGGAAGAGCTTATCGCCCGTATCGCTCAAAAAGCCCGTGCGGCAGGTATTCACCTGATTTTGGCAACTCAGCGCCCATCTGTGGATGTGATTACCGGCTTGATTAAAGCCAACATCCCAACACGTATGGCATTTCAGGTTTCATCCCGTATCGACTCCCGTACCATTTTGGACCAACAGGGCGCGGAAACACTGCTCGGTATGGGAGACATGTTGTATCTGCCACCCGGCACAGGTGTGCCAATCCGGGTACACGGCGCCTTTATTGATGACCATGAAGTTCACAGAGTCGTGGCAGACTGGCATGCCCGTGGCAAGCCACAATATATCGATGAGATCCTCCAGGGTTCCAGCGATGGCGAGCAGGTATTGTTGCCAGGCGAAGCGTCTGAAGAAGGCGATGAAGATTACGATCCGCTTTACGATGAAGCCGTTGCCTTTGTTACAGAGTCCCGTCGCGGCTCCATTTCAAGTGTGCAGCGCAAGTTTAAAATTGGCTACAACCGTGCCGCCCGCATTATAGAACAGATGGAAATGGCCGGGGTGGTCAGTGCCCAGGGGCACAACGGTAACCGTGAGGTATTGGCACCACCACCGCCACGAAACTAAGCCAGCCCTGACCCGGTGTTGTTCTGAAGTGAATTTACCGGGTTTGAAATCGTTTAACGTTGATGAGGTTAGTATTTGAAAAAGTCGATTGTAGTGCTCTTTTCTGCCGTGCTGCCTTTTGCGGTCTTCGCAGATGATGCCAAAGAACTGGTATCCAAATTGGATGTGATGCAGGGCATTAAGGCCAACTTCAGCCAGAAAGTAACAGATCAGAATGGCAAACTCATCCAGGAAGGCAGTGGTGTGATTGCCATGCATCAACCCGATGCATTTTACTGGCATCTCACAGCCCCCGACGAATCTCTGATAGTGGCCAAAGACAATAGTGTCTGGGTGTATAACCCCTTTGCCGAAGAAGTCAGTATCCTGGATATGGAGGATATTCTTAAGGCTTCACCCATGGCGCTGTTGGTGCATCGTGATGAAAAACGCTGGAATGAATATCAGATTGATAGAAAAGGCAGTTGCTTTGATATCACGCCACGTCAGGGCGTTGAAAGTGCCGTCGATACTGTCTCTGTCTGTTTTGCAAATAATACGCTCTCTGACATTCGCCTGACGGATGCCCAGGGCAGCACCAGCCACTTTTCGCTGTCTGAGCAAGCGGCAGTGACCGATGCCGACGAGAGCCTATTTCAGTTTCAGATCCCCGATGGCGTCAGCATTGACGATCAGCGTCGTCAGTAAAAGGATGCGCTGTGTCGTTGAGTTTTGATTTCAGCCCCGACTTCAACCCACTGGCTGCCCGTATGCGTCCGGCCAGTGTTGAGGAGTATATAGGTCAGTCACACCTCCTCGGAGAGGGTAAGCCACTGCGGCAGGCATTGCTTGCCGGTAAGGTGCACTCGATGCTGCTTTGGGGGCCACCAGGCACTGGCAAAACCACGCTTGCCGAACTCGTCGCACGCTACGCCAATGCCCATGTTGAGCGTATCTCTGCTGTCACGTCCGGGGTCAAGGAAATCAGGGCCGCTATTGAACAGGCGAAAAACGTGGCTCAGTCCCGTGGACAGCGAACCTTGCTGTTTGTGGACGAGGTCCATCGTTTTAATAAGAGTCAACAGGATGCCTTTCTGCCGTTTATCGAAGACGGTACAGTGATTTTTATCGGCGCCACTACCGAAAACCCGTCCTTTGAAGTCAATAATGCGCTGCTGTCGCGCTGCCGCGTGTATCTCATCAAACGGCTTGAGGATGATGCGATTGGGCAGATCCTGGCACAGGCCAACAGCGATGAGGCGAGGGGACTTGGCAAACGCGGTCTGTTGCTAAAGGCAGAACTCAAATCTGCCATCGCCAGGCTTTGCGACGGCGATGCCCGCAAGGCCCTCAATTTACTTGAACTCATGTCTGACTTACTGCCAGATGGCGGTGAGTACAATCTTGAACTTTTATCCGAGGTCGCCGGGCATCAGGCTGCAGGTTATGACAAAAATGGCGACCAGTATTACGACCTCATCAGTGCAGTGCATAAGTCCATTCGTGGCTCGGCGCCGGATGCCGCCCTCTACTGGTTTTGCCGCATTCTTGAAGGCGGCGGCGATCCCTTGTATGTGGCAAGGCGTCTTCTTGCCATTGCCTCGGAAGACATTGGCAATGCCGACCCCAATGCCATGACAGTCGCTCTGAATGCCTGGGACTGTTTTCACCGCGTCGGACCAGCCGAGGGGGAACGCGCTATCGCTCAGGCGGTGATTTACCTTGCCAGCGCGCCAAAAAGTAACGCCGTCTACACCGCCTTTAAGGCCGCCCGGGTCCTTGCCAGAGAAACAGGCAACGCGCCTGTGCCCAATCATTTGCGTAACGCCCCCACCAAGCTCATGAGTGAACTTGGCGTCGGCGAAGGTTATCGTTATGCCCACGATGAGGATGGGGCCTTTGCCGCGGGGGAAAATTATTTTCCCGAAGTCCTGCAGCACAGCCGAATTTACCAGCCCACCGCGCGGGGTTTTGAAAAGCGCATTCGAGATAAACTTGCTCATCTCGACGCACTGAATCAACAAAGTGGGCGAAAACGCTATGAATAACGTGCTCTATATTGCCGCGGGAGGTGCTATAGGTGCAGTTTTGCGCTATTCCATCTCGATTCTTGCGTTACAACTCTTTGGCACCGGATTTCCTTTTGGTACACTCATCGTCAACGTGGCGGGATCCTTTTTAATGGGATGCATATACGCCCTGGCGGAGCTCAGCCATATTGGTCCTGAGTGGAAAGCCCTGATTGGTGTTGGCCTTCTGGGTGCTTTAACGACGTTTTCCACCTTCTCAAACGAAACCTTGCTGCTGTTGCAGCAGGGTGAACTTGTGAAGGCGAGCCTGAATGTGCTTCTGAACCTGATACTTTGCCTGACCGTGGTGTATCTAGGGCAGCAGCTGATTTATTCCCGCGTTTAACTTATAAGACAACAAGTATGTTAGATACCAAATATCTCCGTAATGAACTGGAATTCACCAAAGAGCGTCTGGCCGCACGCGGCTTCGCGCTGGACATCGATCATCTCAAAGCGCTGGAAGAAAAGCGCAAGTCGCTGCAGGTCGCCACTGAAGAGCTGCAGGCCAGTCGCAACGCAATTTCCAAATCCATCGGTCAGGCAAAGTCCCGTGGTGAAGACGTCGCGCCCATCATGGCTCAGGTAGGTAACCTGGGTACCGAGCTTGAGGCCAAAAAAATCGAATTGGCAGCGCTGCTGGAAGAAATCAACGCCATTGCCATGTCAGTGCCCAACCTGCCTGATGAGTCAGTGCCTGTTGGGAAAGACGAAAGTGAAAACGTTGAAATTCGCCGTTGGGGCGAGCCACGCAGCTTTGATTTTGCAGTTAAAGATCATGTGGATCTGGGTGAAACCCTGGGTGGTTTGGATTTCAAGAGCGCGGTTAAGATCACCGGCTCACGCTTTATCGTTATGAAAGGCCAGATTGCCCGCATGCACCGCGCACTGGCGCAGTTTATGCTGGATCTGCATACCATTGAGCACGGTTATACTGAGGCCTATGTGCCTTTGCTGGTAAACACAGACAGTTTACTGGGTACTGGTCAGTTACCCAAGTTCAGTGAAGACCTGTTCAACCTCAAGCCTGCGACCGAAGAAGGTCAGGCACTGAGCCTGATCCCAACGGCAGAAGTACCAGTGACCAACCTGGTGCGTGATACCATCCTTGATGAGGCCGACCTGCCTATCAAGATTACCGCACACACGGCATGCTTCCGCTCCGAAGCCGGTTCATACGGTAAAGATACCCGTGGTCTTATCCGTCAGCACCAGTTCGACAAAGTGGAAATGGTGCAGATAGTTAAGCCCGAAAACTCCATGGATGCCCTTGAGCAAATGGTTGGCCACGCCGAAAACGTACTGAAAAAGCTGGGTCTGCCATACCGCACAGTGGTGCTTTGCACCGGCGACATGGGCTTTGGTGCCGCCAAGACCTACGACATTGAAGTATGGCTGCCTGCGCAGAACACCTATCGTGAAATCTCTTCGTGCTCTAACGTGAAGGATTTCCAGGCCCGCCGTATGCAAGCCCGCTATCGCAGCAAAGAAGACAACAAGCCTGCACTGGTTCACACCCTCAATGGTTCAGGTCTTGCGGTAGGTCGTACTCTGGTAGCGATTCTGGAGAACTATCAGAATGCCGATGGTACAGTTACCGTGCCTGAAGCCCTGCGCCCATATATGGGTGGTATTGAGCAACTCGGTTAATAACAAGACACTATTTTTCAAGGTTATATGGATAACGGTCAACGCTACTTACGTTGGCTTTCATACGTGGCAGTGATAGCGGTGTTTGTCGGTATCATGTTCGCTACCTTGGGGAAGGCCTTCTTGATTGTGTTAGATAACGTCTAACAGTTAAAAGCCCCGCAATAGCGGGGCTTTTTGTATTCTGTCTTAATCGGCGCCTGTTAAATGCACTTGGCAGGTTTGGGCAAACCGGCAATTTTGGTGGCTTGCTTGGCTGGACCTATCGGGAACAGGGTGTAGAGATATTTGGAATTGCCTTTATCCGGGCCAAACTTTTGCCCCATGGCTTTGACCAGCGCGCGGATAGCTGGGCTGGTTTTGTACTCCAAATAAAAATCCCGAACGAAGTTGACTACTTCCCAGTGGGCTTCTGTCATCACGATGGACTCAGACTCCGCCAGCACAAGCGCGAGTTCGGGGCTCCAGTCGTTAACCGACAGCAGATAGCCATTTTTATCGACTTCAATCTGCTGGCCCTTAAACAAAATCGAATCTACCACGTAATCACCTTGTCAAACGTTAAAGAGAGTTTTACCCAGTCGTGGTAATCAACCAACTTCGCATCAGGGTAACGTGCTGTAATCATGGCTGTCAGCCCCCGGGCATGGACATCTTCATCTAAAAAATACACAGTTTTGCCGGCAAGTTTTGCCTGCCAACTGGCATGAAGCAGGGAGCCTGTGGCATTGCCACTGATTATCAGCGCATCCTGCTTACCCGCATAGCGAAGGGCGAGGCGAAGACCGGCGCTTTGCGCAGATGAGCTTTGAATATGATGCAAAATCATCAGTACACCACCACTTCATCGACCGAGCCGAAATGTTCACGGATATCACTGTTTGTCAGCACTTGAACATCCAGGGGCAGAGCGCTTGGCGCTATCGCGAATTCCTTCAGGCTTTCCTCACACACGTAAAGGTTTTCGATATCGTAAAACTCCAGCGCACCAAAGGTGGCTATGTAGTCGCGGCAACCGATGGATTCCGGCTCTTGATTAGAGATCAGGTGCAGTACGCCTTCATCGGTGAACAGTAAACTGGTTTCTAAATCATAACTAGCTGCCAGCATGGCAAAATCCAGTGCCTCCCGGCCAGCAGCATTGCTGTGGGGCGACGTTGAAAACACAACACAGAGTTTTTTCACTGTCACTCCTTAGAAACAGATGAGCCGGTCGGCTTTGGCGATGCCACTTACCAACTCGCCCAGGCCGCCGTTAGTGAAATGTTCATCCACATTCCAATGACTGAGCCCTTGGGTTTCAGCTTCTTCTTTCGCCACCATGCCTCGTCTTAAGGCCGCAGACACGCAATTGACCAGTTCAACATTGTGTAGTTTGGCCAGTTTTTGCCAAGCCTGATACACGTTGAACTCATCGGATGCTGGCGAACCGAGGCTCGATGCGTTAAACACGCCATCCTGATAAAAAAATACCTGAAGAATGTGGTGGCCTTCGTCGATTGCGGCCTTGGCAAACCTGAGCGCGTGCACGGGCGCTGCGCTACCATAGGCTTTACCTGATACCTGAAGAATAAATGTGCTCATAATAAAAAAATGGCCCTCGAAGTGGGCCATTTTACCTTAACTCTGTGGAATGTTTAATCGTCGTTGTTCATGCCAAGAATGCGCAAAATAGCGAGGAACAAATTGAGGAAGTCCAGATACAGCGACACAGTGGCGCGAATATAGTTGGTTTCGCCGCCGTTTACGATGCGACTGGTATCAAACAGAATAAGACCGGTAAACACCAAAGCGGTTGCCCAGGACAGCAGCATGTACGCGGTGCTGTTGCCAACGAACAAATTAATCAGGCCACCAATCACAATCACAATTAAACCGGCGAACAAAAAGCCACCCATAAAAGAGAAGTCTTTTTTAGTGGTGAGGGCATACATGGACAAGCCGATAAAAATGGCTGACGTGAGGCCGAATGCTTGCATGATAAGTTCAGGGCCATTGGCCATGCCCGCATAGTGGTTCAGGATAAAACCGAGTGAAGCGCCTTCCATACCAGTAAAGGCAAATACCCAAAACAGACCTGCTGCGGTGTCGGCTTTACGCAGGGTGACAAACAGCAGAATGAATCCGCCGATGGCAAAACCCAGAGACATCAAAGGCGAAATGCCCATCGCCGTGGCAATCCAGGCGCACAGCGCTGAAAATGCCAGTGTCATGGAAAGCAACATATAGGTGTTTTTGATGAGCTTGTTGACTTCCAGTGTCGACTGCTTGGAAACCAGAATTTCCTGTGACATTTCAATGTCTCCTTAATGTATGACTATCTTGGCTATCATAACTGAATTCCCGGCGGAAACCACACTTATGCCAGCCATTCGCGGTGCAGCTTTTCACTGTCGCCGAGGTAATCAAGCACCCAACTGAGTGCAGGCGAGGGCGCATCACCGTTCCACGCCAGACAGCAAGGACTGGGCGCCTTTGGCTGCTCAAGTGTTTTTTCCATCAACAATCCGGCCTGAATAAAGGGCGCCGCAAGGTGTCTTGGCATGTAACCTATTCCCAAGCCGTTGGTGAAACAGTTAATGGCACGGATCCAGTCCGGCACAACCAGCCGACGTTGATTGTCCAAAAGCCAGGTCGTACGTTTGGGAATTTCCCGCGATGTATCTTCAAGACAAATGGAGGGGAATGGCCTTAGCATATCATCGCTTAACGGTGCCTCTATGGACGCAAGAGGGTGATTTTTAGACACCAAAAACGCCCAGTCGATAACCCCCATGTCCCGGTATTGGAATACGCCACCAACGGGAATGGCCGTTGTAGCGCCAATGGCAATGTGGCTGCGTCCTGTAGCAAGTGCTTCCCATACACCGTTGAATACTTCGATGCGTATGATTAACTCGACATCCTGAAAATGCCTGTAAAAATCAGCGATTAACACGCTTATCTTGTCTGCTCGGACAATGTTGTCCAGCGCGATGGACAGGGTTGGTTGCCAGCCATTGGCAATACGCTGTGTTCCGCGCTTGAGTTCATCCATTTGCGATAGCATGGCGCGGGCTTCACGGACGAAGTGCTCACCGGCTACCGTCAGACTCACGCTACGGTGATGGCGGTTAAACAGTACCACACCCAATTCGTCTTCGATTTGCTTGATTGCATAGCTGACCGCGGAAGGCACCTTGTGCAACTTTGCCGCTGCAGCGGTAAAACTACCGACCTGAGCAACGATATCGACCAACTCCAGCGATTGTTCCGACAGCATGGTGAATTTCCTGATGTAAGAAGGGCACTTTGCCATGAATTATTTTGGTTACAGTATGCAAAATTAACCGTTTCACAGCGGTAAAACAAGTTATTAGACTCCACGGCGCTAAGATAAATCTAAATCGTGGAGGTATGTTTGATTTCCAATTCACTGACTAAACGCAGAAGTTTAGTATTCTTCCCCTATCTTGCGCTGCTGAGTATGCTCGGATTTTTGGCCACAGACATGTATCTTCCTGCATTCAATCAGATTGAATCTAGTTTGAACACGTCCGCCAGTTTGGTGGCCATGACCCTTACCTGCTTTTTGGGTGGTCTCGCCATTGGGCAACTGGCATATGGCAGCCTTTGCGACAAATTTGGCAAGCGAAACACACTAATGGCTGGCCTTGGTGTATTTGCTGTAAGCAGCATTTTGCTGGGGTTTACCGAAAATATCAGTGTCTTTTTTGTGCTCAGGGTTATTCAAGCATTCGGTGCATGCAGTGCCGCCGTCATCTGGCAAGCACTGGTGATGGAAAAATTTGACGAAGGCGAGGCGAGAAAGGTGTTTTCGTCGATTATGCCCTTGGTTGCTCTGTCTCCAGCACTGGCGCCTTTGATGGGAGCCTGGGTCAGCGAGCAGTTTGGCTGGCGTGCCATCTTCATCATCCTGGCCATTGTTGGGCTATTACTGGCCGCCATGACACCAGCGCTGGCGAAAGAATCCCGCACTCGCAGCCAATCCGAGCCTATTCTTGTTAAGAACATCCTGAAAAACCGTGCTTTTCAGAATAACGTGGCGATATTTGGGGCCTGCAGTGCTGCCTTCTTTTGCTATCTGACATTGTGGCCTGCTGTGATGCAACACCATGGCTACGCTGCTGCAGAAATTGGGCTCAGTTTTATTCCTCAAACCCTGGCATTTATGCTGGGCGGGTTTGCCTGCAAAAAAGCATTGCACTCCCATAGCCCTGAAGCTATCAAGAACATGCTCATCACAGGGTTTGTGGTGTTGTCTCTGGTGCTTTTTCTGTTAACGCAACTCGGTGCGGGGATCCTGGCCGTGCTTTGGGTGTTTGCAGCCCTTGCCGCAATTAATGGTGCTGTTTATCCCTTGCTGGTAACTGACGCCCTGGCGCCATTCTCCAACAACGCTACCAAGGCTGCCGGTTGGCAAAACTTCCTGCAATTGGGTATGGCGTTTATTGCGTCAGCAGCTGTAGCCCTGATTGCCCATTGGTTTGAAAAGGCTATCGGCACCGGTATTCTCGTGTGCGCTGCCATAGTGCTCGTGGCGTGGTGGCGTATGAACTGGAGTACCTGGCGTGGTAGTTGGTGTTTCCCGGACCCCGCCAGAATGGGGGTCCTACGGACTGAAAAGCGTGAACATTCCGATAACGACACTAAAACGCACGGTGTCTGCAACGTCAGTAGTCAACAGAAAGACACTGACTGACAGAGGTGTCAGAGGTCACAGTGTAACGCTATTGGTTGCCATTTGGTTTATATGACCCCCTTGAGTAAGCTGCCCGGCTTTGGCTAGGCGCCTTACTCAATTTACTCAGGAATTGCGCTTTGTAGGGGCCATTCATATCAGAATAAGGATAAGTGTCTGAAGCTTAGGAAATGAGCGCTAAACGGAAAACCGACACTGATGCCGGACGTCGATTGGGCGGGTTGCCACGTTTAGGTTAGCAAGGTCTGTTAATCCGGTTTTGCGAGCTTTTGCAAAATACTACAGTGTGGATTTTCATCCCCACAGCAACTTTCTGCCAGCTCTGTGAGTATGAGCTGCATATGTTGCAACTCGCTGATTTTCATTTTTATGTCGTCCAGGTGCTGGGTTGCGAGTTGTTTGACCAATCGGCTTTCCCTGTTTGGGTCTTGCCACAGGCCAAGGAGGGATTGGATGTCATTCAATGAAAATCCCAGGTTTCGGGCTTGCCTGATAAATCTGAGCTGATTGATTTGCTCGTTGTTATACAGGCGATATCCCGAGTCAGTTCGGGGGGATTTCTTCAGTAATCCTGTTTGCTCATAGTGACGTATCATCTTGGTAGAGAGTCCACTCGTTTTGGCAGCCTCTCCAATAGTCAGTAGGGTACTCATCTTACACCTCCTAGAAGCTTTTACGCTGCAGGCGTAAAGCATTACTGATTACCAATACACTGCTACATGCCATAGCTGCACCAGCAATAACCGGGTTCAGATAGCCCATTGCCGCCAGCGGGATGCCCACCGTGTTGAATGCGAAGGCCCAGAACAGGTTTTGCTGAATATTTCTGTAAGTAGCAGATGCCAGATTAAGTGACGATGCAACCAACTCAGGATTGCCTCGCATCAGGGTAATGGCGGCAGCACTGACTGCCACTTCAGTACCTGTGGCCATCGCAATGCCAAGGTCTGACTGGGCGAGGGCAGGTGCGTCATTAATACCATCACCCACCATGGCTACCTTAAAGCCTTGTTGCTGATATTGTGCGACAGCCTCCGCTTTTCCCTGGGGCAATACTTCCGCCTGATAATTGTCCAGGTTAAGTTCTGCCGCTATCTGCGCTGCACTGTCGTTGGAATCACCCGTGAGCATCGCAACTTTGATCCCCCGTTGCTGGAGTGCTTTAACGGCTTGCTTTGATTCAGGTTTGGCTTTATCTGCAAAGCAGAATAAGCCTGCCAGAATAACCCCAGCATCAGTTAATTCGGCGAGCCAGGATATGGATGCGCCTTTAATTTGAATCTTGTCGGTGGGCAGAGACAGACCCAACTCGCGCATCCAGTGGCTACTACCAAACATTAACTTGCGACCGTGGATTTCACCTTTTACTCCTTTGCCGGCGACAACGGTGAATTGGGTTACTTCGGGTAGAGAAACCTGATGACGAATAGCGTAGCTGATAACTGCTTTTGCCAACGGGTGCTCACTGTGTTGCTGAAGCCCATAAGCATGTTCCAATAACACATTCTCTGCATCGTCAAAAGCCGTGATCTGAACGAGTTCGGGTTTGCCTTCGGTAAGCGTACCTGTTTTATCGAACACGACGTAGTCAATCTTGGTTGCTTGCTCAAGTGCAATGGCATCTTTAACCAATATGCCGTGTCGTGCTGCGGTGCCTGTTCCAGCCATGATGGCGGCAGGCGTTGCCAACCCCAGAGCACAGGGACAAGCAATCACCAATACTGCTACAGCATGCAAAATACCCTGTGACCAATCCCCAAAATATAAACCCCATGTCAGTACGGTGATTGTCGCGATTAGCAGGACAACTGGTACAAAAATGCTGCTGATTTTGTCGACCAGAGCCTGAACAGGTGCTTTGGCGCCCTGGGCCTGCTCTACCAAACGGATGATTTTAGATAGGGTAGATTCAGAGCCCACCGCAGTGGCTTTTATCTCCAACACGCCGTCAAGATTTACTGAACCACCGGTAACTTTTTGGTCTAGAGATTTATGCAGTGGAATACTCTCACCACTGATTAGTGCTTCGTCAACATGGCTGCTTCCCTTGATAACCAGGCCATCCACGGGAATGCGATCGCCGGGTAGCACTTTTACCACGTCACCTGAGACCAGCTGTGCGGCAGGCATTGATTGCCACTGCGCATCACGTAATACCGTCGCTGTAGTTGGTTTTAAATTTTCAAGCGCATGCAATGCGTCAGTAGTCCGGCGTTTTGCCCTTTTTTCCAATAATTTTCCGAGCAAGACCAGAGTGAGCACCGCAGCACTGCTTTCAAAATACAGGTGTGGCGCACCATGGTGACCGTCAAAGCTATACCAGAGGTATAACGACAAACCATAAGCAGCGCTGGTACCAATGGCAACCAGGAGGTCCATGTTACCGCTACCGGCTTTCAGTGCGCTCCAGCCAGCTTTATAGAAGCGTGAACCAAAATAGAATTGTACTGGTGTCGCAAGCAGCCATTGCCAAAAAGCGGGCAGCATCCAATCAGCCCCAAACAACATACCTATCATAGGGAGCACTAAGGGTAGGGTGAGGATGGCTGAACCAATGACAGGCCAACTGTCTTTCTGATAGAAAGCGAGGCGTTTGTCCTGCTTTGGTTCTGATTGAGCAGGCTCGTCTGCGGTAATGAGTTCATACCCCGCATCTCTGACAGCGGCAACTAACGTATCATTGGTAATGTTTTCCAACAGCGAGATGCTTACCTGTTCTGTTGCCAGGTTGACGTTGGCGCTGCCGACTCCGCTTATTTTCATCAACGCCTTTTCAACGCGCCCTGCACAGGACGCGCAGGTCATTCCTTTTACCTCAAATTGACGTGATTCCAACTCAACATCATAACCGGCGTTAATAATGGCCGACTTGATATCACCAGTGCTGGCGACACCTTCGATAGTTGCAGTTTCTGTGGCAAGGTTAACCGTGGCATTAACAACGCCGTTTACCTTAAGCAGTGCCTTTTCTATGCGTGAGGCGCAGGATACGCATGTCATCCCCTTGACTGCAATGTGCATGGTTGTTGACATTTCCTTACTCCTGATTGGGATTGTTGTTGCGATAGTTAAAGGCTAAACCTTGCCATTATGGGAAGGTCAAGTGGTCAACGCAAAAAGTTTCAAAATCTATTGACATTACCACAGTGGCAACTCTTATCGTGACAATCAGACTTACAACCGGAGATATAAAATGATTGAATTTAATGTAGAAAATATGACCTGCGGACATTGTGCTGGAGTAGTAAATAAAGCCATTGTACAACTCCAGTCCGATGCCAGGGTTGAAGTTGACCTGGTGGCAATGAAGATAAAAGTGTTCAGCGGTCTGACTTCAGACGAAATTATCGAGGCATTGGAAGAGGCAGGCTATCCAGCGAGCGAAGTCAAAGCCACTTGCTTTAGTCCTCAGAATTCTTTCCATAATTGACACTAGAGGCCACTTCAGGTGGCCTTAATTCTCAATTTGCAGCTCACTTGGAGTAGGCAGGCAAAATATTCAACCTGGACAAACTAAATATACGAAAGTAATTGGTGAGTTAGGAATGGACTGGTCGGTGAGATGTCGCTGTCCGCGTCGTTAAACTGAGTTATTTGACTTGTTGGGCCAAGTGTTCTGTAGTGGCCAATGCTGAAAAACATCTATTCCCAAATTTGCTTAGTAGTAGGAGTGGTCGCGGCCTGCATATACAGTTCGAGGGAAGAGCTAAGTCCTAAGTCCGTGAAAGTGGTAATAAGTAAAAATGGTATTTAACATAATATACATTGTGCGCATTTAGATGTGGCGCTGTTTACGTGCTTGGGGCTTTGGCTCTGCTGTCGTCCTCATTAATCCATGGCTGTAATAGCTACATTTAACATAAGGCCTCAACGCGTTAGTCGTACATCAGCGCTGATTACTGATAAAACAAAACCGTAGCTCTAAACCGCTAGCACCAGATAAGCACTGCGCCCAATCAACGATACCAAGGTGTGCGCGCTAACCAAAGCCTTCTCACGCTGCTAATCCCTATGTTTACTGCAAGCATGCAGGCATCCAGTGCATTCATCTTGCGATACCTCGTTATCACTTTCCAAAGGTCCGCCGTTTACAGGCAATTCGTTACACCGCTGGGCGTCGTGCACATCAGATTTTCCAACGACGTTCGCTGTGGTAATTAACTGTGCGGTCTTTTTACAATCTACCCGTTGTTTACAGGCCCATAGGCAAAGCTGCCAAAGTTGCTGTTTACTCTCTGCATCGAGGCACTTTATGTCGGCGGCACAGAGCTGACCTTCATAGAGAAGTTGTGCCAGCACAGGCACAGGAACACCAAGATTGACGTACTTCATGCCTCCTCCTTTTTCATAGCTAAAAAAACACAAATGAGAATAGTTATCATATATAGATTTTGCCTCTCTGTTAAAGGAAAAAATCCACTTACATGAAATACTTGATCTACACTCAAATGGAACAAACCTACCCGCGTTTTTAGCTTGAGGCCTGCGAATGCTCATTGATATGGCAAAGAAAAGTCCCTTGTTTTCGGGCAAAAAAAAGGTTGAATCAGAGGATTCGGGTCCAGCATGGAAGATCCTGGTTGTCGACGATGAGCCCGATGTCCACACAGTGACCAAACTCGCCCTGTCCAGATTCAAATTGGAAGGCCGCTCTCTGGCTTTCATCAACGCTTACAGCGGGGAGCAAGCCAAAGAAATTCTCAACAACGAAACCGACGTGGCCGTAGCCTTTATCGATGTAGTGATGGAAAGCGACCACGCTGGCCTGGAGTTGGTACGCTGGATACGTGAAGAACTTAAAAACCGAACCATGAGAATAGTACTGAGGACTGGCCAACCCGGTCAGGCCCCTGAAGAAGACGTTATTGTCAATTACGACATTAATGACTACAAAGCCAAGGCCGAACTTGACTCTCGCAAACTCGTGACCAGTGTTTACTCTTCCCTGCGCTCCTACCGCGACATTATGGAAATCGAACAGTCACGTCAGGTTCAGTTCAAGCACCGTAAAGGACTTGAGCGGGTGCTGGAAGCCACTTCAGGTTTGTTCGAACTCAGAACCTTACACAAGTTTGCCGACGGGTTACTGACCCAGGTGGCAAGCCTGTTGAATCTTGACACTGAAACCTTGCTTCTTTCCTGTAATGCCATGGATGCCATCAGTGGAAAAATCGGTGCCCACGACCTTGAAATCCTCGCTGGCACAGGGCAATTTGCCGCCCACCATGACCGAGCCCTCGCACCCAATATTCTGGCACTACTGAAAGAAGCGCTTTCACAGAAACGATGCCTCTATGAACAGAACTGCTTCGTCGGATACTTCCCCACCAAGAGTGGGTTAATCAATCTGCTGTATATGGACGGTATCGACAGAATAAGTGACCTTGACAAGCAGCTTATTGATATTTTTGCAATAAATGTTGGTGTGGCTTTTGAGAACCTACTGTTGAACCAGGAGGTAGAAGACACTCAATCAGAACTCATTTTACGTTTGGGTGACGTTGTAGAAAGCCGCTCGAAGGAAGCGGCGAACCACGTCAAACGCATGGCCGCCTACTGCCATGAGCTGGCTCTGCTGGCAGGGCTTGCAGATCATGAAGCTGATTTATTGAAACGAGCCGCGCCAATGCACGATATTGGCAAGATAGCCATTCCAGATGCTGTGCTTTTGAAACCCGGCAAGCTGGACAATGACGAGTGGCAAATCATGCGGCAGCACCCGGTGATCGGGCATCAAATTTTGGCGAATTCAGAGCGGCCTATTCTCAATGCTGCCGCGACTATCTCGTTGCAGCATCACGAAAAATTTGACGGCAGTGGTTATCCTGGAGGCCTCAGAGGAGATGATATTCATATTTACGCACGCATAGTGGCCATTGCTGACGTGTTTGATGCCCTGTCCCATGCCCGCTGCTACAAAGAAGCCTGGCCACTGGACAAGGTTTTGGAGGAAATGAAAAATTGCTCAGGAACCCACTTCGATCCTGTATTGCTGCAACTCTTTATCGATAACGTTCAGACCTTCGTTGCCATCAAAGAGTGCTGGAGAGACAGCGGCGAGTGATATCAGTCGTTATCGGCGAGAAAATCAAACCAAATCTGCTGTGACTGGCCGGCCTCGTTTGACACACTAAGCCAAAGTCGCCACACCATATAGTCACTGGAACAGCTGCCGTACACAGCGGTAGCGTTAAAGGTGTTTTCATCCATTTGTTGCCACTTTAACGGGATGACGCCCATAAACATGTCTCTGCCCTCAATCCGGCTACTGGCAATAACGAGTTTATCCGTGCTTTTTAATTGGAAATTCAGTGGTTTTTCACTGGGGGCATTTGCAGGACTCAAACTTAGCCTGATGATATTTTCACCAAGAGAATGTTGGCATTCCCCCGCATGAAAATCACATAATCCAGGTTCTTTCACTGACCTTTGGGTGGAAATTTGATTCTGATCACATCCCGACAGGAAAATCAGGCTCAAAAGCATGCTCGCCAGTGCGAGATTACGTACGCCTAGCACAATAAATCACCTTATGCTGCAAGATGTTAACATTCTATTGTTCCGATTGATCCAGATCAACAAACCCACGGCCATCCAGGTATCTTTTTTGACACAGCTCAAGTATCATTGCAAAGCCTTGCGGTTGGTAACAATTCCGCAGGCACAGGCATTGACAGCCAGTGTACAGCCCGATAGGGAACGCGCTGAATGTCATTTAAAAAAAACCGGTAGAGCTCGTCTTTACTCACATTACAAGTAAAAGTAATAAGCAGTGGAAGCACTATGATGAACCATTCCCAGCCACACGGCGCTGATTACAATTACACTGTCGTGCGCCAATTCGCTTTAACCACAGTTCTGTGGGGCATTGTTGGTATGTCCGTCGGTGTACTGATTGCGGCTCAGTTAATCTGGCCCCAGCTGAACTTCGATACCCCTTGGTTAACCTACAGCCGCTTGCGGCCATTACACACCAATGCGGTGATCTTCGCGTTCGGTACCTCAGCGCTTTTCGCCACCTCCTATTATGTTGTTCAACGTACTTGTCAAACCCGTCTGTTTGCGCCAGCTTTGGCGTCATTCACCTTCTGGGGTTGGCAAGCTATCATTCTGGCTGCCGCCATCACTCTGCCACTGGGTATTACCAGCGGCAAAGAATATGCCGAGCTGGAATGGCCAATCGACATCGCTATCGCCGTTGTATGGGTCAGCTATGCGATTGTGTTCTTCGGTACTATCGTAAAGCGCAAGACTTCCCACATTTATGTGGCGAACTGGTTCTTCGGTGCCTTCATCATCACGGTAGCTGTTCTGCACATCGTAAACTCCATGGCTGTGCCTGTTAGCCTGTGGAAGTCTTACTCCATTTATGCCGGTGCGGTAGATGCTATGGTGCAGTGGTGGTATGGCCACAACGCCGTAGGCTTCCTGCTGACCGCTGGCTTCCTGGGTATGATGTACTACTTCGTGCCTAAGCAAGCGGGTCGTCCAGTTTACTCTTACCGTCTGTCCATCGTGCACTTCTGGGCACTGATCGCACTGTACATCTGGGCCGGTCCTCACCACCTGCACTACACTGCCCTGCCCGACTGGACTCAGTCTCTGGGTATGGTGATGTCACTGATCCTGTTCGCACCTTCATGGGGCGGTATGATCAACGGTATCATGACCCTGTCAGGCGCCTGGCACAAACTGCGCACTGATCCAGTGCTGCGCTTCCTGGTGGTATCTCTGTCCTTCTACGGTATGTCTACCTTCGAAGGTCCTATGATGGCCATCAAGACAGTAAACGCGCTGTCTCACTACACTGACTGGACCGTGGGTCACGTACACTCTGGTGCCCTGGGTTGGGTAGCCATGGTGTCTATCGGTTCTCTGTATCACCTGATCCCTAACCTGTTCGGTCATGGCCGCATGTACTCTACCTCTTTGGTAAACGTACACTTCTGGCTGGCCACTATCGGCACCGTGCTGTACATCGTTGCCATGTGGATCTCCGGTGTAATGCAGGGTTTGATGTGGCGTGCAGTGAACTCGGACGGCACCCTGACCTACAGCTTCGTAGAAAGTCTGGAAGCCTCTTATCCGTTCTACTTCGTACGTTTCCTGGGCGGCTGCTTCTTCGTAACCGGTATGCTGATCATGGCTTACAACGTATTCCGCACTGTGAAGGCACCTAAAGATTCACTGCCTGCACTGTCTGAAGCCAAAGCTGCATAAGGAGTAGACACGATGAAATTCAACCATGAATTAATTGAGAAAAACATCGGTTTGCTCGGTATCTTCACCGTGCTGGTGATCAGCATCGGTGGTCTGGTGCAAATCACACCTCTGCTGTTCCAGAAAGATACCACTGAGCCAGTAAAAGGCCTGCGTCCTTACACTGCACTCGAGCTCGAAGGCCGTGACATCTATATCCGTGAAGGTTGTTACAACTGTCACAGCCAGATGATCCGTCCCCTGCGTGCTGAAACTGAACGTTACGGTCACTACTCTGTAGCCGGCGAATCTGTATGGGATCACCCCTTCCAGTGGGGCTCCAAGCGTACTGGTCCTGACCTGGCCCGAGTAGGCGGTCGTTACAGCGATAAATGGCACGAAGTTCACCTGATTGACCCTCGCGCTGTGGTTCCTCAGTCAAACATGCCTGGCTTCCCATGGCTGGCAGACAACAAGCTCGATGGCAAGTTGACTGCACAGAAAATGGAAGTCTTCCGTGGATTTGGCGTTCCCTACACCGATGCTGACATTGCCAACGCTCAGAAAGCCGTAGAAGGCAAAACTGAGATGGAAGCCATCATCGCGTACTTGCAGTCTCTGGGACACGCACTCAAATAAGGAGGCAACTATATGGATTACGGCACATTACACGGGATTGTAACCATTGTTGTAATGCTGACCTTCGTCGGTATATTTGCTTGGGCATATAGCTCCCGTCGTAAAAAGAGTTTCGACGAGGCTGCTAACCTTGTGTTCTCCGATGAGGAGACCAAGGCAATGAAGGACTCAGGAGAGCAAAAATAATGTTGATGAGTAACTTCTGGAGTATGTGGATTAGCATACTCACTATCCTGGTGATCATAGGCTGCTTCGTGCTGCTGAGGATCTGTTCCAAGAACACGACGCCTGATATTAAAGAAGGCGAGTCAATGGGCCACAGTTTCGATGGTATCGAAGAGCTGAATAACCCACTGCCTAAGTGGTGGAGCTACATGTTCTACATCACTATCGTGTTTGGTGTGATTTATCTGGCGCTGTATCCAGGTCTGGGTAACTTCAAAGGTTTCCTGGGTTGGAGCAGCTCTAACCAGAGCATTGGTACTGAGCAAGGTATTAAAGCCGACTCTAAAGCCGCCATTGAAAACGCAGCCAAAGAAGGTCGCTGGGTTCAGTACGATGTTGAAGTGAAGAGTGCTGACGACAAATACGGTCACATTTTCAAAGAATACGCGGCAACGCCACTGGAAGAACTGGTGAAAAACCCAGAAGCGCTGAAAGTGGGGGGTCGTCTGTTCCTGCAAAACTGTGCCCAGTGTCACGGCTCTGACGCCCGCGGTAGCACTGGCTTCCCTAACCTGACCGATGCCGATTGGCTGTACGGTGGCGATCTGGCTACCATCAAGGCCAGTATCATGAATGGTCGTCGTGGCATGATGCCTCCAAAGGGTGGCTTGCCTATCGATGACAGTGAAATCCCAGGCCTGGCTGAGTATGTCGTCAGCCTGTCCGGTGGTGAGCACGATGCTGCGCTTGCCGCTCAAGGTCAGGGTTCTTTCATGAAGGGCTGTTTTGCCTGTCACGGTATGGATGCCAAAGGCAACAAGTTCATGGGCGCGCCTAACCTGACAGACAACGTATGGCTCTATGGCAGCAGCCGCGGCAAGATTGAAGAATCAATCAAATTCGGCCGCGCCGGCGTAATGCCTGCATGGAAAGACGTTCTGGGCGAAGAAAAAGTCCACGTCATCACTGCCTACGTTTACAGCTTGTCTAACAAGTAATTAACGTCAGTAAAATCAAGGCCCCGAGATAATATCGGGGCCTTTTTTTAAGTGATAACTCAGACATTAAACGATAGAATATCGCTAACGAATCGACCTTTGGTATTACACAATGAATGAGCAGCAAGCCTGGTATAAGCAGTTCTGGCCCTGGTTTTTAATTATCCTTCCCATGTGCGCCGTGATCGCAAGTTTTGCCACCCTGAAAATTGCCATGGATAACTCTGATTCGTTGGTAGCCGAGGAATATTACAAAAAGGGCAAGGCCATCAATATGGACCTGTCTAAAATCCAATATGCGCGCCAGATTGGTATGCAGTTTTTGGTCTCGGTTAACGATGGCGCCATCACCCTCGAGCAGCATGGCGGCCCAGCCTATGACGCCGCGCTCAATACCAGCTTTTATCACCCTACCCTTGCCGATCGCGATTTTGCCGGTCTGCTTACCCAGGATGCAACCAAGCTTTATCGTATTATTCCTTCACAACCAATTTCAGGTTTTTGGGAAGTTCGCATTGAGAGTTTCGATGGCAAGTGGCGACTGCAAAAGCGTCTGGAACTTGCTGAGGGCAAAGAGCACTGGCTGAACTGAGTCAGATATGTCCAAGCAACCCTGTTTTCACTGTAACGAACCTGTCTTGACCGGCAGCCAATTCATCACCCAAATCGATGGCGTTGATCAGGTGATGTGCTGCCCAGGATGTCAGGCGGTTTCCCAGGCCATCGTCGATGCTGGCCTGCTTTCCTATTACAAATACCGCACCGAGCCCGGCAGTCGCCAAACGGCGTTGATCCCCGAAAGCCTGAATCATTTCAGCGCATACGATTTGCCAGAAGTACAGCAGGATTTCGTTCAGGAACGGGATGGCCGGGAAGAAGTCACGCTCAGCATCGATGGCATTACCTGCGCTGCCTGTGCCTGGCTGATTGAACATAAGCTACAAAAGCTTGACGGCGTCGAGCGTATTCAGGTGAACTCCACCACCCAGCGCGCGTTTATTCGCTGGCAACCGGCTTTGGTGAAATTAAGCTATATCCTGTCCGCCATCGGCAGCATAGGCTATAACGCCGCGCCCTTTCAGTTAGACGACCAGGAAGTCATCAGTAAACGTAACAGCCGCCGCTTTTTGCTCCGGTTGGGGCTGGCGGGTTTCGCCACCATGCAGGTGATGATGTTTGCCCTGGCACTTTATGCCGGCTACTTTACCGATTTGGAAACTGAGTTTCGTGATTATTTCCGCTGGGTCAGCATGATATTTGCGGCTCCTGTGGTGTTCTACTCGGCGCAACCATTCTATTTCAGCGCCATACGCGCCATCCTGAGTGGCAAGCTCAATATGGATGTATCCGTTTCCATTGCCATTTGCGGAGCCTATATCGCAAGTTGCGTCGCCACCATTCAGGGTACGGGTGAGGTCTATTTTGAATCTGTGTCCATGTTTACCTTTTTCTTGCTGCTTGGCCGCTATTTTGAGCAGAATGCCCGTCAAAAGGCTTCTGTCAGCTCAAGCAACTTGCATAAATTGGTGCCCCTCACTGCGTCACTCGTTACCGCGCAAGGAATAGAAGAAGTCCCTGCCAAGAAGCTTCAGGTCGGCGACATCATTTTGGTCAGCCCGGGTGACGTGGTCGCAGCCGATGGCAAGATAGTGGAAGGCATATCCGGCATTAATGAATCCATGCTTACCGGAGAGCAGCTGCCGATATCCAAGGCGCCGGGAGCAGAAGTGTTTGCAGGTACCATCAACCTGGAACAGCCCATCAGAGTGGAAGTCACCGCCATAGGCCAGGACCAGCTGGTTGCAGAAATTATCCGACTGCAGGAGCTTGCTTCCAACGCCAAACCGGCAATAGCACTGACGGCAGATAAGCTTGCGCGTTATTTCTCGGCCACCATACTGACCATTGCCGCCATGACCTATGTTGTGTGGCGTCAATTTGCACCCGAAGATGCCTTTTGGGTAACACTTTCTGTGTTGGTTGCGACCTGCCCTTGCGCACTAGCCCTTGCCACCCCTACCGCTGTGACCTGTGCAACCGGACTCTTTACCCGATTGGGGATCATTTCCCGTAATGGCAGTGTCTTTGAGAAACTTCCCAAGATAAAGACGGTGGTATTTGATAAGACAGGAACTCTCACCTGTGGCAGTTTCAGTTTTGGCGATATCAAACTGTTTGAGGGGTTGGAGAAATCCCGTGCACTGGCTATCGCTTCAGCGTTGGAGCAAGGATCCTTGCATCCCATCGCAAGATTGTTTGCCAGGATACCGACAAAACTCGAGGTCACCAGGCAACATCATCTGGTTGGGGCCGGCGTTGAGGGTATCATCGAAGGTATCCGTTATCTCATTGGCAGTGCCGAATACCTGAAGGTGCCATCAGAAATGATTTTTCCGGGGCAATGGGTGTATCTGGGTACCAGAAACAATGTGCTGGCGGCTTTTGAGATCCAGGACAAGCTGAGAGACGATGCCAAAGAGACCGTTGCCGCCCTGAAAGCAAAACACATCGAACTGCAGATAGCCAGCGGTGATACCTCGGCTCATCTGCAGCAGGTGGCATCAACGCTCGGTATAACCAAGGTAAATGGCGGTCTCAAGCCAAAAGGCAAGCTTGAGCTGGTCGAGTCCCTTCGGAGCAACAACACACTGGTTGCTATGTTCGGTGATGGCATTAATGATGCGCCCGTGCTCGCAGGTGCCGATTTATCGGTGGCCATGGGCAGTGGCAGCGCCATAGCCAAAAACAGTGCCGATCTTATTTTACTCGGTGACCACCTGCACCGATTTGTTGAAGCCATGAATATTGCGGTGAAAACCAACCAAATAATCAGGCAGAATCTTGCCTGGGCATTGGGGTACAATATGCTCATCTTACCCCTTGCCGTCACCGGCCATGTTGTACCCTATATCGCGGCCATAGGCATGTCTGCCAGTTCCCTGATTGTGGTGGGTAACAGCCTGAGGCTACTGAGGTTAAAACCATGAGTATCATCTACATCCTCATTCCCATTGCCATGTTGTTTGTGCTGATTGCAGTCGGGGTCTTTTTTTGGGCTGTCCGAACCGAACAATTCGACGATCTAGACCGCCAGGGCGCGTCAATCCTGTTTGAAGAAGAAACCCCTAAAGCGCCACTCTCTGGCAAGTCTTCTTCAAACAACAATGAAGCGGACAAGCGCTGATGGACTACAGCCTTTCAGGCGCCTTTTTGGTCGGATTGATGGGCGGAGTTCACTGCTTTGGCATGTGTGGCGGCCTGTTGGGTGCCTTTTCCAGCCAAATCCCAGCGCCGCCCCGTCATGAAAACCCCCTCGCCCATCGGCTCGGCTTCCTTTTGTCTTACAATAGCGGCCGTATCGCCAGCTACACTCTCGCTGGCGCCATCGCCGGTGGTGCCTCAGGCGGCTTAAGCCTGCTGTTTGATGCGGGCCATCTTACGCTGTTTCTGCGTTTTCTGGCCGGACTCATGATGATTCTTCTGGGGTTATACGTTGCCAAAATCTGGTCTGGTGTTGTGTTCATCGAAACGCTCGGCAAAGGACTGTGGCGTGTAATTCAGCCTTTTGGAAAACGCCTTCTGCCCATAGACACCCGCGCCAAAGCCGTTCTTGCTGGCAGCGTATGGGGCTGGTTGCCCTGCGGTTTGGTGTATTCCACCCTGACCTGGTCTGTCGCCAGTGCCAATCCACTGGATGGTGCCCTTATCATGCTGTTTTTCGGTCTGGGCACCTTGCCTGCACTCCTGAGTGTGGGCGTGGCGGCAAAGTCGCTGATGGGGTGGTTACAACGCCGTGCTGTTCGCTGGTTATCGGGTGCACTGCTCATAGCCTTTGGGATTCAAACCTTATATATTGGTGTCGCCCAGCTTGGCTAGCCCGGCAGGTGCAATTGAGTTAACATGTAGTTAATCAACAGGTTTGGGAACGAATAATGCCAATCGAACAAAACAAACATCGCCGCCCCGCCGCCACCGGTTGCACCATCCATTGCCACGATTGTAGTATGGGAACCCTATGTATTCCGTTCACGCTCAACGCCAACGAATTGGATCAATTGGATAATATTATTGAGCGTAAAAAGCCTATCCAGAAAGGCGAGCAAATTTTCAAATCCGGCGACTCTCTCAAATCTCTGTATGCCATTCGTTCCGGCACCATTAAAAGCTATACCATCACCGAACAGGGTGACGAGCAGATAACCGGTTTCCATCTTGCCGGTGATGTTATCGGTTTCGACGGTATTCATGCCAACACTCATCAAAGTTTTGCCCAGGCGCTTGAAACCTCCATGGTGTGCGAAATTCCCTTCAATACGCTGGACGAACTCTCAGGTTCCATGCCCAAGCTTCGCCAGCAGATCATGCGTTTAATGAGCAATGAAATTATGTCGGATCAGGAAATGATCCTGCTGCTCAGCAAGAAGAACGCTGAAGAGCGTCTGGCTGCATTTATCGCCAACCTTGCCACCCGCTATGGTAACCGCGGTTTTTCCCAGCGAGAGTTCCGTTTGACCATGACCCGCGGCGACATAGGTAATTATCTGGGGTTAACAGTAGAAACCATCAGCCGTTTGTTGGGGCGTTTCCAGAAATCCGAACTTATCGAAGTCAAAGGCAAGTACATCACCATCATTGACTTCGCTGGCTTGAATACGCTGGCAGGCAATGCCCGTATCGCAAGATAAAAGCAAGTCATTGATCTAAAACAATGCAGCATAGCCTGTCCGGTTCATTATGATAGATGAATGACAGCTAATCAGGAGGCCGCCATGAAGGAATATAAAAAGTTACTGGTCGTTGTTGACCCTACCAAAGACAAGCAGCCTGCTCTGGAGCGCGCTGTTGCGCTTGCCGAAAAGAACCAGGCCTCGATTACCGTTTTCCTGTCCATTTTTGATTTTTCCTACGAGATGACATCCATTTTGTCGGCTCACGAGCGTGAAGCCATGCGTAAAGGTGTTATCGACCAGCGTGTTGCCTGGCTTGGTGACCTGATTGCGCCTTTTATCCAGGATGGCATTGATATCCAAACCCAGGTTGTTTGGCACAACCGCCCGTTTGAAAGCATCATCAATTATGCCATTGAAGGTGGTTTTGACCTGATTGTGAAAGGCACTCACGAGCACGACAAACTCAAAGCCGTTATCTTCACCCCCACCGACTGGCACCTGATGCGTAAAGCACCTGTTCCCGTGTTGCTGGTGAAAGAGCACGACTGGCCTGTTGGGGGCAAAATCCTTTGTGCCGTAAACGTCGCAACGGAAGATCCAGAGCACCAGGCGCTTAACGGCAAAGTCATAGAGTACGCACAGAACCTGGCTGCTCAGTTTGATGCCAAAGTACATTTGGTCAACGGCTATCCAGGTACACCGGTCAACCTCGCCATCGAACTGCCTGACTTCGACGCCCACAGCTATAACGAGTCCATTCGCATGCAACATGAGCAGCGGGTGCAGTATCTGGCAACGAGTTATGGCATTCCTGTTGAGGCTTGCCATGTCAAAGAAGGCTTACCAGAAGACGTTATCCCCGAGCTTGCAGTGGATCTCGATGCAGAGCTGGTAATTTTAGGTACCGTCGGGCGTACCGGCCTCTCCGCCGCGCTTATCGGCAACACTGCCGAGCACGTCATCGACAGCCTTAACTGTGACCTGCTTGCCATCAAACCCGATGGATATAAATCACCGCTTCAGGAAGGCTAACGCTTTACCCTAAGCCGCTAAGCTGGAATAATACGCGCCCTGAAACCTAGGTTACCGGGCGCTTTTTTATGTCAGATGTAGTGCAAGACGAACTTTCCAAGAAACAAACTACCCGCCTCAACAAACTTCAAAAGCGACTTCGCCGCGAAGTTGGCAGCGCTATTGCTGATTACAACATGATTGAAGAAGGTGACAGAGTCATGTGCTGTCTGTCCGGTGGCAAAGACAGCTATGCCATGCTGGATATTCTGATCAATCTGCAGCAACGTGCCCCTGTTTCTTTTGAAATTGTGGCCGTTAACCTGGATCAGAAGCAGCCAGGCTTCCCTGAGCATGTGCTGCCTGCCTACCTTGAGACCCTGGGTGTGCCTTTTCATATTCTTGAGAAAGACACTTATTCCATCGTTAAAGACAAGATCCCGGAAGGCAAGACCACCTGTTCTTTGTGTTCACGCCTGCGTCGAGGCACCCTGTATGGATTTGCCCAGCGGATTGGTGCCACCAAAATTGCTTTGGGGCACCACAGGGACGACATTATTGAGACCCTGTTCCTGAACATGTTCTATGGCGGCAAAATGAAAGCCATGCCGCCCAAGCTGTTGTCGGACGATGGTGCCAACGTGGTTATCCGCCCCCTCGCCTATTGCCGCGAAAAAGACATTGCCGAGTATGCCGAGCTGAAGCAGTTCCCCATTATTCCCTGTAACCTCTGTGGATCTCAGGAAAACCTCAAGCGTGCTGCGGTAAAAGACATGCTTAAGCAGTGGGACCGTCAGCATCCTGGTCGTATTGAAACCATCTTTACTGCCATGCAGAATACTGCACCTTCCCAGGGCGTCGACCGCGAGCAATTCGACTTTGTCTCGCTCAAACAGGATCCCAACGCGGAATTTCGCGGTGATGTAGCAGAAGCTGATTTGCCCGCCTTTGACTTTATGGACACGGCAAACAGTGGT
The DNA here is from genome assembly GCF_000015245.1 of Shewanella amazonensis SB2B. Lineage (NCBI taxonomy): Bacteria > Pseudomonadati > Pseudomonadota > Gammaproteobacteria > Alteromonadales > Shewanellaceae > Shewanella > Shewanella amazonensis. Next base: position 2,193,804 of record NC_008700.1, read on the forward strand.
CATATCAATCTGGACGATGCCAGCAAACGTCAGGGCACCCGCATCGATGTGGTATCGACCTTTACCCCCTGATAGCTGACATTCCCTCCAAACTAACTGGGGAATGTGACATTAAAACACGCAAAAAAGCCCGCGTTAAGCGGGCTTTTTCATGGGACATCATCAGCAAATTCTATTGGTGCTATTTGGTTTGTGCGTACCAAGGGCTGACTATCTGTGGTGCGTCTGAGAAGCTAAGTTGAGAAATACCGTCCAGCTCTTCACTCGTCAGGATAAACGCTTTTGACAGTCGCTTTTCGCTACCATCCACCGTGGCTAACCGACCTTCTTGGGCAAACTCAAATCGAATCCCGTTTGAAGGGCGGGCAAAGTACTTCATTGGGAAGCCCTGCAAAGAGGCCTGCAAGCTGTCCATTTCCGATTTAAGTGCCGCAAGCATGTCGCCGGAATACTGCTTTTGGGGAACCCGCTCTCTTACTTGCAGGCTTAACCCACACGTTGACGCGTCGCCATCTGTTTCTATGTTAACCAGCGCCCTTGCCAGCTTTAAATCATCGTCAAAGGGCACAAACAACCGCTGGTCATCCGTAATGGTAAGCGGAAAGCGTTTAGACTCAGTGGTAATTTCGCCCTTCACTATCTTGCAGCCTTCTTTCATGGGCACCGAAAAGGTAAGTTCCGTTCTTGGGAAATCGCCCTTTTTAACCAGCTTCAATCTGTCATGAAATCCGCTGTACTCCAACGAAACGGTCGTGGCGAATGCCGGGGCCGACAGCATCAGACTGGACAGCAGACAGAGTTTGATTCTCGGGTTCATCTTGAGGTTCCAGGTAGACTTTATTGTGCCGCAGCATCTGCAGCAATTCATCGACGTAGGCTTCACGTCGCTCGGAATAATTGACCAGGCCATACACCAGTGCATCCGCCGCAGGTTCTATGCCCTTGGCTCGCTGCTCTGCACGAATGGCGCGAAAAAGTTTATAAGCCGAATGTGTATTCAGGTTATTGATATAAGAGGCAATGGCATCTTCCACCGTATTAAACACTGTCACTTCGTGACTCATGTCCTGGGCTCTGGCCGAAGGCACCATGCCGCAGCCCTTGGTGTAACACCACTGACCGAAAAGATTCAGTCCTTCACGGGCAAATCGCGAACTGCCCCACCCGCTCTCATTCGCGGCCTGCACCAGCACTAGCGATTCAGGAATTATATCGATGCGTTTTAGGAGGCTCTGTGCCAATTGTTTGGTCTGAGTGGTGTTCCACTCTGAGATTTGTTCTGATTCAAGTACGCCGAACTCAACGCCCAACGCAGCTAAACGACGCTGTTCCTTTGCTGATAGAGGCTTTCCAGCTTCGAGTTTCAGCATTATTTCACTGACAAAACGCCTTTTCTTCAGCGTAGCGCGATTGATGTCCTGCACTATCGGACGTAAAAATTCGAAAAATGCACTCTTTTTCTCACCCACGTCGGCGTAGGCGTCGAAATCAGGCAAGCGCGTTGTCTGTGAAAGCATAGGTAATACTCTCAAAGACTTACCTTTTTCCTCGAGGTCCGGGATCAGGCTGACTCTCAGAAGCAGAATCACCATGAAGCAGAGCGCGAAGGCAAGAATAAGTGTTGATATTTTTCCGGTTTTCAAATAGTTACTCTCATTGTGGCAGCGAGTCGCTGTTCGCGGACAAAATTATATGTGATCCTGTTCCCATCGCAAAATTTATGACTGTATAATCTGAGCGATTTGCCTAAACTGGTTGGCGTATGTAACCGACAAGGGGTGTCGGTGTTGTAAATGCATCAAGGAAGCTGATATGGACATATTGCAATTCAATGAATATCGTAAGGTCGTCGCAATCGGTGGTGGACACGGCCTTGGACGAGTGCTTTCCAGTCTTTCATTTCTTGGTCCCAGACTGACAGGCATTGTGGCGACCACGGATAACGGAGGCTCCACAGGTCGTCTGCGCGCACAGCACGACTGCATTGCCTGGGGCGATCTTCGTAACTGCCTGTCTCAGCTGGCTGATAGACCCTCTGTCGGCTCTTTGCTCTTTGAATATCGATTTGAAGGTGAGTCGGAGCTCGGTGGCCATAACCTTGGCAACCTCATCCTCTATGCCCTGGACCAGCTGTGTGTTCGTCCGTTGGACGCAGTGAATCTCATCCGTGGCATGCTGAAAATAGAATGTAAACTTATCCCCATGTCCGAACAACCTACGCACCTGGTTGCACTGGAGGCCTGCGGCAATAAGGTGTTTGGTGAATTGGATGTGGACAGGCTTGAGAGCCATCCAATTGCCCTGTCCCTGGAACCCCTGGTCGAGCCCACCAACGAGGCTTGCCTTGCCATCGAAGAAGCGGATTTGATTGTGCTCGGCCCGGGAAGCTTTTTGACGTCAACCTTACCGGCACTGCTCCTTCCCAAAGTCGCAGCATCAATTCGCCGAGCAAATGCCAAAGTGATTTTGATTGATAACCTCACCGCAGAGGTTTCCTCAGCCGCAAACCATTTAACGCTCAAGGAGCGTATCGAATGGTGTCATCAACTAATAGGTAAACCGGTTATTGACCGGGTTTTGTGTCACGCTGAACAGGAATTCACCGACGGCATCTGTCATTACCAGCCTCTTCGCAGCAAGCATCATCAAGGTTTGCATGATACTCAGGCGCTTGCCAAAGCCATTATGGCGCCTGTGGGTCGCAAACGTTTGATAGCCTAGCGACGAGAGGGGTTTGATTAAAAAAGGCTGCACCTGGCAGCCTTTTTTTTCACATCAATTTGTTTTGTAAAATCAGAGCACTGCTGCAATCGCGCTGCAAATAACCGGCATATTGGTTTTGGTCATGCCGGCAACGCTTATTCTGCCTGAACCCACAATGTACACACCATGTTCAGCTCTGAGGGCTTCCACCTGCGCCTTATTCAGTCCAGAGAAGCTGAACATCCCCATCTGACGGCTGATAAATGAAAAGTCCTGTGTTACACCGGCTGCTGCGAGACTCTCAACGAACAAAGTACGCATTTCGGCAATACGTTCGCGCATTTCTGCCAATTCTTGCTCCCATGCCGCTTTCAGTTCCGGGCGACTTAAAATCGTACTCACAATCAGTGCACCGTGAGCCGGTGGATTCGAATAATTGGCACGAATGGTACGTTTGACCTGACTGAATGCCACCTTGGCTTCCTCTGCCGTTGCAGCAACCAGAGTCACTGCACCAATGCGCTCGTTGTAGAGACCAAAGTTTTTGGAGAAAGAATTGGCAATAATCAGTTCTGGCACCATGGATGCGACCAAACGCAGACCTTCCGCGTCTTCTTCTATACCACGCCCAAAGCCCTGATAGGCAAAATCAAACAGTGGAACCAGACCTTTGGCTGCACAAAGCTCGCCCACCTTTTGCCATTGCTCGAGCGTCAAATCAATTCCGGTTGGGTTGTGACAGCAGCCGTGTAATAACACCAGATCTCCCTGATTGGCTGCTTCGAGTGACCTCAGCATGGCATCAAAGTCGATGTCATGGTTGGCTGCATCATAGTATCCGTATTCTTTTGTGGTGAGGCCTGCCGTTTCAAAAATGTTTTGATGGTTCGCCCAGGTTGGATTACTCACCCAGATCACCCGGCTTGGTGTGTTTCGTACCACAAACTCTGCCGCAACACGCAGCGCGCCGGTACCACCCGGAGCCTGTGCTGTCACCGCCCGTTCTTGGTTGGTGACTGTGTGGGTTGCACCAAAGAGCAGCTCCTGGACAACCTTGTTATACAAGGTTACGCCCTCAATCCCCAGATAGTTTTTGGTGTTCTCTTCAGCGAGCAGGATGGCTTCAGCTTGCTTCACCGACTTTAGTACCGGGGTCTGCCCTGCTTCGTCTTTATAGATCCCAACCCCAAGATTGACTTTATCGGTCCTGGGATCAGCCTTGAAGGCATCGGTCAGACCTAAAATCGGATCGGCGGGTGCGGGTACAACCTGGGAAAATATCATGGGATCTATCCTTTAGAATGGAAGTAATGAAAACCGCATATTTATAGCATTGCTGCTAATCGTAATGTAGCGCTGGCTAAAGATTCTCGATGAAAATCTTTAATAGATGAACATTCATCAAAAAATGCGATAAAAGTGTGATGATATTAGATTGGTGAAGCTGAGGTTTTTGGAGCTTTAAAGTGGAGGCGCGACCCGGAGTCGAACCGAGATCGACGGATTTGCAATCCGCAGCATAGCCATTCTGCCATCGCGCCTTATTGGTCCCTTGAGAAGCTGGAGCGACATATCGGGTTCGAACCGATGACCTATACCTTGGCAAGGTATCGCTCTACCAACTGAGCTAATGTCGCGTCTCTTGGGGTGACGGTGTTCCCGTCAGCGAGTTGCATTCTACCTTGTTACCCTTCTCAGTCAATGGCTTTTTTACTATTGTCAGTCCGTATGCTGCATTATTGTGCTACCCATAAAAAAGCCCGGCATAGCCGGGCTTTTACTGCGCTTTTTCGTTATTCAGACAGAGGCAGAGACTGGTGATTCAGACCCAGCATTTTCTGCATCACGCCTACTACCTGGCAGCTGTAACCAAACTCGTTGTCATACCAAACATACAGAATGGCACGCTTACCGTCAGCGATGGTGGCCTGTGAGTCCACTACACCGGCGTAACGAGAGCCAACCAGGTCGCTGGACACGATTTCAGTGGAGTTGGTGAAATCAATCTGGTTTTGCAGTGGTGAATGCAACGCGACGTCCAGCAGATAGTCGTTGATATCATCTTTGCTGGTTTCGCTGTTCAGGTTCAGGCTCAGAATGGCCATTGACACGTTTGGCGTCGGAACACGAATAGCGTTACCGGTCAAACGACCAGCCAGCACAGGCAGCGCCTTGGCAACGGCCTTGGCAGCACCGGTTTCAGTGATAACCATGTTCAGCGGGGCGCTGCGACCACGGCGATCGGCCTTATGGTAGTTATCAATCAGGTTCTGGTCGTTGGTATATGAGTGGATGGTTTCCACATGACCGTTTTCGATACCGTACTTATCGTTGATGGCCTTAAGCACCGGGGTGATGGCGTTGGTGGTGCAAGATGCGGCAGAGACGATAGTGTCTTCATCGAGAATATCGTTATCATTCACACCGAATACGATGTTCTTGATGTTACCTTTGGCAGGCGCAGTGAGCAGTACCTTGGCAGCTCCTGGGCTCTTCAGGTGCAGTCCAAGACCTGCTTCGTCTTTCCACACACCAGTGTTGTCTACAACCAACGCATCTTTAATACCATACTTGGTGTAATCCACTTCTTCCGGGCCGTTGGCATAGATGATTTGGATGTAGGTACCGTTGGCAATCAAGGCATTGTTTTCTTCATCGATTTCAACAGAACCGTTGAAAGGACCATGAACTGAATCACGGCGCAACAGGCTTGCACGCTTCTCCAGATCGCCAGCACGGCCGCCACGGATAACGATGGCACGCAGACGCAGTTTGTTGCTGCGGCCAGTACGTTCAATCAGCAGACGCGCCAACAGACGGCCAATACGACCGAAACCGTAAAGAACCACGTCTCTTGGTTCTACTTCATCAGCGTGATCAATGGCGCTGGCAAGTTCTGAGGCCATATAGGCTTCTATTTCGCTGGCGTCGCTGTGGTTACGCCAGTAGTTAACGGCGAGTTTGCCGATATCAACTTTACACTGCTTCACTGCCAGCTTGCTCAGCACCTCAATAAAGGGGAAGCTTTCGCGCAAACGCAGTTTGTCACCCACGTGGCGACGCACCAGACGGTGAGCCTTGATAATATCAATGGTAGAGGCGTTCAGCAGAGGCTTGCCATAGACAACAACTTCTACACCTTGGTTGCGATACAGTTTACCCAGCAGAGGTTGCATGGCCTCGGCCAGTTCAAATCTTTCTTGCCAGCTTTGCAGGTGTTTATCAGCACTCATGTACAGGTCCTTTATCTCACTTTTCTATATTTATTTACAGAAAGGTTTGAGTAACAAACAGAAACGACCATAATCAGTTTTATCCGGGACCCAGGTCCCATTTCAGGTCGGCGCTATTGTAATGAAACTTCCACCGCCTTGCCAGAAAGATATTTTCGCTAAGTTTGTAATTTTATTAGAGAAAACACAGTGAAAAGTCATAGACAACGACCTTTTTTTGTAATGTTTACATCATTTGCATTTGTCACCGGTGCTTTTGTGCTTTTTGGCTGTGATAATGGCCGAAACTCAGACACGATCTGTAAAAATAATCCTGAACTTTGCGAAGACCTGCATAAAGACAGTTGGTGCCGATATGAGAAAGGGGACCTTATCCGCCAGCGTTTCATCCTGAAAACTACCCCCAACCCCACAGGTAAACAAATTTACGACCAGCTCAGATTTCTCGAGGTGTATTCAAAATGCATTGAGTTGGCTTCAGGGGTACAACACAAGGTTAACGTTCAGCGCACCAATGACAGACTACGCGCCTTTGGTATAAGTGTGCAGAACCTGGAAGAATTACAGGAATCCACCAAGGGCAGCCAAGATCCTTACCTCGCCTACTACCACTGGTCCCGACTCGACGACGCGAAAAGTCTTGCCGTGCTCATCAAAGCCGAAAAGGAAGGACAGATTTCTGATCCGGAGCTTTTATCCAAGCTGGCGATTTACTACCTGAAGACTGACGCCGCCCGAGCCAAAAAACTGTACCTTGATGTGCTGGGCATGGTCGATGCAGACCATCTTGATCCGGACTGGTTACTTGGGCTTGCCACAGCCTCACGCACTCTCGGCGATTTAGACGGCAGTTACCTTTACTCCAGGGCCAACATAGCGCTGACCAAGCAAAGCGTTAATGAGGCGCAAATGCTGGCGCTGCTGACGGGCGATAAGACCAAGGCGGCCATGCTTGATAGCGAAGCAGAACAGTTGGCCAAAGCGGTCAGTTCCGGAAATTTTGCCGGTAGTGCGATTGAGAAACGCCTGAGGGCCGAGATAGATACAGAACGGGCAAAAATCGAGCCAGTCGCTCCTTTAGCACAGGATTGACTGCCCTGATTTTTCAAAAAGCGAGACCGATGTAAAAATATAACGATTCTTGAGGTGAAAAACGGGTTAAAACTGGGATTTAACTTGACGAAATCGAACAATTTGGTAATTTTACTACCAGATATCGTTTATAATCACTGAGGGATATGAAATGACTATCCGCGTAGCAATTAACGGCTATGGCCGTATCGGCCGCAACGTACTGCGTGCTCTGTACGAAAGCGACAAAGACTACCCAATCGAAATCGTTGCCATCAACGATCTCGGCGACGCCTCCATCAATGCTCACCTGACCAAATACGACTCTGTACACGGTCGTTTTAACGCCAAAGTTGAAAACGATGCAGAAGCCATTTACGTCAACGGCGACAAAATCCTCACCTTCTCTGAGCGTGACCCAGCCAAGCTACCATGGGCCGACCTCAAGGTTGATGTGGTATTTGAATGTACCGGTATCTTCACTTCCAAAGAAGCCGTACAGCCACACCTGAATGCCGGTGCCAAGAAAGTCATCATCTCAGCCCCCGGCAAGAACGTGGACGCCACCGTAGTTTACGGTGTTAACCAGCAGGTCTTGACCAGTGACATGACAGTTATCTCTAACGCGTCATGTACTACCAACTGCCTGGCGCCTTTTGCCAAGCCACTTAACGATGCCATTGGTATTGAGTCAGGCCTGATGACCACCATCCACGCCTACACCAACGACCAGCGTCTGTCTGACGTGTATCACAGCGACCTGCGCCGAGCCCGTGCTGCTGCCATGTCCATGATCCCAACCAAGACTGGCGCTGCAGCTGCCGTAGGTCTGGTGGTTCCTGAGCTGCAAGGCAAGTTCGATGGTCTGGCGGTTCGCGTACCTACTGTGAACGTGTCTCTTGTTGACCTGTCATTCATCGCCTCTCGTGACACCACAGTAGCCGAAGTGAATGACATCATCGAAAAAGCACTGGCTGCCGATGAAGTTCTGAGTCAGGTTCTGGCGGTAAACAAAGAGCCTCTGGTGTCTATCGACTTCAACCATAACGCCTATTCTTCCAACTTTGACGCAACCCAAACCCGAGTGAGTGGTCGTCTGGTGAAAGTGATGGCTTGGTACGACAACGAGTGGGGCTTCAGCAACCGTATGCTGGACAACGCCGTTGCATTGATGAACGCCAAATAAAACGTTCTGATAGTGAAGAAGGCCCTTAGGGGCCTTTTTTGTTGTCTGCTATCGGTAAACTCATCGATTAGCCTGTTATCCTCACTTGCAGGATCCCATGCACATGTTGCAACAAGCGCCGTTTGCCTTGTATCTACCGGATACTTCAGTGGACACCCAAATTAAGCCCAGCCGAAGGGGGCGTGGGATCACTCTGTTCCTTATAGGAGGTCATTTTAAATATTACGGGTCACCCGTTTGCCCTCCCCTCCATTTGTATGACCTTAATGCATTCATCTTTTTAAAGGGATAGGCGCCTGATTGGAAGATAAAAAAGCCCCGCATTAGCGAGGCTTTCTTTGTTTAGGTTAGGTTAGGTTAGTTGAGGCCAGCCAGCGCTTCTTTACACAGGCTGGTGATCCTATCCCAGTCGCCTGCTTCCATTGCATCTGTGGGGGCAATCCAGCTGCCGCCAATGCAATCCACGTTCTTCAACGCCAGATAATCACGGTAGCTTGACGGTGTGATGCCGCCGGTCGGGCAAAAACGAATGTCGGCCAGTGGCCCCTGGAAGGCTTTGAGGGCATTAACGCCACCTGAGGCTTCAGCCGGGAAAAACTTAAAGTGACGATACCCAAGCGCCATGCCGGCCATCACTTCAGAAATACTGGCAACACCTGGAATGAGTGGAACCGTACCTTCCATGGCGGTTTTAAGGAGCTCAGGATACGCACCGGGGGTGATGATAAACTGCGCGCCAGCCTCTACTGCCTGACGAAGTTGCTCTTCGTTGAGTATGGTTCCTGCACCCACGAGGGCTTCTGGTACTTCAGCGGCGATTTTACTGATAGCATCCAGTGCACAGGACGTGCGCAGCGTGACCTCCAGTACGCTGATACCACCGGCTACCAGAGCTTTCGCCAGCGGCACCGCATGCTCCAACTTATTGATCACCATAACAGGCACAATCGGACTGCGCTTAAAAATATCTTGTGGTTGTAAAGACCAGTTATTCTCAGACATCGGTTGTATCCTTTCAGGCTCAATAAAGTTCATCGATTGCTTCGGTGCAACGGGCACCGGTTTCGGGACTGCTGAGATTTTGTCTGAGCGCGCCGAAAAGTTCCCTGCCCATGCCATAACGGGACTTTCTTAATTCCACCGGTGCGGCAGTGCGGCTTTCAAGCTCGGGAGCCGAGACCAGCAAGGACAGTTCACCGGTAATGGCATTGATACGGATAAGGTCACCGTCCTGAACCTTGGCGATAAGACCGCCATCCAGAGCCTCAGGCGTAAGGTGGATTGCCGCAGGTACTTTGCCTGATGCACCGGACATACGACCATCGGTCATCAACGCCACTTTAAAACCGCGGTCCTGCAAGGTACCCAGGATGGGGGTTAGTTTGTGCAGCTCAGGCATGCCATTAGCTTTGGGTCCCTGACCTTTCACCACAACCACACAGTCTCTATCAAGCTCACCGGCTTTAAAGAGGGCATCCAGTTTGTTCTGATCATCAATGACCACCGCTGGGGCTTCGACGATACGATGCTGCTCCTGGACTGCCGAGACTTTGATAACGGCGCGACCAAGGTTGCCTTTCATCAGTTTAAGGCCGCCATTTGACTGGAATGGCTCTGCAACACCGCGCAGTACCTCTTGGTCCAGACTGGTAACAGGACCATCAACCCAGGTGAGCTGACCATCAATGAGTCTTGGCTCCTGGGTGTAACGGCGCAGACCGTAGCCTGCCACTGTATTGACATCTTCGTGGATAAGACCTGCATCCAGCAGTTCTTTCATCAGGAAGGCCATACCGCCCGCCGCATGGAAGTGATTGATATCCGCGTGACCGTTGGGATAAACACGGGCCAGCAGAGGAACGGCATCAGACAGCTCGGAAAAGTCATCCCAGTTGATGATGATACCGGCGGCCCTGGCCGCAGCCACTATGTGCATGGTCAGGTTGGTTGAACCTCCGGTGGCAAGCAGCGCAACTATGCCGTTAACCACGGATTTTTCGTTGACTATCTCACCTATGGGTGAATACTGCAGCCCGTTTTCGGTCAGGCGACAAACCTGCTTGGCGGCCATTTTGCTGAGTTCGGTTCGCAGTGGGTCGTCCGGGTTCACAAAGGATGAGCCTGGCAGTTGCAGCCCCATCACCTCGAGCACCAGTTGATTGGAGTTGGCAGTACCATAGAAGGTACAGGTACCGGCACTGTGATAAGAGCTTGCCTCGGCTTCGAGCAAGGCTTCGCGGTCCACCTTACCCTCAGCGAATTTTTGACGCACACGGGCTTTTTCCTTATTGGGAATGCCTGAGCGCATGGGCCCCGCAGGTACAAACAGCATTGGAAGGTGGCCAAAACTCATTGCACCAATCAGCAAGCCGGGCACGATTTTGTCACACACCCCAAGCAGCAGCGCGCCATCAAACATGTTGTGGGATAAGCCTACGGCGGTCGCCATGGCTATCACCTCACGGGACAGCAGCGACAGCTCCATCCCGGGTTGGCCCTGAGTTACACCGTCACACATGGCGGGTACGCCACCGGCCACCTGGGCAACACTGCCTACTTCATTACAGGCGGCTTTGAGCAGCTCAGGATAATGTTCATAAGGCTGATGGGCAGACAACATGTCGTTAAACGCAGTCACAATGCCAATATTGACCTTGGTGAGTTGGCGCAGCGACTGTTTATCTTCTGCGCCACAGGCGGCGAAACCATGGGCCAGGTTGCCGCAACTCAAGGCAGAGCGATGAACCTTTCCACTGCGGGCTTCCTGCAGCGCGGCCAGATAAGCACTGCGACTTTCTTTACTGCGTTCGATGATCCTGTCGGTCACCGATTTGACTACGGGGTGCATAACTTGCCTCCTTAAGCGCTCCAATACACGTCGACCGGGGTTTTGTGTTGACCCAATACCACTCGAATTGGCATCGCTTTTATATCGTCGCTTTCGAGCGCCTGACGATAGACGCTGAGCTTTTGTTCGCCCACCAGATGCAAATAGATTTGGCGGCTGTTGAGAATCGCTTTTTTGGTCAGAGTGATCCGCTCATGTGGCGCCGTTCTTGGTGTCACGGCTTCACACAAAGCGTCACTGTCCAGTGCCCGCATCAGGTCGTCAGAGCATGGGAACCAGGAACAGGTGTGTCCATCGTTGCCCATCCCCAATACAACCACATCGAACGGGCGTGGCACGTTGGCCAGATGTTCAGAAGTCATGGCTGCGCCCTCTTCTGCACTGGCAAACATATTTTTAAGGCCGCGAAATTTGGCTGATGCGGCACGGTTTTGCAGCAAATTTTCACGCACCAGACGCTCGTTGGAGTCCTTATGGGCGTTGTCTACCCAGCGCTCATCGGCGAGCGTAACAAAGACCTCGTTCCAGTCGATGGCTTTATTGGACAAGGCCTTGAACAGTTTGAGCGGCGTGGAGCCGCCACTTACCACCAGGCTCGCCTTGCCGCGGGCATCCACCGCATCCTGCAGTTGGCGCGCGATACGGTCTGCCAACTGGGTTTCCAGCGAATCAGTGTTATCGAATGATTTGAATACCGCTTCTTTCAGCACCTTGGCCTCCTTATTCATCCCAGGAACGCCCATCTTTGGTGATGAGCGCTACCGAGGCCACCGGCCCCCAGGTGCCCGCAGGATAGGCTTTCGGTCTTTCGTTACCCGCTTCCCACGCCTGAATGATGCCATCAACCCAGGTCCAGGCCTGCTCTACTTCGTCGCGGCGAACGAACAGCGCCTGGTTACCGAGCATGGCTTCCAGCAGCAGACGTTCGTACGCATCGGCAATGCGCTCGTTTTTAAAGGTGTCAGAGAAGCTGAGATCTAACTTGGTGGTTTGCAGACGCGTCTTTTGCTCCAGACCCGGCACCTTGTTCATCATCTGAATTTCAACACCTTCATGGGGTTGCAGACGAATGGTCAATTTGTTCGGTGGCAGATTACGGTAACTGGAGCGATACAGGTTGTGCGGTGGATTTTTAAAATGCACCACAATTTCTGAACTTTTGAACGGCATACGTTTGCCACTGCGCAGATAAAATGGCACACCGGCCCAGCGCCAGTTGTCAATATCCACACGCAGTGCCACAAAGGTCTCGGTATTGGAATTAACGTTTGCGCCTTCTTCCTCGAGATAGCCTGGAACCGGGCTGCCCTTCAGGAAACCCGCAGAGTATTGGCCACGTACCGTGTTTTCGTTGACGTTATCCATGTTGATTGGGCGCAGCGACTTAAGCACCTTTACCTTTTCATCACGGATAGAGTCGGCATCCAGGTTTACGGGTGGATCCATGGCGACCAGTGTTAGCACCTGTAACAGGTGGTTTTGGATCATGTCCCGCATCTGGCCGGCTTTATCGAAATAACCCCAACGACCTTCAATACCCACTTCTTCTGCAACGGTAATCTGCACATGATCGATAGTGCGGTTATCCCATTTGGACGCAAAGAGTGAGTTGGCAAAACGCAGTGCAATCAGGTTTTGTACCGTTTCTTTACCCAGGTAATGGTCGATGCGATAAACCTGGTTCTCATTGAAGTATTGAGATACCTGGTTATTGATAACTCGGGAAGATTCGAGATCTGAGCCAATTGGCTTTTCTAGGACAACGCGGGTATCGGGGAAAATCAGATTTTGTTCGTGCAGACAGCGGCAGATATCGCCGAAAATGGCAGGAGGAGTAGCAAAGTAATTAACCATGACCCGCTTTTCAGGTTCAAGCAGCTCATGGAATGCACTGTACCCTTCTGACTCGGTGAAATTGGTACCGACATAATGGCAGCGGCTGACGAATCTTTCGATAGTGGTTTCGCAGAGGGGATCTTTAACGAAGGTGGTCAGTGCCGTCTTAACCAGCTCACGAAATTCTTCAGTAGAGAATGCATCTTTGGCAACACCGATGATCTTGGTGTCGTTGTGAAGCAGTGTTGCCTTATCCAATTGGTATAAAGAGGGAAGCAGTTTGCGCCTCGCCAGGTCACCTTTGGTACCGAAAAGGACAAAATCACAAGCTTTTGCCCCTGATGTTGTATTGCCCATTGCTGCAAGCTCTCCTTTGTAATCGGCTTCGCCGTATGCTGGACGGCCAGAAGCCCTTTTGTTGTAATATAACAACAGAATCTGATTTATGCATCCATATTTTGCAAATTCGTCTACACCGTCTTACTAGGCAGTTAAACAAGAATTCTGTTATTATTTTTGTGCTTAAATTACTGTTGGCAGTAATAAGTTGGTGTGAAATCACCGCGAAAACTGTAAGCGGCAAACCACTTTGTGATCCAGGCAGCAAATTGAAACGCTGTGATCAGAAAATAAAAAAATAACACCTTCATCAATAGCGGACGTACGCGTATGAATACCCTAGAAAAGGTCCAGAAAAGTCTAAACCAATTCAGCAAGTCAGAACGCAAAGTTGCCGAAGTGATTCTGGCCTCTCCCCAAACTGCGATTCACTCCAGTATCGCTACCCTGGCCAAAATGGCCGATGTGAGTGAGCCTACGGTTAACCGTTTCTGCCGTCGCCTTGATACCAAGGGCTTTCCTGATTTTAAGTTACATCTGGCCCAAAGTCTTGCCAACGGCACACCCTATGTCAGCAGACACGTGGAAGAAGATGACTCGCCAGAGTCTTACACCACTAAAATCTTCGAATCTTCAATGGCTTCCCTTGATACTGCACGTCAAAGCCTCGACATGCAGGCGATCAATAAAGCAGTAGATATTCTGACACAGGCCAAAACTATTTCGTTCTTCGGCCTTGGCGCTTCGGCTGCTGTGGCCCACGATGCGCAAAACAAATTTTTCCGCTTCAATGTACCTGTCATTTGTTTCGATGATGTGTTGATGCAGCGCATGAGTTGCATTAACAGTAACGAAGGTGACGTAGTGGTGCTTATCTCTCACACTGGCCGCACCAAGTCACTGATTGATATAGCAAGACTTGCTCGCGAAAATGGCGCAGCCGTGATAGGCATTACCGCCAGAAACTCACCCTTATCAGTTGAATGTACCTTGTCGGTCACCATGGAGGTGCCGGAAGATACTGATATGTACCTGCCAATGGCGTCCCGCCTTGCACAATTGGTCGTAATTGATGTACTCGCAACTGGATTTACCTTAAGACGCGGTCCAAGATTCAGGGACAGCCTGAAGCGCGTAAAAGAAGCATTGAAAGAATCCCGGATCAATAAAGACCCGATCCTGTAAGTTGATTCCAACCCAAATTTGGTAGTCAGACACAGTGCTGGCTACCATTTACCCGCCTAAAACCGGCGGTTTCTCACAAAAATAAAAAGCTTGAGATAGATCATTTTGTTTGTAACTTTCCTACATAATGCGCCAATGTCTGTTAATATAGTCTTCAGATTAACTTGAAACTTAACGGAGTAACTCATGTTCCGCAGAACCAAAATCGTTACTACCCTTGGCCCAGCCACAGACCGTGACGATAACCTGCGCCGCATCATTGCGGCTGGTGCTAACGTAGTCAGACTTAACTTCTCCCATGGTTCACCAGAAGATCATCTCGAGCGCGCAACCCGTACCCGTGCCATAGCCAAAGAGCTCGGCGTGCATGTTGCTATCCTTGGTGACCTTCAGGGGCCGAAAATCCGTGTATCCACCTTTAAGGACAACCGTAAAGTACAGTTGGCCTTAGGTCAGGAATTTATCCTGGATGCGGAGCTGGCCAAGGGCGAAGGTGACGAAACCCAGGTAGGTATCGACTATAAGGAGCTGCCGGACGACGTCAGCATCGGCGATATCCTGATGCTCGACGACGGTCGTGTTCAGCTGAAAGTTGAACGCGTGGAAGGTCGCAAGGTGTTTACCACTGTGACGGTTGCCGGTCCATTGTCTAACAACAAGGGCATCAACAAGAAAGGTGGTGGCTTGTCTGCCGCGGCACTGACCGAAAAAGACAAAGCCGATATCATCACCGCAGCCCGCATTAACGTTGATTACCTGGCTGTGTCTTTCCCTCGCAGCGGTGCAGACCTCAACTATGCCCGTGATCTGGCGAAAGCCGCCGGCTCCAATGCCATGATTGTTGCCAAGGTTGAACGTGCCGAAGCTGTTGCCTCTGATGAAGCCATGGATGATGTAATCCTGGCATCCGACGCTGTGATGGTTGCCCGTGGCGACCTGGGCGTGGAAATCGGTGATGCAGCACTGGTAGCCGTGCAGAAAAAGCTTATCAGTCGCTCCCGTCAGCTGAACCGCGTGGTGATCACTGCGACTCAAATGATGGAGTCGATGATTACCAGCCCAATGCCAACCCGCGCCGAAGTGATGGACGTGGCAAACGCAGTGCTCGATGGTACTGATGCAGTGATGTTGTCTGCCGAAACCGCCGCCGGTGACTTCCCGGAAGAAACCGTACGCGCCATGGCCAATGTGTGTGTGGGCGCAGAATCTCATCCCAGCGTAAAAGTGTCCAAGCACCGCATGGATGAGCGTTTTACGTCGGTTGAGGAAACCATCGCGCTTTCAACCATGTACGCAGCAAACCACCTGGACGGTGTAAAAGCCATTATCGCCCTGACTGAATCCGGAGCGACTGCACAGCTGATGAGCCGTATCAGCTCCTCATTGCCCATCATTGCCCTGTCGCGTCACTCAACCACTCTGGCTAAGATGGCTTTGTACCGTGGTGTTCAGCCTGTGTATTTCGACTCTACATCCTTCAGAGCGGATGAAGTTGCTGCCCAGGCGCTCGAAGCGGTACGTGCTGCCGGTTACCTCGGCAGTGGTGATATGGTGCTCATGACCAAGGGTGATGCCATGGAAACCATCGGTGGTACCAACACCTGCAAGGTACTTATTCTGCCCTAATGGCGGTTGGTCATCTTGTCTTTATAACCCGGCGTAAGCCGGGTTATTTTTTACCTTCTATTCTTGTGGGAATTCTTTTGTCCAACTGCCACCGAACTCCTCACAACCATGACCAAACCCACAGTTCGGCTCAATAAAAAAGGTACGCATTGGCGTACCCTTTTCTTCTATTTAAACCTGCTATGGCTGAACTAACACAGGTTGTTTTACCTGTTACAAGGCACTGAACTCGTCAACATTGACAGCGGCCAGGCGCAGTTCGTCAGCCTTCAGTACTTTATCGTGCTCTTCCTGACTGATAACGCCTTGTTCAACCGCTTGACTGAGCAATGCGGCACTGACGCCTTTGCCTTTCAACTTGCCTTCTTTTTGAGCGGAACGCAGTTTTTTGTATATGCTACGACACTCGTATTGTGCCAGGAAGGCTTCTTCAACTTCGGCAATACCGCCCTTGTCGCCATCGAATGATGGGCACAGGAACGTCAGACGCTCACGGGCCGGGCCGGGTTTAAGCATGGCCTCCACGACCTGAGTAGCCAGTTTGTCAGACGGGCCTTTGAAGTGGTTACCGAGTGGGAACACCAATGCGCGCAAGAGCCAACCTACCGGACGCAGCGGAAAGTTTCTCAGTGCATCTTCCAGTGCCTTCGCGGCCTTCATCAGACGGGTCTGCATCACATAATGTACAGTGGGCAAATCATCATGTTGGCGGCCATTGTCTTCAAAAAGCTTCAGCGTAGCCGATGCCAGATACAGCTCAGACAACACATCACCCAAACGGGCAGAGAGCATTTCACGGCGCTTGAGTTCGCCACCCAGGATAAGCATGGCCATATCAGTCATAATGGCCAGCGCTGCCGACATGCGGCCCATATGTTGGTAATAACGTTTGGTATCCCCACTTACAGGCGACTGGGCAAAACGGCTGGCAGTCAGCGCTGAAAACAGACTCGACAAGGCATTGCGGGTCGCGTAACCCATGTGTCCGAGCAGCAAATCGTCAAAGCGCTCCAGGGCTGCATCTATGTCTTCCATTCCGGCGGCTTCCATTTCAGCCAGCACATAGGGATGGCAGCGTGTAGCGCCTTGCCCGAAGATCATCAGGCTACGGGTGAGGATATTGGCTCCTTCAACCGTAATAGAGATTGGATTGGCCATATAGGCATGACCCAGATAGTTTTTGGGTCCCAGCTGGATGCCTTTACCGGACTGAATGTCCATGGCATCGTCCATCACTGCCCTGCCCATCTCTGTCATATGGTATTTGGCAATGGCCGTCACCACAGAGGGTTTTACTTTAAGATCAATTCCTGTAGTGGTTAAACGCCGTGCTGCTTCCAACTGATAGGTGTTACCTATGATGCGGGCCAACGCTTCCTGCACACCTTCAAAGTGACCGATGGACATGCCGAACTGTTTACGCACATAACTATAGGCAGTGGTGGTTTTGGTGGTCACATGACCCGAGGCAGTAGCCAGCGCAGGCAGTGAAATACCCCGACCGGCCGACAGGCACTCAACCAGCATACGCCAGCCTTTACCTGCATACTGAGGCCCACCGATTATCCAATCCAACGGAATAAATACTTTGTCCCCCCGGGTAGTTCCATTCATAAAGGCCATGTTCAGTGGATTGTGGCGATTACCGATTTCAACGCCGGGATGACTGGTTGGAATAAGCGCACAGGTAATGCCGATATGTTTCTTATCTCCCAGCAGACCATCAGGGTCTTTCATTTGAAACGCGAGACCCAACACAGTCGCAACGGGCGCCAGGGTAATATAGCGCTTGTTCCAGGTCAGTTCGACGCCAAGAACCTCGTTGCCATTAAACTCGCCGTTTTTGACCACGCCGACATCGGGAATTGCGCCCGCATCAGAGCCCGCTTCAGGTCCGGTCAGGGCGAAACAGGGAATTTCTTCGCCTTTGGCAAGCGAAGGTAACCAGAAATCTTTTTGCTCCTTGGTACCGTAATGAGTCAAAAGCTCACCGGGCCCCAGCGAGTTGGGTACCATCACGGTTACCGCAGCGCTGACACTGCGACTGGCCAGCTTGGCAACAATGGTGGAGTTGGCATAGGCCGAGAAACCTTTACCACCGTACTTTTTCGGAATAATAAGCGCGAAGAAGCCTTCTTTCTTGAAGTAGTCCCACAGCTCGGGTGGCAGGTCTTTGCGGTTATGAACGATGTCAAAATCGTCAATCATCGACAATGCGGTCATTACCTGATTATCGAGAAACTCTTTTTCCTCAGCTGACAAGGTTGGTTTGCCATAGGCGTGCAGGGCTTCCCAATTGGGTTTGCCGCGGAATAATTCACCTTCCCACCACACATCACCGGCTTCCATGGCTTCACGTTCGGTGTCAGAAAGCGGTGGCAACACACGTTTAAAAAAGGCAAAAACCGGCTGAGTGATAAACTTCATCCGTAAATCTTTCACCGCGAACAACACTATCACCGCTGCGATTATCAATAACAACAAGATGGTCATGGCAATTACTCCTGTTATGCCTTGCTGACCGGGACGGCAACGCCGGCGGCCATATAGGGAATGACTTTACGGATAACAGACTCTATGTCGTTCTGTTCTTTGAAGTCGGCTTCAGCAATTTCCATCAGGGCATCGGAAGAGGCCATGGTGAAGACGACTGTTCCCAGGGTGAAGTGTAGACGCCAAAACATCTCTGCTGGCGGAATGTGAGGCGCGCTCTGGCTGACGACCTGAACAAAACGGTCCAGGTGCTCACCATAATGAGTAGTAATAAACCAGCGTAAATGGCCCTGGCTTTCAATATAACCACGGCCAAGTAACTGTAGAAAAATTCGGGTGCCTTCTGTTCGCACCTTGTTAAGGTCCAACAGCGGCCTCACCAGCGCCGAGAAAATAGTCTCAAGTGAGGCGTTTTCGTTGTTTTGAACGAGCTTTGTCAGCTCTGTTGATGCGCCAGGCATAAACACGTCGAGATAACGGGCAAGCACAGCACGAATAAGCTCTTTTTTGGAGCCGAAATGGTAGTTGACCGAGGCCAGGTTCACTTCAGCCTTACTGGTAATGAGCCTCAGGGAGGTCTCTGAAAACCCCCGCTCCGCGAACAACTTTTCCGCTGCGTCAAGAATTCGGGTTTTGGTGTCGGATCGATTCGCCATTCCGTGACCTATGATTAATTTAAAACACTCGTTTAAATTAATCATAGGCCAGTGCCTTGTCAAACGAAATCTGAACAGCTGTTTACATTGTCCGAAATTAAGTTTGAATTCACATAGTAATTTTTGTGTGTGCTCGTTAGACTTTCGCCGTTCAATAATAACAAGGATGCAACCTGATGACCCAAGCCAAGACCCAAACGAAGGTTCACACATTGTTACGCCCCGCCAAATTGGCCTTGGGTGTAGCCCTTGCACTCGGCCTCAGCGCCTGTCAGGACGAGCAGCACTCAGTTGCTGTTAATAAAGACGTTGCTGCAGTTACTGCGGTGTCCTCTAACGTATCCACCCAGGATGCGATTGATTTTATCAATCAGGCGGAAGCCGAGCTTGCCGCGCTGTCTCTAGAGGCTAACCGTGCAGAGTGGATATACAGTAACTTTATCACCGAAGACACAGCATCCTTATCGGCCGCAGTTAACGAAAAGGTGACCGCCACGTCGGTACGTTTAGCCACTGAAGCTGCCAAATTTGCGGAAGTTGAGCTTGATGCCGTGAACGCCCGTAAGCTCAATATGCTCAGAAGCGCACTGGTTCTGCCCTCGCCACTCGATCCTGCAAAAAATGCCGAGCTGGCCGGTATCGTTGCCCAGCTCAACGGCCTCTATGGCAAAGGCAAATACTGCTTTGCCGATGGTCGCTGCCTGACCCAGCCAGAGCTCTCTGCCCTGATGGCCGAATCCCGTGACCCTGAACTCTTAAAAGAAATCTGGGCTGGCTGGCGTGACATTGCCAAACCCATGCGTCCGCTGTTCGAACGCGAAGTGGTACTTGCCAATGAAGGAGCCAAAGACCTGGGCTTTGCCAATTTGTCTGAGCTGTGGCGCAGTCAATACGATATGGCGCCTGATGCATTTTCCACCGAACTTGACCGCCTCTGGGGTCAGGTAAAACCGCTTTATGATTCGCTGCATTGTTATGTGCGTGGTGAGCTCAACGCGCAATACGGCGACGATGTGGTGCCAAGAACCGGTCCAATCCCGGCACATCTCCTGGGTAACATGTGGGCCCAGCAGTGGGGCACCATTTACCCTCTCGTTGCACCAAAGGATGCTGACCCAGGCTATGACGTGACAGCCCTGCTTGCCAAACAGGGTTACGATGAGCACAAAATGGTGCAGCAGGCCGAGAGCTTCTTTACTTCACTGGGTTTTGACAAGCTCCCCGATACCTTCTGGAGCCGTTCATTATTCGTGCAGCCCAAAGACCGTGATGTCGTCTGTCACGCCTCTGCCTGGGATTTGGATAACGCGGATGATATCCGTATCAAGATGTGTATCCAGAAAACCGCAGAAGACTTTACCGTGATCCACCACGAGCTGGGCCACAACTTCTACCAGCGTGCTTATAAGAATCAGCCTTTTATCTTTAAAAACAGCGCCAACGATGGCTTCCATGAAGCCATTGGCGATACGGTCGCCCTGTCCATCACACCCAAGTACCTGCAGCAGATTGGTCTGCTGGATACGGTTCCCGATGCGTCAAAAGACATTGGTCTGCTATTAAAACAAGCCCTGGACAAGGTCGCTTTCCTGCCCTTTGGTCTGATGATTGACCAGTGGCGCTGGAAGGTATTCAGCGGTGAAATCACGCCTGCGAACTACAACCAGGCATGGTGGGATCTGCGCTTGAAGTATCAGGGTGTGATGGCGCCTGTTGCGCGATCAGAAGCCGATTTTGACCCGGGTGCAAAATACCACGTGCCGGGCAATGTCCCTTACACCCGTTACTTCCTGGCTCACATTCTCCAATTCCAGTTCCACCGTTCCCTGTGCGACGTGGCCGGTGACCAGGGCCCGGTGCATCGCTGCTCGATATACGGCAACCAGGAAGCCGGCGCCAAGCTCAATCAAATGCTGGAAATGGGTTCGAGCAAGCCCTGGCCCGAAGCGTTGGCCGTGGTGACTGGAAAACAGGAAATGGACGCCAGCGCCGTACTCGACTATTTTGCGCCGCTGAAAACCTGGCTCGACGAGCAAAACACCCACGCCAATCGCCAGTGTGGTTGGTAAGACATTAAGTGAGCCGATGCTGACCTAGACTTCTCTGCTGCCTTTCGGTGGTTAAGCACAGGAATGACAGTCAGCCGCACCATCATTGGTCAACATAAAAAGCCCGGTAACAACCGGGCTTTTTATTATTTCTATTCTTTCTATTCTTTCTGTTCGTTGGGGACCTGATTTTCTTACGGCATGGGTGCCTTGTTGCGGGAGTGGTAACTCAGCGGCGGGCCCCTTTACGATTGGTCTCCCGACTGTGCACCTTTGCGGCATCTGATTTACGCAGCATCACATACAGGGCTCCTGCGCCCCCTTCTTCTTTTATTGCTGAGTGATAGGCACTGACATCTTCAAGACGGCTAAGCCAGGTGCAAAGGGCTGATTTCATCAATGCTTCAAACGGCTGATTACCTGAACCTTTTCCAGGTATAAGCAAAAGGTTCCGATCACCTCTAAAAAGGGCAGAATCTATCAGGCCAAGCAGCACCTCACGCGCCTCTTTCAGCTTTAAACCGCGGAAGTCATGCCGGACTTTTGCTTCATAGCGACCCAGTCGAAGTTGTTTTAATACCGCCTCCTGCACCCCTTCACGGCTGAAACTCACGACCTCAGCCCCTTTTACCCGAGTCAGCTCAGCGGGATGGATGGGCAAGAGTTCAAGTCGCTCGTCGCTGTCGGCGGCTTCTCGACGTATTTTCGCCGCCTCATCGTCACAGGTACTCTGCAGAAAATGGTGTCTGTCAGCCTCTTTAAGTGGGATCACATCGGCCATTTCCGCCATGAATAAATCCAGTTCTTCACGCTGCACGCTGCTATCCTCTAACGCTGGAAGTAACACACTTTGTAAAGATATGCCGCTTGGGTTGCGGCCTCTCATACATTATATTTGGCCCATAATAGCGTTATTTAAGTAAAACAGATGAGAATTTTTCCGATATTGTTGAGCCTGATGCTCTCGTTTGCTGTTTTGGCAAACAACGCCCCGCAAACGAAAGATGACATTGCCATCAATAAAACCTATGACCTCTTTTCTGAGGCCTTCGACAAGCTGAATGCTGCCCTGATAGGCGAGGCATACACCGAGAGTGCCTGCTATATACCCGAGCGTCACGATAAAGAAATTATTCGCGGACGCGATGCCATTGTGTCTGTTTATGAAAAGTTTTTCGGCAAAATCCGCAGTAAAAATGCCCGTATCGAAGTGGATTTCCGGGTGATAGACCGCAGTCGCGCAGGCGATTCAGTGACGGATGTTGGTTATTACCTTATTCGATTCCATCCGGCCAGCGACACCGGTGAACCCGTCAGTGAATACGCAGGCAAATTTGTCACTGTCTCCAGAAAGCAAGCCGATGGCAATTGGCTCCTGTCCATCGATTCCAGCAACCGCTCAGAGCCCAGGTTTTATTACCAGACACAGCCTGTGGGTGAACTCTATTTCGGACAAAGGTTCATCTCACCCGATGTTGCCAAAAAACCCTAACCTCTGATCTGACAGCTGAGTAGTAAGATTATGTCCACTCCCTGCCCTTGCGGCCTCGCAAGCTATCACAGCTGCTGCGAGCCCTTCCACTCTGGCAACAGGCACGCCCAAACGCCGGAATCCTTGATGAGGTCTCGCTACAGTGCGTTCGTGCTTAACTTGTGGGGCTATTTGATTGCAACCCATCATCCAGGCCATCTTCATGGGCTTAACGAATCCCAGCTGGCCGAGGGCCCACATCCAGAGTGGCGAGGTCTCACTGTACACGAAAGTAAAAGTGATACCCTCAGCGGAGAGGTGTTTTTCACCGCCTGGTACCTTGAAGCCGGCAAGCTAGATGGCATTTGTGAACGTTCATCATTCGTTTTCGAGCAAGGTAAATGGTTCTACACCCACGGAAAGCAGTATGCACCTAAGCTTCCCGGAAGGAATGACACCTGTGTATGTGGCAGCGGTAAAAAGCTCAAACACTGTTGTTTGAGAAGTCAGTAGCTTTAAAAATGACAAAAGCGCCCATGGGCGCTTTTTTAATGCACGGTAATGAGCCGGTCCTGACCGATAAATTTTGAGAACTCTGCTTCACGCAATGCCGGGCTATAGAGGAAGCCCTGTGCCTGATGGCAAAGGTTGGCCGCTAAAAACGCCTCTTGTTCCGGGGTTTCGACCCCTTCTGCGGTCAGTGACAGATTCAAGGCCTTCGCCATGGCGATAATGGCGCTTACAATTTCCTGACTTTCCCGGCTGATAGTGAGATCGGAGATAAACGAGCGGTCAATTTTAATCTTACTGATGGGAAACTGTTTTAAATACCGCATTGAGCTGTAACCGGTACCAAAGTCATCAATGGCAAGCCCCACCCCGAGTTCAGCGAGTTCCTGACACAGGTTGGTGGCATAACGGATATCTTCCATCAACTCGGTTTCAGTAATTTCCAAAATCAGCGTCTTGGGCTTGAGGCGATAACGGGTAAGCAACTGCCATACCTGCTCATAGAGATTACCGCTGAAAAACTGCCTCGCGGACACGTTCACGTGCATGGAGATGTCCAGATTGTGATGCTGCCATAAGTTGAGCTGCCGACAAGCCGCTTCCAGCACCCAACTGCCGATGGCAGTAATCAGTCCCGATTGCTCGGCGATATCAATAAACGCCCCGGGATAAAGCACACCTTTTTTAGGGTGGTGCCAGCGGATAAGAGCCTCTGCACCTGTGTAGCGATCGTTTTGCAGATCGCGCAGCGGCTGATAATAAAGCTCAAATTGCCGTCCTCGAATGGCCGAGTGTAAGTCACGCTCAATCTGCGCATCGTCTTTAAAGGCGCTGAGCAGCGTGTTATTGAATATTTGAATCGCAGCACCCTGCTTCTTCTTGGCATATTGCACGGCAATGTCGGCACAGGTGAGCGGCGCAATCAGATTGCTGACCGAGGCGATATCGACAATGGCCAGCGCCGGTTTGGGATCAACCTGTTCCCTGCCTATCTGCACCGGTGCTGAAAGATGTTGATAAAGGCGATTGCTGATAAATTCGACTTCGGCACTGAGTTTTTCGCCAAGCAGCAAAATAGCAAATTCATCGCTGCCGACCCGGGCAATTTCTGTCGCCTTATTGATGTCAGAGAAATGCCTCAAACGCCGCGCAATCTCCATCAGCAGCGCATCGCCCTGCTCATGACCATAGGTATCGTTGAAGCGTTTAAAACCGACCAAATCTACCAGTAGCAATTGCCCCTGCTGAGTGCGGTCGAGTACCCGATTGAAATGGAGGCGGTTGTAGAGCCCGGTTAACGAACACCGCCAGGCAAGGCGCTCTAGCTCCTGTTGGTAGTTGTGCTGCTCGGAATTATCTTCACAAGTGACCAGCACATAATAATTACCACGCTCGGTAACAAACTGACTTGCCTGATAATTCAGCCAGTAGTCGCGACCATCATAGCGCTTGAGCTTAACCTCTCCCTTGGCGCTGAGACCACGAAACACCCGTCCGAGTACTTCTTCTGCCAGCCGTGGGTGCTGAGTGAAAAAGTCCAGTTGCCTTAGAGAGCGGCCAATAACCTTTTCTCTTGGTACACCGGTAATGTCACCGTGTGCCTTATTGACGTATTCGACGGTTTCGGTGTGCAGGTTAATCAGCATGAACACCTGCTCAGACTGTTCCACTGCACTCTTAAACAGTGAGAGCTTTTCTTCTTTGTCGTAGGTATGACGGGTCGCCAGCGCCAATGCCAGCTGATCTGCCACCTGGCTTGCGATATGAAGCTCGCTGTCGCTCCAGCGCGCACCTATGCTGCGCTCAAGGCTCAGTACACCTTCAATGTGACCGTTTATCCGGATAGCCACTTCGAGGGCAGAATGGACGCCATTGGGAGTAAAGTAGCAGGACGCCAACTCAACGAGTCTTGGGTCATTGGCCACATCAAAAGCATCGATATGGCGTCTGCTTTCAAGTTCTTTCAAATAACGTGGACAATCGCTGATTTGAGCAGGGCGCCTGGCACTGGGTTCCAGTCGGTGTTTGCCGAAGTGTGCAACCTGATATTGGCTGGAGAGCAGTGCATCAAACGCCCACACGCTGGCGTCACAAAGCCCCAGTGTTTGACACAGGAGCTCGGTAGCCAGTTCGGCGGTTTTTTCGAAGTCACCTTGCTGCTTGGCAGCAGAGTGAACTATTTGATCGACCAGAAATTGATATTTACGCCTTTTCACTCAGTTCCCTAAATCCCAGGGTGCGGGAAATGACGGACGTCTGTGCGCCCTATTCTAAATTATTGTTATTTTTTATTGGTTTTCGACTGTACATCAGCTGATTAGTTTGTAGCAACAGCGCGTACAATTAAATTTTCACAGTCCCTGTTCCAATTGAAAAATCATTTTTTCCGCGGCCACATCAAAGGTAATTCTGAGGCAAACTCCTGCTTCAGTGTGGTCTATCTGCCCAGAGACATTGGCAAACCGTTTTACCGCCAAATCGCACAAATGCCGTGCTTTGGTATCTGCATCCTTGCCTGAAAACTCCAGGGTCAGTTCTGTATCTTCTTCTGCTATTACGGCACCTATATCGACAAAGCTGCCACAGTCGGTACAGGTATCGTTAACGCTGGATGCTTGATTCGCTTCAATGGCTTTCATAACGCCAAACTCCTTCGTGAAGACATATTCAGGTTAAATTAGTGCAACTACAGAAAATTATAGGCAAATTTGCAAAATCAAACCCTGTCTTGCATCAAACCATTGCCATCAGGTTTCGATTGTCTGCGTGCTCCATCAGTTTTCCGAGTGCACGCTGCGCTTCAAGGATGTCGTTAAAATGTTGGTGTGTGGGTAAGGCCGGCCGCGCGTCAGAATAGTAGCGACGCTGCACAGTGTGTGAGCAGTTATTCAACGCAATTAACATATCAGCAGGAAGGTCGCCGCGGATGACGACAGGTTCGGGCAAGAGTGCCTGACTTAAATGAAATGCCTTTTTACCAAAGGTTCTGAAGACACCACTGTTATCCATACAGTCTTCAGCCCCGGGTTTGGCGACCAGAGGCTGTTGGGGTGGCAGCTCAAAATGTTTTTGCAGCTTTTGCTCAACCGATTCGTCGCCGGATAAGCAAAACTCTGCAAAATCACGGGCATCCTGGGACAACATTGCCAATATCAAGCCAAAATCGCCCCTGCGCCCCTCTTCAACAGCACGGGCAAGGCGGTCTCCTACTTGACTTTCATTGACTAAACCAGCAGCAATCTGCATAAAAAAACATCACAAAAACAGGTCGTTGTCATTTAATCGACCAATCGGCGCCTAACTTTAGCCTTTTTTGCAAATTTAGCCTTTACATGACTATCGATTCTGCTTACTATGGCCGCCGCTGATGAGGAGGGGTTCCCGAGTGGCCAAAGGGATCAGACTGTAAATCTGACGGCTCCGCCTTCGAAGGTTCGAATCCTTCTCCCTCCACCACTTCAGCAACGCAAAAAATGTAAAGCAAGAAACTCGTGGAGGGGTTCCCGAGTGGCCAAAGGGATCAGACTGTAAATCTGACGGCTCCGCCTTCGAAGGTTCGAATCCTTCTCCCTCCACCACTTGTTTCTTTCACTTTACGCCATGATGGAGGGGTTCCCGAGTGGCCAAAGGGATCAGACTGTAAATCTGACGGCTCCGCCTTCGAAGGTTCGAATCCTTCTCCCTCCACCATCTTCTTTGCCTTGGCCGGCAGAATCTGTTGTAACTCACCTCGCAAGTCTTTAATCTCCAAATGCAATAATCTCTGTCAGTTTTGATCCTGACGCTGTGAAATCCTGTTGATTTTTCATATTATCCAAGCTCGTATTGCAAAACACAGGACTCCCCATGAGCCTCCCCATTTGCACTAATTGGGTAGCCAATGCCATCGGCAAAATTGAAGCCGACTTTCAGCGCAGCGCCGACACCCACCTGATTAAGCTCGAATTACCGATGCTCGACGGCATCGATATCTATTTAAAAGACGAAAGCACCCACCCCACCGGTAGCCTCAAACATCGTCTGGCCCGTTCATTGTTTCTGTACGCACTTTGCAATGGCTGGATTAAAGAAGGTACGTCGGTCATCGAGTCCTCATCCGGCAGCACTGCGGTGTCTGAGGCCTATTTTGCCCGCCTGCTCGGTTTACCCTTTATTGCGGTGATGCCAAAGAGCACCGCCAAGCGCAAAATCGAACAAATTGAGTTTTACGGCGGACGTTGCCATTTTGTTGAACATTCCAGCGAGATTTACGCCGAGTCAGAGAAACTCGCCAAAGAACTGGGTGGCCACTACATGGATCAGTTCACCTACGCCGAACGGGCCACCGACTGGCGCGGCAACAACAACATTGCCAACGCTATTTTTGGCCAGATGGAGCGCGAACCCCATCCCATCCCCAGCTGGATTGTGATGAGTCCCGGCACCGGTGGCACCTCGGCGACCATAGGTCGCTATATCCGCTATCAGCGCCTCGCCACTAAATTGCTGGTGGTCGACCCGCAGCACTCGGTGTTTTACGACTACTTCAAAACCGGTGACGCCGGTATTACCTGTGAAAAAGGCAGCTGTATTGAAGGCATTGGTCGCCCCAGGGTGGAGCCTTCCTTTATTCCAGGCGTGGTGGATGAGATGCTTAAAGTCGCGGATGTGGACTCCATCGCCACCATGTATTGGCTCGAAGCCTTAATCGGCCGTAAAACCGGCCCCTCTACAGGCACTAACCTCTATGGCGCACTGAAACTGGCTTCCCAAATGAAGGCCCGCGGCGAAACCGGCAGTATCGTTACGCTTATCTGCGATCCGGGCGAACGGTATCTGGATACCTACTACAACAGCGACTGGGTAAGTTCGCACATTGGCGATATCACGGCAGCAAGTACGGCGCTTGCCGCCTTCAGTGAAAGTGGCAAGCTGTGAGTTCCTGATGCCCCAATAAAAAAGCTCCCTCGGGAGCTTTTTTATTGGCACGACCGAAATGAGCGATTTACCAAATTAATCGATATTCAAATACTTGTGGGTTTGAATAGACAGACGCCAATTACGTGCAATGCAGGTTTTCATGGCAAGCTCGGTGGCGCGGGGCTTTTGGCTGATAGGCTGCAAACAAATGGTTTTGCCGCTGGTATCTATGCCTTCGAGCAGCGCATCGAGCTCATCGATATGCGCATCTGTGGCCACCGGATGTTTGATTTCATTGGCGCGAACGAGGGCCTGTTTCAGCACCGGGTAGCCACCTTTCATATTGATCTTGGGCGATACAGTCACATAGGTGCGGTCGGAGCAGTGCACCTCAAAGGTCCCGCTTGTTTCTATCTGGCAATGAAATCCCTCTGCTTCAAAGCCTTGGGTCAAATCGGTTAAATCGTGCATACAGGGCTCGCCGCCGGTGATCACAACCAATTTGGCGGTAAAGCCCTTTTGATTAAATGCAGCAACCAAAGATGAGGCAGAATGCATAGCCCAGCGGCCTATGCTGCCGTCCACCTGAATGACATCCGCTGGCGCCACTTTACTTTGCTCGAGTACATCCCAGGTTTGGGCGGTATCGCACCAGGGACAGGCTACCGGGCAGCCCTGCAGGCGCACGAAGATAGCGGGCAGACCCGTATGGCTGCCTTCACCCTGAATGGTTTCAAAGACTTCGTTGATGGGATACTCGGTCATCAGGACTCGCTCAGTTGGTGTCGTTGCCATGGCTGGGCAACGACTGACATTCAATTCGGCCGGCTGTTATAGAAGATTTCAGCCGCAGATTCAAGGGAACTTTCACGCGCCGGAAACCAGCTACTTTGATGCAGAACAGTTGCTGGGATACACTATATCCCCAAAAGTTTAACTCAGTATCGGTTTTTCCATGTCCAAAGCAGTTGTCGTGTTCAGTGGTGGTCAGGATTCCACTACCTGTCTGGTGCAGGCTCTGTCTCAATTTGATGAAGTGCATGCCATTACCTTCGATTATGGTCAGCGCCACAGTGAAGAAATTGAAGTCGCCAAAGCGCTGACAAGCGAGCTTGGCTGTGCGTCCCACAAAATAATGGACGTGTCTTTGCTGGGCGAGCTTGCCATCAGTGCCCTCACCCGTGACGCCATCCCGGTTTCCCACGAACTAATGGACAACGGCCTGCCCAATACCTTCGTACCTGGTCGCAATATCCTGTTTTTAACCCTGGCTGGGATTTACGCCTATCAGCTCGGCGCCGATACAGTGATAACCGGCGTATGTGAGACCGACTTTTCAGGCTACCCCGATTGCCGCAATGACTTCATCAAAGCCATGGAGCAAGCATTGAACCTGGGGATGGACAAGCAGCTTAACATCCACACGCCGCTGATGTGGCTCAATAAAGCCGAAACCTGGGCGCTTGCCGACCGTTACGGCAAACTCGAACTGGTACGTAACCACACCCTGACCTGTTACAACGGCATCCGTGGCGATGGTTGCGGAGACTGCCCTGCCTGTCACTTGCGTAAACGTGGCCTTGAGGACTACCTGAGTAATCGCGATGCAGTAAACGCTGAGCTAACCAAGAAGACAGGCGCCAATTGAGTCCAACGCCACTCTCAAATCTATTGCCATCAATAGACAAGCAGCTGGTGATGGTTGGCGCGCTCTTGTCAGCGCTGTGCGCCGCGCTCTATTTATTGCCCATTGATTCACAGCTTAACTGGCAACGAAGCCAAATTGGTGCAGGCGAATATTGGCGCCTTATTAGCGGTAATCTGCTGCACACCAATCACTGGCACCTGCTGATGAACCTGGCAGGGTTCTGGGTGATTTTAAGCCTGCATCATTTTCATTACCGTGCAACCGGGCTCCTGTTGCTGCTGTTTGCACTCTGTCTTGGTGAAGGGGTTGGCCTGTACCTATGTTACCCAAGCCTTCACGCTTATGTTGGCCTGAGCGGTATCTTGCACGGCCTCTTTGCCTTCGGCTCCCTGATGGATATCGAGCGCGGGCTTAGATCCGGCTGGCTGCTCCTGCTTGGTCTGGGGTTGAAAGTAGGATACGAGCAGTATTTTGGCGCCAGCAGCGATGTGGCAAGCCTGATTGGTGCCAGAGTCGCCACCGAATCGCATCTGGTGGGCGCACTGGTTGGCACTGTGCTGGGCGCAGCCTATCTGGCGGTGAGGAAATTGAAACAAGCTAAGGTTTATGGGTAAATCGGGATGCCGCTTGTATCTAATACTGAAAACGCGCCACAAGGCGCGTTTTCCATTGTTGGACGTGCAGGCTGCTGCGTCAGGGGTGACGGCAAGCTCAAGCTTCCAGCAACTGCTGGCGTAGCCCATGGATTTCATCCCGAAGCGCAGCAGCCTGTTCAAATTCCAGATCCCGGGCGTGCTGATGCATCTGTTTTTCAAGCGCATCTATGGTTACGGCAATCTGATGCGGGTCTTGCCTCATCGACGGTTTACCTACATCCCTGCTTCGACCTGATGCCTTGACGGCGCCGCGGCTTGGCGCAGACCTCTCACCTACGTCCATCACATCGGTGATTTTCTTCACCACGCCGCGGGGGATGATGCCGTGCTCCTCGTTGAACTGCATCTGCTTGGTGCGGCGCCGCTCCGTTTCCGCCATGGCACGGGCCATGGAGTCAGTAATACGGTCGGCGTAGAGAATCACTTTGCCATTCACGTTACGGGCTGCGCGGCCTATGGTCTGAATAAGCGAACGTTCGGAGCGCAAAAAGCCTTCTTTATCGGCATCGAGAATACACACCAGAGACACTTCCGGCATGTCGAGACCTTCCCTGAGCAGGTTAATGCCTACCAGTACATCGAACACCCCGAGCCGCAGATCGCGGATGATTTCCATCCGCTCCACGGTATCAATATCCGAGTGCAGATAGCGCACTTTAACGCCGTGTTCATCGAGGTAATCGGTGAGATCTTCTGCCATCCGCTTGGTGAGTGTGGTCACCAGCACCCGTTCATTGACTGCCACCCGCTTGGCAACTTCTGAGAGTAGGTCGTCAACCTGAATGGCCACCGGGCGTACTTCCAGCTCGGGGTCAATCAGACCAGTAGGGCGCACTACCTGCTCGGCGATATCATCCCCGCTTTTCTCCAGCTCATACTTCCCGGGCGTGGCCGAAACGAAAATCGTCTGCGGCATCAGGGATTCAAACTCTTCAAACTTAAGGGGCCGGTTATCCAGTGCCGAGGGCAAACGGAAACCATACTCCACCAGGGTGGTTTTACGAGAGCGGTCACCCTTATACATGGCACCAATCTGCGGCACAGTGTTGTGGGATTCATCGATTATCATCAGACCATCGGCAGGCAGATAGTCCAGCAGGGTTGGCGGCCCTTCCCCTTCGGCACGGCCCGACAGATAACGGGAGTAGTTTTCAATCCCCGAGCAGTATCCCAACTCTGTCATCATTTCCACATCATACTGAACCCGCTCGGTAATACGCTGAGCTTCAATGAGTTTGTGGTTATCCAAAAACTGCTGTTTGCGCACCCTCAGTTCGTCTTTAATCTGGTCAATGGCTTCGAGGATTTTCTCACGCGGCGTCACATAGTGGGTTTTTGGGTACACGGTGGCACGAGCCAGACGTTTGGTGACCTGCCCCGTGAGTGGGTCAAATTCGCTGATGCGCTCAATCTCATCGTCGAACAATTCAACCCGGATGGCATCCCGCTCCGAATCCGCCGGAAAGATATCAATGACCTCTCCACGCACCCTAAAGGTGCCCCGCTGCAAGTCGATGTCGTTACGGCTGTATTGCAGTTCACTGAGGCGTCTTAAGATGTCGCGCTGGCCCATAAAGTCACCCTGGCGCAAATGCAGCAACATCTTCATATAAGAGTCTGGATCACCCAAACCATAAATCGCGGACACAGACGCGACAATGATGACATCACGGCGTTCAAGTAAGGCCTTGGTCGCCGACAGACGCATTTGTTCGATATGGGCGTTTACCGAGGCATCTTTCTCAATAAAGGTATTGGATGCCGGCACATAGGCTTCCGGCTGATAGTAGTCATAGTAAGAAACGAAGTATTCCACCGCATTATTGGGAAAGAATTCTTTCATCTCCCCATAGAGCTGCGCCGCCAGTGTCTTATTGGGCGCCATGATAATGGTCGGGCGCCCCAGGGTGGCAATAACATTGGCCACGGTAAAGGTCTTGCCAGAGCCTGTTACCCCGAGCAAAGTCTGACAGGCGAGCCCTGACTCAAGCCCATCAATCAGTTTGGCGATAGCTGTAGGCTGGTCACCTGCGGGTGAATAGTGGGAAGAAAGTTGAAAAACTTGCTCAGACACAGAAAAGTTTGTCCTTGTTAAGCCGGGCACCTAGTGTAAACCAGTGCACCTTAGACGCCAACAGCACTCGGTCAGCAGGATATGCTCCTTAGCTAATACAGTATTTTGTAACTCACTGACATACCACTACAGGCTGGTGCCTTTTGCTTATTTGGTACGTGAGTACGGCATTCGGCAACAAATTCATGCACACTTTTTATGTTGTCGTGTCTCTACAATTTTCACCCGTAATGGTTTTACAATCCATCTACTACCACAAACAACTTGACATTGATTTTATTGAATATTTTGTCATCGCACTGTGAAGGTGCATTTTAAGACAAATCCAGATTACATGCGGGTTTGCGGCATCATTTATCATGAAACTCACAGGCTTATCCACAGAAATTGTGGAAAAGTACCTGAAACCCTGACGGGGCGTGGCTTTGGTTAGGGTTCCTCTGGGGAGGGCAATCCGAGAGGCTGTTTGTAATTAAACTACATCTGTAATTGCCTCATCCGTGCATTTGCGCACCTATTCTTAATAGCTCGGTGTTTCTGATGCTACTTTCCGCTCTGGAATGAGAGTTTCGCGCAGCAAAACAGTCACTTGCTGGGCAAAAGCTGTACACTGTGTCGATTTTCGCATCACGATGCACATTAGATGAGCACTTAACGACTTAATCACACTTTTTTTGGTTTCCAGCGTTGACTCATCAAGCCACCCGTTTTACTATGCGCTCCGTTCTCAGCGAGCAGTTGTTTTACAACGATTCCCCTGTAGTTCAGTCGGTAGAACGGCGGACTGTTAATCCGTATGTCACTGGTTCAAGTCCAGTCAGGGGAGCCACTCACTGAAACGCGCCTTTAACGGCATGAAGTTAATCGCAAAAATTGTTCCCCTGTAGTTCAGTCGGTAGAACGGCGGACTGTTAATCCGTATGTCACTGGTTCAAGTCCAGTCAGGGGAGCCAACTTCACAAGCGATTCAATCTGTTCCCCTGTAGTTCAGTCGGTAGAACGGCGGACTGTTAATCCGTATGTCACTGGTTCAAGTCCAGTCAGGGGAGCCAACTTCACAAGCGATACAATCTGTTCCCCTGTAGTTCAGTCGGTAGAACGGCGGACTGTTAATCCGTATGTCACTGGTTCAAGTCCAGTCAGGGGAGCCAATCGCACTTCAGTTTTTTTCGATTCCCCTGTAGTTCAGTCGGTAGAACGGCGGACTGTTAATCCGTATGTCACTGGTTCAAGTCCAGTCAGGGGAGCCATCGAAACTTTCTCCCATCCTCGCCTACTCTCGCTTTGCAAATCCTGTTGATTTGGATTTTGTTTTGTCAGCTTTGAGGTTACACTTTTCCCCGCTCTTCATATTCTTTAGCTAGAATTTTCAAAACGGCGTTAATGGAATTAGCCATGAGTTTGATAAAAACTTTCCCCATCGCACTTATTTTGCTCTTCGGTAGTGCCGCACTTTGGTTACATCAAGAGAACCTTGGCCTGATGCAGGATGCTGGTAAGGCCCTGGAAACACAATATCGGAACAAAACCACTGAATTGGCATCCTGGCATGGTGATGGCCAGGCGCTCTATCAACACCTGCAGCAATCGATCACATTACAGTTTTTTCAATACACCGATGGCACCGATGGCAGCCGCAACTTCACCACCGGACAATTACAGGAAACCCCGGAATCGTTTTTGGCACGCCTGTTCCCCTTGGAAATAAGTGATACCCGAAACTTGCCTGACGGGCGACTCATGGTGAAGTTGGATACAAACGGCCCCAGGACACTGGCGGTTAGCCTCTATTCAGAACAATTAATCATCATTGGCAGTTTATTTGCCGCTTCGCTGCTGCTGTTTTTGGCGTTGGCGTCTACCTTATCCCGTAAAATCCGTTACGCTGCAGAGTATGTAAAGTCGCTGACAGAACTTAACTTCTCTCCCCCTGAGCAGTCCAAACTCGGAGGAGAACTCAAGCCCCTCGCCACTGTATTTGAAGAAGCCAGACAAGCACTGAAGCAAAAGATTGATGGTTTGCATCATGAAAACGAGAAGCTGTCCCGGGCTGCATTTCAAGATCCCATTACCGGTTTTGGCAGCCGCGCGCGCTTTACCCGTAAATTGGATGAATTGGCAAAGAGCCAAAAAGATTTGCTGGGTTCCCTCGCCATGCTGCAAGCCACTGAACTGGGTACTATCAACCAGCTTAAAGGCCGTACCGCTGGCGACGATTATCTGGCGAAAGTCGCCGGATGTTTGCGAAAGGCAGGCAGTCCCTTCCCCGACGCAGAGTTCTACCGGATTAGCAGTTCTGACTTTGCCGTGTTTTTGCCTAACCTGGTTATCAGTGACGCAGAACGCTTTTTGGAGCCCCTTAAAACCTTACTCGATGAATACCAGTCCACTTCTGCCATGGAGTCAATAGCGTATACCGGACTCGTGCCCTACAAGAGCGGCGTTGACCCGGTAGGCCTACTCAGTCTTTCTGATGCGGCGCTCAGCATTGCTCAAACACTGGGCGCGAACAGTTTCCATGTGCTTGAGAAGTTCACAGAGGATCAGGAAATTGGAGATAACCGCTGGCAAGTGGCTATTACTGAAATCATCACCCAACGCGCAGTACGATTCTTTCAGCAGCCAATACAGCCCTGCCGCAGTGAAGTGGAAGTCTACCGTGAACTCTTTGCCCGCTTCTTTAATTCAGAAGGTAAGGTTCTCCCGACTGCCACTGTGATAGCCATGGCTGAAAGGCACGGGCTGAGTCAGGAGCTGGATAAACTGGTCGTACTCTCTGCTGTGCGCATGTTGCTGGATAATCCAAACATGACCGGTGCCTATGGGGTCAATATCAGCGCAGTGTCAGCGACCGATGATAATTTTGTGGTCTGGCTGAAAGATCTCTTGACCAAACACCGAGCCATTTCTAACCGACTGGTACTGGAAATCAACGAAAGTGGTCTCCAAACCAATATGCAGGGCAGTTTCCGTTTCATACGTGAAATCCACAGTGTGGGGACCAGGGTGTCCATCGAGCGTTTCGGCATGGGCTTTACATCGTTCAAGTTTTTCCGGGAAGTCAGACCCGACTATATCAAGCTCGACGCCACCTACAGCGAAGCCATCGATCAAGACGCCAATAACAAGTTTTTTGTGCGCATGATGATAGACATTGCCAGACGTATCGGTGTCAGGGTCATTGCCTGCGGTGTAGAACGTCAGGAAGAAAAGCTGACGTTAGAGAAGCTCATGGTGGATGGTTTGCAAGGTTTCTACATTGCCAAACCAGAACCTGCCGGCAGCAAAGACTTGCTTGACGAGAAACTCACCCGCCAGAGTTAACCCTGCATTTGATATGTTGTTAATGAGACTCAAAAAGCCGATAATACCGGCACCGACCGCTAATGCTTTTTTGCGATGAGTGAATATCTCCTGTTGTTGATCGGTACTGTGCTGGTCAACAACTTCGTTTTGGTAAAATTTCTCGGACTTTGCCCCTTTATGGGGGTGTCAGGCAAGCTTGAGTCTGCCATCGGCATGTCGATGGCGACCACCTTTGTGTTGACCCTGGCCTCCGTTCTCAGTTTCCTGGTAAACCAGTACCTGCTGGCACCGTTTGATTTGACCTATCTGCGCACCATGAGTTTTATTCTGGTGATCGCTGTTGTGGTGCAATTCACCGAAATGCTGGTACAAAAAACCAGTGCCAGTCTGCACCGTGCGCTGGGTATTTACCTGCCGCTTATCACCACCAACTGCGCCGTTCTCGGTGTGGCGCTGCTCAATGTGAACGAGCAGCACGATTTTCTGGAGTCAGCCATCTATGGCTTTGGCGCCGCAGTGGGATTCTCTTTGGTGCTCATTCTCTTCTCAGCCATGCGTGAACGCCTTGCTGCAGCTGATGTGCCCATGCCTTTTCGGGGTGGCGCCATTGCCATGATCACCGCTGGCCTTATGTCTCTGGCCTTTATGGGCTTTACCGGTTTGGTGAAATAATGTCAGCAGTCATGATAGCGGTTGTATTACTGGGCCTGCTGGCATTGGTATTTGGTGCCATATTGGGCTTTGCTGCCGTCAAATTCAGAGTAGAAGGCGATCCGCTGGTGGACCAGGTCGAGTCCCTCTTGCCGCAAACTCAGTGCGGTCAGTGTGGCTATCCCGGTTGCCGCCCTTACGCCGAAGCCATCGCTGGCGGCGACCAAATCAACAAATGCCCCCCCGGTGGTACAGCCACCATGGAAAAGATTGCTGAGCTAATGGGCGTTGAACCTCAGCCACTGTCTGCCACCACTGAGCAGCAAGTCAAAAAAGTTGCCTACATTCGTGAAGACGAGTGTATCGGCTGTACCAAGTGTATTCAGGCGTGTCCCGTGGATGCCATCGTCGGCGCCGGTAAGCTGATGCACACCGTCATTACCCAGGACTGCACCGGCTGCGATCTCTGTGTCGAGCCCTGCCCTGTCGATTGCATCGACATGCTCCCTGTCACTCAGGACATCAAGACCTGGAATTGGAAACTGAGTGCCATTCCCGTGATGCAGCTCGAAGAGGACAAACAGTGCTGACGCTTTTGGAACAATTGGATAAAGGTACGCTGTGGCGCTCACCCGGTGGCATTCACCCACCCGAGATGAAATCCGTCTCCAATGGCACCGCTATCGCCACACTGCCACTGTTTGATGAGTACCTGGTACCCCTGCCTCAGGTCGGTGAACAGGCCATTCTCGCCGTAAAAGTGGGAGATACTGTACTTAAAGGGCAGATGCTGACTCAGGGCCAGGGAGTTGGCTATCTACCGGTACATGCCCCCACCTCAGGCCGCGTCAAAGCCATTGAATCACGCCCGAGCAACCATGCCTCTGCGCTGCCCATACTGACCCTGGCATTGGAAGCCGATGGCCAGGACAAATGGTGTGAACTCCAAAGCGCGGCTTTGGATGCGTTGACCCCTGCCCAAATGGTCAAAAGGATACAGGATGCCGGCATCGCCGGTATGGGCGGCGCTGCGTTTCCAAGCCACATTAAATTAAGTCCGGCGAGCGAAATTGAGCTGGTGATAGTCAATGGCGTTGAATGTGAACCCTACATTACCGCTGACGATCGCCTTATGCGCGAGCACGCCGATGGGATAGTCGCTGGTATCGGTATAGTGCACCGTATCCTTGCACCCAAACGCATTATCATCGCCATCGAAGACAACAAGCCCGAAGCCGCTGAAGCCATGCAGGCTGCCGTCAATCGCAGCCAGTTACCGGCAGGACTTGTCAGGGTCACTGTTATCCCGACCAAATACCCTTCAGGCGGTGAAAAGCAGCTCATTCAGATAGTGACTGGCCAGGAAGTGCCCTCCGGCGCTATTCCTGCGCAGCTCGGTATCCTGGTGCACAACGTCGGTACCCTGTTTGCAATCCGGGATGCCGTCATCGAAGGTAAGCCACTGATAGAAAGAGTCGTCACTGTCACCGGCAATGCAGTAACCAAACCCGGGAACTACTGGACTTTAATAGGCAGCAAGGTAGAGGATGTCCTCCGCCACTGTGATTTTCGTGAAGCAGAGGCCCAAAAAATCATCATGGGTGGCCCCATGATGGGATATACCCTGGCCAATACCCAGGTACCGATTTTGAAAGGCAGCAATTGTCTGCTGCTGCCCAACGGCCTCGAAATCACCGAGATGCCGCCTGAAAAACCCTGCATTCGCTGCGGCGAATGTGCCGTTGCCTGCCCTGCGTCCTTGCTGCCGCAGCAACTCTTTTGGCACGCCAAGGCGGAAGAATACGACAAGGCACAAAGCTATAACCTTAAAGACTGTATCGAGTGCGGATGTTGCACTTATGTCTGCCCCAGCGATATCCCGCTGGTAGAGTATTATCGGGTGGCCAAAGCCGCCATTCGCCAGCAGGCGGAAGAAAAAGCCAGTGCTGAGCGTGCCAAGGTGCGATTTGAAGCGCGCATTACCCGCCTTGAAGAAGAAAAAGCGGCCCGTGAAGCCAAGGCAAAAGAGGCGGCGGAAAAACGTAAAGCGGCCATGGCCGGTGGAGAAAAAGACGCCATCG
Source organism: Shewanella amazonensis SB2B (assembly GCF_000015245.1). Lineage (NCBI taxonomy): Bacteria > Pseudomonadati > Pseudomonadota > Gammaproteobacteria > Alteromonadales > Shewanellaceae > Shewanella > Shewanella amazonensis. The sequence continues at coordinate 2,232,324 of NC_008700.1, forward strand.
CTGCCGCCCTCGCCCGGGTACAGGCCAAAAAAGCCGCCCAGGAACAAAATGCCGCTCCGGTCGCTGCCTCACCAGAGGGGGCTCAAGCTTCAGCGGCGGATCCAAAAGCCGGGGTTGCTGCCGCCATCGCCAGAGCCAAAGCCAAAAAGACAGCCCAACAGGAAGCAGCCAAGTCCCCCGATACAGCGGGCAGCACTGTGACCGATGCTGCTTCAGACCTGTCTATCGAGACGACGCCTGAGCAGGAGTCAACGCCCGCAAGCAGTGAAGATCCGAAAAAGGCCGCTGTTGCCGCAGCGATTGCCCGCGCCAAGGCAAAAAAGGCAGCGCAGGCGGCAAACAGCAATACAGCGGCTACAGACACCGCTAACGGTAATCGCCAGGTATCCTCCTTACAGGAGCCAAAAGTTCAGGCATCAGCAGTACAGCCACCTGAATCACAGGCGCAGGAGCAGGATCCCAAGCGAGCTGCTGTGGCAGCCGCCATCGCCAAAGCGAAAGCCAAAAAGTCTGCCCGGAATACGGATGAAAGCGGCTTGGCTGTGGCAGAACCGTCCGCACCAGCGACCGGGGAGGCAGAATCAGCCCCAGCGGATGACAAATCAGCAAGAGTTGCCGCAGCGGTTGCCAAAGCCAAGGCGAAGAAGTTGGCGGCAAGTGCTTCTGACAGCCCATTCCCAGAGGATATGGCCGCTATTCCTGAAAAGAATCGCAGTGAGGCAAGCCTCGTACAAACAGATGAAAGTCTTCCTGAGACCAGGGGAGACGATAAGCCTGACAACAAAGCCGCCAGAGTGGCCGCTGCGGTTGCCAAAGCCAAGGCAAAGGCTGCGGCCAGACGTGAAGAGGCACAGCCGGATCCAGCTGTGGCTGAACACATTCAATCTGAAACGTCTCAAGCGGCCGACGCCGATGAACTTGAGACTGACATTCAGGCACCAGAGAAAAGTACCTTAACCGACATGGCCACGGCCATGCCGCCTGCAGCAAACCAAATACCAGAGCAAGGTGTTCACATCGCAGACAGCGCAAACACTGCTGCTTCAGAGGTTCCACCAACCGATGCCGATACGCTCAAAAAAGCCCGTATTGCTGCGGCTGTCGCCAAAGCCAAGGCAAAAAAAGCCGCCAAGGAGCATGAATAATCATGGCGTTCAAGATTGCATCCTCACCCCATGTCCGCAAAGACAGCCAAACCTCGGCTGTGATGCAGCGCGTCATTCTTGCCGCCTTACCTGGCCTTGCCGTGCAATGCTATTTCTTTGGTTGGGGCACCTTTATTCAGGTGTGTGTTGCCATCGCGACGGCACTTGCCGCCGAGGCACTGGTATTGAAGCTTAGAAACCGCCCGATATCACCTACCTTGATGGATCAGAGTGCTGTGCTGACCGCTCTCCTGATTGGTGTCGCCATTCCACCGCTGGCACCCTGGTATTTGGTAGTCATAGGCACGGTATTCGCCATCGTGATGGTCAAACAGCTTTATGGCGGTTTGGGGCAAAACCTCTTTAACCCTGCTATGGCCGCCTATGTATTGCTTCTGGTGTCTTTCCCGGTTCTGATGACGACCTGGGCTGCCCCCAGTACCCTGGCACAAAGCAGTGCTGGTATCCTGGATGCCATTGACGTGATTTTTTCAGCCCAGGGCGCAGCAGATTTTGCGCTGGGAATTGATGGCGTCTCCATGGCGACACCACTGGACACCTTGAAAACCGATCTTTCCATGGGGCTTACCGCAGATGAAAGTCTGAAACGCGCCATCTTCGGTGGCGGCAGCACCGGTGAAGGCTGGTTCTGGGTGAACCTCGCTTATCTGTGTGGCGGTTTGTTTTTGCTCGCCACCAAGACCATCCGCTGGCACATCAGCGGTGGGCTCATCGGCGCCCTTTTTGTGTGCAGTCTCTTTGGCTTTGGCGCCTCGCCAGACACCCACGCCAGCCCCCTGTTTAACCTCTTCAGCGGCGCTACCATGCTGGCTGCCTTTTTTATCGCCACCGACCCGGTTACCGCAGCCACCAGTCCTCGCGGGCGGCTGCTCTTTGGGGCCATGATAGGGGTGCTGATTTATCTTATTCGCACCTTTGGTGGTTACCCCGATGGTGTGGCGTTCGCGGTATTGCTGGCTAACCTCTGCGCTCCACTAATCGACTATTACATCAAGCCACGGGCCTATGGCCACCGTGGCAGCCTGTAGGACCTGGCGATGCAAAAATCCATCATCAAAAACGGACTCCTCTTAAGCGGTTTTGCGCTTATCTGTACCGCAGCGGTTGCGCTGGTGAACGAGGCTACCAAAGACAAGATTGCCGAGCAGCAACGTCTTGAGCTGACTCGAATACTGCACCAGATAGTACCCGATGAAATTCACGACAACGACCTCGGTGGAAGCTGTATTCTCGTTCACAATGCCGACGCTTTGGGCACAGACGAGCCCATGCCGGTTTACCTTGCAAGCAGCGCCAATGAGCCCGTGGCGCTGGCCATAGAAACCATTGCTCCCGATGGGTATAACGGCAACATTCGCCTTATCATAGGGGTAGATCTTAAGGGTAAGGTGCTTGGTGTCCGCACCCTCACCCATCAGGAAACACCGGGGCTTGGCGATAAGATTGAGCTGCGTAAATCCAACTGGGTACTGTCGTTTAACGATAAGGTGTTTTCTGACAAGGCTAATGACCGCTGGAAGGTGAAAAAGGACGGCGGTGACTTTGATCAGTTCACGGGTGCCACCATTACCCCCAGAGCCTACCTCAAGGCAGTGAGCCGTACCCTGATCTTCGTCAGTGCCAATCAGGCCGAGTGGTTTAATCGGCCGCTGGGCTGTGATAACGGAGCCAATGCAGATGAGTAACTACAAAGAAATTGCCTGGCAAGGGCTGTGGAAAAATAACCCGGGGCTGGTGCAGCTTTTGGGGCTTTGTCCACTCCTTGCCGTCACAGCCACCCTGACCAATGCCCTTGGACTTGGTCTTGCCACTGTTGCCGTGTTGATTGGCTCCAACGTGCTCGTCTCTCTGGTACGTGAATTTGTACCCAAGGAAATTCGCATTCCTGTGTTTGTGATGATCATCGCTGCGCTGGTTACAGTAGTTCAGCTTGTTATCAACGCCTATGCCTACGGCCTTTACCTGTCGCTGGGGATATTCCTGCCGCTGATTGTGACCAACTGCGTCATCATCGGCCGCGCCGAAGCCTTTGCATCCCGCAACAGCGTCGGCGCCGCCGCCTTCGATGGCCTGATGATGGGGACTGGATTTACCGCCGTGCTTGCTGTGCTCGGTGCAGTAAGGGAAATTCTCGGTCAGGGCACCTTGTTTGATGGCGCCGACCAGCTGCTCGGCGACTGGGCCGCATCCCTTCGTATTGAGCTGTGGCATGTGGATAACAGCTTCCTGCTGGCCATGCTGCCCCCCGGCGCCTTTATCGCCATGGGACTCCTGATTGCCGGTAAAAACGTTATCGACAAGCGCCTGGAAGCGAAAAAGCCAACACCTGAAGCCGCTCCCGCCATCACCCGAGCCAGGATCACCAAAGTAGGCTGAATACAGCAGACTGAGTAAGGTAAAAGATTCCGTGAATAACCAAAAGCGAGTGGAAATTTTAACCCGGCTTAGAGCCAATAACCCCAAGCCAGAGACTGAGCTTAATTTTTCCTCCCCCTTTGAATTGCTTGTGGCTGTCACCCTGTCGGCCCAGGCCACCGATGTCAGCGTGAATAAGGCCACCGACAAGCTGTTTCCGGTGGCCAATACCCCACAAGCCATTGTTGACCTTGGTGTCGAGGGACTTAAGGAATACATCAAAACCATCGGGCTTTTTAATAACAAAGCCATCAACGTGGTGAAGCTATCGCAAATTCTGCTGGATAAACACGGCGGCGAAGTGCCGGAAGACAGAGAAGCGCTGGAAGCCCTGCCCGGCGTTGGCCGCAAGACCGCCAACGTGGTACTTAACACCGCCTTCGGCTGGCCTACCATTGCCGTGGACACCCATATTTTCCGTATGGCAAACCGCACCAGGTTTGCTCCCGGCAAGAACGTGGTCGAGGTAGAAGAGCGGATGCTCAAGGTGGTGCCGGCGGAGTTTAAAGTGGATGTGCACCACTGGTTTATCCTCCACGGCCGCTATACCTGCCTTGCCCGCAAACCGCGCTGTGGTTCCTGCATCATCGAAGATTTATGCGAATTCAAGGATAAGGTTTACCCGGACGAGTAACCTGGAAACCACAAATGAAAAACGCCGCAAACTGTTGCCAGTTGCGGCGTTTTTCGTATAAATCGGCTTAAAACATGGAGGTTGCAAATGCAGCGAAGAACAATCCAATCACAGCTACAGTGCCCACAGCCATTTTCAGTTCAGTTTTCATCTTCTTCTCCTTTGGTGAACTTATACGGCATTATCCGATGCCATTGTGGCTTTAGCCAACACCACACTGTCAAACTGTGAGTTGCTTCAGATTTCTCCTTTTGTTCCCTGTAAGCAGTACGTTTTTGCTATACTGGCCGCCATCTTAATGCCGTTAAAGGAACCCCAAATGTCTCAAATTCTTCATACCATGGTTCGGGTTGCCAATCTTGAGAAATCCATCGCCTTCTACACTGAGGTGCTGGGCATGACGCTGCTTCGCACCTCAGAAAATCCTGAGTATCGTTATTCACTGGCTTTTGTGGGCTATGGCGAAGAAGCCAAGGGCGCGGCCGTCATTGAGCTGACCTGGAACTGGGATACCGACAAGTACGAACTTGGCACTGGCTTTGGCCATATCGCCATCGGTAAAGCAGATATTTACAAGGCCTGCGAAGACATCGCCAAGGCCGGCGGTAAAGTTACCCGCGCGCCTGGTCCTGTTGCCGGTGGCACTACGGAAATCGCCTTCGTTGAAGACCCCGATGGTTACAAGATTGAACTCATCCAGATGAAATCTGCCATGCAAGGCCTTGGCTGATTTTACCGGAGCGACGCTGACTGAGTGAGGCTTTGACTCCCGTAATAAAAAAGCGCCCATGGGGCGCTTTTTTGTTTCTGCGTTAAAGTGTCTGATAGTTATCAGAACTTCATCGTCAGACCACCGTAGATTTGACGACCGATGGTGTCAAATACTTCAGGAATGGTACCGCCGTCGCTGCCGTTAGGCACGTAGGATGGCTCTTCATCAGTGAGGTTCTTCACACCCAGAGATACGGTCACGCCGTCGTTGATGAAGTAAGTGGCAACCACGTTGTGGTACAGCACTGAGTCTACAGTTTCATCACGGTCACCCAACCACTCGGTTTCGCCGATGAAACGGTTGTAGTACATCAGGCTCCAGTCGGCCTGACCGGCCTGGATGCTGAAGTTGTTGCGCACCTTGGCATAACCACCGAAGTTACCATCGCTGGTGCCTTCGTAGGCTACGTTGTCCTGTTCGAATTCCAGCAGGTAGGTCAGATCGTTATTGATCTTCCAGTCCAGATTCAGAGCTTCGAAGTTGTAGGCCAGGTTGAAGTCGATACCACTGGTGTTCTGGCTACCCACGTTGGTCAGCGGGTTGGTGAAGTTCGACAGATCGCCTTCATCGGTGATCTTGAAGGTTTCACAGGCGCTCAGAATACCGGCATGACAGTCAACCAGACCCTTCTGGGCATCCAGACGGGTAATGGCGTTGGTCACACGGAAACGCCAGTAATCGAGGGTCAGAGACAGACCGTCGATGTAGCTTGGAGAGTACACCAGACCGGCAGTGTAAGACTCAGACTCTTCTGGCTTCAGATCAGGATCTGAGGTGTAGTTCACCAGAATTTGAGGATCTTGCTCGTTACCCCATGGATCGTCCAGATAATCGTAAGAACCTGTGTTACCACCAAACAGCTCGGCAACGTTAGGTGCACGGAAACCGGTAGCAGCTACGGTACGCAGCATCAGATCGTCAGTGGCTTCATAGGTCAGACCCACTTTCCAGGTCGAGGCTTTACCGAAGGTAGAGTAGTCATCGAAACGCAGGGCGAATTCACCGGTCAGTTTCTCGGTGAAAGGCACGCTGACTTCCTGATAGATGGAGAATACATCGTAGTTACCATCAGTTGGGTCTTGCTGAGCCGCAGTACCCTCACCGGCCACAATCACAGGATCAGGATTGTAGTAGCCACTGTCGTAACGGTATTCAGCACCGATTGCAAAACCAACTGCACCTGCACTCAAATCAAACAGTTCACCGCTCAGTACGCCGGCAACCACGTGCTGCTCGTTACCGCCATCGTTACGCTCGGTGAAACCGATGTCGTTGATGATGTCCTGAGTCAGAGGCTGACCGCTGAGCCATGAGTCCAGGTTGTTATAGACGGAGTTTTCCATCTTCACGGCATTGATAGAGTTTTCAACCCAGGTCTCGGCCTTGTTCTTACCATAGGTGTAAGACAGGTCCCAGGTCATGCCTGTGTTGATGTCCAGAGAACCTTGCAGGCCCAGAGAGGCGCGCAGAGTGTCGGTGTCCTGATTGTAGATACGTGGACCCACATCGGTGGTACGGCGACGGTAGTTTACACGGCCAGTGTCATCAGGAGCGATACCGGCAGCAATCATGTCGCCATCCAGAGTGATGCAACGTGCAGCATCGATACCCTCTTCACCACATACGCCCAGCATGATGTCGGCTGGCTGAGCGGCCATTTGCTGATCAGATTTACGCTTGGTATACAGGATGTCACCGGTCAGCAGCAGATCGTCACCCAGTTCCTGAGTCATGTTGGCAAACAGGCTGTAACGCTTGGCTGGGGTCTGATACCAGCTGTCCTGGGTGAAGTCATAACCTGTGTTACGGTCAACCCAATTACCGTTGGCGTCTTTCACCATACCTTCCAGAGAGCCGGTAGGAATGAATGAGCTGTAACCTGCCTCGGTCCAGTCACGATCGGCCTGGATAACACCACGGCGCTCAGAGTAAGCCGCACCAAAGGTGTAGTTGCCACCGTTATCGGTGTTGAAACCGTAGAGCATGCTCAGTTCGCCACTTTCGCCGTCACCCTTGTCGGTGCCGCTGCCGTTAAAGTCGAACTGGAAGCCTTCAAAATCTTTCTTGGTGATGATGTTCACCACACCGGCGATGGCGTCAGAGCCATACACTGCAGATGCACCGTCTTTCAGGATTTCTACACGGGCAATCATGGCAACCGGGATAGAGTTCAAATCCACAGCGCTGTCAGCGCCTGAACCTGAGTTCACCATGCGGCGACCGTTCAGCAGTACCAGAGTACGCTCAGCGCCCATACCACGCAGGTCAACCTGCGCTACACCATCTGCACCGTTGTTGGTGCTTGAACCCACAGCGGCACCCGCCATGGAGGTTTGAGCCTGCAGCATTTGGTCAACAGAGGTGAAGCCTTCAGCGCGAATGGCATCGGCACTGATCACTGTGACAGGAGAAGCAGTTTCCATATCCTGGCGCTGGATACGTGAACCTGTTACTGCGATACGCTCTACGTCTTTGGCTTGAGCTTCTTCGGCAAACGCCTGACTGGACACGACAGCAGAAGCACTGGTAGCCAACAGAACACAATTGACCGCCCAGGCGATTCTCGTGGTTTTTAACATGATTTAACTCCCTGCTTATTTTGACTGCGCCTGTAAGATTTTGAATTTGGCGCAGACCCGATACTCGCCAAGCAGCAGAGAATCGTCAAACCCTCAAACTATTAACATTCCATTTCCAATGAAACACTTATGTTCGTTTATGTTGTCATTTTTGTATGTCATTATGTTTTGTTTTTGTTTATTACTGAATATTTATTCAAATATGCAGTTACAGTCTGTCACAAGCGCTCATGACACCAGCAAACCGTCCACCTGTCCGTTAACAATGCAAAGAGCTTATTTTGTGACGTGCATCACACTTTTTCTGTGACCCATATCGATTAAATCTACCCAATGGATGAATTTGATAATGAAACTCACCGAGTCTGTTAACGAATAGCGAAGGACATAAACCCTTGTCCCATAAAAAAAGAGACCCCAGGGGTCTCTTTTTTAAGCAGTGGTTTAGCGGATTTAGTCAATCTGGTTTGATAAGGTCAAAATGGCTGTAGGCACGGGCCGTGGCAATCCGCCCCCTTGGTGTGCGCTGCACAAACCCCTGCTGAATAAGAAATGGCTCAAGCACATCTTCTATGGTTTCACGTTCCTCACCGATGGCGGCGGCAAGGTTATCCAGACCCACAGGTCCTCCCATAAACTTGTCGATAATCGCCAGCAGCAGCTTGCGGTCCATGTAATCAAAGCCTTCGCTGTCCACATCCAATAAATCCAGTGCTGACTGAGCCACCGCACGGCTGATTGCGCCATCATGCTTCACTTCAGCAAAGTCCCGCACCCGGCGAAGCAGCCGGTTGGCGATACGGGGAGTACCGCGGCTGCGGCGGGCAATCTCTTCGGCGCCACCTTCATCCATGGGCACATCCATCACCTTGGCGGAGCGCGCCACAATGGATGACAGGTCACGGACATTGTAAAACTCAAGCCGCAGCGGAATGCCGAAACGGGCCCGCAGCGGTGATGTGAGTGAACCTGCTCGGGTTGTTGCGCCCACCAGGGTAAAAGGCGGCAAATCCAGCTTGATAGAGCGTGCAGCGGGCCCCTCACCTATCATGATATCCAGCTGATAGTCTTCCATCGCCGGATAGAGGATTTCCTCCACCACAGGGCTTAAGCGGTGGATTTCATCGATAAAGAGCACGTCACCTTCTTCAAGATTGGTGAGCAGGGCCGCCAAATCGCCTGCCTTTTCCAGCACAGGCCCGGAGGTGGACTTGATGTTCACCCCCATTTCGTTGGCAACGATATTGGCCAGGGTGGTTTTACCCAGGCCTGGTGGGCCGTAGATAAGCATATGATCCAGGGCTTCGCCGCGCTTTTTAGCCGCCTCAATAAAGACTTTAAGCTGGGCGCGGGTATCGTCCTGCCCCGTGTATTCGTCGAGTAATTTTGGCCGCATGGCGCGGTCAATCACATCTTCCTGACCCAGATCCTGGGGCTGAATAAGCCGGTCGGCTTCAATCATGGTATTCCCCTTTCACCTTAGAGCATGGACTTAAGTGCAGCCTTGATAAGCTGCTCGGGATCCATGCCCTCCTGGAAGGCACTGGATACGGCTTTGCTTGCCTGCTGCGGTTTGTAGCCCAATGACAAGAGCGCGGCTATGGCATCTTCTTCCACAGTGGCAGCCACCGGCGCCGGTGTGAAGTTGCTCTTAAGCACAAACTCTCGCTCAGCGCCCATGGAGGCTTCCATCAGGCTCTTGAGTTTGTCGCGCATCTCAACCAGCAGACGTTCGGCAGTCTTTTTACCCACACCGGGCAGCTTAATCAGGGTCGCGATATCGTCACGTTCCAGGCAACCAATAAACTCTTTGGCGGTCATGCCCGACAGAATAGTGAGCGCGAGCTTGGGGCCAACACCATTGGCCTTGATCAGCAAACGAAACAGTGAGCGCTCTTCTTTATGGATAAATCCATACAAAAGCTGAGCATCTTCACGGACCACAAAATGGGTATAAACAATGACCTCGGCGCCAGGCAGTGGCAGCTCGTAAAAGGAGGTCAGCGGCATTTGCAGCTCATAGCCAACACCGCCCACATCTATCAATACCTCTGGGGCGTGTTTCTCAACCAAAATGCCCTTTAAACGACCTATCATCTGTATCTTCCGTATGTTCTGACACTGGCGCGCCCACCGAGGGCCACCAGACTTTGATGGGTGTGATAATGACACATGGCAACCGCCAGTGCATCTGCCGCGTCGGCCTGGGGCGCTGCGGGGAGTTTCAGCATCTGCTGCACCATGTGCTGCACCTGAGCCTTTTGTGCCCGGCCTGTGCCCACCACGGCATTTTTAATCTGGGTGGCGCTGTATTCCGCCACCGGCAAACCTGCCACTGTGGCGGCGACTATGGCAGCGCCCCTCGCCTGGCCTAGCTTCAATGCCGAGTCGGCATTCTTGGCCATAAAGACCCGCTCGATGGCAAACTGGCTCGGCTGGTACTGACGGATAATTTCCTGCAGACCATCAAAAATCTGCTTAAGCCTGTCGGGCAGTTCATCCGATGAAGTACGAATACAACCGCTGCCAAGATAGAGCTGATGCCTGCCCTGACACTGGATAACCCCATAACCTGTGATGCGTGAGCCCGGGTCGACTCCTAAAATAATGGCCATGGATTATTCCAGCGTCTCCATCACCTCATCGGGGATGTCGGCGTTATGGTAAACCTCCTGCACATCATCATGATCTTCAAGCTGATCGATAAGCCGCAGGAATTTGGGAGCGGTTTCGGCATCAAGCACGGCCCGTGTGGATGGCACCATGGTCACTTCGGCGTTCACCGAGGAAAAACCGGTGCCATCGAGGGCATCTTTCACGGCGCCAAAGTCCTCAGGCGTAGTGTACACATCGGCACTGCCATCATCATTGATGATGACATCATCGGCGCCGGCATCGAGCGCAGCTTCCATCATGGCGTCTTCATCTGTGCCGGCCTCGAAACTTATCACCCCACGTTTGGTAAAGAGATACGCCACCGAGCCATCTGTGCCCAGGTTGCCGCCGGACTTATTGAAGGCATTGCGCACCCCGGTCACCGCCCGGTTGCGATTATCCGTCATGCACTCGACCATCACAGCAGTGCCGCCGGGGCCGTAGCCTTCGTAGATGAGGGTTTCCAGGTTGTCGCCATCAAGTTCACCCGAGCCGCGTTTAACCGCGCGTTCCACAGTGTCACGGGTCATATTGGCAGACAGGGCTTTATCGATGGCAGCACGCAGACGGGGGTTGGCATCGGCATCTGAACCACCCTCACGGGCGGAGACAACCAGCTCGCGAATGAGTTTGGTAAAGAGTTTGCCGCGCTTGGCATCCTGGGCGGCTTTACGGTGCCTGATGTTGGCCCACTTGCTGTGACCTGCCATAGAAATCTCCTTGAAATGCGGATAGATGACCAGTGTCCAGACTAACGAAAAACAGCGTCCGGGGAAAATGCAGTGGCCGTAAAAACAGACCGAGGCATGCGCCCCGGTTTGTTTGTGACTCTATCAGTCTTGTTTCGGCTCTTTCGGCAGAACCGCAATGCCCAGTTCCACCAGTTGGTCGGGGTTGGCATGTCCCGGCGCGTTGGTGAGCGGACAGGCCGCCGTGGTGGTCTTGGGGAAGGCCATCACATCACGGATGGAGCTGGCGCCGGTCATCAGCATCACCAGACGGTCCAGACCAAAGGCCAGACCCGCGTGTGGTGGGGTACCGAAACGCAGTGCGTCCAGCAGGAAGCCGAACTTTTCTTTGGCTTCTTCATCGTCGATGCCAAGGATACGGAACACGGTAGACTGCATGTCGCCATTGTGGATACGCACAGAGCCGCCGCCCAGCTCAACGCCGTTGAGTACCATGTCGTAGGCATCGGACACGGCCTTGCCTGGGCTCGCTTCAAGCTCGGCAGCAGTGACGCCGCGCGGCGCGGTAAAGGGATGGTGAACTGCGTAGAAACGGCCATCGGCCTTTTCGAACATCGGGAAGTCAACCACCCACAGTGGGCGCCACTCACCTTCGAGCAGTTTGAAGTCTTCGCCGGCTTTCAGACGCAGGGCGCCCATGGACTCGGCAACCACGTTGGCCTTGTCAGCACCGAAGAAGATGATATCGCCATCGGCAGCCTTGGTGCGGGCAATGATTTCCTTGATGATGTCTTCATTCAGGAACTTAGCCACAGGTGACTGAATGCCTTCAACGCCAGCAGCCAGGTTGTTGACCTTCATCCAGGCCAGACCGCGGGCACCGTAGATTCCTACAAACTTGGTGTAGTCGTCGATTTGCTTGCGTGACAGCTCGGCGCCGCCGGGGATACGCAGGGCAGCAACGCGGCCTTCTTCATCGTTGGCAGGGCCGGAGAATACCGCAAACTCAACGGCTTTAAGCAGATCGGCTACATCAACCAGTTCCAGCGGGTTACGTAGATCAGGTTTGTCGGAGCCAAAGCGGCGCATGGCTTCATCCCAGGTCATTTTCGGGAAATCACCCAGATCCACGTTCATCAGCTCGAGGAACAGGTTACGGATCATACGCTCGGTGGTTTCCATCACCTGATCTGAGGTCATGAACGAGGTTTCGATATCGATTTGGGTGAATTCAGGCTGACGGTCGGCGCGCAGGTCTTCGTCGCGGAAACACTTGACGATTTGATAGTAACGGTCAAAACCTGACATCATCAGCAGCTGTTTGAACAGCTGTGGCGACTGTGGCAGTGCGAAGAACTGACCTTTATAGGTACGGCTTGGCACCAGATAGTCGCGGGCACCTTCCGGAGTGGCCTTGGTCAGGATAGGGGTTTCAATGTCGAGGAAGCCGTTGCCATCCATAAAGCGACGCACAAAGCTGGTGACCTTGGCACGGAAAATCAGACGCTGTGCCATTTCAGGACGGCGCAGATCCAGATAGCGGTACTTCAGACGGGCTTCTTCGCTGTTGTTCTGGTGGTTATCCAGGCTCAGTGGCAGCGGGTCGGCGGCATTGATGATGGTGAGCGCTTTACCCAGCACCTCAATTTCACCGGTTTTCATCTGGCTGTTCACCTGGCTGTCAGGACGTGGGCGAACCACACCTTTCACCTGAACACAGAACTCGGCACGCAGGCTGCTGGCTACGTCAAACACGTCTGGCAAGTCCGGGTCATATACTACCTGAACCAAACCTTCGCGGTCGCGAAGATCCAAAAAGATCACACCCCCCAAATCGCGGCTGCGGTTTACCCAGCCAACGAGGGTGACTTCTTGTCCGACGTGAGACTTATTAACGTCTCCACAATAATGACTGCGCATTGAGAGTTATCCTTTTTCCTGCACCGGTGTGGCGGAAATCTGATTGAAAATTGTGACTGGGCATTATAGAGAAATAATGCCCTGAGCCAAAGTACTTCACTTTTGGTCGGTGAAGTATCCAGCATGTTTTTGTCATTGACCAGAGGCCCAGGCCAGCAAAATGCGACGAGTGCGCAAAAAAAACGCACTCTCAGGCACTGCGATAACCATTACCTCCCGCCTGTTTGGCGAAATACATCATTTTGTCGGCTTTTTGCATCAGGCCTATGGGGTTGTCGCTATCGGACGGGAAAATGGCGATACCGATACTGGCCGACAGTTTCAGGGTCTTTTTGCCGATGTTCAGCGGCTCGCCAATGCGGGCAATCAGGGTTTCAGCCACCTGACAGACGCTGTCCAGGTCGTGAATTCTATTGAGCAATACCACAAACTCATCGCCGCCGAAGCGCGCCACTGTGTCGGACTTTCTGACAGCCTCGTCCAGCAAGTTCGCCACCTTAACCAGCGCCGCATCCCCTGTGACATGCCCCTCGCTATCGTTGATTTCTTTAAAGCCATCCAGATCGACAAACAACAGTGCAAATTTACTCTGCTCACGGCAATGGAACAAGGTTGCCTGTTTAAGACGGTCATCAAGCAACATACGGTTTGGCAACCCGGTTAGCGGGTCGTGGCTCGCCAGATGGGCAATGCGCGATTCGGCCTCTTTTCTGGCCTGAATTTCGCCTTTAAGGCGCCGGTTAATCACGGTAATGACCAGCACCAAGAGTGTCAGCAGTGCCAAGGCTATCGCCACGCCCTTCATATAGCGCTGATAACGCACCAAGCCGGTGTCGAGCTTAATGTCCACCCACCGGCTATAGATTTCCTGCACCCTGGCTTTGTCCAGTTTGGCAATGACCCGATTGATAAAAGGCAGAAGTTCCGAGTGTTTGGCTGATACGGCTATGTGGCTCTTCTGATCGGCAAAATCTGCCAGCAGCGACATCTTCAGCTGCTGATACTGGCCTGCGCCCAGTTGGCTTGCGACTGTTACCACCTTTTCAAGGAACACATCGGCCTTACCGGATGCAACCGTTTGCAACCCGGATTGACTGTCCGGCACCAATACCAGCTTGATGCCGGGGTATTCTGCCATCAAACGGCTGATAATCTGGTATCCCTCTACAACCGCCAAACGCTGACCTTCGAGCTGTTCAAGGTTGAATACGGTGACGCTTTCCAGTGGGCTAACCAAAGCCCAGGCCGAGGGCCAGTAGGGTTCTGAGTATCCCATTTGCCCTTCCCGCTCGGCGGTTTTGGCCACGCTGCCCGCTAAATCTATGTTGCCTTTTGCCAGGGCGCTTATCAGATCGCTCCATTCCTTGAATGGCACGGGTTGAATTTCAATGCCCAACATGGCTTCCATCATCTGGGCAATGTCGGCATTAACGCCGGCAAAGTTACCCTGCTCATCAACAAACTCCATGGGCCCCCAGTTTTCAAGAAACCCCATACGCAAGGTGCCAAGTCCATCAAGATAGCGCCGTTGGTTATCCGTGAGCTCTATGTGTTCTTTGCTTTTCAAAAACACATGGTCGCGGCTGTTGAGCATCCATTTTTGCTCAATGTCCGCCAGCTCTTTCCAATCAATCATGTTGAATCCAGAGGCAATACGATTGGCAAGCCCCTGATCTCCCTGACGGATCAGCGCATAAATTTCGGTGTCAAACTCAAGGGAAGGCACCTGATGAAATTCTGACCAGCTGCGATTGAGCAACAAGTAATGTTGGGTCCAGGCGGCGGCCGCCACAAAACCGACAATATCCCCCTGATGCACAGCGGTGAGCATTTCGTCCATACCCTGATAGAAACGGATCTGGGTGTTGGGTAAGGCAGCCTTGAGCGCTGCCACATAAGGTGCAGTCGGAAATACCCCAAGACGTTTGCCCTTTAGGGCATCCAGGTCATGACTTTGATCGCCGTACAAAAATAAACGGCTCTTGATGGTGTACATATGCCAGGCGCGGTAGAGCCCGGTATTCATATCGTCACTCTCCGGATAGCCGATATGCACATCGGCACGCCCCGAACGCACATCCTCCAGACTGCCATTCATATCGCCGGGGATGAAGTTAATGGGGATCCCGGTTTTTTCTGACCACAGCCGCCAGATATCAACGTAGAGGCCGTGGGGCTGACCATCGCCCCCCAGGTCTACAAAGGGCTCAACCCCCAGTTGCATGGCAATGGCGAGACCACTTTGCTGACGCTGATACCCCAGCCAGCGACGCTCTAGCTTGCGAATAAAATCATCGGCGACATTGGCAAAGCCTTCGTTTATCTCCCGGATAAGCGCATTGTTGCCCTTTCTGACCGCTGGATGAAGTTTGGTCTCCCGAACCAATACCCGTGTATTAATGGGAAACTCAGCCGCGAGTTTCTGCTGCAACGCCTGGTCGCGCATGTAGCCTTCCATCCCGGCAAACGCAACAAGCTCTCCCCGGTATGCGGCTTCAAGGAGGCTATCGCGGGTAGGGAAATAGCGAAACACCAGACCGGGCTGGCGGCTACTGAGCTCCTGCTCAAAGGTAGAACCCTGTACTATGCCGATTTGAAAGGGTTGAAGTTCTTCAAGTTTTGTACGTCCCTGCAACTGCTTATGCAGGTAGACGTAGGTGTTAACGTCAGAAATGGCGTTTGCAAATGCAAACCTGGCTTCGCGTTCAGGATTGATAGCCATGCCCAAATGGACATCGGCGCGCCCGTCTTCCAACTGGGCAACCGAATCGCGCCACACCCTCCCGACAAATACCACCGGACGACGATTGACCCTCGACCACTCTTTCCACAACTCCACCAGTAATCCCTGTGGTTCGCCATCATCATCAAGGAACTGAAATGGATAGCTGTCTTCTCCCATCACCAACACCAGTGGCTTTTCACTGGCATGAAGCACAGAGGGCAACAAGAGGCTAAGGAAAAAAAACAGTCTCAGAATAAGCTTCAAAGGGAACACCCAAAAGGTCAATAAGGCGTAAAGGGAATGTTACTTAACGATATATTAGACATAAATTTCCACGAAATAGCCAGTGTGCCCTTGCTGGTCAGAAAAGCGTTTCGTTAAAATACAAGGCTATATTGTGAGATAAGAATCCCATGACCAATCAACAGGACACACTGTTCGCCGAGCCAGGCGAGCATCAGGGTAACTTCCAGTTTGACAGTCGCGTTGCCGGTGTATTTGGCGACATGATCCGCCGCTCAGTGCCCGGTTACACGCAAATCATTAACACGATTGGTGAAATTGCTGACCGCTGCGTCACGCCAGGCTCCAATGTTTATGATCTGGGCTGTTCTCTGGGAGCCGCGACTCTTGCCATCCGCCGCAAAATCGAAGGTCGCAATGCGCGCATTTTTGCCATCGATAACAGCGAGCCTATGTTGGTACGGGCTGAAGAAAACCTCTCCGCTTACGTGAGCGACACCAAAGTTTTCTTTCAGCTGGCTGATATTCGAGATCAAACGTTTGAAAATGCCTCTCTGGTGGTGCTCAACTTTACCCTGCAGTTTTTGCCGCCAGACGACAGAGACACCCTGCTGGCACGCATCTATCAGGGACTTAACCCCGGCGGTATCCTGCTGCTGTCTGAAAAACTCAAATTTGACGGCGTCGATGTCCAGGCATTACTGGACTCGCTGCATCTCGATTTCAAACGGGCAAATGGTTATAGCGAACTGGAAATCAGTCAAAAACGCAGCGCCATTGAGAATGTACTGATCCCCGACACGCTGGAACAGCACAAAACCCGACTGAACCAAGCCGGCTTCACCCAGGCTGACCTTTGGTTCCAATGTTTTAATTTTGCATCTATGGTGGCTATCAAGTGATCAGTTTCTCAAGCTTTTATCGCCAAATCGCCGATACTCAATTGCAACACTGGCTTGAGTCTTTGCCCGCAATTCTGGGTGAATGGCAACGCCAACATAAACATGGAAACCTGCCCAAATGGGAGAAGGTGCTGGCAAAGCTGCACTATCCGGCCCCTGAGTTCCTTGACTTGAAAGACAGCGTGACGATTGGCGATGGGCTGCAACTTGACAGCGGACAAACCGAGAAACTCGAAAACCTGCTGAAAATACTGCAACCATGGCGCAAGGGGCCGTTCCATGTACATGGGATTCATATTGATACCGAGTGGCGCAGCGACTGGAAATGGGACAGGGTTTCCCCCCACTTAAGCCCGCTGACCAATCGCACGGTATTGGATGTGGGATGTGGCAGCGGCTATCACATGTGGCGCATGCTGGGTGCGGGAGCCAAACGGGTGGTGGGAATAGACCCATCTGCACTGTTTCTGTGCCAGTTTGAAGCCATTAAGCGCCTGATAGATACCGAGCTGCCAGTGCACCTATTGCCACTGGGCATAGAGGAACTGCCGCCGCTGGATGCGTTCGATACTGTGTTCTCTATGGGCGTGCTTTATCACAGACGCTCCCCCATCGATCACTTGTTACAACTTAGGGATCAATTGCGAATGGGTGGTGAACTTGTGTTGGAAACCCTGGTGGTAGATGGTGATAAAGACACGGTTCTGGTGCCCCAAGATAGATATGGCAAGATGAATAATGTATGGTTTTTACCATCAATTGATGCACTTAAGCTGTGGCTTGAGAAATGTGACTTTACCGATGTGCGCTGTGTGAATGTGGATGTCACCTCCCTTGCGGAGCAGCGCAGTACCCCATGGATGCAAAATGAATCGCTTGTGGATTACCTGGATCCCAAGGACGTCAATCTTACAGTAGAGGGATATCCGGCACCCAAGCGGGCCACCTTCATTGCGGTAAAGAACCGCAGTCCACAGGATGCAGACTGAGACAAGAACCGCTATCGAAAGGGAAGCAAAGACTATGTTCAAACATACCCTGGCCGTTGCCATCATCGCCGTATGTGCAGGTTGCAGCACTACCTCCAAACCCGAAGTTGCAGGCCCTGCCCCGCTAAATGCCCAAGAGCTGAAAGCCAACCTCGATAACAGTGAAGCGCGCATGATGGCCGTTATCGATAAGGGAAATCTGGATACACAAGCCAAACTTTCTGAACTGAACAGCGCCATCGCAGCCCTGGATAAAAACCTCGCGACATTCAAGCAAAATAATCAAATGACTGCGGCCGCAGTAGTACCTGTCGAATGTCCGCCCAGTGCCATCGGCGACAAGTTCATGCTGGGGGAAGTCGAAAAAGTCTTCATCGACGAACTTAAAGCCAGCTTTCACACCCGCATCGACACGGGGGCTGAAAGCTCGTCACTGGATGCCCGCAACATCCTCCTGTTTGAGCGAGACGGCGAACAATGGGTGCGCTTCGATGTGATGGTACAGGGAGAATCCAAACCGGCCTCCACCTATGAGTCAAAAGTGGTGCGTTTTGTGCGCATTAAACAGGAAGGCGATGTGGACGACCGTCGTCCTGTTATTCACGCCCACCTTAAAATCGGCAAATACAGCGCCGAAACCGATCTGAATCTAACCGACCGCAGCCATCTGGATTATCCCTTGTTGCTTGGCCGTAAATTTATCAAAGACATTGCAGTTGTGGATGTCAGCCAGCAGTTCATTCACGGAAAGTAACAGATCTCAAGAGCAAAGGAGCGCAGATGCACTCACGTAAGCCATTTTATATTTTCGTTTTTTTATTGGTTGTCCTTGGGATCTCCAGCAGTATTTATCGCGGTGTAGAGCACAGGGTACCCTTCTTGCCGGGCGAGCAGGTCAATACCTGGGCGATAGATGCAAAGGTCAGCTTTATCGGCCAGGGTGGCGAAAGTGAAGTGTCGCTTGCCTTACCCCAGGACCCCGCATTTGAAGTGCTGCTTGAGCACACAACGTCTGCTGGTTTTGGCCTGGCGATGATGGACGATGCCGACGGGCGACGTGCATTGTGGAGCAAACGTGCGGTGCTTGGGCAACAGGATCTCTACTATAAGGTGACCTTGGTTCCCACAGGCATTTCTCGGTTAGTTGAGGATATCGAACCAAAAACGCCCGAAGCGCCTGTCTGGGCCGCCACCGAGCAGACCGCCGCTCAGGAAGTCATCGATGCCGCCTGGGAACGCAGTGGCTCCAACCTCTCCTATGCCCGCCAACTGGTAACTCTGGTGGGGACCGAAAAGAGCCAGAATCTGGCGCTGCTGCTGACAGCCCAAACGCCAAGCCGCCTCTTTATCAACTTGCTGGCCGCCAAGGGGGTTCCCGCCCGTGAAGTCTCAGCCCTGTTTCTGGAAGATCAGCGCCGGCGCCAGCAACTGGTGCCCTTTGTGGAAGTGTACGACCAGGGTGAATGGTATCTCTTTGATGCCACAAGTGGCAAAGAAGGACGCCCAGAGAATCTGCTGTTGTGGGAACGTCAGGGCAAGTCGGTACTGGACGTGATAGGCGGCAACAATTCTCAGGTAAGCTTTTCCATGCTGATGGAAACCCGCCCCGCCCTTGCCACCTCCATCGACATGATGGAAACCACTCAGGGACTGGACTTTTCACTCTATCAATTGCCACTGGAAGAACAGAGCCTGTTCAAAGGGATTTTGCTTATCCCCATCGGCGTGCTGATGGTGGTGTTTTTGCGGGTGATAATCGGTATAAAAACCTCTGGCACCTTTATGCCGGTGTTGATTGCACTGGCCTTTATCCAAACCACCCTGCTCACAGGTTTGGTTGGCTTTTTACTGATTGTGGCCTGTGGCCTGATGATCCGCTCTTATCTGTCGCACCTTAACCTGCTGCTGATTTCGCGAATATCGGCGGTCATCATAGTGGTGATTGGCATCATAGGTATCTTTACCCTGCTGTCTTACAAGTTTGGCCTCAGCGAAGGCCTGACCATTACCTTCTTCCCGATGATCATCCTCGCCTGGACCATTGAGCGAATGTCTATCCTGTGGGAAGAAGAAGGCGCCAAAGAAGTCGTGCTTCAGGGTGGCGGCAGCCTCTTGGTTGCGACTCTGGCCTACCTCGCCATGAGCGCAAGCTGGGTCCAGCACTGGGTGTTCAACTTCCTCGGGATCCACCTGGTGATCCTGGCGTTGGTGATGTTGATGGGCCAATACACGGGCTATCGCCTGCTCGAGCTTAAGCGCTTTAAACCCCTGGCGGGAGAATAACATGAAATTTGCCTGGCCTTGGGAGCTTCGCCGCGCGGGTGTGCTCAATATGAACAAGCGCAATATCGACTTTATCGGTCGATATAACCCGCGAAAATACTATCAGCGGGTGGATGACAAACTGACCACCAAGCAGCTGGCCCTTGCCAACGACATCGCAGTACCGGATTTGATTGGTGTGGTGCAGGAGCAGCACGAGATTGCCGAAATCCCGGAAATGGTACAGGGGCGCGGCGGCTTTGTGATTAAGCCCGCCAAGGGCTCCGGGGGCAAAGGGATTTTGGTGATCACCAAGGTCGAAAACGGTCGCTACTACAAACCCAGTGGCAATGAAGTCACACCCAGCGAAATCGACCGCCATGTCTCCAATATCTTAAGTGGCCTCTTCTCTCTTGGCGGCAAACCCGATGTCGCCATTGTAGAAGGGCTTATTCAGTTTGATCCCGTATTCGATGGCTACAGCTATGAAGGGGTACCGGATATCCGTTTGATTGTGTTCAAGGGATATCCTGTAATGGGCATGTTGCGCCTGTCTACCGCAGCGTCCGATGGCAAGGCTAACCTGCACCAGGGCGCGGTGGGGGTTGGCATTGATATCGCCACAGGTAAAGGCCTCAGAGCAGTGCAGTTTAACGAGCCTATCGAGTTTCACCCCGACACAGGCAAGCGCCTGATGGACATTCAGGTGCCAAATTGGGATACCCTGCTGACCACCGCCTCCAGTGCCTATGAAATGTGTGAGCTTGGTTATCTTGGTACCGATATGGTGCTGGACAGCGAAAAAGGCCCTCTGCTGCTGGAGCTAAACGCCCGACCGGGTCTCGCCATACAAATCGCCAACGGCAAGGGATTGCTGCCAAGACTTAAACACGTGGAATCGCTCGGCAACAAGTTTATGGATGTGAATGACAGGGTGGCCTATGCCAAAGTGCATTTCGGCGCTCACGCTGACCGCTAGTCTCTGGTGCAGTACTGCGATTGCCAATCCTGTGATGCTGCTGGCGGAGCAATGCCAGCAGCTGACCCTGGCAAGTGACTTCGACGCAGCCTTCAACCCGGAAAGTCTTGACCTCATTCAGGATCCACTCTCGGCTGCAGTTCAAGCCACGCAATTTGAACGGCTCAGCCTGGGCTTTAACAATATATCGTCCCGGGTCAGCCTTTACCTTAGTGAGCCACTGTCGAAAGACGGCCGCGATATCCTGGTAAACTGCCAAATCCGCCTCGCTGATGAAATAGACCAAATCACGCAAAAGGTTGCGTTTAAGCAGCTCAGTCTTCGCTTGCAAACCCATGGCGAAGGCGATACGGCAGCGTTGGGGCAAGCAATGTATAGGCTGGCGAGTATGCGATTGTCGGCTACTGACAAAGCCCGATTGCACACCGCAGAGGCCAGTTTTATGACTGGCCACAAGCGCGGAGAATTCAGTTTACAGCCCACTGACGAATGCCAAATTGTCAGTGAAAATAAATCATCAAAAAACCAAATAAGCAATGCTGTTGCGGTTTATTTGAGCGAACAAATCAATGAAGAATGCCGCGAGAGCGCTTGGAAATCCTATCAAATTAGAGCGCGCGAACTGAGCCTTAGTGCCTTGAATGTCATTCACGACATAAGACAGTCACAGGCCATTCAGCAGGGCTTTGCAGATTACGTAAGTCTTGCACTCAACAACACCTTCTTCGCCACCCCGGACACGGCGCTCGCCTTCTTGCAGGCCACCCGTCCTGATAAGACATTGGCGCCCTGGAACATAGGCCGGGCACTGAAACAGGCCGACGGCAACCGCACTCCCATTGACAGCAACTGGCTGTTAAACACCTTGCTCAATGAGTTACAAACATTCGGCATTCGGTTCGACTGGCTCAGCGATACTCATTTACGGCTCTGGCTTAATAACAGACTTCTTGGGGAGCTTGCCATTGCCACAGGTAAAGACCCGGACTTTCAGCTCACCCGCCCAGGTATTTTTACACGCCAGTTCAATCAGGGCCTGTTAATCCGGCCTGATGTGTTAAAGGGTCGCAGCGCCGCGGCGGATTTTATCCATGCTTTTGCCAGGGCCCTTGCCAATATGACGCAGGTAGAGCGCCACTATTTGCTGGCGAGGCAAAGTGAATATGATGACAGTCGGGCGCTTGCAGCCAACTGGCTGGCACTGATACTGGAAAACAAGCTCAGTAGCCGATTGCCGGCGGCCACGCCAAGGGAAGCGATAGTCGACGCCCACCGCCTGGCCCAAAACTACTATCGCTCGGCGTTGGCACTGGATTTCTATCGATATCAACCTGCGGGAATAGACAGATTTGCAGAACATTTTGAGGGGCAATGGCCGAGTGTAGACGCTCAGTACCAAAGTACCATAGCACTCGTGCAACAAGGCCCCTTGCTTTACCGCGAGTTGTGGCAACAAAGACTCTCCCGCTTTATCACCGACCACCAGCAGATGACCGATGAACACGCCTTTGAACTGCTGCTGGTCAATCCAAATCGTCAATCTTTGATGCAGCAACTCACCTCCCTCCTCGGCCGCAGTTACACGGCCGACGAACTGATAAGGAGTATTGCCGATGACCTTCGCTAGTAAAACCTGCGCCTTGTTACTCTGTGCCAGCCTTTTACCCGCGGCCAATGCCGCAGACAGCAAGGCCGAAGATGCCAAACACAGCAGCAACAACGCTACCGAGCCCATGGGTACGACAGCGGTTTATCAGGCTATCAAACAGCAATTGGAAGCCAGTCTGTTTGAGTTGCCGCCGCGCGTGCAGGGCCATTACGGCATACGCATGTATCGCATGACAGGCGATGACAAATATGCCAATGCAGCACTGGTTGATTTGTACGCGGTGACCGAGTCGCAGGCGTTTTATGCCTGTAACCTGGACAAGCCCGGCTTTATTGGCTCCGCTGCTGAAGAAGCCATTGAGGCACTTGGTCGAGGCCCAAGGGCGAGTGCACGCAAAAAGGCCCTCGACAGCTTTCCGGAGTTTTTGTTTTACACCGATGTACTGCTCAGGTTTGCAAGCCGCATCGATGAATTCGGCCTTGAGGGCCCATGTCATGACAAGATGATTGCCGCATTAAAGGCGACTGATCTTAAGCAGGGACTGACCTCACCTGAGATGATTGAATCCTGGGCCGCGCAGCTTGCCAACTATGTTTACTGGGCGAAACAGCTGGGCGTTGGCGACTACCTCAAAGACTACCGGGATGCCTTTAACAAGGTGTACCCTGCATCCCGCGACCAAAACCTGGATAAGGCGCAGTTTCGTAACAAACTCTACGGCATGACCCACTTTGTATTTGCAGCCAGTGGCTATTACCAGGCGCCCGTTGATGCCAGCGAGTTTGCCTGGGTACTGGAGTATTTCGAGGCCAATATCGACCGGATCCTCAAAGATGCCACCGACGACATCATCGCTGAAGTCGGTGTCAGCTTTTTGCTTGCAGGGAAAGACGACAGTGATGTGGTCAGTAAGACCCGGCGTCACATCGTAAAAGCCTTTGACGAAGAGCACGATATCATCCCTTCGCCAAGGGGCAATCCGGACCTGGCTCTGGGGGAGCACAGAAACATGCTCGCCATGATGCTGTTGCAATGGCCACAGACCTTAAGCCCGGGACCTTATCTGGCGGAGCTGAAAGCGACCAAAAAGTATCTGCCGAAAATGGTTACTCCCAAAACGGCGCCCAGCGCCAAATCGAAAAAGCCGGACAACCTAAAAAAATAGAATCACGTGTAACTCACCGTTGATAAAGTAAGGTCACGCAGTAAGTCCAAAGACCGCAAAACCGGTCTTTGGCACCTACAATGCAAAGCCATTAAGATTCATCCTTTTCGGGTCATGACGACAGGACATGAATCGTCACCACACATCTTCTGTTCACAAGAGCCGGATATTTTTATTGCAAAAAATCGAATTAAAAGTGCAGTATTAAGCAAACTTCTTTCGATGTAGCAGCTATGTTCAGAGCAAAATCCACCCTCGAGCAATGGCGAATTCTGCAGGCTGTCGTAGACCATGGCGGCTATGCGCAGGCCGCCACTGCCCTAAACAAGAGCCAATCTTCCCTTAACCATGCCGTTGCAAAGTTACAACATCAGCTGGGGGTGGAGCTTTTGGAGGTTAGGGGACGCAAAGCCTACCTGACTCCCCGCGGGGAAGTACTGCTCAGGCGCAGCCGCTACATCACCCAGTCAGTCATGGAGCTTGAGCAACTTGCAGGCAATCTTGAACGCGGCTGGGAACCCAGCCTGACCATAGCCCGGGAAATTATCTATCCCATGGATAAGCTCATCACAGCCATCAACGCTTTTTTACCCAATGGCAGAGGTACCCGGGTCTCTGTGATTGATTCGGTGCTCAATGGCACCCATGAGTTGGTGGAAGAAAACAAGGTTGATATTGCGCTCTGCGGCGGCAATCCCCCAAAGGGACATTTGGCACAGCCACTGTGCGTCGTCGAATTGATTTTAGTGTGTCACCCTTCCAACCCACTTGCCGCCGAGCTCAAGATCCAGGACGACAAGTTTCTCGCCCAGCATCTGCAAATCGTTATTCGTGATACCGCCGCCAAAACCAATAAGGATATCGGCTGGCTTAAAGCTGAGCAGCGATGGACGGTGAGTAATTTCCACGAAGCGAAAGCCATTCTGTGTTCGGGTAGCGGCTTTTGCTGGCTGCCAAAAGAGTTGGTTGAAAAAGAGTTGGCGTCAGGAGACTTGGTCAGACTGTATCTGACCGGAAGTGAAAGCCGGAAGATCCCCATTAATCTGGTTGTCCCTAGCAGAGACGATCAGGGGCCTGCGGGTGAGGCGTTGGAGCTGCTCATTCTTGCCCAGCATGGTATCTCATGCCAGCGCCAGTAGCGATGATGCCGCCTTATTAGGTTGGGACTTATCGTTTTCGATTTGTGTCTTCTCGTTGGTGTCGAGATACGCAAGGATCGCTCTCGGTGGCCCAAGCTTACTGATATCCGTGGTGCGTGAATTATCAAGTGTTTGGCCATAGCCATCAGAAGCCGAGCCTGAGCCATCCGACCCGGTATCGACGGCAACTAGGCTAGTCTCAGTGCCTTTGTCGTCGTTACCCTGGTTCTCTGTTTTATTTCCCTCACTATCCTTTTCAAGGGTTTGAGCCAAAGCGGCGGTAATACGTGCCGACAATGCATCGACAAAGCCGCTGTCACTCTGCTCTTTGCCCAAAGCGCCGGATTTATCCAGGTTGGTGCCCAAAGAAGGGGTAACCGGCTCGAACACCGGCACTTCATCAATGGCGTTTTGAGCGTCCAATAATGGGGAAATTTCGTCCTGAGTGGGCATTGCCGCCAGCCGCTCGGACGCCAATTCGTCCTTGGCCAACTCAATGTTCCTGAGTGCTTCAGCCGCCACACGCAGATCCGCTTGCGACGGATTTACCGGCGCCATGGCTGCGGCATATACCTGCTGCATCTTGTTGATTGTCGCCTGGGGGTTGCCTTGGACGCTGGCAATATCAATCGACACCTCTCCCCCCGTGGCATATCTCTTACCATCAGGACCAAGCTCATATTCAAAATTGGGCGCGCGGGCAAATTGTCCACCAACGGCGGCGTGGGCTCTCTCATGTGCCAGTACTTCCGCTTGTCTGGCTTCAAGCTGACGCACCTCCATCTCCTGCTGACGTATTTTTACCTGCTCGCGACGCTCGATGTCGTTTTCGCGGGCCATTGCCTGAGCATTGCTGTCTTGTTCCACTTGCTGCCTGGCAACCTTTTGTTCAGAGAAGGGCTCCCGCTCTCCACCCAGCGCCTCAGCAAGCTTTTGTTGCTTTGCTTCTTTGGCAGCCTTCTCAGCTTCCTGGGCAGCGACAGCTGAATTTGACGCGTCTTCTCGTGCAAACTGAACACCCACAGGCGTACCTGTATCAAAAACTGCGTTCGAACCGCCTCCACCGTCTCCTTGACTGACAACGCGCCCCGTTTCAGCACTACTCGTTGTGACACCATCAACAGAAGATTGATTTGGGGAAATAAAGATATCTGCGACTGAGTGCTCATCCGAGCTTGTAAATTCAGCACCTGTGAGTCCAGTGTTCTGAACCTGACTGAACCGAGCATCAGAACCTTGATTCACTGGAGAATAACCTTGAGCAGAAATGGCTGAAGCAAATTGGGTTCTACCCGGCAACGCATCGATACTCTGCGCGCCAGTAATCAGATTAAAACCGGGAGTGGCAGCCGAGGCAGTGGGTGCTGAGCCTCCTTGCAGTGAACCTGACGCCCTGTGTTTGACCTGTCCAGCCGTTCCAGTCGCGACCGGTGCTGATGGCAACGTCGCTGAAGACGGTGATGATTTTAATATCTGGTTAGTGCCCACTGAAACTGACGCTACGCCACCTGACGCCGCAGTCTGTGTCATGCCGGATGAAGGCGCTCCGTGGGAAATAGCTGGCGTAGAAACACCGCCCCCACTATGGAAAGACACTGAGTGGGAAGAAGCATGATTTGATGGGGACTTTAGTGAGACTTCGGATACAAGGGGCGCCGACGAGAACGAATTTCTCGCAGTCTCAGCGGTATCAGGATGCCCGGCGAAAGATGGCCGGGCAACACCGTTTGACGCCGCATGATTGACAGACAGCGCCGGGGAGGACATGGCAATTACACTTTGATGTCTATGATGGTGCCAATTGTCTCATCGGCCGTTTCAATCACTTCGGCCGATGCCTCAGCCTGATTAACCGACTGGGTCGCTTTGACCAGGGCGTCGGTTTTATCAGGTGCTTCAGCCTTGAGCTCGGCACTTTGTTGGGCAGGCTCGCTGCGCGCCACATCGATGGTTGCCTGAGTCAACCCACTTTGAGCGCTGTTAAAGCCATTGATACCCGATACGGATGCAGGTGGGATTTGCATGGCTTCCTCCAGAATAAGTTTCACAAATGGCTTTTGATGAACGGGTCAATTATTAGCCAAAAAAGCGGGAAACGCCAGCAAAAATGCACTGTAGACCGTCGACTGACGGCTCCATTACCACTGGGATTCCCAGTCTTTCCAGATGGGGTTAAGTCCCCTCGCCTTCAGCACGGCTGCGATGTCGGCTGCACTTCTGTCATCGCTGATTTCAAACTGATCCAAATGGGTATCCGGCTCAGAGTATCCTCCCGGTGATGTAGCACTGCCAGCGCTGGTTTGGGTGATCCCAAGGGCAAACAGATTGTCGCGAAAGTCCGGCCGCTCCCGTGTCGAGAGGCTGATATCCAGCGCTTCGTTGAACAACCGGAACGCACAGATAAGTTGCACCAATCCTTTATCGCTTATCTCGGTTTTCGGTGCCACGCCGCCGGTGCAGGGCCTGAGTCTTGGCAGTGAAATACTGTAGCGGCTGCGCCAGTACTTTCGCTCAAGATAATCAAGGTGATACCCCATCAACAGCGCATCCAGGCGCCAGTCATCAAGCCCCAGCAGCACCCCAAGGCCAATCTTGTCTACACCGGCCAGCGCCAGTCTGTCGGGCGTATCCAGGCGCCAGATAAAGTCCATTTTTTTGCCGCGGGTGTGATGCTCAGCGTAGGTGGCTCGCTGATAGGTTTCCTGATAAATCATCACAGCATCAAGCCCGAGGGTTACCAGCTCGCGGTACTCCGGCTCGGCTAGGGGCTGCACTTCCATCGCCACGTAGGAAAACGCACGCTTTACCTCGGGTAACACCTTACGAAAATAGCCCATGCCGACCTTGGTTTCATGCTCGCCGGAGACCAGCAGCACTGAGTCATAGCCCATGGCCTTGATGGCGGCCATTTCGCGGGTAAGCTCGGTTTCATCAAGGGTCTTGCGCTTAATGCGGTTACTCATTGAAAAGCCGCAGTAATCACACTCGTTTGCACACAGATTGGATAGATACAGCGGCAGGTACATACCGATACTGGCACCAAAGCGCTTACGGGTGAGCTGCATGCTTTTTTGTGCCATCTGCTCAAGATAAGGCTCGGCGGCAGGCGACAAGAGTGCCAGCAGCGCATTCAGGTTACCCGCCGGAGCCCGCAGTGCCGCCTCCACATCCTGTGCTGTGGCCGAGTAGAGCTTAAGCCGCAAGCTATCGGGGTTCAGGCGCGCAAATGCCTCAGAGAAATACCCCTGGCTCATAACAGCTTTTCCGCCATGCCCGAATCAACCAAGCCCGTGGTGGATAAGCCTGTATTTAAAAAGCCGGTCAGCGGGCTGGTTTCGTGGGCGTGCAAGCTCTTACTGCCAAGCCCGGCCAGATAGGCTTCACGGCCAATTTGCACCGCCAGCGCAAAGGCTCTGGCCATACGCACAGGGTCGGCACTCGAAGCAATAGCGGTATTAACCAGCACGGCGTCGGCGCCAAGCTCCATCGCCTCACACGCATGGGACGGCGCGCCAATGCCCGCATCCACCACCACAGGAATGCTCGCCTGCTCAATGATGATTTTCAAAAATTCACGGCTCACCAAGCCCTGATTGGAGCCTATGGGGCTGCCAAGGGGCATCACCGCTGCGCAGCCAATCTCTTCGAGGCGACGACAGAGCACAGGGTCGGCATGCACATATGGCAGTACCTTAAAGCCCTGACTGACGAGCTCCTTGGCGGCGGCAAAGGTTTCCATGGGATCCGGCATCAGGTACTTGGGATCCGGGTGGATCTCAAGCTTCAGCCACTCGGTGCCCAGCATTTCCCGGGCAAGCTCGGCTGCGAATATCGCTTCTTTGGCATTGCGGGCACCGGAGGTATTGGGCAACAGACGCACGCCGCGCGACAGCAGCGGCGCCAGAATATCATCGCTGCCGGTTTTAAAATCCACCCGCTTCATGGCGAGGGTGACAAGCTCACTGCCGCTGGCCGCAATAGCCTCCTGCATCAGCTTACCCGAAGCAAACTTGCCGGTGCCGGTAAACAGCCTGGAGCCAAATTCCGTTTCTGCAATTTTCAGCATCTCAGCCTCCTGCCACTGCTGCAAAAAGTTCAACCGCATCATTGTGTTTAAGATGAATATGTTCCCAGCTATGCCGCGGTACTACTTCACCGTTGAGCACCAGCGCGATATGGCTATCGCGCTCGCAGTGATGTTTAACCAAACTGGCCAGATCCTGGCCGTCGTCTATTGGATGGGAATGTCCGTTAACACTGATACTCAGCATGCCTTGCGCTCCTTGCCCTTACCGCAAACCGGGCAAAGGGGATCGGCAGGCACCCTGGCTTCATGCCACCGAAAATGCCTGAAATCGAAACGTTGCAGGCGTCCAGCCTCGCAGGGAAGTTGAAGCAGTTCATTCAAACAAAGTTGTGCCTGCATCGAAGCGACAATGGCCACAGCGGGCCCCATAACCCCAACCGCAGCACAGTTTTGCGCCGAAGTGGTGCCTGGCGGGAACAGACACTGATAGCAGCCACCCTCACCGGGCCGCTGAACAAACAAAAGCCCGTCAAAACCGGCAATGGCACCGCTGATAAGCGTTTTGCCGTGTTTAGCGCAGTACGCCGAAATAAGATGCCGCGCCGTAAAATTATCGGTGCAATCAAGCACCAGCCCGGCGCCGTCGAGCTGAGTTAACGTCTCACTGTTAAGCTCGCCGTACACAGAGACTTTTAAGCCAGGCTCTCGAGCCTGAAGGCGCGCGGCGGCGACCCCGGCCTTGGTTTTGCCCAAATCAAGGTCGCAAAACAGCATCTGGCGCGGCAGGTTAGAAAGCTCCACGCTATCGGCATCGAACAGTGATAAGTGCCCCACTCCCGACGCGGCCAGCAGCATGGCCGCCTGACAGCCAAGGCCACCCACGCCCACTATGGCCACATGGGAGTTCCTTAATCTGAGCTGCCCGGCTTCGCCGCATTCTGGCAGCAAAATTTGCCGCGAGTAGCGGATAAAATCTTTATCAGCGAGCATTCCGCATCTCCCAGGCGTCAGCGAGTGCGCGAAAGGCAGTCGCCGGTTCGCTTGCTTCGGTCACAGCACGTACCACGGCAATGCTGTCCACGCCTGTAGCAGCGACCTCAGGCAAATTACCCGCCTCTATACCGCCAATCGCCACCGTTGGCACAGCTGTACTGACAATCTTCGCAAGAAGTGCCAGCGTCTCCAGCCCCTGTGGTTTGGAAGGCATTTCCTTGGTGGTAGTGGGAAAAATATGCCCAAGGGCGAGGTAGCTGGGGTTAAGCTCAAGGGCCAGCAAGGCCTCAAACAACCCGTGACTCGACAGCCCAAGGGCCATGCCAGCCTCAGCAATGGCATCCAGCGGCACGGCCTCTATATCCTCCTGCCCAAGATGCACCCCAAAGGCACCATGGCTGATGGCAAGGCGCCAATGGTCGTTAATAAAGACGCGCGCCCGATGCTGCCTGCCAAGGGCAATGGCGCGGATGATGTCCGCTTCAGCCGCGCTACCCGGGCCAATCTCGCCCTTGATGCGCAGCTGAATTGGGTTGGCGCCTGCCTCAAGCAGTGTTTCAAGCATATCGATGTCGGCCACCACGGGATAAACGCCCAAATCATGACCCAGGCGGGTAAACCCCTTGGTTGGCAACCTGTGACTGCGGCTTTCATGTAATCGGTGAATCGATGCCATAGCGGCCAGGGACTCAGGCATGCCGGTGCGGGCCAGTGGCCCGGGGCCAGAACCTACAGCGCTTGCCTGCCTGAGCCCCTCAAATACATAGGCTTTGGCCAGCAGCACCGCATCGGGCAGCACCAACCCCTTGGCGACAAAGGCGGCTATGGCACTTGAAAGCGTGCAGCCGCTGCCGTGATTGTGCACAGTCGCAACCCGCTCATTGCTGAGCCAAAATCCCTGACGCCTGTGCAGCGGCGAAATGGTAGCAATATCACCCAGCAGCAACAGATCCCTGGCCTTAGACTGCTGCCATGGGCAATCTCCTCCCTTGGCAAGAATGCTGCCGCCAAAGGCCTGCCACAGTACGTTGGCAGCCCACTCCAGAGCATCGTCATCATTGAGTAAGCGGCCGATAAGACGGGAAAGTTCCGCCTTGTTGGGGGTGATAAGGCTAATTTTTCCGGCAAAGGGACTGAAATCCAGACCAGACCGTTCCCCGGTTTTATCGGGGCAGGTATTGTCTGGCGACTGCAGGTCACCACCGCAGGAGGCCACCATAACAGGGTCAAGAATAACTGGCACGCCGGGTAAGTTTTCACCCAGCCAGTCAGCCAAAAAATCCAGCTGCGGCTGATTGGCGATAAGGCCTATCTTGACTGCGCTGGGGTACAAATCCGCCTTTAACGTCTCAAGCTGGGCACGCAGCATCCTTGGTGTCACCGGCTCAACCGCCGTCACCGCCACCGAGTTTTGCGCCGTTATGGCGGTTATCACGCTGCAACCATAGCAGCCCAGGTCTTGCAGCGTCAGCAAATCCGCCTGAATACCGGCGCCGCCGCCGCTGTCTGAGCCTGCGATAGTCCAGACGATGGGTTTAGCTGCCATGTCGTTGATTTTGGCCATCTACACCGGTTCCTTTTCGGTGCTCAGGGCCGCTTCCACATGAGTCTCGCTGTAAAGCGCACTGCCTGTCTGTTTAAAGGTGGCCGACATCTTGTCCATACCCGCCCTGGCGTAGCTTTCTGCCTTGGAATAGCTTTCGGCCGCCCCCACTTCAAGGGTCTGTACGCTGTCAGCCTCGCTGCGGGCAGCATTCTCCAGACTGGCCGCATAGTCGCGTACATCCTGGGTGATTTTCATCGAGCAGAACTTGGGGCCGCACATGGAGCAAAAATGGGCCACCTTGGCCGACTCCTGCGGCAGAGTTTCGTCGTGATAGGCACGGGCAGTATCGGGATCCAGCCCGAGGTTGTACTGATCCTCCCAGCGAAACTCGAATCGTGCCTTGGACAGCGCATTGTCGCGGATTTGCGCGCCGGGATGTCCCTTGGCGACATCGGCAGCGTGGGCGGCAATCTTGTAAGCAATAAGCCCTTGTTTTACATCTTCCTTGTTCGGCAGGCCCAAATGTTCTTTCGGCGTGACGTAACAAAGCATGGCGCAGCCATACCAGGCAATCATGGCCGCCCCAATACCGGAGGTGAAGTGATCGTAGCCTGGGGCAATGTCGGTGGTTTGCGGGCCCAGGGTATAAAACGGCGCCTCTGCGCAGTGCTCAAGCTGCTTATCCATGTTCTCTTTGATGAGCTGCATGGGGATGTGGCCCGGACCTTCAATGATGGTCTGCACATCGTATTCCCAGGCGATTTTTACCAGCTCCCCCAGGGTTTCGAGCTCAGCAAACTGGGCTTCGTCATTGGCATCGGCAATGGAGCCCGGACGCATACCGTCGCCGAGCGACAACGACACATCATAGGCGGCGCAAAGCTCGCAAATATCGCGAAAATGGGTGTAGAGGAAGTTTTCCTGATGGTGGCTTAAGCACCATTTGGCCATGATGGAGCCGCCGCGGGACACTATGCCGGTAACCCGTTTTGCAGTCATGGGCACGTAGCGAAGCAGCACGCCCGCGTGGATGGTGAAGTAATCCACCCCCTGCTCGGCCTGTTCAATCAGGGTGTCGCGGAATACTTCCCAGTTAAGATCTTCGGCGATGCCGTTGACCTTCTCCAGCGCCTGATAAATCGGCACAGTGCCAATAGGCACCGGTGAGTTACGCACAATCCATTCGCGGGTTTCGTGAATATAACGGCCGGTGGACAGGTCCATCACGGTATCTGCGCCCCAGCGGGTGGACCACACCAGCTTTTCCACCTCTTCTTCGATGGATGAGGTCACGGCCGAGTTGCCGATATTGGCGTTCACCTTCACCAAAAAGTTGCGACCAATGATCATAGGCTCCGCTTCGGGGTGATTGATGTTGGCCGGAATAATCGCCCGGCCACGGGCTACTTCGTCACGGACAAACTCAGGGGTAATGGGTTTGCTCACCAGAGCGCCAAAGGCTTCGCCTGGTTTTTTGCGGTTAAGCTGCTCATCGGTGACTTCATCCCGGGCCATGTTTTCGCGAATGGCGATGTATTCCATCTCAGGGGTGATAATACCCTGACGGGCATAATGCAGCTGGGTAACCCGCTTACCGGCCTTGGCGCGGCGCGGCTTTGGCAGCACATCAAAACGCAGGTGATCCAGCCCGTCATCGGCGAGACGCTGCTGGGTAAAGTTGGATGAGGCGCTGTTAAGCTCTTCGGTATCGCTACGCGCTAAAATCCAGCCTTCACGCAGCTTGGGCAGGCCTCGGCGCACATTGATGTCGGCATTGGGGTCTGAATAAGGACCGGCGCAGTCGTACACCTTGATGGGTGGGTTGGCCTCAAAGGTTTCTTCGCCGCGGGTATTCACGATACGGGTATCGGTTTGATGGATTTGGCGCATGCCCACCTGGATATCAGGCCGTGAGCCTTCAATGAAAATCTTTTCGGAATTGGGGCGGCGCAGCGGCTTTAAGTTATCGATAAAGTCCTGGGCGGCTTTACGGGTTTCGCGGCGGTTTGACATCAGCAATCTCACTTTTGGTTTCAAAATGGAGTTGCTTGTCGGGGGAGAAAATTGAGCAGTTGAATCAGCGGCGACGATAAATTCCAAGGTGCGATGTTTATCGTCTCATTCACCTCATCTTACGGCGATCCATTGTGGTGGCGCGAGTTTGAGGTGGATTTGATGCTTGTTTCCTTCGCAGGTTCTAACCTGATCAGGTTCAACGGATCCCGAATAAACGGTCTCAGCCCTAAGGCACTCCGACAAGTGCTGGCAGTATAGGCTGAGGCGATGCGCCTTGACAATAGCCGTTAAACGGAAAAGTTTTCAGCATTGCAACCAACGACAATTCAATTTATTTACATATACTTGAACACAAATCTATGTTTTGTGATGAATATATTTCAACGCAAATCTCGCTTGCCCATCAAGGCAAGGTACTTATTGATGCCTTCCTTCAGCGCCTTTTTCACCTTGTCTTCACCACAGCGAAATGGGAATCCCAGGTTTTCGGCGTGCGGATTCAACGGCGTTGGCACCTTGACCACCCGATAACAGGTATCGCCTGATTTGACGATACGGTTGGGATCGATTTTCGAATCAAGGGTATTGGGTTTATAGAAATCATCGGCGCTCGGTACCAACAGTACCTCCATCTCGGGCAACAACTCCGACATACTGCGACCCGATGCGCCAAAGTGAGCCGTTTTATCACTGGCATAACGCTCAGACAGAGCCGTGAGCGCCTGTTCATTTTGCCGCGCCATAAAGCGACTGGCGGGAGTCGAGAAATCAAGCTGGCTGTGCTCAGGTAGTGTGGGCGTCTCTATTGGCGGCAGTGATTCCCACCGAGCCTCCTGCGCCGGTTCAACCGAAGGCTGTGCTGGGAGCGGTTCATCTTTGATAGGGGCAGGCTCTTTTGGCGCTGTAGCCAAGACTGGCTCGAGAGGCGCTTTTTGCTTGTTCACAAGCTCACGCTCAAGCTGTTCGGGTTGGGGGTTGGTGGCTGTGGGCTCTGAAGGATTTGCTTCTGATGGCTGTTCAGTCACCTGCTTTGGCGCGCTGAAAACCAAATAGGATTGCAACGCCTTGGGCTTATTGGCTCGCCCGTCCAGTGCCGTACTTAACGAACCCAGGTGCGGTGCCAATTGCCAGGCGAGCAGCCCCAATACCGCCAGGTGCACCAGGGTAACGGACAGCAACAACTTAATCGGCAGTGCCTGTGGTTCTTTGGTTCCATCTCGCGCTTCGGCTGCACCTTGTTTTACAGCGTCAACTTGTTTTACGGTGCCTGGCCGCTCCCCTGCTTCCAGTGACGTATAGGCCGTTAACGCTGGAACCAGCGTTGAGCTGTTGGCATGTTCAGCACCTCCGAGATCAAGGCTATTGGTAAGATTATCGGCGTCAAGACAGGGCCAGATAGAGGTAACAAAGAGCGGCAGTGGTAATTCCTGCGGGATTCGGGTAGAGAGCAGTGGCGTCAAGACTTGATCCCCTTGCTCTTTTTCACCGTTTGCATACCGATAGTCGAATTCATCTCTGTGGCCTTGTATGCCCGATGTGTTCAACACGGGATGGATGCCAGAGTCGGTGTAGTTACTGCTTTTTGTCAAACGCCTGTCCTTTTCCCTGGCCTGTTTCTTCGTTTTCCAGCGCTTTTACATGGTTTGTACGTGGCTTTCTAAAGACCAGCGGCAAGCTCTTACGGATCAACCAGCCCTTCCTGATTGGGTCAATTCCGGTAGCGGGTACTGGCAATAGAACTGAATAGTCGATGCTGATAATTCATGCTGCTGTGGGCACCATTAACCATATCGCTATTGGAACAGAGACCGGCTGCAAAAGTTCCTGATTGATCATCATCTCGCCACCCGGCGATCGGCTTTAAAGTGGCTAAATTTAGAACAACTGAAAAAGTGACGCGCTCAATCATCTGATTTAAAAGAGATAAAATAATTTAAGCGTACACATGTACTCTTTTGTGGTGTTTGCAGAAAGTGAATGTTAGATTATCGACTCTAATGCCAAGCCCAAGCTGACGAGTTCACCATGCCGCCAATGCAAGCCAGCAGCGTATCAGATACTGCTCCCGTTAATGTCCCCAATGCCCCCGCCGATGCTTCAGGCAATGCCAGTACGGCTGCGTATTGTGAGCGGGAAGAGCTGGCCAATACCTTAAGCCATGGCATTGGCGTGCTGGCGGCACTGATTGGCACAGTCGCTATGTTGCACGACAGCATTGGCCATTTGAGTGCACTGCAAACTCTCGGCGTTGGCCTCTATGGCCTGAGTATGGTACTGCTGTTTGCCTGCTCTACCGCTTATCACTGGGCCACATCGCCTACGCTCAAGCGCAAATTCAAATTGTTTGACCACTGCGCCATTTACCTTTTGATTGCAGGAACCTACACGCCTTTTGTACTCATTACCCTGGAAGGCGCCGGTGTCGACTGGGTGCTGGCTGCCATCTGGTTGTTTGCGCTTGGCGGGATTGGATTCAAGCTTTTGTTTTTACATCGCTTTAAAGCGTTCAGCCTGCTGCTTTACCTTGCCATGGGCTGGTTGTGTGTGGCGGTGCTCGACAAGATGATCGCCGGGCTCAGTGATACCGGTTTTACCCTGCTGCTCACCGGCGGCCTGTTTTACAGCCTGGGCGTGGTGTTTTATGCGGTGAAACGCATCCCCTTTAACCATGCCATATGGCACCTGTTTGTGCTTGGCGGCGCCATCAGTCACTTCCTGTGTATTTATCTCACTGTGATCCCCAAGGGCTAACGGATAAAAGCCAAAGCACCAAAGGGCATAAAGGTGAGTCACAAACGCCAGTCCTCACCATACCAGTGATTTTACCCAACCACGTATGTCCGCCATCATTCAGCGTTGTTGACCAGTCTGCCTGCTGATAGCTGAGCTATGATGGCGCTCAGCCCTAGTGAAAATCCCGCGAGGCCACTTTGAGGCTATCGAGCAAATGCGAGATATCCTCAAGGCGACCCGCCACCACATGGGTTACGCCATCGGCATGTTCCACAGTGCCACTTACCTTCAAAATAGTTGATGTTAAATACGGTTTTCGCTGCGCCCTTGCTGTACCCATCCACACTATCAGATTGGTATTGCCTGTTTCATCTTCCAGGGTAATAAAGGTTACACCCGATGCAGTGCCGGGTCGCTGCCTGCCAGTTACCACACCGGCAACAGTCACCAACTGGCCATGGCGGGTATTTTCAAGCGCTTTTGCTGTCAAAGATTTTCCAAGCAAGCCGGCAATTCGCAACAATGCCATCGGATGTTGCCCGAGACTTAACCCCTTGCTGCGATAATCCGCCTTGAGGCACTGGACCGCATTGGGGGCATCCAGACTTGGCTCAGTTCCCACTGGCTTAAGCGGCTCTGGCAAGTCATCAAACAGCGGCAGGCTTGCCTGACGGGCAGAGAGTTGCCAGCGACTTTGAAATCGGTGGCCACTGAGCAGTCTGAAGGCATCGGCAGCGGCAAGCAGCTCCAAAGCATGCCTGTCGAGCAGCATGCTGATTTCACTCAAGTGCGCAAAACCAGCAGCAGAACGAACGTCCACCAACCTTTGCATAGCCTGCTCTTTCAAGCCTTTGACCTGCCTGAATCCCAGTCGAATAGCAAAGCCAGTGGCGGTCTTCACCAGGCTGCTGTCCCACTGGCTGTGATTGATACACACATCAAACACCTCCACCCCATGACGGCGCACGTCCTGTAACAGCTGCGATGGGCTGTAAAACCCCATCGGCTGGCTGTTGAGCAGCGCGCAGCAAAAGGCCGCCGGGTGGTATAACTTAAGATAAGCAGAGACATAGGCTAACAGCGCAAAGCTTGCCGAGTGGGATTCAGGAAAACCATACTCGCCAAAGCCCTGAATTTGGCGAAAAATCTGCCGGGCAAAGTCTTCGCTGTAACCCCGTGCGGCCATGCCATCCAGCAACTTTTGCTCGAAGGACCACAGCTTGCCGGTATGTTTCCAACTGGCCATGGCCCGGCGCAGCGCATCCGCCTCACCGCCACTGAAACCTGCGGCCACCATGGCAAGCTTGATCACCTGCTCCTGAAAAATCGGCACCCCCATGGTGCGCTCAAGCACGGCTTTAACTGCCTCGCTGGGGTAAGTCACCGCCTCCAACCCTTTGCGGCGTCGAAGGAACGGATGCACCATGTCCCCCTGAATTGGCCCCGGGCGCACAATCGCAATTTGAATAACCAGATCGTAATAGCAGGCAGGTCTGAGCCTTGGCAGCATGGACGTTTGAGCCCGGGACTCCACCTGAAACACCCCCATGCTGTCGCCGCGACTGAGCATGCGATAAACATTGGGATCTTCGGCTTTGATTGACCGCATGCCAAAGGGCTGCTGATGACGACTGATAAGCTCGAAGCACTTACGGATGGCAGTCAGCATCCCCAGCGCCAGCACGTCCACTTTCAGTAGTCCCAGCGCCTCCAGATCGTCCTTATCCCACTGAATAACGGTTCTGTCTTCCATGGCGGCGTTTTCCACCGGCACCAGCTCGGCCAGCGGCCCGGCGGAAATTACAAAGCCGCCTACATGCTGGGATAAATGACGCGGAAACCCGAGCAAGGACTGCACAAGGTAGCCAAACATGTCGGCGCTAGGCAGCTGCGCGGCCAATTGTTCGCGCCAGGGATGGCTAGGATCGCGCCTGTCGATGCCCTGAATGAGCCTCGCCACCAGCTCTCTGTCCAGCCCCAGCACCTTGCCCACCTCGCCCATGGCGCTTTTGAGTCGATAGGTGATCACACTCGCAGCCAGCGCCGCCCGGTGGCGGCCGTACTTACGGTAAATGTACTGGATCACTTCTTCGCGGCGCTCATGCTCAAAGTCCACATCGATATCCGGCGGCTCGTGGCGTTCTTTGGAAATAAAGCGTTCAAACAGCATATTGACCCGGGTCGGATCCACTTCGGTGATCCCAAGGCAAAAACACACCACCGAATTGGCCGCCGAGCCGCGGCCCTGATGCAAAATCCGCTTGCGTCTGGCGAAGCGGACTATGTCGTAAATGGTGAGAAAAAAATACTCGTATTCAAGCTCATGGATAAGCTTAAGCTCGGCCAGGTACTGGCGTTTTACCGCTGCTGGCACCGCCAGGCCGTATCGGCGCCGGGCGCCTTTGGCCACCTCCCGGGCAAGGTATTCACTGGCGCTAAACCCGGCAGGCACCAGCTCCGCCGGGTACTCGTACCTCAGCTCAGCCATCGAAAACCGGCACTGACTGGCAATCTTCTGGGTGTTGGCAATCCACTCCTGCGGATAACGGCGATGGATACTGCCAAGGGGCCGCAGGTAATGCTCAGCGTTCTGGCACAAATGCCCTTCGGCTTCATCAAGCCTGAGCCCTAAGCGAATGCAGGTGAGTACATCCAAAAGCGGCTGACGCGCTGCGCTGTGCATACGCACATCTCCTGCTGCCACGCAGGGGATGTCGCACAAGCCGGATAGACGCATCAAATAGCGCTGCCACAGGCTGCCTGCGGCCTCAAGACACTGCTCTGCCAGTAAATAGCGCCGCCCCTGCCAGGGCGTAAGCTGCTTTGCCAGCTGCTTTTGCGTAGCAAACCAATGCTGCTCGGTAGCGGCTATGTCAGTCCCCGGATTTTGGGGCATCGGCGGGCGCCACAGCAGCACACAATCGGGCAGCGGCGATAACAGGTCGTCCAGATTGATGCGATATTCCCCCTTGGGCGCCCGCCGCCTGCCACGACTTATCAAGCGGCACAGGGCGCCATAACCTGCCCGGCTGGTGGCCAGCAGCACAAAGGTGCCTTGCTGCAGCCGAAATTCACTGCCCACAATCAGTGATATCCCAGCATCCACGGCGGCCATGTGCGCCTTGACCACACCGGCCACCGAACACTCATCGGTAATGGCGATGGCACTGTAGCCAAGCCGCGCCGCCTCGGCCACCAGCTCGTGGGGGTGCGACGCGCCCCGTAAAAAGCTGTAGTTGCTGATGGCATGTAGCTCGGCGTACATCAAAACCAGCCCTGCAAGTAAAGTCCGGGCTCGCCCTCACGGCGAAACACCCAGCACAGGCCACCTTCATGGTGGCGGGCAAGGTAATAGTCCCGCGCCGCGCCTCTGGGTTTCCCGCTTGGCAAACTCTCGTTTACCTGGCCTGTCTCAAGCTCAGTTGTGCTTTGAGCCGCCAT
This sequence comes from Shewanella amazonensis SB2B, assembly GCF_000015245.1. NCBI lineage: Bacteria > Pseudomonadati > Pseudomonadota > Gammaproteobacteria > Alteromonadales > Shewanellaceae > Shewanella > Shewanella amazonensis. The sequence goes on from NC_008700.1 coordinate 2,271,923, forward strand.
GGTTTGGCTGCCATGCCACCAGGGCTCACGCAGCCGCTCGGGGCCGCGCAAGAGCTCAACATCAGTTTCTGCAATCGCTTCTGGCGCCACCAAAAGCCAGGGCGGGCGGCAGGCAAGTGACAGTCCTTCTGTGGCAGCATCCTGTGTGGCCACAGGCTTACTGGTTGCTGCGGCTTTTGCCACTGTCTCGCACAGTTCCATTCCGGCAGTTGCAGCTTTGTTGGTAAAGGGCTCGTTAGTCGCGGCTAAGCCCGTAACTGCTAAGTCCTTATCAGTTATGTCTGAAGCGAATCGCGGCGCTATGGCTCCAGCCATCGAATCATCATTCGCCCCATCCATTTCAGTCATGGTCGCTGTGTTACCGACATGAGCAGCCGGGAGGCTAAAGGCGGTACGGATGACGTTCGAAGCCGCGGCCGGGTTGGCGGCTTTTTTATCTGGTGCCGGAGGGATACCGGCAGCTGCAACGCGTTGCTGTGCTGGCTTGGTTAGCAATAACGGCGCAGCCGATTTACGTGGGATCGGTTTTGGCTGCTGACGTGAAGACTCGGCAGACAAATATGAGACAGATAACGATGAGACAGGCAAAGCCCTATAGGTAACCGCCACAGGTGCTGACATCGGCTGCAGGCAAAAACTGTGCTCCGGCAAGAGCGCTTGTCTGGCACCGAGACGCTTTACCCTGTCTTCCCCCAGCCGGGCCTCAAGCCGGGCCAGCAAACTGAGACTTGCTCTATGGCTATTGTCGATGGCGCCTGCCGGTGGCGCGCTTCTAGGGACAAAGTGGCAGCGGTGCAGTGTTAGCGCCACCACCGGAGCCGCCAGCGTAAAGCGCTCCAGCTGCAAACGGCACAGGGCCAACAGGCCATCGGTCGTGTATTCAGCAAAGGGGTATGCCAGCGGCAAGCGCGCTTCATGAACTACATCCACAACATCTGTGGTTTGCTCAGATACTATCTCCTCCTGCACTCCTTCTACTTTGGAGCGCCCATCAATCCTGCCCCCCAAACGGCCCGCTACGCTGCCCCGGACTGCTGGCGAAGCGGCTGAGAAAGAGGCCTTTGTACAAGAAGCTTTTGCAGAAAATCGTTTGCTCCCTTTCTGCCCCTTTTCCCCATGGTTCATCCACTCAGATACCCGGTAATGCAGTACCAGCTCCAGCATGGAAACCGCCAACTGTCGCTGACGTAAAAACAGCGCCAGCTCGGCAAACATACGCCCAAGCACAAACACCAGGGCATTGAGGCTTTCGGCCTCATACATCAGCTCAATCCGCTGACAATACTCTTCCTGCGGGCAGTAAAAACTCTGAGGATGGGGCTGATTACCGTTAAGCCTCGCCAATAGCAACACGAATTCGGGACCAAAACGGATCCCAAGCTCGGCAGCGGGTAAAGCCTGCAGCGCACCTATATGCTCAAGTCCCATCCCCTCCAAACGGGATAACAGCGCCTCGGGCACAGGCAGAGTGGAGATTGGCAGCGCCGATAATTGCCGTGATAAATCCTCAGCTGCACTTTTGGGCTCAGCAATCGCTTTTGATGCTGATTTTGAAGCTGAAACCTTGAGAGCCGATTGCAATGTTGCAGCCTTGGCAAACATTGGCTGCAGCGTCTTTGATACCAGACAGGGCTGGGCTTTGGCCAGCACACCTGCCGCCAACGGCGTGGCAGCAAAGGCCATGGCAAAGCTGCAGTTAAGCCCTTCAAGGGCAGCTGCCAATGCCTTTGCCAGCGCCGCTTCGCCACCAAAAAGCTTCGCCATGGAGCCCGTTTCAAGCAAAAGCACATCGTGGCAACGGGCAAAAAGTGTATCGGGCTCAGGGGGCGGCACCAGACGGGCGCTGAAACTGTAGCCGTGGCGGCACAGCCAATCGCTGCCTTGTCGGTGCAGCGAGAGATCAAAGGGGAAGGGTTGCACCTCCGGGCACAGCTGCGCCGCACTGCCCATGCTCTGACCGGCCATGACCCCGGCACTGGCCGCCTGCGGACAGGCTTTGAGCACCCGTGCCTTTGCCACATCGTACAGAATAAGTGGCATGGATAGCGCCAGCCCCTGCACATGGCGCAGGTAATCCAGCTCCCAATTAGGCAGCCATACACCAAGCCAGCGCATCAACCCTTAACCCAAACAGATTGATAACGCCTCAGCCCGCGGGCCAAACAGCAGTGCCGCTGGGCGAACTGGCTCTGATGCAAACACAGGCTTTGCTGAAACAAGTGTCTTTGATGGACGCACAGGCAATCACGGATAAACGACATACATCATCCTCCTGCTCAGACACCGCCCCAGGGGCCCTGCACCAACTGCACTGATGGCTGCGACGGTAAGTAGCGTGCCAGCAGCGGGGAAAGTCCCTCAATCTGCAAACTGTCCTGCGGTTTGCCGCCACGGCGTTTCAGCAAGGCAAGTTCCAGCCTGTCGGAGTTACCGCCAGGGGTTAACCCCACACGCAGCGGCAAAGGATTACCCTCAATGGCATCAGTCACCAGAATAATGGCCAGACAGCCGCCCTTTTCCGCCGCCAGCTGCAAACGCCGGGCTTCAGTCAGGCTTAAACGGTCAAGCCAGCCCAGCAACAAACGGCAGCCACCACTGGCCAGACTCTGCTCTATGGCCCAGAGTTTGTCTTTACGTGCGTTGACATCCACCAGGCAAAAGCCTTCCGGCCGCAGTCCATGTTGCAATAAGTACTGGGGATTCAGTTGCCAAGGGGCACCAACCAACATCACCGGGGTGTCGTTTTCGCCCTGTATACACCTGAGCAGTGGCGTTAACAGCAGCATTGACTGCGAACCCGGTACCGGGCAGCTCAGTTCACACACCCCATGGCGAGGCCAGCCGTTGTCGGGCAAGGCGGCATCCAGCGCCTCAAAACCGGTTGCATAACCGGGCTGCTGGCAGGTTTGTTGTCCAAGCCAGATATCCTGGCGGCCAAGTTGTTTGGAAAGCTCTTGTGGACTGGTTTTCATGGGGGCACCTGTGTCTGAACCGGGTTTCGGTATCCAAATCACCAATAACTGTATATTTATACAGTATAACAATTATGACAAACTTGCCAATCCTCTGGGATCTGAAAAGACAAGGTGTATAATGCGAATCATTTTTATTTATGAGTCTGTGCGATTGTCATGAAGTTGTCCCGCCATCACCCCTTTGCCCGCCTGCAATGGCGCCTGTTTGGCTATTTCGGTTCCTCCTTGTTGGTGATTTTGTTATTGGCCAGTCTGATCGAAGCCATGGTGCTGCACCAACTGTTGGTGTTGCCCAAAGAGACCAAGGCAAAGCTGTCGATGCTTGCTCAAGAGGCCGAAGCTCTCATTAAACAGGGCTCCCCCCAGGCGATTGCCCAGTGGGAGGCGGCGCAGTCGTTCCGCTTGCATGTGATTAACAGCCGTCTAGAAGGCGTCAGCGGCCGCCCCATTCATCCGCACTTTGAATTTAAGCTGGGATTTATGCTTGGACCGGATCAGGCGCTGGGGGATCGGGTGCAAAAGCCCATCATCGGCTTGCCGATTTATGCCACCTTAGATGGCAGCGGACCTCTGCTTTTGGCAGTGCAGCTTAATGCCGATCTTCATCCGGCCAAGGATCTCAGTTACAGCCTGTGGGCCATTCGGTTAACCGTGGGATTATTTGTGCTATGGCTTTTCAGTCGCCTGCTGGGACATTACCTCATCAAACCGCTGGCGACGTTGCAACAGGGCACCCGCGCCTTGGCAAGCGGTAAACTCAGTACCCGCATCGGCGAGCACTTTTCGGCGGCTGAACCTGAGTTTTATCAGCTCGGTCACGACTTTGATGAAATGGCGGATGTGATTGAACGCACCCTCACCACCCAGGAGCGCCTGATCCGCGACGTGTCCCATGAACTGCGCACCCCGCTTGCCCGGCAAAAGCTGGCCGCTGAATTGCTGGAGAGCGACCTGGCAGACACCTCGCCTTACCTTAAGCGGATCCACGCTGAAAACAGCGAACTCAGCCGCCTGATAGACACACTTCTGGGTTACAGCCGCCTCGCCAGTGGTTATCAGGCCGCGCGCAGCACATCATTTACCCTGCACGAGCTGGCTTGCTCACTTCTGGGGGATTGCCGCTTTGAAGCGGCGCCAACACAAAGTATCGAGTGGCAGGCTTTGAGCGCCTGCAAGTATATCGCCCTTGAAACCGATCAAAGTCTGCTGCTGCGGGCGCTGGAAAACCTGGTGCGCAACAGCCTTAAATACGCAGGAACTGAATGTCATATTCAGATAAGCAGCCACTGCGATGATAGCTGGCTCACTATCACAGTGGAGGATGATGGTCCGGGTATAGATGACACCAAACTCGAGACCCTGTTTCATCCCTTTACCCGCTTTGATGAGGCCCGTCATGCCAGTCAGGGCGGCTTTGGGCTGGGGCTTGCCATAGTGCGGGAGTGTATGCGTCTGCTCGGCGGCGATGTCTCGGCCGGGCGAAGTGAACTTGGTGGGTTGGAAGTTAAGCTGTTGCTGCCGATGCGGCTTAAAAGGCTGGCCGCTACCGACAAGGCAATTTAGTATAGGTGCATGAATTGCTTTTGGAAGGTGCGCGGATGTCCAGCCTGAGTCCAAGCCGGATTTGGCATATAGTGACCCTCATTCCCGAGGGCAAGGTGCTCAGTTATGGTAAGGTGGCCGACCTTGCCGGTTTGCCCGGCCGCGCTCGCTATGTGTCTCGGGCCCTTAAGCTGGCACCGGACAGTCTGGCGCTGCCCTGGCACAGGGTGATAAACAGCCAGGGCAAAATTGCCTTTCCCAAAGACACTGAGCCTTTTCGGCAGCAGCAGGAAAGCCTGCGTCTTGAGGGGGTTATCGTGAACCAAGGCAAAATCAACTTGTCTGAATATGAGTGGCGACCCGACATGGCCACCCTGATTTTGAGTCTGCCTTACTGATGCCAAGGAGCTGTATGCGCAAGTTTCTGTTATCCCTTGCCCTGCCACTGTTGAGTATTAATGCGTATGCACAAAACTCACTGTCGCCCTTTGAGGCCGACTACAAGGTGCTGTACGGCGATATTGGCCTGGGCAAGGCCCATTTCAGCCTGCCGGCACCCGAGGGCAACTATTACGAATACAATTTTACCAGCGAGCTGAGTTTGCTGTTTTTAAGCGATGAGCGCAGTATCAAGAGTAAATTCCGCCGCACCGACCACGGCCTCGAGCCCATGGTGTTTATCCATCAGCGCACGGGTACCGGCAGTGATTTCAGCGAGCAGGTGGCCTTTTTGAAAGACAAGTCCATCGTGCGCAGCAACTACAAGGGTGAGCATGTTGAACTGCCGTTTGAGAACAAGCTCTACGACACCATGATGGTGCAGTTGCAGTTCCGTCAGGATCTGATTGAAGGCAAAGACAGCCTCGAATACCACATGGTGAAAGACAACGAGATTGATGATTACTCCTTCAAACGCATGGGTGAAGAAGTGCTGAATATCGATGGCACCGAGTACCGTACCCTGCGCCTTGAAGTCATTCGCGACAGCAAAAAACGTAAAACCGTGGTGTGGATGGCCCCGGATTTGGCCTACCTGCCGGTACGCATGACTCACTTTGAAAAAGGCGACAAGCAGCTGGATGTACAGCTGACCGGTTATCGTTTTTCCGACACCCAGGCCGCACCGCTGGCAGCCAACCCTTAAGCTGTGAAATGAACAACAAAAAAGCCGGCAATGCCCGGCTTTTTTCTTCATTATGCTGTGTCAGCACATTCCGCGTTATGCGCACGTATCCGTGTTTGCCACGAATGTGCCGCCGCCAACCACTTCGCCTTTGCAGAACAGCTGCCATTGACCGGGCTGCATGATGTTCCAGGCCTCGTTATCGGTTAATGGCCGGGTAGCTATCACGGTAACCACATCATTGGGGGTGGTTTCCTTGTCAAAATCAATCACCACATCGGTATCAATCAACTTGGCCTTGCCAAAAGGCGCGCGGCGGGTGATATGGCTTAAGTTGTTGCTGCAAAAGCACATCAGGTAGTTGCCTTCCGAGAGGATCATATTGAACACCCCAAGCGCACGAATTTCTTCGGCAAGTTCTGCCACGTAAGCAAACACAGGCAACATGTCATCGGGGCGCTCATCGCCAAAGCGGGCCACCAGCTTTTCCAATATCCAGCAAAACGCCAGTTCACTGTCAGTATCCCCAACCGGACGGAAACGGCGCACCGCAAACTTATCTTTATAGTCACTGAGCTGACCGTTGTGGGCATAGGTCCAGTTAAGGCCCCATAACTCCCGGTCAAAGGGGTGGGTGTTTTCCAGTGCAACACAACCACGGTTGGCCTGACGGATATGGCTTATCACGGTTTCGCTTTTAATCGGGTATGACTTAATCAAGCGGGCAATGTGTGATTCGCTGGATGGACAGGCGTCTTTAAAGGTGCGGCTGCCCTTGCCTTCATAAAAGGTAATGCCCCAGCCATCCACATGGGGGCCAGTTACCCCGCCACGCTCCGCCAGCCCGGTAAAACTGAACACAATGTCAGTGGGCACGTTGGCACTCATCGCCAATAACTCACACATAATCAAGGCACCTGAAGGTCACAAATACAACAACTAACTTATTGTAACTTTGCCCTTTGTTGATGGGAATGGCGAAGGGCTCGAAAAAATTTAAACATTTGTTTGAAAAATGCTTGTGTTCGCTCACAGTTGGATTTACTTTTTAATGCGACACAGGTCTGACCACACACTATACTTGTGATCAGGATCGCTTATATGACCCGCCTGGAGAAGGGTTATGAATAAAGGAGAACGAGAGTGACTACCCTACTTTGGAGTATCGCGCTGCTTGTGGTGCTTGGTGCCTGCGCTTATTTGCGGGTGTCATTGCTGACCGCCACGGCCGCAGCCGCCATTATGTTGACCGCAGGATGGACCTTGGATGTTGTTGGCCTTTGGGGCGGCATCATCTTTTTGATTATCGCCCTTCCTCTGAATATCAGCAGTATTCGTCAGAGCCTGATCACCCGCCCGCTGCTGAAAGTTTACCGAGGCATCATGCCCGAGATGTCTTCCACTGAAAAAGAAGCCATCGACGCCGGTACCACCTGGTGGGAAGCCGATCTGTTCGCCGGTAATCCTAACTGGAAGAAGCTGCACAATTACCCGACCGCCCGCCTTTCTGCCGAAGAACAGGCCTTTATCGACGGCCCGGTTAACGAAGTGTGCCGCATGGTGAACGAGCATCAGGTATCCCATCAGTTCGCTGACCTGCCTGCTGACGTGTGGCAGTACCTGAAAGACAACGGCTTCTTCGCGATGATCATCAAGAAGAAGTACGGTGGTCTTGAGTTCTCCGCCTACGCCCAATCCCGCGTACTGCAAAAGCTGGCTGGTGTTTCCAGCGAGCTGGCATCCACCGTGGGCGTACCAAACTCCCTCGGCCCTGGTGAACTGTTGCAGCACTACGGTACGGCCGAGCAGCAGGACCACTACCTGCCACGTCTGGCCAAGGGTCTTGAAGTACCTTGTTTTGCCCTGACCAGCCCGGAAGCCGGTTCTGATGCAGGCTCAATTCCTGACTACGGTGTTGTCTGCAAAGGCATGTGGAAAGGTGAAGAAGTGCTGGGTATGAAGCTCACCTGGAACAAGCGCTACATCACCCTGGCTCCTATCGCGACTGTGCTTGGTCTGGCGTTCAAACTGCGTGACCCTGAGCGTCTGCTTGGCGGCGAAGAAGAGCTCGGCATCACCTGTGCCCTTATTCCTACCGATGTGGAAGGCGTGGAAACCGGTCGTCGTCACTTCCCACTCAACTGTATGTTCCAAAACGGCCCAACCCGCGGTAAAGACGTGTTTGTGCCCTTAAGCTTTATCATTGGCGGCCCGAAAATGGCCGGTCAGGGCTGGCGTATGCTGGTGGAATGTTTGTCGGTTGGCCGCGGCATTACCCTGCCATCCAACTCTGCCGGTGGCGTGAAAACTGCTGCACTGGCAACCGGCGCCTATGCCCGCATCCGCCGACAGTTCAAGCTGCCTATCGGTAAGCTGGAAGGTATTGAAGAGCCAATGGCGCGCATCGGCGGTAACGCCTATCTGATGGACGCTGTGACCTCGCTGACCACCACAGGTATCGATCTGGGTGAAAAGCCATCGGTTATCTCGGCCATCGTGAAGTATCACCTCACCGATCGTATGCAGAAATGCGTAATCGACGCCATGGACATCCACGGCGGTAAAGGCGTGTGCCTTGGCCCCAACAACTACCTGGGCCGTGGTTATCAGGCTGCGCCTATTGCCATTACCGTGGAAGGCGCCAACATCCTCACCCGCTCTATGATCATCTATGGTCAGGGCGCCATTCGCTGCCATCCATACGTACTGGCCGAAATGGACTCTGCCTTCGATAAAGACGTGCGTCAGGGCCTGAATAAGTTCGATGCGGCTCTCTTTGGCCATATCGGCTTTACTATCAGCAATCTGATTCGCAGTGTGTGGATGGGCCTGACTGGCAGCCGCTTCTCTAACGCGCCATACGGCGACAAGACCAAGCGCTACTACCAGCACATGAACCGTTTCAGTGCCAACCTGGCGTTGCTGTCTGATCTGGCCATGGCCACCCTGGGCGGAAACCTGAAGCGTAAAGAGCGTATCTCTGCCCGTCTTGGCGATATGCTCAGTCAGCTGTATCTGGCCTCCGCCACCTTGAAACGTTATCAGGATGAAGGCCGTCAAACTGAAGATCTGCCGCTGGTACAGTGGGCGGTTGAAGATGCCCTGTTCAAACTGCAAGCCTCTTTGGATGAGCTGCTGGACAACTTCCCTGCCGGTCTGGGCGGCGTGCTGCGCGTATTGCTGCTGCCTTTCGGTCGTCCACTGAAGCGTCCAAGCGATGTACTGGACCACAAGGTTGCCAAAATCATGCAAACCCCTTGTGCCAGCCGTGAGCGTCTGGGTCAGGGCCAGTTCTGGGAAGCCTGCGACAACAACCCTGTGGGTGTTCAGGAACAGACTTTCAAGGACATCCTTGCCGCTGAGCCCCTGTACGACAAGGTATGCAAAGCTGCCGGTAAGCGTCTGCCCTTCATGTGGCTGGATCAGGTGGCTGCCGAAGGTAAGGCACTGGGCATTCTGTCTGATGCCGAGATCGCCCTGCTGGAGAAAGCCGAGATTGGCCGTATGAAGTCTATCAACGTAGACGACTTCGACCCAGCCGAGCTGGTGGCGCAAACCACCACTGGCAAGTCTCAGGAGCAAGCGGCGTAAGTGCTGCGACTCCAGATAAAAAAGGCGCCTCTGGGCGCCTTTTCTGTTATTGCTGATTGCAACAGTGGATCAAGTGGTCGTCGGACTCCTGCTTAGATATCACCAATTGGTGAATGTTTTGTCTCAGGCTTTGAGCGGTTGATTGCCTTCACCGCCTCCCTCTTTGAGTGCCGGACTGCCAACGGTTTCTTCTTCAAAGCCTGCGTTCGCCTCACTGGCCGCTTCACGGGCCGCGTCTTCCTGCTCACGGGCCAGCTTTTCAAGCGCAGCGCGTTCAGCGTCTTCTTTCTCAGCCAGAGCCTTCTCAAGCGCTTCTTTTTCCTGCTGCTCTTTGGCGTATTGCTGCGACTCAACCGGGATCAAACTGATAAGCTCAATGCCAGTGGCCGGGATGTCGCTGCCGGCGGTGACAATACGCAACTTTTCATCCTGCAGATACACCAATGGCAGCACGCTTTCACCGTAGCGGCGCATAAAATCCACCAGCGTAAAACTTTCCCTCAGGGTGGTACTCTTCAAGATGGCGCCTTTCGCCATCTGGCTGGCGATTTTGGCGTAAGAAATCCCTTCGCCAAACAGGCACAATCGCTTCATGTAAACTTCAGAGGCCAGATGACGGGCGCTGGAGCCTTCCATATTGTTCAGCCCAAAAACCTTTTCGGCGCCAAAATAATCCTGAAAATGAAAACTCACCAAAGGATTTAGCTGCCGGTAAGGTGATACCACCAGCACCCGACCGATGCCGGTCAAGTCCAGATAAGTCTCGGCGTGTTCCGATGCCGGATTGCCAAAGTAAACAGGGATGTTGTCCATCCGCGCCAGACGAATATTGTCCCAGTTAGTATCGGCAAGGATGACTTTGATATTTTTAGTCTTCAACAATTTGGCAAAGGTGCGGGAAAAGCTCGAGGCTCCAAAGAGCAGCAGTCCCTGGGCAGAGTCGGCCTTGACTTTAAGCAGTCGGGCCCAGGTGCCTGCTGAAAGACTTTGAATAACCACAGTGCCGATAATAATCAGAAACACCAGAGGCACAATTTTCTCGGCGCCAGGCACGCCCTGCTCTTCAAGCTTGATGGCAAACAGCGAGGAAACGGCCGCCGCCACAATTCCCCGTGGCGCCACCCAACTTAAAAACCACTTTTCGGGGGCCGTAAGATTGGTGCCTATGCCTGACAGCCACACGCTGAGTGGCCGGGCAATCAGCATGGCAACGGCGAGCACTCCAATGCCGCCCCAGCCTAAATCCAGCATGGCAGTGGAGTCGAGCCTTGCCGCCAGCAAAATAAACAGCGCCGAAATCATCAGTACCGTCAGGGTTTCTTTAAACTCGAGAATATCGGCAATGTCTACCCCGCGCATATTGGCAAGCCAAATACCCATCACTGTTACCGTGAGCAGACCCGATTCTTCCTGCAGCAGATTCGAGCCCACAAAGGTGCCCAGCATCACGGTGAGCACGGCGGTGTTTCTCAGATAATGCGGCAAGAGATCTTTGCGAAGCACCCAGCCCACCACATATCCCATGGCGGCTCCGACACCAAAACCCAGCGCCAAAATCGAGCCGAATGACATCAAAATGTGCTCGGTGGCATTTTGGGAGGCCGCGATATATTCAAATACCAATACCGCCAGCACAGCGCCAATGGGGTCAATCACTATGCCTTCCCAGCGAAGGATACTGGCAAGCTGGGACTTGGGACGTACACTCCTTAGCATGGGCACTATCACTGTGGGACCTGTCACCACCACCAAAGCACCGAATAACCAGGCCAGCGCCCAATCAAATCCCATAAAGTAGTGAGTCGCAAGGGAGATTGCCACCCAGGTCACCACCATACCTATGGTCACGAGGTGGGTTACCATTCGACCATAGTCTTTGATTTCTTTGAAGTTAAGCGTCAATGCACCTTCAAATAAGATGATGGCAACACCCAGAGAAATCATCGGGAACAGAAGATCGCCAAAAATGGCATCGGGCTTGAGAAAACCAAGCCCGGGCCCAAGCAGCAGGCCACAGAGGAGCAGAGGCAAAATGGCTGGAAGCCTTAACTTCCAACCCAGCCACTGGCAAAACAACGAAAGCACTCCAATAAGCGCCAGAATGCCGGTGATATGTTCAACCATGTATTAATCCTTGAACAGAAGATCCCTGAAAGTAAGATCACAGTAGCAGCCAAATGTGTCTGTTTCATCTTATCTATTTTTATGCAGAGCGCCACGGGGCAAACAACACTGAGCCACCTCAAAAGGTACACAGCGTCAGTAAATCCCTGATAAGGCGCACAGCCATGGCTAACCATGGTTAGAGGAGCATCCAGACTGCGGCAACTTCGCTACATATCCGTCAGACGGATATCCACGCACATTGATATTTAGCCCTCCGATTGATGGATACAACTTTTAACAGTTAAGAATGTTTCCATCATGTTATAACTAATGCCCATCTATGTAGCGCTGCCGTGGTATTTCGCGGGGGAATAATGTCTGCGGTAATAAGAACTATCATTTATCTAATGCTTTTGCACTTTGGTAACGCCTGGTCCGCACCTGAAAAAATTGCACAAAACGTAGACTTTGACTCAGACAACATTTCCGCAATCCTGATTGATAAACAAGGTTTTATGTGGCTTGGAACCCAAGATGGGTTGTTCTTTTACGATAGCTATCAACTGGAGAAATTCAGGCCGGATGCTGATACGCCGGGCACCATCGCAGCTTTGGATATACGCAATCTCTATCTGAGTCGGGACAACAGTCTCTGGATATCCACTAACAGCGGTGGCCTCAGTCGATTCAACCCGGACACCCGCACTTTCACTAATTACCGCCACAATTCCGAAGATATTAATTCCCTGTCCAATGACAGTGTTTATGACGTCGCTGACGGCCCTGACGGTGAGCTTTGGGTAGCGACTCAGATTGGATTAAACCGATTAAATCCGGCAACCGGACAAGTGCGCCGGTACCTTAAAGACGACACAAACGCCGCGTCCCTGCCCTCAAACTATGTTTACACGCTTTTTGTCGACAGCAGCAACCGGCTTTGGATTGGAACCATTGGCGGTGGACTGGCGTATTGGGCAGGTGAAACCCAAGGATTCATCAGTTTAGAACTGCCCAATGTGATAACGGATGTATTTTCCATCGTCGAACAGGATGGAAAATATTTGTGGGTCGGCACCCGCCAGGGGTTGCTCAGGATAACGCTGGACAACCTACTCGTCAGACGTATCCAGCCAGATCAGGGCAATGAGCCGGAATTGATGATTATTTCATTACATCTGGACGCCAATCAGCTGGTTTTAGGTACCTTTGGCCAAGGCCTCAAGTTTTACAACACTGATACCAATCAGCTCAGTCATGCTAGCCAGGATATCCCAGGCGCCAAAGACACCATTACCAGCATGGTAAAAGACAGCACCGGGCAGCTTTTTTATGCCACCTGGGGACGAGGAGCCTATAAGCTGGATGTGACCGAGCGAAATAAATCGGATGACGGTACAGCCAAGCGCACGTCACTCTCTTTGCCTAATGTCGCAGCGATGTACGCAAAATCCGGCAGTAATAAAGCCTGGGTTGGCTCTTTCAGTGATGGCCTGCACTGGCTTGATCTCGACACCCAACGACTGAATAGATTCACCCCCAGTACATCAGCCAATAACATTAATGGCGTGCTGAGCATTGCTTCCTTTGGAGCGGACGAGCTACTGGTTGGAACATCGGAAGGCTTATGGCATCTGATTGGCAATGGCACGGTGAAAGCGCATTTTTCTCACCAGCCTGAAGAGACGGGCTCAATTGGCAAGGGCTTTGTTAGAGTGCTGCAACCCGATGACAGTGGCGATGTCTGGGTCGGCATCGGAGGTGATGGCCTATACAAATACCATCCCGACAGCGGAACATTCAGTTCATATACGCACGACCCTTCAGTACCGGATTCCCTGAGTGGAAATTACATCACCTCACTTCTGATAGATGGTCCTTACCTTTGGGTGGGCACCCGCTCAAATGGCTTGAATCTCTGCCAGAAAGACAGCATGTCCTGTCAGCGTCTTCAGGTACATAACAGTGGGTTAAACCACTTTTACATCTCCGATATCGCAAAGGACGACCTGGGTAATATTTGGGTTGGTACCGATGGCGGCGGTTTACACAAGGCTGAATTCCACCGGACTGGTGTCAAGACAGAAGTTCGTATCACGCCAGAGCCGGGATTGGCTGCAGACTCGATTAAATCCATTTTACCGGGAGCATCAGGCGAAGTTTGGTTTACAACAAGTGATGGACTATTCAGCTATCACTCAAACCAAAAGCGCTTTCACAAGGCAACAGACAGGGTACTGAACGGCCTGGGTGGATTTTCGCAACGTTCTCGAGCAAGCACTGGCGAGTTCAACCTGCTTGGCACCAATAATGGTGTGTATCTCTTTTCGTCGATATCCAACGTCGAGCCCGAGACCCAATTCCCTGTCCGATTCACTCAGATTGTATCTGATAGCCTGGCAAACCCAATTTTAAACACTGCAATTCAAGACCCTTTCCAAATGTCGGTCCCCTGGGGTGGCTGGCTGAATGTGGAGTTTGCCCTGCTGGACTTTGGCTCATCGGCTCATAGCTATCAATATCGCATGTCTTCTGAGAGCCAATGGATATCGCTGAATAACATGCACCATTTGAATTTCTATAAGCTCGATCCAGGTGTACACCGTCTTGAAGTGCGGGGAAGAGGCATAAACCAGGCATGGAGCCAACCGGCAACACTGCACCTCACAGTGATCCCCCCCTGGTGGCGAAATACCACCTACATCGGCTTATTACTGGTGTGCATCGCATTAGTGGCGGTGAGTTATCACAGGTTTCGGATGGCAAGATGGGAAAGATATACCCGTCATCTCAATGCGCTGAAAGAAGAGAAGCTCGCTGTGATTGAAAAGCTCAGGCAAAACGAACAACATCTGAAATCCGCGTTTGAAGGAATGCGTAATCTGGCCACCCGCCTGCAATATGCCAAGGAAGAAGAGCGTAAATCCATTTCCCGGGAACTTCATGATCAATTCGGTCAATCACTCACTGCCACTCAGATAAGCCTGCAACTGTTCCGGCGCCAACACCCCGGTGACCCGAAACTGATAGATACCTGTATTACGACTATCCAGGCCATGATTAAGCAGGTACGCGCAATCTCGTTCGATTTACGTCCCAGTCTTCTGGACGACGTTGGTTTGGTTGCAGGTCTTCACCACCAGCTCAATAAGATGTCATCGTCATTGACGCACCCCATTATCTTTAATGCAGACACAGATATACCTGAACTTAGCCCCGAGCTGACCATTACTCTATTCAGGGTAATTCAGGAGTCAGTCACCAATGCCATTCGCCATGCAAATGCCACGCGAATTGAAGTAAAGCTTTACCCAGACGGTGACAAGATCAAGGCCGAGGTTTCTGATAACGGCGTTGGCTTCGAACCCGGTGGCATTTCCGCTAAAGTCAGCAAAGGTGGCCATTTGGGCCTATTGGGTATTGAGGAGCGGGTAAAGTCCCAAAACGGTAATTTGAATATCAAAGCCATTCCCCATGGCGGAGTCTCCATTTCAGTTGAGTTTCCTTATGAAAAGTAACAATAGCGTCGTATTGGTAGATGATCATGAACTGGTTCGCGCTGGAATACGCACCTTATTACATACCATTGACTCAATCGAAGTGATTGGTGAATGTGGGGATGGCCTCGAGGCAGTGGCATTGGTAAGGCGGCTTAAGCCCAAGCTGCTGGTATTGGACATCTCGATTAAAAGCTTAAGTGGAATGGAAGTTGTCAAACTGATTTCAAACCAGGCAATACCGGTAAAGATCTTAATTCTTTCCATGCACAATAACGTCGAATATGTGGCCAAATGCTTAAAAAACGGGGCACATGGTTATCTCTTAAAAGATGCTGCGGTCGATGAGCTTGAGCCGGCTATCACAAACGTCCTGCTGGGCCACAGCTACATCAGCAAAGAAATTGATATCAGCCTCCTGGAGCAATTACTGTCTACCAATCAATCGGCTCCATCCCTGCTTGAACTCTTAACCAACAGGCAAAAGCAAATCCTTCAGCTCATAGCTGAAGGTTATTCCACACGACAAATTGCCGAGTCTATCAGTGTCAGTATCAAGACGGTCGAGACACACAGGGCCCACATAATGGCAAGATTACAAATTTTTGATATTGCGGGACTGGTACGATTTGCGTTACAAGAAAAACTTATCCCCTGAAACGACAACATGCTTAACATCAAGCGTGTTATGTAAATGAATAATAATACCTTTCGCTAACTCCCATTGCCGGTTGGGTGTGTTGCAGTGAACCTCATGGGTGCTATTTTTTGCAGTGCTTATCCTATGCTACAACCTACATCGGCGATACACTGTGTAACAAATGAAAAACAACTTCAAAACACTTTAAGTTGTTGATAAATATGAATAGAACTCACGACCAGCAGGAAATCAAAAAAGATATAAATCCTGAATGCTAGCGAAAAAACAGTCTCACTATCTAACAATGACATCATCTTAAGTGTTTTTATACATCAACAAAAGAAATCACACCTTTAAAGAAATTCGCAAAACCAATACACTGACCTAAACAAGCCTAATTAATCAGCAAAATAATTCACAACATCCCCACTTAATCAGGCATATCATCTGCCTGGTAGAGATTACACTTAAGAGCATCAAACGCCAATTCTATCTCCCCTAACGTTTAATAATCAAAAAATCAGGGATTCCCTGATATATGCCAAAAGTCCGAATTGCTAGCTTGAAACCATGGTAGTACCCCCTACCAAAGCTCAAGTCATAAAAACAATTAGGATACTTCATGAAATTCAAACCCTACCTGTTGGCGCTGCTCCCAGCGCTGGTGTTGCTTGGCTCGCCGGCTCAAGCAGCAAAACTTAAACCACAAAATTTGAAACAACTTATCAGTGAATCCGAAAGCATTCTGTCCGGGCAGGTTCAATCTGTCACAGACGGAATTTCGAACCAGGGTGTTCCCTACACAGAGGTCACAATCAAGGTGAATAACGCGGCCAAAGGCCAGCATGAGAAAAACTCCATCTACACATTTCGTCAATTTGGATTAACCAAACCCAGGGCCAATGCAAACGGCACCAAGCTGCTGGCCGTATCGCCAGAGGGCTTTCCCCGCTGGAATGCCAATGAAACTGTCATTGTATTCATGCACAAAGCAGCAAAGCTGACTGGACTGCGTACCACTGCGGGTATGGCTAACGGTAAGTTCGTGGTTCAGGGCGGCAAAGTCAGCAACGAATTCAATAACTTTGGCGTGTTCAATGACATTGAATTTGCTCAGGGCCTGTTGTCCGAGTCAGAAAACACCATGCTGAAAACGACCGGTGCCTTTAGTGCGACAGACTTTATGAGCCTGGTTGGAAAAGCGGTTTCAGAGCAATGGATCAGCAATGGGAAGATGAAATAATGAAACTCAATAAATTTACTGTTGCAATACTTGGCATGCTGAGTGCGGGCTCCGCACTGGCCGCTGGCCCACTGCTCACGTCGGATGACACCAATCCCAAGCCCTATGTCTGGGACACGTCAAAAGGGTCGATTCCCGTTTATGTCGATGGCGGCGCCGCGTTTACCTACGATTACGATGGCAGCGTGTTTTTGTCTATCGATCGCGCCAGAGAGATTACCCAATTTGCCTTTGATCAGTGGAACAACGTAGAAACATCCACGTTCCGGGCTGATATTGCAGGCACAATTCAGGACAAAACCGGCATCGCCGATGTAACAGGTGCCAATGCCGCTGAAATCTATACCAAGCAAAATGGTTATGGCTTCTGGGTACTGTATGACACAGACGGCAGTATCCTCGAAGACTTTTTCGGGGTACCGAAAAGTGCCGTACTGGGTATCGCCTTCCCAGAAATTGCCGATGAAAACAACGTGATTATCGAAGCCACCGCGGTACTTAACGGTTGGAACGTCTACGTTAACGATACCGAAGGCAACCAGGTAGCCGGTGTGTTTACCCATGAATTTGGCCATGCGATTAACCTGTCACACTCCCAGACCAATGGCCAATTGGGTTACATCAGCAACACCTTTGAGCCTCTCTACCCCGGCGTTGCCGGTTGCGGTGTAGAGCCGATACACGCCTATAACTGGCCGGATTGGTATGCCCCAACCAATCCTGCAGATCCCGAGATCATTGAAACCATGTTCCCCTTTATCAGCCACAACGGCGCTGGCGGAACAGCCCAAAGCACGGTCAATGTGCTGGATGACAAAGTCTCAATTTCCAATCTCTATCCAACCGATGCCTACAAAACCGGCTTTGGCGCAATCGAAGGCAAACTTCGTCTCAAGGATGGCCAGACCGAATACAGTGGCGTCAATATCATTGCCCGTAACCTCAGCGATCCGCTGATGGATGCGGTGTCCGCTCAGTCGGGTTATCTGACTCAGGGGAAGGTGGGCCCCGATGGCTATTTCAAAATCAACGGCCTGACTCCTGGACAAAGCTATGTGCTTTACACCGAAGAGATCCAGGTTGGCGGATATCCAACCCGTCAGATGCCCATCGTCTCGGTGGCCGAATACTGGAATGAGAATGAGGGAAGCGATCCAGTCACTGATAATCAGTGTGATTTCACCCCGATTGTTGCCGAAGCCGGCAAAACCAAGCAGGCCGATCTCACCTTTAACGGCTATGACGACGGCATCAACTTCCGCCCCATCGTCAACGCATTCCTGACGGATCTTGCCAAAAATGGCCGCTCTTCCATGGGTACCATCATGGGGTATGGCTTTACCTGGAATGAGACCAAGGGCTTTGAAATGCTGCCCGATTATGTCACGGCTGAGACAGGTCGCATGAACCGCAACGGCAGCAAAATTCTTGTGAATGCAGATCAGGATCGCAACGGCGTCAGCGCCCCGGCAATCTGGTCTGATTCCAAAGGCGTGATGCCTCTGGGCGACTTCACCGGTAACAGCTGTGGCGGTGGCACGCAACATGGTACCGAAGCGGCTTCCGCGTGGGATATTGACGACGCCGGTAATACGGTTGTGGGCTTGGCTTACAAGGATGTCGACGGCAATGGCATGTGCTACGAGTACGACAAAGGCGAGCTGGTTCCTTTCATCTGGACACCGAAAGCTGGCATGCATGAGCTGGACACCCAGGATGTTGACTGGAACATCAACTCCTGGGTACGAGCCCATGCCATTTCAGGTAATGGCGAAGTGGCTCTGGGATCACTCGATGGCTGGGAAGCGGTCGCTTGGGTAAATGAAGGGAAAATGATCAACCTTTACCAAAAGGCCGGTGCAACTGAAGCGAACGCCGCATCTTACGATGGCAAAACCATCGCTCTGGCGACTGAAGCAGGCAATGTACTGCTTTGGGATCACAGCAAACCCGACAGCAATGCCTTCACCGATATTGGTGGTCTGAAATGGTGTGAAGATGTGCCCTTTGTACTCTGGGGTCAGAATGCCTGCGACGAAATGGGTGCTGAATGGGTTCACAGTATTTTTGGTGAATTCGCAGGTTTGATCCCATTCGATATGAGTGACAACGGCGATGTCATCATAGGTCGCGCAGGTGACTTCTGGGCGGGCTTTGTTGGCGCTATCTACATCAAAGAGCTCGGCTGGATGACGCTGGATAACTTCTTCGCCAAACAGGGCGTGATGGAAGCGCTCAACTCCTCAATGAATAACCCACTGTCCATCAGCGCTTCTGGCAGCAAAATGGTGGGGGGTATCGCTGGTGCCATGATCTCATACCATGTTGATATGACAGAGGTTTATGTCTGTGAAAACGGTAACTCAATCAAGACAGGCTTCCCCAATGGTCTGATAAACAAAGTGAAATCCGGTGCTCAGTTCGGTCGCTGTGAACACTTGAATTAATAGCAGGTGTGGAGAGGCGCTAATGCAGGCGCTCTCCTTTTCACAAGACTTAAATCCAGAGGGCCATGTCAGTTGGCACTGAACATGGCCAGACATTTCAGGAAATCGCAGTGTCAGAGCAACAGCCGATGGAATTGACTACAAATGCGTTGCGCAACTGGCCTGCTATTTACCAACAACTTTCAGGAACACAAATGAAAACAGTGAATAAAACCCTATTAGCACTGGGTATTGGTATGGCCATGGCCGCCAATGCCGCCGATGACAGATACGTTATTCAGGTAGATGCCGGGCATAAAGGCGTGGTGAAGGCCCTCGCCAAACAACTGGGCGGTAAAATTCACGCCGAGGGCAATCGCTTTTTCTCAGCCACCTTCAGCGGCAAAGATCTTGCGACCGTAAAAGGGTTATTGAACAACCCACACATTCAACTCATCGAAGAAGATGCCAAACGGGAACTGATGGGCTACAGCGACGATGTGGGCGATCCGCGCAATACACAAATCACCCCTTATGCAGTCTATCAATCTCAGGCTAATCAACTCACGCTCCAGGCAAACTCAGGCGTCAAAGTCTGTGTAATTGACTCAGGGCTCGATCGTTCAAACCCCGACTTCCTATGGCAAAACATCACGGGTGACAACGACCCCGGCACCGGCAATTGGGATCAAAATGGTGGCCCCCACGGCACCCACGTTGCCGGCACCATAGGTGCAGCCGATAACGGCTTTGGCGTGGTTGGCATGGCGCCGGGTGTCGACATGCACATCATCAAGGTATTTAACGCCAATGGCTGGGGCTATTCATCCGATCTTGCACTTGCCACCGAGAAGTGTGCTGCAGCAGGGGCAAACATCATCAATATGAGTCTGGGTGGTGGACGTCCCAACAGTACAGAAGAGAATGCCTTCAAGGAGTTCACCAAAAATGGCGGCCTGGTGATTGCAGCAGCAGGTAACGACGGTAACAACGTCAGAACCTACCCGGCTGGCTATGAGTCAGTCATGATGATTGGCGCCAACAATGCCAATGATGCAATCGCGGACTTTTCCCAGTTTCCTGCCTGCACCATTATCTACTCAGGTAAGGGCAACAAGAATAATCAGCAGATTATTGATACCACCTGCGTGGAAGTCACCGCAGGGGGCGTTGATACCCTGTCCACCTACCCTGCCGATATGGCGGTAGCGTCGGTATTAAACGCTGATGGTCAGGTACTTGGCTCTACCGGAATGGGCTACGCTGAACAAGGCAATGTCACCGGCAGCGGCTATTACATGGGCCTTGGCAAGGCAATAGATTCAGGCGCCGACGGAAAGGTCTGCCTGATTGATAGAGGCGAAATATCTTTTAATGACAAAGTCATGAATTGCCAAGCCTCCGGTGGTATTGCTGCCGTTATCATCAATAACGTTGCGGGTATGCTGTATGGCACCTTGGGCGCCGACACCACAACCGGTATTCCGGCCGTTGGCGCCACACTGGAAGACCGCAGTGCTATCCTGGCTGCAACCTCAGTTGGCGTAGAGATCAGTAGCTCAGATTATGGCTTTATGAGCGGAACCTCCATGGCGACCCCAGCCGTGAGTGGTTTGGCAGCCTTATTGTGGTCGAACCATCCAGAATGCAGTGGCAATGACATTCGCGCAGCGCTTAAAGCAACAGCCTTTGATGCCGGCGCCACCGGGAGGGATGACTACTTTGGTTATGGCATCGTCAAAGTGGCCGACGCCCATCAATACCTGTTGAGCAACCACTGCAGTGCCAAACCCATGGTAGACATCCAACTCACCACGGCTACGTACTCAGGCAAACGCGGAGAACAGGTTGAACTTAATTGGTCGGGCGCCTCAACCCGCAAGGTCAATGTGTTTCGTAATGGCGTGGTAATTACCGCCACTGCCAACGATGGTAACTTTGTTGATACGCTCAACAACCCTTATGGCATCTACACTTACCAAATCTGTGAAGATGGCACCGCGAACTGCTCTGACATTTCAAGCGTGACATTCAACTAACTGCTAAGCCGTATTAAAAGAGCGCCTGAAGGCGCTCTTTTTGTTAATGATACAACGTTATGAATCGCCACTGATTTCCTAGACACCTTTGAGTTAGATAGACTAGCGAAAAAAGAGGTGTCCATGAGCCATAAACGTTACCCCGAACAATTCAAAATCGAAGCAGTTAAACAAGTCACTGTTGCCGGCCATTCTGTTGCTGACGTTGCTCAGCGTTTAGGTACTACCACCCACAGTCTTTATGCCTGGATTAAGCGCTATGGCCCTGATTCTGAGGAACACCTTCAGCAGTCTGCTGAGTCCGCCGAAATTCGACGACTACAAAAAGAGCTTAAGCGCGTTACTGAAGAACGTGACCTGTTAAAAAAAGCCGCGGCGTACTTCGCAAGCCACCCCGAGTAAGATACGCCTTTATCCAAGAGCATCATCACAGCCACTCTGTGCGGCAACTGTGTCAGCTGTTTGATGTTCATCCGAGCGGGTATTACGCGTGGAGAAGTTGCGCCAAGTCGAAGCGACAACGCGATAATGAACGACTTACAGGCCAACTCAAACAATGTTGGCTTGAGTCTGGTGGCGTCTATGGATATCGCAAACTCCATCGAGATCTACGTGATCTTGGTGAGCAATGCGGTATTAATCGCGTATATCGCCTGATGCAGCGAGCAGGATTGCGAGCACAAGTTGGTTATCGCAAGCCTAGAGCTCGTAGTGGTGAGCCGCATGTTGTAACGCCAAATCGTTTAGAACGGCAATTTAACCCCTTAGCGCCAAACCAAGCGTGGGTGACGGATATTACGTACATCAAAACGCATGAAGGTTGGCTCTATCTTGGCGCAGTGATGGACTTGTTCTCACGTCACATTATTGGTTGGTCAATGGGCAGTCGAATCACCAAAGAACTTGCGTTAGATGCCTTATTGATGGCGGTTTGGCGTCGTAAACCTGATGGAAATGTCCTGGTTCACTCAGATCAAGGAAGCCAATACACGAGCCATGATTGGAATGAATTTCTAAGCGCTCATGGTTTGGAAGGTAGCATGAGCCGTCGGGGCAACTGCCATGATAACGCAGTAGCGGAGAGTTTCTTTCAACTGCTGAAACGTGAACGAATTAGGCGAAAAATCTATGCGACTAGGAACGAGGCAAAGATGGATGTGTTTAATTATATTGAGATGTTTTACAACCCGAAACGACAGCATAGTTCCAATGATGGGCTATCACCGTTAGAGTATGAGCGTAAGTATTTTAATGAGGCTAAAAGTCGTCTAGTGAAGTAGTGGCGATTCCCCCCCTCAAGTAATGCACCTCGGCCACAATCTGCCTTGGGTCAGAGAAAGGTCACGGTCACAAACCGCGATATGAGGAAGTGGAAAGCATAAAAATCAAAAAGCCCAAGCTATTTAAAAGCCTGGGCTTGATGAATGTTGGCGGAGCGGACGGGACTCGAACCCGCGACCCCCGGCGTGACAGGCCGGTATTCTAACCAACTGAACTACCGCTCCCCAATTGATGCGCGCATCATACCCGCAACATTTTGTTTGGGTCAATGGCTTTATATTTGATAACAGAACGTTAGCTTAAATTTTAAACAGTCTTTTAGGTGCAGCGCACTCTGCTAATCATCAGGCAACGTCAGGTCGATATCATCCAGAGTTTCTTTCATGGATTTCGATGATTTGTCCTGATTGGCGGCATCCAGAGCCGCGGCTTCAAGGGCCTTTTTCAAGGCCTGACGCTTACGCCAGAAGATAATGGCAACTATGCCAAGCAGCAGCAACACCAGATTAACACCAATGAGGACCATCATGGCACTTTCTTTGGCTTTGGCCTCTTCAGCTGCTGCAATTGCTGCTTCGCGCTCTGCTATCTCCTCCGGACTGGGCGGTGGCGCAGGTGGTTCGATAAGGTTGAAAAATTTTTCCGGCAAACTCAGGACAATTTCGCGGCCGGTCACAGTGGTCGAGAACGCTTCCCCTTTGATGCGGTAACTACCGAACTCATGGACTTCAGGAAGCACAAATTCATTCTGCCCTTCTGTCAGTCCGGAAAAGGTGATTGGTAACTGGAGTCCTGCCGGGCCAACCAATTCCAGTTCCAGGTGAGTTTCTGCCAGTTGCAATGCTTCAGCATCGATGCTGACGCTCATACGATAAGGTGATGTGAGCGGGTCGTCCGGCTCAATAAGCTGAAGATTGATGGGATGCCTGGAGAGAATAACCGCCATCTCTTCTTCACGGTCGAATACATTGTTGCGGGCCTGAACGGTAAATTTGTAATGGCCCCAGGGTTGATTCAGGTTAATGGTGCCGGTAAAGATGCCGTCATCGGGTCGTTCATCCAGGCCTTCACCGTCATCTTTATAGCTGCCCACGGTCACTGTACCGGCCGCAAAGTTTTCATCCCCTGGCTGATGATCGCTCACAAAGCGGGCCACCCACTCTACCAGATAGTCCAAACCCGGCATTCTGAGCCGCTGTTCATCTCCCATGAGTCTGGCGGTAATTTTGATGCGCTCTCCCTGAAACAAGGGCTGGGGCAAAGGGTCTATTTCCACCGAGAGCTTACTTAACATGTGCAGCGTTGAGCCCTTGGACACCTTGCCTACCAACTGCCAGGGACCGGGCTGGGGATTTTCGATGGAAATGATGTCACCCGTCACCCCATCGGTCCATTTAACCGTTTCTGGGTGTCTGGAGGCATACCATTTGCTGCCATCCGGCAACACGACCACCACGGGTGCACTGCCGTAGTCACGCTGAATAACCAGCGTCAGGCTCTCCACCATATGGTCGATGCGAAAACGATTTTTAAGCTCCCGCGCCTGCTCTTTGGGCACGACGCCAGCAAGCACGGGCATGGCCTGCAAACAGACCAGCGCAAACAACAATAACAGTTGCAAGGCTTTCAACAAGGTGATTATCCCCGCCAGAGGCATTTGCCCGATTTGCCTACCAAATCAAGCCGTTTTTCATGATTACCCAGTTCATCGGCCGTGGCTCGGACAACTTTAAGGCTTGGGCGATTGGAATCCAGGCGAATGATCCCGCCCTGCTCCTGAGAGCCTTCATCGGCGTGCAAATTAAATTTGGTCTGGCCGCCTGTCATCACCAGATAGACATCGGCCAGGATCTCGGCGTCGAGCAAAGCGCCGTGGTAAGTACGGCGGGTATTGTCTATGCCATATCGTTTACAGAGCGCATCGAGGTTGTTTTTCTGCCCGGGGTGCAAAAACTTGGCAATGGCAAGGGAGTCAAGCACGGTGCAGATGTCTTCAACCTTGGGTCCCTGAGGCACCAACATCGAAAACTCGTGGTTGATAAAGCTCATATCGAACGACGCATTATGCGCCACCAACTCGGCCCCGCGGATAAAATCCAGAAATCCGCCAACAATCTCATGGAATCGGGGTTCACCGGCAACCCTGTCGTTGGTAATGCCGTGTACCGCAATGGCTTCTTCATCAATCGCCTGGCCGGGATTGATATATTGATGGAAGGTGCGTCCGGTTAAGCGACGGTTTACCACTTCCACACAGCCAATTTCAATGATCCTGTGCCCGAGGTACACCGCACCGGCGCCCTGATTCATACCTGTGGTTTCGGTATCGAGGATGATCTGCCTTTCGGCATTTGAAATGATATTCATAGGTAATTCTGGCCTTTAGGAGGCAAAAAACGGTTATACTCGCCGGGAATTCTGACTATGGTAACAACTTGATGAGCGAACTGAAACAGATCCGTATCTACACCGACGGTTCCTGTCTGGGTAACCCCGGTCCCGGTGGATACGGCGTGGTCATGATCTATAAGCAGCACCGCAAAGAACTCGCGGATGGCTTTGCCCTGACAACCAATAACCGTATGGAGCTGCTGGCCCCCATAGTGGCATTGGAAAGCCTTAAGGAACCCTGCGATGTGATCCTGACCAGTGACAGCCAATATATGCGTCAGGGCATTACCGAATGGATCCATGGCTGGAAGAAAAAGGGCTGGGTGACTGCCAGTAAAACGCCGGTCAAGAATGTGGATCTGTGGCAACGCCTCGATGCCGCAGCCGCCAAGCACAAGGTGGATTGGCGCTGGGTGAAAGGCCATGCGGGCCACGCCGAAAACGAACGCTGTGACACTCTTGCCCGTGAAGCGGCCGAAGCAAAACCGACTCAAATTGATAAGGGCTATCAGCCCTGACAACCACTGGCATCATCCAGAGGCGATGCGGCGTATCGCCGCTAGACTACCGGCCTTTCCTGAATATTGAAAAAGTTCTGACAAAACTGCACAAACGCATTGGCAAGTGCCGTTGATTGCCGGCTTTTGTGGCGGATAAGAAAGAATGGCCGGGTAATGGAAAGGCCGGTCACTTCAATCAGGGCGAGCTCACGGCGGGCAAGTTCCCGCTCAAGTGCCAATTCAGATAACACGCCAAGCCCTGCCCCCTGTTTTACCGCGAGTTTGATGGCATCAGCGGTTGAAAAACAAAACCGCGCCTCGGGATGCAGCCCGAGTGCATGGGCTGCGTTGACAAAATGTTCCCGCGTACCAGAGCCCTCTTCCCTCAGCACCCAGTATTGCTGCCTGACCTCATCGACCGAGACCTTTCGCCCTGCCAACGGGTGGGCCGGATGACAAAAAACACACAAATGGTCTTGATGCCAGGCGCGGACATCCAGTCTGCGATCCACACAGTGGCCTTCAATAAAGCCAAGCTCCACCTCAAAGTTAGCCACCTGTTCGATAACCGCAGAGGTATTGTGAATAGACACGTCCACCAGAGCATCCAGATGCTGCTGACCGAACGCCACCGCGGCCTTGGCCAGCAGAAAATTGCCAATAGTGGTACTGGCACCGACTTTAAGCTCACCGGCCAACACTGCGCCGCTGGCATTAAACAGGGCTTCAACTTTGGATGCCTGAGCCAACAGCTCGGTGGCAAGAGGCAGCAGCTGTGCGCCCTGAGCATTAAGTCGCAGCCGATTGCCAACACGTTCAAAGAGTCGCACTGACAGTTGCTTTTCAAGCTCTGCGAGAGCCATTGAGGCTGCCGGCCCCGTCATCCCAAGCCACTGAGCGGCTTTACTCACCTGCCCCGAGCGGGCAATGGCTTCGAACACCTCAAGCTGCCTGAGGGTCATTTTCATCGCTCGTTTGCTCCGACAACCCGACCGGCACGGCCTGCAGTGGCTGCGGTCGTCCATTTGGGTTGGGCGACTTTCCACTTATCGGCAAGTGGGGTTAGCGGTATGTCCACTTTACGGGCAACCAGTAAATACAGGCTGCCTGCACCGGGTAGCCAGGCATGCAGGACATCCTGCCAAAACGCGAATCTGTTGGGGTCGCCTATTAGCGGATGGTAGAAGAAGCGCTCATCGCTGATCACCTGATAGCCAAGAACACTAAGCCAATCCCTGACCCTAGAAGGTAAAAAGAAGCGGCCATGCCAGGGCGCACGCTGTCGTAAGGAAGGCAGCAACTTTCCAAAAAACAGGCTGCTCAGGGGATTAAAACCCACAATAAACAAATAACCACCGCTGATGAGTACCCGGTCTGTTTCACGAAGGATCCGGTAAGGGTCCTCTTCAAACTCAAGCAACAAGCTCATCAGTGCGGCATCTATACAGGCATTTTGAAAAGGTAACTGATGGAAATCGGCCTGAACTCCACCGCCCGGGGCACAGTCCAGTGAGATTTGGTGACTGATACTGCATCTATGGGTGTCGATGGCCGAGGAAAACGCACCCATTTTAAGCAAATGATAGCCGAACACCTTTGGCCACCAGGCATTAAGGGTATTTTCAACCGCCGCCTGCAACTGGGGATGCGCTGGCAAGGCCTGCCATGGTGTCGGCGAATCTGTCATGGGAGCTCGATAAAAAGCCTAAACTTGGCAATAGCATACATTAATTCTTTTACCTATTGCACCAACCCCTTCCCTATTAAAGGACTCTGTTTCACCTCATCCATTAATGGATTTTCACTGTACTTTAATTACGCAGACATGACACACTCACGCCCAGCATTTTTCACCACAAGAGCCAAAGCATGTTGGATATTCGCCCCATTCCCGCGTTCGCGGACAACTACATTTGGATGATTGTACTGCCTGATGGTGGTGCTGTTGTGGTCGACCCAGGCGATGCAATGCCTGTGATAAACACCCTCCAACGCTTGAACCTGCAATTAACTGCGGTGCTTTTGACCCATCACCATAGAGATCATAATGGTGGCATAAACCAACTACGTGACTGGGCAAAGTCAAATGGGCAATCGTTCACTGTCTATGGCGCTGTAACCTCCGATTACAGTGACGTTCTTTGCCGTGACGGCGATACTGTCGACATTTCGGGCTTGACCAGCCCTGTCAGAGTACTGTCGGTGCCGGGCCACACACTGGACCACCTGGCCTTCGTGGTAGACAACGCCCTTTTTTGTGGAGACACCCTGTTCAGTGGCGGATGTGGCCGGTTATTTGAAGGTGATGCGGGTCAACTTTACGATTCACTGGCAAAGTTAGCATCTCTTCCCGATGACACCCTCGTTTATTGTGCCCACGAATATACCCTCTCCAATCTGAGGTTTGCGCTGGCAGTGGAGCCACAAAATCAATGTCTTCAGGATTACGTTAAGCAGGTGAACAACCTACGTGAAGCCAACAAGCCTTCACTGCCAAGCACCCTTGGAACCGAGAAGGCAATCAACCCTTTTTTGAGGGTAGATACAGCAACTGTTCACGCCGCTGTCGCGGCACAAGCTGGACAAAAAGTGCCAGATGAAGTGACCTGCCTCGCCCTTTTGCGCCGTTGGAAAGACAATTTTTAACTTTTGCGCTACTATGTCGGCCATTTTGCTTATGACATGGAATGACTGCATCGCCTACCCGGCGATTGTGCGGCCCGAATAATGACGGGAACGGCATAAAACATAATAAATAACGAGGGTTTGCCTGTTTTCATGCGAAACATTAATTACTTTTTTGCCGGCAGCTTACTGCTGCTTTCCGGCTGTCAGTTGATCCCTAATGGGGACATCCCAGCTGATGATGAGACCAATATCAATCCGACGTTAGAAGTTGTCTCCCCCACCGAATCTGACACCCGGGAGCAGGTCGTTGAAGCACGGGATCTGTGGCAACGTATGCAGGAAGGTATGCACTGGGAAAAGCCCAACGAAGCCTACGTCGCACCTTTCCGTCAGAAGTTGCTGGCCAATCCAAGGCACCTTGAGCAAGTGTTCAGCCGTGCCGAGCCATTCCTGTATCTGATAGTCGATGAACTCGAACGACGGGGATTGCCCCTGGAACTGGCGCTGTTACCCGCCATCGAAAGTGCTTTTGATGCAGACGCTATTTCCCATGCCAGTGCATCCGGCTTATGGCAGTTAACGCCGCCCATGGCCCGTTATTTCGGACTGAAGATGAACTGGTGGTATGACGGCCGCAACGACGTGGTAGCGTCCACCCGAGCAGCGGCGGATTTCCTGGAATACCTGTACGATCGCACCGGCAACAACTGGCACTATGCAATTGCAGCCTATAACAGCGGCGAAGGCCGGGTATTGAGTGCCGTACGTCATAATGAAAAAGCGGGCAAGCCGACTGATATCTGGGCGTTAAAGCTACCTCGGGAAACCCGAAATTATGTGCCAAATCTATTGGCGCTGGCCGATGTTGTCAAACACGCAGATAAATACGGCGTCTCCTTACCTCGCATCAAAAACGAACCTGTAGTCGATGTCGTAGAGATAGGCAGCCAGATAGAACTTGCATTGGCAGCAGAGCTCGCGGGGTTGAGTGTCAGTGAACTTAAGTCACTGAATCCCGGATTCAAACAGTGGGCAACCGCCCCCAAAGGTCCTCACCGCTTGGTGGTACCTGTCAGCAACGCGCCTGATTTTGTCGTGGCACTGGCGCAAACCCCGCAAGAGCAGCGGGTACAGTGGGCCAGATACCAGATTAAGCGTGGTGACAGTCTTAGCGTCATTGCCCGCCAATTCGGCACCACACCTCAGGTGCTCAAGCAGGTGAATCAGATGAAGAACAATCAGCTGATTGCCGGCAAAGAATTGGTAGTGCCAGCCAATGGCCGCACAAATGCAAGTGCGCAGCTGGCATCGGCAACGCCAAAACAAAGCTACAAAGTAAAATCCGGTGATAGTCTGTGGAAAATCGCCCAGGCCCACGGTATCAGTGTGAATGACCTGAAAAAATGGAATTCCCTGGGTAGCAAAGCAATCATCCGTCAGGGGCAGCTCCTGACAGTTTGGCCAGGCTCTAAAGCCGTCGCCAACACGCGCTCGACCACCTATCAAGTCAAACGCGGCGACTCTCTGTCGCTGATTGCGCAGAAATTTAAGGTCAAGATCTCTGAGCTGATGAGCTGGAACAAACTCTCCAGCAGTGCCCTGCAGCCCGGACAGACCCTGACCGTCATGCTGCAGTAAGCCGTGCCCACCCAATAAAAAAGCAGCCACAGGCTGCTTTTTTATTGGGCGAAGGAATAGCCTCGACAAAGCCATTGGGTTGGCCCATAAGTCCATTGGGTTGACCCATAAGTCAAAGGTTACCAACTATCCCCGGGGTTGAAGCTTAACTCGCACTCTCAAATCACGAGATTCTAATGACAAGATTCTCAAATCCCGCCGGAAATGTCGCTCCAGAATCGATGTGACATAACCCCAGCTGTTCATGCAAATAAATCGAACGGAAACTACAACCATCCAGCAAGTTGGCATACAGATATGGCGGTCTGTTCGTTGACACGGGGTCATTGACATTAACAGTGACCCGCTGATTTGATGCTATTAAAAATCGTCCGCTATCGATAGCTGTCGTAGCTCAAGACCCGAAATAAAAAGGAGCGGCCACGCCGCTCCTTTTCCTACACCCCAACGTACTTTTTCCTGAGTACTGCCGCTGCTATCAGCTGCGAGGGGGGATGACTGGCACCGCCAACCCGGATACATTCATGCTGACAGGGGCCATCAATGGGCTTCGCCCCTCCGTGGTGCCAGCAAAGATTGCCTCAAACTGGCAGGGTCCCTGACAGCTCGACAGCGCTTGTTGAGGCACAGCAAACTTATGCGTCAGCACCTCACCGGGGGCGATTTGGGTTTGTCTCAATGCCTGAGTAAACATCATTTCCTGCGACCAGGCCCATACCTTGCGATGCCCCTTATCCATAAGCCAGAGATCCGCGCCCATTCCTGAGGTGAAGTGCGCGGTAATCACACTGCTGCCCTGGTGAGTGACAGTGAGCGTAACCAAAAGTTTGCCACGTTTGTCAGTGCCTTCTACTGTCAGGGCTCCAATAAGTGGCATGTCCATGGTGTTTTCCTTAAATCCGTTTTGCTGTTGACGTAAGTTGGTATCCTCCGTCACAGGCGTTACAACCGCCTCGGCGCAACCAGCGCCGAGCAGCAAACTTAGCATCAGCAGTGGCAGTTTCATTGATTACCTCCCAACTTTTTGAACAGGGAATCTTTCAACTTATCTTTGAGTTTATCAGTCTCGCCCTTCAGTTGGCCTTTGAGCAGAGCCTCGGTATCCAGGGCAAATTTGGGCTCGGTAAAGCTGCCGGTAATAGCGAGCGGAATTTCTATGCCTGCCAACGCCGTATCACCGCCCTGTCCTTCCAGTGAGCCAACCACCTTGGTGGCGAGCTTATAGTCGAGGGTTTCGGCCATAAGATCTGCGCCGCCCTGCCCGGAAATTCGCAGTAGCGGTGAGAGCATCAACAAATCAGGATTATTGGCTTTTCCTGCGGCGATATTCAAAGAACCTGTAAGGCTTGAGAAATCAGTCTTCTTCTCTTCGCCACCGGCGGCCGCATTCAAATCACCTTTGAGCTTGGCCTGTGCATCACGGATCATTTGTGGCACGTTCACACCATAGAGCGCACCATCGGCCACTTCAAACTTACCATTGGCATTGAGGTTGCGCTTGATGTTGTCTGCCAGCAAACCTGCGCCCTTACCCTGAATGTCAAAGTTGGCCGTACCTGCAAGCAAATCAACTTCGGCAGCATCTTTCAGTAGTGGCAATATCTGTACGCCAGTGATGGCTTTATTAAAGCTATAGACCGCCGGTACTTTGCGGCCATCGAGGGTGGCGCTCGCCCCCACTTTGCCGCCATACAGGGATGCTTTGAGTTCATCGACTTTAAGCACGCCCCCGGCAAGATTGGCTCTGAGTGCCCAATCAGCAGTAGACAGACCTGCCACTTTCACGGCGGCAATGTCCAATTTGAGTTTGGCATCAACGGCCTTCATCCCGGACAAGTCCGGCTCTTTCTGCGCGGTATCGGGTGCGGTCGAATCTGCCTTGGTTTGCGACTTTTCGGTACCGAGAATGGCGTCGACATCGATTGCACCAAAGGCCAGCTCAACATCCACAAAAGGCACTTTTTTGCCATAGTTTGCTGCAATGGCGCCTTTGCCTTCAATGTCCATCAGGGTTAGTTTATCCACGGTCAGTTTGGCGGTTTTGGCTTCCAATGCCACATCGGCTCCACCGGCAAACTCAACTGTTACAGCGCCCTTTGGCAGCGAGTTGCCCTGAGCATTAACCTCCAAATTCAATCCGACAAGTGACAAGGCATTAAAAGCTTCACTCACCGTCAGTGTCGCCTCACCCTCACCTTTTACCTTCATATCAGGCAAATCAGCGCCGAACGCAAATGCCAGTGGTGCGGCTTTTCCAGGGGTAAACTCACCCAGTGTTAATGACGACAGCGTAAAGGTTTGGCTGCTGCCAGCGGCTTCATCAATTAGGGTAATGCTGGTATCACTGATGTTTATTCCGCCAATGCTGATGGCATTGAGCCCCGGGCCCTGCTTTACGTCTGCCGGTTTATCAGCAGATGTGGTGTTGCCAGTCAGGCCATCGAGGCTTGATTTGCCCTGCTTGGTGGTGACCAGGGTTAACTTGGCGCCGTCGAGACGCAACTGATCGATTTGTACATCCCGGCTGAGCAGGGGCAGAAGTTTAACCTCGGCAACCACCTCTTTAACCGCCATCATATGGGCTTCTTTAAAGCCTTCGGGGTTAGACAGGCTCACCCCCGCCAGACGAATGCCAATAGAGGGGAAAAATTGCCATGACAGCGGCTCTTCAATAACAAGGTCGCGACCTGTCTGCTCTTTTACAGCATCCACCAGCATGGGTTTAAAATCATTGGGGTCAAATATGAGAGTAATGTACAGCACCACTAAGACGGCAATCGCAGCGATGCCAGCGAAGATCCATTTGATCAATTTCATCCTGGTTTTCCTTTAATCCTGTTCAATAATCGGCAAGGCCTCTCGGGAAACGGCTATGCCATTGTCATCAGCATATATCCAGTCACCGGGATTGACGGTGACGCCGACCAGGTTAAGTGTAACACCTGTGTCCCCCAATCCACGACGTTCAGTTTTTATGGGCACAGAACCCAACGCTTGAACGCCTATATTTAAGGTGGCGAGAGTACCTACATCCCTGATGGCACCGTAAACAACAATGCCAGCCCAGCCATTGTCCAGAGCTGACTGAGCAATCAGGTCGCCGACCAGGGCTTTACGCTGTGAGCCACCGCCGTCAACCACCAGGACCCGGCCCATTCCGGGGGTTGCCAAAAGCTCCTTCACCCTGGAGTTATCCTCAAAGCAGCTTACGGTGACCACCTGTCCGTAAAAAATCCGTTTCGCACCAAACTGACGCCAGGGCGCCGCCACTAAGGTGAGATGTTCGGCAAACTCATCAAACAAATCCGGTAACAGGTCGAGCATGTCCTTACTCCCATTATCATTTTCCTGCAGAGACAGGGATTACTCTAGCCTGATGAATATTCACACTCAAGCAATCAACACGGCCTTTATCTCAATTGCACTATTCTTTATAATCATTCCCCTTAATATTGCCTGCACTCAGGCACCAGAGTATTTACAGAAAGCGAAGCTGAGATGACAACCGATATAGATTTGCAACGTGCAATTGCCGCGCTGGATGAATATGGCTACGACAAAAAGCTTTCAACGGATCTTGAGCAAGCAAGAAATAAGCAACAGATGCGCAAATATCTGGACTCACTCGACTATAGCCTGCGCCGCATGGAACTGTTGCAGGAGTCGGTAAACGAATGGGTCGCTGAACGTAAAGCACTGTTAGCTCAGCAAGAAAATATCCAAACCTATAAAACCAAAATTATTAACCTCTCCAAAGAACTGAATCTTTCCTATAACGAAGTGTTGGAGATAATGAGCAAGCTGGATAGCAAAAACTAATTCCAAGGCCTTTATTTAAGGCCTTGGCGTTTCTTACCTCAGGTATGTTTGATGTTACTGCTCACTTAAAATATACGGTCATCTGCCCTTTATAACGCGTTGCCACACAATAAAAGCTTCTATCTTCACATTGCTCTCCATTCCTTTACTGCTTTACGAATGACACATTGTTGAGCAGCCTTGTTGTTCACTGCCCTCCTCTCTAGCAGCCTGTACCCCACGTGGTCTCTCGGTATAAACGTGGTTATCCTGTAGCCACTTGACACAAAATTCTTACATACCTCTGTATTTAAAAGCTATTTTTCGAACTCCTGAAAAATTTCCTCTGTTTTCTTCAGCAACAGGATTGTTGTCGAAGGGTTAATCCCACCCAGGGCCTTTTCTTAAGAGGTTTCTACTGAAAACCCGTCAGGCACCTGTGCGATCAGGATTAAAGCCAACTACACTCAAATCAGCGTGGGGAGGATGTCGACAACATGAAGAGATTGGTTGCAGCCTTGGCAATGTCAATCGCTGTAGTTTGGTATTTGATGGTTTCGGTAGACCAGGGTTCGGCCAATGCCACCAACTCCCTGACTATCGCCGTATCGGCTACCCCGCTGTCGAGCCCCATTATCGTCGCCGAAAAGAAGGGGCTCTTTCAAAAACACGGCCTGAAAGTGCAGTTAAAGCTCCTGCAGGGCGGTCACCGATGCTTTGATGCCTTGATAAAAAACGAAGCGGATTTAGCCACAAGCTCTGAATCCGTGGTGATGTATAACGCCTTTAAACGTAATGACTTTAGTGTAATTACGAGCTTTGTCACCTCGGATAACGACGTTAAAGTGATTGTGCGTAAAGACAGCGGCATAACGTCGTTGACGGATATTTCAGGCCACAGTGTGGGTATGGTCAAAGGCACTTCCAGCGAGTATTTTTTCAATTCCGCGTTACTGCTTCATGGTGTGGAAAACGCTCTGATTTCCGCCCGTTTTATGGCTCCTGAAGAGCTGGGAAAGGCACTGCTTGATAAACAATTGGATGCAGTCTCTCTGTGGGAGCCTTATGCCAGCGAGCTGATGCAGTCTCTTAAAAGCGATGGCAGCCAACTCAGCACGAAAGGCCTTTACCGTTTGTCTTTCAATTTATTATCTATGCGGGGCGATATTCAGAGTAAGCAGGACACCCACGTGCGTGTACTCAGGGCGCTGGATGAAGCCGTTGCCAGTATCATCACCAGTCCGGCGGAAGCCAAACAGCTTGTCAGTGACTATCTCAACGTGCCTTTGCCTGAGATAGAAGGTTTTTGGGCGGACTACCACTTTCATCTTGGGTTAGATAAAACACTCCAATTAGAGCTGCTGTCCCAAGCCCACTGGGCAATAGATTCTGGCTATGTGGACCAGTCTCAAGCACCTGATTTTCGTGATTTTATCGATAAAACTGCACTCAGCCAGATTAGGGATACGTTCCGCTCACATTGAGGTGAACCATGACACTTTCCAAACGACTCAAACTCAGCGTAGTGATTTCAGGACTTTTGCTGTTTCTGCTGATGGGTATATTGCTTTACTTGGTCGGAATGGATGTACGCGGCTATCGTCACAGTTATTCCTATCAACAGGCCCAGGTCACCCTATCCCGGATGTCCGGTGAACTATGGCAGCTCAATCGTTATGAAGATCTACAGGCCTTGGACAAGGCGCGCGAATTAACCCAATTACTGGATGAGCAAATTGGTTTTCTCGAAAAGGACGCCCAGTACAACCCGTTACTGAGCCACATAAAAAAAACCAATCACAACCTGAAACTGTTAATGCAATTGTATCCTTCAGCCCCCAGAGAAAATGTAGAAACCGCCGCCATGCTCAACGCACGATTCAACACCCTTCTACTAACCATGCAAGACGAAATGGGGGAAATACGTCACCGCCTGGTGGAGGAGCAGTTCTATTCCAAACAGTACCTGCTGCTACTGATTGCGGTGATCCTTTTTCTGTCGATGTCGGCGGTCATTCTGTTCAATCTCAAGACCATGTCAGTATTCAAACAGGGAATGCTGTCCCTCGAATCAGGAATAAGAGATCTCGCCAAAGGCAATCTGGAGACACGGGTATGTGAAGATTCGGGCTCCGAATTTACCGAGTTGTCCAAACACTTTAATTGGATGACACAGGAGTTACAGCAAATTACGGTCAGCAGAGATAAGCTGCAGGACGAAGTCAATAAACGCACCGAAGTGCTGCAACTGCAAAAGGACAAATTAAAGTACGAAGCGGAACATGACTCGCTCACCCGGGTGTACAGCCGTTATGCGTTTCATCGATTACTGGAGCAAAGTTTGAAACGCCTTGCTCGCTCAAATGGCACAGGCGCTCTGCTGTTTATCGATATTGATAAGTTCAAACCCATCAATGATAACTACGGCCACAGCATTGGTGATCATGTGCTGGTCACTGTTGCTCAGCGGATCTCCCATACCCTTCGTGAATCGGATATGGTTGCCCGTATAGGAGGAGATGAATTTATTGTGTGGCTGGAACCCATAGAGCATACCCTGCAACTGGAGGTGGTAATCAAAAAGCTGCTGGATAAACTTCATCTGGACATTAATTTTGCTAATGTCCACCTGCTGATTGACGTCAGTATCGGTGCGGCTTGCTATCCCCAGGATGGTACAGGCATAGAAGAGCTTATCAATGTTGCCGATCGCAACATGTATGCCTGTAAGCGAGGCGATCGCGACATCAAATCAGCTCGACAAGGGGCTGAAAACCTTGCGGATGAAGGCGGTGTTTAGGAGCTTCTCACGCCGCAGCCACAATAACCACAGACAAAGCAGCAAATACAGGCTGGGCTCGATGATCTCAGATTTTACCGACCAAAGGTAATGTACAGGAGCAAGCAAGGCGACTAGATACACCCAATTATGCAGCCTTTGCCAATGGGGCCCCATGCGCCTTTGTAGGCTTTTTAAGGAGGTTACGGCGAGCGCCGTTAAAATCACCAAGCCTGCCATCCCCACCAACAAATACGGGCGCTTTAAAATTTCCGTCAACAACATGTTCCAGGCAAACAGTAAGTCCAGGCTGACAAAGGCCAGTAGATGCAACACACCATAGCTAAAGGTCCACAAACCAATCAAACGCCGGGTTTGCATTAACGGTCCCATCTTTAAACGCTTTGCGAGCGGCGTTATCAGCAGTGTCAGCATCAGCCCGTGAAGCGTGCCTTTACCGGTAAAGTGAATCAGGTACTGAACCGGGTCGCCGCCCAATTGGTTAAGTGCAACACCCCATCCAAGCCACAACAAAGGCAAAATAAACCCCGTATGCAGTGCGCACTTTAGCCAAAACAGTCGTCCCGGGGTCAATCGCATTAAAAATACCTTTTCAAATCCAAGTCTTTATAGAGATGCGCTACCTGCTCTTCGTAACCGTTGAACGGACGTGTCGCGATACGCTCGGCAGAAAAAAGCCCTCCCGGACCTATTCTGCGCTCAGAGGCCTGAGACCACCTGGGATGATCCACATCGGGGTTTACGTTCGCATAGAATCCATATTCGTGGGGAGCTAGCTGATTCCAGCTTGTAGGTGGCTGCTTGTTCATCACCCTAATTTTCACAATGGATTTAATACTCTTGAAGCCGTATTTCCAGGGTACCACCAAACGAACCGGGGCCCCATTTTGGGGCGGCAGGGTTTTTCCATAGAGCCCTACGCTCAGGAGAGATAACTCATTCATGGCTTCAGCGAGGGTCAGCCCTTCCACGTAAGGATAATGAATGCCACCGCCCACATAAGTATTTTTTTGTCCCGGCATTTGCGCCGGATCGTACAGGGTTTCAAACGCCACATGGGTAGCCCCAGCCTTTACACCGGCCTTTTTTAACAGTGCCGCCAGTGGAAAACCAACCCAGGGCACCACCATTGACCAGGCTTCAACGCAGCGCAGTCGATAGATACGCTCCTCAAGGGCGAAGCTTTGCAGCAAATCATCATAATCAAGCTGCAATGGCGTATCTACCAGGCCCTCTACCGACAGGTGCCAGGGGTTCACTTTAAACGACTGGGCATTTTCAACCGGGTCGGTCTTGGCAGTACCAAACTCGTAAAAGTTGTTGTGACTTATGACCTTGTTTTCCGGAGTGAGAGGCTCGGAAAAATCCTGAAACGCAGCGGGCTTATTGGCAGACAAGGGGGCTTGAATAAAAACTGGCTTGGGTGCTGAGGAAAACACATCAAATATACTGCCATGCACTGCGCCGGGAAGGCTCGCGCCAATGGCGCCCAATCCCAGCGCTTTTACGATGGCACGTCGGTCCCTGAACAAAGGCTCGGGCGTGACCTCGGCCTCAGACAGT
The DNA here is from genome assembly GCF_000015245.1 of Shewanella amazonensis SB2B. NCBI lineage: Bacteria > Pseudomonadati > Pseudomonadota > Gammaproteobacteria > Alteromonadales > Shewanellaceae > Shewanella > Shewanella amazonensis. Next base: position 2,309,701 of record NC_008700.1, read on the forward strand.
TGCCAAGATGGGCGTGTCACTCTGCGTCGTTTCACCTAAGGCTCCTTAAAAATTCGGTGGCTGCTGTTAAACAAGACAGCCGTATGGTCTGACTTCTTTCAGTAATACGTGATTTTTTCTTCAGCTGACCAATTATCATTCTTAAGCCCCTTGAAGGCGGTATTCGACCATGCCAAGCTTAGCGCCATCAGTCCGGTTTAAGGAATACCATGACGCCGCTTGACCTTTTTTCTCTTCCCCAATGGATAGCCATTTCCGCCCTTTGTTTTCTTTTTCTGATGATCGGGGCTCTCATTAATCAGATCCTCACCCGTAAACGCTGGGAAAGCCTTGATGCACTGCGTATTGAGCAGCATCAAGCCGCCATCTGCGCCCTTGAATCACAATTGGACGAGCACAAAAACCAACTCGACGATAAAGAAGACCGACTGAGCTTTTTTCAAAACCGCATTGAGGAAGTCAGCCAACGTTACGGTGAAGCCAAGGCTGAGGCACAGCGGTTACCCGAACTTGAGCAAAAGCTGGCCGACACCCATAGACAATTGATGGAAGCCCGGCTGGAAACCGCCAAGGCCATCGCCATGCAACAGAGCATCAGTGCCAAGTTTGACGCCGAGCGGCAGGCGTTCGAAGAAAAGCTGGCCCTGCTGGAATCAGCAGAAGCCCGGTTAAAATTGCAGTTTGAAAACCTTGCAAACAAAATTTTTGAACAGAGAGCGGAGCAGCTTAAAGGGCAGAATTTATTGCAGCTTGATGCGGTAATCGGCCCTCTAAAACAACAAATTGACGGTTTCAGAAAACAAGTCAATGAATCCTATTCAATTGAACAGGCCGAGCGCAGTAGCCTTAAACATCAGCTCGAACAACTGGCATCCCTTAATGTGAAGATGAGCCAGGACGCCATCAACCTGACCAACGCCCTCAAAGGTGACAATAAACAGCAGGGCAACTGGGGAGAAGTCATACTGGAGCGGGTGCTCAGTGAAAGCGGCCTGCGTGAAGGTCACGAGTACCACACCCAGCAAGAATTGAAGGCCGAGAATGGACAAAAGTTCAAACCCGACGTGATAGTCCACCTGCCCGGCGAAAAAGACGTGGTGATAGACGCCAAAATGTCGCTCACCGCTTATGAGCGCTATTTTAACGCCAGCGAGGATGCCGACAAGGCACAGGCCCTCAAAGAGCATGTACTGTCGGTCAGAAGCCATATCAAGTTGCTCTCACAAAAGGATTATCAACACCTCCACGGCCTTAAAACCCTCGATTATGTGTTGATGTTTATTCCTGTGGAACCCGCCTTTTTATTGGCACTTGAGCAGGAGCCGGGACTGGTTGGCTACGCCCTTGAACACAATATTATGCTTGCCAGCCCAACCAATTTGTTGGTTGCCCTGCGCACAATTCACAATATCTGGCGATACGAATATCAGAATCTGCATGCACAGCACATCGCTAAGGCCGCGGGCAAAATCTACGACAAACTCTGTATTTATGTGGACGAAATGGACAAGTTAGGTCGCTCGCTGGACACGGCGCAGAAAAGTTTTCAATCAGCGATGGGCAAACTCTCCACCGGCCGCGGTAATCTTATTCGTCAAGCCCATCAAATGCGCCAGCTTGGCGTTGAAAGCAGTAAACAGCTAGACAAGCAACTGCTTGACAACGCCCTTGACGACAGCATGGAAGCCGGAGAGGACGACGATACTGTAGCCGACACTCTGGCCGTCAATGGTTCAACGCCAGTGCCACATCTGACTAACCAGAGACAGTAATCACGGAGGAACTTGCACCATGCTGAAGCAGTTTTACGGCATTTGTCTCACATCACTCATCTTCATCAGCCCGCTGGTGTCTGCCGATATCAAGGATGACCGGCAACAGTTTCTCAAGGCGGAAAAAGCCCTGCGGGAGGGTAATAAGGCCCAGTATGCCAAGTTGAGAAAAGGCCTGGATGATTACCCCCTGGCCGTTTATCTCGACTTTGATGCCCAAATCGACAGTCTGGTGATGCTGCCGGGGAGTAAAGCCCAAACGGCGATTCAGGCATTTCAGAATACGCCTTTTTATGGCAACGCCCGCTACCGTTACCTGCTCACCGCAGCCAAGGGGGCTCGCTGGGAAGATTTTCTGGCCATTAGCCCGGACGCGCCAAAAGATACCGCGCTCCAATGCCACTACTATCAGGCCTTACTGGCCGTGGGTGACAAATCCCGAGCCAATGAGGGGGCCCGCCGCTTATGGCTAAACGGCAGCTCAATGCCGGATGCCTGCGATCCCTTGTTTACAAAATGGGCCAAAGCAGGCCATCGCAGTCAGGAGCTCATCTGGAGCCGTATGTTCCTCGCCTTTGATGCCCGGGAAGCGTCACTCCTGAGCTACCTGGCCCAAAAGGTTACCAATTACCCCAAAGAAGCCCAAAAGCTGCTTGCCCTGTACAAAGATCCGAGAAACCTCAGGCACATGGACAGATACAAGGCCAAAGCGCCTGTCATGGCCGAAATGGTAGAGTTGGGACTCAAGGCGCTGGCACGCAAAGATTTAAAAGAAGCCGTGTCATTGCTGGGTAAATACGAAAAATCAGGCCGTTTCACCAAGGTACAGGCACAAAGCCTGCACGCCTTTATGGTCCGCCGAGTGTTACTCAGACAAGAAGAGTCTCTGCTGAGCTATGCCGAAAAACACCTGCCACCACTCGCATCGGACGATCTGACAGAGCTGAGGCTTCGCTGGGCGATACGGGATGGTGACGAAAAAGCCATAAAGCAGTTTCTGCCGCTGTTAAGCCGTGAAACGGCTGCCAAGGAACGCTGGCAATATTGGCGTCTCAGGTACGAGACCAGCGCTGGCGAGAGTGACACCCTCTCGGCGCAGCTGGCTGCCGACAGAAGTTTTTACGGATTTCATGCTGCGCAATCTCAGGGCATGAGCCCAGCGCTCAATGAGGTTAAAGCGAGTGATGTATCCGCTTCCTCTGATGCCAATCTCACGCAGGGAGCAGATCCCGCTCTGGCCAGGGTAAAAGAGCTCCTGGTCTTGGAGCGGCCACGTCAGGCTCGTGTGGAATGGCTAGGACTGCTTGGTCGGGAAGATGCTGCCGGCAAGGCAAAATATGGCAACTGGGCGCTGGAAAATGGGCTGTTCGCCCTCTCCGTTGATGCGTCTATTCAAGGCAAATTCTGGGATGATTTGGGCATGCGCTTCCCTCCCGCCGAAGAGCAAAGCTTTGCCAGAGCCGCTAAACGCCATAAGCTCAATGCGGAAGAACTGAGAGCCATCGCCCGCCGTGAAAGCGCGTTTAACCCCATAGCGCAGTCCGCTGTGGGTGCCCGGGGGTTGATGCAGTTGATGCCAGCCACAGCGAAACAAACCGCCAAAAAACAAGGCATAAAGTACAGCGGCGAGGGATCGCTGTACGAGCCAGCACTGAATATTCAGCTGGGCAGTGCCTATTACGCAAGTTTACTCGAGCGGTATAACAATAATCGGGTACTGGCAACGGCGGCCTATAACGCCGGACCATCGAGGGTGAACGCCTGGCTTGCTCGCAGTGAGGGTAAACTGGATGTGATGGCCTTCATCGAATCCATCCCATTCACCGAGACCCGGGAGTACGTGCAGGCCGTATTCAGTTATCGATTAATTTACGAGCATCGAAAAGGCAATACCACGCCCCTTTTCAGCGAGGCTGAGCTGAAATTCAAATACTGAGTCGACCCAGTAATGCGTCAGGGGGCAAGTCCCCCTGTTACGCCTCGACTTTACCGGCCCCTGTGCAAGTCACCTTGTGCCAGTCCCCTGTAACCAGTCCCATCGGCTTAACCACCTGAATACATTTACGGCATACGGCGCACAATAGACGAATAAAGGTCACAATGGGGTTGCAAAATCGAGGTTAATGAGATTTATTTGCATTAATCTCATTCCCGGTGTGTACCATGACCTCATTCTCCGCCCCATGTCCCCGCCCTATTCTGATGGGCTGTGAATACCAACCGTTAATTTGTCTGGCCAGCGGTAACACTGTCGCCTACGAAGCCCTATCACGCTTTTACAGTAGCGACGGCCAGGCCATTGCCCCGAACAGGATATTTGAAGTGCTGCACGAGCGTCCGCAGGCGCTGGCCGAGCTTGAACTGGCAGCAAAAACCTTTCAGCTGCAGCACGCGCCAAAAGGTATGCCACTGTATCTCAATCTGGACCCACACAGCTTGGCCGCCCAAAGCCCAGTGAGCACTGCGCTGTCCGCCTTACTGAGTCAACCCCAAAAACCGCACACGCTGGTTATTGAGCTGATTGAAAATACCTGTATTAACGATGCCTTGATGGCCTCACAGCTACTGAATTCTCTCCAGAGCGCAGGGATGCAGGTCGCGCTGGATGATGTCGGGGCCCCCCACGCAATGTTATCCCTTGAGTTGCTATCCCGCGTTGATTGGATTAAGTTCGACCGCCACTGGCTGAGCCGGTTGGACGTGGCAACGGATGCCAATTTGCTTGATTCGCTGGTGTCCTATGCCAAAGTCACCGCCAAGGGGACAGTACTGGAGGGGATAGAAACCCAGGCTCAATTGCAGCGCGCCGCTACGCTGGGGATCAACCTGGCGCAGGGATTTCTCTTTCAAGACAGGTTCTTACAACCTGATGACAAGTCAGTTATTTCGGCGTCGATTCTGCGAGCATTTGATGACTGTAACGCTGGATCACTCATCGAAAATTGCGCATAGTAAGGTTTTGAGTTCCCCCTGAGGATGAAAGGATGCAGGAAAACACCGCAGCCCAAAATGCCACCGAACTGGAAAATCTGATTGCCCAATTACAGCGGGTTCTGCTGGGTAAACCCAAGCAAATTCGCCTGGCACTTTGCTGTGTACTGGCCCGCGGACACCTGCTGATTGAAGATCTGCCCGGGATGGGAAAAACCAGTCTGAGTCAGGCCATGGCAAAGAGCCTTGGTCTCACTTATCAAAGGGTTCAGTTTACCAGTGACATGTTGCCTGCCGATATTCTCGGTGTATCCATCTACGATAAAGCAATGAACCAGTTTGTATTTCATCCCGGCCCCCTGTTTCGCCAGATGGTGCTTGCCGATGAGATTAACCGCGCCAGCCCCAAGACCCAAAGCGCGCTGCTGGAGGCAATGGCCGAAGGCCAAATCACAGTCGATGGTAATACCCATCCACTGCCAAAACCGTTTTTCGTGATTGCAACGCAAAACCCCACCGACCAATCGGGCACCTTCCCCCTGCCCGAGTCTCAGCTTGACCGTTTCATGATGCGAATATCCCTGGGGTATCCGAGTAAAGAAGCCGAGCTTGCCATGCTAAAAGGGCAAGGGGAAAACCCGGCTTCAGCGTTGCCTCAATGCATCAGTCCCCTGGGTCTGATGCAACTTCAGGCAGAGGTAGACAAAATCACCAGCTCAGATGCGGTGCTGCACTACTTATTGGCATTGGTAGAGGAAACCCGCACTCAAGGTGAAGGCTACGGCCTGTCCCCCAGAGCCACCAAGGCCCTGCTCGCCTGTGGCAAGGCCTGGGCGTTTCTCAGTGGCCGCCAATTCATGGTGCCGGAAGATCTGCAGGCTGTGTTTGTGGCGGTTGCACAGCACAGGCTCAGAGCCAGCAGCCAGCATCAGGGCCAAAGTCTGGCCGAACGTGTCCTTGGCGCCGTGAATCCCATCCGCTGATGGCCAGGGGCATATCTGTCAGGCTTGAGCCATTCCTTGCCAGGCGTTTACCGCCCGCACGGGAGCAAACCCTCAGCCACAAGGGGATCTTTATTTTGCCCAGTGGTTTTGGGCTTGCCTGGCTGGTGTTAACGACCTTGCTGTATCTGCTTGGCACCAATTATCAAAACAATCTCATCATTGGCATCAGTCTTTTGCTCGTCAGCCTCTTCGTCAGTTGCATTATCTACAGCTATCGCAATCTCGAGGGCCTGACTCTGAAGCGTTTAACGCTGCCCCCCATCTATGCCGGCGAAACACTCGCCATGCCATTACAGCTCAGTACCCAAAGAGATGCTCATCAAATCGCCCTTGCCTATCCCGACATCAATCCTGTGTATGCGTCGGCAAATACCACTCCTAACGAGGTGCTGATCCCTATCCCCACTGAGAAGCGTGGCATATTAAGCCCCGGACGGCTGAAAGTTGAGTCCCGCTTCCCGCTTGGGTTAATGCGCACCTGGACCTGGGTTGATCTCGACATCGCTCACCCGGTGTTTGCCGCCCACAGACAGGATACCCTTATTCAAACACCACAATCGGACGGGGATACCCAAGAGCAAGGCTCTTTGGTCAGCGGCATGGATGAATATCAGGGGCTAAAGAACTACATCCCGGGAGAATCCCTCAAACAGGTCGCCTGGAAACAACTGGCACAGGGACGGGGCATGTTATCCAAAGATTTTGCCATGCCTCAGGGGGCGCCCCGTTGGCTGAGTTTGCCTCTTCAGATGCCCGAAGGCCGGGAACACTGGCTCTCGGTACTGTCTTATTGGGTGGATGAGTTAAGCAGTCGACAACAGATCTTTGGGCTCAGCTTACCCGGATTAAACATTGCCCCCTCGTCCGGGGATGCCCATCGTCTGGCCTGTCAGGTGGCAATTGCCACCTTCGATTCAGCCCCAGTAACTCTCAGAACTGCCGGAAGCGATCCTGAACCAACCCCCGAAGGCCCGAACTCCCGCGCAACATCACATGGAAGGATATAAATGATGGGACCTTCCACCAAACACCACGCAGAAATTATCGGCCGCAGTACACTCTTTTGGTTGCTGCTGACTCACTTTGCGCTCATAGCTCCCCTCGCCGAAAAATCGACCCCATGGACCCTCGCCATCAGCGCCATCTGCCTGGTTTGGCGGGTTGGGATTTTCTATGGCAGGGTCGCGCGGCCACCGCGGCTCTTGGTAACAGGGCTCGGCATTGCCTCTGCTATCACACTGGCCTTGGTTGGCAAACAGATAGGTCTTCTCAACGCCTTGATGAACCTGCTAATCCTCGGCTACTCATTGAAAACCATTGAAATGTTGGGTAAGCGAGATGTGCGCACTGTCATTCTGGTGGGGTATTTCCTGATTGCCATCAACCTCATTGATAATCAGGGAATAGGTGCCATGGCACTGGCCTTGACGCTGTTCTGGCTTAATACCCAATCGCTGCTGTCTCTTTATCGCGATCCTGGGAGCAAACGCGATGCCCTGGCCGTAAAACTGGTATTGCAAAGCCTGCCATTGGCCATACTGCTATTTTTAGTGTTGCCAAGACTGCCACCACTTTGGATGGTACCCAGCCTCAAGAGCAGTATCACGGGCCTTGGCAGCGAAGTCGGATTTGGTGATATCAGTAAACTGACCCAATCCGATGCGTTGGCATTCAGAGCCAGATTCGATGGCCAGGTGCCGGCCAATCCGGACCTCTATTGGCGCGCGCTGGTGCTGGAAGACTACGATGGTGCCCATTGGCGACAACACATTGGGATAAAACGGCTCGAACGGGAGGCCTTTCTACTGGGCAGCGGCCGCGCAGCGCCCGCAGATGGACCGCAGCAGACATCAAACCGTCCCCGAAAAGACCGGTTGAATTACGAGGTCATTGCCGAGCCAAGCGGTCAACGATGGCTGTTCGGTTTGGATGTGGCACATTCCGATACCCAGGGTGTGGTTAACCTGCCTGATTATCGCCTGTTTGCATTAAGACCGCTGGATGGACGTTTTCAATATCGCGCCAGCGCCTTTGATGCCCGTATGGACTCAAGGCTCCCAGACAGTGTGAGGCGCCTTAATCTTTCGCTTCCCGATGGGATTAATCCCCGCACCCGTGAGCTGGTCAGTCAGCTTAAGGCCCAAAGCGATTCACCACAGGACTTTGTCCAAAGGCTGATGACAAGGTTTCGTACAGAAGCCTATTTCTACACCCTGTCACCGCCGCCGGTGGGCACCGCCCAGATAGATGATTTCCTGTTTGATAATAAAAAAGGCTTTTGTGTGCATTACGCCACCGCCTTGACGTTTATGGCCAGAGCCGCAGGTATTCCGGCACGCCTTGTCTCGGGTTATCAGGGTGGCGAGCTGAACCCTGGGGCCGGTTATGTCAGCGTCTATCAGTATATGGCGCACGCCTGGAGTGAAGTTTGGTTTGAAGGCCGGGGTTGGGTTCGGGTAGACCCCACCGCCATGATAGCCCCTTCCCGTATCCTCGATGGCTTTGATGCCACTTTCAACCCGGATGAGAGTTACCTGGCAGAAAACCCTTTCAGTGGGCATAGAGTGAAGGAGATCCCCTGGCTGAATAATCTCAGGCTGAAGCTCGCCAGTATTGATTATTACTGGAGTGTATGGGTACTGGGTTTTGACAATGAACGCAGGGAAGGTTTGCTTAAAGGTCTCCTTGGCGGCCTTAACCCCACCCGCCTAGTCCTGTTTGTATTGGGGATATGTGGCGCCATTTTGCTGTTTGTGGCCTGGCAGGCGGGCATTTTGCGATTACCCGGCAGGCAACCCCCCTTGCTTATGGCGTTCGCACGGATTGAAAAGTCCCTGACCTCTATCGGGCTGCCACGGAGAATTGCCGAAGGCCCCGCGGATTATGCGGCCCGAGTGGGCGCAGCGATGCCGCCACTGGCGATAGACCTTAGCCGCTGGGCCCTGCAGTTCAGCCACCTGAGATATAGCAGTGACAAACCAAGCCCGAGGGCACTGCAACGCTTTGTCAAAGATAGCCGTGTCCTTGCCAGAGGCATCCGTAAACAAAGCAAAATTTCAACGACCACCCCTGACTGAGTTGAATGGGCTAAGTCAGTCTCATACAATGAGTTTTCTTTGCTCCAGGTAGCAAGGCCCTTTCTCGGGGACGCATTTTTCAAAGGGATAGCATGTTCACACTCGTTCAGTCCAATCACATGGAGCGCCTTGCAAAACGCCTGGCAGACGAACTTAATCAGGCATCAGGCAATGTGCTGGCAACGGAGCAGATTTTGGTACAAAGCCCGGGTATGGCGACCTGGCTCAGATTGGAAATCGCAGCCCACAATGGCATAGCCGCCGCCCTGAGCTTCCCCCTTCCCTCGAATTTTATCTGGTCACTCTGTTATGCCTTGCTGCCGGGTGTCCCCAAGGAAAACGCCTTTACCAAGGACGCCATGACCTGGAAGTTGATGGCGCTGTTGCCAAGACTGATTGAAAAGCCCCATTTCGAGCCGCTGCGGGACTATTTAAGCAGCGACTCTCCGCTCAAATTGTTTCAACTGGCCAGCCGGGTTGCGGACATTTTCGACCAATATCTGGTTTACCGCCCCGATTGGATAGTGACATGGGAACTGGGTGAAAATGACCTTAGCCCAACTGGCAGCCCCCTCACCCAAGGTGCTGCGCTGCCCGATAATTGTTTGTGGCAACCCCTGCTCTGGCGAGCCTTGGTACAATACAACCGGGATGAACTGGGGCAAAGCCATTGGCATCGCGCCAATTTGCATCAGGCACTGGTGGCTGCACTCTCCAACCCAAACACAGATATCAGTGCCCTGCCCAGGCGGCTCTTTGTCTTTGGTATTTCATCACTACCACCCCAAACCCTGGAAGTGCTCTACGCCCTTGGCAGCCGCATTCCTGTGACCATGCTCAGCCTCAGTCCCTGCCGCCAATATTGGGGCGACATAGTCGACAGCAAACTCAGGGCCAAGCTGGCGCTGAAATACAAAGCCCACAAGATGCTGCCGGAACATTGGGAAGAAACTCTCGAAGTGGGCAACCCCTTGCTCGCCGCCAACGGCAAAATGGGCCGGGAGCTGCTGGATCTGGTACTTTCGCTGCCCCCGGAGCATTTCACTCTCGACGACAGTGGCTATGAAACGAACGATGACAGCCATCTGTTGGGCAGGTTGCAAAACGATATATTGGATATGGAGGTTGCAGGTGCGCCGCTTTGTGCGGATCTCGCCCGCTATCAGTCCAACGAGGGCAAGTTTCTGCTGGATGAACAGGATAACAGCCTGGTACTGCGAAGTTGCCACAGCCCGCTTCGGGAAGTCGAAACCCTGCACGACCACCTCCTTGGTCTGCTGTCAGACCGTCAGGGCCGGCTCTCTGCCAAAAACATAGTGGTGATGCTGCCCGATGTTGCCGCCTACGCGCCCTTTATTGATGCCGTATTTGCCTCACGCAGGGGCGAACACTACATCCCCTACGCTATTGCCGATCGGGGAGCAGTAGAGGAGTCTCCCCTGATCCACGGTTTCCTGACCTTGCTCGACATCAATCACAGCCGCTTCGGCTTGTCAGAAATTCTCGGCTTGCTGGAAATTCCCGCGGTTATGGCGAAATTTAAGCTGGATGAGGAAGAGCTGTCCCGTCTCGGAAACTGGCTCAGTGAGGCCGGTGTACGCTGGGGGCGGGATGCCCAAAGCCGGGAAAAACTGGGCTTACCCGCCTTTGATAAGCATTCCTGGGCCTTTGGTATCCGCAGATTACTGCTGGGCTTTTCCCTTGGCGACGAGGGGGATTTCTATCACGGCACCCTGCCATTTGCAGGTGTTGAGGGCCAGCAAGCGCAGTGTGTTGGTAAACTGCTGGATTTTATTGAGCATCTCGATGAATTTGCAGCACGATTTGCTGCCGCCGATAGCCTTACACTCAAGTTCGCAGAACTCAGCCGCCTCACCGATACCCTGTTTGCACCACTGCCGGAATATCAGGAAGAGCTTAACCTCATCCGTGAAACTCTCTGTGATACCCAAAAAGCCCTTCAATCGTCGGCAAGCAGCGAAAGCAGCCTCAGCGATATTTCACTTGAGGTTATCTGCCAAACCCTTGGCAGCAAGCTCACCGATGCCCGGGTCGGACAACGTTTTCTGGCGGGTTCGGTGAATTTCTGTACCCTGATGCCCATGCGTTCTATCCCCTTTAAAGTGGTGTGTTTGCTCGGCATGAATGAAGGCATTTACCCCAGGGTGCAACATCCCGTGGGATTCGACCTGATGGCGAAAACACCCGCACGACGTGGCGATCGTTCACGGCGTCTCGACGACAGATACCTGTTTCTGGAAGCCCTGCTGTCAGCGAGAGAGCAGCTTTATATCAGCTTTATTGGCCGCAGCGAGCGCGACGACAGCGAGCGCCTGCCTTCCATGCTGGTCAGTGAATTGCTGGACTGCTGTGAACTGAGCGCTTATGTCTCCCAGGGGAAGCTGGTTAACCGTCTGGTGAAACAGCAGCCGCTACAACCCTTCGACCACCGGCTCTACCTGACCAATCAGGACATCACTGCGAGCTTTGCTGCCCAGTGGTGCCCGCAGGAAACCCGTCCGCCGAAGCCCTTTATCGACGCAGTACTGGACGAAGTGGATGAAGATGAGCATAAAGTGCTGGAGCTTGCATCCCTCATCCGCTTCTACCGGGATCCAGCCCGCTTTTTCTGCCAGCGACGACTCAGACTCGACTTGAGCCACAGACTCGATGCGCTGGATGACAGCGAACCCTTTGATGTCGATGCCCTCGGGCGCTATCAACTGCAGGATAAGATGCTCAACGCCGCGTTGGAAGCCGATGAAATCAGGCAGCAACTGGCTGTAGATACGCTGTGTGACAGACTTGCCGGGGCCGGTGTTTTACCCATGGCACCGTTCGACAAGCTGCTCTTTGCCAGTTACCAACGGGATCTGGCGCCCATTCTCGACCGCTGTCGCTTTATCATGGGTGAAACTGAGGGACAAAGCCTGAGGATATCACTCGTCCTTAATCAAGGGCACAAACTGGTCGGCACCATAGACAAGGTCTTTGCAAAAGGCCTTCTGGTGGCAAGACCGGGCACCGCCAAGGCCAAAGACGTGCTGGCGCTGTATCTGCGACACCTTTGTCTGTGCGCCTCAGGCTACCGGCAGAGCAGTTTCTTGTTGGATGTGGGTAACTTCCATGCCTTTTTACCCCTCACGCCCGATAACGCCCTGACAAGCCTTGAGGATTTTATCAGCCACTATTTCGAGTCAGTGCGCACGCCATCTCCGCTGATCCCTGCCCTTGCCATGACCTACATTGAGGCACTTGCCGAAGGCGCCAGTGAGGAAGAGTCGTTGGCAGAATTGAGTACCAAATGGGATGACGGCAATGGAATGGGCGAAATTGCCGAGCCCCACAACGAGCGCCTGTTTGAGTTTCCTGCAAGCTTTGCCACGCCTGCATTTACCGTCGTCGCTGAGCGGTTGTGGAAACCGCTCCTTTGCCGCTGCCATAGGGGTAAACTCGGTGAACTTGCTGACTTTGTCAGCAACCCATCGTCAATACCGCCCATATTGAGCCACGAGGCCGACGCTTATCGGTGCGAAGCTGATGAAAAAGCCGATAAGGTCACGCACCAGAGACAGGGAGAATAAGATGCAAGCCTCAATGCCTTTGGATGCCTTTACCTTGCCTTTCGACGGTGCTCGCCTGATTGAAGCCAGCGCCGGCACGGGCAAAACTTACACCATTGCCAATCTGTATTTGCGCCTCTTGCTGGGCATTGGTCAGCAGCGTCCTTTCAAGGTGGAAGAAATCCTGGTGGTAACCTTCACCAATGCCGCCACCAGTGAGCTTAGAGACAGGATCAGACGCCGAATTCAGGATGGCTTTCGCCTCTGCCTCGGAGAGCCCAGCGAAGACAGGTTTCTCACCCAGCTGCTTCACGCACTCCCCGACAGACAATTGGCCTTAAGGCAGCTGGACCTCGCGCTCAAGACCCTGGATGAAGCGGCCATCTACACCATCCACGGCTTTTGCCAGCGGGTCTTGTCGGATATGGCCTTTGAGTCTGCGCTCCTGTTTGAAAGCGAATTTACCCTGGATGACAGCGAACTCTTGTCCATGGCAGCGGCAGATTTCTGGCGTGCACACTGTTATCCCCTGAGTGCAGACATCGCGGCCATGGTACAGGCAAAATTTGCCTCGCCCAAAGCGCTGGAGCAGGAGCTTAAGTCACTCCTTGGGGCAAGAGACGCCGTGGTCGAGCTCCAGATGGAGGACTTCAGTAAGCTGGCGAGTGGCTTTAGCGCCCGTATCGCAAGGCTTCGCCTGGCCTGGCAACGTCAGGCAGAAGACACCCTCACCACACTCTGTAAGTTGCCCCTCAATGGCGTCAGCTACGGTAAGGCCGCAGATGGGTTCCCAAAGCTTAAAAATCATTGGGATACCATGACAGCATGGTCGCTTCGCTGTGAAGGTACGCCACCTGAAAAAGCCATGCAGGCCGTCGCCTACGGCAATATCAAGCTCAACAAAGGCGGGCAATTGCCGGGCCCTGAGACACTTTCGCTGCTGGTACAAATTGATGAGCTGCTGCACGCGCAGGAAAACCTGATGCCGGCATTCCTGGTGCTTGCCAAAAACGAAATACAGGCCCGATTCGATGGCCTCAAGGCCGAACGCAATCTGATGGCACCGGATGACCTTCTCAAGCACCTGGCCAAAGCACTTGGCGTTCAGGGTTCCGGTTCTGGTTCCGGTTTCGAGCCCGCGTCGGAAATCGATAGGGAGATAGCCCTCAGACTGTCTTCAGAAGTCGCCAGCCGTTTCCCCATGGCCTTGATTGACGAGTTTCAGGACACAGACCCACTGCAATTTGCCATTTTCAGTGCCCTCTACCGCCAGCAGCCAAGGGCTCAGGGTCTGCTGATGATTGGCGACCCCAAACAAGCCATTTATGCCTTCCGGGGCGGTGATATTCACACCTATCTTGGGGCCAGACGCACCGCTGCTGCCCACTATAGTCTGGGTACCAATTACCGCTCATCCAGCGCCATGGTGCAGGCGGTCAATACCGTTTTCAGCGTCAGGGAAAGAGTGTTTTTAAGTGATGAAATCCCCTTCGAGCCTGTGGCAGCCTCCGATTCAGGTGCCAAAACACTGCTGATTGATGGCAAGACCCAGGGACCTGCGCTGCAAATCGCCTTGCTGGGTGAAGACCCCGACAAGGGATTGAATAAACAAACGGCCAGAGCCCTGATGGCAGAAGATGCCGCTGCCCATATAGGCCAGTTGCTCTGTCTTGCCACAGAGGGCCGTGCGGTGCTTGCCGACAAACAAAGGCCGCTCCTGGCAAAAGACATTGCCGTGCTGGTCAGAGACAGAAACGAAGCGGCATTTATCAAAGACGCCCTCACCCGGCGCAATATTGGCGCCGTATTTTTGTCCCGCGACAATGTGTTTGCCACCAAAGAAGCCTCGGAGCTGCTGCATGTGCTGGCCGCACTCGCTCAGCCAAGGGATGAAAAACGCCTTCGCGCAGCTATGGCCACCCGGCTGATGGGCTGGAGCCTCAGTGAGATAGCGGCGTTCAATCAGGACGAAGAAGCCCGTCGCCAGGCTCTGGAGTGTTTTGAGCGCTGGCACCAGCGCTGGCAGAAGCAGGGCGTCATGCCCGCCTTAATGGCCTTTGCCGACGATACCAAACTGCTTGAGCGTCTTGGTGGAGATAAAGAAGCCGACCGGCGCCTGACCGACTTTCGCCACCTGTGCGAATTGCTCGAGCAGGCCGGTGCATCGCTCGATGGCATAAGTGCGCTGCTCGGCTGGTTTGAGCAGGCGCTGCTGGACCCCGGCAGTGATGAAGCCATGCAGTTGAGGCTGGAGAGCGAACAAAACCTGGTACAGATAGTGACCATCCACAAGAGCAAGGGGCTGGAATATGGCCTCTGTTATATCCCCTTTTTAAGTCTGGCCAGAGACAGCCGCGGCAAACCGTCGCCACTTCTGTACCACAAGGATGACCGTCTGGTGTGGGACCTGCTGCAAACCGATGAAGGCGTCGAATGCTATGATGCCGAACGTCTGGGTGAAGATCTGCGTTTGCTGTATGTGGCGCTCACCCGCCCCGTCTACGGCTGCCGTCTGGGCCTTGCCAATCACAGCCGCATGCTCAAAGCCGGGATAAGCAGTGAAGTGTACAAGACTGCATTGGGCTTCTTGCTTGGCATCGACAGCAAGGATTGCGACATCAACGTGCTGCGCCAGGCCGCAGAGCGCGTCAGCAGCCATGCACATGGCAGCGAGATCATCGGGGTGGTGGACATTATCCAACATGATCTGACGGTACTGGAAAGTGCACAGCACGAAAGCACAGAGCCACCAAGCCCACGAAAGCCAAACCGCATTGGTGAAGAAAGCTGGCGTGTTGGCAGCTATTCGGCGCTGATTGCTCAGGGGGCTGGTCATACAGAACACCCTGGTGATATCGCCAGGACCCACGAAGAAACCACTGCCGCCGCCATTCCCGGAGCCGGTGATGAGTCTTTTTCAGTGCTGGAGCTGCCGCTCCCCGATGAGCCCGAGCCCGCTTCTCAAGATACCGGGGCGCTGAGCCGTTTCTCTTTCCCCCGAGGCGCAAACGCCGGCAGCTTTATGCACCAGGTGCTTGAGCTTATCCGCTTTGATGCAGTGGCCGAGACCTTGCCCGAGGTGCTGCCCGATGCCATGGCCCATTTTGGCATCGACACCCAATGGCAACCTGTGTTGGATACCTGGTATCAGGACCTCATGGGGGCGCCACTGCAGGATGAGAAAGGCCAGTTTGCGCTGGGCGACCTGTCGCCAGCCCAGCTGCTGGTGGAAATGGAGTTCTACTTACCCGTCAGTCGGCTTAAGCCCGGGGCTTTGGGAGATTTGCTGGCACTCTACGGTTATCGCAGTGACTTTGGGTTCGACACCCTTAACGGCATGCTCAAGGGCTTTATTGACCTTTGCTTCAGCCATGACGGCCGCTTTTACATCGCCGATTACAAGTCCAACCATCTGGGTGACACCCTCGACCACTATCACAGGGACGCCATGCACACTGCTATCCAGGATCATCATTACGATTTGCAATACCTGCTCTATACCCTGGCGCTGCACCGACTGCTGAGAAGCCGCCTCGCGCAATACGACTATGACAAAGACGTTGGCGGTTGTTTTTACCTGTTCCTTAGAGGCATGTCGGCCTCATCTCCCGGCACCGGTGTGTATTTTGACAAGCCGCCCAAGCTATTGATCCAGGCGCTGGACGCCTTGTTTGAGGGTAAGGAGATACGGCTATGATAGAACTTTCAGGCAAGCCCTGTAGCAGTGATGCCCTCAAAGCGCAGCTCAAACTGTGGCAATCACAGGGAGAGCTGTCGGCACTGGATCGCCACTTTGCCCTGCAGATGGCCGAGCTTCACAGTGACGATTCACCGTTGATGCTGCTGATGTGCGTGTTGGTGTCACGGCAGCTTTCCCGTCAGCATCCCTGTCTTGACTTAAGCGCATTGATGCTTGGCAACCCAATGGGCACCCGTCAGGCGCAGCTGCGCATTCTGGCTGATTACCCTGCACTGTTGGGTGCCGTTGCCAATCTCGATGCCGTTGGCAGCCCGGATGAAAACAAGCCACTGATTTTAGAAGGCAAACGTCTCTACCTTAAGCGCTATCAAGGCTTTGAGAGCCGGGTCGCGGCGCGGCTTAATGCCATGGCTGGAACTGAGCTCAGTACTCATGCCCACACGGCGGCGCTGCTGGAGGCGCTGTTCCCGGTAGGCAAAGAGGCTATCGACTGGCAAAAAATCGCGGTGGCCACCGCCGCAGGAAAGCAGCTGACTGTCATCACCGGCGGCCCCGGCACGGGTAAAACCACCACGGTGACCAAGTTACTGCTGCTCTTGTCGCTGTCATCCTCATTGAATATTCGCATGGTGGCGCCCACGGGCAAGGCCGCTGCCAGACTGTCGGAGTCCATCAAAGCCAGTAAGCAGCGACTGACTCAGGAGTTAAACTCGCCCCTTATCTCCCAGGACGCCATTGCAAGCCTGCCGGAAGATGCCTCGACCCTTCACCGTCTGCTTGGCTTTCAACCTGGCAACCACAAATTTCGCCATCACAGAGACAATCCGCTGGATTTGGACTTATTGCTGGTGGATGAGGCCTCCATGGTGGATTTACCCATGATGGACAGGCTGCTTGATGCCCTGCCAGGCCATGCCCGGCTCATTTTGCTGGGCGATCAGGATCAGCTCGCTTCAGTGGAAGCCGGTGCAGTGCTTGCTGATATTTGTGAAGGCGCGCGCCAGGGTTACCGCTACAGCGCGGTACAAACCGCACGCATCGAGGGGCTCACAGGCACAAAGCTTGCCCCACGCGCAGACGCCCCCGGGCTTGGCGATAACCTGTGCCGACTGCTGCATAGCCACAGATTTGCCGAAGACGCCGGTATTGGGCAGCTCGCCATGGCGGTAAATGAAGGCGACAAAGAGAAAGTCGCTGCTGTGTGGCAAAAAAACTACGCAGAGCTGAGCTGGATCCCGGGTGATAACAGTGATGGGCTCGCAGCCTTGGTGCAACTGGCCAAATCCGCCTACAGCGAGTATTTACAGGCGATGAAACAGCAGGCCGAGCCTAAAACCATACTGCAAAAGTACAATGAATTTCGGGTACTCTGCGCCATGAAAAACGGCGAGTATGGCGTGGATGGTATCAATAGGGCCATTACCGCAGCCCTTGCCAGAGCCGGACTGATAGAGCCAAGCCAGGAGTTTTATGCAGGCCGCCCGGTCATGATCCAGAGTAACGATTACAGTCTGGGGCTCTTTAATGGCGACATTGGCATACTGCTTCCGGTAGAGGGGGATAACCAGCGCCTGATGACCCATTTTATTCAAAGCGATGGCCAGGTGCTTAAAGTCCTGCCGGCGAGACTACCGGGACACGAGACCTGCTACGCCATGACAGTGCACAAGAGCCAGGGCAGTGAATTTGCCTCGGTGGCACTATCCTTACCGCCACAGCCAACCCCATCCCAACAGAGCTTGATTGGCCGAGAGCTGATTTACACCGCCATTACCCGGGCCAAGTCGAAGTTTACCTGCCTTGGGACAGAGGCTTTGTTTGAGGCCGCGACACAGCGTCGCACCGAGCGGGCGTCGGGGCTGGCAGACCGCTTATGGCATGAGGATTAAATCTCTGTCATCTTCCTTGCGCCCCCCACACGGGCTCATTACACTGCTCCTTTTGCCGGGACAAGTCTTTACGCCGGTTTTACGTCTTTTGGAGACAAGATGAACAAATACAATCTGGTGCTGCTCTGTGGTGGCGGTGGCAGCGAACACGATATCTCTTTGCTTTCGGCCAAATACTTCGAGTCCTGCCTGGCTACCCTGCCCCGTTTCAATACCCTGTGGCTTGAGCTGACCGCTGAAGGCCAATTCCGCACCCGTGAAGGTGAGATTGTAGAGCTGACCAACCGCCGTGAAATTCGTTTCGCCGACGAGGCAAAAGCCCCCTGGTCAGTGGATTATGTCATTCCCTGCATTCACGGCTACCCAGGCGAGACCGGCGATATTCAGTCATGGTTCAATCTTATCCGCCTGCCCTATTTTGGCTGCGGCTCAGAGGCCTCCAGCAACTGCTTTAACAAGATCACCGCCAAAATGTGGTTCAGTGCCCTGGGCATACCCAATACGCCTTATCTGTACCTTGATGAACCAAGCAATGACGCCATCGCCAGGGTGGAAGCGGCGTTTGATGAATGGGGCAGCGTGTTTATCAAGGCCGCGAGTCAGGGCTCATCGGTGGGCTGCTTCCCTGCCCATCGTCGTGAGGATATTCCAGGGCTTGTCCGCAAGGCCTTCGAATACGCCCCCTTCGTGGTAGTAGAGAAAACCATCAAGGCCAGAGAGCTGGAAGTGGCGGTGTATGATTATCAGGGCGAAATCGTGGCGACCCGTCCCGGCGAAATCGTCTGTGCCGCCAATACCTTCTACAGCTTCGAAGAAAAATACGACACCAAGAGCCAGGCTGTCACCCATGTGGAAGCCCCGGACGTGGACGAAGAGACGGTTGCCGCCATTCGGGACTATGCGCTGCGGGCCTTTAAAGGCATGAAGCTGCGCCACCTGTCGCGCATTGATTTCTTCCTGACGGAAGACAATCAAATCCTGCTGAACGAGATCAATACCTTTCCTGGATTGACTCAAATTTCCATGTTCCCCAAGATGCTGGCCCATCACGGCCATGATTTTGCGACCTTCCTGGAACAGGCCATATTGGCAGAGCTCGAAGGGCGCTGATACCACAGCCTTAAATACAAGCCAGCAGAATTGCTGGCTTTTTTATTGCGTGTCGCATCTAAATTCGGGTTTTTCACACAAGATCATCGCATTAGCCTTTAGTATAAAGCGGCATTGTGGCGCTTGTCCTTTGCATCGCCTTTTGGCTAGAGTCAGAGTTCATCGGTTTGGCTGCTCAGGAATGGGCAGCAAACCGACACAACAGGAATAAAGACAAGAATAACGACAAATCAACAAGCAACGCCATGGAGGCTTTATGCACATGCCCTCAGACCACACAGCGCCCAACCCTCTTCCACTTACCCAGAGCCATTATCTCGGCAGCGATGCCCCTGAGCTGATTCAGGACACCATAGGCCGCTACCTTGAATGCATTGCCAACCGCTATCCAGATCACGAAGCCATTGTCATGCATCATCAGAACATCCGCTGGAGCTATCGACAGTATCTGACCGAAATCGACCGATTGGCTACAGGCCTTTTAGCGCTGGGGATAGGTCCCGGTGATAGGGTCGGTATTTGGTCACCCAACAATATTGAATGGTGTTTGACCCAATTCGCCACCGCCCGCATCGGCGCCATCATGGTGTGTATTAATCCCGCTTACCGCCCCGAAGAGCTGGAGTACGCGCTGGTCAATGTGGGCTGCAAGGCCCTTATCACCCACGACAAATTTAAAAGCAGTGATTACCTGGCGATGTTGCAATCGCTGGCGCCGGAGCTGGCTCACTGTGAAGCAGGACAGCTGCAATCGAGCCGCTTACCGGACCTTAAATTGGTGATCCGTACCGGCAGTGAGGCAACGCCGGGCATGCTGAACTTTGATAAGGTGTGTAGCCTCGGAAGCGATGCCGAATATGCTGACCTTCAAGGGATAAGCGAAAAACTCTCCCCTTTCGATCCCATCAATATCCAGTTTACGTCGGGCACCACGGGTAACCCCAAGGGCGCGACCCTGTCTCACCACAATATCCTCAATAACGGCATGTTGGTGGCAAAGGGAATGCGCTTCAGTCATCTGGACAGGCTTTGCATTCCGGTGCCGCTCTATCACTGCTTTGGTATGGTGCTGGGTAATCTGGTGTGTGTCGCCACAGGTGCCACGGCCGTTTTTCCCGGCGATGCCTTTGACCCAGCCACTACACTTGCCGTCGTCGAAAAAGAGCACTGCACGGCACTGCACGGCGTGCCCACCATGTTTATTGCCGAGTTGGAGCTCGCCAACTTCAACGATTACGATCTCTCAAGCCTGCGCACCGGCGTTATGGCCGGCGCCACCTGCCCCGAGGAAGTGATGAAACGGGTACAGACCCTGATGCACATGCAGGAGGTGGTGATAGGTTATGGTCAAACCGAATGCAGCCCCATCAACAACCTCACCGAAATCGACTCTTCATTGGAGCTCAGAGTCACCACCGTGGGCCGGGCGCTCGCCCACACCGAAGTAAAAATCGTCGATGTGTTTGGCAAAACCCAACCCATTGGTGAGCCGGGCGATGTATGCAGCCGGGGTTATTGTGTGATGCTGGGATATTGGAATGACGATGCCAAAACCCGCGATACCATAGACAGCGAGGGTTGGCTGCATTCAGGTGACCTTGGCGTGATGGATGAGCACGGTTATGTACGCATTGTCGGGCGGATAAAGGACATGATCATCCGCGGCGGCGAGAACATCTATCCCCGGGAAATCGAAGAGAAGCTCTTTACCCATCCACAGGTGCAGGACGCCGCCGTATTCGGGGTGCAGAGCGATAAGTATGGCGAAGAGGTTTGTGCCTGGATAAAGCTGCGCCCGGGCGCCAACCTGGACGAGCAGGAAATCCGCCACTTCCTCACCGAAAAAGTGGCCTACTTCAAGGTGCCAAGGTACATCAAGTTTGTTGAGAGCTATCCGATGACAGTGACCGGCAAACTGCAAAAATTCCGCATGCGCGAATTGATGTACGAAGAGCTTTATCAGGATATCAATCGCTAATCTGATGATGCTAATCCCAATAAAAAGGCCTGAACTCAGTTCAGGCCTTTTTGCTGTCATTCAAGCTCAGAGCTTGTGAGCTCCTTTAAGTTCAATGTTTCGCCTTGCCCGCAAGTTCTGCTTCCAGCTTTTGCGCCACCGCATCGGGCGAGCCCGAATGTCTGGCGAACAGTGCATAGGCAGTTGGAATGACCATCAGGGTAAAGATGGTGGCCAGAATGATGCCTGACAGCACCACCACACCTATCACAAAGCGGGTTTCAGCACCGGCGCCCTGTGCCATCACCAACGGCACAGCACCGGCAGCCGTGGTGATACCCGTCATCAGAATAGGTCGCAAGCGTTGGGTCGATGCGGTGAGCAGTGCTTCGATAAAATCAACGCCCCTGTCACGCAGCTGGTTGGCAAACTCAACGATAAGAATACCGTTCTTCGCCGCCAATCCCACCAACATGATAATGCCTATCTGGCTGTAAATATTGATGGTTTGCCCAGTGAGCCACAGGCCAATCAAGGCGCCCAGGGTCGCGAGCGGAACTGTAAGCATAATCACCGCAGGGTGAATATAACTCTCAAACTGAGCGGCCAGCACCAGGAATACCACACCGAGGGCCAGCACAAACACAAAGTACATGGAATTGCCGGACTCCTGATAGTCAAGGGACTGTCCCTTGTAGCTCACCACGGCTTCGGCAGGCAAATAGGTGCGTACTGTGTCGTTCAGGTAATCCAGCGCCTCACCCAGGCTATAACCATCCGCCAGGTTGGCTTCAATGGTGATGGCCCGCATCCGGTTGTAGCGGTTAAGACTGGAAGCGTCGGCAAACTCCTGTACATGCACCAGGTTGGAGAGCGGAATTAGCTCACGGGTGCGGTCAGAGCGAACATAGATGTTCGACAGGTCCTGCGCCGTATTCTGCTTGGCCCGATCACCTTCAATGATGACATCATACTCTTCACCATCACGCATAAAGGTGGTCACCAGACGGGAGCCCAGCATGGATTCCAGCGTACGGCCGATGTGGGAGATGGATACGCCTAAATCGGCGGCTCTGTCTCTGTCAATGACCACGCGAAACTGGGGTTTGGTTTCCTTGTAGTCGTGATCCAGTGCCAGTAATTTGGGGTTTTCTGCCGCCTTGGCCATCAGAATGTCCCGCCACTGGGCCAGTTCCTCATAGCTAGGGCCACCAATCACAAACTGCACCGGTTTACCCACGCCGCGACCAAATCCCTGACGCATGATGGGGAATGCCTGCACACCCGCCAGATCAGAGAGTTTGCCGCGAATATCATTCATGATGTCAAAGGCGTTACGGCGGGCCGACCAATCTTCGAGCACGATAATTGCCATACCGTTGGAAAAGTCAGCAGAGCGGCCAAAACCTCGGGGAGCACGAATAAGCAAACGCTTGATTTCGCCACTCTCTACCATGGGCATCAGGCGCTCTTCCACTTCGTTCATGTACTTTTCGATGTACTCATAGCTGGCGCCCTGGGGGCCATTCACCATGAGGAACATGGAGCCCCTATCTTCGCGGGGAGCGAATTCCTGAGGCACCTTCTGCATCATCCACACGCTGAGCCCGAGGGCGGCGATAACGGTGAGGCTCACCGCCAGTGGGTGGCGAATGGTGCGCTCAAGTGAACTGCGATAGGTGTGCTCGAGCCAATCCATGCCTTTATCGACTTTCTTCACCAACCAGGAGCTTTCACTGGTGGGGCGCAGCAGCTTGGAGCACATCATGGGGCTTAAGCTTAAGGCCACCAGACTTGAGAACATCACCGCGGCGCTCATGGTCACCGCAAATTCCTTAAAGAGTTTGCCCAAGTCGCCCTCAAGGAAGGTGATTGGCATAAACACCGCGACCAACACCAGAGTGGTTGCCACCACCGCAAAGGCCACTTCACGGGCCCCGAGGAAAGAGGCCACCAGCGGGCTTTCCCCTTCTTCTATACGGCGGTGTATGTTTTCCAGCATCACGATGGCATCATCCACCACCATACCAATGGCGAGGATCATCGCCAGCAAGGTCAGCAGGTTAATGGTGTAGCCAAGGGCGTAGAGCACGATAAAGGTTCCCAGCAGCGACACAGGCACTGTAACTGCGGGGATAAGCATGGCGTGAACGCTGCCCAGAAACAGGTAAATCACCAGAATAACCAGAAGCATGGCGATGATAAGCGTGGTGTATACCTCTTTGATGGAGGCTTCAATAAACACCGAGCTGTCATAGCTGCGCTTGATTTCCATACCGGGAGGCAGGGTCGGATTGATTTGGTCTACCAGCTTGTTTACCGCCCGCGCCACCTCAAGAGTGTTGGCGGTGGACTGTTTGGTGACCCCAAGGCCAATCATGGACTCGCGGTTACCGCGGAACATGATGCGCTCTTCCTCTGAACCGAGTTCAATCTTGGCCACATCGCCGAGTTTCACCAGATAACCATCGTCACCCTGGGCCAATACCAGGTTGGCAAAGTCTTCCGAGGTTCTGAAGGTACGTTCGAGGCGCACAGTAAAGTGACGTTCTTTGGACTCGACTGAGCCTGCCGGCAGCTCCACGTTTTCCGAGCGCAGTTTGGACTCGATGTCGGCGACAGTCAGATTTCGCGCCGCCAGCGCCTGACGGTCAACCCAAATCCGCAGCGCATAGACCTTGCCGCCACCGAGACGGAGCATGGCCACCCCGTCAACCGCCGAGAAGCGGTCGGCCAGATAGCGGTTGGCATAATCGGTAAGTTCCAGGGTGTTCATGCTGTCAGACACCAGATTGAGCCACATGATCACTTCATCGCCGCCGTTGGCCTTACGGATCTCCGGCGGGTCAGCCTCTTCCGGGAGGTTGTTGAGCATACTCGATACCCGGTCACGGATATCGTTGGCAGCCGCTTCAATGTCGCGGTTGATGTTGAATTCCAGGGTTACGGACGAGCGACCGTCACTGGAAGACGAGCTGATGTGCCGAATCCCCTCTACCCCGCTGACGCGGTCTTCCACCAACTGGGTAATGCGGCTTTCCACCACTGAGGCACTGGCGCCCCGGTAATTGGTTTCGATGGACACCACGGGCGGGTCGATATGGGGATATTCCCGCAGTGGCAGCTTGTCAAAGGCCACCAAGCCAAAAGCAATCAGCAGCAAGCTGATTACCGAGGCGAATACCGGACGTTTAACAGAGAGATCTGTCAGGATCATGCAGCGTTCTCCTCATCGGAGGCAACGGATGCGCTGAAGTGTTCTTTAAGTTCAGGGGTCACCTGGTCGCCGGGGCGAACCTTGAGGATCCCGCGGATCATGATGGTTTCGCCAAGCGCCAAACCATCAACAATTTCGGCCCAGCCGCGCTTACGAAGGCCGATGGTCACTTCACGACGATCCACCTTGTTGTCGGCGCCCACCATATATACATAGTGGCGGTTTTGCAGCGGTATAATGGCCGATTCAGGCACCATAATGGCTTCGCGACTGGTTTTGATGAGGCGAATTTTCATCAGCATCCCCGGCAGCAGTTTGGCATCGGGGTTGGGAATTTCGGCGCGTACGGTTACGGCACGGGTAGAAGGATTAACCCGACTGTCGATGGAGGTTACCTTGCCGGTAAAGAGCTGGCCTTCGTAGGCAACAGCCTGGGCTTCCACCGCTTTACCGGGATGCAGCTGAGGTAAAAAGCGTTCGGGAACCGCAAAGTCCAGCTTGATGGTGGAAATGTCATCGAGGGTTGTGACCGCTGTGCCGGGCGTCACCAGCGCGCCGGGACTGACCTGACGCAGACCAAGGCGGCCGGCGAAGGGGGCTGTGATGGCACGATCACGCAGTGCAGATTCCGCCTGCTCCAGCTCGGCACGGCTGGTATCAATCAGGGTTTGCAGCCGGTCACGTTCAAGCTCGGCCACGGTTTGACTGGTCACCAGCGAACGGATACGGTCAAATTCGCGCTGATTGTCGATAACCTTAACCTTGGCAACCTGAACCCGGGCGCGCTGCTCGGCATCCTGAAGCTGAACCAACAATTGTCCTGCGCGGACGATATCGCCGTCGCTGAAATTCACCTTGGTGGCAACGTCGGTAACCTTGGCAGTAATGGTAACAGACTCGTTGGCGTGGGTTGTGCCGAGGGCTTCAACCTCATCCCGTACTTCCTGGGTAGCTACCTTGGTCACGACGACATTGGGCACAGGGCGAGGACGAGCGGGACCACCGGTGGACTCATCCAGAGAATACAGATACCAGGCACCCGCACCCCCTACAAGGGCTAAAAGAAACGCTATCTTTTTCATGTGACTTCCGAAGTTCAGGCTGTGTTATCGTTATCGCCCACCAATAGGCGGACGCCGGCTTTCCGGTTAGAGGCTAGTTTACCTGCGAGCAACCGGGCTTCAACACGTTTTACTTTTCCTTACAAAATACGCTTTTATGACAGTTTTGGTTCAAAAGTACGTCGTGCGGCCTCATCTGGCTTCAAAAGTGACTTGTGCTTGATGTCGAGCAGACCTCAGAGCATCTCCCTTTAGCCTCTACTAAGGAAAGCGGATTGACTGATTAGGCTGCCAGCCGCTAAAACCCCAATAAAAAAGAGGCCTTAAGGCCTCTTTTTTATTGGCTGCTTTAAAAGCAAGCGGATTTATTGGAGCGAGTCTGTCAACCAGAATTACGCATAGGTAATCAGCGGACTTTTCGCTCTTCTTTCATTAACTCGGCAAGCGCACGGTAAATCTGAGCGACCTTCTCGTCGGCCAGTGGGCTGTCTTCCTTATCGAGGATATGCAACTCGCTGGTGCCCTTGGTTTCACCATCTTTGACGTTAAGCTTATAGGTGCCCTTACTCAGCTCAAGCTTGGCATCGCCCCACAGCGAACTCCAGAATCCGGAATTGTCGCTGTAGTTCAGGAAGTAAACCCCTTTGCTGCTGTCCATATCAGCAATTTCGAAGCCCATTTCGGGCAGTACCAGGCGCAAACGACCCCATACCTGATTGAAATCGCCTTGGGCCAAATAAAAGGCATCGCCCTCTTCAGCGCCATCCACCAGCTCTACACCAATGCCCAGACTTTCGCGGACGCGCTTGGCCTTGATGGCCTGTTCACGCTTCACTGCCATATAGGCAATAGAGTTGTTGAGCATATCAATGGCGTAACGACGCTTATCGTCAGCGGAAAGCGCAGTCTTCAAATCATCGCCATCATAGCTTTCCTGATGGTCAACCAAGTTAATGATCACAGCACCGGTGCGGCCATGTGGGCGAACTTCCACCTGATACTGGTAACGCTGTTTCAGGTTAAAGACCTTGTCTGAGCCCCAGAGACTGGACTCCAACACTTCCTGGGTTTCAATCCAACCGGTTTCCAGAGTGCCTGAAGCAAAGTCTTCTTTTACTATCTCAATGTTACGGCTTTGCAGATGATCTTTGAGCAGACCAAAAATCTCCTGTTTCAGATCCAGGCTGTTGTCGAACGACTCAACAATGACCTTTACGTTATCCGAACCTTCTTCCACCCGCGTGCCTTCCGCCATTGGCAGCACCTGCAGCGGTGGACGTATATCGAGGTTTTTACCAACCAATTCACGATTGGCCTTGGCACCCAGAGTCGGAATATCGTATTCACGGCTGTAGTTGGGGGACTTGAGCCCTTCAGGTACTTTCAGTGGCGCTGTGGTTTGTGCGTTCACGTACTCATCGTTCCCGTTGGCCTGACGGCGCTCCATTGGCGTGGTGCAACCAGCTGCCATGGCAACGAGAACGAATGGGGTAATTTGTTTCAACTTCAAGACTTAGACCTCCAGTCCAGCTTTTTTCATGGCATCGAGCAGTAGACCATGGCAGGACTCAGAAAGTTCAGTCAGTGGCAAACGAATAAAACCCTCCTTGATGAGTCCCATACGATGGGCAGCCCATTTCACCGGGATAGGGTTGGCTTCGCAAAAGAGTGTGCTGTAGAGACCACGCATGGGTTCATCGGCCGCCAAAGAGCCCTCGATGTCACCGGCCAGCGCCAGTGCGCACATCTTTTTAAACTGAGCAGGCACTATGTTGTTGGCAACCGAAATCACCCCATCACCGCCAGCCAGCAAAAACTCACGTGCAGTGGCATCATCGCCGCTGTACAGCAAAAAGTCGGGGCCGCAGAGTTCACGCAGGCGGGCTACACGGCTCACATCACCCGTGGCTTCTTTGATGCCGATGATGTTAGCCACGTCGCAAAGCTCAGCAACAGTCTCAGGCTTCAAGTCCAGCGCAGTACGGCCGGGCACGTTATACAGAATTTGCGGAATGTCAGTAGCTGCAGCCACCGCTTTATAGTGGGCAACCAGGCCTTTAGGCGTGGGCTTGTTGTAATAAGGCGTCACCCCCAGCATGGCCGCAACACCAGTTGCAGACAGGGCCTGGGTCAGCTCGATTGCCTCGGCAGTGGCATTAGCGCCGTTGCCGCCGATAACCGGAATACGGCCCTTGGCAAACTCAACGGTTTTGGCTACCACATTGATGTGTTCTTTCATTGGCAGAGTAGCCGATTCGCCCGTGGTCCCCACGGCCACAATGGCGTCGGTGCCATTGGCGATATGAAACTCGACTAAACTCTCAAGACTTGCAAAATCCACTGAGCCATCACTGTTCATAGGCGTGATTAAGGCTACGATGCTTCCGTTTATCATCTGACTTCCCCAAGGTTGCAGGATTCGCTATGGTACTGACCCCTATGGCGATTGACAAGCCATTTACAGGGCTCTCAAAAGGATTTGTTTGTGGTAGCATTGGCGCGCGTCAAAACCACTGCCGATGTGGTTAAAAAGACGCCATGACAACGACACAATAAGAGGAACCTACATGACCAATTACCTGGTCGTCACCGCCATGGGATCCGATCGTCCCGGTATCGTCAGCAAGCTCGCCCGTCTGGCCAGTGACTGTGATTGTGATATCGTCGACAGCCGCATGGCGCTTTTCGGCAATGAATTTACCTTGATCATGATGGTGTCCGGCTCCTGGGCCGCCATCACCAAAATTGAAGCCGCCCTGCCCCCATTGTCGGTGGAAATGGAACTGCTGACCGTGATGAAGCGCACCTCGCGCCACACCCCACAAAACTATGTGTCGCGAATTGAGGTGGAATTCCACGGAAAGGACCAGCGCGGCACCATGAAGCGCATCACTCAGTTTTTGGCCGACCGTTCGCTGGATTTGGCGGCGGTGCGCTCAAACGCCGAGGAAACGGCAGCAGGCGAATCTATTCAGCACGTGTTCCTCGCCATCAATATTCCTGAAAAAGTTGAACTGGATAAGCTCGAAAAGAGTATTCATGAACTGGCAAGCGACATGTCGCTGGCATGCCAGATTAAGAGAATGCAAAGCTAACCCGGTGTTAACCAAAAGGACGACTAATGAATACCTTAAAAGCAGGCGATAAAGCCCCGCATTTTACCTTGCCCAATCAAAATGGTGAGATGATTTCCCTGGCTGAGTGCCTTAAGAACGGGCCAGTGCTGGTGTATTTTTATCCCAAGGCGCTGACGCCCGGCTGCACCGACCAGGCCTGTGGCCTTCGCGACAGCAAGCCGCAACTGGATGCCAAGGGCGTGACTGTATTTGGCATCAGCCCTGACCCTGTGGCCAAGCTGAAAAAGTTTGAAGAAAAGCATGGTCTTAATTTCCACTTACTGTCCGATGAAGACCACGCCGTGGCCGACGCATTTGGTGTCTGGGGTGAGAAGAAATTCATGGGTAAGGTATACGATGGCATCCACCGTTTGAGCTTTATCGTAGGAACCGACGGCACCATCACTCAGGATCTCACCAAGTTCAAAACCAAGACCCACCATGAAACCGTACTGGAAGCCCTTGGCTGAGTGAACTGGCGATAAAACTCGCGGTAAAATATGACATTAAAAAAGGCCCTGATGGGCCTTTTTTAATGTTACACAGAGTGACACGTCTACACTGCAAGCTTATTCACTGACGGTTTTATCCGTTATGCCGTTACCCGCAGGGCCGTCGCCATCTGATTTATCGGACGTATGATTCCGCGGCCACACATTGACCACCGCTTTTACGAGAGATGCCAACGGGATGGCGAAAAACACCCCCCAAAAGCCCCACAGGCCGCCAAACACCAATACCGCCGCAATGATGATAACCGGGTGTAAATCCACTGCGTCAGAGAACAACACAGGTACCAGCACGTTCCCATCCAGCGCCTGAATAATGCCGTAGCCCAACATCAGGTAACCAAATTCCGGAGAGAAACCCCACTGAAAAAAACCAACCAGAGCAATGGGCAGGGTCACCAGGGTCGCGCCCACATAGGGAATAAGCACCGACAAACCGGTCAGAACCCCCAAAAGCGCCGAATACCGCAAGCCCATAAAGGCAAAAAACACGTAGCTCACGGCGCCAACAATAATGATTTCAATCACCTTGCCGCGAATATAGTTGAAAATCTGTTGGTTCATCTCCCCCCACACCTTGCGGGCAAGCTCGCGGTTACTGGGGAAAAAGCGTTTGCTGCCACGGATAAGTTCTTCCTTGTCTTTCAGGAAGAAGAACACCAGCAGCGGCACCAAAATGGTGTACACCATCAGCACCAACAGCGACGCCGAGAAGCCCAGGATCTGCTTACCGATATCCAGTAGATGCTGAGTGTCCAGCATGCGCTTAAGCTCGGTTTCCATGGCTATCACCTGTTCGGCACTGACGTATTGAGGGTACTTCTGGGTGAGCTCCTCAAGGTAACCCATGCCTTTATCGAGCATGGCAGGCAGCTCGGTCAAAAGTGACATGCCCTGCTTCCAGAGGCTTGGCACCAAACCAAACACCATTAACAGCACTATGCCGGCAAACAGCACCAACATCAGCGATGCCCCTGTGGTGCGGTTTACACCGATGCGGGACATTTGTGCCACCGGCCACTCGAGCAAAAAGGCCAGCACCAGCGCCACCAACAAGGGGGCGAGCAGACCACCGGCAAAATAAATCAGCGCCCAGAGGCCAAAAAGGATAAACAGCAGGGTCACTGCCTGGGGGTCACTGAACTTGTCCTTGTACCAGCGAGTCACGAATTCGAGCATTGGGGCTCCTTACAGATAAGATCGCTATGGTTACTGAATATGGGTTACTGAATACGGCTACAGCGTATGGGACACGTGGCTGATAAGAAGTTTAAGGCAAGTGTTGTCGTCCTGGGTACACTCTACCCCGTAACCCTGTTTTTCCAAAAACGCGGGAACATCACGGCGGGATCCATTGTCCAATAGAGCAACTTCAAGTGTTTCATCGGCCGGTAATTTTTTTAACGCCAGCTTCACCTGCACCAGAGGCACAGGACATCGAAATGCTGTTAAATCGATAAAAACCATAATGAACTTGCCTTCGCTAAACCGGGGCTATTATCCTTGCTTGCACGCGAAACCACAAGCGACTTGCCCAAGGCCGGACACCAACACAGGGACCTTTATCCTCTTGCGTAATTTGACACTTTCCAGACTGACAAAAACGCTCGCTGCGGCGGGTTTATCCATCATGCTCACCTTACCGGCAGCCAAGAGTTTTGCGAGCAACGATTTACCTGATCTGGGTACGGCAGCGGTTAACACCTTCAGTCTGGAAAAAGAAATGATCTACGGGGATGCCTACATGCGAGTCATTCGCTCGTCGGCGCCCCTGCTCAACGACCCTGTACTGAGCCAATACCTTACAGAACTTGGCAACAAACTTGTCGCCAATGCCACCGGCGTGAAAACGCCTTTTTACTTTTTCTTGCTGCGTAACGACGAAATCAACGCCTTCGCGTTTTTCGGGGGCCATGTGGGCGTGCATACGGGGCTCTTTTTAAATGCTGACACCGAGAGTGAACTGGCATCGGTACTGGCCCACGAAATCACCCACGTCACCCAGCGCCATTTGGCGCGATCGTTGGAAGCACAGCAAAAATCGGGGCCTGCCACCATTGCCGGTCTCCTTGGCGCGATATTACTTACCATCGCCGCTCCCCAGGCAGGCATGGCCGCTCTCGCCACCACCCAGGCGCTCGCTACCCAGTCAAAAATCAACTACACCCGTCAGCATGAAAAAGAAGCCGATCGAATAGGGATGCAAATTCTGGTGGAGGCTGGGTTTGACCCCGAAGCGGCAGCAGACTTTTTCGGTAAGATTGCCAGTCGTTACCGCTTCACCACCAAGCCGCCACAAATGCTGTTGACTCACCCCTTGCCTGAGTCACGCATAAGCGAAGCCCGCACGCGGGCGACCCAATACCCTCACAAGTATGTGCCGGACAGTTTGAACTACCATTTGGCAAGAGCCAGGGTACAGGTCAGGTTCTCCAGTTACAGTGAAGAAGCGGCACTGAATCTGTTTGAAAAACAACTCTCACGCCACAGCTATACCTTTGAAAGTGCAGCCCTCTATGGCAAGGCACTGGCACTGTTTCGCCTGAAGCGCTTTGAAGAATCGGAAGCCATCATCGACAAATTGCTTGCTCGGGATGACAACAATCTGTTCTATCTCGATACCAAAACCGATTTGCTCGCTGAGCGCAAAGACTTCCAGTCAGCCATCAAGCTGTTGGAGGCCAAGCGTAAACTCAAGCCTACCTCTCAGGTAATCAATGCCAACCTCGCTAACGTGTATATTGAAGCGGACGAGGGTGCGAAGGCCATTCCCCTCCTGGAAGACATGGTGTTCCTCGACAGGCAAAATCCACTGCCTTACCAGCTGATGACCCAGGCCTACCGAAAAGCTGGCAATAAGGCACTGGAGCACTTTTCCACCGCCGAAACCCTGGCACTTGCAGCAGATTACAAGGGCGCAGTCGATCAGCTCAACTTCGCCTATCGCTACACCAAGGACGATGCCTTGCAGCTGGCGCGTATTGAAGCCCGCATTCGCCAGTTTAAAGATGCCGAAAGAGCCCTGGACGAGCTAAAGTAGCCGGATTGTCAAACAGGCCCCGCCGCTGACGGGGCCTGTTTTTTTTGATATCATCTGCGCCAATTTTTATGGCATAAAAATCGGAATCCCTAATGAAAAAAGCCATTATTTTGCATAATCCTCGCTGCTCAAAGAGCCGCGAAACTCTGGCGCTGCTGGGTGAACAGGGTGTTGAGATTGAAGTAGTCGAATACCTGAAAGATACCCCTGATGCCGCAGAAATAGCCCGCATCTTATCACTGCTTGGGATTGGGGCTCGGGAGCTGATGCGAACCAAAGAAGAAGAATATAAGGCCCTTGGCCTGGATAATCCGGCGTTGGATGAGACCGCGTTAATAGACGCCATGGTTGCCAACCCCAAGCTTATCGAGCGCCCTGTGGTGCTGGCTAACGGTAAGGCCGCCATTGGCAGACCTCCCGCCAACGTGCTTGAAATTCTTTGAGGTGTCCTGTGCTGTCAAACACCGCGTTACTGCTGACCATTAATCGTGTGGGTTACCTCGCGCTGCTGCTGGTGATGGCCTACTGGTTTGTGCTCGGACCCAACAGTCAGGAATACTCCCTGGTTTTTAACCTGTTGTGGTTGGTGCCCCTGCTGCTGCCGCTCCCCGGACTGATGAAAGGCAATCCCTACACCCACGCCTGGGCAAGCTTTGTGCTCTGTCTGTATCTGCTGCACGCACTGACCCTGGTATACATCGCGGGTGATTGGTTGTGGTTTGCCTGTCTGGAGCTGGCGCTATTGGTGCTCCTGTCAGTCACCTTCCCGTTTTACGCCCGCCATCGCGGCCGCGAACTCGGTCTTGGGCTCAAGAAAAAGTCCAGGGACAAAGGCGACGAGTAAGATGCTTTCAGGCACAAAAAAACGCGGCAATATGCCGCGTTTTTTTGTGAGTTGAGGTCATTGAAATTCTTTCATTGAACGCTGCTTTATAGCGAATAGATTTTAAATATTCTCAATATGCTCAATTAATTAATCGATCGCACTTATTCACTGATAGGCGCATGTTACAGCCTCAGCATCTCTTTGACAAAAGGTATGGTCAGCTTGCGCTGATGAACCATGGACGCCTTATCAAGCCGGTCGAGGACATCAAACAGTGTGCGTAAATCTCGCGCCATGCGATTAAGTAAGAACCGCCCCACGTCTTCAGGTAACTGGAGTCCGCGCATGGCAGCACGGCGTTGCAATGCCGCGAGTTTCTCATCGTCCATCATAGGCTGGAGCTGGTAAGTCAGCCCCCAATGCATTCTGGACACGAGATCCGGCAGCACAAAACCCGCCTCCATGGGCGAAGCACTGGCACTGACTATCAAACTGCCACGTTTTTGCTCTGCTACCCGGTTGTAGAGATCAAATATCGCCTCTTCCCACAGGGGGTGACCAGCCACCGCATCTACATCATCGATACAGATAAGGTCAAACTGCTCCAACCCTTCCAACAAGGCCGTGGAAATACTGGCGTGAATTCCGAGCGGAATATAGAAACTGCGGCGCTCCAGCTCATTGGCACGGGCGCAGGCCGCATGGATAAGATGGGTGCGTCCCGACTTGACCGGTCCCCACAAATAAATAGCCTGCACCCCATCGCCACTTGCCGCCGATTTCAGCGCACCGATAAGCTCGTCGTTACCCGCCGCGGGGTAATAACTGGTAAAGGTCTCATCGTCTGGCAAATGTACAGGCAGGGACAACTGCAATGGGGGATGTTGTGTCACTCGGTTACTTCTCAATCTATCTTGTGGCACCTGAATAAAAACGGCGTCAGTGTATCACGGACGCCGTTAAATTCCGAGCCGCAAGGCTCATTGACCACGCCATTGGTAACGATTTGGCTGCACAGGCACACCGGGCACTTCCAGGATCTCACCGGGCTGCACAGCGGTGGCGAATGGGTCGACAATGGTACCTTCACCCTGTTGGCTGTTATTTTCAGTTCCGCCTTGGGGCTGAAGACGTGGTTCCAGCGCCAGGGTTCGCCTGAGCTCATCCTCACTGCCAAAGAGTGTCAGCGCAAAGCGCAGAGAATCGCCTTCGATACTCACCAAACGGGCAGATTTGACCATAGAAAGCTGCCCCAGATAAGTCTCTATATCCACCACAGCTTTAAGGCGGTCCACACCGGTAAACACCAACTCGGTTTCACTTTCCTGACTGGTTCCGGTCACAGCATAACGTGACACGTAAAAGGAGCTCATACCGGATAGGATGGCACTGATGGCACTGTCAAGATTGTCAGCACTGCCTTCCACCTGAGTTACAGATTGCAGCGGTGTTGCGATATCGCTCTGAGCCTGCCTTGGGTAGAGAGCCAGACGATATTCGTAACCCGAACCGGCTGCTTCAAGGGTCGCCAGTGCAAAAAAGTCCGACTGATATCGGCGGGATGCCTGGGCTACTTCATCTGCAAAAAAACCTCTGACAGAATTGATGTTAGCCGCCATCATGTCGTCCAAGTCCAGCAAGGGAAACAGTAAAGGCACCCCAGCCTGAGCGCTGGCATCATTGAACTGACTGCGAATAGCCAAATCCGATTGGTCGCCCAGCAACACCTTCTCCCCTTCACCATCGGTGGCCAGCCACAGCAAGGTCAGGGGACGCTGTTTGCCCCATACAGGCAACTGCGCGCTGCGAAGGGTTGAGGTGACCCGGGTGTTATCGAAACTCGCCCGAACGTATAAGCGCCCATCATTTTCGACATAGCCATATTGGCTCAGCACAGATCGTGCCTGAGCAATCAGCGACTGCACTTCGGCATTAACAAGTGTTTCCGTGCTGCCACTGTTTTTTACCAACACCTTGGCCAAGGCATCTTTAATGGCTTGTTCAAGCTCAGCACTGCTTCTTGAACTGACAGCCACATCGGCCTCGTTCAAACGGCTGACCTGAACTGCCTCGGCGCCAACATGGCCAAACAGCAGCCCAAGACCTAATGCAACTTTGAGAAAGGATTTCATCATGAAAAATGGTCGTTCCCAACAATGATAGAGCGGCAGTGTAACATACTTACAGCGCGGCAACACAGCGACAAAAAGACGCGGCCGGGTCAGTTATTGGCCAATTTTGTCCTTGTAAGCCAAGGAGTTCACAAAAAAACGATCCTGACTTATCAAAATGCCAACAACTGGTAGAATGGGAAGATTTTTAACCCTACAGGATATAACAAAATGAATAGACTCCTGCTTCCCCTGCAGGGCGCACAAATGTTGTTTGTCGCCTTTGGGGCACTGGTGTTGATGCCGCTGTTGACGGGCCTGGATACCAGTGTTGCGCTCTTTACCGCCGGCATAGGCACCTTGTTGTTTCAGCTGATCACCCGCCGTCAGGTACCCATATTCCTCGCTTCCTCCTTCGCGTTCATTGCCCCGATCATGTACTCAGTGCAGATGTGGGGTGTGGCTGCAACTATGGGCGGCTTGGTCGCGGCTGGCTGTGTGTATCTGGTATTGTCCACGCTGGTAAAACTGCGGGGAGTTGGCTTTATCCATCGCCTGTTACCCCCCGTGGTGGTTGGTCCCGTGATCATTATCATTGGCTTGGGACTGGCGCCCGTCGCTGTGAATATGGCGCTCGGTAAGAGTGGCGATGGCAGCCTGGTATTGGTTGAAGGAAACACAGCCCTTATCATCTCGCTGCTGTCCCTTATCACCACAGTCTTGGTTGCCGTGCTGGCAAAAGGCCTACTAAAACTCATGCCCATTCTCGCCGGGATTTTGGTGGGTTATGTGGCCAGCCTTTTTTATGGCGTAGTAAGCTTTGATGCCATGACCAATGCCCCCTGGTTTTCCCTGCCAAGCTTTACAGCACCGGAATTCCACTGGCAGGCCATCCTCTTCATGATCCCCGTGGCCATTGCTCCTGCGGTCGAGCACATCGGCGACATCCTGGCTATCTCCAACGTGACCCGTAAAGACTTTATGAAAGACCCTGGCCTGCACCGCACCCTTGCCGGCGACGGGGTAGCCACCATTGCTGCAGCCGCCTTTGGCGGACCACCCAATACCACCTACTCGGAAGTGACAGGCGCGGTCACCTTAACCCGCAACTTCGACCCCAGGATCATGACCTGGGCAGCGATTGTGGCCATTTTGCTGGCCTTCGTTGGCAAACTTGGTGCCTTGATGCAAACCATACCCGTGCCTGTGATGGGCGGTATCATGTGCTTGCTGTTCGGCTCGATTGCCGCAGTGGGCCTTAATACCCTCATTCGCAATCAGGTGGATTTGGCCTGCCCACGCAATCTGGCCATTGTAGGCGTGACCCTGGTATTCGGTATTGGCGGCATGGCCTTTGGTATTGGCTCATTCAGCCTCACCGGCATCAGTTTGTGCGGCATTGTGGCGATTTTAATGAATCTGGTATTGCCACCGTCAGCGCCCGAGCCTGAAAGCCCATAATCCCCAAAGCCGATGCGCGATGTCACTCAGTGCCAAAGATTACTACACTGAATTACAGCCACAAAAAAGCCCCGCTTGGCGGGGCTTTTCTTACAAGGCAAAACCTGAAGCTTATTCTTCCGTTTTGTACTTGGCGGCCACTTCTTTGATAAGCGGCTGCAGTTCGCCTTTTTGGAACATCTCGGTCAGGATGTCGCAACCGCCGATCAGTTCACCTTCGACCCACAGCTGTGGGAAGGTTGGCCAGTTGGCATACTTCGGCAGCTCAGCACGGATATCCGGATGTTGCAGGATATCCACATAGGCAAACTGCTCACCAATGTTAATCATCATCTCGGCAACGCGGGCAGAGAAACCACAGCTTGGCAGCTTTGGAGAACCCTTCATGTAGACAATGATTGGGTTTTCAGCAATTTGCTGCTTGATTCTTTCTACTGTTTCCATTTTGATTCCTGACTTGGCATCCCCATAGGGGCTTTGATGTCTTACACGTGGCCTATATTGTACGCCAGCGGGCGGCGGAACAAAATCCCACAGTTTGTAAGGTTATGTCACTATTTGATTTTTCGATAAGCACTATCGCCCGAAAACCCCAAAGAATGATTCACATCACAGATTTTCCGAGTACAATATTGGCCAGTGAGCAAGAACGTGAAAAACGTATAATCGTCCATGGAGAGATACTAATGGCTTTCGAATTACCCCCACTGCCATACGCAAAGAACGCACTGGAACCCCATATTTCCCAGGAAACTATCGAGTACCACTACGGCAAGCACCACAACACCTACGTGGTTAAGCTGAACGGCCTGATCCCAGGTACCGAGTTCGAAGGCAAGAGCCTGGAAGAAATCGTAAAGACCTCCACCGGTGGTGTGTTCAACAACGCAGCTCAGGTATGGAACCACACCTTCTACTGGAACTGTCTGGCCCCTAACGGCGGTGGCGCTGCCACTGGTCCGGTTGCCGATGCCATCAATGCAGCTTTCGGTTCTTTCGAAGAATTCAAAGCCAAGTTCACCGACGCCGCAGTGAACAACTTCGGTAGTGCCTGGACTTGGTTGGTTAAGAAAGCTGACGGCACAGTTGCTATTGTAAACACCAGCAACGCCGCCACTCCGCTGACCGATGATTCTGTTACTCCGATCCTGACTGTGGATGTGTGGGAACACGCTTATTACATCGATTATCGCAACGTACGTCCTGATTACCTGGCCCACTTCTGGGAACTGGTAAACTGGGACTTCGTAAACCAGAACTTCGCTGGTTAATACAAGCCGTTGCCTGATTAAAAAGGAGCCTTGGTGGCTCCTTTTTTATTATAATTTTTCCTTAGTCAATCGCACTACATCCCCTATTCCCTCGAATCAACGCACTTGCAACTGTTGCTTTTGCAACTATTTGTCATTGTTTTTTCAGGATTTTTTTGACACAGCGCAAGATTTTGTGTCTAAGATTACAGGTAGGGAGCAAAATCAGATCGCCGCTCCTTGCATCACATCAATGGCGTTTCAGGGGGTTATCATGGGCATCTTTGAACATTACCAACAGCGCTATGAAAAGAAACTCGAAGAAGAATATTCACTGCAAGAGTTTCTTGAAATCTGCAAGCAGGATAAAAGCGCATACGCCACCGCGGCCGAACGTTTACTCTTGGCTATCGGTGAGCCCGAACTTATCGACACTTCCAAAAATTCAGTTCTGAGCCGCATCTTCTCAAATCGGCTTATTTCCCGCTATCCGGCCTTCAAAGACTTCTTCGGCATGGAAGACGCCATAGAGCAGATAGTGGCTTACCTTAAACATTCGGCTCAAGGGCTTGAAGAGTCGAAGCAAATTCTCTATTTGCTGGGTCCTGTGGGCGGCGGTAAGTCCTCTCTGGCCGAAAAACTCAAGGCGTTGATGCAGAAAGTCCCTGTGTATGTGCTCAGTGCCGACGGGGTACGCAGCCCGGTTAACGATCATCCATTTTGCCTGTTCGATGCAGACGAAGATGGCAAACTGCTTCAGGAAGAGTACGACATTCCAACCCGTTACCTGCGTACCATCATGTCGCCTTGGGCTGTTAAACGCCTGCACGATTATGGCGGCGATATCAGTCGCTTTAAGGTGGTCAAAGTCTTCCCCTCGGTGCTCGATCAAATCGCCGTGGCAAAAACCGAACCCGGAGATGAAAACAACCAGGATATTTCGTCGTTGGTAGGTAAAGTGGATATCCGCCAGTTGGAACACTTTGCCCAAAACGATGCCGATGCCTACTCCTATTCAGGTGCGCTGTGCCGCGCGAACCAGGGCCTGATGGAATTTGTGGAGATGTTTAAGGCGCCCATCAAGGTACTGCACCCGCTGCTGACTGCCACTCAGGAAGGAAACTACAACGGCACCGAGGGCCTGTCGGCTCTGCCCTTCAGCGGCATTATCCTTGCCCACTCCAACGAATCTGAATGGTCGAGTTTTAAAAATAATAAAAATAACGAGGCCTTCCTCGACCGTGTTTATATCGTTAAGGTGCCCTACTGCCTGCGGGTATCGGAAGAAATCCAAATCTACAAAAAACTTATCATCAATTCAGAGTTGTCCGAAGCGCCATGTGCCCCGGGCACTCTGGAAACACTGGCTCAATTCAGCGTACTTTCACGGCTGAAAGTCCCTGAAAACTCGTCTATTTATTCCAAGATGCGGGTCTATGATGGTGAGAGTCTCAAGGATACCGATCCCAAGGCCAAGTCCTATCAGGAGTACCGAGACTACGCCGGTGTTGACGAAGGCATGAACGGACTCTCGACCCGCTTTGCCTTTAAAATCCTCTCCAAGGTATTTAACTTTGACCATACCGAAATCGCGGCTAACCCTGTGCACCTATTCTATGTACTGGAGCGTCAGATTGAAGCCGAGCAGTTTCCCGGCGAAACCGCCGAGCGCTACCTTGAGTTCCTGAAAGGATATCTCATCCCCAAATACGTCGAATTTATTGGGAAAGAGATCCAGACAGCTTATCTGGAGTCTTACTCCGAGTACGGACAGAACATATTCGATCGTTATGTCACCTATGCTGACTTCTGGATCCAGGATCAGGAATACCGTGACCCTGAAACAGGTCAACTGTTTGACCGCGCTGCACTCAATGCTGAACTTGAGAAAATCGAGAAACCCGCCGGGATCTCTAATCCCAAAGACTTCCGTAACGAAATCGTTAACTTCGTACTGCGGGCACGGGCCAACAATGAGGGTAAAAACCCCACCTGGACCAGCTATGAAAAACTCAGAACTGTCATCGAGAAGAAGATGTTCTCCAACACCGAAGATCTGCTGCCGGTGATTTCCTTCAATGCCAAAACCTCCACAGACGATCAGCGCAAACACGATGACTTTGTCAATCGCATGATGGAGAAAGGCTACACCAAAAAACAAGTGCGTCTGTTGTCTGAATGGTATCTGCGGGTTCGTAAATCGTCTTGATACCAATACCCGCCTGCTCGCAGGCGGGTTGCTGGATTTGGGGAGGTGCGTATGGCGAACTTTATCGACAGGCGACTGAATGCCAAGGGTAAGAGTACCGTTAACCGTCAGCGTTTTATTAATAGATACAAAAAGCAGATAAAAAAAGCCGTCAGTGACGCGGTAACCCGTCGCAGTGTGACCGATGTGGACAAGGGGGAACAAATCAGTATCCCGACCCGGGATATCACTGAGCCCATGTTCCATCAGGGGCGGGGCGGATTCCGTGAACGTGTCCATCCAGGGAACGACCAGTTCACCCGGGGCGATAGAATAGACAGACCCCCTCAGGGCGGTGGCGGTCAGGGAAGTGGTCAGGGTGATGCTTCTGATTCCGGTGACGGTCAGGACGACTTTGTATTCCAGATCTCCAAAGATGAATACCTAGAATTGCTGTTTGAAGACCTTGAACTTCCTAATCTTCAACGTAATCGCCTGAATAAACTGGTGGAATATCAGGTTCAACGAGCGGGTTACACCAATGATGGCGTACCGGCCAACATCAGTATTGTGCGGTCGCTTCGTTCATCGCTCGCACGCAGGACAGCCATGACTGCGGCGAAAAAAAGACATCTTAAAACACTTGAGGCTGAACTTGAGGAGCTGGAAAACACGCCAGGCGCCAACGCCGACCGCATACTGGCGCTTAAAACCGAAATTGAAGCGCTTCGTAAAAAAATCGATGCGGTTCCTTTTATTGATACCTTCGATCTGAGATACAACAACTTTACCAAACGTGAAGTGCCATCCAGCCAAGCGGTGATGTTCTGCTTGATGGATGTGTCCGGCTCAATGGATCAGGCTACAAAGGATATGGCCAAGCGCTTTTATATCCTTCTGTATCTCTTTCTCACCCGGACTTATAAAAACCTGGAGGTGGTGTATATACGTCACCATACCCAAGCCAAAGAGGTCGACGAGCACGAGTTTTTCTACTCTCAGGAAACCGGTGGCACCATCGTCTCGAGCGCCCTTAAGTTGATGGTCGAGATCCAAAAAGAACGCTATCCGGCAGAGGAATGGAACATCTATGCCGCCCAGGCCTCGGATGGTGATAACTGGGCTGATGACTCCCCTACTTGCCGGCAAATACTGGAGAAACAAATACTGCCAACTGTTCGCTATTTCAGCTACATAGAAATTACAAACCGTGCCCATCAAACCCTGTGGCGCGAATATGACTCCCTAAGACAAGTGTATGACAACATGGCCGTACAGCACATTCGCCAGGCAGAAGATATCTATCCTGTGTTCCGAGAGCTGTTCAAAAAGCAGGCGGTATAAGGGGGCTTTATGGGAAAACGCACACCTTTAAGCGACGGACCGGATTGGACCTTTGAACTGTTGGAAGAGTACCAACGGGAAATTGAGCGGGTTGCAGCGCACTATCGGCTCAACACTTACCCAAATCAAATTGAGGTTATCACTGCCGAGCAGATGATGGATGCCTATGCTGGCATCGGTATGCCCATAGGCTACACCCACTGGTCTTTTGGCAAACGTTTTATTCAAACAGAACAAAGCTACAAGCGAGGCCAAATGGGGCTCGCCTATGAAATTGTTATCAATTCCAATCCCTGCATCGCCTATTTGATGGAAGAAAACACCATCACCATGCAGGCATTGGTGATGGCCCATGCTTGCTACGGCCACAACAGCTTTTTCAAAGGCAATTACCTGTTCAAAACCTGGACCGATGCCAGCTCAATTATCGACTATCTGGTCTTTGCCAAAAATTACATTGCAGAATGCGAACAGCGCCACGGTGTCGATGCCGTGGAAAATGTAATCGATTCCTGTCATGCCCTAATGAACTATGGTGTTGACCGCTACAAACGCCCGTCCGAAATATCATTCCGCGAAGAAAAAGCCCGCCAGAAAGAGCGTGAGGAATACCTGCAAAGTCAGGTGAATGACCTTTGGCGCACCATTCCGGTCAGCCAGGTCGAAAAAGTCCAGCCCAAAAAACGTTTTCCTGCTGAGCCTCAGGAGAACATTCTCTATTTCATTGAGAAGCACGCACCACTGCTTGAACCATGGCAAAGGGAAATCGTACGCATTGTCCGCAAGATGGGGCAGTATTTTTATCCCCAGAAGCAAACCCAGGTGATGAACGAGGGCTGGGCCACCTTCTGGCACTACACCATTTTGAATCACCTCTATGATGAAGGTCTGGTGACCGACCGTTTTATGCTGGAATTCCTGCAAAGCCACACGGGTGTGGTCGCACAACCCGCTTACAACAGTCGCTATTATTCCGGCATTAACCCCTACGCCCTCGGATTCAATATGTTCACCGATATCCGCCGGATCTGTGAAAACCCCACAGAGGAAGACAGAGCCTGGTTCCCTGAAATTGCCGGCAGCAATTGGCTCGATACCCTGCACTTTGCCATGGAAAACTTTAAAGACGAGAGTTTTATCAGCCAATATCTGTCGCCGGCCATGATAAGACAGTTCAAGCTTTTCGGGATTGTGGACGACGAGCGAAAAAACTATCTGTCTATTTCAGCTATCCATGATGAGGTCGGCTATCGGGAAATTCGGCAAACCATGTCACAGCAATACAACCTCTCCAATCTTGAACCCAACATTCAGGTGCACAGGGTTGAGGTAATGGGCGATCGCTCCATGACATTAAGGTATGTTCCTTTCAACAATATTCCACTGGCAGACGATTACAGGGAAGTGCTGAAACACCTTCATCGATTGTGGGGTTTCACCGTGGTGCTTGAACAGGAAGAAAGTGATGGCACCATCAAGGAGCTGGCACGCTGCCCCCCACGAGATGAAGAGGGACACTCGGTGAAAATATAAAAAAACGCAGCCTGATGGCTGCGTTTTTTATGCCGCTGAAAGCATTAACCGTGTGGATCCTGATTAATATCAGCGGGCATGGCGTCTTTCAGCTTTTGCCACATTTTGCCGCTGTTAATGCCATAGCTTCGCATCAGCGCCGGTACTTCCCCGTACGCATGACGCTTTGCCAGCTTTTCCAGCTCAATATAAAAATCCATCGCCAACTTTCGTGCTTCAGCGCTGGAGAAGTAATAGCGGCCTACCCGACTGTAAAGTCCTTTAAAACCGTTCAGGATTAACACATAAAGCGGGTTACCCGATGAAAAGGCTAGCGTGTGATGCAAATCGTAATCGAACTCAGCATATGCTTCAGCCGAATCTTCCATACCATGGATACGGGCAAGGATTTCTACTGCGGTTTCTGGATTGTGACGCAGTGCGCCACGGAAATAGATAGCGCTGACATTCGTTCGGGCCGATAACAACTGGTCAACCAACACCGGAAACCCCTCAGGATTCAAGTCCGCAATGGTTTCCAAAATATTCAGGCCTGACGTTTCCCAGAAATTATTTACCCGGGTTGGCTTACCGTGCTGGATAGTGAGCCAGCCATCGCGGGCCAAACGCTGCAACACTTCCCTCAATGTGGTACGGGTTACACCGATAAGCTCTGAAAGCTCACGCTCGGCAGGAAGAATGGAGCCAGGGGGAAATTTATTTTCCCAAATGGAACGCACTATGTATTTCTCTGCGAAACTCGCAGGACCTTTGGCATTGATTATCATCAGCCCCAATTTCCAGTGGTTTAACCTCGTGTTGGGCACTGATCATACCAGAGCGGTAAAAAATGAAAACCTAAAGCGTGCTATTGAACAATTTGAATTGGCCTCAAATCACATTGTTGTTTAAAAAGACATCGAACGATGTCGTTTATCTGCATTTTTTGTAATTGAGATCAGTTTTTTGCCACCTTCTGTTGTGGTTAGCGGATTACTTTAGGTTAAGGTTTAGGCTAGACTGAAGTACGTGTCAGTTCCGCTATACTAATAAATAATAAACCTCATTAATTATCAAGCATATGGAGAGGGGAAAATGCCATTGACTCTTGGGCAGTCACTGTTTGCCAACTTTCTGGGTAATTCGCCCAGATGGTATAAGTTCGCGATCCTGTCGTTTCTGGCGATAAATCCGATACTCTTTTACCTGAACCCCTTTATTGCAGGTTGGGTTTTGGTTATCCAGTTTATTTTCACCCTGGCCATGGCCCTTAAATGTTATCCCCTGCAGCCCGGTGGTTTGCTTGCCATTGAAGCCGTGATCATCGGCATGACCAGCCCCACACAGGTGTTACACGAAATCCAGGCCAATCTGGAAGTACTGCTGCTTCTGGTGTTTATGGTCGCTGGCATCTACTTTATGAAACAGCTGCTGCTGTACGCCTTCACCAAGATGTTGACCAAGGTACGTTCGAAAATCGTCGTATCCATGCTGTTTTGTATTGCGTCGGCGTTTTTGTCGGCCTTCCTCGATGCCCTTACTGTCATTGCGGTGATCATTACAGTGGCTGTGGGTTTCTACTCTATCTACCATAAAGTGGCATCGGGTAAAGACTTCAGCTCCGATCACGACCACACCTCGGAAGCACCGGAGCAGCTTAACGAAAGCGAGCTTGAGTCATTCCGTGGATTTTTGCGTAACCTCTTGATGCACGCCGGTGTGGGTACTGCCC
Organism: Shewanella amazonensis SB2B; assembly: GCF_000015245.1. Classification (NCBI taxonomy): domain Bacteria; kingdom Pseudomonadati; phylum Pseudomonadota; class Gammaproteobacteria; order Alteromonadales; family Shewanellaceae; genus Shewanella; species Shewanella amazonensis. Next base: position 2,354,071 of record NC_008700.1, read on the forward strand.
TTGGTGGCGTGTGCACCATGGTTGGCGAGCCCCAAAACCTCATTATCGCAGCTCAGGCCAACTGGCAATTTGGCGAATTTGCCATTCGCATGTCACCTGTCACTGTGCCGGTGTTTTTTGCCGGGATCTTGACCTGTTTTATCGTGGAAAAATTTAAATGGTTTGGTTACGGCGCCAAACTGCCTGAGGCTGTACATAAGATCTTGAGCGAATACGATGCATACGAAGATGCCCGCCGCACACCTAAAGATAAGGTCAAGCTCATCGTACAGGCATTGGTGGGTGTTTGGCTGATTGTAGGTCTTGCATTCCACCTCGCATCAGTAGGCCTGATTGGTCTCTCTGTGATTATCCTTAACACCGCCTTCAACGGCATTACCGACGAGCATGCTCTGGGTAAAGCGTTTGAAGAAGCCCTACCCTTTACGGCGCTGCTGGCGGTATTCTTTGCAGTAGTAGGGGTTATTATTGACCAGCAACTTTTCGCGCCGGTTATCCAGTGGGCACTCAGCTACGAAGGCAATGTACAGCTGGTTATCTTCTACATCGCCAATGGCCTGCTCTCTATGGTCAGTGACAACGTGTTTGTGGGTACCGTGTATATCAACGAGGTGAAGGCTGCGCTGCTTAATGGGCAAATTACCCGTGACCAGTTTGATTTGCTGGCCGTTGCCATCAACACTGGCACCAACCTGCCATCTGTGGCCACCCCAAATGGTCAGGCTGCCTTCCTGTTCCTGCTGACCTCAGCCCTGGCTCCGCTCATTCGCCTGTCCTATGGTCGCATGGTGATGATGGCTCTGCCATACACCATAGTGCTGTCTATCGTAGGCATCCTGGCCATTGAATCGGGCTTTCTCACCGATATGACCCAGTATTTCTATGACAGCCATCTGATTAACCATCACACCGCAGCGGAAGCTGCAGGCAAGGCTCTGGGTGGACATTAATTCTCTGGATTGACTGAACTTAGCTGCTTAAGTAAAGTCAGAAATAGCCCGCACTCTTGTGTGCGGGCTTTTTTATGGACATTCCACCCATGGAGACCCTATGCAAAGCCTGATTTCGTTTGCCCACAGCCGTCTGTCCTGGGGCATTCTCGCCTTAAGCGCCCTCGCCCTGGAATCTGCCGCACTCTATTTTCAGCACATTATGAAGCTCGACCCCTGCGTCATGTGTATTTATCAGCGAGTTGCCGTATTCGGTCTGCTTGGTGCAGGTCTATTTGGGTTCATGGCGCCGGCTAATAGGGTTATTCGCGCGCTTGGTGCGCTTCTGTGGGGGATTTCCGCTGCATGGGGACTTAAGCTTGCGCTTGAGCTGGTTGATATGCAAAACAACCCTAACCCATTTTCAACCTGCTCATTCCTGCCGGAATTTCCGAGCTGGTTACAATTGCATGAATGGCTACCCAGTGTGTTTATGCCCACAGGTATGTGCACCGATATTCCCTGGGAGTTTGCCGGGGTCACCATGGGTGAATGGATGATAGTGGCTTTCAGCGTGTACTTGCTTGCCTGGCTCGCGTTTATCGTGCCAATGCTGAAGAAGTCTGCCTGAAACACACCTTGTTGATTTTATTTGGGTGTGGTCAACAAGGCCCTTCAATAAAAAACGCCCTCTATGGGGCGTTTTTTAATCGACATCTTTAAGTGGCCAAAGCACGATATGGTCTTCCAGATATCTCACCTTGGTTTCGCAAACGGCCTTGCCTTTCACCGACATACCCGCAGCATGCATCGCCTCTTTTGAACCTGTGACAAGCGGGTGCCAGCTGGGCAAATCCCTGCCTTGAAACAAGCGGACATAGGCACAGCTATCCGGCAACCAGGTCAAACTGGCGATATTATCAGGTGTAATAGCCGCGCAGCCCGGAACGAAAGTAAAGCGTTCGCTGTAATGACGACAATGACAGGCATCCCGGTCAAGCAACTTACAAGCCGCGTTGGTGTAATACAGCTCATCAGTTTCGTCATCAATGATTTTATTGAGACAACATTTACCACAACCGTCGCAAAGAGATTCCCATTCTTCAGGATTCAGCTCTTCCAGACGTTTGGTTTTCCAAAATTCCATCACAACAGACTACCGGCATACGTGAACAAACGCAGCATTATACCTTATTCGCCCAGTTGAAACTTGATGCGATCCGAAAGATGCACCACCGCCAGGGCAAAATAGTCACTGTCATGCCAACGTTTGAGCGCAAGATAGTTGTCGTAAACCAAATAGACCCTGCCTTTAGGTCCATCGGGCATGACCATCTCGACCTTCATATCGGCCCTGGCAGGTAAATCGGTGCCATCAAAGCGCCTTACCCCCAAGGCCTGCCACTGGGAAAAGGACTTCTTATTCCCTGCGGCAGCCTGAGACATATCAAAATCGCCAGGAATTTTAACCTGACGTCCCCAGGTTTCATCTTCACGCCAACCGGCCTGTTGCAGCGAGTAAGCAAGCGTTGCAAATACATCCGCAGGATTGCTCCAGATATCGGCTTTGCCATCATCATCGCCATCTTTTGCTGCTGACAAAAAGGCCTGAGGTAGTAACTTGGGCTGCCCCATGCGGCCATCGGGTGTCGCAAGCAAGTCATCGGGCTGCCAACTGCTGCTGTCGATTATTTTGAGAGCAGCAAAAAACTGTTCACGAAAAAAGGCTTCCTTCTCTTTATTGAAGGCCTTTGACGCGGTGACAGACAATACAGGGTACACACCGGACTCTCGGCCATAGCGGGACTCAAGCCCCCAAAGCGCTACGATAAAGCGCGGCTGAACACCATATTGCTTACCAATACGGTTCAGGGTTTCTGCATGCCCCTGATATTGAAATTTTGCTTCGTCTACGAGGGCATCATTCAGGGTTTGTGGCAAAAAAGTATCGAGATTAGTCGCTGGCGCTGCTGCGGGTTCACCCGTATCACTCTTCGCGAGGCGAAACTCCTTAATCTTTGGGAAAACAGTATCTAAGGTTTGCGGACGGATTTGGTTTTGGCTGGCGGCCACGTCTTTAAGACCAGCCAGATAGTCGGCGAAACCGCCACTGTCTGCGCTTTGCGCCATCACAGTGGCAGACATCAGTGCCAACGCTGATAGGGAAGTACAGAATATTGACTTCACAGTTTCAAACGCCTCCTGATGGGTATGATGAATCCTTTATCAATCCTCTATGCCTAAATCGCGGCGGTGTTGCGTCAGTAAATTATCTTTAGGGGGTGGCAATTGCAAATAATAGCCTTTTTGAGCGAGTTCGCTGCGCACTTTGTCGATATCGGCAATCCCAAGCTTCTCTTTCCTGTCGAGCGGCAACAGCATTACCAGCAAAGGTGTACCAAACATCTGTAATAAAGGCTCTGGCACCTGGCTGAAATCATCTCTTTTGGGTACGAATAAGTAGGTTTCTTGCTTACGGCTGCTTTTATAAACGGCACATATCATAGGTGGGTCAATTTCCGAAAATATCAAACTTGCCAGTGATTGGGGCACACTATAACATGGGCTCTTTAGAAAAAAATGCAGATCAGCGCGAGACTGATTAATTTCTGGAGCAGATTACGGGGATGCGAAAAGCAAGCCTTGAATTAAAGGGATCTTCTTTTACGCTGTCGGTATTGCATATCAATACCTCCGATTTGGACAGCATCACCTTGGACCTCGACAAGAAACTGGCGCAAGCGCCACAGTTTTTTATCGGAGCCCCTTTGGTACTGAATCTATCCGCCGTCGAAGACGGAAAATTGGACTTGGCAGCACTTAAAGATCTGCTGGTATCACGTCAACTGGTGATTGTTGGTGTGACCGGCGCCAGTGAAGCACTGTCTGAGCAGGCCAAGGCCTGTGGGCTTGCCTCGGTCAAAGCCGGTAAGCAGACACAGATGCCCTCTCCCCCATCCGAGCCCAGAACCACCCGTATCGTGCGGCAAAACGTCCGTTCCGGGCAGCAGATCTACGTTAAAAATGGCGATTTGATTATCTTCGGCGCCGTCGGAAACGGCGCCGAGGTGATTGCCGATGGCAGTATTCATATTTACGGCGCACTCAGGGGCAAGGCCATGGCCGGTGCCAATGGCGAGCGGGATGCAGTTATCCTGGCCAGCCACCTGGAGCCCGAACTTATTTCCATCGCGGGTCAATACTGGCTGACTGAAAATTTACAAAAGCATGGTGTGACCGCGAAAAGCGGCTGTGTGCGCCTCGATGGTGACTCACTAACAGTAGAAGCACTGCCATTGTGATGGGGCAGAATTAAGGGATAAAAATTAGCATGGCACAGATTATTGTTGTCACTTCCGGAAAAGGCGGCGTAGGTAAAACCACATCAAGTGCCGCCATTGCCACAGGTTTGGCCCTCCGTGGTCATAAAACTGTGGTGATAGACTTTGATATCGGGCTGCGTAACCTTGACCTTATCATGGGCTGCGAGCGCCGGGTAGTATATGATTTTGTTAACGTAATCAATGGTGAAGCCAATCTTAATCAGGCAATGATCAAAGACAAGCGCAGTGAAAATCTGTTTGTACTGCCAGCTTCGCAAACCCGCGATAAAGATGCCCTCACCCGCGAAGGTGTCGGCAGAGTACTGGATGACCTCGCCAAAGACTTTGAATACATCGTCTGTGATTCGCCAGCCGGCATCGAGACAGGCGCCCTGATGGCACTGTATTTCGCCGATATCGCGATTGTTACCACTAACCCTGAAGTCAGCTCAGTGCGTGACTCTGACCGCATTCTTGGCATACTGCAAAGCAAGTCACGCAGGGCTGAGCAAAATCTTGAGCCAATCAAGGAATACTTGCTGCTGACTCGCTACTCCCCAACCCGGGTGAAAAATGGTGAGATGCTGAGCGTCGCAGATGTTGAAGACATTCTGGCCATCGATTTGCTGGGCGTGATCCCCGAGTCTCAGGCCGTACTTAAGGCGTCGAACTCCGGGGTCCCTGTGATTGTTGACCAGGAAAGTGACGCTGGTCAGGCGTACAGTGATACCGTTGCCCGTTTGTTGGGTGAAGAACTCCCACTTCGCTTCGTCACCGAAGAGAAGAAGGGCCTGTTGAAAAGGATTTTTGGTAGCTGATTATGTCTTTACTCGATTACTTCAGAAGCAACAAAAAAGCCAGCTCAGCGTCCCTTGCCAAGGAACGTTTGCAGATTATCGTGGCACATCAACGCACTGAACGCGGCGCACCGGACTACTTTCCGCAGATGAAACAGGAAATTATCGAAGTGATCCGCAAGTACGTTTACATTTCGGAAGAACAGGTCTCTGTGCAGCTGGAGCAAAATGACGACAACCTGTCAGTGCTTGAGCTTAACGTTACCCTGCCGGAACGTTAATCGACTCAGTGGTTTATGTTGCTCATAGCTGATTTCAAGGCAGCCCTCAACAGGCCGTGAAGTCGCTGTGCTTAGGCTAACATTGACGGGTTACAAAAAAGCCGCCCTTCGGCGGCTTTTTTACTGTGTTTTTCTGATATCCCAACTGATTGCTATGACGTGAAGCAGCTTAATCATCGCGGCTTAAGCATTGCAGCATATCTATCACCGAGGTTAGGGTTCCAGTACCAAAGCTTGCAGTACGTCAGTTGCGAGTTTCCCGCGCCATCCCTGCAGCAACAGCGGCGTATCCTCTGCATCACCTTGCCAGCGATACTCGAGATATTCGTGGATATGACGTTTTGAGCAGAAAAGCTCGCTCGGTAACCCTTCACGCTCACAAATCTCGGTGAGCGCGGCCTTGATGTTTTTAAACGCCTGCTTATAAGCGGGCTTGAGTGCAATCACATCAATGGCGGCCGGTGGATTCTCCACATCGGCCTTTTGCAACACTTTCAGGATGTCCTTGCCGTGAATGCGTTTCTCATGCTCAGAGAGATCGTTGATTTTCAATAAATCACTGATGGAGCGAGGCGGCTTTTTCGCAAGGGCAATCAGGGCGTGGTCTTTAATCACAAAGCCAAGCGCAAGGTCCCGGTCAAGTGCGCGCTCCAACCGCCAGGCTGCCAGCACTTTCAGGTAGGCCAATTGCTTCGGGGTCAGCTGAAATGCGTTCTTCACCTTAAGATATGCCGTTGCAGCCTCAGGGCGCTGCAAACGCCCTTCTGTCAGGCGGGCGCCTTCCTCCAGTACCCAATCGAAGCGGCCCAGCGTTTTAAGCTTTTGTTCAAGCTGAGGATAAAGCTGGTACAGATAGAACACATCATTGGCGGCGTACTGCAGCTGGGCATCGGTCAGAGGGCGCTTTATCCAGTCTGTACGGGATTCTCCCTTGTCCAGGGTCTGCCCCAAACATTCTTCGACCAGTTTGGCATAGCCAAGTCCATGGCCCATCCCACTGAGCGCGGCCGCAATCTGCGAATCAAACAGGGGGGTGGGCTGAACCTTGCCATAACGGGCAAAGACTTCCAGATCTTCAGAGCAGGAATGAACCAACTTAAGGATATTCGGGTTGGTAAGCAGCGCCCAAAAGCCAGATAAATCCTGAATATCGAGCGGGTCTATCAGGGCCAGAGTATTGCCATCGTATACCTGAATTAGACCCAACTTGGCGTAATAGGTACGGGTACGCACAAACTCGGTGTCCAATACCAATAATCGGCTTTGGCTGTATTGGTCGACCAAAGCGGTCAGCGCTTCATCGTCCTTTACGTAGTGAAACTCCAGCAAACCCCTCTCCCCTTATCTTGGCTCATGGCAATAAAAAACCGGCTTTACGCCGGTTTTTCTATCACGCCTTGTTAAGCTCCTCGTTTCTAAGCTCTCGGCGCAATATTTTACCCACGTTGGTCTTAGGTAACTCATCGCGGAATTCTACCAGCTTAGGAACCTTATAGCCCGTTAAATGATGCTTGCAGTGCTTGATAACATCGCTTTCGGTCAAAGATTTGTCTTTGGCTACCACAAAGACTTTAACGATTTCACCACTGGCGTCATTGGGCACGCCGATGGCGGCGACTTCAATCACTTTCGGGTGCATGGCAACCACATCTTCCACCTCATTGGGAAACACGTTGAAGCCCGACACCAGGATCATGTCTTTCTTGCGATCGACTATGTAGAAAAATCCCTGTTCATCCATGTAACCGATATCACCGGTGGCAAGCCAACCATTGGCATCTATTACTTTGGTGGTTTCTTCCGGGCGTTGCCAGTAGCCTTTCATCACTTGGGGACCTTTGGCGAAGAGTTCACCTGTTTCGCCCTGGGGCAGAACATTCCCATCATCGTCACGCACCTGCATCAGGGTCGAAGGCGCCGGGAAACCAATAGAACCGTTGTAACCTTCAAGGTTATAGGGGCAGCAGGCCACCAGCGGCGAAGCTTCTGTCAAACCATAGCCCTCAAGCAAGCGGGTTTTGGTGATACTCTGCCACTTGTCGGCGACCGCGCGCTGCACCGCCATACCGCCGCCAATAGACAGTTTAAGGCGAGAGAAATCCAGCTGGGTAAACTCTTCGTTGTTCACCAGGGCGTTAAAGAGCGTATTCACCCCGGTCAGCGCGGTAAAAGGATACTTGCGCAGGTCCGATATAAAGGCCGGAATGTCACGGGGGTTGGTAATAAGCAGGTTTTGTGCGCCTTTATGCAGGAACAGCAAGCAATTCACCGTTAAAGCAAAGATGTGATAAAGCGGCAGAGCCGTGACCACAAACTCCTTACCATCGGCCAGCAGCGGCGCATAGGCTCCATTAGCCTGTAATACGTTGGCAACCACGTTACCGTGGCTCAGCATGGCGCCTTTTGATACGCCCGTAGTGCCACCTGTGTATTGCAAAAACGCCAGTGTATCTATGTCGAGCTCTGGCTTGACATACTGCATACGGCGGCCTTTTTGCAGGGCGCTCCTGAAGGAAATAGCATGTGGCAAATCGTACTTGGGCACCAACTTTTTGATGTACTTCACCACAAAGTTCACCAAGGTACGCTTGGGCGCGCTCAGCAAGTCGCCAAGCCCAGTAATAATGACGCTTTCTACCGGCGTGTCGTCCACAACCTCTTCAAGGGTGCGGGCAAAATTTGACACGACTACGATGGTTTTCGCTCCAGAATCAATCAGTTGATGCTTAAGCTCCCGCGGGGTATACAGCGGATTGACGTTCACCACCACTAAGCCTGCACGCAGCACACCAAACAGTGCAATGGGGTATTGCAGCAGATTGGGCATCATCAGCGCGACCCTGTCACCCTTCTTAAGACCAAGCTCGTTTTGCAGGTAGGCGGCAAAGGCGCGGCTGCGCTCTTCCAGTTTACGGTAGGTCAACACCGCACCCATGTTAATAAAGGCTGGTTGATCGGCGTAATCCCTCACCGCCTGTTCAAACATGTCGACCAAACTGTCAAATCTGCCCGCATCAATTTCAGCAGGCACATCGTGTGGCAAATGATTAATCCAAGGCTTGTCCACAAAAGTCTCCTAAAACCCCGAGGTAACGGCGACGCTTGTCCAAGCGTCTAAGGTTCGCCGATACGGTTGTTTTAACTTGTTATTATTACTTACGCACGAAAATCATACGGGCGTTTAAATTTTTGACAATCATCACATAATTGCGCTTAAAAGCCCAGCCCCTTTTTAAGGCTTATCCGCAGGTGCTCAGAAAGTGACGAATAGCATCGGCGGTGGTCTCCGGGTCGGACATATGAAGATGATGATCGCCTGCGATAGTGTGCACCTGCAGCTGCCGATAGAGGGGGCGTGCATGCTCCAACGCCTCGTGCAGCTTAGCAAATCCCTGCTCTCCCATCAGTAACAGGGTTGGCATTTCCAGACCTCTGATAAACGCCTCAGCGTGAGCCGGTGTGAGCCTGAGCGGTGAATCGAGCTTGAGTCGGGGGTCAGTTTTGTTATACCAGCCTGCGTGGTCGCCCCCACTGCGATATTCAAAATTACGTGCCAGAATCAACTCACAGGCCGTTTTATTGAGTCCGGTCAATCTGTGTCTTGCCTCGACTATGGCATCCAGACTGGTATAAGCCTTTGCCTGCTCGCCTGTGGTCTTTTTTTCGGATAAGGCTGTGTGAGATGCAAAACTATCCACCAGCCGCTTCTGACTCTTGCCCGGCCTCTCACTGAGCGGCCCAAGCGCTTCTATCAGGATCAGCTTTTTACAGGCATCCGGGTGGGCGGCTACGTAAGCGCTGGCGACTATACCGCCCAGTGAATGACCAATAATGGCCACAGGCCTGTCACCGCGAACCATTAAAAACTGTAACAGTGCGTGCAAATCATAAAGGTAGTCTATCCAGTGCAGGGGATACTCCCCTGGCCTGTGGGCTGACCGTCCATGTCCCGGCCAGTCAATGGCCAACAGTCTGACATCCTTCAATGAGGCCGCGAGCGGCGCAAAACTCTGGGCGTTATCAAGCCAACCGTGAAGTGCCAGCACCAGTGGCTTGGATTGCCCATGCCCCTGCGAGTCCGGTTTGGCACCGTCACTCGCCGTGGAACCATGTTGCCACCCGGCCAGCCTGATATGAGGCAAGGCGAGTTCCAGCTCTTGAAACTCATTCGTCATTAAAACTCTCGCTTAGTTATTACTGCCGCTCTCTCATCCCAACACTGACCTACAGTGAAAAATGCCGACACCGGCGGTGTTCCGGTATCGGCATTTCCCGGCATGGGCAATGACTTAAAGTCGTGTTAACGGTGCTCATAGGCCCCTTTAAACACGTGAGTCAATCCAGCTCAACGCTCGGCCGGTTTCACAAACTTAAGGGTCATACGGTCACTCTCGCCGATGGCCAGGTAACGGGCCTTATCCGTATCACCTTTACGGAGTGATGGCGGCAAAGTCCAGACACCATCAGCATAGTCTTTGGTGTCACGGGGATTCGCGTTAACTTCACTCTTATCTGCCAGCACAAAGCCTGCCGCTTTGGCTAAACGGATCACTTCGTTTTCTTCCATGTAGCCTGACTTAAGACTCATACCCGGCTTGGCCCTGTGTTCCACTACGCCGAATACACCGCCTGGCTTTAATACATCAAAGGCGGCGCTGAGCACCATCTCCGCTTGACCGGCCATAGCCCAGTTATGCATGTTGCGGAACGTCAGCACCACATCGGCGCTACCGCTTTCACCCAATGACGTTTTATGAGGAGGGTCGAAGGTTACAGTTTTCGCATTCCCTACCTTATCGGCATGGGTTTCGAGCCAGCCTTCCAGCGCCTTACCGAGACGAATACGATAGGCAGGGCTATTAGCCTCGGGGGCGGGGTTGGTTTCAAAATTCGCAGCGACATACTGGCCATTTTCATTAAGCAATGGTGCCAGAATTTCAGTATACCAGCCGCCACCGGGCCAGAACTCCACCACGGTTAGGTTGTCCTTTACACCGAAAAAGCTCAGCGTCTCAACAGGATGACGATACTGATCGCGCTCAACATTGGCGGGTGTACGCAGACTGTTTAGAGCCGCCTCTTCCAATGTCATGGCATGTGCCATCCCTGTCAGTCCGGCCCAGGATACCAGGCCCGCTACCAGCAATTTTTTCATCATGTTCTCCTTGAAATACATCGAAATACCTTACTAATACTGGCACCGAAGCTAACAAGGCTCAGGGGGTTTTCCAAGGGGAATTCATAATTTGTTGCAATTGACCAGGGCATTAACCCGACGCCAACAAAGCCAGAGACATGCCGCAGCAAGCACCAGCCAGGATGCAATCCACAAGGCAGGCGGTAACCAGATAAAGTTGCTCAGAAGCACGGCATCCCCCTGCTCCTCAAGCCCCCACAGATAGGTTGGACTATTAAGGGCGTTCAAAAGCACTATGAGAGCCAACAGCCTTAGAAACATAACCAGCCACGGCGCACTTGCAAGCTTCAAAGGCAGAAAAAATAATCCTGCCAAAACCAGTAAAATGCCCATGGTCAGCACATCACGGGCGTAAAACAGCAAGACCACCAACACCATCACCCCAAGCAAAGCAAACGCTGGCTTTATGCCCCTGGGCCAGGTCGCCATAACAAACAGCGTCAGTCCCCAAAAGGCCGCGCCTGCATAACCGCTGAACCCTATGACCACAGGCATTCCCCCGCCTGAGAAACACAGCCCAGCACCGTTAGGAAACAACTGGATATGGCTTACTGTTCCACCTGTCAGAAGGGTCGCCAACGCATGTGACAGCTCATGAAAAAAGCTTTCCAGCCACTTGAAGGGGATGCCGAGGTAGGGAATATGGGTGATAAAAGCTGCGACAGCCAGTTCCAGCAGGAATACACCACGTCCGGGATGAGGGCTTATGGCAGTACGCTCAGAGGTTAGATTCACTTTTTTGATGTCAGGCATAGAGATCTATGCCGACCATGGCACGGATTTGATCCCGCCGCTCGCCGTGCTGAGTTAACAAATACTCAGCAATGGCGCCGCGGCTTTGGGGCGTTTCATCATAGTTAAGCTGTTGATTAGGCGTGAATCCGCTATCCCAGGCCGCCATGAGTGTGCTTGCCTGCGCGCCGATAACGCTGGGGGACTGCTCAAGGCTTTCGTCACCTTGGGGTGAAGACGCAGGCAAAGCGCGCGGTATTAGGGCACTTGCCCCAAAAAACGCAATTTGTGCAGCGTTAATCACCATATCAGCGAGTCCTCAACTCATTCCCGGCCGGGCAATTTCTTCCAGGCCACAGTATCGCGCAGATACACAGGCGCCAAATCATCCACACTGGTGTGCAGCCCCTGTGCGATGCCTTGTTTGGCTAGCGTCAGCATAGCCTCTGCGGCAGGAAATTTCACCTCAGTGCTGAGCTCAAGGCCATGCCCCAGGGTCAAAAGCTCAGGGTAAGCATCAAAACCGGTGCCGCAGGCAAGCCTTACTCCATCAGATACTTTCACCATGGCTGGCGGCAATACAGCTTCTTCACCCACCAAGGTTGCTACGCCATCATGCATCCGGTACTCACCCACATAGACTTCCGCCATGCGCGCATCGATGGCGCACAGCACCCGGGTTTCACCGCTCTTTTCCATCGCTTCCTGCGCCATGGCGGCCAGGGTAGAAATACCAATCACCGGCAGCTCGCGACCAAGTGCCAGGCCCTGGGTCATGCTGGTACAGATACGAATGCCGGTAAAACTGCCGGGGCCACGGCCGTAGGCAATGATGTTGACATCGCTAATGCTGAGCCCGGCATCGTTCAAGAGCCCATCTATCATGGGCAGCAGGCGCTGGCTGTGCTCACGGGGCGCGTCGGCCATATCGGCATAGGTTACCCCCTTGGCATAGAGCGCGGCGGAGCAGGCTTCGGTGCAGGTATCGAGCGCGAGGATCACCGGGTTTTCAGGCAGTGCAATAGGCTGCGTCATGGGCAATGAGTTTCCAATATCGTTTGGCCACAGAAAGGTGGCCCTATCGTTAATAGCAATGATTTTACCCGATAAAACACGGCCCATAAAACGGCTAACGCCAGCAGTCGGACTAAATTCAGTCAATAGCGGCTAAAAAAGCGCAGGCCTCATCCAAATCACGGGTGCGGGCCATGGGCGGCAGCGATTGCAAAAATGCCTGACCATAGGGCCGGTTGACCAGGCGGTTATCGCAGATCACCAGTACCCCACGGTCGGTTTCATCGCGGATAAGCCTGCCAGCCCCCTGTTTCAGCGCAATCACCGCCTGGGGCAGCGAAATTTCCAGAAAGGGATCGCCACCTCTGGCCTCAACCCGACTGGCGCGGGCTTTGTAGAGACTGTCATCCGGCGAAGCAAAGGGGAGCTTATCGATAATGACGCACGACAGCAGCTTACCACGCACGTCAACCCCTTCCCAAAAGCTGCCAGTGCCAAGCAGCACGGCCTCTCCCAACTGTCTGAATTTGGACAGCAATTGCTGCTTACCGCCCTGCCCCTGCACAAGCAAAGGGTAATGGCAGCGGCCCACCAACGAGCGCGCCACGGCCTCCATCATCCTGTGACTGGTAAAGAGGATAAAGGTGCGGCCCTTGGCGGCCCTGATCAGCTTGAGGCATACCTCGGTGAGCTGGCACACCATAGCGTCCTGATTGGCCACACTGCCTAAACGGCGCGGCACGCACAAAAGCGATTGCCTGGGGTAATCAAAGGGACTGTCGAGCAGCACTTCTTTACACACTGCGGATTTGGCACCTGCCCCGGATTGGCTGCGTTTAGCTGATACAGGCTTCGCAGAAGTCAGCCCAAGCTCTCGGGTAAAAAATTGCAGGCTTCGTTCCACCTGCAAGGTCGCAGAGGTAAACACCCAGGCGGTGTCTTCGCTGAACAACTCGCTGCACGCCTTCGCGATGTCGATGGGTGAAATACGCAGCATCAGATGACGCTCACCGATATCTATGCTGTAGGCAGAGCCCGGATCGTCACAGGCAATGAAGCGCTCAAGCTTTTGCTTAAGCTCCGGCAGCTTAACGGCAAAGTCATCAAGTGGCTCACTGCGGCCCACATTGGCAAGCAGCAAGGCTTCCAGTGCCGATAACTCGGCAATCAGCTCGCCTGCCGCCAGCGCCGCCGTCTTATCTTTCAGCAGTTGCCGAAAATCACTGCTGCCAGCATCCAACAAGCAATTTTGCCAGGCATCCAACTTAATCCGGGCACGTTGTGGCAACAGCTTAAGTCCCTGGGTATCGCCAAGCTCGCCTTCGGTAAGCCGCTCTATCCCGTCCAGCAGCCGCCGCAGGCTGCCGGTAGAAAGCTGAGCGCCAAAATACTGCATAGCGATATCAGGTAGCAGGTGCGCCTCATCGAAAATCACCGCATCCACATCGGGTAAGAGTTCGGCAAAGCCTGTGTCTTTCAATACCCTGTCTGCAAAAAACAGATGATGGTTCACCACAATCAAGCGAGCATTCATCGCGCGGGCGCGGGCTTTCCGGGTAAAGCAATCTTCATAGAAGGCGCAGCGCTGGCCGGTGCAGCTATCCTGTGTGCTGGCTACCAAACTGATGGCACGGGCATCTTCGGCCACTCCGGTCAGATTGCCAAGGTCGCCATCTTCAGTGGTTTGCGCAAACTGATTGAGTTTGAGCAAATCATCCAAAAGCTTCTCATCGTGACTGAAAGCCGCTTCCATTTGTGCTGCCATCAGCCGCTGGCACAAATAATTGCTGCGGCCCTTTAAAATGCTCACTGGCAGGTGGAGCTTAAGCATCTCCAACAGGGCTGGTAAGTCTTTATAAAAGAGCTGCTCCTGCAGATTTTTACTGCCGGTACTGACAATGACCTGCTTGCCACTTAAAAGCGCGGGCACCAGATAAGCAAAGGTTTTTCCCACACCGGTGCCCGCCTCGAGCACCAGCTTATGGGTATGACTCAAGCAGGACGCCACTTCCTCAGCCATCTGCTGCTGCACCTCACGACGCCGGTAACCGCGGATAAAACGCGACAGCAGCCCACCTTCATCGAAGACGGCCTGTGTGCGGGTTATCAGGTTGTTGGCAGCGGATTGGGAAGACAAGCAGGCTCCAGCATTGAAGTGATTCACCTTTTGGTTGAATGCATTATGCCGATTTCACTGACTGCCACAAGAAAAGTGTTCAACACACACCAAAGACAGCTTCTTATGTATGAATATTCATGCAAAGCTGAACTTTTTTAATATTGACGAAAAACGCCCTTGCAAAGCATCCTGAAAGCCTTTAGTGTAAAAAGCGTCCGATAAATTCGGCCAGACACTAAATGTAAAGAGCGCACGGCGCCATACACAGGATTAAAGACACATGTTCCAGCTTTCGACTGCCAAGCACCATCATCACCATCATAAGCGGTAGCCTTCGGAAGCTCACTGCCGAAGGTGCATTCCTTCTGGCGGTCATGATCTAAAGTTTCAGGACAACCCCCGGAAGGAATTCCGGGGGTTTTTCTTTGCACCAAAGTTTTTGATTTTAAACATTACTTTAGATACAGGATATTTCGCCATGACTGCCAGACTGAGAATCGCCATTCAAAAATCCGGACGCCTGTCCACCGAGTCCCAACAGCTGCTGAAAAGCTGCGGGGTAAAATTCAGCGTGAATGAACAGCGGCTTATCGCCCACGCCGACAATATGCCCGTGGATATTTTGCGGGTGCGCGACGATGACATCCCCGGCCTGGTGATGGATGGTGTGGTCGATTTAGGCATAGTCGGTGAAAACGTGCTGGAAGAAGAGCAGCTTGAGCGCGACTGCCTGGGCAATGCCTCTGACGTCGTTAAGCTCAGACAACTGGACTTTGGCGCCTGCCGTCTGTCGCTGGCGGTACCGACCGAATTTGTCTATGGCGATGCCAGCTCACTGGAAGGCCTTAGGATCGCGACCTCCTACCCCAACCTGCTCCGCCGTTTTATGCAGAATAAAGGCATATCCTATCAGGACTGCCAATTAAAAGGATCTGTGGAAGTGGCGCCCCGTGCTGGCCTTGCCGATGGTATCTGCGATCTGGTGTCGACCGGTGCCACCCTCGAAGCCAACGGCCTGTACGAAACTGAAGTCATCTTCCGCTCCATGGCTTGTATTATTCAGTCCACTACACCGCAAAGTGATACCAAGCAGGCACTTATCAACAAAATCCTCTCCCGGGTCAATGGGGTTATCCGTGCCCGTGAAAGCAAATACATCCTGCTGCACGCCCCAACAGAAACCCTGGAGCAAATCGTCGCCCTGCTGCCCGGCGCCGAAAACCCAACCGTACTGCCGCTGAACGACGAAACCAACCGTGTTGCCATCCACGCGGTCAGCACCGAAGACTTGTTCTGGGACACCATGGAAGAACTGACGGCCCTCGGTGCCAGCTCGATTCTGGTGATGCCAATCGAAAAAATGATGGGGTAAGCGATGGAAACCTTGGTCTGGAACACCTTAAGCGAGGATGCCAAGCGCCAGGCGCTGTCCCGCTCACCTCTGGTGGGGGATGATAGTCTGGCGACATCCGTCAGTGACATTCTTTGCAATGTGAAGCGTCGCGGCGACAGCACCCTGATTGAATACGCGGCGCGCTTCGATAAAGCCGAAATCGATACGCTGGCGCTGAGTGCGGACGAAATCGCAGCAGCCTGCGAGCGTGTAAGCCCTGAGCTTAAAGACGCCATCAACGCCGCCCGCACCAACATTGCCCGTTTTCATAGCGCCCAGCAGTTCAGCGAAATCAGCCTGGAGACCCAACCGGGAGTTCGCTGCGAGCTTAAAAGTGAGGCCATTGAAAAGGTGGGGCTTTATATTCCGGGCGGTAGTGCCCCCCTTATCAGCACAGTGTTGATGTTGGCCGTGCCTGCCGCTATCGCTGGTTGTACCAAGCGGGTACTGGTAAGCCCACCGCCCATTGATGACGCCATTCTTTATGCTGCCAGCGTGTGCGGCATTACCGATGTGTTCCAGATAGGCGGCGCCCAGGCCATTGCGGCGCTCGCCTACGGCACTGAGAGCGTACCAAAAGTGGACAAGATTTTTGGGCCCGGCAATCGTTACGTGACCGAAGCCAAGGCCCAGGTGGCAAGGGATACCCAGGCTGCCGTCACCATCGACATGCCAGCCGGTCCTTCCGAAGTGCTGGTGATTGCCGATGATGCCGCCAACCCCGAGTTTATCGCAGCAGACCTCTTGTCTCAGGCCGAGCACGGCAGTGACTCACAGGTGATTTTTGTCACCGACTCCCGCACCCAGGCAAACGCGGTTGAAGCGGCCCTTGAGCGCCAGCTCACCCTGCTGCCCAGAAGAGAAACTGCAGAAGGGGCGCTGTCATGCAGCCGTATTATCATTACTGCCACCCTGGATGAGGCGGCAATCGTGTCTAACCTCTATGCCCCTGAGCACCTCATTATTCAAACCAGAGAGCCAAGGGCGCTGCTGCCACGTATTCGTGCGGCTGGGTCCGTATTTTTAGGCGCCTATACGCCGGAATCGGTTGGCGACTATGCCTCCGGCACCAACCACGTGCTGCCCACTTACGGTTACAGTAAGACCGTCTCCAGTTTGTCGCTGGCCGATTTTTGCCGCCGCTTTACCGTGCAGGAGTTGAGTGCAGAAGGACTGAAGGGACTCGGTCAAACCGTGATGACTCTGGCTGCGGCCGAGTCGCTGGATGCCCACAAAAATGCAGTAAAAGTCAGGCTTGATGCCATCGCACGTGAGGAGAATCGTCAATGACATCTCAGGTAAACGCAGTGCCAACGGATAGCCTGGCAGCCCGCCTCGCCCGCCCTGAGCTTTTAAGCCTTGAGCCCTACCAGAGCGCCCGGCGCATCGGCGGCAGCGGTGAGATCTGGGTGAATGCCAATGAATCGCCCTTTAACCGCACCGGCATCGATGGCGCCAACCGCTATCCGGAGTGCCAGCCACCGGGGCTGATAGCGGCCTACGCGGCTTACGCCGGCGTTGCGGCCCATGAGCTGGTATGCGGCCGCGGCGCCGACGAAGCCATTGAACTGCTTATTCGCACCTTTTGTGTGCCCGGCCAAGACAGCATCGGCATTTTCAGCCCTACCTATGGCATGTACGCCATCAGTGCCGCCACCTTTAATGTGGCGGTTAACACCCTGCCGCTGGCAGAAGATTTCAGCCTGCCTGACGATATCTCGGCCTTAACAGGCAGCAAATTGGTGTTTGTCTGCAACCCCAATAACCCAACCGGCACCCTGCTGCCGCTTGGTGAAATCGCGCGGGTGGCGAAAACCTTCCCCAATGCGCTGGTGGTGGTTGATGAAGCCTACATCGAATTTGCCCACAATGCTGATGGCTCACCCGCCCAAAGCGCCACCAGTTTGATGGCCGAGTTTGAAAATCTGGTGATTTTGCGCACCCTATCAAAAGCCTTTGGCCTGGCCGGTGCGCGCTGCGGTTTTCTGCTGGCGAAGCCCTCGGTGTGTGAGTTGGTGATGCGGGTGATTGCACCCTATCCTGTACCTGTTCCCGTATCAGTGATTGCTGAGAAAGCCCTTTCCGTTATGGGTATCGCTCAAATGCGCGCCGATGTGGTACTTCTTAATAAACAGGGCGCACGACTCGCTCTGGCGCTCACCGAGGCGGGTCTTAGCGTCCTGCCAAGCGGCGGTAACTATGTACTTGCCTTCAGCAATGATGTGGAAGTACTCGCCAGAGCCCTTACCAAGGCTGGCATAGTCGCCAGACGCTACAGCCATCCAAGGCTTAAAGATGCCATTCGCATCAGCTATGCCAGCGAACAACAAACGGATTCCATTATCGAGGCCATCGGCCGTATCGACAGCAAATAATCACAAGGACAGAGTACCCATGCCCCAGAAAATGCTTTTTATCGACCGCGATGGCACCCTGATTGAGGAGCCGGTAACAGATAAGCAGGTCGACAGTCTCAGCAAGCTGGTGTTTGAACCAACCGCCATTCCCGCGCTGCTGCGGCTGCAAAAAGCCGGTTACCGCCTGATTATGGTCAGTAATCAGGATGGCCTCGGCACCCCATCTTTCCCTCAGGAAGACTTTGACGCCCCCCACAACCTGATGATGCAGGTTTTTGAAAGTCAGGGCGTTAAGTTTGATGAGGTGCTGATTTGCCCGCACTTCAACGATGAAAACTGCAGCTGCCGGAAGCCCAAACTCGGTCTGGTAAAATCCTTCCTGACCCAAGGTCTGGTGGATTTTACCGCCTCAGCAGTGATTGGCGATCGCGACACCGATGTCGAACTTGGCAACGCCATGGGCATCAAGAGCTTTAAGTATCAGCGTGAAACCCTCGGCTGGAACGCCATTGCCGATTCGCTGCTCGCCAAAGGCCGCTGCGCCACCGTTGTGCGCACGACCCGCGAAACCGACATTAGGGTCACGGTGGATTTAGACACCCCGGGCAACAATCAAATCGACACCGGCATCGGCTTTTTTGACCATATGCTTGATCAAATCGCCACCCACGGTAATTTCAGCCTCAAGCTTAACGTCGATGGCGACCTTGAGATTGACGATCACCACAGTGTGGAAGACACAGCATTGGCCTTGGGTGATGCCCTGCGTCAGGCCCTTGGAGATAAGCGCGGCATCGGCCGTTTCGGCTTTGCCCTGCCGATGGATGAAGCCTCGGGCCAGTGTTTGATGGATATCTCAGGTCGGCCTTTTATCAAGTTTGAGGCGAGCTTTAGCCGCGATAAAGTGGGCGAAATGGCCACCGAAATGGTGCCGCACTTCTTTCGCTCCTTCGCCGATGGTCTGCGCTGCACCTTACACATCGGCTGCGATGGCGATAACGATCACCACAAGGTAGAAGCCCTGTTCAAGGTGCTTGGCCGCACCCTACGCCAGGCCATTGCCATCGAAGGTGATGCCCTGCCATCGTCAAAAGGAGTGCTTTGATGAGTGAGGAGGCTATTCCCAACGCTGAGACCGAGAAATCGGCGCCCGAACTGGTCATCATCGACACCGGCTGCGCCAATTTAAGCTCGGTGAAGTTTGCCTTTGAGCGCCTTGGAGCAAAGGTGCTGGTAAGCCCAGACAGCGAAGTGCTTCGCGCCGCACCACGTTTGGTGCTGCCCGGCGTTGGCACAGCAGCGGCAGCCATGGATGCCCTGAGAGCCAGAGCGCTTGATAAACTGATCCCAACCCTGCGCCAGCCTGTGCTCGGAGTCTGCCTTGGGATGCAGCTGTTGATGACCCGCTCACACGAGCGCGGCGCCAAGGGCGAGGATATTGATTGCCTTGATATTATCCCAGGTGAAATCCGTGAGTTGGACGCATCAGGCCACCCCCTGCCCCACATGGGGTGGAATCAGCTAACGGTGTCCAATCATCCCCTATTTGCAGGCATTGAGCCCGGCGAGTGGGTGTATTTTGTGCACTCCTTCTGTGCGCCAACATCCGCAGCCACCATCGCCAGCTGCGAATACGGTGAAACCTTTAGCGCCGCCATCGCCAAAGACAACTTTATGGGGGTACAGTTCCATCCGGAGAAAAGCGCCACGACTGGCGCCAAAATCCTCAGGAATTTTCTGGCAATCACCCTGGCCGACCTGGGGCTTGATGACCATTTTCGAGCGCAATCACATGCTGGCACCTTGGAGCAATCATGATCATTCCTGCAATTGACCTTATCGATGGTCAGGTGGTGCGCCTGTTTCAGGGCGATTACGCCAAAAAGACCGAATTTTCACTGGACCCCAAGAACCAGCTGCTGAGTTATCAGCAGGATGGCGCTGCACTCTTGCACCTTGTTGATCTAACCGGCGCTAAAGATCCGGACAAAAGGCAAACCAAGTTAATCGAAGAGATTGCGGCCAGTTTGTCCACCCCGCTGCAAGTCGGCGGCGGCATTCGCAGCGCTGCAGACGTGGATGCCCTGCTGAATGCGGGCGTTGCCCGGGTGGTTATCGGCTCGCTGGCTGTCAAATCACCTGAGGTAGTACTGCGCCTTTTTGATAAGTATGGCGGCGATGCCATTTGTCTTGCCCTTGACGTCAATATAGATGCCGACGGCAACAAGATGGTGGCGGTTCACGGCTGGCAACAGGGCGGCGGCAAGTCGCTGGAATCCTTGGTGGATACCTTTATGCCCGCAGGCCTTAAACATGCACTGGTGACCGACATCAGCCGCGATGGCACCATGACCGGCGCCAATACAGCCCTTTACTGTGAACTGGCCGAGCGCTTCAACGAGGTACAGTGGCAGGCCAGTGGCGGCGTGGCGACCCTTGATGACGTAAAGGCCGTCAAAACCTCTGGTGCCAGTGGTATCATTATCGGTAAGGCGCTGCTAACCGGCGTGTTCAGTGCAAAGGAGGCAATTGCATGCTGGCCAAACGTATAGTGCCTTGCCTGGATGTGAAAGACGGCAAAGTGGTTAAGGGCGTGCAATTTCGTAACCACGAGATTGTCGGCGATATAGTGCCGCTTGCTGCCCGCTACGCCCAAGAAGGCGCCGATGAACTGGTGTTTTATGACATCAGTGCCAGCGCCAAAGGTGCCATAGTGGATAAATCCTGGGTAAGCCGCATTGCCGAGCGCATCGACATCCCCTTTTGTGTGGCCGGGGGAATTAAAACTGCTGAGCAGGCGCGGGAAATTCTGGCCTTCGGCGCCGACAAAATTTCAATCAACTCACCTGCGCTCTCCGATCCCAGCCTTATCCGCAGGCTACACGATGAATTTGGTCGCCAATGCGTGGTAGTGGGCATCGACAGCTTTTATGATGCAGGCAGCGGTAACTACACCGTAAAGCAATTTACCGGCGATGAAGCCGCTACCAAAGACACCCGCTGGCACACGTTAGATTGGGTTGAAGAAGTGCAGCGCCAGGGCTGTGGCGAGATAGTGCTGAACGTGATGAATCAGGACGGTGTACGCCAGGGATATGATATTGAGCAGCTGCTAAAGGTGCGTGCCATCTGTGATGTGCCGCTGATTGCCTCAGGTGGCGCCGGCACCATGGCCCACTTTGCCGAGGTCTTTACCGATGCCCGAGTCGATGCAGCCCTTGCCGCAAGCGTGTTTCATAAAGGCATCATCAATATTGGTGAGCTTAAACAATTCCTTGTATCACAGGGGATTGCCATCAGGTTAACGGAGTAATGGCCCATGGCTGACGAAACCCTTTTAAACCGTCTCGATTGGGACAAACAAGACGGGCTCATCCCCGCCATCGTGCAAAACCATTTAAGCGGCAAGGTGCTGATGCAGGGCTATATGGACAAGGCCGCGCTGGAAAAGACCCTGCAAACCGGCATGGTGACCTTTTTCAGTCGCAGCAAGCAGCGACTGTGGACCAAGGGCGAGTCATCCGGCAATGTGCTTAGCCTTATCAGCATCGCCGCCGATTGCGACAATGACAGCCTCTTGGTGCAGGTTCTGCCCAAAGGCCCCACCTGCCATACAGGGACCGAGTCTTGCTGGCAAGATGGCAGCCACAGCTTTATTGCCGGGCTCGAGAGCTTAATTCAGGGTAGGAAAAAAGCCTGTGGTGCCGGCGAAGGCGGCAGCAGTTATACGGCATCCCTGTTTGCCAGTGGCACCAAGCGCATGGCGCAAAAAGTGGGTGAAGAAGGGCTGGAGACGGCGCTCGCCGCCGCAACCCACGATAAAGAAGAGCTGGTAGATGAAGCATCGGATTTGCTGTTTCACCTGATGGTACTGCTGGAGGACCAGGGGCTGTCCCTTGCGGATATCACCGAAAATCTCTATAAGCGTCATCAGGCCAGAAGCTAAGACTCTGGTTTCCACCCACGTAAAAACGCTGCCATGGCAGCGTTTTTTGTTTGTCTTTTCAAATGGTATTTCTTTCGTCCGACACCGACGGTGACCGCTAAGGTGTCTGGCCCTGATTCAGTTCTGCTCGTCATGCTTTTGGTGATGAATTTGCTTTTCGCGGTACATATGGATGTCCGCATCTTCAAGTAACCGCTCAAGAGAGCTTGGTAACAGCGCATCAAAACGGGCAGTACCGCAGCTGAATTCCAGCTGATAACCAATGGGAGTATCAATATTGTGCCTGGCCAGGTTATGACGCAAGCGGCTTAAGATCCCCGCCGCTGGCGACATTGACCGTTCATGGCTAACCAGCGCAACAAACTCATCACCGCCTATACGGGCAATCACATCGTACTCACGAAATGCTTCTTTAAGCAGGCTGGCGAATGCCACGAGGGCACTGTTGCCTTCCTGATGCCCAAATCGGTCATTGATTTCCTTGAAATAATCAAGGTCCAGAAAAAACAGGGTCGCATCCTGCTGTTGCCGCTGACACTTGGCAAGGCACTGTTTGGCGAGAAGATCGAACCCGCGCAGATTTGACAGGCCCGTTAAGGGATCCAGGGTCGCGGTTTGTACCGCTTCGAGCTCCGATACCACCAACTTACCGAGATCTTCCAGATCGCAATAATCCTCAGGCTCAAAACGACGAGCTTTCCGGTCAATAATGCACAGAGTGCCAACTCTGTGACCGTTACTCAAGGTCAGCGGATAGCCTGCATAAAAACGAATATGGGGCTCCCCAGTCACCAGAGGATTATCGGCAAATCTTAAGTCTTCGAGCGCATCTTCAATTACAAAGATATCGGCTTGCATAATGGCATGGCCGCAAAAGGAGATGTCACGGCGGGTTTCAGACTGGGACAAACCGATACAGGATTTAAACCATTGCCTGTCAGAATCGACCAGGCTTATCAGGCAGATTGGGACATCAAACAGCCTGCGCGCCAAGCGGGTGAGGCGATCGAAACGCTCTTCAGCCTCTGTGTCCAGTACATTCAGGCTACGAAGCGCCTCAAGCCTTTCGGCCTCATCGAAGGGAATGGGTGCGGGCAACATGAAGACTCCGAAAGGCTAACTTCGGGTAAGTATAGTTGCCCGCAAGGAATTTAGCGTCAATCGTAAATAGACGCCTGGCCCTCTGGCCGGGTTTTAAGCAGCTTTAAAAACCACATATACTGCTCAGGGTAGGCCGAAATAACCTGCTCAACAGCGCGGTTGAGCGCCAGTGCTTCATTTTCTTTGCCTGCCATGGTCGCTTCGTCGATAGCGGGCAGCACGGTGAGTGAAAACCGGTGAGCCTTATCATCGTAACCAATGGTCACCGGCATCACCTGGGCTTTACCGGCTGCAGCCAGCCTCCCTACCACTGGTAATGTGGCCTTAGTGGTAGCGAAAAGCGGTGCAAATACGCTTTGATCTGGCCCTAAATCTTCGTCAGGTAAGTAAAAGAAGCTGTTCCCCTGGCGCATCTCGCTGATTAGCACTCTAAGACCCGCCTCACGCATGTAGACATGGCCGCCAAGGCGACTGCGGATACGGTTGGAAAACCAATTAAAGAGTTCATTACGATGCGCCTTGGCCATGGTCGCCATCGGTACCTCAAGGTTTAACCTAAGCCCGGCGTAATCTATACCCCATACATGGGGCATAATGAAAATAATTGGCTGCCCAGCGTCGCGGGCAGCTTTCACGTGCTCAAAGCCGTGCAGCGAAACGCGGCGGCGTAAATGAGCGTCACTGCCGAACAGGAGCTCGGCCTGCCCAATCAGGATCATCACGAACTGCGCTACATTCTCACGAATTAGCGCCTCCACTTCCCTATCTGATTTGTCAGGGAAACAAGCCTTAATATTGGCCCTTGCTACCCGGATTGGCTTTTTAGCGATACCCAGTACCAGCCCGGACAGACCACGCGCGATGGGATCGCGAATAGCGGCAGGCAAGGCGCCAAAAAAGAGCAAGACGCCGATGGCAACCCAGGTTCCCCACAGTCTTGGATGCAGGAGTCCCCAGTAAAATCGTCTGTCAAAATAACGCATTGTCTTAACTTAGAATCTCTTTAGAGCACACAAACAGGAAAGCCACTCAGATGAGTGGCCTTCCCTCAGTGTATTCCGATGTTACTTTTCGGAGTTGGATGACTCGACGCGGCTTTTCAGCTTCTGACCGGGGCGGAATGTCACCACACGACGGGCAGAGATCGGGATATCCTCACCGGTTTTTGGGTTGCGGCCAGGTCGTTGGTTTTTGTCCCTGAGGTCAAAGTTACCAAAACCGGACAGCTTGACCTGCTCACCACTTTCGAGAGCGCTTCGGATTTCCTCGAAAAACGTCTCTACCATCTCTTTTGCGACCCGCTTGTTAATGCCAAGCGTTTCAAAAAGATGCTCTGCCATTTCGGCTTTGGTAAGTGCCATACTTTAATCCCTCAACGATGCGTTGAACTCGGACTTGAGTGCTGAAACCACAGTGTCTACTGCTTCTGCGATCTCTTTTTCTTCAAGTGTGCGAGTGTTGTCTTGTAACGTCAGTGCAATTGCCAGGCTCTTTTTACCGGGCTCAACACCTTTACCCTGGTATACATCGAACAAGTTTACGCCAACCAACTGATTTTCGCCAACTTTTCTTATCACTTTTATCACATCAGCCGCAGCAACGCTTTCATCTACGACCAATGCAATATCCCGGCGATTAGCGGGGAACTTGGAAATCACCTGAGCTTCGGGCAATTTCGCATGTAGCAATGCATCCAGTTCCAGCTCAAATACGATGGTTTTACCATTGAGCCCAAATGGCTTCTCAAGGCTTGGATGAACGGCACCTATATAGCCAATAACGCGATCATTCCTTAGAATTTCAGCACATTGGCCAGGGTGAAGCGCCGAATGTGTCGCTCTTCTAAAACTAAATTCGGATCCTGAAACTGTCAAGCCAATAATTGCCTCCAAATCACCCTTAAGATCGAAGAAATCAACGGTTTTGCTCTCCATTGACCAATGTTCTTCGTTCTGAAGGCCTGCAATCACGGCACCAAGCATAGGTTGCTGCCTTACGCCGGATTCTGCATTGGCATCAGGCACAAAGCGCAATCCTGTCTCAAACAGGCGCACACGTCCCTGCTGGCGAGCCTGATTGTAGCCAACCGCGGTGAGCAAACCGGTGAACATGGACAGGCGCATGGCTGACATTTCACTGGAAATCGGGTTAGGCAGGATCATCGCCTGCTCGCCTGGATGCACCAATTGCTGCAATTTGGGGTCCACGAAGCTGTATGTCACGGCCTCCTGGAAACCGCGGGCGACCAAGAGGCTACGCACTTTCTTCAGGCTGATGTCAGCTTCCTGATGGGTAGACATCCTAAGATGCGCCATGGGCGCCTTGTTGGGGATGTTGTTGTAACCGTAGATACGGGCAACTTCTTCAATCAGGTCTTCTTCGATGGCCATATCGAAACGATAGGTCGCCGTGGTCACCTGCCACTCACCCTCGCCTGCTGTCACGGCAAAGCCCAGACGGGTCAGGATTTCAACGACGTCACTGTCGGGTACATGGTGGCCAAGGATTTTGTCGAGTTTGCTGCGACGCAGCAGGATCTCTCTGGCTTTTGGCAGATGTTCATCGGACTTGGCTTCCACCACAGTGCCGGCTTCACCGCCGCAGATATCCAGTACCAAACGGGTAGCACGATCCATTACCTTGTGCTGCAGCTCTGGGTCAACGCCACGCTCAAAGCGGTGCGATGAGTCTGTGTGCAGGCCCAGTTTACGGGCTTTGCCCATGATGGCCAGAGGAGCAAAGAAGGCACACTCGAGTAATATGTCCTGAGTGCTTTCACCCACACCGGAGAACTCCCCACCAAACACACCGGCAAGGGCCAGGGGCTTGCTGTTGTCTGCGATAACGAGAGTGTCGTTTGGCACTGTGATTTCGCTACCATCCAGCAATGTCAGCTTTTCATCACCCTTGCCCAGACGGACTTCAATCTTGCCGTCAATTTTGGCGAGGTCAAAAGCGTGCATAGGCTGGCCGAATTCAATCAGCACATAGTTGGTGATATCCACGATAGGGTCGATTGAACGAATGCCACTGCGGCGCAGCTTTTCTTTCATCCACTCAGGTGTCGGCGCTTTTACGTTAACGTTACGCACGATACGACCCAGGTATCTTGGGCAGGCAGCGGGGGCTGAAAGCTGAATATCGATGGCATCGCCAATGGTAGCCACAGCCGGAGTCCAGCTTGGCTCTATCACTTCGGCGCGATTAAGTACGCCCACTTCGCGGGCAAGACCGGCCATACCCAGACAATCGGCACGGTTGGAGGTCAGGTCAACGTCGATAACCGCATCGTTCAGGTCGAGGTATTCACGGATATCGGTGCCAATAGGCGCATCCAGCGGCAACTCGATAATGCCATCGCTTTCGATATCAATACCCAGCTCGCTGTAGGAACACAGCATGCCTTCGGACGGCTGACCGCGGAGCTTGGCTTTTTTGATTTTGAAGTCGCCGGGCAGAACAGCGCCCACAGTGGCAACAGCCACTTTAAGGCCCAAACGGCAATTTGGCGCTCCGCAAACGATATCCAGCAGGGTATCGCCACCCACGTTTACTTTGGTCACACGCAGTTTGTCGGCATCGGGATGTTGGCCACATTCCACGACTTCGCCCACAAACACGCCGCTGAAGCCGGCAGCAACTGCGTCAACGCCGTCCACTTCCAGGCCTGCCATGGTGATTTGATGGCTTAAGTCTTCACGGCTGATGGCTGGATTAACCCATTCACGAAGCCAGGATTCACTGAATTTCATTACTAATTTGCTCCGTTATTTGAATTGCTTGAGGAAACGCAGGTCGTTTTCGAAGAATGCGCGCAGATCGTTTACGCCATAGCGCAGCATGGTCAAACGCTCAACACCCATACCAAAAGCAAAACCGGAATACTTCTCAGGGTCGATACCCACGCTGCGCAGTACGTTGGGGTGTACCATGCCGCAACCGAGCACTTCGAGCCACTTGCCATTTTTGCCCATTACGTCCACTTCGGCTGAAGGTTCGGTAAATGGGAAGTAAGACGGACGGAAACGTACCTGCAGGTCTTCTTCAAAAAAGTTACGCAGGAAATCATGCAGAATGCCTTTAAGCTCTGCAAAGTTAACGTTTTCATCCACCAAGAGACCTTCCACCTGATGGAACATCGGGGTATGGGTCATGTCGTAGTCGTTACGGTACACACGGCCGGGAGAGATAATCCGCAGCGGTGGTTTTTCCGTTTCCATGGTGCGAATTTGCACGCCCGAGGTTTGGGTACGCAACATCACCTTGGGATTGAAATAAAAGGTATCGTGGTCGGCACGGGCCGGATGATGTTCAGAAATGTTCAGCGCATCGAAGTTGTGGAAGTCATCTTCGATTTCTGGACCTTGCTTAACGGTAAAACCAAGCTCGCCAAAGAAAGATTCAATACGTTCAATGGTGCGGGTCACTGGGTGCAGGCCGCCATTATCCAGAGTACGCCCTGGCAGAGTCACGTCGATTTGCTCTGCGGCCAGTTTGGCTTCCAGTTCGCGGGCTTTAAACAGCTCCATCTGCTCACCGAGTTTGGCCTGAACGCTCTGTTTGGCATCGTTTACTGCCTGACCGAACTTGGGCTTCTCTTCTGCACTCAGGGTGCCCATCAGTTTCATTAGGTCGGTGATCTGGCCTTTTTTACCGAGATAATCAACCCGGATATCGTCCAGAACCTTCAGATCTGTCGCCTGTTCGATGGCGGCCAGAGCCTGTTCCACAATCTCTGTTAATTGCTGCATCTTCTCTTCCACTGCTCTCGTGCCTGACCTTTTTGGGCAGGCTGTTCACGACATGTCGACGTGCTTGCCGCGTAAATTTGTCAAAATAAACAAAAGAGTGAAATTTTACGGCAGGCATCTTTATTTGACTAGGGATAAATCTGCCCAAATGTTGAAAAATCCCGGGAAATTCCGCTGCATTTTCCAGCGTATTCCAGGAATTTTCATACAGGGTTCGTATTTTCCCTACAGGGTGACTGGCGGCCCATGTTGACGAGATGTAAAATTGTCGCTGTGCTCTATGCTGAGAATACAGAACACAGCCAAGGCGCTGATTAAAAAGTATTCATTCACAAGCATAATTCGGCTGCAATAATAAAGTTCGGTCATCAAGAACCGATAAACATAGGGTCACACGCAGCCCCGCTCCGAGGTAATTCATGAAAGAAGTGAAGTTTCGCTGGATAGATCAATATCTCATCCACATGACACTCAAAACCAAGTTTGCCATTTTGGCTATTGTCCCGGTGCTGATGGTGCTGTCCCTGGCACTGGTGCTGAACATCAAATTTAACGAGACCTTGCTCGAAACCCACCTGACACAAAGCCAAAAGCATACCAATGAGGTCAATCAGCTGGTATCGCAGGCGCTCAATTATATTCCCGCTGAGCAGCAAGGCGCATTTTTGCAAAGTCTCTCCGGTAACACTCAGGTAGTGCCGGTCAATAACTTGGGTAATAAGGCCCAGCAATTGGCCCGCAGTGGTGGCGGCAGCGACCAGGCTAACGCTAACGCCCGTTATCAAACAGTCAGTGCCATCAGCGACAAGCAGTTGGTCGCAGTGAATATGCTTGATGCCAAAGCGGTAGCACTGGAATCCGGTAACGATACCTGGTTCGTCATGGGCGCCATCGCGCTGGTGCTCTTTATCATCTTTATCTTCAGCTACTACATCTCCACCTTTGTTGGTGGCGCCCTGTATACCACGGTAATGGCGCTTAAACGTGCCGCCGATGGCGACCTCACAGGCAGACTTAACTTCTTCCAGGTCAAAGATGAGTTCAGTATTCTGGCCATCAGCATCGACTCTTTGGTTGAACGTCAGCATAACCTGGTGAAAAGCATCAACGACGCCACCCGCCAAATCCGTACTGTGGTGGAGTCCTTCCGCACCAATGCACGGGACGGTCAGGCCCTTGCTGCCAGTCAACGTGCCCATCTCGACTCCCTTGCCACCGCCATGGAGCAAATGACCGCTGCAGTGCGGGAAGTCGCAAGTAACGCCGAGCATTCATCCCAGGAAACTCAGGAAGCAAACCAGCAAGTGGCGGCCGGCTCCAAGGATATTGCAACCA
The DNA here is from genome assembly GCF_000015245.1 of Shewanella amazonensis SB2B. Classification (NCBI taxonomy): domain Bacteria; kingdom Pseudomonadati; phylum Pseudomonadota; class Gammaproteobacteria; order Alteromonadales; family Shewanellaceae; genus Shewanella; species Shewanella amazonensis. The sequence continues at coordinate 2,383,346 of NC_008700.1, forward strand.
CAGTGAGCGCCATAGGTCAGCTTTCCAATGAAATCGCCAGGGCATCAGATGCTGTAACCGTACTCAATGAAAACGCCAGCCGTATCGATGAGGTGGTAACCACCATTAACGCCATTTCCGAGCAAACCAATCTGCTGGCGCTTAACGCCGCCATCGAAGCAGCACGCGCCGGTGAACAGGGACGAGGCTTTGCGGTAGTGGCAGATGAAGTGCGTACCCTCGCGGGTCGTACGCAGGCAGCCACGGTGGAAATCAAATCCATGATTGAGGCACTGCAATCCGGCTCCCGTAACCTCACTCAAGTGATGGCGCGGACCGTTGAGCAAGCCGAAGAAGGCAAAAAGCATGTGATAAAGACCGGTGAGGATCTCGACAGCATCGCCCATCACAGTGCCAAGGTGTTTGAGATGAGCGTGCTGATTGCCACCTCCGCAGAAGAGCAGTCCGCCGTTGCCAACGAAATTGCCGGCAATCTGATGGAAATCCGTAACCAGTCCCACGATGTGGAACAGTCGGCGAACCAGTCGGTATCGGGTTGTGATGAACTCCATGCCACCGCCGAAAAACTCGATAAGCTTTTGGTCGGATTAAAACTCTGACCACGCAAAAGGCACCCGGAAGGGTGCCTTTTAGCTTTAAGCTAATGGCAAACAAGAAATTATCCGTTAGACTGGCTGCTGAGAATGTCATTTTCAGCCCAAAGGATCCGGCCTGTCATGAATCGTTCCAAGGCCTATGTATCACATACATTGCACCCGAGGTGGCGTAATAGCCTGCCCTTTCGGGTGGGACTGCTGCAAAGCCTGATAGCCACCCTGCTTCTTCTGGCCACCTTGTGGATCCTCCTTGGCAGCCAAAAAGAAGAGCGGCTGGCACAGGAAATGAACCTCAATCTCTCGCAGGGGCAGCTAGTCCAAGCCAGATTACGGGATTTAACGGCCCAGCTCGATACCTTGGTGGTTGCCATTGCGGACGTCGCTGGGACCCAACGAAACGATATCGCCACCATTGAAAACACCATACCCAGCCTGCTCTCATTACCTAACCATAAAGATGTGGTCGCCAGTGGCGGAATTTGGCCGGAAAAGGGGCATCCTCTCGGTCAGGAAAATGAGAGCAGAAGCCTTTTTTGGGTCAGAGACTTGCTCGGGCAGCTGCGTAAAAACGACGGTTACAACCAAAGCAGCGACCATTATTTTGATGAACTCTGGTATAAGCCCATGCGGCTATTTCCGGCTGGCAGGGTATTTTGGTCCCCTTCCTACATAGACCCCCATACTCAGGAATCCATGGTCACTGCATCGGTGCCCATCTGGCAAGAGCATGAATTCCAGGGCGTCGCGACCATAGATGTAAGCCTTTCCAGCCTCTCAAGTTACCTTACCGAGTCCCGCAAAGAACTCGGGGGCTATGTGATCCTGTTGGACCAATTTAATCAGGTGTTGTCGGCTCCCCTGCCCGGCGCAGAGCAAAGTTTACCCGAACACGCAAGCTTGCCCGATTTAGCCACACTCACCCAACGGTATCCTCAACTGTCAGCGTTGCTCTCTCTGGTAGAGGACGCTGACACGCTATTTATCAAGGACGCGCAAACACACCAGGTCATCACTCAGGAACAGTTTCTGACCATGACCCCCAGCAATTTCCCTCTGGGAAAACAGATGTACCAGGCCATAATCAACACCAGCGCCCTGGCCATGCCGCAATCGCCTGTATTATTGGCAACCCTGGCCATCGACGCAGACCCGCTGATTGCCGCGCCTTCACTGGTTTCCGTCTATCGGATGCCGGGCACATTTTGGAAGGTGATCACGGTAACCCCGAAAAGCTCTTTCAAAAATGAAGCCTTGCTTCTGGTTGAGCGCGCAGGACTTTATCTGCTGCTGGCGCAGGTGCTGGCACTGCTGCTGATGATTTTTGTACAACACAAACTCTATATCAAACCGATTGCCCGCATGGTGTCGGCGTTAAAGGCGGAAGATGCAGCCCATCTGGAGCTGCAAGCGAGTCAGCGTGAGGATGAAATTGGGGTGTTGGCAAGTGCCCTAGTTGCCCGAACCCATCAGCTGGAAATCGCTATGGCCAGTCTCGATGCCTCAAATTTGGCGTTGGAACAGCAGCTGGAGGTTCAGCAAGAGGCGCAGCAGGATTTGCTCGCCCACAAAGAGCGACTGACCGCCTTGCTCAAATCATCCCCCAACCTCATTTTTATCAAGGATATCGCTGGCCGCTACCTGATGGTGAACGATAAGTTTTGCGAAACCATAGGCCTTGACCGACACAGGATCCTGGGTGCCACCGACCGACAACTCTTTTCGTCGGATCTTGCCCAGGCCTATGGCGAGAGCGATCAGCGAGTAATGACCCAGGATGCCCCGCTGCAATTTGAAGAGACACTGCCAACACGTTTGGGAGAGATACGTTTCCAAATGACCAAGTTCGCCATTCGCGATGACGACGACAATCTAAGGGGAACCGGTGCCATCGCCTTTGATATTCAAAATCGCAAGCGCATTGAAAAAGAATTGCTGGAGAGGATAACGACACTCGAGCACAGCCTTAGTCTGTGCTCAAGTGAAAACGGCAAACTGCAGCAAAAGCTGCAGCTTGCCGAATTTGAGCTGTCGCAAAAAACACAAAACATAGAAGAGACCAAAGCAAAGGGCGAGGCGTGGGGTACAGAGAGAAGATTATTTAAAAGTTGGCTTAGGGATTTGGTGAGTCTAATTGCCCGTGAGCAGGAAAATCTTCTGGCAAAAGCCTGCAACCCGGGTGCAACCCCCATGGAAAAGCTAAAGGATGCGCTGAGCGAACACGCAGAGCGGCTGCGGGTACTGGAGCTGTTAACCGGGAGACATAAGGCAAGCCAACGCGCCGTTCCCATGGATGTGTTACAGCAGTTGACCCACCTGTTTCAATCAGAACTCGCCGGACGTGATATCCAAATTCGGCTGGAGGGCGAACGTAATGTCAGTGTCCAACTTGAGACCTGGCAGTTAACACTGCTGATATTCAGCTTGTTAAAACTCCTTTGCACTCAGACTGATAACGCTCCTCAGGGCAATATAGTCACTGTGTGTGTCGACGGATCCGGACCTGATTGTCTCATCAGGTTTGATAGCCAGGGCGCGAGCTCTGACATTATCGCGCCCGAACTCAGCGCCCTAACCGCCTGGCTTGAAAGACAATTTGGCGGGTCGCTGACGCTCTGTCACTCACTGACTGTGGCTACCATAGTGGATTGCAGATTACCCTTTGCAGATTAGCGGCTGACATCAACGATGTAATGCCCCTGCAACCAGTTGCGGCCGATTAGCAGCTTATGGGTCATTTCGCTTCGGTCTCTTAAGTTGACTTTCACCTTAAACTCTTTACCGGGTTCCCCCAGCGTCAGCTCCACCATGTAGCGAACTTCACTTCCCTGAGCATTTCGTATGAGCGACGTTTCGGTAATTCGGCTATGAATGCGCCGTTTTTCACCTTTTTCATTTACCGTGGTAAAGCTGATGGGTTTGCCGACATTGGCTTCCATATCGCTGGGATGTTCATTTTCTATCTGAATATCGGTGGCATGGAGGCTATTCTCTACAGCCCCCGTATCGATACGGGTATCAAAGGTGATATCACCTTCTAGCAGGTGAATGGGGGCACGCTCACCGATAACATTTTTTTCGGCAACATCGACCATGTAATGACCTTCAAGCCAGTTGCGACCGAGCAGCAGCTTGTAATCCATGTGGCCCCGATCTCTGAGGTTCACCCGGATGTTACGCACATCCTTCTCATATTGCAGCTCTAACTCAACCGTATAACGACTCTCAGTTCCCTGAGAGTTGGACACTGTGGTGACTTTCACGATTTTGGCTTCAATGGCTTTGGTCACGCCTCCCAGGCCTTCGGTGGTAAACTTCACCCGTTTGCCGATATTGTCTTTCATCGACTCAGCTTCGCCCCCAAGCACTTCGATATCGACCGCGTGGATTGAGCTTATAGAGGCGCCCGTATCTACCCGGGCGATAAAGCTAAGCCCAGAGGCGGGTTGATGGATCTCGACACTCTGCCCTACAGTGGATTTGGCAAAAGCAGCGCAAGATAACAGGAGTAATGAAATGGCGATCCAAGATCTAAACATAAATAACATCCTGAAAAACAATTAATTACAAGCAAGCGAGGGTAACGCCTAACCTGAACCACCATAACGGAAGCGCTGGCGCTTGCCAATAAAAAGCACCGATTTCAGCGACTTTGACACAACCAGATTTTGGCGATTTGCACCTCATCCAAGGAGAACACGCAGACGGGGCATGGCATGAATAAGCCAATGAGTTCGCCCATGCGGCGAAAAGCGGGACGATTGGTGAGAATGGCGATACGCCTGAAGTCATCGAGATGAAAGAGCCCAAGCAGCACGTCCTGCCATAGCGACAGCAGGCTGACACCCCGGCATCCATCAGCAATTTCGTACCAGATACGCACCGATGCATGATCTTTGAGCGCTTGTTCGAGGGCGGGGATCAATACTCGGCTGTAGTCATCGGCCTCAATCATCCCTGATGCTTCTAAAGCAATGGTATCGTGGTCAAATCCTGGTTTGAGTCTTATCATGTTCACCCCATCAGAGTGTGAACCACGACGGCGCATCATGCGGTCAGCTTGACAATTTCCTGGTCGAATAAATTTTTGATGAGCCCAGAGAAATCAGCAATAAAGTGCGTTTGTTCCGGCGTGGCTTTTTTGTTTCCAACATGGGCCAGGATTTCTTCGAGATCGTAAACGATGGCGTCGATTTCCCGAATGACCATGTTACGTTGGGCAAAACTTAATTCGGGATTTTGACCGCAAACCATGATGATCTGCGCGGACAACTGCTCTTCAAAGAGCTCCATCACTGTCTCATCAGCTAAACCCTTTCCCTCAGGCGCTTCGAAAAGCCCCAAGTTTTCAGTTAAGTACTGTATGAGATGCACGTAACCTTCTTTATCAGTGACCATGTCAAATCCCGTATTGCATTAATGTCGGGTTTAAGCCCGCATTTTTATTATGGAACAAGTTGCTTTCTTCTTCCTTAAAGCATGCAATTCCTGTTATTTCTCAAGTGTTAGCACGAATGAAACCGGTACGGCACTGCTGATGGCCGATAATCCCGCCAATTCACGCAACTTTTCAATCCCGGCGGTTAAACCAAAATTGGCTGCGTTAACGATTAACATGGCACTGCTGCTGACCATCAGGGTGTTATCAGAGACTCTTGCCACAGTCACTTCGACATTGAGCTTGTCTGATTTACCATGCAATTCCACAGTCGCTGGAATTTCCGCTTTTGTGATTTCACCGGGTTTCAATGCGTTCACCAATGACGGCTCTATCTTGGCAGAAAGTGTTAATGAGGGAAATTGCTCCACTTCAAATAACATGCTTTTCATGCGCTCATCGCGAATTTCAATACCTGTATCGACAGACGCCAGTGGAATATTGAGGCTGAAATCGCCTTGTTCGGACAGTTTGCCTTCAAGGCTTTTAAATTTGTGAACTTCAGCAACATCGCCCTTCTTGACCGAGATGAAGCTGACGTTGGAATTGGCTGCATTCAATTGCCAATCGGCCATGGCACCCGAGGCAGATACCAGCAGGGCTGCGCCCAACAAAGTACGAATAAACATCACTTGTCTCCTTGTGTTTCGTTGCGTTCAGGCCATTCCTGAATTGCTAAATTAGTGACAACACAAACAATAAACCAAACGGCCACTATAACTCTAGCTGCAAATTCCTGTCAGGGCTGTCAATTGACTGAAATATCTGCTTGTTAAAGTTCAGATACATTATCAATCCCTTACGAGGTTAACATGTCGGCCCCACAGCACACTGGTACAGTAAAATGGTTTAACGACGAGAAAGGTTTTGGCTTCCTGAGTCGCGATAATGATTCAGATGTATTTGTTCACTACCGCGCTATCAATACTCAGGGAAGACGCACTTTAAAAGAAGGTCAAAAAGTCAGCTTCAGCCTGGTTGAAGGCCAAAAGGGCCTCCTGGCAGCAAACGTCACGCCACTGTGATCAGGGCGCCAGGCGCTCAATATCCCAACCCGCCGCCGTTTTTTCATAAATAAAGCGGTCGTGCAGCCTGTGTTCCCCGCCCTGCCAGAACTCAATACTGGCGGGACGGACCAGATAGCCGCCCCAGAAAGATGGCAATGGCACTTCACCGGCGGAAAACTTCTGCTTCATCTCCATAAACTTGGCTTCCAGGACCTGCCTGGCACTGAGTTTGGATGACTGAGCAGATACCCAGGCTGCAATCTGGCTGTCTTTCGGTCGGGTAACGAAGTACTTGAGTACCTCAGCCGTTGAAAGTGGTTCGGCAATGCCTGTCACAGCCACCTGTCGCTCCAGAGGGTGCCAGGGAAAGAGCAAGCTGATGTGGGCGTTATGCTTCAGTTGAGTCGCCTTGCGGCTACCCAGATTGGTGAAAAATACAAAACCCTGCTCGTCGAAGCGTTTGAGAAGCACTATCCGTTGATAGGGTTGGCCTAGCTCATCGACTGTCGCCACACACATGGCCGTGGGGTCGGTAAGCTCTGCGGCCTTGGCCTGCTCCATCCAGCGCTCAAACAATGCCATGGGGTCTTCGGGCAATTCGCTGCGCCTGAGGCCGCCTTTGGTGTATTCACGGCGAATGTCGCTGAGATCTGTCATGGTGATTCCTTATGGGCACTGTATCGTTTGAGGCATTCTAGCCGCTTGACGTGCAACAAAAAAGCCGACAGTGAGGTCGGCTTTTGATTTTATCCGCCAATCACCCCCAGGAAAGAGTCAAAGGCGATACCCGTATTAATGAGCTGTAGACCTAAGGTGCACCAGCCTGACGGCCTATGGCTTCGGTATCCGCTGATTACACGGAGTAATCAACACAATTCTCTGCGTATAGCCAGAGACCTCAGGCGCAAAGGGGATAACGTCTGGCGGGGCGAAGATTACATGGGCTCGGGAATAAGCACTTCATGACACAACTGCTGATAGTGGCTGAACTCCACCCTATACCCCTGGGACATGGATAAGGCACAGCTTCCCAGGCACAGGTGCGCGGGGTAGTTTTCGGTATGACGCTGGGCGTTAAACCCAATCTCATCCCAACTGCCCGGATTTAGAATACCCAGCAAACGAGAGAAGATTTGACGATATTCGCCTTCCAGCGGCAAGTTGGTTTCAAAGCTCACGTAGGAGCTGTTTTCCTGGGGCGTAATATGAATGGTCATGTAGCGATCGCCACGGATGCCATTGATAGAATACCCAAAAGGTTCAAACAAAAAGTCGTCAAATACAAACCCGGGTAACATGGCATCCAATTGCAACAGGCGGCGGATTTCAGCAGCACTCTGATGTTCACTGCGCAAGTAATCGGCAGCCTCACCACGGATGTGGTACATCAAAAGCTCACTGGTATGGTCATCTGCAGTTGCTTCGTAAGGTTTGTTGCTGGTGAAAATATAGTGATGGTGGGAATCCAGATGTCCGATTCTGAATGCATCCCCCGGCAACAACGCGCGGATGGCGGTTAAATCGTCGGTAAAGGCACTGCTTTGCAAGTGTGACAGATACTCGTTTTTGCGCTGATAGCTGGCAAAAGCAATCTTTTCAGCACCGACTTCATTGATAAAACGGACAACGGCTTTAGCGAGGGTTGTGGTGCCGCAGGTCAACATCAGGAACCTGTCGTCCCAGACAAACAAACTCGATTCGCTGAGCAAGTAGGCATCGCAGTGTTCATTGTTGATACTGGAGAGGATTTCCGCATTGGCGCAGGCCACCATCTCTTTCCAGAATTCACGCCCCAGTGCTCTGAGTGAGCCGAATTCGCGGGTGACTATGACTTCTATTTTTTTTTCTGAACCTTCAAAAAACATTTTTCTCTACCTGAGGGCCGGGAGGGCTTACGCCCTGGTTCCCCGGCCTGGCTTCACCTTGCCTTAGTATGGGTTAAAAGTCTTCCAGATAGGTGTAGCCCTTGAGGCCCACCTGGAGTTCTTCGAGGATCATCGCGCGCTCGTCTTCTGCGATGTGTGAATTCACCAGCTCCTCGTAGGTGCGCATGAAGGACACGGCATCGAGGTTCACATAGCGCAGTACGTCGGCTACCGTATCACCGGCAAGTACAGACTCGATATTGGTCTGGCCTTCTTCGTCGATACGCACCACTGCTGAGTTGGTATCACCAAAGAGGTTGTGCAGGTCGCCGAGGATTTCCTGATAAGCACCCACCAGGAAGAAGCCAATCAGATACGGATCTTCAGCTGACCAGTTAGGTACCGGCAGCGTGGTTTCAATACCCTGACCATCTACGTATTGGTCAACAATACCGTCTGAGTCACAGGTGATATCCAGCATCACAGCACGGCGCTCAGGCACCTTGTCCAAACCTGACAGCGGCAGCACAGGGAATACCTGGTCGATACCCCAGGCATCGGGCAGTGACTGGAATAAGGAGAAGTTAACAAAGAATCTGTCAGCCAGTTTCTCGTTCAGTTCATCGATGATCGGGCGCTGATAACGGTTACGGGCGTTCATCAAGCCCTGCAACTCGTGACACACAGCAAGGTTACACTGCTCGGCCCAGGCGCGGTCTTCCAGGCTCAGCTGTCCCAACGCAAAGAGGGATTGGGCCTCGGCCAGATCAGACTGAGTATCGTGGAAGATTTCAATCAGAGCACGCTGATCGAGACGTGAGCTGATTTCATTCCAGCTACGCCACATGTTGTGCAGCAGCTGAGGCGCTTCTTCTTCCGGCGCAGGAATGTCTTCCGGGCTGTATGCCTCGGTGCCAATCACGTCGGTGATGAGTACCGCGTGGTGGGCAGTGAGGTAACGGCCTGACTCAGAAATAATGCGCGGCATTGGCTGTTCGTTCTGATTACACACATCGGTGAGCACAGATACGATGTTGTTGGCGTATTCTGCCAGCGCGTAGTTCATGGAGTTGTTTGACTGACTGCGGGTACCGTCGTAATCCACGGCCAAGCCGCCGCCCACGTCAAAGCAGTTAACCTTGGCGCCCAGTTTACGCAGTTCACAGTAGAAACGTGCGGCCTCACCTACACCGTGGCGAATATCACGGATGTTGGCGATTTGCGAACCCAGGTGGAAGTGCAGCAACTGCAGCGATTCCAGCATGTCTTCATCTTTCAGACGCTCGACGACCTTTAAGATTTGCGCAGCAGACAGACCAAACTTGGACTTTTCACCGCCGCTGGCCTGCCACTTACCCTTGCCCTGAAAAGCCAAACGGGCGCGCAGACCCAGGCGTGGGGTAACACCCAGCTTCTTGGACTCTTCGAGCACCATCTGCAGCTCGGACATCTTCTCGAGCACTATGTATACACTGTGGCCGAGTTTCTCACCAATCAGCGCCAGGCGAATGTATTCTTTGTCTTTGTAACCGTTACACACGATTACTGAACTGGCCTTTTGCGCCATGGCAAGCACAGCCATCAGCTCAGGCTTACTGCCAGCCTCAAGACCCAGCTGAGGCACAGTCTTGCTTACCTGGCTTGCGAGGATTTCCTCAACCACGGTCTGCTGTTGGTTTACCTTGATGGGGTACACCAGCAGGTAGTCAGATTGATACTCGTATTTCTGAATGGCCTGATTGAACATCTGGCACAGGTGATCAACTCTGTGGTGCAGAATTTGCGGGAAACGCACCAACACTGGCAAACTCACACCGGCTTTAACCATATCCTTGGCCAGCGCGTTCAAACCAATTTTGAAGGTGGGATTTTTAGGATCCGGGGAGACGGTTACCTCACCCTCGTCGCTGATCCCATAAAAACCCTGACTCCAGTGGGCAACGTTGTACCCGGCGCGGGCGTCGTCAATTGACCATTCGTTCATCTCAATTGTGCCTATATATAGAGAGATATTAAGCGGTCACGGTCATGGCTGACCGGATCGCCTGTTCGACGTATTTAGGCAAGGCAAAGCTTGCCTGATGCACTGCGGGCGTGTAGTAACGGGTACTGATCCCAGCCTCGTTGAAACGCGCCTCGAGGGTTGCAAGGTCAAGCTTGCGCGCCTCAGGATTGTCGGTGGCCCAGGCAAATGCCATGGAACCACCAATGTACGTTGGGACTGCCGCCATGTAAAACCAACACTCCCGGGTATAACTGCTCATACGGCGCACCGTGTCCTGCAGGGATTCAACCTGCATAAAGGGCACCCCATTTTGGGCCACAAAGATGCCGTTTTCATTAAGGCATCGTTTACAGCCCGCATAAAAATCAGAGCTGAACAGCACTTCGCCGGGGCCAACCGGGTCGGTACAGTCAGAAATAATCACATCAAACCGCTCTGCGCAGTTGGCAACAAAGTCCATGCCATCGGCGATAACCAGCTCCACTCGTGGATCGTCGTAGGCGCCGGCAGAATGATTAGGCAACCAGGTTTTGCACATGTCCACAACGGCGCTATCAATTTCCACCATCACGATACGCTCAATAGCCTGGTGTTTCACCACTTCACGGAGCATGCCGCCATCGCCACCGCCGATAATCAGCAGGCTTTTAACCTGTCCATGTGCCAACACCGGCACGTGGGTCAACATTTCGTGATAGACAAATTCATCCGCTTCGGTGGTTTGAATGGCGCCATTGAGGGCCATCACCCTGCCAAAACGGGCATTTTCAAAAATTGATAAATGCCACTGACTGGTCTTTTGCTCGAAGAGCACCTTGTCTATCTCGAAATATTGACCATAGCCGCTGTGCAGCGTCTCGAAATATAGATTGTTGTCTTGCATTTAACTGAATCCGATGGTGTCGGTTTGAAAAGTGTAGAATACCCAGTCCCGTGCACTTCGAAGGAAAGACGGAAAAAGGAAGCCGTAAGGTCCAATTAGACCGGCTTATTGGGGACTATTGGCCTCTTCGCGGCCAGAATTGATGCGGATAAGGGTAAGGTGTTTTACGTCTGTGTCGATAGCAACCAGGTCCTGAGTGAGACAAGAAGCCAGCTTGAGGCAATGTGCAGAAAGCAAATGATAGTGCATTAGCCAACTCCCCCTTCCGTTAAACCGTACCTCTTGCGTCATTTGATGTGCAAGATGACACAGCCCGTGACTCATCCAAAATATCCAGACCGATAAACTGACCTGTAAACAGGCGCCAGACTTTGGGAATAGACCCAAAAACGGCGCAATTAAACCCCGCATACCACAAGAATGCAAGCAAGAATTCGCATTTGTTCAATGAGTTGCAAGATATACTACAAAGCGAACAAAGCCCCCAGGTGCAAAGTCATAAAATACTTTTTAATATCATAGGCTAACGAGTTAAACCTCACACAGTTTTCAGAGTATGTGTTCAATATATTTAAATAGCTCAGACTCACTTTTTGACATGCAAAAAACCTTGTGAAAGAAGCGGTTTTTATCAGGCGCGTATATCATGAACAAATCCCGGTGTGGCTAAAGCCTAAACTGAGGTGAATCCCGCCGGTTTGGGGTATAATCAGCGCCGTAATGCCCAATCATCTGAAATCAGGTACTCAATGATCCAATTAGGAAAAACTTGCCGGCTGGCGGTTGTTAAACAAGTTAATTTTGGTTTTTATCTCAATGCCGGTGACTTCGGTCAGGTGCTGTTACCCAATAAGTTTGCACCCGACAACCTGCAAGTGGGTGATGAACTTGATGTCTTTCTGTACCTGGACTCCGAAGATACGCCCATTGCCACCACGCAAAAACCCCTGGCGCAGGTCGGTGAATTCGCCAACCTGAAAATAGTATCGGTCAGCCGGGTAGGCGCCTTCCTCGATTGGGGATTGGACAAAGACTTGCTGCTGCCCTTTGCTGAGCAAACCCGTCCACCGGAGGAAGGCAAATATCAGTTGGTACACCTGCATATCAACCGTGCAGATGACAGAATTGTCGCCTCGGCGAAGCTGGATAAGTTCCTCGATAAGACGCCTGCATCATACAAGCCAGGCCAGGAAGTGAAACTGGTTATCGCGGGCCGCACGGATCTCGGTTATAAGGCGATTATCAACGATAGCCACTGGGGGCTTATCCATCAAAGCGATGTGTTCAAGCCACTGCGTGCGGGTAATAAACTCAAGGGTTACATCAAGCAGGTACGCCACGACGGTAAAATCGATTTGGTGCTCAACAAAGGCACCCGCGATGAATTGGATGCCCATTCAGGCGTCATCCTGAAAAAACTGCAGGCTGCCGGTGGCTTCCTGCCCTTGGGCGACAAGACTGACGCCGATGTGATTTACACTGAGCTGGGTATGAGCAAAAAAGCCTTTAAAAAGAGTATTGGCGGCCTCTTCAAACAGGGTAAGCTTCGAATCACAGACGATGGACTCTATCTGAACTGATTGATTAAAACGGTGGCATGGCCACCGTTTTTTTATTGGCGAAATGGTAACAAAGTGCGTTGCCTATGGGCACAAGCAGCTTGCTCTGATATAACAGATTCAGGAAGTTAAAGGAGTTTTCAATGTTGCTTGATGCCATCGAAGCCAGAATCATTGGCTGTTTATTGGAAAAAGAAGTTACCACCCCGGATCAATATCCCCTTTCGCTCAATGCCCTGACACTGGCTTGCAATCAAAAAAGCAGCCGGGCCCCCGTCATGGACCTCTCAGAAACGCAGGTTCAGGCTGGCATTGATGAACTCACCAAAAAAAGGCTGGTAAGCGAGCAATCCGGATTCGGCAGCCGAGTCGTCAAATATAAACACAGGTTTTGTAATACTGAGTTTTCAGATCTTCAGCTTTCCAGCGCACAGGTTGCGGTACTTAGCCTGCTGCTGCTAAGGGGACCGCAGACACCAGGCGAGCTGAGAACCCGCGCCGGTCGTCAACACGACTTCAAAGACATTGCTGAAGTCGAAGCGACCCTGACCGCGCTGGCATCCCGGGAAACGCCGCTAGTGGTGCAACTTCCCAGAGAGCCGGGTAAAAGGGAGTCGCGATTCAGCCTCACCATAGTCGAAGCCACAACAGGCATGACAACACATTCGGTTGCGTCCCAAGTTGACGAACGGGACGATAGCCGCATAGCTGCCCTGGAGGAGCGAGTCGCGCAGTTGGAAGCGCGCCTGGATGCACTCTTATTACAAACACACTAATCCGTGACGACAGGATGTTAGCATGTCTCAAGTTCAGCTCGCCCATCCGGGTCCTATGACCCATGTCTGGTTGATAGCCAGACAGGAAGTTATCAAAGGTTTTTTTAATCTCAGGGGGCTCATTGCCCTGGTCGCATATTGTCTGGTGTGGGGTCTTATTCTCTACTATCCCATCCGTAGCGCCGCCAAATATATTGCCGATCCCCACATGCGTCAGACCCTGTCAGAAATGCTTGGAGTGGTCAGTCCAAAGTATTTGCTCTCTTGGGATGTCCCTGAGCTGTCACTGTTTTGGGTTATCAGTCTCTATTGGTTTCCGCTGTTTGCTATTTTAAGCAGTGCCGATCAATTCGCCTCGGATAAGAGTCGTAAGACCTTTCGCTTTTTGGTGCAGCGCACCGGGCGTGAAGCCCTGTTTTTCGGCCGGGTAGTCGGGCAATTATTATTGCAAAGTGCTTATATCGTCACTGCCGGACTCGCTACCCTGATGCTGACGCTGTTTCGTGAACCCGATCTTGCCGGTGCAGCGATTTCTGACGGTATTGTGGTGCTGTTAAACCTGCTGATTGTGATAATGCCCTACATAGCGCTGATGGCCTTGCTATCGCTTTATGCCAACAGCGCCCGCCAGGCGACACTATTCGCCGTGTTGGTGTGGTGCGTTCTGGCTATTGTGTCGGCGTTGGCCGCTTATTATCTACCTTCTCTGCCGAGCCTTGACTGGCTGTTGCCAGGAAGCCAGATTGAGATGATTGTCGATAACACACCATTGGGGGCCCTGCTCCATGCGCCACTGCCTTTAGTGCAAACCGCTGTGCTGCTGTTTCTTGGACTGGCATATATGAAAAGGAGCGCACTGTGAGCCTGATAGTTACCCGAAATCTGACCAAACGCTACGGCAGCAAAACTGCACTGGATGATGTATCTCTGCAAGTGGAAGCCGGCGCCCCGGTTGCACTCGTCGGTCCTAATGGTGCAGGTAAAACCACCCTGATGAGCCTGATGTGTGGTTATATTCAACCGGACGGCGGGAGCCTCGAAATTCTGGGTCATGTTCCGGGAAGTCGACAACTGTTGGGCAAGGTGTGTGCCCTGCCGCAGGACGCCTTGCTCGATCCCAATTTCAGCGTAGGCGAACAACTTTCATTTTTTGCGTCTCTACAGGGATTCTCTGCCAAAGACGCCCGCCGGGAAGCGGAGCGGGTATTGGAGCTGGTTGAGCTGAAAGACGCAGCCAGACACAAACCCACTGCGCTAAGCCATGGCATGGGCAAGCGTGTTGCCATTGCACAGGCCCTGATCGGCACCCCTCAGCTTGTGCTGCTGGATGAACCCACTGCCGGCTTAGATCCTGCCAACGCCCGAGCCGTAAGGGAGCTGATATCCCATGCAAGCGAACAAACAACCTTCCTGATTTCATCACACAATCTCGAAGAACTCGAACGTCTGTGTGACACAGTCCTTTATTTGGATAAGGGGAAACTCAGCCAGTCCCTGTCGATAAAGTCAGAGAGTGTTGAGCGCTTTTTAACACTGAGCCTCCAGGATAGTGCTGGGGAGGAACTTGGTGACAAACTGAGCACACTGCCTGGGGTCCACAGCGTGAAACGTCAACACAATGGCCGAGAGTTTATCATCGGATTTGAGCCTGCATCGAGGGACTACGGCCTGGAAAAAGCCGCGTTGGAGTTACTTGCCATAGAAGGCATTCGCTATCGACAACTGTTGAATGGCAAAAGTTTGGAAGACAAGCTCTTTTCCTGATGTTTTCCTTAGCAGCGTAAATAAAAAGCACCCACAGGGGTGCTTTTTTATACCATTGTGCAATGGCAGGGATGATCATCGCCAAACAAAAAGCCGGGCATCATATAAGTGTCACTGTCGCCCGTGTTCTGCACCGGTCAAACGCCTCAACTGAGCCTAAGAGTAACTGTCAGGCTCCGAAAAGTCCGCGAACTTTGTCTATCAATAA
Source organism: Shewanella amazonensis SB2B (assembly GCF_000015245.1). Taxonomy (NCBI): domain Bacteria; kingdom Pseudomonadati; phylum Pseudomonadota; class Gammaproteobacteria; order Alteromonadales; family Shewanellaceae; genus Shewanella; species Shewanella amazonensis. Next base: position 2,398,444 of record NC_008700.1, read on the forward strand.
CATGCAATAACCCAACCTACACCGTGACCTTAAGCTCGACTAAAGGTCGTTCGCACATTTTATCGTTCGGGATCGCTCAGGATTGCCTCTTCTGTGCTTACTACCGCTCAAATGAATCCCGACATGCCTCAAACGTCATCATCAGTTCTCGTTTGAACGATTAAAACATGCCAGAAATCGTTACATGGCATGAAAAAAGCCGGTACTGACAAATTCGAGGCAACAAAAAAGCCGTGGCATTTGCCACGGCTTTTATACATCTCTTGGGAGAATTAACCGATTACGGTTACGTTCTCAGCCTGAGGACCTTTCTGACCCTGGGTCACGGTGAAAGACACCTTCTGACCTTCGTCCAGAGTCTTGAAACCGTCAGTGTTGATGGCGCGGAAGTGAACAAACACATCTGGGCCAGCTTCCTGAGCGATAAAACCAAAGCCTTTATCAGCGTTGAACCACTTAACTACACCAGTCACTTGAGACATATTGGTATCCTGTAACATTAAATATTTAAACAATTGCCGGTTAGGGCGGTGGAGCGGGAAAAGCCGGTATTACTTAATGTTTACAGGACAAACTGGTCGTGCGGAACACAAAATAAATCCAACCTTCAAGCTTCATCGACTATACTCCATCCTAGACATAAGTCAACAAACCTTTGTGTATGTCGTTCTGATTTTTTACTTACATTTCTGGAATTTGGCTTAAGACCTGTTTAAATATCATACAGACAGCCTCTCAAGCCCATGCCAAGCTATTCTATTTCCAAGTTTTACAGCACCCGACGCTGTAAATTTATCCGAAAATCCAGTTCGCAACTGAATGGCTCGCCAGCAAGCTGTGTGCGTGCCTCTGGGGTAAACTTCCAAGCGTAGGGAGTCATTTCAAGAAATGCGAGTATGAGCTCGGGGTTTTCCATCTCGAGCTGCCATTGCAAGCGCTCTGAACTCACGATTTCAAATCCATCGATTTGCTCTACGCTATCTTCATGCAACCTTGGGGTGTCGTATATGCGCTGCTTGACGGCGAAGTGATGCATGGGCCCGGCTGACACTGTCAGCAAATGGCCACCCGGTTTAACCAAGCGCTTGAGTTCTTCAGGTTTTGAGGGCGCATAAATGCGTACTACTAGGTCGAAAAACTCACTTGCAAACGGCGTGTCAAAACTGCTGGCAACACAAAAATGAATTTGCGGATATCGTTTGGCTGCCGCCTTCAGGGCAGCCCTGGAAATGTCCAGGCCGTAAAGTTGGGGCCAAATGTCTTCCTTTGCCAGAACCTGTTGCAGCCTGTGGGTGTAGTAGCCCTCCCCACACCCGAGATCCAGTATGGTTGCTGGACTTACCGGTAACCCAAGTACCAATTCCCCCACCCTGTCACTCAGTGCTTGGTAAGAGCCCGACTCCAAAAACAAGCGACGGGCCTGCATCATCTCCTTGTTGTCGCCGGGGTCCTTTGACTTTTTTTTCTGTACCGGTAACAGATTGACATAGCCCTCTTTTGCCTTGTCGAATCTATGACCTGCGGGGCATACCAAGCCGGTTGTTTCCGACTGCAAGGACGCTTTACATAAAGGACAAAGGTAAATCGGCTGAATGTTCTGGGCTACCATTAATCTTCCTCTGCGATAGCCAACACCATCGCGTTAACCTCTGGTGTTGATAAAAGCTCGTAACACTCCAACAGACGTTTGAGTTTGTCTATGTTCTGTCCGTAATCGTTGGCACTGGTACCTATTTTGGGGCGTTCCTGAGACTGCGCGTACTGCCTGAGCAACCATTGGCGACGCTGACTCAGCATGGGTTCAATGCGCATCGCTTCGGCTGCAACGCCAGGATGGCACTCGACACCAGACAGATAAGCGACCAGTTCGTGCCTTGCTTGTTCAAGCTCAGTAATGAGCAGCGCTAAAGCGGCGCTGCTTTCGCCATATTCGGGTTCCCGGGCGAGGACATATTTGGCGTTTTTCAAAACCGAGGGCCCCTCACACAGGTGTAAATCGGTTTCAAGCGCGACGAGATTAAACTCCCCTTCACCGTCCAGTCGAACCCCCAATAACCCTGAATCGCGTTGTTCAACCGCCAGGGTGATTAGCAAACCACGGCGCAGTCTCGCCAATAAGCGCGCCGGCGTACGGGAACTGTTGGCGTATACTCTGAGTCCTTGCCCTTGTCCGCGAAGCAGATGTTCAGATGCATCTGCCCTGTTCATGTGATCCGCAATAGCCGTTTGCCCCTTGTCATCGACTATGACTGATTGACACTGCTCTTCATTGTTAGGTACTTGATCGTTAGGCTCTTGGTAAGGAAGCAAGCTAAAGCCCGCTTGTAACCTCAGTAAAAACTCAGCGTCGGTTCCTGTTTGGGTGACCACCAATTCGATAAGAGGCGCTCGCATCACCTGCATCAGTACAAAATCACTGACGTCGTCGGTGAGGTTCAGTAAAAAACGAGAAGACGGCCGCTCCGCGTCGATACTGATGAGTTCTGGCAACCGAAAATATTGATTAAACATGAGTAAATCCTTCCACTGGTGGATTATTTTACCTCTGTATCACATTTATGGTCATCCGCAATTTACGTAAAGGCCCCAACAAATCGCTCAGTCTGGCGTATATTTACCCAACAAGACGGCAAGGAAACCGGTAAGAGATGAATATGGCGCATCAAGTGATAAGATAAGCGCTTAACTTGTCACGGACAGAGCTAATTTCCCGATGGAAAACTATATTCAGCCCACTATTTTTTGGCACGACTATGAAACGTTCGGGGCCAGTCCTGCGAAGGACAGGCCTGCACAATTTGCCGGTGTCAGAACCGATCTGGACCTGAATATCATCGACGAGCCTGTCACATTTTACTGCCGTTTAAGCCCCGATTATTTACCCGCACCGGAGGCGATTCTCATCACAGGTATTACGCCGCAACTGGCGAATCGTCAGGGCTTGCCTGAAACCGAATTCATGGGCCGTATCCAGGCCATTTTCAGCAGACCCAATACCTGTGTTGCGGGCTACAACTCGCTGCGCTTTGATGATGAAGTAAGTCGCTACGGTTTTTACCGCAACTTTATTGACCCTTATGCCCGTGAGTGGCAACAGGGCAATTCCCGCTGGGATATTATCGATCTTGTGCGTGCCTGCTATGCCCTACGCCCGGAAGGCATTAACTGGCCAGAAAAAGAGGACGGCAGTCCCAGCTTTAAACTTGAGCATCTGACAGCAGCCAATGGCCTTGGACACGACAAGGCCCACGATGCCATGTCAGATGTGTATGCCACAATCGCACTGGCCCGGCTAATCAAGGAAAAGCAGCCCAAGCTGTTCGACTATTACTTCCGCTTAAGGCGTAAACAAGCCGTGGCCGAACAAATCGATGTACTGGCGATGCAGCCGCTGGTGCACATCAGCTCCAAAATACCGGCAACCCAGGGCTGTGCAACCTTGATAGCTCCGGTAGCGCACCATATGCGCAATAAAAATGCCGTCATTTGCGTCAATCTGGCCATGGACATTCAGCCACTGATTGACCTCGATGTGGATGCACTGAGAACCCGGCTTTATACCAAGCGTGAAGACCTCGCCAATGATGAGCTGCCCGTGCCTGTGAAGCAAATTCATCTGAATAAATGCCCCTTTGTCGCCAACGCCAAAACTCTGGATGACGCCAATGCTGAGCGATTGGGCATAGATAAAGCCTTTGCCCGTGAACAATATCGCTTACTCAAACAGCATCCTGAGATCCGCGAAAAACTTACGGCACTGTTTGAGGAAGAACCCCAGGGTATGTCCAACGATCCCGACTACTCCCTCTACAGTGGTGGTTTTTTCTCTCCTGCCGATCGTGCAAAAATGGACATCATACGGAATACGTCGCCGGAGCACTTAGCCGCGCTGGAACTGCAGTTTGATGATACCCGTCTGCCAGAGATGCTCTTTCGCTACCGGGCTCGCAACTACCCGCTCACCTTGTCCTATGATGAAAGCCTGCGCTGGCGAGAGTTTTGTCAGGCCCGCTTGAACGACCCTGACTATGTCATCCGCCTTGAAAACTTGCTGGAAGAAACCACCAAGGATGAAAAAAAGCAAAAGCTCCTCGGCGCTTTATGTCAGTACCTGCAGTCGCTTTAGCAGAAAACCCACATAAAATGGGATTAGACTCCCATTATCTGTGTAACAGAATAACTAAACTGCAAGTCAGTAAAATTAACAGCGAAGGAAAACGGCTATGCAAGACAGATTTGTCCGCCGGATAAACGAGCTGCCAAAAGCATTGGCAGATGAACTGCTTCCCATGCTGGGTGAGCAATTTTGTGGTCATTTGGATGCGCAGCAGGTAAAGCAGCTCTGCGCAGTGTCAGCAATGGATAGCCACGAGCTGGGATTGGCACTGCTGCCCATCGCAGCTGCACTGGCTAAGCCTCCAGTAAGTAACTTTTATGTGGGTGCCATTGCCGTGGGAAGCGGCGGCGACTTTTACATGGGAGCCAATCTGGAGCTGCAGGGTGAAGCCTTGTTTCACTCGGTCCATGCCGAGCAAAGTGCCATCAGCCACGCCTGGCTAAGTGGTGAAACACAAATCAGCGATATCATAGTCAACGCCAGCCCCTGCGGTCATTGCCGCCAGTTTATGAACGAGCTGGTGCAGGGTCAGGCTATTCGTATTCACCTGCCGGGGCAAGACACTGCGCCACTGAGCCACTATCTGCCCTATGCCTTCGGTCCTGCCGATTTAAATGTTACAGCGCCTCTGCTATCAAAACAGCAAACGGAACTGGTACTGGAAAGTGATGATCCCTTGCTGATTGAAGCACTCGATCACGCCGGTTTGTCCTACGCCCCATACAGCCAGTGTCACGCCGCGGTGGTGCTGGAAACTGAAGACGGCGCTAGTTTCTGCGGCCGCTATGCCGAAAACGCCGCCTTTAATCCATCGATGTTGCCCATGCAGATGGCATTGTCGGCTCTTGTCAGACACAACCGCAGCTTCAGTGACATCAAACGTGCAGTGTTGCTTGAGTCATCACAGGGTAAAATTTCCCTGGTTGGTGCCACCATGGACGCCCTCCATGCCGTTGCCGTGGTTGAGCTCGAGCATCTGGTCGTTGACCCTGTGTAAACCCAAAGCTAATGCAGTAAAAAGCCCGCTTCATGCGGGCTTTTTGTTTTATCGGGAACGGCTCTACCACCGAACTAGCTGACGATTGATTTAACCAGGAGTTATTTTCGGCTTTTTTCGAGGCGGGCCATCAGGCTTGAGGTATCCCAGCGATTGCCCCCCATGCCCTGTACTTCTGAGTAAAACTGATCCACAAGGGCTGTCAGCGGCAGATGCGAGCCATTACGGCGGGCTTCTTCCAGGGCGATACCCAAGTCTTTACGCATCCAGTCTATGGCAAACCCGAAGTTGTACTCACCGGCCCACATGGACTTATAGCGGTTTTCCATCTGCCAGCTTTGGGCGGCGCCTTTGCTGATGACTTCCACCACTTTTTCGCCATCAAGGCCTGCGCTACGGGCAAAATGCAGTGCTTCGGCCAGCCCTTGGACCACACCGGCGATACAAATTTGGTTCACCATCTTGGTGAGCTGGCCTGCACCTGTTTCACCCAGACGCTCGGCGCAGCGGGCGTAGCTCATGATGACGTCTTTTACCTGGTTAAACACGGCTTCATCACCGCCTGCCATCACGGTCAGTACGCCATTTTCGGCGCCGGCCTGACCGCCTGAGACTGGTGCGTCAACAAAGCCAAAGCCTTGAGCGTTCAGCGCGGCGCCAATCTCGCGGGCAATGTCGGCAGACGCTGTGGTGTGGTCAACCAGCACGGCACCTGCATTGAGACCATGGATAACGCCATCTTCTCCAAGTACCACCTGGTGCAAATCTTTATCGTTGCCCACGCAGGTAAAAACGATGTCCTGGTCTTCAGCCGCAAGCTTTGGACTCAGCGCCATGGCGCCACCAAACTGCTTCACCCAGGCTTCAGCCTTGGCGGTGGTCCGGTTATACACAGTCACCTGGTGACCAGCCTTGACCAAATGTCCGGCCATGGGATATCCCATCACCCCCAGTCCGAGAAATGCCACTTTTGCCATTGTTCTTCCTTTCGTGTCTCGCGATCAGCGTGTTTTAAATAATGATTTTACTGCCGGGTACAGGCGTTGGTGCCGCTGTGATAGCTGCCGGTAACGCGCCACACTGGCGGGCTCTGGTTCAAAGCGACTGCCCGATTTTGCCATATTTTGCCTGGCACTGGCGAGGTCTGGATAATCGCCCATCGCCACAGCGGCGCACATGGCTGCGCCTAAACCAGAGCTTTCGCGCACCGTTAACCGCTCTGTGGGGCAGTCAAAGATATCCGCTGCCAGTTGCATCACAAGGTCGGATTGACTACCGCCGCCGCTGACGCGAATAAGCCTTACTGCTTCACCTGACTTACGCACCAATTCTTTGGCACCTCGCTCGAGTGTCATCAGCACCCCTTCAATCAGCGCCCGGTAGAGGTGAGCGCGGGTATGCTCAGGGCGAAAACCTGCGACTATCCCGCTCGCTTCCGGGCCGGGGTAAATAACACCCTGTGCCCAATAGGGGCACAGCATGAGGCCGTCGGCGCCTGGCGGAATGTCGGCGATGGCTTTCATCACATAGGCTTCGGGACTGAGTCCCAGGGAGTTTGCTTCAGCCCTGTCGCTGGCACCGAACTCATCCAACGCCCACGACAGCAACCAAAAGCCACGCTCGAGTTGCACCTCGGGCATAAAACTGCCCGGCTCAAGCCCCGGGAAGGCCGGTGCATAGCGAAACACCTCAAAATAGCGATGAGATCCCAAGGTAACAGTTGCCGCGCTGCCAAGGCTCAATGACAACACACCTGGCCCACCTGCGCCATTGGCATAGGCTTCACAGGCCTTGTCGGCACCGGCACTGACCAGCACTGTGCCCGGCTTAAGGCCGGTAAGCTCGGCAAAGCCATCGGTAATAGTGCCAATCTGCCTTGCGGCATCAATGAGTGGCAGCATCTGCGACGGTTTGCAGCCAAGGGCCTGCCAGCGCCAACTGCCCTTTGAAGCAAAGGTTTGATTTCGGTAGTCAAAGGGCAAATAGGCTACTTGGGATGCCCTTGAATCCAACAGCTTGCCCCCAAGGCGGCTCAGCAGATAACCACTCAAGAGGCCAATCTTTTCGCTGCCATCGACCTTGCCGGGAAAAAGCTCGCGCATCAGGTTGATTTTGGCGGCCCGGCGCAAATAGTCGATGCGCCCTGTCATACCGCTTACCCAAAAGCCGAGCCGATAAAACCAGCTTATCGGCGAAAGCATCCCTTCCACCATGCGTCTGTCGGACCACATAAACACATCGGATTTGGCCTTGCCGCTGTTATCCATCAGCAAGGTGCAGGCTCTTTGGGTGGTTAGAGTGACTGCAACGATTTGCTCAGGGCTCAAGCCGTGTTCGGCAAAGAGCTTACGACAAGTCGCCACCAGTTGGCCGTAGCAGTAATCGCCATCCTGCACTGCGGCTTTGGCCACTTGTCCGGCTTTACAGTTTTGGTTGCCAACGGCCGCAATGGCAATGGGATTGCCGCGGCGGTCAAACACCAGCGCGCGGGTGCTCTGTGTGCCGTAATCGAGAGCAAGGTAATAACCGGTTTCAGACATAGACGCAGTGCCCTTTTGCGGGCTTATGGATATTTTTGTAATTAAACCTGAGCGCGAACTCCCGCACTCAGGCTAAAGACAGACAAAGTTCAGGGTGTGACGTGGGCGGCCATTTCGCTGCCGATTTTTTTGCGCATTTCCATCAGCCGGATAGCAGAGTCGCGCAGCGCCTTGTCTTCCTCGGTTTGCGGCACCCACTCAGGCACAGGCGTGGGGTTGCCGGCATCGTCCACCGCCACCATGATCACAATACAGTGAGTCGTCAGCTGACGCTCAGACACCTTGGGGTCCCCTGCCCGAACATCAATGCCGATATGCATCGAACTGTTGCCGGTATAAATCACCTTGGCGCTGACTTCGACGATATTGCCCACGTGGATGGGTTTGACGAAGCGAATGCCACCGGCATAGGCGGTAATACAATACTTGCCGCTCCACCCTGCGGCACAGGCGTAGGCAGCAAGGTCAATCCACTTCATCACGGCGCCGCCGTGAACCTTGCCACCGAAATTCACATCGGCGGGCTCTGCGAGAAAACGTAAGGTCAGGTGCCTGTCTTGTCCGGCCATGTTGTAACCCTATCTTGTTAAAGTAAATTAAGCTTACGCCAAAAGCATAAGCACGTGAATGCACCGACAAAAAGAAAAGGCGCCAGAACGAAACGTCCCGGCGCCTTCATCAAACAATCAAACTGCCTGATCACATCTTTTTAAGTAACAGCGAGCCGTTGGTGCCGCCAAAGCCGAAGGAGTTACACAGGGCATACTCGAAGCTGGTCTGACGCGCCTCGTGGGGCACGAAGTCAAGATCGCAACCTTCATCCGGATTATCCAGGTTGATGGTTGGCGGCACAGCGCCATCTTTCAGCGCCAGAATGGTAAAAATAGCTTCCACCGCACCGGCCGCGCCCAGCAAATGGCCTGTCATGGACTTGGTGGAGCTCACCATCAGCTTGTAGGCGTGGTCACCAAACACGGACTTCACCGCGGCGGCTTCGGCCTTGTCACCGGCTGGCGTTGAGGTACCGTGGGCGTTAATGTAACCAATGGACTCCAGCGAGAGACCGCTGTCTTTGAGAGCATTGGTCATTGCCAGCGCCGCACCGGCGCCATCTTCCGGAGGCGACGTCATATGGAAAGCGTCACCGCTCATACCAAAACCAACCAGTTCGGCGTAAATCTTGGCGCCACGGGCTTTGGCGTGCTCGTACTCTTCCATCACCAGTACACCAGCGCCGTCACCAATCACAAAACCATCGCGGTCACGATCCCATGGGCGACTTGCCGCTTGTGGGTCGTCATTGCGGGTCGAGAGCGCCTTGGCAGCGTTAAAGCCACCCACACCCAGCGGACAGGTCACATCTTCAGCGCCACCGGCCACCATTACGTCAGCATCGCCATAGGCAATAGAGCGAGCGGCAAAACCGATATTGTGTACGCCCGTGGTACAGGCAGTGGTTACGGCAAAGTTGGGGCCGCGCATGCCATACATGATCGACAGGTGACCGGCAATCATGTTGATGATGGTGCTGGGTACGAAGAAGGGGGAGATCTTACGGGGGCCACCGGCCATCAGCGCTGAGTGACCGGCTTCAATCAGCCACATACCGCCCATACCGGCACCGATGGCGGTACCTACGCGGGTGGGGTCTTCTTTTTCCATGTCAAGGCCAGCATCGCGAATGGCCTGAATGCCAGCAGCCATGCCGTATTGGATAAAGAGGTCCATCTTGCGTGCATCTTTTTTGGACAGATACTGCTCAACGTCGAAATCTTTTACCGACGCGCTGAAGCGGGTCGCAAATTCACTGGCGTCAAACTTGGTGATGGGCGCCACACCACTCTGACCGGCAAGCAAAGCCTTCCAGGTGGAATCAACATCATTACCGACCGGGGTTACCAGTCCCAGACCGGTTATCACTACGCGACGTTTTGTCACAGGAGTCACCTTTCATAACTGTATTTGAGGCTAAAAGCCCAAATTGCGCCGGATTGTGCCAGATGGCAATCCAAAAGGAGGCTGGTACAACCAGCAGAAAATTCCGGCGCCCAAACAAAAACAGGCGGCCTAATTAGCCGCCTGTTTTCTGGAATTCAGTATTACTGATTCTTGGAAACGTAGTCGATCGCTGCCTGAACAGTGGTGATCTTCTCGGCTTCTTCATCAGGGATCTCGGTGTCAAACTCTTCTTCCAGAGCCATTACCAACTCAACAGTGTCCAGAGAATCGGCACCCAGATCGTCTACGAAAGAGGCAGATGGCTTAACGTCTTCTTCTTTAACGCCCAGTTGCTCAACGATGATTTTCTTTACACGTTCTTCGATGTTGCTCATTAGTTTTCTTTCCTATTCAAATTACGCACTTGCGTAAGATTGCGAGTAGTTTATTCGATCTGGCTGACATTGCAAGCCCCGATTTTGTGGTCTAACCACAAAACCAAATCTTATCAGCAGCTAACTACCCAAACGCGACAGTTCCCTGCCATTCGCCCTTAAACCATGTACATTCCGCCGTTTACATGCAGGGTTTCACCCGTGATGTAAGCGGCAGCGTCCGAGGCCAAGAACAGGACGGCATTAGCAATTTCCTGCGCCTGCCCTAATCTTTCCATCGGCACCTGTGACATGATGCCTTGCTGCTGCTCAGGCGTCAGCTCGTCGGTCATGTCAGTCTGGATAAATCCAGGAGCAATAGCATTAACCGTAATTTGACGAGATGCAACCTCTCTGGCGAGAGATTTTGTAAATCCAATCAAACCGGCTTTAGCAGCTGAGTAGTTTACCTGTCCGGCATTACCCATGGTGCCAACCACTGAACCAATGCTGATGATACGGCCATGACGCTTTTTCATCATGCTGCGCATTACCGGCTTGGACAGGCGGTACAAAGACGTGAGGTTGGTGTCGATTATCTCTTCCCACTCTTCGTCTTTCATGCGCATCAGCAGGTTGTCGCGGGTGATACCGGCATTGTTGACCAGAATATCAACATCTCCTGCTTTTTCTTTGATCGCGGTATACATTTCGGCAACGGATTCACTGCTGGTGACGTTAAGTACCAGACCAAAACCCTTGTCACCCAGATAATCGGAAATGGCTGCGGCGCCTTTCTCACTTGTGGCAGTACCCACAACAGTTGCGCCGGCTTCGGCCAGGGTCAGTGCGATGGCTTTACCGATACCGCGGCTGGCACCGGTAACCAGGGCTACCTTGCCGGTCAGATCCAAAGATACAGACATGGAAAACTCCTTTATTCGGTCAGCGCAGCAAAGCTTGCTACGTCATTGACCGCTTGTGCAGAAACAGATTTGTTGATGCGTTTGGCCAAGCCGGTCAGCACCTTGCCCGGGCCACACTCCACCAGATGAGTAATACCATCGGCGGCCATGGCTTCCACGGTTTCGGTCCAGCGAACCGGGCAATACAACTGGCGCACCAGTGCATCACGGATAGCCGCTACGTCGGTTGGCGCCTGCACGTCCACGTTATTGATAACCGGAATGGCAGGTGCACTGAATTCGATCGCGGCAAGCGCCTCGGCGAGTTTATCGGCCGCGCCTTTCATCAGGCTGCAGTGGGAAGGCACACTAACTGGCAATGCTACCGCCATCTTGGCACCGGCAGCTTTACATGCGGCAGCGGCGCGCTCAACGGCGTCTTTATTACCGGCAATCACCACCTGGCCGGGGCTGTTGAAGTTAACCGGGCTCACTACTTCGCCTTCGGCTGATTCTTCACAGGCCTTGGCGATAGCATCGTTATCCAATCCGATAATGGCGTACATGGCACCCGTGCCTTCCGGCACAGCGGCCTGCATCAGTTGACCACGCAATTCAACCAGCTTGACGGCATCGGTAAAAGGAATAACACCGGCGCACACCAGCGCAGAGTATTCGCCCAGGCTGTGACCGGCAAGCACTGCAGGCTGCGGCTTGCCGCTTGCCTGATAGGCGCGCCAAATGGAGACGCTGGCGGTCAGCAGCGCAGGCTGAGTCTTTTGAGTTTGATTGAGCTGCTCGGCGGGGCCATCCTGCACCAGAGCCCACAGATCGTAGCCTAGAGCAGCACTCGCCTCGGCAAATGTTTCGGTTACCACAGGAAATTCGGCAGCGAGATCGGTCAGCATGCCAACGGCCTGCGAGCCCTGCCCTGGAAATACAAAGGCAAATTTATCCATTGTTATTAAACCTTTTTGAGTAAAAGCGTAAAAAGCCTAGCAGAATTCCCGGGGAAATTAGAAGCGCACCAGCGCACTACCCCAGGCAAAACCGGCGCCAAAGGCTTCCAAAAGCAGCAATTGTCCCCGCTGAATACGTCCATCACGCACAGCTTCATCCAGGGCAATCGGCACAGAGGCAGCGGAAGTGTTACCGTGTTTGGCAAGCGTCAACACCACTTTATCTAAACTCATGTCGAGCTTCTTTGCAGTGGCATTGATAATACGGAAGTTCGCCTGGTGGGGTACCAGCCAGTCAATCTCTGCCTTGTCCACATTATTGAGGCGCAGGGTTTCTTCCACGACATGGGACAGCTGAGTCACGGCAACCTTGAACACATCGTTGCCCTTCATCTGCATAAAGCCCACGGCTTCTGAAGATTCACCCAGACGTGGTGGGAAGGCACATTTGAGCAGGTCGCCCTGACGGCCATCTGCATAGATGTGAGTATTGATGATCCCCGGCTCTTCACTGGCACCGACTACAGCGGCACCGGCGCCATCACCAAAGAGAATAATGGTGGTGCGGTCTTCGGGTTCACACAGGCGAGAGAGCACATCGGCACCAATCACAAGCACTTTTTTGGCAGCGCCGGTTTTGACGAACTGATCGGCAACCGACAGGGCATAAACGAAACCGGAGCAGGCAGCGGCAACATCAAATGCAGGAATGGTGTGAACCCCCAGGAGTGCCTGAACTTCACAGGCGGCGGCGGGAAATGCATTGGCAGCACTGGTGGTACCACAAATGATCATGTCCAGCTCTTGTGCTTGAATACCCGCCATCTCGAGGGCTTTCAATGCGGCCTGGTAACCCATGGTAGAAACAGTCTCGTCCATGGCAGCGATGCGACGTTCGGAAATACCTGTGCGTTCAACAATCCACTGGTCACTGGTATCCACCATTTTTTCCAGATCGAGATTGCTACGCACCTGAGCCGGCAGGTAACTGCCAGTTCCAAGAATTTTTGTATGCATAGTTTAAGGAGAAATCAGCTATTGATATCTAAAAGAATCGACTCAAGACGATCTTTGATCATCTCTGGAAGTCGACGTTTTGCCTCGGTGTAGGCAAGACTAATTGCTTGTATATAGGCGTGTTCGTCTGCATTACCGTGGCTTTTCACTACTACTGCGCGCAATCCTAACAGACTTGCTCCGTTATAGTGGTCGGGGTTCATCTGGTTGAGTACTTTCTGAATGCGGGGCGCGAGCAAACGCGCAAGTATTCGAACCACAAAGCCTTTGGCCAGGCCTTGTTTTAATTGATGAACCAGCAGTCTGGCAATGCCTTCTGAGGTTTTGAGTGTGATGTTGCCCACAAAGCCGTCACAAACGATGACATCCACTTTTCCACTGTAGATTTCATCGCCTTCAATAAAGCCGGCATAGTTGAGCTGGGGAGTATGAAGCAGTAATTGTGCAGCCTGCTGCACATCGCCATTGCCCTTGCATTCTTCAATGCCCACATTCAGAAGCGCGACCTTGGGGCGGGCAATCTTATCGACCGCTTCACTGAGCACTGAGCCCATCACCGCAAATTGGAACAAGGTATCGTAGTCGCACTGAATGTTGGCACCAAGATCGAGCAAATAAACGGGTTTACCATTGATAGCCGGCAAGCAACTGACCAACGCGGGCCTGTCGACACCGGGCAACATTTTAAGCAGTACCTTGGCCATCGCCATCAGCGCGCCAGTGTTACCGGCACTGACACAGCCATCAGCCATGCCATCACGAACCTGTTCTATGGCCAGTCGCATGGAGCTGTTTTTTGCATGTCTGAGCGCAGTTGCGGGCTTATCGTCCATACGCACCACTTCGGTGGTATGCACAAGGGTTATCCTGCTGCGAACGTCTATCTCAGCAGAAGAAAGATACGGGGATATTTGAGTCTCGTCACCGACGAGCAGGAGGGAGAGCTTAGGGTGTAGTCGAAGTGCCTGCAAAGCCGCAGGCACCGTGACTTGGGGGCCGTGATCGCCCCCCATCGCATCTAACGCAAGCGTCAGATTCGTCATAGGAAGGCCAACAATTACTTGTTGATAACCTTCTTACCACGGTAGTAACCATCAGCGGTCACATTGTGACGCAGATGCAGTTCACCGCTGGTAGCGTCTACTGACAGCTGAGCAGTGCTCAGAGCGTCATGTGAACGGCGCATACCGCGCTTTGAACGAGATTTTTTGTTCTGTTGTACAGCCATTTGTCTGTCTCCTGGATTACTTGCTCTTCAGTTTTTCTAACACTGCAAACGGATTTGGACGCTCCTCTTGAGCGGCTTCAATCTCGCCTACGACTATGTCCTGGGAACCCAGGTTGCAATCAATATTTTGATGCGCCGGGATCAAAGGCATTGCCAAAATCAACTCGTCTTCGACCAGTTGCTGCAGACGTATCTCGCCAATTTCATCGCACTCAATAGGGTCATACGCATCCGGGAGCTCATCGATTTCCGCCTCTGTCCTGCAAGGACTGAAGCAAAAGTCGACCGTAACCTCAGTGGTATAAAGTGCCATGCAACGTTGACATAACAGAGTGAGCTCCGTCACAGCCGTCCCTTTCAGGTAGACTATCCCCTGTAAATCAACACCACATTCCAACGACACTGTCACATCGGAACAGTCGCCGGCTGTCAATTCTCTCAATCGTTTTAACACCTTGCCTGGCACAATCCCCTGATAACTCAGGCGATTTGACGCGGCGCGGATCGGATCGATAGAAACCGGTATCTTTACTGTTTGCATAAGGCGCGCATATTATAGCTTCAACACGCCGGAGTCAAAGGAATTTTAGCCCAAATGTCCTGTGTGGGATCTGGGGTTCGCTCCTGCTCCGGCAACGAAATTGACCGAGGCAAAATTCTACCCAAGCACCCTCGGGCACACAAGCGCCGGTCGCCTAAAATAAAAGCGATTGTAGCCCCCTATCAAAAATACCTCGTGACTTGCCAATCGACGGTGGGCCAAGGACAATGTCGCGGTCGGTAAAATCCGATTTTAACGGGTTCGGCAATACTCATAGAAGCATAGTTGATCAACAAGCGTTTTTGACCTTTAAGCCTCAGCTTGGCTGATTGAGGTTAACATGAAGGCTAACTATGCACGCAGGTTAACTATGCACGGTTTAAAATACCCAGTTAACAGTTCAGACCCAAAGGCCAGTATCCAATGCGACCCTTAATTCTCGCCTCTAC
Organism: Shewanella amazonensis SB2B; assembly: GCF_000015245.1. NCBI lineage: Bacteria > Pseudomonadati > Pseudomonadota > Gammaproteobacteria > Alteromonadales > Shewanellaceae > Shewanella > Shewanella amazonensis. The sequence continues at coordinate 2,413,509 of NC_008700.1, forward strand.
CTCAACTTTTCGGGCAGCACTGCTTGAAAAACTGGGCTTGCCATTTCAAGCCTTGGCGCCGCACACCGATGAGACGCCCCTGCCCGGAGAATCTGCCATCGCACTGACCGAGCGGCTTGCCATTGCCAAGGCCAAAGCCCTGGCATGTGACGTGCCAACCAATGCGCTCATTATCGGTTCTGATCAGGTGGCAGTGGTTGACGGGAAGATTGTTGGCAAACCGCTGAGCGAAGAAAATGCCATTAATCAGCTAAAGGCGCAGCGCGGAAAAAGCATTGTCTTTTATACGGCGCTCGCCCTGCACGATGTTGCAAAGGACACTACCCTCTCGCTGGTAGAGCCTTTTACCGTGCACTTTCGTGACCTCAGTGATGACGAAATAGTGCAATACGTAAGAAAAGAGCAACCCCTGTGGTGTGCTGGCAGCTTCAAATCTGAAGGATTGGGTATTTGCCTGTTTGAACGCCTCGAAGGCCGCGACCCCAATACTTTGATTGGCTTACCCCTGATAGCCTTGGTGGACTTACTCAAACAATCCGGGCTTTGTGTGCTTACGGGCGCTAGCCCTCGATAATGAGTTTTAGACGATATCAGGAGCTTATTACAGAGGTGACGCCATTATCTGTGTGAACGCAATCGGCGCAATCAGTCTGCGAAGAGGGCATACATCAGGATATCGAGTGGCAAAGTGAACGCATATGTGCAGTCATCGAAGACATAATAAATGCTGTGCTTGCTAAATCAGAGACTGTGCTTACTGAGTTGAGTATGTGCAACAACTGAGAGTGACCTCGTGCCGTAATCAGCGCAAGTGGTGCAATATCTCCAGAGGATGAGACACTACTGCAAGGGGCGAAACACCCAGCAGTGTCTCTCTGTCGTGCGTACCGTAATCCACCCCGATGGCTGCAACACCCGCGTTGTTTGCCATCTGTAAATCAAATGCCGAATCACCAATCATCACCGCACGTTCGGGACTGACATCAAGTTCTGCCAGTAATTCATGCAACATCTGCGGGTGGGGTTTGCTTTGGGTTTCATCGGCGCAGCGGGAAGCGTGGAAACAGTCCCCAAGACGGGTCTCATCCAGAATACGGTTTAACCCTTCCCTGCCCTTACCTGTGGCAATAGCCAGTTTGCGCGATGCCCCGTGCAATGATGTCAACAGCTCAGGCACCCCCTCAAATAACGGGCTCGGGGTGGCATTAAAAATCTGGTAATGGGCCTTATACCTGTTTATCCAGCCTGCCCTTGTTGCCTCAGTTTCAGCGGGAAACAGGGCGCGCATGGCTTCAGGCATTGAAAGGCCAATCACGTCCCGGACAGCCTTTTCGGTTGGCACGGCAATGGAAAGTTCCTGAGCCAGTGCCTGCATGCAATCGACTATCTTGCTGATGGAATCCATCAGGGTGCCATCCCAATCGAAGATAATCAGGTCGAATCTTTGCATCAGCCTTTTTGCTCCAGCGCATCCAGCACGGCCGTTAAATCGCCGTCCAGTGGTGCCTGAACCGTCATCTGGGTTTCAGACTCCGGATGGGTAAAGGTGAGTTGCGCTGCATGCAAAAACAAACGCTGCAGTCCCTTGGCCCGCATGGCGTCATCAAATTTTTGCTCACTGTATTTATCATCACAGGCAATAGGATGCCCCTGGTACTGGCAATGCACACGAATTTGATGGGTGCGACCTGTCACCGGGCTTGCTTCCACCAGGCTTGCTTCGTCAAAGCGACGCAGCACCCGGAAACGGGTTTCGCTGGGTTTGCCTTCGCTGTTCACCCGCACTATGCGCTCGCCGGATTTGAGGGTGATTTTAAGCAGCGGTGCTTTAACTACCCTGTCATGCTCCTGCCACTGGCCGCGCACCAGCGCCTGATACACCTTTTGCATCTGCTTATTTCGGAGCTGATCGTGCAGGTGCCTCAGGGCCATCCGCTTTTTGGCTATCAGCAGCACACCGCTGGTATCACGATCGAGACGATGTACCAGTTCCAGAAACTTACAGGTGGGTCGCAGGCTTCTAAGCGACTCAATCACACCATAGTCCACCCCACTGCCACCATGTACGGCAATACCTGCCGGTTTGTTCAGCACAATAATCTGCTTATCTTCGAACAGAATACGGTCTTCAAGTTGGGCAACTCGATTGAGGTTGGCAGAAGGCGCTGTACGATAATCTTTTTCGGCTACGCGCACCGGCGGTACACGCACCTCATCGCCCGCTGCGAGCTTGTATTCTGGCTTAATCCGCTTCTTGTTAACCCTCACCTCGCCCTTACGGACGATGCGATAGATCATGCTCTTGGGTACGCCCTTGAGCTTGGCGAGCAGGAAATTATCAATACGCTGACCGGCACCATCTTCATCAATGCTGATCAATTGAACCTGGGTTGGAACTGTTTCTTTATTCATGGCAAAACATCTGGTGAAAACGATGCGCATTGTACAACAATCTCAACTCGAATGTGGCTTTACATTGCCGAAATTTTTGATTGTTGCTATATTCCATTCGCGGACGGGGATTAACCGTGGATAAAGTGTTCACAAAACCGTCGTCCGCTCGGTGTTTCCACCAGAGTAAAATTGAAGGTTGAAGGATCGCAATTCATTGAGTTGCAAGCCTTTGTCGAAGTAAAAGCTGATGTTACGGCAATAACGACAGGTTAAATCCAATATACTGCCACTTTTCTTGGTTTCTTGTGGAAAACACCCCCTGAATCGAATTTGTAGACTGAACCCAGTCACCGGATAAATTTTGTCGGTTTAGGCATTCACGGAAGTATTTAAGAGAATTTATGGGGTTGGTTGACGTTTAACAACGAATTCCTTGTTTTTGTATTTATTGAAAAATAAGCCATAAATCGGAAGCGACACGCAGAGATTGCGTCTTACAGCAATGCGCTGAACCATGCCTGATAACCTGCCGTGAGGCACAGTAATCTGAGATCAGGCCCGGAATGCACCGACTTTTCTCCGGTGACCCATTTAAAGAAGAATGACGTCACCATGAAACGTATGCTAATCAACGCAACTCAATCTGAAGAGTTGCGCGTTGCCCTTGTTGATGGGCAACAACTCTATGATCTGGATATCGAAAGTCCAGGACACGAACAGAAAAAAGCCAACATTTACAAAGGTAAAATTACCCGCGTAGAACCCTCTCTCGAAGCCGCCTTCGTTGATTACGGCGCCGAGCGTCACGGCTTCCTGCCACTCAAGGAAATTGCCCGCGAATACTTCCCGAAAGGTTACTCCTTCCAGGGCCGCCCCAATATTAAAGAGGTGGTGAGCGAAGGTCAGGAAGTTATTGTTCAGATTGATAAAGAAGAACGTGGCAACAAGGGCGCTGCCCTGACCACCTTTATCAGCCTGGCTGGCTCCTATTTGGTTCTGATGCCCAACAACCCCCGCGCCGGTGGTATTTCGCGCCGTATCGAAGGTGATGAGCGCACTGAACTCAAAGAGGCCATGGCCGATTTGGAAGTCCCTAACGGCATGGGCCTTATCGTGCGTACCGCCGGGGTGGGTAAAGATGCCGCCGAACTGCAGTGGGACCTTAAAGTGCTGCTGCGTCACTGGGATGCCATTAAGGAAGCTTCTGAGAGTGGCCCAGGCCCCATGCTCATCCATCAGGAAAGCAACGTTATCGTGCGCGCCATTCGCGATTACCTGCGCCGCGATGTGGGCGAAATCCTGATTGACCATCCAAAGATTTTCGAACAGGCCAAACAGCACATCGCCACAGTTCGTCCTGACTTCGTTGAGCGAGTGAAGCAGTACAAGGCCGAAGTGCCACTGTTCACCCACTATCAGATTGAGTCTCAAATCGAATCTGCGTTCCAGCGTGAAGTGCGTCTGCCCTCTGGCGGTTCTATCGTTATCGACCCCACCGAAGCCATGACTTCAATCGATATCAACTCTGCCCGTGCCACCAAGGGCGGCGATATCGAAGAAACCGCGCTGAACACCAACCTGGAAGCCGCCGACGAGATCGCCCGTCAGCTGCGTCTGCGTGACCTTGGCGGCTTGATTGTTATCGACTTTATCGACATGACGCCTGTGCGCCATCAGCGTGAAGTGGAAAACCGTCTGCGTGACGCCGTCCATCAGGACCGTGCCCGTGTGCAACTGGGCCGTATCAGTCGCTTTGGCCTGATGGAAATGTCCCGTCAGCGCCTGCGTCCTTCACTGGAAGAATCAGCCGCACATATTTGCCCACGCTGTCATGGCCAGGGCACTATCCGCGGTACCGAATCGCTGGCCTTGTCTATCCTGCGTCTGATGGAAGAAGAAGCCATCAAGGACAACACATCTCAGGTTGAAGCCATAGTGCCTGTGGATGTTGCCGCGTTTCTGCTGAACGAAAAACGTAAAGCCATTCGTATCATCGAGCAGCGCCACGAGGTTGAAGTGTACGTGATCCCGGATCCGCACATGATGACCCCAGAGTACAAGGTGATTCGTCATCGTCAGGACGATGAAATCGAAGAAGCCAGCTACAAACGCGTTGAAAAGCCTGAAGCAAAGCTGTATGAGCCTCGCAAACTGGAGCGCGCTCAGGCCCCCGAGCCCGTTCTGAAAGGTTTCTCTGCCCCATTGGAGTCACCGCCTGCAGCCGCGCCCAAGGTCGAAGCCAAACCTGTAAAAGCGGCCAGCGAAGTCAAGCCTGGTTTCTTCAGCCGTCTGTTTGCAGCCATAGGTTCTCTCTTTGGCGGTGACAACACCGAAACCGAAGAGAAGAAGGCCCCAGCCCGTAATGGCCGTCAGCAGAACACCCGTGGTCGTAACCGTCGCAACGACAACCGTCGTGACGATGGCCGCCAGGAAGGTCGCAGCGCCGACAGCCGCCGTGATGACAGTCGTCGTGAAGACGGTGACAAACGTCGCAGCTCTGACAGCCGTCGTGGCCGTAACAAGCCGGAACAGGCCGACGACAAGCAGCTGCGTGACAAGAGTGACAAGCCACGTGACGAAAGACCCAAGCGTGAGCGTGCGCCCAAACGTGAAAAGCCAGAAACTGTTGAAGCAGCCGATGATGCGGTAGAGCCAAAGCAGGAAGCCGTGCGTGAACGTCGTCAGCGCCGTAATATGCGCCGTAAAGTGCGTTTGGATGATGGTGCTGCCCAGGAAAATCTGGATGCCGTTAACGCGCAGGAATCCACTGAAGATACTGCCGCTGAATCAACCCAGGTTGTGGCTAAAGACAAGTCTGACGAGAAGCAAACCCGCAGTCGTCGCCAGCCTCGCAAGCCAAAAGTGGAAGAAAAAGCCGCTGAAACCGAACAGGACGTCACTGATGCCGCAAACAGTAGCGACGCAGCTGTTGCCACCACCGACGTGGTCGCCGCTCCTGTCGTCGAAGCTGTGAGTGAAGTGGGCACTGCAGCAACAGACATGTTGGATTCAGACGCTCAAGCTGCTGACGACGCTCAGGACGACACCGACGGCGAAGACAAGCCACGCCGTGATGGCCGTGACGGTCAGCGTCGCAGTCGCCGCAGCCCACGTCATCTGCGTGCTGCAGGTCAACGACGTCGCCGCGATGAGCAAGAGCAGCAAACCGGCGCCGAAGGTGGTGAATTGGCTCAGGCCGAATTGGATCTGCCACAGGCCGATGTTGATGCTGCCGGCGCTCCTGCCGCTGCACCTCAGGATGTTGTTGCGAAAGACACTGCAGCTTCAGAAGTCGTTACTCAGGAAAGCGTGCTTGAAAAGGCCGAAGAAACTGCCGATGTGGTTATCGTTAACGATACTCCCAAAGCAGAAGCGCCTGTAGCCGGAGCCGTTGTCGCTGACACAGCCGCTGAGGTAGTGGTCGAGGTTGCGCCAGCCGCAGCAGTCGTTGACACACCTGTTGCCGCAGTTGAAGCACCTGTTGCCGAAACGGCAGCCCCAGTAGTTGAAGACGCTGTAGTTGAAGCCCCAGTAGTTGAGACTGCTGCACAGGCGCCGGCTGTGGCTGTAGAAAGCAACGCCGTTGAAACCAAGGCTGAAGAAGCTAAAGCCGCCGAGCCCAAAGCTGCTGAACCTAAAGCTGCGGAAAAAGTGACTTCAACTGCCCCGATGGCCAAACCCGCAGCAGTGATGCCAGCCCGCGTCAAACCGGTTGAAAAGCCTGTCGCAGATGTCGCAGCTGATATTGCCCCCACCAAGGCAACTGCCGCTCCAGCCCGCCCCGCAGGCAGCCGTTTCGGTAGCATGGTAAGTTCAGAAATGACCAAGCCAAGTATTGAAGCCCGCGAACAGGTTGCTACGCCCAAGGGACGTGAGTATGAAGCTGCAAGTACTGACGCCAGCAGTGCCAAGGTGCAAAGCAGTAACAGTGCTGGCTCAGATATGGCCCGCCCGTAAGCTGTTAAGTTAAGTTAACTTAACGAATCAAAAGCCGTGCTAATGCGCGGCTTTTTTGTTGGGTGAATGTCAGATTTAAACGAATACATCAGCTGAGCGCAGGCTAATTTCAGGTTCTAACGCAGGGTGAAATTTGCTAGACTGCGCGGCTTTATTTGTTAACACCATCACAAACTCGTTTCAGAGGTCTCATGTTTGAGTTAATTCGCCATAAAACCGCCAGCCATAAGGCGGACCTCCTGTCTGGCCTGACTGTGGCACTGGCCCTTGTGCCGGAAGCCGTTGCCTTTGCCTTTGTGGCCGGGGTTGAACCCATGGTCGGTCTCTATGCCGCCTTTATTATGGGGCTGGTAACAGCCATGATTGGTGGCAGACCCGGCATGATTTCCGGTGCAACGGGTGCCATGGCCGTGGTGATGGTAGCGCTGGTTGCTACCCACGGAGTGCAGTATCTGTTTGCCGCCGTCGTGCTCGCCGGTTTGCTGCAGGTTGCCGCCGGGATATTCAAGCTGGGCAAATTTATCCGCATCGTGCCCTATCCGGTGATGATTGGCTTTGTGAATGGTCTGGCGATTGTGATTTTCCTGGCGCAACTTGGGCAGTTCAAAGTACCCGGCGACAATGGCGAGCTCACCTGGCTCACTGGTGACGGCCTGTATCTGATGCTGGGTCTGGTGGCGCTTACCATGGCCATTATTCACTTCCTGCCCAAGCTCACCACAGCCATTCCGTCGTCACTGGCAGCCATTCTCACCGTAACTGGCCTGGTGGTGTTTTTTGAACTCGACACCCGCACCGTAGTCGATTTCCTTAAAACCATGAGTGGTGATGACAATGCCACCATCGCCGGTACTCTGCCGACATTCGCCATTCCCCACGTTCCTTTTACCTGGGAGACACTGCAAATCATCCTGCCCTATTCGGTCATTCTCGCTGCGGTAGGCCTGATTGAGTCATTGCTGACCCTGACAGTGCTTGATGAAATGACAGGCACCCGTGGCCGCGGCAACAAAGAATGTGTCGGTCAGGGCGTGGGTAACATCACCAGCGGCTTTTTCGGTGCCATGGGCGGCTGCGCCATGATTGGTCAGTCGATGATTAACATCAACTCCGGTGGTCGTGGGCGCCTGTCCGGAATAACCGCTGCGCTGGCGCTGCTGACCTTTATCCTGTTTGGCGCTGCCTTCATCGAAATCATCCCACTCGCGGCTCTGGTCGGTGTGATGTTTATGGTCGTGCTTGGCACCTTCGAGTGGGCAAGCTTCAAGGTGATGCGCAAAGTCCCCAAACACGATGCCTTTGTGATTGTGCTGGTGACCACGGTGACCGTGTTTACCGATCTCGCCGTGGCCGTATTTGTCGGTGTGATTGTTTCAGCGCTGGTATTTGCCTGGGAACACGCCAAACACATCAGTGCCCGCACGGTTATCAATGCCAACGGCAGTAAGGTGTATCAACTGAGCGGCCCGCTCTTTTTTGGCTCAGTGTCTCACTTCCTTGAGCTTTTCGATGCCGCCAACGACCCCAAGGACGTTATCGTCGATTTTGGTCAATCCAGAGTCGCTGATCACTCTGCACTGGATGCCATAGACACCCTTGCCGAGCGCTACAATACCCTGGGCAAGACCCTGCATCTGGTGCATCTCAGCGAGGACTGCAAGGCACTCCTTGCCAAGGCTGGCGATCTGGTGGAAGTGAATCTGCTGGAAGACCCCCACTATCGGGTGGCCGACGACAAGTTGGATTAAAGGGAATCCATACCCATCAAGAAAGCGGCCCTCGGGCCGCTTTTTTTGATACCGACAATTTCAGCTATGAGGCTATTTCAGCAGTGATGCAAAGGCCTTTTTAAACTTGTCGACTTTGGGTTTTACCACCAGGGCACAGTACCTCTGCTCGCCGTTACGGGCAAAATAGTCATGGTGATAGTCTTCCGCGGGATAAAACTCATCGAAAGCCACCACTTCGGTCACTATGGGGTTATCGAAAGCGCCCGACTTGGTCAAGGCTTCTATCGCCTTTGCTGCGGCCTCGGCCTGCGGTTCATTATGTGCAAATATCACCGAACGATACTGGGTTCCCACATCGTTACCCTGGCGGTTAAGGGTGGTGGGGTCGTGGCTTTGAAAGAACACCTCGATCAGAGTCTCAAAGCTTACCTCGTCCGGCTTGTACTCGATATGAACGACTTCCGCATGACCTGTATCACCGTCGCACACTCTTTTGTAATTGGCATCGGCTGCAGGGCCACCAGCGTAGCCTGGTTTGACGCTGACCACCCCTTTCAATGCTAAAAAAATCGCTTCAACACACCAAAAACAACCGGCGCCAAAGGTGGCAAAGGCATTGGCAGTTGGGCCGGCCTCGCTTATAGTTTTCTGTCCCTGTTCCATCTCTTCATGGCTCTTAAACACCATGGACACCGAGTTGACGCAGTGCCTCAGGTTTTTCTCAGTAAGATACTCACCCTCAAATACATGCCCCAAATGACCGCCACAGGATGCGCAGACGATTTCCACCCTGTGACCGTCTGCATCCGTATGCCTTGCCACAGCGCCAGGAATTTCATCATCAAAGGCAGGCCAGCCACAATGGGCGTGGAACTTGTGCTCTGATAAATACAGCGGCGCATCGCATTTCCTGCAACAGTAAACGCCCTGGGCATTATGCAGATAATACTCACCACTGAAAGGGCGCTCTGTCCCCTTCTCTTCGATTACATAACGTTCAAATTCGTTCAGCGTTCTCATTGCTACTCCAACGGCTAAAGAGACTCATTCTGAGCTGACCCGGGTTTTGAGCCTTATATTGCACCGGGTAAGCCCACCGATACTTTATTTACGCCAAAGCGAACACAGAGTTTGCACTCCGCTACGCCCCCGACTAGACTCTCGCCCGGGGTTAAACCACAACAAAAAGAAAACATAACATGAAATTGGAAACTATTGATTACCGCTCGCCCGACGCGGCAGCACAATTCGTTCAATCATTGCGGGATACCGGCTTTGGCGTATTGTCAAACCACCCTATTCAGCAATCTTTGGTCGAAGCCATTTATAAAGATTGGTACGAATTCTTCCAGAGTGGTGCCAAGGAAGAATTTCGCTTCAATCCGGAAACCCAGGACGGATTTTTCCCGGCAGATGTGTCGGAAACGGCCAAAGGTCACAGTGTAAAAGACATAAAAGAGTACTACCACGTTTACCCGTGGGGCCGTATACCCGAGAGCCTCAGAGCCAACATTCTGGCCTACTATGACCACGCCAATCAGCTGGCGGCCGAATTGTTGTCCTGGGTTGAAGCTCACAGCCCGGATGAAGTGAAGGCTCTCTTTACCGAGCCACTGCCAAACATGATAGATGGTAGCCACAAGACCCTGCTGCGAGTGCTCCACTATCCCCCCATGAAGGGTGATGAAGAGCCGGGAGCCATCCGCGCCGCCGCCCATGAAGACATCAACCTGCTTACCGTGTTGCCTGCCGCCAATGAACCCGGGCTGCAAGTAAAAGCCAAAGACGGTACCTGGCTGGATGTCCCTTCAGATTTTGGCAACATTATCATCAACATCGGTGACATGTTGCAGGAAGCCTCCGGCGGTTACTTCCCATCGACTTCCCACCGGGTAATTAACCCCGAAGGCATGGACAAAACCAAGTCGCGGATTTCCCTGCCACTGTTTTTACACCCTCGCCCTGACGTGGTGCTGTCGGAGCGTTATACCGCCGACAGCTATTTGATGGAGCGTCTGCGCGAGCTCGGCGTCATCTGATGATGGCCAAAAGCGTCCCTCGGGACGCTTTTTTTGTGCCTGATGGCGGATACGGGTAGAATATGCGCCCCAAGACAGAGGTAAGCAGGATTTAAACAATGGCGATTCAATGGTATCCGGGACACATGCACAAGGCACAAAAGGAAATTGCCGAAGCCATGCCCCAGGTCGATTTGGTGATAGAGGTACTGGATGCCCGCATTCCCTACTCCAGCGAAAACCCCATGGTTGCCAAACTTCGCGGTGACAAACCCTGTATTAAACTGCTGAACAAATGCGATCTTGCCGATCCGGCCATCACAGAGGCCTGGATAGCACACCTTGAAAAAGAACAAGGTGTGAAGGCCATGGCCGTCACCACCTTACAGCCCGGTCATCTTAAAACGGTTATTCCTGAACTTGTGCGCAAGTTGGTGCCTGAGCGTGACCGCGCGGACAAAGACATACGCACCATGATTATGGGGATCCCCAATGTGGGTAAATCGACCATCATCAATACGCTGGCTGGACGTGTGATTGCCAAAACCGGCAACGAGCCTGCGGTCACCAAGGCACAGCAGCGCATCAATCTCAAAAACGGTATTGTACTGTCAGATACACCGGGCATTCTGTGGCCCAAGGTGGACAACGAAGCCAGCAGCTATCGTCTGGCCGTGACCGGCGCCATCAAAGACACCGCCATGGAATATGAAGACGTAGCGCTCTTTGCCGCAGCTTTTTTTCGCGATGCTTATCCTGCTGAGCTGAAAGAACGTTATAAGCTCGATGAACTGTCCGATGACGATGTGGCATTGCTGGAAGACATTGGCCGCAAGCGAGGGGCGCTGCGAAGCGGTGGTTATGTGGATCTGCACAAAGCCGCCGAGCTGCTGCTGCACGAATTCCGCAGTGGCAAACTGGGGCTGCTGAGCCTGGAAACACCGGAAATGGCTGAAATCGAAAAAGCCGAAGTGGAGCGGATCCTCGCAGAGAAAGAAGCCCTGCGTCAGGAGAAACTGGCCGCCGAAAAGCTGCGCCGTTCCGGTAAGCGCCACAATAACTGAGCACCATCAAAACCAAGCGCCACAATAACCGGACGCATATAAACCGGGTATCACAGCAACGAGGCGTTAGCCTGTGCACCCATGCCAAACCGGACCAGCGTTAAAAGGTGTACTCAAACCCAAAGGGCCTGATGGCCCTTTTTTAATGTCATTTTTCCAACGCCTTAATGGCGGCTATCAAGGCATCACTGCTGTGTTCCAGCAGATCGAGCACACGCTCAAACCCTGCGTTCCCGCCGTAGTATGGGTCGGGAACTTCCTCAATGTCCGATTCGCCAAAACTTAAGATGAGCCGTAACTTATGCCTGAATTCAGCCGGACAGCGGCGCTTGAGCTCAGCAAGGTTATCCTTGTCTGCGGCTAGAATCAGGTCAAAACGCATGAAATCGCTGTCCTTCACCTGCCGTGCACGCATCCCAGAGAAATCATAACCCCGAGCTTCGCCTGCTTTTACCGAGCGGGCGTCGGGGGCCTCTCCCTGGTGGTAGCCAATGGTGCCGGCAGAATCAATCACCAAATCAAGTCCTGCGCGGATGGCACGCTGGCGAAACACTGCTTCGGCGCTGGGAGAACGGCAGATATTGCCCATGCATACAAATAGAATCGAACCGGGTGTACTGGTCATTTGTGTCTTTGTCTCTTATCTGCGGGAATTCATTCCATCGGACGCACACGCAGAAATCGCGCGCCCTTGGGAAGCCCTTTATCAGTGAGCCCATGATATTGAAAAGTGACCCAAGCGCCAATGGCAGGAGGATGACGGCGCTCATCAAAGCTGAAACCAGAGCCCAGAAAAAACTCTCTGCCATCCAAAAGACGCAGGTGCAGCGCCCCCATCATGCCCTCAAATTGGCCTTTTCCCGCACGGTAGCCAATCACCTGCCCTTCGGTATCATTCAGAGGCTTAAGCTTGATGAGCAGTGGATTGCGACCGTCAATGTAAAGGGCATCTTCCCGATGCAGCATCAATCCTTCACCCCCTCCTCGAATGACGGCTTGATAATAGTCATTGAGCTCAGAGAGATGCTGGAAGCGCCTTTGTTCCACCAGCTTGAGCGGCTCGGTTTTGTCGGAGAGTCGAGCTTGCAACCACTTGTGTCGCTCAGCAAATCCGAGCCCGGATTGGGGTGTGTCAAACACCATTAATTGCACCTGATACCAATCATCATCACGACCGCGTGAGCGTACCAATCCACTCAACCACTCAAAACGGCCTCTGCCGGCCCATAACTCGCCATCAAGGAGAACATCTGCCGGCAAGGCCGCAATAAACCAGGCGGGCGGGGCGATTAGATTGCCAGAGCGGGTGACCAGCGTTTGGCCTGTCCAGCGGGCCCTGACACCATCCAGTTTTTCGCTTACAAGATATCGAGGCAACTCAGACTCTGGGGGTAAAGGCTTACTGGATGCGAGTTGCAGTGAACCCGCAAGCGGAGCCGCGCTGTTGGGCGGGTTTGCGCCGGTTGCCGTATTCGAAGGCGCAAGACTGGAGGTAAGTGGCACGGACGAGTGAACATGCGAAGGTAACAGCGCCAGCCACAGGCAGAACAATAAGAAACAAACACGGCTGACACCCTGTAATAACCTAAGGGCAATACTGGGCGCCAAATGAGCATCTTCAGAATTGACCAAGCGCAAAGCACCCTTAAACCGGACTCTGTGTTTCATCGCAGCCTCCCTGCGCGACTTGCATACTCAGGCTTAAGTTATAGCCCATTCTACGAGCACTGAACTGCCACAGCAGAAGAGCGTCAGCCAGCGACAGAACCTCCTGCAAACTCAGCGATACAACATCAACACACACCCGTGGCGACCTGTTCTTATCGCCACGGCTGCATTATACTGGCGCCTTTTTATGGCCAGCCGCGCTTTTACTGAACGTTCAGCATAATGGCGTCGTCTTCGGTCATGTTTGAGCCCGACTGTTGGGCTTGGCAATCTGGGGGAATACATGAAACCAGCCAATAACCATGGCTTCAGGCGCGTTATTCGTGCGACCGGCTTTTCTTTTAAAGGGTTAAAGTCCGCCTGGGTCCACGAAGCGGCCTTTCGGCAGGAACTGATCCTTGCATGCGTGATGGTGCCGTTTGCACTTTGGCTGGATGTGAGTACGGTTGAAAAACTACTGATGATCATGGCGGTGTTCATTGTGCTCATCACTGAACTGCTGAACTCTGCCATAGAAGCGGTTGTGGACCGAATCGGGGATGAAATCCACCCCCTTTCGGGTCAAGCCAAGGACATAGCCTCAGCAGCCGTGTTTATGAGCCTGGCACTGTGCGCCCTGGTGTGGGCCTTTATCCTGCTGCCGCTGCTCTGGTAATTGCTGCGCTTTTTTACTCAGGCGCTGAGCTCTTCAGCGCCTTCATCAGACTCCCGCGCCAGAAAACTCACCGCCCGCTCTATTTGCGATAGTCTGTCATTTTGCGACCAATACACGACATACACGTTACGGGGGATGGAGCGTGCACCTTCCACCCGGCATAACTCGCCCCGCTCGAGATACGGGCTCACCATGTGATCCGGCAAAAACGCACTGCCGCCGTTATTGAGCACAAAATCCAGGGCTATACGCGATGAACTGGTGTGCAACACCGGCAATGGCATATCGCCAAATTCCTGTGCGTGAAGGATATTAAAGGCAGTACCCCAGTCAACCTTTATGTAATGGTGTTTAAGACACTCTGACAAACTGAGTGGTCCGATACTGGACACCAGCCACAACTGCACCACGCCGATACGGATCTGTTCAAAATCCTCCATTTTGGGCGGGTCGAAGGAAATCGCCATGTCCAGGGTGCGCTCCATCAACTGACGGGTCATCACGTTCTGGGGCAACACCTCGGTGCGTAACGCCACGCCCGGCAAGCCCTTGTGCAAGGATTGCAGGTTGCCCTGTAAAAACGCATCCCAGATATTGGGGCCAGCACCTATGGTCAATTGTGTCGATTGTAATCGACTTAATGACACGTCCTGCTTCGCACGCTCCCAAGCCGTCAGCACAGCCTCGGCATGATTCAGCATGCGCTCGCCAGCCGGTGTTGGCTGAATATTGTTCCGTTGGCGCTCAAACAGCTCCACCCCGAGTATCGTTTCAAGCTGCTTCACCCGAAAACTGACTGCGCTTCGGGTAAGATAAAGATTTTCGGCAGCTTTTCCGAAATGGCGGGTACGTGAAACTTCCAAAAAGGTTTTCAGCAGATCTGTGTCCATAAAATTTCTTTGACCAACAAGACCAAAATTTTTTGATTCCTAATTCAAGGATACTAGCCAATACTCCAGTTGCAAATTATCCCACAGCTTAGGTAATCATCGCTATCAGCTTTTGTTGTATGGAAGGAAAAGACAATGTCAGAACAGTTAGTTGCCAGCAAAATCTATCAGGGTATGCCCGAATCCGCCCCGATGAGCTTTCTGAGTCAAAGGCGCTTTTATGACGATGCCAATTTCCCCAAGGGGTTTCGCCGCAGTGGAGACTTTACCAACAAAGAAGCCGAATTGTTGGAATGTCATGGTCTGGCGATGAAGGCGCTCGCCGATGGCAGTCGCCTGCCATCGACTGATGAAGAAGCGCAATTTGTCGATGTTGTGCGCGGGAACAAGTCCGCCAGTAGCATACTGGAGCAGATCTGGTTAAAGTATTGCAAGCTGGCTCAGGGTAAGCCTTTCTACGCGGTCGTTGGCACTGTCCACGCCCCTGCAGTGGCACCTGAGGCTGAAATTGAACTCGATGATATCGACGATGACGAGGTTTCTGATGACGAGGAACCCGAGGACACACCATGACGCTTAAGGCGAATATCTGAATGCGCGGCTGGATTTTATATAAAGAAACCGCGACTCAGCTCAAACCCGAACTGTACGAAATTCAACGTCTGTTGGACGCCGCCAAGGCGGACAACATAGATCTGCAGGTCTATGCCCCGGACGAGTTTGATTTGACCGTTACCCGGGAAGACAACAAGAGTATTTTGCTTAATGGGCAGCCGGTTGAGCTGCCCGATTTTATTATTCCCCGCATGGGTTCAGGCACGACCTATTTTGCGCTGGCGATTATTCGTCACCTTGAGCGCTTGGGCGTTTACAGCCTCAACTCATCACGGGCTATCGAGACCGTAAAAGACAAACTCTTCTCACAGCAGCTATTGGCCGAAAAAAATCTGCCAACGCCCAAAACCATGCTGGTGAAGTTCCCGGTGGATATAGAACTGGTGCAAAGCCATTTGGGCTTTCCTGTGGTGATAAAAACCTTGTCCGGCTCCCAGGGCAGTGGTGTGTTTTTGTCACATAAACCACGGGAGTTTGACGATCTGATGCAGTTGATTGAGGCCACCAATAAAAACGCCAACATCATATTGCAGGAGTTTATTGCCAACAGTCATGGACGGGATCTTCGGGTCTTTACCATTGGCGGGCGAGTCGTGGGCTGTTTTGAGCGGCGTGCGGCGGAAGACAGCTTCAAGGCCAATGTCAGTGCCGGTGGAGCCGCGCTTCCCTTTGAGGTCACCCCCGAGATTGAATGGCTCGCGACCCAAACAGCCAATATCCTCGACCTGGATGTGGCTGGTATCGACTTACTGTTCGATAACGGTCACTACAAAATATGTGAAGCCAACTCCTCACCGGGATTCGAAGGTCTCGAATCTTGCCTTAATGTGGATATCGCATCACAAATCCTCCACTTTATTCGCATCCGGCTTGGGATGTTCAATAAAGAAGACCAACACTCAATATGAGAACAAAAGCACCCTAATGGGTGCTTTTTTGTTCAGGGTCAAAGTTTTTCACAATTTTGCAAACAAATGTTTCACAATCTTTTGCCTTTGTGGTTAAACTGCAGGGCGGCAGAGGTGCATAGACACAGCCGTCCGGGTAACAGCTAACGACATAATAACGACAAAGCAAGATTTCAGGAGCGACAATGCGGGCAACTTCGACCCTGTTGTTAATGGCATTGGCAGGATTTAGCCAGTGCGCGCTCGCCAAGGATATGACCCTTCGGGTCGGTGGATTTTACTCTCAGTCTGATTCCAGCATAGACGTAACCGATCCTGTGATTGGTGAAGACTTTCGGCTGGATTTCGAGAGCGACCTCCAGCTCGCCGAAAACCAGTTCCTGCCCTTTATCGAATTTGAATACGCCTTTGGCGACAGACACAATTTCTACCTGGATTGGAAACGTCTGCATCGCAGCGCCGAAACCAACGCCGTCACCCGCCCATTTGATGTACAAATCGACGATACAGTCTATTCCGTAAAGGCCGGTGGCCAACTCAATACCACACTGAATATTGATGTGCTGCGTCTTGGCTATGGTTACGACCTGCTACAAGGTGACAATTACAGCCTGGGCATTACCCTGGGATTACACACCATGTTCATCGAGTCGGTGTTTGAGGGTGCAATTGGCGCCTGTCTTGCCACCGAGCTGGATGGCGATCTGTGCAGCCAGCGCCCTATTCCGAGGATTGTGGAAAACAGCGTCACTGCCCCTCTGCCGGATATTGGCCTCATTGGTCATTACGAGTTTTTGCCCGGCTGGCGCTTCTCGGCCCATGGTCAGTACTTCGCCATCAAACTCGATGATTTGGATGGCTCACTGACTGACATCCGCGCCGGTGTCAGTGCCGACCTCGGCGAGAGCTGGAGCCTGTCACTGGCGTACAATTATTACAAAGTCGATGTGGATGTGACCCAGTCTGCTGAAAACATCAAAGTGGCCGATTACAACATCTTCTACAAGTTTGTTGGCCCAATGATTTCGGTCAGTTATCGCTTTTAAGCGATTTCCAGTCCATTAAGGCCCTCAGGGGCCTTTTTTATTACCGCTTTCTCTCTTGATTACTGCAGTGCCCTGATTATTTAAGTGCCCTGATGTTTGTCAATCTCAGTGAGACCCATACAGCCCGCCAGCCGCTATGGATTGACTCACAGCGTGTTAATTCACCTAAGTTTCGCAGGCTATTTATTAAACTGAGCTTTATCACCCTGCTGGAAACCTTCGGTTTAAACCCTCTGGATTCAGGGCTATCATAGCCCTATCGCTTCCTCTATTTCATCGGAACAGTCCATGGGCGAAAAGCCACCAGCCACCGCTGATCTCTTACAAACAGCTGCCGGGCGGTTGAAAAAAGCCGTTCCTTTGATGCTTAAACATCAAATCCCCACCACTCCGATAAACTATGCCCTCTGGTACACCTATGTGGGCGAGCAACAACCCGAGCTCAACAAAGCCCTGGACGACCTGGTGGCCCAGTACCACACACTGCCACCAGTCAGCGGCGAGCTCTTGTATCGCGAACATCTGGCCGATCCGGTTGAGCTTGATGTGCGGGATATGCGCCAGAATCTCGAGGCCATGGCCACCGAGCTTGGCAACCAGCTGAAAGACACCAACCTGGATGCCACCGCATTTCAGCAAAAAATCGACGCTAACTTTTCACGATTGGAACGCATAGACAACGAGAGCCTGAGTCTTGAACAGGTGCTGAATCTGGTGCGTACCCTAGTTAAAGAATCCGACGCCATCCGCGAGTCCACCAGCTACTTCACCGGCCAGCTCGCCAAGGCGCAGCAGGAAATCGATACACTCAAACGCCGGCTGGCCGAAAGTGAAAAAGATGTGTTTTTCGATGCACTCACGGGCTGTCTCAATCGCCGTGCCTTTGATGCCGACCTTGCTGGTCTGCTGGCACTGGCACCTGAGGGTTGTTGCCTTATCCTGTGTGATATCGACCATTTCAAGCACTTTAACGATAACTATGGCCACCAACTTGGCGATCAGGTACTGAAGCTGGTGGGCAAACGCCTAACCGAAGCCTGCCGGGACGGCGTGAAGTGCTACCGTTACGGCGGTGAGGAGTTTGCCCTGCTGGTCCCATCAAGCAATCTGCGCATCGCGCGCCAGTTGGCGGAAGGCATTCGCCGCGGCGTAGAAAAGCTGACCCTCAAGGACAGACGCAGGGATGCCCGTATCGACAACATCAGCGCGTCGTTCGGTGTGGCCCAGTGGCAACCCAAAATGACCGCAAGAAACCTGATTGAGCACTCCGACAAGCAGCTTTACGAAGCCAAACGCCTTGGACGCAACAGAGTCATGCCTATCTCAGGCTGACCACCATGGCCTTTGCTGCCGTATCCGGGCGACTCCACAGGTCGTCCGGCTCGGCCACCACAACAAATCGCTCATTGGCTCTGTCGCTTAAACCATAAAAGGGATAACAGGTAATAAGGGTTAACCTGTCGGTCACCTGCTCCAGCACTGATAGTTCCCGCTCCGACACCACGGAGGTGTATTTCACCCGATACTGCTGCAATTCACCGTGCATATTCTCCAGCAGCAGTTCGTCCCCCGGCTCCACCTCACGCAAAATGGCAAAATGGGTATCCCTGTGCCCGGCAATCACAGTATTGCCACCAGCGCCGGGAGCGGCAGTGTCTTCCAGCCAGCTTGGGGCAAAAGCCAGGTTACGACCATTGGCCCCCGCCAGAATGTAAAAACTTTCGCTGCTTTCCCCTGCGCGTCTGAGCTCCAAGCGCGCAATGGGGTGGGTATCGGCCCAGCCCCAGGGTTTATGGGGTAAGCCGTCTT
Organism: Shewanella amazonensis SB2B; assembly: GCF_000015245.1. NCBI lineage: Bacteria > Pseudomonadati > Pseudomonadota > Gammaproteobacteria > Alteromonadales > Shewanellaceae > Shewanella > Shewanella amazonensis. Next base: position 2,432,263 of record NC_008700.1, read on the forward strand.
TAAGACTCTGCTCCCAGGCACTGGCAATCAGGTACTGGGCAAGTAATGCTTTTGCCTGCATATATCCTCCAAAACTGATAAGAACAACTCCCGATAACAACAGCAACAAGGGCCAGCGTCTGCGGTGTCGGGGCCCAAATCTAAGCCGCTTCATCTTCCCGCCTCCACGTTGCCGCTGCGATAGCAAACAGCACCAGCAAAGCGCCGGCCAACATCAATCCCAGGCTACCCGACGCGGTTTGGGGCAATCTGCCGCCTTGCCAGCCATGGGGCGTTGCCTCCGGCAACCTGGCATCCAGTCCCTGGCCGTGTGAGACCCGGGTTTTATCCACGGCAACCAGGCTGGTGTGGGCTGTGACAAGGTGATATTCCAGTCCCAACGCCACAGTGGCTGCACGCCGCTGGGAAGGTGTTAATGTTTGTCGGACAAGGTCATCAACCCGGGCTTTGCCATATTGCAGGTCAAGGCCGCTGCCGCCCGGCACGGCACGTGGGGTAAGCTTGCGCTCCCAGATTTGGCCGTCCGTATTACCTTTGACTATGATGGGCATCAGCGCATCGGGGACCGTTCTGAGGCTCAGGTTAAGCGCCTCGCCCGCATACAAGTCGGGCAATACCCCAGGCATGGCATCAACGGGGCTACCGTCAGCCCAGGTCACGGACAGATCGCTAACCACGGGGTGCTCAATGCGACTCAAGAGCTGATTCATTTTTTCTGCCACTTCGCCGCCATGACCGATAAAGGTAAAGCTGCCACGACCTGCTGCAGCCGCCCGGCTCATGAAATACCCGTTTGGCGCGGCGCCGATAGCCACGGGGAAAAGCCGCGATGTGCCCAGACGCCGCTCAATCAGATTAAACAGCGCATCTTCGCCATTAACGGCGCCATCGGTAATAAAAAGCACCTGTCGCAACCGTTTGGTGTCTTCATCTACAACTGAAGGCGTTTTAAGGGCCAGCTCCAACGCAGATGCCATCTCAGTGCCGCCATCGGCCTCAAGGCTGCGCACAAATTGCTGGGCTGCCCCGAGATTAAATGCCGTTGCCGGTTTTGCGTCCGGCCACAACGGCCTGGCATCACTGGAAAAAGCAATAATATTGAAGCTGTCCTGTGGCCCCAAACCGCCGAGCGCGTGGATAAGGGCACTTCTTGCCTGCACCATGGAGTCTCCGGCCATGGAACCTGAGGTATCGATCACCAATACCAGCTCCCGCGCCAGGCGATTGGCCAAATTGGGTTGAGGTGGCATAAAGGTCAGCAAACCGTGGCTGTAATTCCCCTGGGAAAAATCTACCCGGACGTATTCATCCTGTTTGGCTTTATCCTGAGCAGTTCCATACTGAGTGTTTGCGCTTTCCACAGCGGCGGGATAGCTGTAGCCCGGCTGCACCAAAAAGTCTGCAACCGGCTCACTGCCTTCGTTAATCACCCAGGACAGCACCAAATCCCTGTCAGCCTCGGTGTCGGGGCAAAGCGATAACTGCCAGCCACCATCGCGATAGCCTTGCTCACACAAGCCATGGGATGGGCTTTCGACCGCCGCCACGGCAAAGCCAAAAATACTGGCGCTGAGTGACAGCGAGGGTGTTGGCGTGTCTGCCGGAGCCTCTGCCCGGGTGGCGGGCCAAAAAGGCGCAGCGGCATGAAGATGGTTCTGCGCCGCGCCCTGCACCCCGGATACCCAAGGCTCATCCTGCATCCTGTTCTGCGCCGAAGGCAGCATTGCTGAGGCGCCATACCTTGGCGTTTGTGCAGTGGGGATCCTGAGCTCAACCCGGCCCGCTTGTGGGTGCAGAATCTCCTGATAATCGATACTGACGGTAAGGGTTTCGCCGGGCATGAAATTGGCAATCCGTGTCGAAAAAAGATTGCTTTCGCTGTGGCTGACCAGGCTCGCCCGTTTACCATCCCGTTTTGCTTGCTCGTATACCCGCTCTGCGTGAGCTTTTTCCTGGATCTCTCCTTCAATCAGGCGTTCGCCGATTGTAAGGCGCATGCCACTCACCGCCGCATTGGGCGCCAGCGCAAAGCGGTAGTGGCCGTTTATCACTCTATTACTCTGATTTTGAAAGGTTTGAGAAACTGTAACCCGGCTGACCAAGGCACTGACCTTAACCGTGTAGCGGGTATCGAGGGCAAGACTGACTTGCTCCGTGCCCTCGTCTTCAAACATCAGCTCCCCGCCATGGCCCGGTGCTATGATGTCGCCTGGCGAAGTACTGCCCTGGCCAGCCATTGGACCATCGAGTGGCAAGGTTACGGGCTGCACTGTGCTGGCTGAGCTCGCGCTGACTGTTGGCGCTGCCAGCAACGCCATCATTGCCAGTGCAGTCAGGCCTTGCTTCATCTCCACCTTGGGCACGACCTTCCTTTGGCTATACATACTCTTATCATCCTTCATGCTATTCATTACCCGTACTTTGCCGTTGTTATGAATGGACTTTTATCAGTGCGTTGCCGCCATGCTGGTATCCGCAGGAACCAGCTCCAGAGTCACACGACGGTCAAAAAAGTCACTTTCAAAGCCCGCATCGGCACTGAGCGGCGCTGTGGCGCCAAAGGCCTTTCCCTGGAGCCGGTCTGATGCCACACCGGCACTGACGAGATAGGCTTTCACATTGGCGAGGCGCTGCTCAGACAGGGCCTGGTTGTAGTCACTGTCTCCCCTGCGGTCGGCAAAGCCTTTCAAATCAATAACCAGATCTGGCTGGGCCTCCATCACGCGGGCCACAGCCTGCAGTTGGTTTTGAAAGTGGGGTTCAATGTCCGACGATCCGGTTTTGAACTGCACGTTAAGCCCGAGCGTAAGCTCGGTCAGCTTGGCCTCCCGGGCTGTTTGCAGGGTATTCAGCTGGGCGCGGGTTATGGCATAGTCACTGGCAAGTGCATCATAGTTGGCGCTTTTTTGAGCAAGGCGTTCAATTTCGGCATCCTGTGTGGCGAGTGCCTGCTTATGATCGTTAATCTCTTCCTCATCACCGACGGATTTTCCGATAATGCCGCCGGCAAAGGCGCCTATGATGGCACCTACGGGTCCCCCCACGGCGGCACCAATCAGGGCACCTGAGCCCAAACCGACCAGTTCTTCGTTATGGTCGCGCTCAGCGGCATTGGCCGCAGGTGCAATCAGAGCCAGAGAAATAACAGAAGCGAGTAATTGGGTTTTCATAAGTCATCATTCCTTGTTGGACTGCCGGACGTGCCCGGCCTGTTGGTGATGAACTTATTTAACTCCCCTCTCGTGGCAATCAAGGGGAGTAAAAATGGCGCTTTAACTATCAATTGTGGCAACAAAATGGCAATCAAAGCCCCAGACTTTCAATGGGGCTAAATTGCTGTATAGTCAGCCATAGATTGAATTAGCCCCTGCAAAAACTGGCCTAGCGCCCGCTGTATTGAGTCACGCCATGAAACGAATTGCCATCGTCGAAGATGAAGCCGCCATCCGCGAAAACTACAAAGATGTGCTCCAGTCCCATGGATATCTGGTGCAAACCTTTGCCAATCGTCCCGATGCCATGCTGGCGTTTCAAACCCGGCTGCCGGATTTGGCCATTATAGATATTGGTCTTGGGGACGAAATCGATGGCGGTTTTACCCTGTGTCAGGGACTCAGAGCCCTGTCGCCCACCATTCCCATCATCTTTTTGACCGCCCGCGACAGTGACTTTGATACCGTCACAGGCCTTCGGCTGGGGGCGGACGACTATTTGTCCAAAGAAGTGAGTTTTCCACATCTGCTGGCTAGGCTGGCCGCGCTGTTTCGCCGCTGTGAACAGCTTAAAGCGCCGGCTACACCGGATAATCTGCTTACCCGTGGGCACCTGACCATAGATGCCAATCGCATTCAGGTGTACTGGCGCGATTTGCCGATTGAACTGACGGTGACCGAATTTTGGATGGTGCATGCTCTTGCCCGCCACCCGGGCCATGTGAAGAGCCGCACCGAACTGATGCAGGAAGCGAAAATCTACGTCGATGACAGCACCATCACCAGCCATGTAAAGCGCATTCGCAAAAAATTCATCGCGGCCGACACCGAGTTTGATTGCATCGACACCGTCTATGGCATGGGCTATCGATGGGACAGCCAGAGTTCATGATCCGCCTGCCATTGGGTCTTCGCGCCAAAGTCGTTATTCTCTCACTGTTTTTGCTGTGCCTGCCCTGGCTTGGCTATCAATATGTGTGGGAGATGGAAAAGTACCTGCGTCACGGCCAGGAACGTACCCTTGAAGGCACCACTCAGGCGCTGGCGACCGCACTGCACGAGCGTCCGAGGCTGTTTGACAGTCAGGCGAGCTTTTTATCCCAGGTCGAAAAACGTAAAGATCTCTACGCCCACCCGCTATCGGGTCCCATTCAGCTCGACGGAAAACTGGATGATTGGGAACCCTACCGCAGCAAGGCAATGCACTATGGTGCAGATATGCAGTTAATGAGAGGCTCACAAAGCAGCCTCAGCTTCAATCATATGATTGGGCGATACGGTAATTACCTGTACGCCTTTTTTGAAGTCACTGACCCGACGCCTGTGTATCGCGGCCGCAATAGCCTCAGGGTAGACAGAAATGATTATCTGGCCATCGCCACCCTCGATGGCAGCAATTTTTTCCACCGCTACGTGGTGGCGACACAGAAAGATGGCTGGGTGAACGCGTTCGAGCTGCCTGCCGACCCTCAGCTCAGTTTGCCAGCGCTGCCGGAGGTGCGTATTCAGGGGCAGTGGCACACCACGGCGCTTGGCTACAACATCGAGCTCAGGATCCCGCTGGAGATGCTGGGCGGCAAAATCAGTTTCGCCCTTCACGATGTCAACAACCCCAAAAACCGTGAACTGGTGGGGATAACGGGCACCTCCCGCACCGACAGCCCCGATAATCTGGGGACTGTACTTGTACCTTCTCCGGAAATCGAAGCCATCATCAAAGGCATGGGGCACAACAGCGCCCGCATCTGGGTAGTAGACAGACATGGTCGGGTGCTGGCGCGCTCAGGGGACATTAAAAACAGCGACAGTATCTGGACCAAGGCCATCGGCAACGAACGTCCCGAAGGCGCTTTTGAGCATTGGGTTCAGGAGTATCTTTATCCACTTTACTATCGGGTGCTCACCAAACCGCCTGAGGACTTTATCGATGGCCTTCAGGACTCCACTGAGCTCGAAGGCAGCCATATTCAAAGGGCACTTTCCGGCAAGCCCGGCAGCACCTGGCGCCTGACCCCGGACAACAAGGCCGTGGTCCTTGCGGCGGCCAGCCCCATTTGGATTGATGACAAGGTTATGGGCGCCGTGGTGGCCGAAGAAACCACCCATGGGATCCGCACCTTAAGAAACCGTGCGCTGGAAAAACTCTTCAATGTGATCCTGACCATCATGAGCATGGGTACGCTGGCACTGTTTTTCTTTGCCTCCAATATCTCCAGCCGTATCCGTAATCTCAGGGATCAGGCCGAGAGCGCCATTGATGCACAGGGTCGGGTGAAGGCCAGCATCAGTCCGTCACAGTCGCTGGATGAAATTGGCGACTTGTCGCGTTCACTGGCAGGCATGGTGCAACGTCTGTCCCAGTACACCCATTATCTGGAAAATATGTCGTCCCGATTGGGCCACGAACTGAGAACCCCGGTGGCCGTGGTGCGCTCAAGCCTGGAGCATCTTTCAATGCTGAGTCTTGGGGATGACAGACAAAAGTACGTCGACCGCGCCCAGGAAGGCGTGAGTCGCCTGAGTCTCATTCTCGCCAACATGAGCGAAGCCACCCGTTTGGAAGAGTCGCTGTCTCAATCCGACAAGGTACGTTTTGATGCCAAGGCGGTGATAAAGGGCTGTGTTCAGGGTTACCAAATTACCTACCCAGGCGTTGCGTTAGCGCTGACAGTGGATGAGGGAGACTACCCGCTGCGAGGTGTGCCCGAGTACCTGGCGCAGCTTATGGATAAGCTGATAAGCAATGCACTGGAATTTATGACACCGGGTACACCCATCAATATCAGTCTCAGTCACAGTCATAAAAAGCTGAAACTTTGCGTCACTAATCAGGGGCCATTGTTGCCTGAGGACATGGCAGAGCGCATCTTCGACTCCATGGTCACTGTGAGGCCTCCGGGGCAGGATAATAAACCGCACCTTGGATTGGGTTTGTATATTGCAAGACTGATTGCCGGATTTCACGGCGGCGATATCAAAGCGGAAAATCTCGCCGGTAACGACGGTGTCCGTATATCCGTCTCAATGCCGCTCGAGTCTGCACTTTGACTGAAACCAGACAGGCTCAATTGACGAAATAACTGAGCGGCGCTGTGGGCAAGCAGATTAAACCTTGCCCTGTTCACACCACTCTTGTAGCGTCGGCATCGTAAACGATGGGGTATTCATCCGGACACAAACCTTAAGGGATTATCAGGGACGCATAATGAAAAGTACGGACAAACACGCAGCCTCGCAGGTCGCCACTGTTACTCAGAAATCCTTCACGCAGGGGATGACGGCACTTATCTTAACTTCCGCACTCTCTGTGTTAGCCTTTTCAAGTAGCGTCCAAGCCACAGTTCAAAACGCGCAATTATCCCAGCAGCATGCTCCCTGCGTTGATAACAAATGGCCAAAATCTCGACTGTTAAGCCTTGCGGGAAGCCAGTTTGAGATGACGGACGCCGACCGGAATGACATGGTGATGAGGTTAATAAGCTGCCTTGCAGACACAGATCCGGAGCTTCGAGACGCGGTTGCCTTCAGTGGATTAAGCCACTGGCTCAGAGCCAATGACCTTACAAATGAGACGGTAAAGAGCCTGTATACAAAGCTTTCCGGTGATGTCCGCAAACGCAAAGATGACCCAAATGGCGTCTATCTTCCCTTTGCCATCCTGACCCTCTCGGAAGTGGCCAGAGTTGACAGGGTCAGCCCATTTTTTGAACCCGCTGAGCGGGACGCTCTCAGTAAGTTAGCTGCGGACACCATGGCAGGGATCCAGGATTATCGGGGCTTCGATGAGACGATTGGCTGGCGCCATCAGGTGGCTCACAGTGCAGATTTACTGCTGCAACTCGTCCTCAATCCGGCGTTGTCATCGGATGACATAATGGAGCTGGTTACATCGATACAGCATCAGCTCAGCCCCGCCGGGCATTTTTATGTATATGGTGAGCCGGAGCGCCTGGCCCGTCCGGTGCTTTACGCCATGCTAAGGGACGATATCCCTGATAGCTTTTGGCACAGTCAATTGGCCAGGTGGAGCACACCTGTCCATATCGAAGGCTGGGACAAGGCCTTTAGCTCCAATGCAGGGCTTGCTGAACGCCATAATCGCCGGGCATTTTTCAGTGCCCTGCTGCTTGGTATCTCAGGCAGCAAGCAGCCCAGATTGCTTGCGCTGCAGCCAGCAATTCAGGCCGCGATGAAAAAGCTGCCCTGAGACAACCGCTCGGTGCAGTATCTCAGTTTAATTTGGCCATCCATATGGTAAGATGGCCAAAATCTTATTCCAGGGGCAGGACGCAGCATGTCAGATAAACCCATGAAAACCGCCACGAAAATCGTAAGTCTTGGCCGAGAAAAGAAATACAGTAAAGGGGTCATAAATCCTCCCGTGTTTCGCGCCTCCACCATAGTGTTCGACACCATGGAGGAAATGCGTCATGCCGCCAAAAACAAACACAATGGTGAAATGTTTTATGGCCGCCGCGGCACGCCAACGCATTTTGGTTTTCAGGCCGCCATTGCCGAGCTGGAAGGTGGTGCGGGCACGGCGCTCTACCCCAGTGGCGCAGCGGCCATTTCAGCCAGCTTATTGGCCTTTCTCCAGGCAGGCGATCACCTGCTGATGGTCGACAGCGTGTATGAGCCGACCCGGGACCTGTGTGACAAGGTACTCAAGGGCTACGGTATTGAAACCACCTACTACGATCCCTTGATTGGTGCCGGTATCGAGGCCTTAATCCGCCCCAACACCAGGGTGCTCTTTGTTGAGTCCCCAGGCTCTATCACCATGGAAGTGCAGGATGTGCCCACCCTCGCCCGTATCGCCCATGAACACGGATTGGTGGTGATACTCGATAACACCTGGGCTTCGCCCATCAACAGCCGTCCCTTTGAGCTTGGCGTGGATGTCTCCATTCAGGCCGCCACAAAATACATCGTCGGTCACTCAGATGTGATGATGGGAACAGCAACCGCCAGCCCACAATATTGGGACAAGCTGCGTGAGCACAGTTATCTCCTGGGGCAAACAACCTCGCCGGATGACGTGTACCTGGCCGCACGGGGTCTTCGCACCCTGGGGGTACGCATGGCACAGCACGAAAAAAATGCACTCGCCGTGGCCAACTGGCTTAAGACCCGTCCGGAAGTCGACCACCTTCGCCACCCGGCTTTTGAAGAGTGCCCCGGCCATGAGTTTTTCAAACGGGACTTTTCTGGCAGTAATGGACTGTTTTCATTCGTATTAAAGCGAGGAACCGTGGACGCAGTAACTGCCATGGTCGAAGGCATGAGTCACTTTAAAATGGGCTTTTCATGGGGCGGTTTTGAAAGCCTTATCCTCGGGGTGACAGGAATTCACAACATCCGCTCAGCCACCCGCTGGGACAGCAGTAAACCCCTTATTCGGGTGCACATTGGCCTGGAAGATCCGGAAGATTTGATTGAGGATCTCAGCGCCGGGTTTGTGCGTTTCAATGAGGTCATGGCCAAAGAAACGCAAGGGTGAAAGTCTCAGTCTTGAAGAGACACTGGCCGGTTCCCAGCACGGTCATCTAAGTATCCAAAACAACAGAGTCCGCAGTGTAAGCTGCGGACTCTTATGATTTCAGGCATTCACCTCAACAGTTCCTGGCTGTTCTTTCCAGAGAGACTCGGAACACTCAGGCAACAGGTTAATTACCCGAGGGCACGGGCTTCATCTCCCCCTGCTGCCAGGCTTGGGTGCCGTATAGCGGCACGGTTGAGAGCGAGTGCTTGTGGCTGCCAGAGGTTTCTTTGGTGGAATAGGAAAGATACATCAGAGTTTGCGAGCCAGCATCATAGATACGGCGAACTTTCAGGGTTTTAAAGAGCACACTGAGGGAGCTTGAAAACACCACTTCACCGTTTTTGCTTTTGTCGATGTCGGCAATCTGGGAGGCCAGAATGGGGCCGGTCTGGCGGCAGGATATGGACATGTCAGACGGGTCAGCCAGGGATAAATCGGCTTCCACCCGGCTGATATGACAGGTCACCCCCGGCACCTTGGGATCTTGCCTGGCGTCAATCACCACATCCTTGGTGGTAAAAAGCCCGAGGCTCACCTTCCCCACATCATCGCCACACCCCAAGAGTACCAAGATGGCAAGACCAAATAAGGCGATTTTTTTCATCCAGCTGAGTTCCATATAGCCTCCTTTTCCCTTAATCAGGCAAATTCCAATGCCGCCCGGCGGGCAAGCCCGGCGGTGACTGAGCCAAAGCTGTCGCCCTGCACCACCTCAACCCCGGGATACACGGCTGCGATGCTGCTTGCCACCTGCGGGCAACGACTACTGCCACCGGTGACATAAATCAGATCCGGGGAAGACTCGTCCCCCACCGCGGCTCTCATCAGTTCACCGATACGCTGCACCAGGGGCGCAATCGCAAGACCGAACGCATCAGCAGCAACACTGGTGTGTGCTCCATCGGGGTGTTCAACCTGAGTGAGCTCTTCACCGCTCAGGTCAATTTTGGCAAGTTCAGCCAGTTTCACCAACTGGCAGTGTTGCTGGTCTCGTCTAAGCCTGGCCAATCGGTCGAGGGCATCGGGGTTAATGGCGTCTTTTCTGAGTTCTTTAATGGCCGTGGCATAACTCAGGGAGAAAAAGTCGCGCTGCGCCCCCACATCGTTAATGGCCACCGCCTGCCAGAACATTTGTCTTGGCATGGGTTTACCCGTACTCAGCATATCGCCAAGGCCGTAATGGGGCATCAGGCACTCCATGGCAAGCGCAATATCCAAATCGTTTCCGCCAATACGCTGGCCACTGTGGCCAAGGCAGTCTTCGCTGCGCTCGGTTTGGCTGCGTTTATTGGGTCCCATGGTCACCAAAGAGCAATCTGTGGTACCGCCGCCTACGTCCACCACCAATACCCGCTTGTCTGCCTCGAGGGACGATTCAAAATCAAAGGCAGCCGCGAGGGGTTCGAACAGGAATGACACTTGAGTGAAACCCGCTCTCATGGCGGCAATTTGCAGAATACTCTGGGCCTGAATATTGGCCTCTTCACCGCCAATACCCTGAAAGTTAACCGGCCGACCGATAACGGCGTGAGTCACAGGGTTTTGCAGCAACGCATCGGCGCGGCCTTTCACTTCAAGCATCATCAGGGTAACTATGTCTTCAAACAGAGCCACCTGCTCAGGGCGCAGGCCGGTTGCGCCCAAAAAGGATTTGGGTGAACGCACAAAAAAGCCTTCTTCGGGGGTATCCAGATAGGCTTTCAGTGCCGCCTCTCCGATGAACACAGTGTCATCAGTTGCGGTTAAATCCAGTTCCTGACGCATGCGTCGGGCGCGGGCAAGTTCAGCCCCACGTTTTTGCACCAGCGCCCTGGCTTGATTATCGGGTAAACGCTGACACACCGCCTCGGTGATGAAACTGACATCCAGCGCATACACCACCGACATCAGATATTGGCCACCTGAATCTCCGATGGGCAGCAGACGTACTGAGTCCCCTTCACATACCGCCATGGCGCAGTTGGCACTGCCATAGTCAAATCCTGCAAACACCCGATTTCTCCAAGCGAATAAAAAAGCCGTCCAAGGTAGCAAAAACGCCCCCGACTGAAAAGCAAAAGGCGGCTTTATGGGGTAAATTTCAGCGGGTAATGCGGCGTCAGTCCTGTATTCAAATGCTGGGATTTTCTGATGATGAAGTTGATAGCAGTGCCAAGACGAGCGGCGACAGCAGCCGGTTCACAAATCTGACATATTGTTGAAGTAATCTCAGCGACTGGGCTATTATTTTCAATAAAGCCAATCACTTGTTACTGATTTTGCTTCAGTGACACCCCCGGGTTCCCAGCACGACAAATGACTGTTATCGTGTGCTGGCCCGGCGACATTCGCTGGCATGGCTGCATCACACGCTCAAAGGAGTTTTCGAGTGTCTCCCAATACAGACAAGATGTTTATCGACAAGGAGCTTTCCTGGCTGTCTTTCAACGAACGAGTGTTGCAGGAAGCCTGCGACCCCGAAGTGCCTCTTGTTGAGCGGATCAGGTTCCTGGGGATTTTTTCCAGCAATATGGACGAATTCTTCCGGGTGCGGGTCGCATCTGTTCGCAGGGGCATTTTGCTCTCCAGCCTGCAGGATGGCCGTAACAACAGCCGTCACCTGATGGCAAAAATTCAAACCCGTGTGCTCACCCTGCAGGAAAGATTCGACATCATTTATGGCGAATTGATGCGTGAGCTGGTGCGGCGCAACATACTGCTTATCAATGAATCTCAGCTGAGCGACTTTCAAAGCCAGTGGCTCAAGTCGCACTTCCGCGACCAGTTAAAACGCCATATAGCGCCCCTTATCGTCAGTAACCACAGGGCTTTGGTCAAACATATCACCGATAACGCCACCTACCTTGCCGTGTGCTTACACAGTAAAGACCGCAGGCAATATGCATTGGTGGAAGTGCCGACCAAAAACGTTCCTCGCTTTATCGAATTGCCCACTGAAAAATCCAAGGCGAAAAAGCACCTCATTCTGCTTGATAACATCATTCGCCACTGTCTGAACGACCTTTTTTCGCCGTTTTTCGAGTACGAGAGCATAGATGCGTATTCGATGAAACTGACCCGCGATGCCGACTTTGACGTGATTGACGAACTGGACCAAAGCCAGCTGGAAAAAATGACCCGCGGCCTGAAAAAACGCCTCACCGCCGAGCCGGTGCGCTTGGTATACGACAAAGACATGCCAGAGCACATGCTGGTGATGCTTAAAGAGCAGCTTGGGATCAGCTCCACCGAGTGTCTGGTACCCGGTGGCCGCTATCACAGCTTTAAAGACTTTATCGCCTTCCCAAACCCGGGTCGCAAGTATCTTGAAAACGACAAGATTCACGCCCTGGACAGCGCCGGCTTTCAGCGCTGTGGCAACAGCTTCGATGCCATCGCCCGCGGCGACATTATGCTCAACTACCCCTACCACAAGTTTTCACACTTCACCGAGCTGGTGCGTCAGGCGGCCTTTGACCCCGCGGTGAAATTCATCAAAATCAATCTCTACCGGGTGGCGAAAAAATCGCGGGTGATGCAGTCGCTGATTGATGCGGTGAAAAACGGTAAACAGGTGACGGCAGTGATTGAGCTACGGGCCCGTTTTGATGAAGAGCACAACATCGAATGGACCCGCATACTGGCAGAATCCGGCGTCAAGGTACACCATGGGATCCCAAGCCTGAAGGTACACTCCAAGCTCTGTCTCATCGGCCGAGAAGAACACGGCGAAACCCGCCTCTACTGCCACGTGGGCTCGGGTAACTTCAACGAAGGCACCGCCAAGGTATATACGGATTTATCCCTGTTTACCGCCAATCAGGAAATCGCGCGCGAAGTTGAGCAGGTATTTGATTTAATTGAGCATCCATACCGGCGTGATAACTTCAAACACCTGATTGTCTCCCCCTTCGATGCCCGCCAGAAACTCATCTCATTGATTGAGGATGAAATCCTCAATGCCCGAATGGGCGGCAAGGCCGGGATCACATTGAAACTCAACAACCTGGTCGATGAGCAGCTTATCGGCAAGCTGTACGATGCCTCCATGGCCGGGGTGAAAATTCGGCTGATCATTCGCGGTATGTGCTCATTGGTGCCACAAATTCCCGGGATCAGTGACAATATCGATGTCATCAGTATTGTCGACAGGTTCCTGGAGCACTCACGGGTCATGCTGTTTCACGCCGGTGGTGAAAATAAACTCTTCCTCTGCTCTGCCGACTGGATGAGCCGCAATATTGACAGCCGTATCGAGGTAACCACACCGATTTACGACCCTCAGTTGAAACAGATGGTGATGGACATATTGGCCCTTCAGCTATCGGACAATACCAAAGCCCGAATAATCAACAAAGAGCAGAGCAACCCCTACCGTCACCGGGGAAATAAACGTAAAGTACGCTCCCAATTGGCGATATACCAGTATCTTTGCCACTATGAAAAACTTCTCAAGGCGCGTATCGACGCCGAGGCAGAAGCCTTAAAGAGCGAATCCGCGCCGATTGCAGAGCAAGAAGATAACAGGGATCTGCCGGTCACCAGCTGATCCACGAGGGAGAAACAGCTTGTCATCATCAAACCAGCGACACTTCGTTGCTATCGATATGGGTTCGAACAGCTTCCATTTGATGATTGCCCGTGAGCAAGACGGCAGTTTGCAAATTCTGCATAAAGAAAAAGCACAGGTACAGTTGGCTCAGGGCCTGAGTCCGGAAGGCTATTTATCCGATGAAGCCATCGGTCGGGGCCTCGAGTGTCTGCGCAATTTCAGTCAACGGTTTTCAGGCTTGTGCGAAACCCAGGTGAGACTGGTAGCAACCCACACCCTGAGGGTCGCCCGCAATCGAGACAAATTTTTAAAAGCGGCACTGACGGTGATCCCCTATCCCATCGAGGTGATTTCCGGCCACGAAGAAGCGCGACTTATCTATTCGGGCATCGCCCAAAGCCAAGTGCTCGCCAAACATAACCTGATTATCGATATCGGCGGTGGCTCCACCGAGGTGGTGATTGGTGAAAAGAATCAGCCTGTAATGCTCTCAAGCCTTCGTTGTGGTTGCGTGAGCTATAACGAGCGCTTCTTTTCCGATGGTCAGCTCACCCTAAGTGCCTTTCGCGCTGCGCAAACTGCCGCCGATAAGCAGTTTTCATCACTCTCAAAAGACTATTTCGATGGTCGTTGGGACTTGGTGCTGGGCAGCTCGGGGTCAGTCAAAGCCATCTGTGAAGCATTGCTTGAAAGTTTTGGCGATGAAACTGTCACCCTGCCAAGGCTAAAAGAGCTGAAACTCAAGTTGGTCCAGGCAGGTCATGTGGATGCGTTGCAATTTACCAATATTGATAAAAAGCGCATCACTCTGGTGCCTGCCGGACTTGCGATTCTTATCAGTTTTTTCCGGCGACTTGCCATAGAACAGCTGGAGCCCACCCCTGCGGCGCTGCGGGAAGGCGTGCTGTACGAGCTTGCCCAAATCGACCAGTCACAGGATATTCGTCACCGCACGGTAGAGAGCATCGCCAACCTCTATCATGTGGATACCAAGCACGGTGCCAGGGTGCGTAACACCGCCATGGCACTTTTTGACAGCGTGGCCGACAGCTGGCAAATCCGTCCCTTTGCCCGGCTCCTGTCTTACGCCGCTTCATTGCATGAAATCGGCATTCACATCAATTCCCGTGCTTACCACAAGCACGGGGCCTACATCATCGCCAACAGTGACCTTCCCGGTTTCAGTCAGGACTTGCAGCAGGACTTGGCGATGTTAATCGGCAACCAGTGTAAAAAGCCGCAGTTTGATACCATCAATGCCCTGCCCGATGGTCGCCGTGAAGTACTGGTAAAACTCTTGTGTTTGTTGCGTCTTGCAATCCTGGTAAATCTCGGCCGGGTCGCCCGTTCATTGCGCCTGAGCTGCGCTGTATTGGATACCAATGAGTTGGCGGTTATCCCCGAGCAAAGCGCACGGGTTGATCTGCTGCTTAAAGATTTGAAACGAGAGAAGAAACATTTGGGCCAGCTTGGCCTTATTCTAAGACTGGACAGCGAGCTTCCCTCTCCCGCTGACGAAGACTGATACATCGCCTGTTGGTATAAAGGCTCGCCACGTACCAACTGACTTGCACTCCTCACGCCACTGGCCGGCAGGCGATTCCATACCAGACAAACATTTAACCAAAGCGCCCCCAACAGGCTCGGGTTGGTTCATCTGCAGCCCAGGGCCGAATGGGGACCTTTCCCACATTTTTACTGTTGTTATTGGTACTTCACCGCCAAAATCGCTACAATTTTAATCGGCGCACCAAACCTCAGGTAATAATCTTGGGGATGGGCGTTCAAAAGGTTTCACTGCGATGGGGTTGTGTATTGGCAAATACGTACATCGTCAGGTAAATTAGTGCGATAAAAACGGAACCTGCTGTTATTTTGGGGAAAACGCAAGAAGCGTCACCTTAACGGACTTGTTTTAAGGTATTGAGTATATGGAAATCACCATCTTGTTGCTGTTGCTGCTATTGGTAGCGCTGCATTGTCTTTTTGGATACAAGGCTCTGTGCAGTGAAGCCAAAATCAGTCAGGGGCAAAAATGCCTCTGGTGCGCATTGAGTCTTGGATTGGGTCCTGCCGGTTATTATTTTTATCAAGGGCTTATCCCCTGCGATATGCTTGGCAGAGATTAATCCTGTTGTACAAAAAAGCCCCGGGTTCCGGGGCTTTTTTGTTACAGATGGCTGTGTTCCAGCACCAGGTCCAAATCCACAGGTCGCTTGAGTACCGGCGCCTGGCCATCCGCCAGAGCCTGCTTATATGCCTGATTCATCTTGAGTGCAAGATAGAGGTCAGAGCGGATAAGCAACCCTCCTTCCCCCGTCGGTATGCCCTGCGCCTCACACCAGGACAACAACTGCCGCTTGCGGCCAGCCAAAATCAGCCGGATATGTCTGCGTTTCAGCAATGCATATAAGTCAGACAGCATGGCCATCACACTGATATCCGGGTGAGTAAAGCACGGCACCGCATCAATAATCACGCATTCAGGAGTTTCCGGCTCTGCGGCGATACGCTCCAAAAGACGTCGTTTGAAATAGCTGGCATTAAAGTAGGTCAACGGCGAGTTAAAACGGTAGATAAATACCCCGGGCACGGCCACGGCTTTGTCGCTGCCGTCGAGGCTTCGCAGCGTGCCCTTGGCATCGAGTCCAAGGCACTGGTCGCTCGGGCGCATAACCACCTGCAAAAACTGAAACAGCCCCAAGAGTACCGCCAGAGTAATACCGGGAATAACGCCAATCAGCAACACGGCCACAAAGGTGGTCATGGCCAGTAAAAACGCCCTTTGATCGCGCTTTCTGAGCTTCCACAGGGTTTTAAGATCCAGCAACGACCAGGATGCCACCACCAGCACAACCCCCAGCGCCGCCGAGGGAATAAAGGCCAGAGGCGCGGTAAAGAGCCAGGCAATTATGCCTATGATAAGCGCGGCAATCAGCGACACCAATTGCGTCTTGCCACCACTGGCGTCATTCACCGCCGTACGGGAATCAGCGCCGCTCACCGCAAAACCCTGAGACAATGCGGAGGCGATGTTGGCAATACCCAAGGCCCTGAATTCTTTATCAGGGTCAATATCATAGCCATTTTTTGCAGCAAAACTTCTCGCCGTGAGCATCATGCTTACAAAGCTGACCATGGCGAGGTTAAGGGCTGGCATGACCAATTCCCGGGCAATACCAATATCAAAGGCTGGCATCTGAAATGCCGGCATATTGATGCTTACATCCCCCACCAGCGCCACATCAAACTGCTCCAGATTTGCCGCCCATGCCACCAGAGTAGACACCACAATCACCAACATGGCGGCTGGCCAAGTGGGCCTGAAACGTTTAACCAAAAGGAAGATCAGCACGGCTCCCAGGCTCATCGCCAGGGTGGCCCAGTGAATTTGCGACAGATATCCGGGCGCGGCAGCGATACGGTCAAGCAAATAGCGCTCGTCAAAGCTGAAGCCGAGGATCTTTGAGGCCTGACCCACAATAATGGTGATGGCCACACCGTTTAACAGCCCCATTAAGATGGGTTTTGACAGAAAATCGGCCAGTACCCCCAATTTGAAACGACTGGCGATAAGACACCAGAATCCCGTCATGGCGGTCATGGTCATGGCCAGCTGCCAGTGTTTGATACTGTCGCCCGCTGCCAGCGGTGTCACCACAGCGGCCACCACGGCACAGGTGGCTGCATCGGGCCCCACGATTAACTGACGGGAGGTACCAAACAGGGCGTAAACCATCATGGGCAGCACACAGGAATACAGGCCCACCAGGGCGTTCACCCCAGTAAGCTGCGCATAGGCAATGGCCACCGGCAGCGCCACGGCACTCACAGAGAATGCCGCACGCACATCATCTTTGAACCATTCTTTGCGGTAGTCTTTAAATGATGCCAGACCCGGCATCAGGGACAACAAACGAGACACACAGACTCCTTTCGATTCATCCATTCCCTGCCTTATCGTTGAATTAGCTTAGTTTGTCTATCCCTGCCAGTAAAAATAAATCCATTGACTACATCAGTATCATTGGCAACGTCAGCAGCAAGGCCAGCGCCATCAGCTGGTTAAACGTACGCTGACGCCCCGGCGTGTGCAAAAAACGGCCAATGGCTTGCCCCAAGACCACCCAGGTAAAAGATGCCGGCAATCCAACTATGTTAAATACCAGCACCATCACCAGCGCACTGAGCCAGTACTGGTCTCCCGCGAGTGTAAAAGCGCTGCACAGTGTCATCACGGCGAGCCAACTCTTGGGATTGATCCATTGGAACATTGCCGCTTCCATGAGTCCCATGGGCTTAATCCGCTGGGATGCAGATTGCTCCGCGGTAGGCGCGGTGGCAATTTTAAAGGCAAGCCATAAAAGATACGCCAGTGACACGGTTTTAAGGAACTGATGCAGCAGCGGGAACCCTTCAAACAAGGCGCCGAGCCCAAGCAGCATGGCCAGATGCAGTGAGGTTGTGCCCAACCTTATCCCGACAATATGGCGAACACTTTGACGCACACCGAAGGTTGCCCCTGACTGGGCCAGTAACAGGTTGTTGGGGCCGGGGGTCATGGTCATAGTGGCGCAAAATACAGCGGCAGAGAGGGTCAATGCCGTCAGGGTCATTTCCATGAAACAAACTCCAAATTGTATGGATACAATAAAAGGGTGATTCCGAGCAATTATTGCCATACTATAGCCCCAACAAAACAGATCAATCGGAATATTGTCATGCGTACAATTTGGACGCCTACGCTGGAAAACTTCAGTGGCAGTAAGTATGAACAGCTGGCCAATGCCATAGGTGACGCCATTACCCGGGGAGAACTGGCGCCGGGTTCCAAACTGCCGCCTCAGCGCCGACTCGCCGATGCACTGGGCGTCACCCTGGGCACAGTCACCCGCGCTTATACCAAAGCCATTTATCGCGGTTGGGTGGAGGCGCGTGTAGGTGATGGCACTTATGTACGCATGGCGGAGCCCAAAAGCACGGGCCCCCTGGATTTGGCAACCTGCCAGCAGGCGGTAACCGACCAGGCCGCTTTCCTCGGAGAAGTGATGAGCCGCATGGGGCGCGACCCGGTTCGCTTGGCTGGTCTGCTTGATTACCACACGGCAAATCTTGAGGCGCAGCAAGAAACTGTGCTGACGTTTTTAGCCCGCTCCGGCGTCGATGATTTTGGGGGGAAGCTCGTTTTTACCCATGGGGCACAGCAAGGGCTGTTTGCCGCACTCGCGGCTATATGTGAACCTGGCGACTGGGTATTACATGAGGCCTGGTGTTATCCGGGGTTGAATCGCGCCGCCGAAGCCCTGAGCCTGAATCTGTGCGGCGTGTCATTACTGGATGATGGTCTTAATCTGGATGAACTTGCCGCCTGCATCGATAAACACAAACCCAAGGCCATTTATCTGACCCCTAACAGCCAGAATCCCGGCTGCATCGGCTACAGTGGTGCGCAGCGGCAACGCATTCTGGCCCTTGCCAGAGCCCACGACATCATCATTATTGAAGATGATGTGAATTACTGCACATCACAGGAGTGGAGCGCCCCCATTTGGCAACTGGCCGCCGATGCACAATCTGTGGTGTATTTGAGCAGTCTGTCGAAGCGGTTTGCCGGTGGTATTCGATTTGGCTTTATGTTGCTGCCCGCAAGATTGCAGCCCAGGGTCAATCGCATCATACATGCCCACTGCTGGATGGTGTCGCCGCTGCTGATTGAAATTGGCTGTGAACTTATTCGCTCGGGGGGCATTCACCAACACAGAGATGCCTGGATAGCCTCACTGCAACAGCGATTTTTGACCATGGCAGAGTCCCTCGATTTGGAGGCCAAAAGTCGGGGGCTCAACGGCCGCCTGACACTGCCAGAAGGTTTCAGGGCCAGTAATGTAATAGCGGCGCTTGCCGCCAAAGGCATACTGGCCCGCAGCCTCGCCGACTTTGGCGGACCGGCAAACGGGATCAGATTCAGCCTGGGTCGTATTCCACGGGGCGAAGAAGATGAGGTATTCGACAGGATACAAAGCACCCTGACCGACGTCCTCAATCAGGGCATTGCCGTGGTTTAAATGTACACCCCATGCAATGGCTGCGGACAAAGCCATTGTGAGGCAACAATTGCTTTCAATTGTCTCTCCCGGCGGTGCTGGCAGTTGCGGGCTCAGTCACCTAGGATCGGAGATTCGCCGCGGCTGGGGAGCCGCCGCACATAGCTTTATCGCCTGATTATTCATTTTCACCACGAGAGGTAACAGTGGGTTCACCGACAGAAGCGCAAGCACGCACATCAGGGCTCAACCGGGCCTTTTTAATTCCCTTGCTGGCCGCCATTGTGGCCATTACGCCGCTGGCCATTGATATGTATTTGCCGGCGATGTCGGTCATTGCGCTGAGTCTGGGCTCGGATGTTACCCATGTGCAGCAGAGTCTCAGTGTGTACCTTGCCGGATACGCCTGTGGCTTGTTGCTTTTTGGCCCAATGGCAGACAGATACGGCCGCCGTCCGCTGGTGCTGTTTGGTCTTACCGGTTTTGGGATTTGCAGCTTGCTCCTGTCCCATGTCAGCACACCCGACGCCTTTTTTGGGCTGCGTTTTGTGCAGGCCATGATAGGCTCGGCCGCCACTGTGGTGGTACCCGGCTATGTAAAAATTCTCTATGGGGACAATACGGCCAAGGGCATGTCCTATGTGAGCCTTATTATGATGCTGGCGCCCTTGATTGCCCCCAGTATCGGCAGCTTTATTCTTGGCTTCAGCCATTGGGAGATGATTTTCTATGTTCTCTCGGGCTATGCGCTGCTTGCGCTGACGTTGGTATATTTCGGCTTACAAATTCCTGAGGTAAAAACCGAAAAGCATCAAAGACCCGGTTTTATTGAAGCCTATCGCACCGTACTGACCCGCGCCGGAGTGAAGGGTTTTATCGCCAGCGGCGTACTCACCTCCTTCGCGTTTTTCTGCTACCTCACCGCCTCTCCCTTTGTGTTTATGGAGGTTTACGGGCTGGACAGTCAGCATTTTGCCATGGTGTTTGCATCAAATGTGGGCGCCCTGATGCTCGCCAATATTCTCAACTCCCGGATTGTGGGTCGTTTCGGCTCGCTGCGGCTACTTAGAGCCTCGACCCTGTGCGGTCTGGTATTCGCCCTGCTGCTGTGCGCCGCTAACACCATTGAACTGGGGCTGTATGGTACTCTGCTGACGCTGGTCCCCTTGATGGCTTGCCTCGGCATTATGTCGGTGAATGCTGACGCTATTGTGCTGCTCAAGTTTCAGCGGGAAACCGGCACTGCAACCGCCGTGATAGGCACCCTCAGATTTGGGATTGGTGCATTGGCCGGGCCTTTGCTGGCTGCATTTTACACAGGCACTGCCCTGCCATTTTCGGCACTGATGTTGTTTGCCGTACTGCTGGCCGGTGCCTGTCAGCACCTCGCCAGACGCACCTCGATTGAATAATCTGCAATTGCTTGCTTTCAGGCCAAATCCCGTACATCCGGCCTGAAAGCGATTTATTTACCTTATAATTCATTACTTTATAAACAAAATGCTTACACATCCCCGCACGCTAACGCCCGTCCTCTTTCCCCGCTGATGTTGAATTTTCTTTAAGTTCGTTGTTTTTTTTGAATTCAGGCTTGAATTTAACCAATCTTTTTTGAAAGATGGACGTCTGTCCGTCTGTGACAGTTGCCCAGCCCGCTTCACCCAAGTGAGCGTTTCTTACCGGAATCCGGGCAATTGAGCGAGTTTCTGGTACCCCAGGAGCTTGGTTTTAGAGCGATTACCGTCGCTGTAACAAGTACTGTTTACCGTAACGGTATCTTTTTGAGGATGCACGAATGGAAAAGCTTTCCGGCGCCAGCATGATTGTTCGATCCCTTATCGATGAAGGCGTAAAACACATTTTCGGTTATCCAGGTGGTTCTGTACTGGATATCTACGATGCCCTCCATGAAAGTTCAAATATAGAGCACATTCTGGTTCGCCATGAACAGGCCGCGGTACACATGGCCGACGGCTATGCCCGTGCCACAGGTGATGTGGGCGTAGTACTGGTAACCTCAGGCCCCGGCGCCACCAACGCCATCACAGGCATTGCCACGGCGTATATGGACTCGGTCCCGCTGGTTATCCTGTCCGGCCAGGTGCCTTCCAGTCTGATTGGCAACGATGCCTTTCAAGAATGCGACATGATTGGCATCTCAAGACCCATAGTGAAACACTCGTTTTTGGTAAAAGACCCCACTGAAATACCCGAAACCATTAAAAAAGCCTTTTACATTGCCGCTACCGGCCGCCCAGGCCCTGTGGTTGTGGACTTGCCCAAAGACACCCTGAACCCGGCGCTCAAGTTCGACTATGAGTACCCGTCAGAAGTGAAAATGCGCTCTTACAACCCCACGGTGACAGGTCATAAAGGCCAAATCCGCCGGGGTTTGCAGGCCCTCCTCAATGCCAAAAAACCGGTACTGTATGTGGGCGGCGGCGCTATTATCTCAAGCTGCGACAAGCAAATTCTGGCACTGTCTGAGCGTTTGAATATTCCAGTGGTCAACACCCTGATGGGCCTTGGCGCCTTTCCCGGCACCCACCCCAACAACATAGGTATGCTGGGCATGCATGGCACCTATGAAGCCAACATGACCATGCATAACAGTGATCTGATTTTTGGTATTGGGGTACGTTTTGATGACCGAACCACCAATAACGTGCAGAAATACTGCCCCAACGCCACAGTGCTGCATATCGATATCGACCCTTCATCCATCTCCAAGACGGTACAGGCTCACATCCCCATCGTAGGCAGCGCCGACAAGGTACTGGATGAGATGCTGTCGCTGCTGGACGGCGACACCGAAATGCGAAACGATGAAGGCGCCATCGACTGCTGGTGGAATGACATTAATCAGTGGCGTTCACGCAAGTGCCTGGCCTATGAGACCAACAGTGAAAAAATCAAACCGCAGCAAGTCATAGAAACCCTCTATCGCCTCACCAAGGGCGATGCCTATGTGAGTTCCGATGTGGGACAGCATCAAATGTTTGCGGCCCTGTACTACCCCTTTGACAAGCCAAGACGCTGGATAAACTCTGGTGGTCTGGGCACCATGGGCTTTGGTTTGCCCGCCGCCATGGGGGTGAAGATGGCGATGCCCGATGAAACCGTAGTCTGTGTCACCGGCGATGGCTCTATCCAGATGAATATTCAAGAGCTTTCTACCGCACTGCAATACGATGTGCCGGTAAAAATCATCAACCTTAACAACCGCTTCCTGGGTATGGTAAAGCAGTGGCAGGACATGATTTATTCAGGTCGCCACTCCCACTCCTACATGGACTCAGTACCGGACTTTGCCAAGATTGCCGAGGCCTATGGCCATGTTGGCATTACCATCAGCCGCCCGGAGGAGCTTGAGCCCAAGCTCGCCGAAGCCCTGTCGATGACTGACAGACTGGTGTTTGTAGACATTAATGTCGATGAAACTGAGCACGTTTACCCCATGCAAATTCGCGGGGGCGCGATGAATGACATGTGGCTGAGCAAAACGGAGAGAAGCTGATGCGCCGAATTATATCTGTACTTTTGGAAAACCAACCCGGTGCCCTTTCCCGTGTCGTTGGTCTGTTTTCCCAGCGTGGCTATAACATCGAATGTCTGACAGTGGCACCTACGGACGATGCTACCCTGTCGCGAATGAATATTACCGTGGCAGCGGATGAAATGGTGCTTGAGCAAATCGAAAAGCAACTGCACAAGCTGATTGATGTGCTCAAGGTCTCCAACATCACTGAATCGGCCCATATCGAGCGAGAGCTGGCATTGGTGAAGGTAAAGGCCCAGTCGGAAGTCCGTGAAGAAATCAAACGCAGCGCCGATATCTTCCGCGGCCAAATCGTGGATGTCACCGCCAGCCACTACACCATCCAGCTTGCCGGAACCACAGAGAAGCTGGACGCCTTTATCAACGCGCTGGCGGAAGTCACCAAGGTGGTGGAAGTATCACGCTCCGGTGTGGTGGGCCTATCCCGCGGTGATAAGTCCATGCGGGCATAACGTCGGAAGCGCCATACAGTAAAACGTAAAACGCCAGTCTCAGACTGGCGTTTTGTATTTATTGCGGCAGGTTAGGAACCAAACTGCACTGATTGCCTTATCACGACTTACTCGACATTTTCCAGCACGGGGCGTGAACCGATTTCAATCTTGCGAGGTTTCAGCGCTTCCGGGATTTCCCGCACCAGGTCGATATTCAGCAGGCCGTGTTCAAGATAGGCGCCAGTCACGGTCACATAATCCGCCAGCTGGAAGGTGCGCTCAAATCCGCGCTCGGCAATTCCCTGATACAGGTACTTGCGCTCTGAACCCTTGTCTTGCTTGTTACCTTTGACAACCAGCTTGTCGCCTTCGCTGCTGATCTCAAGCTCCTCCATCGAGAAACCTGCCACGGCCATGGTGATGCGATAACGGTTTTCACCGAGCAGCTCGATATTGTATGGGGGGTAACCATTGTTGCCATTGTTGGCGGCAGCATGTTCGGCCAATTGGGCAAGACGGTCAAAACCAATGGCACTGCGGTAAAGTGGGGTCAAATCGTAATTACGCATTCTTTATATCCTCATCATAAGCAATATAGTGAGCGGGCCGACCGGGTCGCACCCTGAGAAATAAGGTATCCCCGAAGGCGATACCTGAGCCCTCATCGAGCGGCTCTGAAACCTATTTGGGGTTTGGGGATTTAGAATTCAAGGCCATAAAATCAAAAAGCCGGCTTAGCCGGCTTTTTATTAACGAAACTACCTGAGGATTACTGAGCAGTCACTTCACAACCCAGTGGGCTGTTGGAGTTTTCGTAAACGATGTCACCCATAGGGTTGTAATCGGCGGCCTTGATGCTGCCCTTCTGCTTGAAGAAGTCGTACAGCACGTCGGCATCTACATAACCTGTTTGAACAGGCGCCAGTACTGGGTAGCCATCACCGCCAGCGGCGTTGAAGCTTGGAACAGTAAAGGTGTAAGAGGCACCGGCATCGTAACCTTTACCGTTTACATCGCTGATGGCCACGGTTTTGGCAGTACAATCCACTGTCATTTTCACACCGGTGATTTGAGCGTATGCACCTGAACCACGCTGCATAGAGGCAACGGCGCCCAGGTACTCAGTCAGCTCGGCGCCTGTCATGGTGCTTAAGGTCACCATGTTGCCAAATGGCTGTACAGTCAGTACGTCACGGTAAGAGATATCACCGGCCGCGATGGAGGCACGCACACCGCCTGAGTTCATTACACCCACGTCGGCATTCACTTTTACAGACTGTGCCATGGCAAGCAGACGGCCCAGGTTGGTTTGCTGACCACGTACCATAGTGCGATCGCCTTCCAGCTTATCGTCTGTGGTAGCAATCACTTCATCCAAAGAAGCCTGACCTTTATCCTGATAGTACTGCAGCAGCTCTTTCAGCTCGGCATCCGGGGTAATGGCATCACCTACCAGTACCTTACTCTTGTTGCCTGACTCATCCTCAACGGTTTTCTTCAGGTTAACCGGGATGAGCTTGTAACCAGCCAGGTGCAGTTCACCATTGAAGTATTCAAAGTCGGCACGGCCAACATACTTGCCCCACTCATGAGCCTGCATGATCCAGGTACCGTTTTGCTGATCAGGGGTACATTCATCACCCGCTTTGAAATCGGCGTAATTGTTGGTACCGGGCTCCATACACACTGGGTTTTGAGAGTGACCACCAATCACCAGTTGCAGATCGCCCTTGTTCAGGCTGCGAGCCATGGCCACATCGCCAGGAGCATTGCTGCCGTTTTGTGCATCAGCATAGTGACCCATGTGAGTCACGGCGAAAATCATATCGGCCTTATCGCCGTCTTTGATTTCCTTGATAACTTTGGCCACTTCTTCTTTTGGATCGGTAAAGGTCAGTTCACTGATAAATTCAGGATTGCCAATCTTGGCAGTGTCTTCTGTGGTCAGACCCACAACAGCGATACGGACACCGTTCACGTCGAACACCTTATAAGCATCGAAGTAGCGGGTACCATCGGCCTTGTAGATGTTGGCAGACAGGAATGGGAAGTCAGCCAGCTGGCGTTGCATATCAAGGATATTCAGTGGGTTATCAAACTCGTGGTTACCCACAGCCATGGCATCGTAACCAATCTTGGTCATACCGATAAAATCAGGGACTGCATCCTGCAGATCGGACTCGGGTACGCCGGTATTAATGTCACCACCGGAAAGCAGCAGCACTTCGCCGCCATTGCCTTCCACTTCACCGCGGATCTGGTCAATCAGCGCCTTACGGGCAGCCATGCCGTACTCACCGTCCTTGTTTTCCCAGAAACGACCGTGGTTGTCGTTGGTATGCAGCACAGTGAAGGTCTTACAGGCATCGCCGGCTTCAGCGCAGGTCGTTGGTACAACCGGCTCTTTCGGATCGGCATCCATACAGCCGGTTAGAGCAGCCAGTACCGCAGTGGCAAGCAATCCTTTCATCAGTTTATGTGACATATTATCAACCCCATGATTTTATTTATTTTAACCATCATCAAATGCAGACCAGGCACTTCGGCCTTTAGTCGCGCAACATAATAGCAATTTTGACGGGGAATTGTGGCAGAAATATGAATTTTCGTGAGCTAAATGTAGGTTTTCACAGCATTTTTACCAAGTGTTTGTTCAGCTGGCAGAACAGGTAAAAACCATCACCACGCATGAATGGCGTACGCTAACAAAAACACCACAAAAAACTCACACGAAGACCATAAAGGACGCCTGTTACGGCACCATCGAATGAACACTGAAGACTGTTTCAAATAAAAAACGCACCCTGAGGTGCGCCTTCATATCAGTGTCACTCCAAATGCACACTAATTAACCAGTTTTGCCAATAACCAGCGACGTATCTCCATCAACTGAGCAGGTAATACGCTATGACCCATGTTGAAACTTTGCCATTCAACGTCATAACCCGCATCACGGAGTGCCTTTTGGGCCATCTGGCCTGCAAAGAGTGGCACCACCTCATCCTGCTCACCATGGTGTTGCAAGATGGGGGTCGAAGCATTGGCGGGATGGCAGTTCTCGGGCAAGGTATCGGCACCCGGCAAGTAGCATGACAGTGCCATCACGCCAGCAAGGGGCTGATGAAACCTCAAACCACAGAAAAGACTCATTACCCCACCCTGACTGAATCCGGCCAACAGGATGCGTTCACTGGGGATACCTGCTGCCATTTGCGCCTCAATCAGCGCCATTATCTGGTGCTCTGATTCAAGCACACCCGCCAAATCCGCCCTATCGTGCAAATCCATACTTTTGATGTCATACCAGGCGCGCATGATATAACCACCGTTGATGGTCACAGGCTGTTCTGGCGCATGGGGGAATATAAAGCGAATACCGGCATCCTTTGGCAGCGAAAGCGCAGGCACTATGGGGGCAAACCCAGCCCCGGAATCCCCAAGGCCATGGAGCCAAATTACCGCGTAACGCGCAGGTACCGCGGGTTCAACCACTATGGCGTCCAAAGGTGTTTGTTCTGTGTTCATCTTTTATCTCTTATCCTTTTCCAGTCCATAAAAGGCTGCTATGGCGTCCAGCTGCTCATCATCGTCCAATATCAATGTCCAACTCACGGCACCGGCATCTGCAATCAATAGTTTGGCATCGGCCAATAAACGAATATCATCCATTAACGCTCTGAGTTGCACGCCGCCGTTAAGCCTGCACAGAAGCTCTGTTTGGGCAAGGATGAGTTTACCCTGTGAGTGGCTAATGACCATCTGGCCTCCATGAGTCTGCCCGTCAACCGATATTGCGTTAATAACCATAAGGGGCCTGAATTGTATCAGCTTTCCGACACCTTGACAGACTGGATAGTAGAGACAATTGGTGAACCTGTATTGACGGTGGAGCTCAACAACCAGGGTTGGAGTAATCTGGTACTTGAAATCAATGGCCGCTGGATTGTGAGGCTCCCCAAACGACTTACAGATAGTGAGGGAAACTCGCTCACCAACCGCTATTTGATGGAAAAACAACTGCTGGAGACCTTAAGCCTCGCCATAGATAAAGACACGTCAAGCCACTTATCGGCAGCCATTCTGCCTAACGTGCACCTGGCCCCCAGGCATGTGGCGGATTGCATGCTCTACCGCAAGCTGCAGGGAAGCCCGCTGGATTGGCAAAGTGAGCAGTTGAGCACGCTTAACAACCACATGTGCACTTCACTTGCTGCTTCTATCGGCGCCTTACTTGCCAAACTTCATGCCACAGAGTTGGCACATCCGCAGTTGGTGGCCTTTCCCTATGGCGATGAGGACTTTGTTGGAAGTGTGCTTCCGGCGCTGCGCCCTTTGGTGGATGCAGACAGTTACAAAAACGCCCAAACCTACTTTATAACGATGTTGGAGACCGTCGCCACACAAGCTGAATTTTCATCAAGACTTTGCCACGGTGATTTCGGCCCGGCCAACATCCTGCTTGGCCGTGATTATCAGCTCACTGGTGTGCTTGATTTTTCGGATGTATGCCTGGGTGATCCTGCCATGGACTTTGCCCCGTTATGGCGTCGCAGTCCCAGCGAGTTTATGCACGACTTATTTTCTGCCTATCGACACACGTCAGGGGAAGACCATTGGCAATCGCTGCAGCCACAGACGCTCAATCACCGCATCCAGTTTCATGCTTTAAGAAAAGCCGCTTTCGTGGTTTGGTACGGCACGCGTTACGGCTTTGAAGATGGGATAACTGGTAGTCTTGTTTTTTTAGAAGAATATTTCAAATCACCATGATCAAAAAGTGTGATTGTGTCTGAACACTATGTGTAATGCTCTTGCATCAAAAAGCCCGGCAATTGCCGGGCTTTTATCAGAGTTATTGTGTTACTTCAGACCGCACTTATTGTCTAACCAATCAATAAGTTCTGAGTAAAACGCCATTTTATGTTCATAAAACAAAGTGTCTGAAAAGTGATCAGCGTCCACCAGCTCAACGTATTTATGATCCTTTTTCAAATCCTTGAGTTTTTCTACAAACTCACGGCTGTGGGCAACTGGCACACGTCCATCGATATCACCGTGTACCACGAGTATTGGCACATTGACTTTCTCAACCTGTGAAAGAGGTGAAACACCCGTGATTGTTGGACGTTGCAGACGGCTTAAGAACCGATTTTCGTTCAAGGTTGCATTGATTTTACTTAAATCGCTGACACCCGCTCCGGCAACAGTACACTGGTAAATGTTATTATCGCGCATTGACGCGGCGAAAGCGGCGTAACCACCATAACTCCAACCAAACATGGCCAACTTGTCCTTGGTGGCCAGTCCTTTTTCAACCAGATACATGGCAGCATCATCAAGGTCGTCCTGCATTTTCAGGCCCCAATTGTTGTCACCCGCAGTCCAGTGCTCGATACCATAACCGGTTGAACCTCGGTAGTTGGGCTGGATAACAACATAACCATTGGAAGCCAGTAATTGCGCCCAATCGTCAAATACGATTGTGTCTCGAACCCAAGGGCCACCATGTGGCAATACTACCGCAGGAAACGGTCCTTTTCCTTTTGGAAGAGTGACATATGCGTAGACTTTACGGCCATCACGGGCTTTGTAAGAGATGTATTTGACGCTACCAAGTTTTTCTTGGTCGACAAAGGGCAACTTACTGCCGATGGTTTCAATTTTACTTTTGTTTAAAACAAGGTAATAAGTCCCAGGATCCTTGTCGGATGACGCACTGACCACCATGACTGAGTCATCATTAGAACGGCTAATAATGGAAACAAACTTGCCTTCAAACAGTTTATCCAATCCATCATAAATTGCTTGTTCATTGGCATCGGTAAGATAGCGCTGAGGCCATTTTGCTGAATAACCAAATCCAACCAAGCTACCGTCTTTTTTCTGGATCACGCCATCCGCATCGACGTTTTCCAAACCGAATAGACGTTCGGAATACTGGCCCGTTTTAATGTTGTAAAGGTAGATTCCGGTTTTGTCCTGCCCTTGGTTGGCGTTGACATAAATTTCATCGGGATTTTCCTTTGAAAAGCCGATAAAGCTGTAACTTTCTCTGGATTTGGGTGAAATCTGTTTCACGAGCTTCCAGTCACTATCGCCCTTCGCTCTGGCATAAAGGTCGATGGCATTGTCTGACAAATTCCAGCCTGTCGCAGCGCGTACATCACCATCTGCATCTGAGATATAACCACCAGAAATTTTGTCACTGCCTCGAAGAACTGAGACTGTGCGACCATTATTTACGTTAAAACGGACAACATCAGGCTTGTAGTTGTTGTTCAGGTCGGTTTCAACCAGGATTTCATCCTTGTTATCAGGCAAGGTATTCAGGATAGAAAAACCTGCGCGGGGATTGTTTTGAAACGGAATTAACCAATCTCCTTTCCCATCTGCATCGGTAATTGCAAATCGGTTTACCCAATACCTTCTGGCACCATCTTTCAAGATCTGACGGAACATTACGCCAATCTTGTCATTGTTAAGCCACACGACACCCGAAACCATCATACGATTTGCTCCCAAAACGATTGGTTGGGCATCGAGTTTGCTCGTGTCGCGGATTTCAATCACATAGTCACCTTCCTTCGACGTGGCCCGGATGATGGCTACTTTGGTTCCGTCGCTTGAAACAGCAACACTGCGAATAAGAGGCGCAGTAGAAAAGGCTTCAATAGTGCTCACGGCTTGTGACTGCGCAGTCACTGGCTCCGCATAGAGTGGCTGTGATGCCATGCAGGTAACTGCGGTAAGGCTTAACAGAAACTTCTTCATTTAACCGTCCTTAATTCTGTAATTCCTTTCGAAAAAAATGGCCCCGCAGGGCCATTTTTCATCGTTTACTCATAATCATGTTCAGCATTTGTTGAACATCTATCAGAACTTAGCACCAAAGTTAACAAACACGGTGCGTGGCTGAGCATAACCTACACCCAGTGGGATGTTGGTGTTGGAGAACGAGCCGTCTGGGTCAACTTTTGGCGGAGCATCGTTGAACACGTTGCGTACACCTACACTGAACTCGTAGTTGTCCATGGTGTAGGCCAGAGACAAGTTGTGAACCCAATAGTCTTCTGTGTAGTCAACAGGACGACAAAGCAATGGGCTACCATCAGCATTGGTCATACCGGTACAGGCTACAGTGTCTTCAACAAACTTGTCACCATCAGTCTCTGGATCGTAGTCTTCTACACCAGAACCGATGAAACGAGTTTGCCAGTTAAAGCTGAAGTCTTGGTATTCCAAGCGCAGCAGTGCACTGGCACGCCACTCAGGCACGTCCGGCTCACCCAGATTGTCGTCCACTGTCCCCAATACATCGTACAGAGATTCGGTCATTTGCGTCGCCTGAATATCCAGAGACACGTCGAAGCTGTTTTCCATAACCACAAACTCTTGGCTATAGAACAGGTTGTAATCCCAACCTTTTGAGGTCAACAAACCAATGTTGATGAAGCTGGCATCGACCAAATCGATCTGACCGTTGGAGCCTCGGTCAATACGGCTACAGAAAGCTTCGTTACCATCAGCACTGTAACATTGATTGATACTGTACGCGGATGAAGGTTCAGCAATACTGTTGGTTACCTCGATATCAAAACGCGTAGCAGACAGTGTCAAATTGAAATCATCTGAGAATGGCTGTTCAACGATCAAGCCATAAGTTTTGGCTGTAGAGGTTTCTTCTGCCAAGCCTGTTGAACCACCAGTGACAACTTCTGCACTGTAATTGGAAGTGTACGGTGCAGAACCATCACCACCAAGGCCCAATGCAGTTGGATCAACACCTGCATTACGACAAGCCTGCAGAACAGATGCATCTCGATCGTCATTTGTTGGATCGTAGGAGATAGGTGCATTAGGGTTCAGAGGGTCTGAAATACGTGCATCAACCGGAACCACACAAGGATCGCTTACCGTATTAAAACCTGATGTACCATTGAGGAAACGTTCACGTAAGTTTGGAGCACGATAAGAGGTGCCTTGCGTGCCACGAACAGTTACCCACTCTACAGGTCGGTATACAGCTTTCAGGCTATATGTTGTTGCTGCGTCGTAAAAACTTTCGTCTGAGATGCGGCCAGATGCGGTAAGTGTCAGCTCTTCAACGCCAGGCATACCACGCACCAATGGGAAGTCCAATTCGGCAAAAGCTTCTTTCAGACGACGGGAACCGTCAGCACCTTGGTCAGCAAAGTAACCCCACAACAAACCATCAGCCGCTGCGGCATTTGGGTTAGACTCAATAGAATCTTCACGCCATTCCATACCGAATACGGTACTTACTGGCTCGTTGTTCCAAGGCAAGTTGAACAGATCACCACCAACGAAACCACTGATGACAGTCTGGTCAACCTTAGTCTCCATGGTACGGTCCATGAACAGATAGTTTGCTTCTGCTTCGGTCAAAGTACCGCCACCGGCTTGGAAAATGTTTGACGCAAAGAGATTAACTGGTACGCAACCGTCGCTACCATCACCACAGGTCACATTACCGTCTGCATCCATCACCGAGGTGTACAGCGAGTTCAGCAAACGCTCTTCATTGATACCAACACGTTTGTCAGTACCCTTAGAGGCACTGTGAGAAACGTAGAAATCGTAGTACCAATTGTCGAGGCCAATTGCCTCAAATACCGGCAAGTTTCCTGTTACACCGGCAACCACGCGATACTGTTCAACTTCTACTTTCGTCAGGTCACGGTCACCACGAATGTTAATAATAGGACGAACTCGCTGAGGTCCAACAGGTGCACCCAACATAGCCAAACAGTCTATTCCATTCACGCCACAAGGGTTGAATGGGTTAGATGCAGGCACCCATTCAAAGATCTGAGCACCTGGATTGAAAATGTCGGTTTCACGTTTGGCATACAAACCTTCGTAATAAAAGGTCGAATCAGAGCTATCCTGGAAGTTGTACTCGCCGTTAACCATGGCAGATACACGTTCCTGACCACTCTTATAGTCGCCGCTCTTGTAGTATTCAGACTGCTGATAGGCATACATTGGATCCTGGAAATCAAAATCCAGGAAACCATCACCGTTGCCATCAACAATACCCACATCGTTGATACCATCGCCGTTGGAGTCAGCAGCAATCCAAGAAGGCAGTAATCCTATGTATTGATTTGGAATAGTGCTTTCACTGAAGTTAGGAATACCTGTATTTGAGTAACCGGGAGTATGGTAAAGGCTTCCCCAGAAATACTGGGTAGTGATACGGTTGGTCAATGGGAAAATATTACATGTATCTTCACCATTCTGTGTCGGACCAATACCGCTGTAGCGATTGATCACACGTCCATCTTCAGTGTAGAAGAATCGTTCTTCACAACCCTTGGTAAAATCGTTACCACCAAATGATTGGGATTCTTGCTTGTTATACTCAACACCGACGGAGATAAAACCATTATCCATGGTTGTACCCCACATACCAGAAAGTTGAGTTTCCTCACCGCCCTCGCCTTTTGGCTGTGAGTAGGCAGCGTTAAACTCAAAACCCTCAACGTCTTTTTTCAAAATTACGTTGGCAACACCGGCAACAGCATCAGAACCATAAACGGTTGAAGCACCGTCAAACAGGTTTTCTACTCGCTGGATCATTACACCTGGGATCAAGTTCAGGTCAGGTGAAGTCGGCGCACCGCCTACACCAGCGGGTGCCATACGACGACCATTTACCAAAACCAGAGTACGCTCAGCTCCCAAACCACGGAAACCGATGGTTGCAGCCCCTGGACCGTTGTCCAGAACATAACCACCAAAGGTATTATCGATTTGGATACCTGAGGCCTGGTTTGTCGTCTGCAGCATCTGACCTGCGTCAAACAAACCCAGTTCGCGCGAAATGTCACCACTGATCACCTGAATAGGTGATGCTTCAGAGAATTCGGCTTTACGGATACGAGAGCCTGTAACCACCACACGCTCTTGAACTTCTTCTTCTTCCAATGAAGCTTCTACAGCGGCATCACTGTTCAACTTCGGTTCTTCTGCTGCATAAGCATTGTAAGCTACGGCTGCGGCACCAAAGATAATCGAAGTGCGCACGGCTTTCGCCAACCTGTTTGTCCTAAACATAACATTCCCCGTTAATGTTCTTCTAATGATTCTATTTACAGGCGATCGTACCGTATTAAATTGTTACTTCACGCCTGAGGTGACACTATATCTTCACATTTATTTACATGGCAACATCATTGGAAAAACATATTCATCAACAGAAAATATTAATTTAACCTTAAAGCAATAAAATGCGGCGCAAACTTGAGAATGAACACACTCACTAAAGCCACCCATCTAATTGAATTTAAAAATATAAAATAGAAAATGCCTTCAAAAAACTGACCAATCCAACCAAATTCTTCTCCTCAGAAACGCACAACTTTGTAAATATGTAGTTACACATTGTGACTACACACATCTAAATAATTGACCACAGTGGCAAAACAGCGGGTATTTTAGTGAAAGGTATTAGTAGCAATCGATTATTCGTGTTACACGCATTGAGATTGCTGCCCTGCCGGAGGTTTCACGGAGGTTTCAGAGTGGTGGCACATTATTAGCAATGCACGAGTAATAACATTATATTTACATCCATTCCACTGGGTAACATTTCACCCAGCTGCTAACATAGTCTCCGCGTACAAATAAAAAGCCGAGGCTCATTGACCTCGGCTTTTTATTAAAGAACATCCAGTATCAGTGGTGATGGCCACCGACGCCGTGGGCGTGACCATGGGCAATTTCTTCTGCGCTGGCTTCACGGGCGTCAACAATTTCGATGTCGAATGTCAGCTCACGGCCTGCCAGTGGGTGGTTGATATCCACGGTAACCATAAACTTACCCACCTTAACCACAGTCACCTGACGCTGACCCTGATCGGTGTTAATGATGGCACGCATACCGGGTTTCCATACCTTGGCACCCATCAGATGTTTGGATGGCACACGCTGCTCAGCATTTTCGATACGCTCGCCATAGGTTTCGCTGGCCGGCAGTGTCACACTGAACTTATCACCCACCTTTTTGCCTGCGATGGCATTTTCAACGCCGGGCATCATGTTGTCGTGACCGTGCAGGTAAGCGATCGGGTCGTGCCCTTCGTTGGTCTCAATTACTTCGCCTTTCTCGTCACGCAGGGTGTAGTTGAACTGCACCACCAGATCGTCTTTGATTTCCATGAATAGTCCTAGTGTCATTAATAAAAAACCGCAGGAGCTTAGCAAAGAAGCGCCAAGCCCTCCAGCCTTATTGACTGGGGAGCCCCCCTCCTGATTATCGGCTTTGAGCGCCGGGTACTATGCCGCTGTGCTCAATTTCACGAAGAATCTCGCGATTTTTCAGCGCCAATTGGCACACACCCGAGCTGATTTGATGCCTCGGACTGCAATCCACACTCCACTGACGCAGTAAATAACCGGCGAGAGCTGCACGACAACTGATGTCCAGTACACCATTTTGCATGCCGTAATCCAACTCGATGGCTTCGGGGTACTTAAGCGAGGGATGAGGGATAAGCGTCAGACAAAGCTGTCGCTGCCAGAGAGCATCGGTTTCACTGCGTTCATGCCCCACCACAGGCTCGCCAAAGCCGCCGATTGACTTAATCCGGTTAATCACAAAGTCGGTAAATTGTTGGTTGAGTCTGTCATAGGCACGCACATGCCAGCGCTGACCATTATTGACCATGGCATGAGGCACTATTTCCCGGCGGGTTTCACCGGATGAGGTAGACACATACTGCACCTTGAGCGATGCATTGGCCTGAATAGCTCGCATCACAGCAGCGACAATCTCCGGCTCGGGATGAATAAGCGCCACCGCGTCGAAACAAATTTCACTGGGATTTTTCGGATGGGACAAACCATCACCAAACCCTTGGGCAAGGCCGTGCAGAATGACTGCGGGATCGTGGGGAAACAGCGCATTAAACCCCGGTTGACGGTGATAGCGTTTGGTTTGGTGCACCAACTGCATATTATCGGGGGCAAGTTCGCGATACATCGCAAAGTCGCGGGTAGCTGCAGCAAGGCCAGTGGCGAAGCGACTGATAAGGTCCTGACGGCTGATCTCGCCAAAATACTGCAAACTGAAATCGATAAAGGCCAGTCGCTGTCGCTGACCATGGCTCAACTCTTCCAACTGCATGGGGCACTCCTTATTATGAGAATGCCCCGAAGTTACGCTTCAGCTGTTTAAGATGCAATCATTTTGAGCTGATAGATGCGACATCCAATCCCAGAGCATTAAGGGTCGCATCGTCGGCAAAACCATCAGGCACCAGTTTGTTGCGCCGTTGAAAGTCACGGATTGCAGCAGAGGTTTTGCTGCCGATAATGCCGTCTGCAGCGCCGATATCGTACCCAAGTTCAATCAGCTTTTGTTGCATGGCTTTGAGCCCATCCCGGGTTCTTCTTGGCTGCAGAGGTGGGGCAACTTTAAGCGGCTTTGCCCCGTTAATGCGGTCGGCCAGATGCCCCACCGCAAGCGCATAGAACTCTGAGCGGTTCCAACGCTGAATCACCTCAAAGTTGCTGTACCCCAAAAATGCCGGGCCTGTATGCCCCGCTGGTAAATAAAGGGCGGCGTCCATGGGCGCGGTGGGAATTGGATGACCAAATACGGTGGTTAACCCTAACGTTTGCCACTCGGCCAACGGTTTACGGTGGTCCCTGCCAAGGCTTTCATAGTCATAATGTTTTGGCAGCAGAACTTCCCTGCCCCAACGCTCGTTTCGCTGCCAACCAAGCTGCATTAAAAAGTTGGCAGCAGAGCTTAAAGCATCCTCGGTACTGTTCCACAAATCGACCTTGCCATCACCATCGCCGTCCACGGCATAGGTGAGATAGGTTGTTGGCATAAACTGCGTGTGGCCCATGGCACCGGCCCAGGAGCCGACCATGTCTTCAAATGACAATCCAAACTTATCGCCAAGCCGCAGTGCCTGCAGCAGTTCCTGGGTGAAATACTGGCTTCGGCGGGCGTCACAGGCCAGAGTCGCCAACGCATCCAGTACCGGCATCTTACCTTTGTAGCCACCAAAGTTGGTTTCAAGTCCCCAAAAAGCCAGCAGATATTGGGGTGGTACACCATACTCCTTTTGCAACTTGTTAAGCAGGGCACCGTGGGTTTTGAGCATTTTTTGCCCTTCCGATATCCGGCGTTCCGTGACTCTTTTATTGAAGTAATCGGCAAAGGTCTGGGTAAATTCGGGTTGGCTTCGGTCAAGCTCTACCACCCGCTGTAATGGTTTGACACTATCGAGTACAGCAATGCTTTGGGGGGAGATGCCAGCACTCTGGGCATCCACTTTGATATCGGCAATGCATTGCTCAAAGGTGCGCGGCTCAGCACCGGCTGAGAATGCAGTGAGAATGCTCAGTGACGAGGCCAGGATGAATGGGTACTTCAAGACGTCGACTCCTTTAGTCGTGCCTGACTAGGCCGGGTGGCAAAAGAAAAGAACTCAGGCGAGCCATCATCGTGCACCAAGGGGCGACGCAAGGCAACCGACAGGCTATTTTTCTGCAACTCTGTGGCTAAAGCCGCATCAAAATAGAGAAAATCCTTGGGTTTGCGAGACCATCGCATATAATCAAGCGAACATCTAATGCAGAGAACCAACTATGACCGACATGAATCCAAAACTCAGCAGTTTTATTGACAATATCAAAGAGTCCCAGTTGCTTTGGGGCCTGATGGATGCCGATGGCGAAGGCTGGGTAGTCTGTGATTCCAGTGAGTACGAGGACACAGACGTCATGCCTTTGTGGTCCAGCGAAGCCAATGCACAAAAGCATTGCTGTGACGAATGGGCCGATTACAAAGCCACCGCCATTTCCCTGGTCGAGTTTCTCGAGTATTGGGTTGAAGATCTGAATCACGATGGCGTACTCATCGGCGTTGACTGGGAAGCCAACGAAGATTGTATGGAAGTTGACCCTATCGATTTGGCTCAGGATCTCGCCGAGATTGAAGCCGAGTGAGCAAAGAGGTTGCACTGACAGAGACGCCTTTCGATAAGAGGCATCTCTGCTGGTTTTGCGAAGAGCCCGCTGGAGGGCTCTTTACATTTGTCAGCCCACAAACGTCAGCGGTGGCTCTCCCCGTCTGCCGTGAATGTAAACAGATTGCCAATACCCGCGAGCTCGACAGCCTTTACGAGTATCGACTCTATGTAAAAGACACCCTCCTTAAGCGTTATGCCAAACACCTGGCTATCGGCAGTAACTGGACCAGGGAAGAGCTGGAAGACTCAGGGTTTGACTGCAAAATTCTCGGCGGTTTTAAAAAAAGCGCCTGGTTTATGTACGAGGTGGCCCGTGACCGTATTAATGCACGCGGTTGGCCCCTGACGGTCAATGGACTTCCTGTTGAAGAAAGTGTGACTGACATCGGCTTTGAGCACGGTGGCCTCACCTTTTCCAGCCTCAATGCCGCAGCGCACCACTTCAGTCAGACTCAAGGCCTGGATGAAGCTTTTTTATGTGCACTGGTAAAAATCCTTGGGCGCGACCGTTTTGGGTATGCGTTAAGGCTCGCGAACCTCTATCGGGTGGCGAGCGCCAAAGAAAAAAAGCAGTTTTTGAGAGAAATCAAAGAGGATGAAGCACAGCTCTGAGTGAACCCAACACAGCTTCCTGCCATATAGGAAGTAGCCGCTGGCGGCGGAAAAAAATCCGCATATTCAGCACTGGGTAAACGCTTGCTAAGTTACGCCTTGATGACGTTGCGCAGTCTGTCCTGAACCACTTCAACCAACCTGTCGGGTTGGAACTTGGAGATAAACTGATCACAGCCCACTTTTTCCACCATGGCATTATTAAAACTGCCGCTGAGTGACGTGTTGAGGGTAATGTAGAGGTCTTTCAGGCGCGGGTCGTTTCTGACTTCAAAGGTCAACTTATAACCATCCATTTCAGGCATTTCGGCATCGGTTATCATCATCAAAAGCTCTTTGGGCACATTCATCCCTTCGTCAGCCCAGCCTTTCAATAGCTCCAGCGCCTCTCGTCCGTCACTCACCTCAAGTATTTCAATGCCCAACTGACCCAGAGTTTCCTTCACCTGTTTGCGGGCGGTGGCAGAATCGTCCACCACCAGGAGTTTGTGCCCAGGCATTTTTGCAAGCAGCGATTCATCCAACACCCCTTCAGATAAACGCACATCGTAGTGGATAATTTCGGCAAGAACTTTCTCCACATCGATGATGGAGACCAGATTTGACACCCCCTGATAGTCAAGGCGGGTAATCGCGGTGAGATAGTTATTGCGCCCGGCCGTTTTGGGCGGCGGCATTATATCGCCCCAGGTCATATTGACGATATGTTCAACCTTCCCCACCAAAAAGCCCTGCACCGAGCGGTTATATTCGGTGATGATAAGATTCGCATCGGCCTCAGCCGGCATGGGCTGAAAACCTATGGCCTGACGCAGATTAATCACTGGTATGGAAACACCCCGAATATTGGCCACACCGCTGATACTGGGATGGGAGCCCGGCATGGCATTAAGCGGGGGCAGCTTAACCACCTCTTTGACTTTAAACACATTGATGGCAAAAAGTTGTGTGGAATTCAGCCGAAACAGCAACAGCTCAAGCCGATTCTCCCCTACCAGTTGGGTACGCTGATCGACAGTTTCCAATATTTTGGCCATAAACGCGGTCTCTCGATGATGTTCTGCGGCGCCCACTATCACAAAAGAGCAGCCGGGTAATTTATTCAACACGTTAAATTATAGGCGTTTCAGTTTTCATCAACCATGCTCTGGCGCAATATTGGGGATGGATAAAGCGCCCGGAGTGATCTTTTCACACCGATTTACGTATCAGGGGATTTACCAGTTACCAGAGGAACGAATATGAATTGGCGCCTATTTCTAATCAGCATCATCATGATTTATTGGCTTTCAGCCTGCAGCAGTCAACGACTGCCGGTAATTCAGGATTTTGAAGTAACACAATACCTGGGCACCTGGCATGAAATTGCACGAATGGAAAATCGCTTCGAAAAAGGCTTAAGCCAGGTCACTGCTGAGTATCGACAGGAAGGCGACCATATCATGGTAATAAACCGCGGCTACTCGGCAGCGGAGCAGCGTTGGAAGCAGGCTGTTGGAAAAGCGCGATTTGAGGGGGCGTCTGATGAGGGACGATTGGAAGTGTCTTTCTTTGGCCCCTTTTATGGCGACTATCAAATACTGGCAGCGAGTCGAAACGCAGATGGACAATACCGCACAGCACTGGTGAGTGGCAATTCCTTCGATTACCTGTGGCTGTTATCAAGGGAACCCTCTCTCACAGACGAAGAACGGGTTTACTTTACCGATAAAATCCGGGCTCTTGGCGTCAACCCTGACACCCTTGTGTGGCTTGACGGTTCGGCTAAGTGATGGCCGCCGCTTTTTGAAACAAGCCCATACCGGCCATTGCCGGAAGCTCGCGACTCTGGCGACATTCCAATCCCAGACGCTCAAGCTCTGCTGTAAACTCACGGTGAGAAAACCGGTTTTCCATCGGATGTTCAAATAACCTGCGACTGATTGGGTTACAGATGGCAAACCGGTACAGATCCCAATACAAAAAGTAGCCGCCGGGTTTAAGCACCCTGGCCACCTCAGCCAGGGCCCCCTGCCAATCCGGCACATGATGGAACACCGCAAACTCAACAACCAAATCAAACGCCGTTTCATCAAAGGGCATCTGACAGGCATTCGCCTCGGTGAAAAAGGCCCAATCGTTTCCCTGCCAACGCTTTGCACTGAGGGCCAACATCTCTTCGTCCAAATCCATGGCGATGACTTGCCGGGCATTGAGGCGATGTTTCAGAAATTCCATGCCGTTTCCACTGCCACAGCCAATTTCCAGTGCCCGTTCCAACACTGGCAGGTCTTTGGGAAAGAGGCTTTGTAGTAGCCTGGCTTCCAATGTGGATTGGATCCAAGCCCTGCCTTTGGAAGTAACAACTGCCTTTTCATTTTGATTCAGTTTCATAGCATCTCTTCGTCATGTGATTTTGATAAATGCCCTCACTGGCAGCGCCGGTGACACTGCAAACCGGGTTTGTCGCTACGCTCAAGTGATCCCCTTGTCGCTCTATTACGTAATGTCAGCCAGAAAAGTTTACTCTGGAGCCCTTATGCAACTGGCCCTTTTTCCTTTACCCATTTGTCTGCTGCCCGGTGGTTTCACCAAACTGAGGATTTTTGAGCCCAGGTACAAGCGCCTGGTGAGCGAATCGCTTAGCTCGGGTATGGGATTTGGTCTGTGTATGTTAGGGGAAAATAACGAGCCTATGCCCGTTGCTACGCGGGTTGAAATTATTGACTTCGAAGCCCTCGATGACGGCTTACTTGGAATAAGCATCGCCGGGATAGAGCGTATCGAAATTCTTTCATGGCACAGTGAATCAGATGGATTAAAGCGGGGTGAGGCACGCATTCTCTCTCCGTGGGAGCCTAGCAAAGTAAACAAAGATCATCTGCTGCTTTCTCAAAGGCTTGAGGAGGTGATGCATGCTTTCCCTCAGCAGCAAAACCTGAATCAAACCGCTGATTTTAACGACCTCACCTGGGTATGCCAACGTTGGTTGGAACTACTGCCCATAGCGCTGGTACATAAGCAGCAGTGTTATCGACAGGACTCACCGGATATGGCGCTTGCTCTGCTGGAACAAATTATTGAAAAAGAGTGATCCGACCGTGTCCCGGCTACGTAACTTGTTTTACGCAGCCAACCTTGCTTTATGAAAACGCCAACAAACGAGCAAAAACATGCAAATTTTCAGGCAAAATCAGCACGGATCCCACTATGATAGAAGCTCGTCTCCTATCAATATCAAAGGTATGCAGGATTCAAAGCCAGATATCAGTGAAGAAACATTGCGCCACTGGTTGGTGGCGGTAGCCAATAACAGGGACAAATCGGCCTTCCGCGCCCTGTTTGATCATTTTGGCCCCAAGGTCAGATCCTTTGGGCTGTCGCGTCTTTCGCAACAAGGTCTCGCAATGGACTTGGTGCAGGAAACCCTCACCACGGTATGGACCAAAGCGCATCTTTTCGATACCGATCGGGGAAATGTCAGTACCTGGGTGTACGCCATCATGCGAAATCAGTGTTTTGACATGCTCAGACGGGTCCAACACAACCGGGAAGATGCCTTTGGTGACGACATTTGGCCTTTATTCGATGTCGATACCCATGCGGGCGACCATGGCGACCATAAGTTGGACGCATTGCTTAACCAATATCTTTCAAAGCTACCCAAGCTCCAACGTGAGGTGGTTCAAGGCATATATCTTCAGGAACTCAGCCAACAGGAACTGGCCGACCGACTCGGCGTTCCCTTGGGTACCATCAAGTCCAGATTGCGCCTGGGCCTTGAGAAACTGAAAAGCCTGCTGGAGAAACATCATGATTAAACATCACCCCAGCGACGAGATGTTGCTTACCCATGCTGCCGGCGAAACTGTGCTTGGTCTGGCGATTGCGCTCAGCGCACACTGTGAACTTTGCCCCACCTGCGCAGCAAAAGTGGAGCATTTTCAGCATAAATTGGCTATGCATCACCTGCCCCTTCCCGACCAAACAAGCGAGGCTGCACCCAGTGGTGTAATCAGTAAAAGTGCGTCTGAGGGGCACATTGACCAATCAGGTGTATCCGCTTTGGATAGCGCTTGGGATATCTCTTGGGAAAGTCAGGATAACAGCCTTGACTCACTCTTTGACGCCATTACTGCCACTCCGGCAGCAAATGCTGCGCAGATATCCGCAACCGCCGGCAATGCTGTCTTGCTGGCAACGGAGGTGAAGGGTGTCAGTTATTCCTTGCCTAAAGCATTCAGGCCTTTTATTGCAAACCCTGCGCTGGCTTCCTCCTGGAGTGGTATTGGTCAGGTAAGCCGTATGCGTTTGGATACCCGGGACGGTAAAGCCAGATCCAGCCTGCTGCACATCGCCGCTGGCGGCGAAATTCCAGAACACACTCATAAGGGGCAGGAAATCACCCTGCTGCTTCATGGCCACTTCAGCGATGAAATGGGAGACTATGCACCGGGAGACTTTATGGTGACCGATACCCGCCACCAACACACGCCCAAGACACTTGATGGCTGTCTGTGTTACACAGTGGTCGATGCACCGCTGCACTTCACCAAGGGATTATCCAAGCTGCTTAATCCCATAGGAGAGCTGATTTACTGATACAGTCAGCGCACTATTGGCGACCAATAATAAAGCGGGCAAAAGCCCGCTTTATTGTTTGACCGATAAAATCAGCCATAAAACCAGTAACACACACCAATCGCAGCCAGGATCCCCGCCAAGTCGGCAACCAGAGCACAGCCCACAGCATGGCGACTGTATTTGATCCCAACAGCGCCAAAATACACTGCCAGCACATAAAAGGTCGTTTCGGTGGAGCCCTGAAGTACTGCCGCCAGTCGTCCGGCAAAGGAGTCCACGCCATGATGGGCCATGGTCTCCAGCATCATTGCCCTGGCGCCACTGCCACTGAACGGTTTCATCAGCGCCGTGGGCATGGCATCCACAAACCGGGTATCACCGCCCAGGGCATTTACCATGGCGGCCAGCAAAGATAACAGATAATCCAGTGCCCCCGATGCACGTAACAGCCCAATTGCCAGCAGCATGGCCAGCAGAAAAGGAATCAGCTTAATCGCCTGCGCAAAACCTTCTTTTGCACCTTCAACAAACTCATCGTAAATAGCCACCCGTCGCCAGGCAGCGCCGAGAATAAACAAAAATACCAGCATCAACAGCACGCCATTGCCGATGACACCGGACACCCTGGCAATCTCGTCAGCGGCGAGCGTTGCAAGATAGAACACCAGTGCCGACAAACTGCCTAAAATCAAAGCCCCGTAGCCGAGCACCACCAGAGAGAACAACGCCAGCCGTTGCACCAGGGCCACCGCCAATAAGCCCGCCAGAGTCGAAGCCGTTGTAGCGAGTAAAATGGGTAAAAATACATCGGCTGGGGACGCCGCCCCCTGTTGCGCCCGGTATAAAAACACGGTGACTGGAACAAGAGTCACCGAGGAGGTATTGAGCACCAGAAACAAGATCTGGGCATTGCTCGCCGTTTCTTTATTGGGATTGACACTGTGCAAATCCTGCATGGCTTTCAGCCCCAATGGAGTGGCGGCATTATCCAGGCCCAATACATTGGCGGTGAGATTCATGGTAACGCTGCCAAAGGCCTTGTGACCGCGGGGAACCTCAGGCATAAGTTTGCAAAGCAAAGGCTCTGTGCATCGCGCAAGCAGAGAAACCATGCCGGCTTTTTCACCCACTCTCATCAAGCCCATCCAAAGAGCAAGCACCCCTATCAACCCCAGCGCAATCTCAGCCGCCAGTTTGGCGCTGGCAAACAATCCTTCAACCGAAGCGGCAAGGACCGCAGTATCGCCCTGAAACAACCTCAGCAGAATTGCCAGAAGGCTTACCGCAAAAAATACCAGCCATACCCGATTCAGCACACCTTGTCCCCCAATTCCTCCGGCCACTGACGAGGGATTTCTGATATACTCCCGCCATTCGCTTTAAGCTATGTCGCGTTATGGTTCAATTAAATCAAAAATTTATCAATAGCATTGCGCAAGAAATGCCGCCACATCTGTCTATGGATGATTTCGTCCACTATTGTGGCTTGCCCCTGCGCCTGTCTATCCGGGTCAATACCCTGAAAATCACATCGGACGCGCTTCGTGCCATACTTGAGCCCCGTGGCTGGCAATTTGAACCA
Organism: Shewanella amazonensis SB2B; assembly: GCF_000015245.1. Classification (NCBI taxonomy): domain Bacteria; kingdom Pseudomonadati; phylum Pseudomonadota; class Gammaproteobacteria; order Alteromonadales; family Shewanellaceae; genus Shewanella; species Shewanella amazonensis. Next base: position 2,476,354 of record NC_008700.1, read on the forward strand.
GTGCCCTGGTGTGAAGACGGTTTTTGGGTAACAGTGCCCGACGACTGCCAGCCGGGCAATTTAACCGAGCACTATCAGGGCCTGTTTTACATTCAGGAAGCCAGTTCCATGATGCCGCCTTGCGCACTGTTTATGGACAAAGAGCCAAGGCAACTCTTGCTGGACGTAGCATCGGCTCCTGGCTCAAAAACCACCCAGCTGGCCGCACTGATGCACAATCAGGGGCTTATCATCGCCAACGAGTATTCGGCGTCCCGCACCAAGGCATTACACGCCAATTTACAGCGAATGGGTGTTGCCAATGTGGCCATCACCCAATTTGATGGCAGGGTTTTTGGGGCGCATTTATACGAGACGCTGGATGCGATTCAACTGGATGCCCCCTGCAGTGGCGAAGGCACGGTTCGTAAGGATCCCTTGAGTCTCAAAAACTGGTGTCCTGACGAAATTGAAGCCATTGCGGAACTGCAGCGTGACTTGATTGACTCTGCTTTTCAGGCACTGAAACCCGGTGGTGTGCTGGTGTACTCAACCTGCACATTGAACCGCCGCGAGAATGAAGACGTTTGCCACTTTTTAAAAGAGCGCTACGGCGATGCTGTGGTCTTTGAATCCCTGAATGACCTTTTTAAAGGTGCAGACAAGGCACTCACGGAAGAGGGCTTTTTACACATCTGGCCGCAAATTTACGACAGCGAAGGCTTTTTTGTCGCCCGTATTCGAAAAACCGCCAGCGTAGCAAGAAATACGGACGACCCCAGGTTTGTGAGCAAGTTTCCTTTTGTTGCAGCCAACCGCAAAGAGCTAAGCGCCCTTGAAGAGGCGATGTTGGCCTTGGGTGTGTCTCTGCCGGAAGATGCTGTGATAGTGACCCGGGATGGCGAGTTTTGGTTAATGCCGGCGCCCTTAGACGGCCTGCTCACTAAAATGCGTTTTCAACGGATTGGCATACGGCTGGCAGAAACGCAAAAGCACGGCATCAAGGTCCGCCATGAAGCAGTGATGGCGCTGCCTTGCAATCAGATGCTGTCAATTGAACCTGAGGCGGCAAAGCAGTATCTGATGGGGCGAGATATCGCGCTGGATAACGCAGGGAAGGCGCAGGGCGAAAAAATTCTTTCACTGCATGGTGCACCGCTGGGCATTGCCAAGCATCTGGGAAATAAGCTTAAAAATAGCTTGCCGAGGGATCTTTGCCGCGACAACGTGCAGAACTGAAATCTTTAACCGCATGCTGTGTGGCTGCGGTGAAAAATTTTTGCTTAAAATTTCAGCAAACGCTGAAATGCTGTTCTACACTCAGTGACAGTGTTCTTTAATCCCCTTTTGCGACCGAATAGCGCACGGCTCTTTATGAGCCATTCCCCTGGGCCCAAAACAATTGGAATAGTTTTGGGCCTTTTTTTATCTGCCAATCAGCGACCAGCCAAACGGGCAGCATCCTTAAAGAGGGTAAAGAAGTTATTCGTGGTGAACTCAGCAAGTTCGGGGAATTTTTCACCACGCAGTTCTGCCACAAATTCAGCGACATCGCGAACATAGGCGGGTTGGTTTTCCTGACCACGATGAGGAACCGGTGCCAAATAAGGTGAGTCAGTTTCAACCAGCAGACGGTCCTTGGGTACCTTGCGGATTACGTCCCTGAGCTCGGCAGCATTTTTGAAGGTCACTATCCCGGATACCGAAATATAAAAGCCCAGATCCATGGCTGCCTTGGCCATTTCCCAGTTTTCGGTAAAACAATGCAGCACCCCACCCACGGTATCGGCACCGCCCTCTTTCAGGAGTCTGATGGTATCTTCGCGGGCATCCCGGGTATGAACAATCAGTGGCTTATTAACATCACGGGCCAGCGCGATTTGCTGCTCAAAACACTGCATTTGCAACTCGCGACTGTCATCGGCGTAATAGTAATCCAAGCCGGTTTCACCAATAGCCACCACCCGGGGATGGGCCGCAAACTCTTTGAGCTCGTTCAGATCCAGGCCTTCTTTTACATCCAATGGATGCACGCCACTGGACAGAAACACATTGTCAAATTGCTCGACCCTGGCACACATGGATTCAAATCCCTTCTGACGGACGTTGACACAGAGCACATAGTCAACACCCCTCTCCTTGGCGCCTTTGAGCATATCTGCCAAAGACGCATCACAGGGGGCGGCTTTTAATCTGTCGAGGTGACAATGGGAATCGATAAGCAAAGTGAGGATCCTGCCAATAGTGAAAAAGATGGCAAGGATAGCGGCCTACATGGTACAGGTCAAATCGGCGGACGCGAGCTCTCTGGAAAGCAGATTTTCGATATGATGCTTGTGGGTATCGGCATCGGAAACGATTTTGAGACCAACGCCGGGAGGACGACCACCGGAGGCTCCGACAGGGTTTATCCAAACCACTATGCCCTTGAGTTGATGCACCGTGGTGGCACCCGGGAGTCGATAAGCCACTGTCATTTCCTGCCCAAGAAAATGGCTTTCGCTGGTGGAAACAAAGAGCCCCGCCGGCTTGATAAAAGGCATATAGGCACGATACAGCTGATGCAGGGTATCGAAGTTAACCACCAGATCTACCATAGGCTAGTTTTCTTTTATTCTCTGATATTCTGAAACAATCTTTTGACATAGTGCCAGATAATTGACGCTCGGCATAGTACTTAACGTATGACAAACGCTCATAACTTCACCAGCCAATCCTGCCAGCCGTGATGCCAAAAGCGGATCCTCTTTTGCTGCTGCAGCGAGGTAGGCCATCAATTCAACGTACAAAACCTTAAGAGCATCAGTTATTTGGTCTTCGGCAATTTCTTTCAAGCTAGCACACAGATGGCCCGTCGACAAACTGCTTCGCCAATCTTTTCTGATGTTTTCAAGTACGCTTATGTAATTGTTTTGCAAGTACTCTGCCAATTTGATGGGGCCACCCACCACAGGCAAACACCAGAGAGCGTCTGTGCCAAGCCCCTGCTGAGCCAGCCAGGCCGCGATCTGGCGTTGGTTAGGTGCCACAAACGCCAACTTTTGACAGCGACTCTGCAAGGTGGGAAGCAAGCGTGCAGGCGTGTTACTGTGCAATAAAATCAGGGTGTTGGCACCTGGCTCTTCCAGGGTTTTCAACAGCGCATTGGCAGACGCGGTATTCATGCGCTCAGCCGCTTCAATGATGGCTACCCGCCTGCCACCTTGCTGGGCGGTGCTCGAAAGACGGGCAATGAGTTCACGGATTTGATCGATTTTAATTTGAGTCCCATCGGCTTTGATGGGGTAAAAATCCGGATGATTTCCCGCACTGAATAACTGACAGCTTTTACATTGGCCACAGGGTCCAGACACATTGGGAGAGGTGCAGAGTGCTGTTTGGGCAAGTTGATTAACCAGCATCGATGCGCCCAGCCCTTCATCCACACCCACCAACACCGCATGGGGCATGCGCCCGGCGGTTAGCAGCGCCGTAAAATCGGCCAAAGGCTGGGAAAGCCAGGGAATGGCAGTCATAGGTCTCCTTGCCCTCTACAGGGCTGTGCTTAAGCAGGCAAGAATGTCCTTGTGTACCTCGTTAAGCGGCTTGGAAGCGTCAATTACCACTATGGAGCTGTCATCCCTCGCCTGAGCAAGAAAGGTCGCTCGTGCGCGGTGAAAAAAGTCAATTTCCTGTTGCTCTATCCTGTCCAGAGCGCCGCGACGGGCAGCGCGCTCCAGTCCCAGCAAGGGATCTATATCGAGATAAAGCGTCAGATCCGGCTTAAATCCGCCCAGGGTGGCGTCACTGATGGTTTTGACCAAAGACATCAACCCGCGGCCACCGCCCTGATAAGCGATGGACGATAGATTGTGTCTGTCTCCCAGTACCCAACGACCCGATGCCAGCGAGGGCTTGATGACGTTTGCCACCAACTGAGCACGGGCCGCGTAAAACAGCAAACATTCGGCCTCATCACAGAGAGGATCGCCAGGCTCGGCATTTTTCACAAGGTCGCGGATTTTTTCCGCCAGCGGCGTGCCACCGGGCTCCCGTGTGCACACTGGTGCCATGCCGGTGTGCTTCTCGATAAAGTCATGTACCAGTGTGATGGCACTGGACTTACCTGCGCCTTCAAGCCCCTCAATCACAATGAATTTACCGGGATTCTGCGTCATTTTTGTTTTCTCTGAAATTGGTTTACTGCGCGATTGTGTTCAGCGAGTGTGCGGGAAAATACGTGGCTGCCATCGTTTCTGGACACAAAGTAAAGATAATCTGATTGTGCCGGTTGTGCCGCCGCCATCAAGGCTTCACGTCCGGGTGCCGCAATAGGCGTAGGTGGCAGTCCTTGAATGCGATAGGTGTTGAAGGGCGTATCCTCACGCAGATCTTTACGGGTGATATTGCCGTTAAAGCGCGTTCCCATGCCATAAATCACCGTGGGGTCTGTCTGCAGTCGCATTCCCTTTCGCAGCCGGTTGATAAACACCGCAGCAATCAAGGGGCGCTCCTCGGCCTTGCCGGTCTCTTTCTCTATAATGGACGCCAGGATAAGCAGCTCATAGGCGCTCGCCAGAGGTAAATCGGGAGCTCTGACCTGCCAGGCCGCTGCCAGCTCTTGCTGCATCTTCAGGTAGCTCTGGGTAAGCAGCGTTTCCACATCCTGGTTGGCAGGATAGCTGTAGGTATCGGGAAAAAATTTCCCTTCCGGCAATCCGGAATCATCACCGTTCGCCTTGAGAACCTTATGGAAAACATCCGCGTCCCAATTCAGCCTGGGGGCAGTTTCCAGCTTAGCCTGCCATTCCCGCAGCGTTTGGCCTTCAACCAAAGTGATTGCGAAGTCCTTCACTTTACCGCTGATGAGCTTTTCAAGCAGTGACTTGACCGTGTCGCCTGGGGTGATTTCGTACAACCCCTGACGAATGCCCGCCATGGCGGGATTTAATCGCAGATACCAATCGTAATGCCATGAGCCTTCAAGGAGTCCCTGCTCAACCAACTCTTTGCCCAATGCGCGGGCATTGGTTCCCCGATTGAGTTCCAGCTCCCTCGCCTGCTCAAGCATCAGAGGCCTGTTGGCAAAGGTTTCAAGCTCTTTCATACCCCATAACGCCGTAGCGGCGCCGAGCAAAGTCAGGGACATAATCGCCCCAACTATCCCAATGAGAATTCTCTTCATAAATTCAATTCCAGCGCATCGCGAATGCTCTGGCTTTCAGTAAAAACCTGATAATGAAAGTTATCGATACGCACCACATCCACCAGCCCAAGCAAACTGTTGCACATGATGACAGCCTGCGCCTTTACCAACATATCTGGGTCAAGCTTATCGGCCACCACCCTGTAGCCTCGTTCCAGCAAGGCGTGAATTATCTGCTCGCGCATCACGCCCGAGACACCGGCAAAGGCATGATAAGGCGTGTATGCGGTACCACCTGTGATAAAAATCAGGTTGGCCATGGACGCTTCTATCAGGGCGCCATCCGTGTCTGACACCAGAAAATCCTGTGCCCAGTCCGGCATCTGCTGAGTGCGAATAAGCACCTGCTCAAGACGATTAAGATGTTTCATTCCCGCAAGCTTTGGCTGTTTGGCCAGCTGCAGTTCACTGGAGAAGAGGCAAATGCCTTTACGTTGCCACTCGCGGTAATGGGCCGGAACATCAAAGGCGCTCAGTACGGCTATGGGGCTCGCGTCATCGGGTGCCTGATAGCCGCGGCCACCGGGTCCGCGGCTGATAAGGAGCTTCAGGCCTCTCGGGGTTTGCTGGTTAGCTTGGGCCTTCGCGGCCAGCACGAGCCTACTCTTTATATCCTTGAGATCCAGCACAAAGCCCAGACGGCACGCGCCCTGGTGTAAGCGAGATAAGTGGGTATCGAGAAAAGCGACGTCCCCTGTGGGTGTCAGCGCCATGGTGGCAAAAAGGCCATCGCCATAGGCGAGGCCTCTGTCCATTGGGGAAATGCTCTGAGCATGTGCGGACTCAGTAGACTCCAGGGTTAAATCGAGCCAGTTGAGCCTGGCAGTCGCCTTGCCCTTACCGCTTTCCATGGTCAAGATGGCCATGGGCAGACTCAGGAGTCCTGGCTGATGCGGCTGGCCACCGCTTCCTGCTGATCCTTGTACTTGGCGTTTTTACGCTTGTTATAGGGGCGGGACACGGGGCCGCTCAAACGTTCAAAGTTAAGCGCACCTATGGTCATGCCAGGTCGCAGCGCCAGCGGCAACTTACCACTGTTGTAGAATTCGAGCACGATTTTACCCTGCCAGCCCGGGTCGATACGGTGGGCAGTTACGTGGACCATCAAACCTAAGCGAGCCAGGGATGAACGGCCATCGAGCCAACCCACGATATCCGCCGGCAGAGTCACACTTTCCAGGGTCACGGCAAGCGCCAGTTCCCCCGGGTGTAGGAAAAAAGCATTGCCGTCTTTGATATCAATCTTGTCGCTCATGACCCGGTCCAGCGCCGCCTGCACCTCGGCACTGGGTCCGCTCAGATCGATAAAGGGTGCCGTGTGATCCTGAAATACCCGAAATTGGTTCCCCAGGCGCACATCCACACTGACGCCGCTGATAGCATCATTGCTTGGCCGAGGCTCAATAAGGATGGTTCCGGCGTCGAGGGCCTGCTCAATTTCAAAGTCTGTCAATCGCATCTTGCCTTTATCTCCCTGAGTTTTATGTTTTTATTTTGCCAACAGGTGCTGAATACGTGCCTTGAGGATATCAGTGGCAATACGGTTTTTACCACCACGGGGCACAATGATGTCGGCATATTGCTTGGACGGTTCAATAAACTGCAAAAACATCGGCCTTACCGTCTTTTGGTACTGGCTGATGACCGATTCCATGGTACGGCCACGCTCAGCAACGTCACGGGTCAAACGGCGCAGGAAACAAATATCCAGTGGTGTATCCATAAATACCGAGGCATCCATCAGATCACGCAGATGCGGGTCGGTCAGCAGCAAGATGCCTTCGAGGATAATCACCTTCTTGGGCGTCATGGTGCGGGTATCGCTCATCCGGGTATGCTCTGTGTAGCTGTATACCGGGATCTCCACCGAGTCACCTTCTTTCAGGCTTCGCAGATGCTGCGCCAACAATTCATGGTCCATGGCCTTGGGGTGGTCATAATTGGTTTTTACCCGCTCTTCCATGGACAGATGGCTCTGATCGCGATAATAGGCATCTTCTGCTATTACACCTATCTGATCAGTGCCCAAATCACGGCACAACTCTTCATATATGGTTTTTGCGATAAGGCTCTTGCCCGATGCACTGGCCCCTGCAATACCAATAATGACACATTGCTGCGAATTCATATACTTAAAACCTTACTCATCGTCCGAAATGCTAATGGATACACCGGTCTGGGGTCCCGTCTTTGCAAGACTGGCACCCACTTTCCGCGCTATTTCCCGGTAAATAGCGGCAATTTCACCCGAAGGCTCGGCAACCACAGAGGGATTACCTGCATCCATTCCTTCCCTGATGGCGATGTTTAAGGGCAACGCGCCAAGCAGCGGTACATGATAGCGCTCAGCAATTTTACTGCCGCCCAGGGTACCAAAGGGGTGTTCTTTGTGTCCGCAGCTCGGACACAGGTGGAAACTCATGTTTTCAACTATCCCAATGACTGGAATGTTGACCTTATTGAAGAGACTGATGCCCTTTTTGGCATCGAGCGTGGCGATATCCTGAGGCGTGGTAACCACAACGGCGCCGCTTACCGGCACCTTTTGAGACAACGTCAGCTGAATATCTCCCGTGCCCGGCGGCATATCCACCACCAGATAATCGAGCTCAGGCCAACTGGTTTCATTCACCAACTGCACCAGGGCACCAGCGGCCATTGGACCGCGCCAAACGGCAGCCTGCTCGTCGTCGAGAATAAAACCGATACTCTGGGCGGCAATCCCGTGGGCGTTGGCGGCGGTCATCATTTTGCCATCGGGGGACACAGGTTTAAAATCGGGCACACCCAGCATCAAGGGCACGGAAGGACCGTAAATGTCGGCATCCAAAATGCCTACGCTAGCGCCTTCGGCTGCCAGTGCCAATGCAAGATTTACGGCGGTGGTGGACTTGCCCACCCCGCCCTTGCCCGAGGCTACGGCAATGACGTTTTTGACGTTGGGAATAGGCGCTGCATTGGTATTTCCCGCATTGGCAGGGACTTGCAGATCGATTTCACACTCAACTTCGTCGATAACATCAAGCTTGGCCAGCGCCTTGGTCAATGTCATTACGGTATCTTTGTAAGTGGTTTGGCAGGGGTAAGGATAAACCAATCCAAGTTCAAGCCGACGGCCGTTCAAGGCCAGTTTTTGCACCATGCCTGCACTGACCAATCCTTTACCAAGCAGCGGCTCCACATGGGCCTCCAACACAGATAACACGGCAGACTTCAGTGGCTCTTCCAGTCGATAATTGTGCTCAGTTAACACCCAGTATTACCTCCCCCGCAAAAATTTGCCCAAGTGTATCAGATATTGCCAAAAAGATGCGTGCACAAATAACTCAATTGCACAGGCATTTGGTGAAAATAACGCGCGCATCGGTTAGTATCTAAGCCAATTATTTCGGGACCAACACGATTTTGAGTAAAGATGGCCAATTCACAACGTAAAATCCTTGTCACCAGCGCCCTTCCCTATGCCAACGGCCCAATCCATTTGGGGCACATGCTGGAATACATCCAGACCGATATCTGGTCACGTTTTCAGAAACTGCGCGGCCATGAGTGCCACTATATTTGCGCCGACGATGCCCATGGCACGCCTATCATGCTCAAGGCACAACAGCTGGGCATGGCTCCCGAAGAGATGATTGCCCAGGTCAACGTTGAGCATCAGCAGGACTTCGCTGACTTCAACGTGGCCTTTGACAACTATCACAGCACCCACAGCGACGAAAACCGCGCACTGGCGAGCGAGATTTATCTGAAACTTCGTGATGGCGGCTACATCAAGAGCAAGACAATTTCTCAGCTGTTCGACCCTGAAAAATCGATGTTCCTGCCGGACCGCTTCGTTAAGGGCACCTGCCCCAAGTGTAAGTCTGAAGATCAGTATGGCGACAACTGCGATGCTTGCGGTGCAACCTACAGCCCAACCGAGCTGATTAACCCGCGCTCTGCCGTGAGTGGTGCCACCCCGGTAATGAAAGAGACTGAGCATTTCTTCTTCGACCTGCCTGCGTTTGAAGGCATGCTCAAAGCATGGACCCGCTCAGGTGCACTGCAGTCAGAAATGGCCAACAAGCTGGACGAATGGTTCGAACAGGGCCTGCAACAGTGGGACATCACCCGCGATGCGCCTTACTTCGGTTTTGAAATCCCCGATGCGCCGGGCAAGTATTTTTACGTGTGGCTGGATGCCCCTATCGGCTACATGGGCTCATTCAAAAACTTCTGCGATAAGCGCGGCGATATCAATTTCGATGAGTTCTGGGCCAAAGACTCCAGCGCCGAGGTGTATCACTTTATCGGCAAGGACATCGTCTACTTCCACAGCCTGTTCTGGCCAGCCATGCTGCACGGCGCAGGTTTCCGCCAGCCAAGCAGTGTTTACGCCCACGGCTATGTGACCGTAAACGGCGCCAAGATGTCCAAATCCAAGGGCACCTTTATCAAGGCACGTACCTATCTGGATCATCTGGATCCTGAGTACCTGCGTTACTACTACGCAGCCAAACTCAGCGCCCGTATCGACGACCTGGATTTGAACCTGGAAGACTTTGCCCAGCGGGTGAACTCCGACTTGGTTGGCAAACTTGTTAACCTGGCCTCCCGCACCGCTGGCTTTATCACCAAGCGCTTCGATGGCAAGCTTGCCGCCGTGGCCGACAAGAGCCTGATTGACAGCTTCCTCGCCAAGCAGGACGTGATTGCTGAACTGTATGAAGCCCGCGAATACGGTAAAGCCATGCGTGAAATCATGGCGCTGGCCGACGTAGCCAACGGCTTTGTGGCCGATGCCGCTCCATGGCAGCTGGTGAAACAGGACGACAAGCAGGAAGAAGCCCATCAGGTATGCTCCAACGCACTGAACCTGTTCCGTATTTTGGTCACCTACTTAAAGCCTGTACTGCCACGCCTTGCCAAAGACGTGGAAGATTTCTTCAGGATGGAGCTGACTTGGGACGGTCTTGACAGCGATTTGAGCGGCCATGAAATTGCCCCGTTCAAGCCAATGATGCAACGGGTTGAACTGGACAAGGTTGCCGCCATGGTGGAGGCCTCCAAGGAAAACCTGCAGGCGACTGCTGAACCGGTTAAAACAGGCCCACTGGCAGATGACCCTATCAGTGAAACCATCAGCTACGAAGACTTCGCTAAAATCGATTTGCGTGTGGCGCTGATTCAAAAAGCCGAAGCCGTGCCAGAAGCCGATAAGCTGCTGAAGCTGCAGCTGGATATCGGCGGTGAAGTACGTCAGGTGTTTGCCGGTATCAAGTCTGCCTATAATCCGGAAGATCTCGAAGGCAAGCTCACTGTGATGGTGGCTAACCTCGCACCGCGTAAGATGCGTTTCGGCATGTCCGAAGGCATGGTGCTGGCCGCTGGCCCCGGTGGTAAAGACCTGTTTGTGCTGGAGCCACACGCGGGCGCCAAACCAGGTATGCGGGTGAAGTAAGCTCAACGTTGAAATGAAAAGGCCGCAATTGCGGCCTTTTTTGTATATTCAAGCGCGTGATTGTAACGCCTTAAACCGGATTATCGATATCGACAAAATGATGTGTCAGGCCAAATTCGCGGCGAAGATGCTCACCTAACGCCTCTATACCATAGCGCTCAGTGGCGTGATGACCCGCAGCAAAATAATGAATGCCCTGCTCTTTGGCGCTGTGGAAGGTGCGCTCTGATACTTCACCACTGATAAAGGCATCAACACCCAAACTCACGGCGAGGTCGATATAATCCTGGGCACCGCCGGTGCACCAGGCCAGGCGTTGTACTGGCTTATCGGCGTCAATGTGCAAAGGTTCGCGTCCCAGTACTTTGGCCAGCAATCCGGCAAACGCCTCACCACTCAACGCCGTATCAAGGCTCCCACCCCACAGTAAGCCATCGCCAACGGCTTCAAACGCCTCTGCATCCAAAATGCCCATGCGGCGGCCAAGGGTAGCGTTATTCCCAACCACGGGGTGCGCATCCAGCGGCAAGTGATACCCAAAGAGGTTAATATCATGTGCCAGCAATGACTTGATACGGCGCTGTTTCATCCCCACCAATACATCCGGCTCGTTTTTCCAGAAAAAGCCATGATGAACCAATATGGCATCGGCCTTGAGTTCTATGGCACGCTCAATCAATGCCTGACAGGCCGTCACTCCGGTGACTATGATTTGGATCTCCGCCTTGCCCTCTATCTGCAGTCCATTGGGGGCGTAGTCCTTAAATTTTCCGGTTTGTAAAAAGTCGGCCAGATACTGGCCCAAAACGCTGCGCTCCATGGCGCCTCCAACACTGTACTTAACTCTCAAGAGGTTACTGTCAAAGTGTACTGATCCTGAATTTGGGGTCAACCGATGCCGTGCCTGCCGGTCTTTGCCGGTGAAAAATTGGACAAGACAGGCATCCGCTTTTACTATGTCCGGGTAACCCAAACAACCATAGACGACAACAGGTTATATCAATATGTCTAACATGACCAAAGAAGAGGTGATCTCAGCCTTGGAGGCTGCGCTGGAGCAAGCCGAAGGCCGTAAGGTAAGCATTGAACAGAAAGGAAGCTGGTTCAAAATTGATGGTGGTAAATCGCTGCGCTTTGCTGAGCTCGAAGCCATGCTGGCTGAACACAGCGGCGGTGCGGCAAACGCACCCAAAGCAACCAAACCGGAGCCAGCAGCAAAAGCGGCACCCAAGGCGAATGCCAAGCCTGAGTTACAGGCCGAGCCCAAGGCCGCCGCCAAACCTAAAACGGCTCCCAAAACTGCAGCCAAACCCGCGACTCCCCCAGGCTCAGGCGGTCTGCTGCCAAAAGACCTTTGGAAACAGCAACTGCTGGCCAAGGGCAACACCCTGCCCCGCGGCGTAAAATAGACGCTCGTTTACAAGCCCCTCCTGTGGCCAAGGACGCAGCAAAGAGCCCGGCAATGCCGGGCTTTAATTATTTTAACGGAATTAGCCAACCATCACATGGCTTTATCGACTCTGACCATGCCCTGAAGGTATACCACGCGCACCTCATCACCAGCCTTGAAGGGCATGCCTGAGTCTTCGTCCTGCAAAATCATGATTTGCGTGTCGTCTTCCTGACGGATCATCAGCTCAATCAGACGAAGCTCACGATAACTGTCGCCTCCGGCCTGATTGGCAATCACCCCGCCAAGCAGGGCCCCGAGGACTGTCGCCACATCCTGTCCTGAGCCGCCCCCAAACTGATGGCCAATCACGCCGCCGAGCAAAGCGCCCCCAAAGGTTCGCCAGCCACGATGCTTGTCAGCCACCAATTCCTGCTGGGTCAGTCGACGCACTGAGATAACCTCACCATAAAGTACTTTTTCCACCGGCATCGCCTGATTTCTCTCGTAACCGGCACAGACCGAGCCTGAGAAACATGCTGTCAAAAGCACCAGACAATAGAGTGCAGGTTTCCACATAATCCAATTTCCGCTACTTTATTAGGATGAACCCTTTGATAGTACGCCTTTGTGAACGGCCTGTCTTTTATCGATGATGAACAGATAAGATTTCCTTCTCCCGAGCTCGCCTTGTCTGAGCCCAATGGGCTGCTGGCCATTGGCGGCTCCCTGCATCCCAAACGTTTGCTGGCGGCCTACTATGATGGCATTTTCCCTTGGTTCAATGCCGAGGACCCTATTCTGTGGTGGTCGCCTGACCCCCGGGCTGTCTTTCTTCCCGGTGAGCTTAAAATCAGTCGCAGTCTTAAGAAAAGCCTTAAAAAGCATCCATGGCGCGTCACGATCAATCATGCCTTTGCCGATGTGATGGCCGGCTGTGCTCAGCCCCGTAAAAAACAACGCGATACCTGGATAACCCAGGAAATTCAACTGGCCTACCTTGAGATGCACAGCCAAGGGCATGCTCACTCGGTAGAAGTGTGGATGAAAGACCGCCTGGTTGGTGGTCTTTACGGGCTTGCCATAGGAAAAGTCTTTTGTGGTGAGTCCATGTTCCATCGTGAAACCGATGCATCCAAGCTGGCGATGATGGCGCTGCACCAGCATTTACTGCAGCACGACTTTAAGCTGCTGGATGCGCAGATCATGAATCCGCACCTCGAAAGCCTTGGCGCCCGCGAAGTCAGCCGGACAGCATTCCTCTCGCTGCTTAAACGTTACCGGGACGAACCCGTCGCCAAAAGCTGCTGGCTGCCCAGGGAGATGCCAATTGGAAAGTAGTACCCACGTCAGCGTTGGGATAAGCCAGCTATTCCAATGCAGTTACCTTGAAGATCAACAGGAACAGCTACTCATTATTCAGGAGCCTTTTCTCGATCCCCTGTTGTTTGAGCGACTACTGCAGCTGGGTTTCAGACGCAGTGGTGATGCCATTTATAAACCCCGTTGCCCCAGCTGCAGTGCCTGTATCGCTCTCAGAGTACCGGTGCGCAGTTTTCAGCCATCCAAGCGGCAAAAGCGAACCCTCGCCAAAAATAAGGACCTGACGGTCAACTGGGTAAACGAGAGCAGCGACGAGCACTATGCTCTCTACGAAAAATATATCAATCTCAGGCACTTTGACGGCCCCATGTTTCCGGCAAGCAGAGAGCAATACGAGCATTTTGTTCTGTGTGACTGGGCACCGCCGGGATTTGTGGAATTACGACTTGAGGGAAAGTTACTCGCAGTGGCTGTGACCGACGTACTGCCAACCAGCCTGTCGGCTATTTACAGCTTCTTTGACCCTGACTTTGATGCCAGGTCCCTTGGCAGTCAGCTGATATTGACTCAGATGGCGCTTGCGGCCGACATGGACAAAGCCTTTGTTTATCTTGGCTATCAAATCGATGCCAACCGGAAGATGTGTTACAAGAGACTCTATCGCCCCTATCAAATCCTCACCCAGAACGGCTGGGAGTTTCATACCAACGCCAACCTCTGATTATCTCGGCTTTACCATGCTTATATCCCAGTGCGCCCTTTACAGTCAGGGGAAATTGCGGCATGATACGCCCGTTTTTCATCTTTGAAGGCTAATGGGACAATTATTTAATGGCGAAAGAAGACAGCATTGAGATGCAGGGCACTATCCTGGAGACTCTGCCGAACACAATGTTTCGTGTAGAGCTCGAGAATGGTCACGTGGTTATCGCCCACATCTCCGGTAAAATGCGCAAAAACTACATCCGTATCCTGACCGGTGATAAAGTAACCGTTCAGTTGACTCCTTATGATCTGACCAAGGGTCGTATCGTCTTCCGCGCTCGCTGATTTGCCCTTCAAAATAAAAAACCCGGAACATCCGGGTTTTTTTGTTGTTCTCAGAGGCCAAGGCCACCTCAGGTAACCTTCTCCAAACGCTCAGCAGAAATCACGATTTCCCCGTCTTTGGCATCGACGTGCGCCATGCCGCCATGCTCAAGTTCGCCAAAGAGGATTTCATCGGCCAGAGGTCGTTTAATCAAGTCTTTGACCACCCTGGCCATGGGTCTGGCGCCCATAGCTTTGTCGTAACCCTTCTCTGCGAGCAGGGTTCTGGCTTCATCACTGACCATCAGCGTTACCCGTTTGGCATCGAGCTGCGCCTGCAACTCGGTCAGGAACTTGTCCACCACCTTGGCAATAATGGTTAAATCCAGGTGGTTAAACCAAATGATGGAGTCGAGACGGTTACGGAATTCGGGTGAGAATACCCGGTTGATTTCCGACATGGCATCGTGGCTGTGATCCTGCTGTTTAAAGCCAATGGATTTACGCACAGTCTCCTGCACACCCGCGTTGGTGGTCATGACCAGAGTCACATGGCGGAAGTCCGCCTTGCGGCCGTTGTTATCGGTCAGGGTACCGTGATCCATCACCTGCAGCAGCAAGTTATAAACATCCGGATGGGCCTTTTCGATTTCATCCAGCAGCACCACACAGTGGGGCTGCTTAATCACGGCATCGGTCAGCAAACCGCCCTGATCGTAGCCCACGTAGCCAGGAGGGGCGCCGATGAGACGCGATACTGTGTGCGCCTCCATGTACTCAGACATGTCAAAGCGTACCAGCTTTAGCCCCAAGCATTTGGCAAGCTGATTGGTGACCTCGGTTTTACCCACACCGGTTGGCCCGGCAAAGAGGAAACTGCCCACAGGTTTGTTGTCGGCGCCCAATCCGCTGCGGGACAAACGGATAGCGGCACTCAAGCTCTCAATGGCTTTGTCCTGGCCAAAGACCACCATCTTGAGGTTACGCTCAAGGTTCTTGAGCATGTCCTTATCTGAGGTGGACACAGACTTTTCAGGAATACGGGCGATTTTGGCGATAATGGCCTCAATTTCCGCCTGGCCTATGGTTTTTCTGCGTTTACTGGCCGGTTGCATTGCCATGCGGGCGCCAGCTTCGTCTATCACATCAATAGCCTTGTCCGGCAAATGCCGGTCATTAATGTGTTTGGCGCTGAGCTCTGCCGCGCAGGCAAGGGCTGCCTGGGTGTAACGTACCCCATGGTGTTCTTCGTACTTGCTCTTGAGCCCCATCAAAATCTTGGTGGTTTCGGCCACCGACGGCTCGTTGATATCTATCTTCTGGAAGCGACGCGCCAGTGCACGGTCTTTCTCAAAAATACTCTGGTATTCCTGAAAGGTAGTGGAGCCCATGCAGCGCAAGGTGCCACTTGAAAGAAGCGGTTTGAGCAGGTTGGAGGCATCCATCACCCCACCGGAGGCAGCACCCGCACCTATAATGGTATGTATTTCATCAATGAAGAGAATCGCGTGCTTATCTGCTGTGAGCTCTTTAAGCAGGCTCTTAAACCGCTTTTCAAAATCCCCACGATACTTGGTACCCGCAAGCAGCGCGCCAAGATCCAGTGAATATACGGTGGCATCACGCATGACTTCGGGCACGTCGTCATTGACGATGCGATACGCCAAACCTTCGGCAATAGCGGTTTTCCCAACGCCTGCCTCACCCACGAGCAAGGGGTTATTTTTCCGGCGGCGGCAGAGGATTTGGATTGAGCGCTCGATTTCGTTGTCACGGCCGATAAGCGGGTCAATCACTCCCTGTGCGGCCAATAAATTCAGGTTGGCCGCAAACTGAGACAGCATGCTGCGCTGCTCTTCGCCCTGCTCTGAATGATCTTCGATGCGCTCCTGCTCAGATTCCTGAGGTGCATCTTCACTCTTTGAAAACCCATGGGAGATGTAATTGACCACGTCGAGGCGGGTAATATCGCTGCGACGAAGTAAATACACAGCTTGGGATTCTTGCTCACTGAAAATGGCCACCAGGACATTGGCACCTGTGACTTCGTTGCGACCGGAGGACTGCACATGAAACACCGCCCGTTGCAGCACCCGTTGGAACCCGAGTGTAGGCTGGGTTTCCCTATCATCATCGGGATCGGTAATGACCGGCGTGGTTTGAGAAATAAAGGTGGCGACTTCTTCCCTGAGCTTATCTATGTTGGCGCCGCAGGCAACCAAGGCATCCTGGGCTGATGGATTATCGATAAGTGCCAGCAGTAAGTGCTCTACTGTCATGTATTCATGGCGGGCATCCCTTGCCTGCTGAAACGCCAGATTCAACGTCACTTCAAGATCTTTGTTCAGCATAAATACCCCCTAAAACTGCTGCTAAAGCGCACGGAAAGACTTGATGCTTTAGGCTTTCTCCAAAGAACACAGTAATGGATGTTGGTTTTGTCTGGCAAATTGATTTACCTGAGCAACCTTGGTTTCGGCAATGCCGAAAGGAAACACACCACATACTGCCTTACCCTGATGATGGATTTGCAACATGATTTCTGTTGCCTGATGCTCATTCATCTTGAAGAACAACTGAAGTACTTCTACCACAAAATCCATGGGGGTGTAATCGTCATTATTCAGGATCACCTTATACATGGACGGCGGCATCAGTTCAGTGTCGGCACGCTCGACTACTCTTTCTATATTTCCTGCTTTTGCCATATAGCAATATTAGCCTCTCAAATACAGTGCACCAACTGGCCTGACCAATTGATACCACTTAATTAAGCAGATGTTGCCTCTTTGTTAATTTTAGCTTGACATCCGCTTTTAACGCTTTCATTCTGTTCAACGAAGCGGAGTTAGGAACCCGCTTAATTGGTTTTACTATCTTACTGGGAAGTAGACAACAGAAGGAAGTGGAAGTATGGCAAGCGGGACTGTTAAATGGTTCAACAACGCCAAAGGATTCGGGTTTATTTGCCCTGATGAAGGTGGTGAAGATGTATTTGCCCATTATTCAACTATCGAAATGGAAGGCTATCGAACTCTAAAAGCAGGCCAACCAGTCCAGTTCGAAGTTGAGCAAGGTCCAAAGGGGATGCACGCTTCAGCAATCACACCTGCTCGATGATGCGTCGAAAGGTAAAGTTAAAAAGGCAGGAATAATTTCCTGCCTTTTTATTTTTAGTTCTTTTCCCTGCCATTTATTTTTAACACCCATTAAAAAAGGAGAGCCTGAGCTCTCCTTTTTCAACGACTGACTATGCTCAGTGGCTCATCAGGCCGTTCAGGGTCGCGCTTGGGCGCATTACTGCACTTGCCTTGGCAAAATCAGGACGATAGTAACCGCCGAGATCCACGCTGTGGCCCTGTACACCAATCAGCTCCGCCAAAATGGTTTCTTCGTTGGCAGCAAGCTTATCAGCCAACTGACCGAAGTGAGCAGCAAGCTCGGCATCGGCAGTTTGCGCGGCCAGTGCCTGAGCCCAGTACATGGCCAGGTAGAAGTGGCTGCCACGGTTGTCGATTTGACCTACACGACGGGCTGGTGACTTGTTTTCGTCCAGGAACTTACCGATAGCAGTATCCAGGGTATCGGCCAGCACCTGCGCCTTGGCAACACCGGCGGTTTGGGCCAGGTGTTCGAAAGATGCAGCCAGTGCCAGGAACTCACCCAGTGAATCCCAACGCAGGTAGTTTTCGCTCTGAACCTGCTCAACGTGCTTGGGCGCGCTGCCACCGGCACCGGTTTCAAACAGACCGCCGCCATTCATCAAAGGCACGATCGACAGCATCTTGGCGCTGGTACCGAGTTCAAGGATGGGGAACAGGTCAGTCAGGTAGTCACGCAGTACGTTACCGGTAACTGAGATGGTGTCTTTGCCATCTTTCATGCGCGCCAGCGAGAACTGGGTTGCTTCAACCGGAGACATGATGTGAATTTCCAGACCTGAGGTGTCGTGCTGTGGCAGGTAGGCTTCCACCTTCTTGATCAGCTCAGCATCGTGGGCACGGTTTTTATCAAGCCAGAACACCGCTGGAGTCTCAGACAAGCGGGCGCGACGAACGGCGAGCTTCACCCAATCCTGGATTGGCGCGTCTTTCACCTGACACATACGGAAGATGTCACCGGCTTCAACAGTGTGGCTCATCAGCACAGAACCCGCCGCGTTAACCACAGTCACCACGCCGTCTTCGGCGATTTCAAAGGTTTTGTCGTGGCTGCCGTACTCTTCGGCTTTCTGCGCCATCAGGCCCACGTTAGGGATGGTACCCATGGTGCGGGGATCGAAGGCGCCGTGCGCTTTACAGAAGTTGATGGTGGCATCGTACACACCGGCATAGCAGCGATCCGGGATCATAAACTTGGTGTCTTTAAGCTGGCCGTCCGGGCCCCACATCTGGCCTGAAGAGCGGATAGCCGCAGGCATGGAGGCATCGATGATGATGTCACTTGGTACGTGCAGGTTGGTGATGCCCTTGTCAGAGTTCACCATGGCCATGGCAGGACGCTCGGCGTACACGGCCTGGATATCGGCTTCGATGGCGGCGCGCTCGGCTTCCGGCAGAGACTGGATTTTGGCAACCACGTCACCAAAACCGTTGTTTACATCCACACCCAGACGTTCGAAGGTTTCGGCATGCTTGGCGAACAGTGGCTTGAAAAACACTTTAACAGCGTGACCAAACATGATGGGGTCAGACACCTTCATCATGGTGGCTTTCAGGTGCAGCGACAGCAGCACATCTTCTGCCTTGGCGGCTTCGATTTCGCGCTCAAAGAAGGCAACCAGGGCATTTTTGCTCATCACAGCTGAGTCGATGATTTCACCGGCTTGCAGCTTAAGACCTGATTTCAGAACGGTTTCCACACCGGCTTTGCTGGTGTGCACTATGCTGACGCTATCGGCATCGGCCAATGTCACAGACTGCTCAGAGCCGTAAAAATCACCGGCTTCCATATGAGATACGTGAGACTTGGAGTCGCTTGCCCACTTGCCCATGGAGTGTGGGTTCTTGCGGGCATAGTTTTTCACTGACAGCGGCGCACGGCGGTCGGAGTTACCTTCACGCAGTACAGGGTTTACTGCACTGCCTTTAATCTTGTCGTAACGGGCCTTGATAGACTTCTCTTCATCAGTCTTTGGCTCTTCAGGATAGTTAGGGATGTCATAACCCTGAGCCTGCAGCTCTTTAATACAGGCTTTGAGCTGTGGGATAGAAGCAGAGATGTTTGGCAGCTTGATGATGTTGGCTTCTGGCTTGGTGGCCAGTTCGCCCAGTTCAGCCAGGTGATCGCCAATGCGCTGGGCATCGGTCAGCTTCTCAGGAAAAGTAGCAATAACGCGACCGGACAGAGAGATGTCGCGGGTTTCGATCTTCACGCCGGCTGGCTCGGCAAATGTCTGAAGGATAGGCAGCAGGGACAGGGTAGCGAGTGCTGGCGCCTCATCGGTTTCAGTGTAAATAATCGTTGGGGAATTATCTTTCATTTTGCTTCCTACGTGATTGTATAATTTAAAGATTTATAGTTTTTATTCGATATTCACGATGAGCAGTATACGCACCTGACTTCACCGCACGGTAACCGGTCGTCCAGTGGTTACCGGAAAGCTGGGCTGCCGATATGGGCATTGATCACATTTTGATGGCCGACATCATAGAGCATTCGGCCCAATATTCAAATTCCACTTAGGGCGAACAGGGGTTACCCTATAGCTAGGTACTGTACAGTTAGAGCTACAAAGGAAATCCACACGCCGTGTCGTCCCCTTCCCGCGCCAATCACCCGTCGGCCAAACGCCCTGCCCGAAGCCCATCAACTCGGAAACCACAGGGCGAGAAAAAAGGCTTTGCAACCAAAATTAGCCAGCAGACAGATGCAAAAAACCGTAAATCATTCAATGACAAAGGACCGGGAACTGACAAACGGATGTCAGAGAAAATCGCAGAACGGCCAAGCGCCAAGGCTGCGCCGCGCAAGCCCGCGGTTACCCAGCTGGTGCTGTTCAACAAGCCCTTCGATGTGTTGTGCCAGTTCACCGATGAAGCCGGCAGGCAAACCCTGAAGGACTTTATTCCTTTGCCCGGCGTCTACGCCGCAGGCCGGCTCGACAGAGACAGTGAAGGCCTGTTGCTGCTCACCAACGATGGCCAGCTGCAATCCCGTCTTACCGAGCCGAAAAAGCAGACCTATAAAACCTATTGGGTGCAGGTCGAAGGCATTCCCGACGAATCGGCGCTGGATAAACTGCGTGAGGGTGTTGAGCTTAAAGATGGCCCTACTCTGCCTGCCAGGGTACGCCGCATCGATGCGCCTCAAATTTGGCCGCGCAATCCGCCGGTGCGGGAGCGAAAAAGCATTCCGGACTGTTGGCTCGAAATTCAGATTTGCGAAGGTCGCAACCGCCAGGTTCGGCGCATGACGGCCCACATTGGCTATCCCACGTTAAGGCTGGTGCGCGCCGCCATAGGTGAGATAAGACTTGGACATCTTGGCAGCGGCGAGTACCGGAAGCTTAACCGGGACGAGATAAGTAGCCTGAGCACCACCCTTGGCATAAAGCGCTAGCTTAATAATTAAGGAAGCCCGATGGAGCGCTACAAACCCAATGTGACCGTTGCCTGTATTGTTCATTGTCAGGGCAAATTCCTGATGGTGGAAGAAATCATCGACGGCAAGTCCGTTTTTAACCAACCGGCAGGTCACCTTGAAGCGGCGGAGTCGCTGATTGATGCCTGCAAGCGGGAACTGTGGGAAGAGACAGGTATCAGCGCCGAACCGAGTCGCCTCCTGGGCATTTATCAGTTCAGTGCCAGTGCCGAGCTTGCGTTTTTACGCTTCACCTTTGTGTGTGAACTGGATGAACCAATACACAGCGAGCCACAGGATCAAGCAATCCATGCCCTGCACTGGCTTACTCATGCAGAGATTAACGACAGCAGCCGCTACCTTCGAAGCCCGCTTGTCAGCCGCTGTATCGACGACTATCTGGCTGGCAAAGGTGCAGAACTCAGCATCCTAGACAGCGAACTTCTTTCCATAGCCGCTAGTACCAATCCATGATAGAATACGCCCCCGAAAAAACGCCGCAGTTTCAATGCCGAACAGATAAACAACAGGCGCTGGATCAAGTATTGATTAGCCATTGTTTTATCTGAGTTTTACCTGCAATTGCTCTGATTTCACTTGCAGTAAATGCGAATGGCAGCGGTGATTGGTTACTCGAAAGGATCATTTTCAACGTATGACGTCAACTACAGCTTCTCCCGCTGAAATCGCTGCCAACAGCAGCAAAAAAGTCATTGTCGGCATGTCCGGCGGTGTGGACTCTTCTGTCTCTGCGTACCTTTTGAAACAACAGGGGTATCAGGTTGAAGGCCTGTTCATGAAAAACTGGGAAGAAGATGACACCGACGAATACTGCGCCGCCGCTGAAGATCTGAAAGATGCTCAGGCCGTGTGCGATAAGCTCGGCATCAAGCTGCATACAGTGAACTTTGCCGCCGAGTATTGGGATAACGTGTTTGAGTACTTCCTCGCCGAATACAAGGCCGGCCGTACCCCAAATCCCGACATCATGTGCAACAAGGAAATCAAATTCAAAGCCTTCCTTGAATTTGCGGATGACATCCTCGATGCCGATTACATCGCCATGGGCCACTACGTGCGCCGCCGCGACACAGACGGTAAAACCGAAATGCTGCGCGGCATCGATGGCAATAAAGATCAAAGCTACTTCCTGTACACCTTAAGCCACGAGCAGGTTGCCCGCAGCCTGTTCCCTGTTGGCGAACTGGAAAAGCCAGAAGTACGCCGTATCGCCGAAGAGCAAGGGCTTATCACCCACGATAAGAAAGATTCCACCGGTATCTGCTTTATTGGAGAGCGCAAGTTTAAAGACTTCCTCGCTACCTACCTGCCCGCCCAACCCGGTAACATCGAAACGCCTGAAGGCGACATCATTGGCCGCCATGAAGGCCTGATGTATCACACCCTCGGCCAGCGTAAAGGCTTAGGGATTGGCGGCATGAAAAATTCAAACGACGATCCCTGGTATGTGGTTGACAAAGACATGGCCCGTAACGTGTTGGTGGTGGCACAGGGCCACGAGCATCCACGGTTGATGTCAAAGGGCATGCGCGTTAACCAGCTGCACTGGGTTGACCGTACTGGCCCGGCAGATGGCGCAACCATCAGCGTGAAAACCCGTTATCGCCAGCAGGACATCCCCTGCACCGTGAAGATTATCGATGAGCAAACCATCGAAGTGCTGTTTGATGAGCCGGTGGCCGCCGTCACCCCCGGTCAGTCAGCGGTGTTTTACGATGGCGAAGTCTGCCTCGGCGGCGGCATTATCGACACCCTGATAAAGGACTGAGCCATGAGCCAAATGCAAGCGCGCACCATGGCCTTCGCTGGTATCTTGCAGGCCCTCGCCCAGGTGCAATACATCGCCCGCCACGGTGACAGCGACACAGATGCCATGGCCGCCAGTTTCAATACCATTATGGTGACCAATCCAGAACAGCCAGAAGACGTCTACGCCGACAAAGATCAGCTCAGAGTCGGCTACAAATGGATTTTGAATCAGCTCGGTGACGGCGAAAGTAAAGACGTGGAGATGACCCGCTATCTGGTGGGGCTTTTGGCGCTCGAGCGCAAACTGTCCCGCAGTAATGCCGCCCTTGGCATGCTGTCTGAGCGCATTAACCAAATTCATCGCCAGCTGAATCACTTTGCCATCACCGACGAGCAAGTGATTGCCAATCTGGCCAGTATCTACAGCGATATCATCAGTAACCTCGGCCCCAAGCTGCAAATTACCGGCAACCCCAATGTGCTGCAGCGCCCCTTGGTACAGCAAAAGATCCGTGCCCTGCTGCTGGCAGCCATGCGCAGTGCCGTACTTTGGCGCCAACTGGGTGGCAAACGCCGCCATCTGGTGTTTGCCCGCAAGGCCATCGTTGATACTGCAAAGAAAAATCTTACCCTATAGACAAATAAAGCCATTCCATTAAGGAGCTTATCAATGGAACTTTCTGCACTGACAGCTATCTCCCCGGTCGACGGCCGCTATGGCAGCAAAGCCGCCGAACTGCGTGGGATCTTCAGCGAGTTCGGTCTCACCAAGTATCGTGTTCAGGTCGAAATCAACTGGCTCAAGCTGTTGTCCAGCTGCCCTGAAATCGAAGAAGTTCCGCCATTCAGTGAAGAGGCCCTGGCCCTGCTCGATGGCATCAAAGACAACTTCAGCGAAGCCGGAGCCCTGCGCGTTAAAGCCATTGAAGCCACTACCAACCACGACGTTAAAGCCGTGGAATACTTCATCAAAGAGCAGTTCGGTAACAACGGTGAACTGAAAGCCGTTGATGAATTTGTGCACTTTGCCTGTACCTCTGAAGACATCAACAACCTGTCACATGGTCTGATGCTCAAAGAAGCACGTGAACTGGTGCTGGTACCTTACTGCCAGAAGATAATCGATGCCATCAAGGCGCTGGCCAAGACCTACAAGAGCGTGCCCATGATGTCACGCACCCACGGTCAGCCTGCCTCTCCTACCACACTGGGTAAGGAAATGGCCAACGTGGTGGTGCGCCTTGAGCGCCAGCTTGCCCACATCAAAGCCGTGGAAATTCTGGGTAAAATCAACGGCGCCGTAGGTAACTACAACGCCCACCTGTCTGCCTACCCGGAAGTTAACTGGCATGCCCTGTCTCAGCGCTTTGTGACCAGCCTGGGCCTGAACTGGAACCCGTACACCACGCAAATTGAGCCGCACGATTACATCGCCGAGCTGTTTGATGCTGTCGCTCGCTTTAACACCATCGTGATTGACTTCGACCGTGACATCTGGGGTTACATCGCCCTGGGTCACTTCAAGCAGAAGACCATCGCCGGTGAAATCGGCTCTTCCACCATGCCGCACAAGGTGAACCCAATCGACTTCGAAAACTCCGAAGGCAACCTGGGTATCGCCAATGCGCTGATGCAGCACTTGGCCTCCAAACTGCCGGTATCCCGCTGGCAGCGTGACCTGACTGACTCTACCGTACTGCGCACCCTCGGCGTGGGGATTGCCCACAGCATCATCGCCTATCAGGCGACGTTAAAAGGCATCAGCAAGCTGGAAGTAAACGAAGCCAGCTTGGCCGCTGAACTGGACAGCAACTGGGAAGTTCTGGCTGAGCCGGTACAAACCGTGATGCGCCGCTACGGCATTGAAAAGCCATACGAGAAGCTCAAAGAGCTGACCCGTGGCAAGCGTATCGATGGCCCACAACTGGCTGCCTTTATCGATGGTCTTGCGCTGCCAGAGCCGGTGAAGGCCGAGCTGAAGCTGATGACCCCGGCAAGCTACATCGGCCGCGCCGAAGCCTTCGTGGACGAATTGAATTAATCCACTTAAATGGAGAGGCGGCAAGGGAAACCAAGCCGCCTTTTTTAACACTATGTATAAGCTCAATCTCGATATTCAGGCGTTCCTCGCCAATGACTGGCAACAGGCCCCAAAAGTATTCAAAGGCGCTTTCCCTGACTTTGAAGATCCCATTGCTGCAGACGAGCTCGCGGGTCTTGCCTGTGAAGAGGAAGTGTCCAGCCGCGTGGTTGTCACCAAGGGTAACGACTGGGAAGTCATTTCCGGTCCCTTCGAAGACTACGACCGGTTTGGTGAGACCCATTGGCAGCTGCTTGTGCAAGCCGTAAACCACTGGTACCCCGAATCCCAGCCCCTGGTGGAAGCCTTCAGATTCTTGCCAGACTGGCGCTTTGATGACCTGATGGTGTCTTTCGCCACCCCGCAGGGCGGCGTGGGACCTCACATCGACAACTACGATGTGTTTATCATTCAAGGCGAAGGCCAGCGCCGCTGGACCGTGGGCCCCAAGGGCAACTACCAGCGCCGCGGTGGTGTAACGACCTCACCCCTGATTGAAGACTTTGAGCCCATTATCGATGTCGTGCTGGAAAAAGGTGATGTGCTTTATATCCCGCCCGGCTTCCCTCATCAAGGTGAAACCCTGACTCTGGCACTCTCTTATTCCATGGGGTATCGCGCGCCCAGCCAGCAGGAGCTTGCAGGACAAATTGCCGATCAGTTGATGGATGAAGACAAGGGGCACAAGCGCTTTATCGCCGTGGATGGCGCCGCGAGCCATGGCACTGTGAGCCTGGCAGAGCAGCAAGGCATCATGCAGCTTATCCGCGACCTTTGTAATGACACCGATAACGTCGTTAAGGTCCTCGGTAAACTCTTAAGTCAGAACCGCTTCGACCTGGATATCCAGGAAGATGAAAGCATCGATGCCGACGCCCTGGTTGAGGCTCTGAATGAAGGGGCTGTGCTGATGCGGATTGGTGGCCTTAAGGTGCTCAAAATGGAAGGCGACAGCCAGGCAAGGCTCTTTGTGGCAGGCGAGAGTGTGATAATTGAAGGCGCTTCGGAAGAAGAGCTGATCGAGGTATCCAACTCAGTCAACGTCAATGCTGAGCTGGCGCAGCTGCCACACTGGCAGGGCTTCTTTGTTCAGATGCTGCAAAAAGGCTATTTCTATCTCGGCGAAGACTGACTACCTGACGGAACCTTGTCGAGTCTGTGAATAGTTTCGTTAAGACTCAGCCAAATAATCAAAAAGGCACCTAAAGGTGCCTTTCCTGTTTTTGAGGTTGCTGCACTGACAGGCAGTCTAAGACTTAGCCCCAGAGTTTGTCATCCTGCTGGATTTGATACAGGCTCTGAGCACGGGAAATCAGCATATTAGCAAACTTGGCCTGTGTGGGGTCTTGTACCGCACCGGACTGGATCAGATTCTCAGCTTTAAGTTGCCACATCATGGAGAAGTGTTTCAGTGCATCACGGGCGGTTTGTGCTACTTTCACATCGACATAATCGGTTGGCAGGTCACCAGACATCACCCAGTAGGTTTGTTTGGCAGGCTTTTGTGCTTCCATCTTCCACACCGCAACGTAAGGCACCAAATAGCGGCTTTCATCGATCAGTACTTTACCGGGTAAAATGCCCTTCTCAGCCAGAAAACGGTTGGCTTTTTGGAACTGGGTACGCACCCACTCCTGGCGCAGCGCTTCGGGATCCTGTGCTGCTGTTTCAACCTGGGGTTCTTGGGTTTGCTCAGTCATACTTCTTTCCTATCTTATTGTTATACCGCACAATCTAACACTGAGAATGAGCGTATCAATCCGCACTGGATGCCGGGAGACTGCCATAACTTTACGTTGACGTAAAGTGGAAAGCAAAATTGCCACAGTGATCACAAATAATCCACTGGCGGGCTTTGTTGAGAGTATCCCTAAATGCTATGGTTCGGCAATAAATATAACGACCGCAGGTAGCCGCCTGCGGCTTTTTATTAGCAATGCGGAGATCTGCAACGTGGCTGTATTCAATCATGTATCTTATGACGAACATGAACAGGTTGTTTTCTGTCATGACAAAGAGAGTGGCCTGAAGGCAATTATTGCCGTGCACAATACCAATCTGGGCCCTGCGGTGGGTGGTTGCCGTATGTGGAACTACCAGTCTGACGAAGAAGCGCTGAACGACGTACTTCGCCTCTCCCGCGGCATGACCTATAAAAATGCCCTCGCCGGCCTGACCATGGGTGGTGGCAAGTCAGTGATCATTGCCGATCCCAAGACCCAGGACAGAGAAGCCCTGTTCCGTGCCTTTGGCCGCTTTATCAATACCCTGGGTGGCAAGTATTATTCCGCTGAAGACGTGGGCACCACCACGGCCGACATCATGATTGCCCACCAGGAGACCCCTTACATGGCCGGTCTGGAAGGCAAGAGTGGCGACCCATCCCCTTTCACTGCCCTGGGGACTTTCCTTGGGATCAAAGCTGCCGTTAAACATCAGCGCGGTCTCGACAGCCTCAAGGGGCTGAAAATCGCCGTTCAGGGCGTGGGCCACGTTGGCTACTACCTGTGTAAGCACCTGCACGAAGAAGGCGCAGAACTTATCGTGACAGACATTCATCAGGCATCTCTGGACAAGGTTGCCACCGAGTTTGGTGCGGCTGTTGTTGCCCCACAGGACATCTACTCTCAGGACGTTGATATCTATGCTCCTTGCGCCCTGGGAGCCACCATTAACGACGCTACTCTGCCACTGCTCAAGGCCAAGATTGTGGCCGGTTGTGCCAACAACCAGCTGGCCGAGCCACGTCACGGCCAGATGCTGAAAGACATGGGTATCCTCTACGCCCCTGACTACGTAATTAACGCTGGCGGTATCATCAACGTGTCGTTCGAAAACGACTACGATGCAGCCAGGTCCACTGCCAAAGTGGAGAAGATTTACGACACCCTGCTGACCATCTTTACTGCCGCAGACGAGCAGAACCGCACCACAGGTGCCGTTGCCGACGAAATGGCCCGCGCCATTATCGACGCCGCCCGTAAGTAATTCAGCCAATTCAAAACACAGGGAAACCATTTCGGTTTCCCTTTTTTGTGCCTGCATTTTGTCATCTTTCGCCGGTAAGATTTTTTTCAGATTAAATTTAAAAGCAACTCATGGGGATATGGCATTTCCAACCAAAAGCAAAAATTTTGGTGTGGAAATGGTCGGGATCCTTTGCTTGACTTAAACACTCCCCCAAGGTGCAGGAGAGCATCATGATCTGTTTCAAGTACTGTCTGAATCAGGATTCTGTCGAGTTGCAGGCAAGCGACTGGAGTGGCCTGGAGCGCGTCTACGTCAACGGTGAAATGGTCTCAAGTAAACTGAATTTTGGCGGACAGAGTGAGCATCAGGTGCCATTAAAAGATGGAAACAAGGCAAAATTTCAACTATTTATCGACCCCCAAACAGAAGAAGTCATGTGCCGTATCTATAAAAAAGGCCAGCTGGTCGCAAGCCTCAAACAGGGGCAAGAAAATCTGTCGCGTGCGCAAAATCTGCTGTGGCAGTCTTTGTTGGGTGTCGGCATGTTGGGAGGGCTGGTGATGTTGGTGGTGCACTGAGCACACATTCTTACCCCATCATCTGGCTGAACCCGAAGCCCTACTTCGCGTCGTTCGAGAATGACATGGCGACAAGGAATATCACCAACAAAAAGACCGGCAAACCGCCGGTCTTTTTTGCAAACTGAGATGCCATTTGACGAAAAGCAGCATCACTCAGTGTGATTTATCTTGTTCAGCAATTTCATCAGCAAATCTTGCTCTTCCACGTTCAGCTCGGCCATAAACTTTTCATTCACCCGCTCCGCTTCACGGATAAGGTCCTGCTCAAGGGCTTTGGCTTCGTCTGTTAGAAAAATCTTGAAGGCGCGGCGATTATCCGCTTCCTGATGCCGCGTGATGAGTCCCTGTACCTGCAGTTGATCCAACAGCCGGGTCATGGTGTAGTTGGCCACGTCGCAGCGACGTGACAATTCGGTTTGGGTAATGCCTTCTTCCTGCCAAAGCGCAAACAATACCGGCCAGAGTTTAATGTCCAGCTGATAGCGCTTCAGGCGTTGATCCAGCTCATTGGCAATGGCCACATTGAGATGGGACACCAAATAACCAAGACTCTCCTGACGATTCAAACAGCACCTCCCGTCGTTCAAGCTGCTGGCCAGAATTCACAGCCACCTTCTTAATACTATCACCGAAAGCGCAATACACTAGCGGCCCTGCGCAAATTCAGTCTTTGTCACACAGGAGTAATTCCGCATAGCGATAGAAGCAGGCACGGCTCATGCTGCCGGTTTTCAAATTGGGAAGTGAAATCAAAACACCCTCTTCCATCAATGAGATATCTGCTTTGTCGACTCGGTACTGGCTTCCCAACACACAGGTAAGGATCAACTGGTCTGCCGCTGTTTCAAAATCCACTATCACCACAGGCGTTCTGGCTACCGTCACTTTGACCCTCTCTGCCGGTGTTACCAGGGCCCAGCCGCCGCTATCGGGCCTGAGGATACCCATAAAGAGCCGGGCAAATTTATCGGGCAGGGGCTGTCCCTGATAGTGCCATCGCCCAGCTTCATCTATAGCAAAAAGCGGTTGTTCGCTGCAAAAGGCTGGCTTCAGCATATTCTCCATGGCCGCAAAGGCGGCGGCCTCGGGGGGCCCTTCCTGACTCATGGCGTTGGCCGACTGAGTGTTAGGATCTGGTATCTGCGTCATGATGTGTGTCTTCCTTTGCATCACTAATCTTGTTACTCAGGCTAAACCGGGATGGCATAAATCGGAAGTAAAAGGCCCCATCACTCTGTGAAAGGGCCTTTATTCGTTTGAGGCATGGAGATCAAATAACGCCGTTTACTTAGATAAGCTCAAGCAGGGCTTCCAATGGGTGCTTTGGACGGAAACCCGAGAAGCGCTTCACCTGAGAACGGCAGGAGTAACCGGATACCAGGATCTCTTCCCTGGAAGTACCATTAATCCCCTCTTTCCAGGACATATCATAGAGCTGTTGCGATCGCGCAAGATTATCCAGCTCATGGCCATAGGTGCCTGCCATGCCACAGCAACCCAGGTTTTTGACCTTAAGCGTGGCACCGAATCTGGCAAAGATTGCGCTCCACTCTTTAGCGGTGCCCGGCTTGGCGGTGGACTCGGTGCAGTGACTGAACCAGGTGTACCCGCGGCCCGATAACTCACGCTGTGGCAGCGCCTCAAGCACTTCCATCAACCACTCGTTGGCGAGCTTGATGTTAAAATCGCCGCGATCTTTACCGAGCGCCACCTTGTACTCATCACGGTACACCAGCACCATAGCCGGGTCCACGCCCACCATAGGCATACCCAGTTTACCAAGCTCGTTGAAAAAGGCCGCCGCGGTACCGGCACTGGCGGCAAACTTATCGAGGAACCCCTTGATATGGGCAGGCTTGCCGTTTGGCTTAAATGGCAGCAACACGGGCTTAAAGCCAAGCTTCTCAATCAGCTTCACGAAGTGATACACGAGCCCTGCATCATAGAAGCTGTTGAATGGATCCTGTGCCACCAGCACATAACGGCTGCGCTCAGCGGCAGGAATACGTTTGAGTGACTCTAGGTCATACCCCAGACTCTGATGGCTCTCTAGCCGCTGAGTCAAAGTCGGGACCGACAATTTGGGCGCATCCACATAGCCAATGGCTTTCTTGATAACCCACTGGGACAGACTGTTTTGTGACAGTGCATTCACAAGCTTAGGGGCTTTGGCCATCAGCGGCAGCGCATCTTCGATACCGGCCACCAGATAGTCTTTGGGCGGGCGTAGATAACGCTGATAGTAAATATTGAAAAACTGGGCGCGGAACTTGGGCACATCTACCTTAACCGGGCATTGGCCCGAACACGCCTTACAGGCAAGACAGCCCTTTAAGGATTCCATCACCTCGTGGGAATAATCGTACTCATCCTTGGCCTTAAGGCTATTTTGCGCACGCTGCAACCAACCCAATGGTTTGGATTTGGCCAGTTGCTCCACATCCACGCCTTCGGCTTCCAAAAGTCTTAACCATTCACGCATCAGCGACGAGCGGCCCTTAGGGGACTGGATACGGTCGCCGGTTACTTTAAATGACGGGCACATGGGCGAATAGGCCGAGTAGTTAAAACACAGGCCATTGCCGTTGCAATTCATCACATCCGGGAAGGCTTCGCGCACCTTAACGGGAATTTGCCTGTCGAAACTGCCGCGCTTGGCGCTGTCGACATTGTAAAACAGTTCACCCTTGTCCTTTGGCGCCACCAGCTTACCGGGATTTAACCGATTGTCCGGGTCAAACCAGCCCTTGATGTCCTGCAGCACGCCGTAAAGCTCATCACCAAATACCGCCGGACCATACTCGCCCCGCACGCCCTTACCATGCTCGCCCCACATCAGGCCGCCGTATTTAAGCGTCAGCGCCGCTACTTCATCGGAGATAGTACGCAAGAGCTTTTCATCCACGGGATCGCACATATCCAGCGCAGGACGGACGTGCAGCACGCCCGCATCCACGTGGCCAAACATGCCGTATTGCAGCTTGTGGCCATCGAGCAGCGCCCGGAACTCCATAATAAAGTCGGCGAGCTTCTCTGGTGGCACGGCAGTGTCTTCGGCAAAGGCAATGGGTTTGCGGCTGCCCTTGGCAGCGCCCAAGAGACCCACTGCCTTTTTGCGCATGGCGTAGATTTTTTCGATGCTTACCTTATCGTGGGTACTTCGGAATCCCACCACACCGCACTCGCCGTTTTTGATTTGCTCAGCAAGCACAGCTTCGAGCGCCGCCAGTTTGGCGTTTACTTCGGCTTCGTCACCGGCAAACTCCACCATATTGAGGCCATCGATATGCTTGCCGGGCACTTCCTGAATGAGTTCACTCACCGAGTGCCAGACAATGTCTTCACGGGCAAGACCCAGCACCTTGGAATCCACCGTTTCCACGACTGTGGCACTGGCAGCCACCAGTGATGGGGCGTGACGCAGCGCCGACTCGAAAGAATCGTATTTGATATTGACCATGGCGCGCTGCTTGGGCAGCGGCGTAAGATTGACTTTCGCTTCGGTGATAACGGCAAGGGTACCTTCGGAGCCGGTAAGAATGCGGCTTAAATCGAACTGGCTGAGGTCATCGTCCCACACGTGTTCCAGATCGTATCCTGTGAGGAAACGGTTCAAGCGTGGAAAACGGGTTTTCACCAGCTCGCGCTTGTCACGGCACACGGCGGAAATATTGGCAATCAACTTACCCGCAAGACTGCGGCTGTCCACGGTATCCAGGCTTTCGGCCGCCATTGGGACTGAATCCAGCACAGAGCCATCGATGAGCACGCTCTTAAGGCCCAGCACATGGTCAGACGTTTTGCCGTACACCAGTGAGCCTGCGCCCGAGGCGTCTGTGTTTATCATGCCGCCCAGGGTGGCGCGGTTGGAGGTCGACAAGTCCGGGCTGAAGAAAAAACCATGGGGCCTTAAGGCGTCATTGAGCGCATCTTTGACCACACCGGCCTCGACCCTGGCCCAACCTTCCTCGGCGTTGACTTCCAGCACCTTGTTCATATGGCGCGACAAATCGAGGATAAGCCCGTGGGTCAACGACTGACCGTTGGTGCCGGTGCCGCCACCGCGGGCACTGAATACCACCTCGCGAAACTCGTCTTTGGCAGCGAGTTGCATTACCCGCTGCACATCCAACGTGCTCTTGGGATAGAGCACCGCCTGGGGGAGAAACTGATACACGGAGTTATCTGTGGCCTGCACTATGCGGGCGCTGTAACGGGTATCTATCTCGCCGTCAAAATCGGCGGCAAGTGCCTCGAGAAAGGCCAGATATACGGGTTCCAGAGTTTGCTGGTGAGAAAGCAGGGGTAACATGCACGGTATCTGTGTTGTTGTTTTGTCTCGGCATTATAAACAAAAAAAAGCCGCTAAAAAGCGGCTTTTGTTACACATCGGTAAAAAGGGGCGCCAGCGGCGCCGACCTTCTCAGAATGTGGCTATCTATGTCCGGATTAACCGAGGGTATTGTCCGGATTAACCGAGGGTTCTGCCCTGATTAACCGTGGGCCTCGGCCAGATACAGCCAGGTATCAATCACAGTGTCAGGGTTCAGCGACACGGTATCAATGCCCTGCTCCACCAGCCAGGCGGCGAAGTCGGCGTGATCCGATGGACCCTGACCACAGATACCCACGTAAGCGCCCTTGGCCTTGGCAGCCTTGATGGCCATGGCCAGCAGTGCCTTCACGGCTTCGTTACGCTCGTCGAACAGGTGGCTGATGATGCCGGAGTCACGGTCCAGGCCCAGGGTCAGCTGAGTCAGGTCGTTAGAGCCGATGGAGAAGCCATCGAAGTGCTCCAGGAACTGCTCGGCCAGCAGGGCGTTGGATGGCAGTTCACACATCATGATAACGCGCAGACCGTCTTTACCACGCTCCAGACCTTCCTGTTTGAGGAGTTCAATCACCTGCTCGGCCTCACCCAGGGTGCGCACGAAGGGGATCATGATTTCCACGTTCTTCAGACCCATGTCGTTGCGAACGCGCTTGATAGCTTCACACTCGAGGGCGAAACAGTCGCGGAAGGACTCAGAGATATAACGGCTGGCACCACGGAAGCCCAACATTGGGTTTTCTTCCTCTGGCTCGTAGCGATCACCGCCCACCAGGTTGGCGTACTCGTTTGACTTAAAGTCAGACATACGCACGATCACCTTCTTCGGATGGAAGGCCGCCGCGATAGTGGCGATACCTTCAACCAGACGGGCTACGTAGTACTCTACTGGCGAGTCGTAACCGGCAATCATTTCGTTGATTTCTTCCTGCAGGGCAGCTTCCTGCTGGTTGAATTCGAGAAGTGCCTTGGGGTGAATACCAATCATGCGGTTGATGATGAACTCAAGACGGGCCAGACCCACACCCTCGTTTGGCAGACGGGCGAAGTCGAAGGCGCGGTCAGGGTTACCCACATTCATCATTATCTTCATTGGTAATGAGGGCATGGAATCCACGCGGCTGGAGATCACTTCAAACTCCTGCTTGCCATCGTAGATATAACCTGTGTCGCCTTCGGCGCAGGATACAGTCACCATCTGGCCGTTCTGGATGCGGTCAGTCACATCACCACAACCCACTACAGCTGGCACACCCAGTTCACGGGCGATAATCGCAGCATGGCAGGTACGGCCACCACGGTTGGTCACGATGGCGCTGGCGCGCTTCATGATAGGTTCCCAATCCGGGTCGGTCATGTCGGTTACCAGTACGTCACCTGGCTGGATTTTGTCCATTTCTTCAATGGACTTCAGCACTTTGGCAACACCTGAGCCAACCTTGTGACCGATGGCACGGCCTTCGCTTATCACAACGCCACGGCTCTTTAAGTGATAGCGTTCAATCAGCTGAACGTCTTCACGTGAGCGTACGGTTTCAGGGCGGGCCTGAACTATATAGAGTTTACCGTCGTTGCCATCTTTGGCCCACTCGATGTCCATTGGACGACCATAGTGCTTCTCAATGATGATGGCCTGCTTGGCCAGTTCCATCACTTCGGCATCATTAATGGAGAACTGACGACGGTTTTCCACCGACACATCTTCGATTTTCACCTGCTTACCGTGTGAAAGATCGTCTGAGTAGACCATCTGGATAAGCTTGGAACCGATGTTGCGGCGAACTACGGCCTGATGGCCTGCAGTCAGGGTTGGCTTATGAACGTAAAATTCGTCAGGGTTAACCGCGCCCTGTACTACCATTTCGCCCAGACCGTAAGATGAGGTCACAAATACCACATCGTCGTTACCGGATTCGGTATCTATGGTAAACATCACACCAGAGGCGGCTTTGTCAGAACGCACCATGCGCTGCACACCGGCAGACAGGGCCACACCACGGTGATCGTAACCCTGGTGCACACGGTAAGAAATCGCGCGGTCGTTAAACAAAGACGCAAATACGTGCTTGATAGCCACCAATACGGCATCGTAACCCTTCACGTTCAGGAAGGTTTCCTGCTGACCGGCGAAAGAGGCATCAGGCATGTCTTCGGCGGTGGCAGAGGAACGTACGGCAAAGGAGGCTTCGGTGGTTTCACCGGAGAGTTTGTTATAGGCCTCGTGGATGGCCTGTTCGAGTTCGGGTTGGAAGGGGGTTTCGATAACCCACTGTCTGATCTGTGCACCCACTTTCGCCAGTGCGTTAACATCATCGACGTCCAGAGTGTCAAGAATGTCATAAATCTTCTGGTTTACTCCGCTTTGCTCCAGGAACTCATTAAACGCATGAGCCGTGGTTGCAAAGCCACCGGGGACTTGAACACCTGCGTTGGCCAGATTACTGATCATCTCGCCCAGTGAAGCGTTCTTGCCGCCAACTTTGTTGACGTCGCCCATGCCCAATTCCTGATACCAGAGTACATATTGCTGCACAGTTCTATCTCCGCATGTTTATTTAGTTGGCCCCTTCACACCGGGGCAGCGGCATTTTACACTTCGGGGCATTAAGCGTAAATCTATAATTTTCTTTGTAATTTTATTACTACATGAGGTTGGTATGGCTCGTAAAGTTTTCTACATTTCCGATGGAACGGCGATCACAGCAGAAGTTTTCGGCCATGCAGTACTTTCCCAATTTCCTATGGAATTTGAAGCAATTACCATTCCCTTTGTCGAAACCAATGCCAAAGCAGAAGCGGTAAAAAAGCAGATAAATGATAGTTTTATTACAACAGGAGAGCGGCCTCTGGTATTTCATTCCATCGTAAAGCCGGAGATCAGAGATGTTATCTATTCCAGTGAAGGACTGGATTATGACTTTTTGAACACCTTCGTTGCGCCACTTGAGCAACAATTGGGCGTCAGTGCGGCACCTGTGCTGCACCGTACCCATGGAAAAGCCAATCACAGTTACGAAGCCCGTATCGATGCCATTAACTTCGCCATGGAAAACGATGACGGCCAGACCCTAAAACACATGGACAAAGCCGACATTATCCTGCTGGGTGTATCCCGCTGCGGCAAAACCCCGTCCAGTCTGTACTTGTCGATGCAGTTTGGTATTAAAGCGGCCAATTATCCTTTTACAGAGGATGACATGGACAGCTTAAAGCTGCCTGAAGCCCTCAAACGCAACAAACACAAGTTATTCGGTCTGACTATCGATCCGGTACGTCTGCAGGAAATTCGCCAGAGCCGGATGGAGAACAGCCGCTACTCCTCTTTGCGTCAATGTCGGATGGAAGTAAAGGAAGTGGAAATGATGTTTAAGAAGGAACGCATTCCTTATATAGACACCACCAATCACTCGGTGGAGGAAATCGCCACCAAAATTCTCGACATGACAGGTATGGAACGTCACATGTTTTAAGATTGGCCGCTTCGGTCAATCAGATCTAACTTAAATCAATTTCGTTGCACAGTTGTCGATTAATTACACAATCGGCACTGTGCAGCCCGTCACTATTGGTTATAATCCGGTTCAATCTGGCGATAAGCCCGCACCAAACCGGTATGCTGAATGACGATTAAGACTGACGAACTACGTACATCCCTTCTTTGTAAAGTAATTTCACCTTCACAACTGGCCGCAGAATACCCGCTGACACAGGAAGCGGCAGACTATCTGGTTGCTCAGCGCCGTGAGGTGGAAGCCATTCTCACCGGTCAGGATAAGCGCCTTCTGGTGATTATCGGCCCCTGCTCTATTCACGATACCGAAGCCGCGCTCGAATATGCCGGACGTCTGGCCAAGTTGCACCATGAACTCAAAGACGATTTGTGCATCCTGATGCGGGTGTATTTTGAAAAGCCACGCACCATCGTTGGTTGGAAAGGGCTGATTTCCGACCCGGATCTGGACGGCAGCTTCAGTGCCAACAAAGGTCTTCGCCTTGCCCGTCATCTGCTTCAGCAAATTACTGAACTGAAACTGCCCATCGCCACCGAGTTTTTGGATATGGTGAACGGTCAGTACATCGCCGACCTTATCACCTGGGGCGCCATCGGTGCCCGCACCACCGAAAGCCAAATTCACCGCGAAATGGCGTCGGCGCTGTCTTGCCCCGTGGGCTTTAAAAACGGCACCGACGGCAACATCAATATCGCCGTGGACGCCGTGCGCGCCGCCAAGGTGCCACACATATTCTACTCACCGGATAAAGATGGTCATATGTCGGTTTACCGCACCCACGGTAACCCATACGGCCACATCATTCTGCGTGGCGGCAAGAA
This sequence comes from Shewanella amazonensis SB2B, assembly GCF_000015245.1. NCBI lineage: Bacteria > Pseudomonadati > Pseudomonadota > Gammaproteobacteria > Alteromonadales > Shewanellaceae > Shewanella > Shewanella amazonensis. Next base: position 2,513,349 of record NC_008700.1, read on the forward strand.
CCCCAACTACGCACAGGAGCATGTGCAAAAGGCCCATGAGCAGCTCAAAGCCACCGGCATAGACACCGGCATGGTGATTGACTTCTCCCATGGCAACAGCCAAAAGCAGCACAAAAAGCAGCTGGAAGTAGCCGAAAACGTGATGGCACAAATTCGTGCCGGCTCCACCGCCATTGCCGGCATCATGGCCGAAAGCTTTATTGAAGAAGGTAATCAGGCGGTGGTCGAAGGCCAACCTCTTTGCTACGGCAAGTCCATCACCGATGCCTGTTTGAGCTGGGGTGATACTGAGCCGCTGCTGCGCAATCTGGCCGCCGCCGCACGGGTACGCCGCGAGCTGAAAAAGTAAGTCACTTACTGCATATGCCCTATAAAAGCCTCCTTACGGAGGCTTTTTCGTTAGCTCATATCTTAGCCCTATTATCCGTACAGGCACTGCACAGGTGAGTAATAGGCTGGCAACTGGATTCCATGGTCATCCCGCTATCCAGGTTCCGACCCATAGTCCATGACAGTAAAGCCGTGAAAAGGCTATACTGCGCGCCTTTTGAGTATTCTTCAGATTTGTTTGCATAACCCCAAGGTTGCCGTATGCCACTGACTGACACCCAGCCACAATTTCCTGAAGCCATTGCCCGCCGTATTGACGCATCGGAAGCGCGCGTTATCAAAGCGGTTTTTCCGTCCAACACCAACCACCACAATACCCTGTTTGGCGGTGAGGCCCTCGCTTGGATGGATGAAACTGCCTTTATCGCCGCTACCCGATTTTGCCGAAAAACCCTGGTCACCGTGAGCTCGGACCGCATCGACTTCAATAAAGCCATTCCCGCCGGCAGCCTCGCAGAATTGATTGCCCGGGTGATCCATGTAGGTAACACCAGCCTCAAGGTAGAAGTGAATATTTTTGTTGAAGACATGTATCAGGATAAAAGAGAACACGCCATTCGTGGCGTCTTTACCTTTGTGGCGGTAGATGAAAATCGCAAACCCACTCAGGTATGGTCACAGGACTAATTGCCGCCACTAATGAACTTCTCAGGGGCCGTTGCACTGACGCATCTGCCCCTGACAGCAAATACGACTTTAGTCTAACCCCAAAGAAAATTAACACATTCAAGGCAATAGCTCAGGATAAATCCATAGGATAATTGGGCATTCTTCTGTTACATTGGTTTTATTGCGCATCTGTGACGATAAGAAATATAACCGCATCATGAAGCTCGAGAATCTCAATGTGATCATTGCCGACGATCACCCCCTGTTTCGAAACGCCCTCAGGCAAGCCTTGTCCAGCGCCTTTGCCGATACCCGCTGGTTCGAAGCTGACAGTGCCGATGCACTCCAGCAACTGCTTGATAAACCTGAAGTTGATTACGATCTGGTACTGCTGGATTTGCAAATGCCAGGCTCCCACGGTTATTCAACCCTCATACATCTTCGTTCCCATTACCCGGATATCCCGGTGGTAGTGATTTCAGCCCATGAAGATGCTCAAACCATCAGTCGTGCGATCCATTATGGCAGCGCCGGTTTTATTCCCAAATCAGCCTCCATGGAAACCCTCACCGAGGCCATGAGTGCGGTACTTTACGGTGATATCTGGCTGCCCCAGGACATTGAGTTGGTCAAGATTGAAGAAGACGGCACCGACCAGGTGGCGGGTAAGCTTGCGGATCTTACCCCGCAGCAATACCGGGTATTACAGATGTTTGCCGAAGGCCTGCTCAACAAACAAATCGCCTATGATTTAGGGGTATCAGAAGCCACCATCAAGGCCCACGCCACCGCCATTTTCAGAAAGCTTGGGGTAAGAAACCGCACCCAGGCTGTGATTGCACTACAGCAGCTGGAAATGGACAAGGTCGATTTGGGGCAAAGCCACTGAGCATTGGCAATGCAGACGCACATTAAAAAGGCCGCATTGGATGCGGCCTTTTTATTTCATCTGTCAGCCCCGGAGGCTCTCACGCAGCTGATAGTAAAGCATACCAATGGCCAACGCCTGATTGCCAAACCATTCATTCAGTGGAATGCGCCAGTGCTTCATACCGGCAAAGAGGCCAAACTCACGCAGATCACCATCAATGGCTTTGGCCATGATTTCTGACATGATGTGGCTGGTCGCCACCCCATGGCCCGAATAACCCTGGCAGTAGTAGACGTGCTCGGAGACTTTGCCAAGCTGCGGTATGCGGTTAATCACAATCCCCGCCATACCGGCCCAGGCGAATTCTATCTCCACACCTTTAAGTCGCGGGAAGGTGCGTTCAATCGCAGGGCGCAGCTCTTCGGCCACATTCTTGGGATCACGGCCACTGTAGTTGGTGCCGCCACCGAACATAAGGCGGTTATCCGCGGTAAGCCGATAATAATCGAGTACAAAGCGGCAATCATACACGGCAAGATTGTGTGGATTGATTGCACTGGCCACTTCGTCTGATAAGCGTACAGTTGCACAGTTGCCCAGGGATGCCGGAAATAGCATGCCTCTGAGTTTCGGGCGCCCCAGCTTGTGATAGGCGTTGCCGGCAATGAGCACCTTGTTTGCAGTGACGCTGCCAAAGGCCGTTTTCACCACCGGACGAGGGCCCTCAACGATATCCAATACTTGCGTATCTTCGAAAATCCGCACACCCAGGCTTTCTGCCGCCCTCGCCTCACCGATACACAGATTAACCGAATGCAGGTGCATGTTCTTTTTATTGAGCAAGCCACCATGGTAGAGAGGCGATTCGAGATACTGAGGCATCTCGTCTTTTTCGACCAATGACACCAGATCGCCCATACCCTTTCGCTGGGCTTCGTCCAACATGGATTTAAGCTCATTCATGTGGGCTGGTTTATAGGCTGTGTGCAAATGGCCATGGCGCAAATCACAGTCGATATTGTACTTAGCCACCCGGTTCTTGATGATATCGTGACCACGCCAGCGCAGCGCCCAAACATAATCCTCGGCTTCTGCGCCGATACGGTTTCTGAGCTGTTTGGTCATGGCCTGATCGCCTGACAGCGACCCTGTGACCTGGCCGCCGTTACGGCCTGTGGCACCCCAGGCAATCTTATTGGCTTCCAGCAGCACCACTTTATAACCCTGTTCGGCCAGTTCAAGCGCTGTGTTTACGCCGGTAAATCCACCGCCGATCACCGCCACATCTGCTTGAATTGCTTCAGTTAAGCGCGGATAGTCAGTTTCGTGTTTGATGGTGGCATTGTAATAAGAGCCGCAACGAGCTTGCATGGAGAGTCCTGTTGTTTTTTATTTTTTACGGATGTTAGCGATATATACAACAGAAGGTCAATGGGTGAACAGCAATTTGTTTACCCATTGTAAAATTTGTGAAAAGCCGGGCGTGAAAAACTCCCAATAATTGCGCGTTAACGCGTTACGCCGTGGACCACGGATTATTTCACCAAACTTGAAATCAATGCCCTGAGCGCCGCCGGTTTAACCATCTTTGCCATATAGTGGTAGCCACGGCGCTGTACGTCTTCCACCAAATCTTTACGGGTATTGGCGGTGATAAGAATGCCGGGCAAGTGCTCGCCATAGAGAGCTCGGATCCCGTCCATGGCATCTACACCATTCTGGCCGTCATCCAGGTGATAATCCGCCAGCACTATATCCGGCGCCAGCCCCTTGAGGCCCAACTTGATACGGGCGTCACCCAGATCCCGCGCGCAGATGACCTCACACTGCCAGCGCCTGAGAAGGCTCTCAAGCCCGGCAAGGATAGCTTCTTCGTTGTCGATACAAAGCACCTTCACCCCGGCCAGTGGCTGCAGCACAGTGGGTCTGCGGGTTGGCACAGGCGCAGTGACGGTTTTACCAAGTGGCACAGAGATAGAAAACACCGAGCCCCGTCCCAGCACAGAAGCGACCTTGATATCGTGGCCGAGCACCTTGCTTATCCTGTCTGCAATGGCCAAACCCAAGCCAAGACCACTGACGCCCTTGCTGTGTGGATTCGACAGACGCTTAAACTCCTTGAAAATTTCGTGAAGTTCACGCTCATCTATGCCGCAGCCCGTGTCCAGCACCTGGATCTCAAGCTCGCCGGGGCGATGACGGCAGCCAAGCAGCACCCTGCCACCACGGGCGTAACGGTAGGCATTGGTCAAAAAGTTCTGCAATACGCGTCTGAGCAGTGCCGGGTCAGAGTTGATGGTCACGCTGGACGACACCATGGCAAAACGAATCTGATTATCCTTGCCCATGGCATCAAATTCGACCGCCAAACCGGAGAGAATATCCGATACCGCAAAATCCCGTCGGTTGACCTCCACCATGCCGGAGTCCAGCTTGGAGATATCCAGAAGGTCGGTTAGCAACTCACCGGCGATTTTCAGCGAGCTGTTCACATGGGATAAGGTGGTGCGGGCCTCGTCATCAAGGTTGCTGTACTGGGAGAGCGATGCCGTAAATAGCCGCGCCGCGTTGAGGGGCTGCATCAGATCATGACCCACTGCCGCCAAAAACCGGCTTTTTGAGGCATTGGCCATCTCTTCCTGGGCCTTGGCTTCCAACAGCTGGCTATTGAGCATGGCAAGCTCATAAGTTCGCTCTTTCACCCTGCTTTCCAGGGTTTCATTGGACTCTTTCAGTGCCCGCTCCTGGGCACGGTATTGGGTAATGTCGGTAAAGGTCATCACGAAACCACCATCCGGCATGGGGTTACCCTGAATTTTAATGACCTTGCCGTCGCTGCGCTCCCGCTCAGAGGTGTGTGGCGTACCATTTCGCATATGCTGCACGCGCCGCTCTACCTGCTCTTCAATATCACCAACGCCACAGTAACCTCGAGCAGCATTGAAGCGAATAACTTCGCTGATGGGCATGCCCGGCTGCAGGAAATTATCCGGATACTGATAAAGCTCACCGTAACGGGCATTCCAGGCGACCAGATTCAGGTCTTTATCCACCACACTGATGCCTTCATAGGCGTGCTCAATTGCTCCCCTTAGCATCTCCTGACTCAGGATGACCTTGGAGGAAGCCTCATCCACCAGGGACAGCACTTCATCCAGCGCCAAATCCCGACCCGCGATAACGGAATCAAGCACCAACGCGGCGCTGGAAGCACCCAGCACACCAGAAAGCAGGTGTTCCGTGTGAGCGATGAGTTCCGGTGATGCGGCCTTGTTCCAGCTGTCACGATTGACCGCTTCCGGTGAAAAACGGCTGAAGCTTTCATAGGCTCGGGTGGGGCTGACAAAGCGGCTCACCAAAATGAGCAAATCCTGTTGAGAGATGGGGCCGGTGCGACGGTTACCTGCTGTTTTAAGCTCCCCCGGCGATACAAAGCTACTGGCCTGAATACGCTCAACCACCCCGGCCCTGAACCAGATGGAGCCCAGCACATAGAATACCGAGTTCACCATGATGGCAAGCAGGGTGTCAGACACATTTGGGCTAATATAGGACAACAGCCACACATCCGAGAGCCCCGCACTGGCCACGCGCTCTCCCGCGCCTTGCAGCAAAATCCACACCCAAAGCCCAAATCCGGCCGCCAGTCCCAAAAAGACGCCGGCGCGATTACCGTGTTTCCAATAAAGGCCACCCACCAGTGCAGGGGCGAGCTGCGCGAAGGCGCCAAAGGCCAACATCCCCAAATGAGCCAGTGAATCGCTGTCGGCAAGGTACAAAAACGACAGGTAACCTATGCCAAGGATGATGACTATCGCCAAGCGGCGGGCATTCAGCAGGAACTGGGAAAACTGGGCGAAGTTTTTCTTACGGATGCGACCGCTTCTGAGCATCAGCGGCACCAGCCATTCGTTACTTATCATGATGGAGATGGTCACCACCGCCACTATCACCATACCGGTGGCGGCAGATAAGGTACCGAGAAGGGCGACAATGGCAAGGCCATCGGCATTGAGCGCCAGCGGCAGGTTAATCACATAACTGTCGGCGGGCACACTATCACCAAGAAGCAGTTTGCCCGCCAGAGCCAGCGGTGCCACAAACAGCCCAAAAAGGGCGATATAAACAGGGAATATCCAGCGGCCGCGGCGCAGTACACCTTCGCCGGCACATTCCACCACCATCACGTGAAACTGACGCGGCATACACAAAAATGCGGCAATGCCGACCACCAAATCCGGTAGTATGGCTTCGAGCCTGAGCTTGGGATGTTGGATGATTCCGGCCTCATCAGCCTGCTGCCAGATGTCGGAAAAACCATCAAACACCCCAAAGCTGATAACCAGGCCCACCAACAAAAAGGCCGCCAGCTTCACCAAAGACTCAAAGGCGATGGCGAGCATCATCCCGGGATTGTGTTCAGTGGCGTCAAGCTTTCTGGTACCAAACAGGATGGCAAAGACCGCCAGCACCACGGAAATTATCAGCGCCACACTCATGCCGTCCAGCGGCTGCCCTGCCTCCTGAAACAGGTTCAGTGAGGCCACCATCGCCTTAAGCTGCAACGCTATATACGGCATGATGCCAAAGAGTGCGATTAGGGTAACCAGGGCTGCCAGCCCCTGAGACTTGCCATAGCGGGCGGCGATAAAGTCGGCCACCGAGGTGATGTTCTGCGCCTTGGATACCACCACCATTTTGCGCAGCATGCCAAAGCCAAAAGTGAAAATGAGTATGGGCCCGAGAAAAATAGGCAAAAACGACCAGAGATCGCCCGCCGACTGACCAACAGTACCCAGGAAGCTCCAGGATGAGCAATATACCGCGAGACTCAGGCCATAAATCCAAATCTGCAGCTTCTTGGTCACGCCACTGAACCAGCGCTCGGCGCCCCATGCCAACAGGAATAACAGAAAGACGTAAAAAACCGCAATGACGGCAACAAAGAGGGTCAGATTCATAGTATGCTCATTTTTTTAGCCCATTGTGCCTTGAAAACTGTTGGAAATCCAGCCACCAATAAAGATGCAACCAGCTAAAAAATAAGGAAAAAAACAAACTAGACCAAGGTCTAATAGTGTGTGAGGGGTGCCATGCCCATACTCAAGCTCACGCAACAAATTATAAAAGGGAAGCCCTATGAGCACGCAGTCTCTCTACTCAGTGCCCGCCGATATCGCCGCCAATGCACTGGTAAACAACGAACAATATCAAAAGATGTACCAGGAATCCGTTGCCAATCCCGAGGGTTTTTGGGGAGAGCATGCCAAGCGCATCGATTGGATTAAACCTTTCACCCAGGTCAAAGACACTTCCTACGATGACCAGAACCTGTATATCAAATGGTTCCATGACGGCACACTCAATGCGTCGGCCAACTGTCTTGATCGCCATCTGGCCTCCAAGGGTGACGATGTCGCCATCATTTGGGAAGGCGATGATGCCAGCGAGCAGCGCAAAGTCACCTATCGTGAACTGCACGCCGAGGTGTGTCAGTTTGCCAATGCCCTCAAGGCTGAAGGTGTAAAGCGCGGTGATGTTGTCACCATTTATATGCCCATGGTGGTCGAAGCGACCGTCGCCATGCTGGCCTGTGCCCGCATAGGTGCTGTGCATTCGGTTGTGTTCGGTGGTTTCTCACCAGACTCCATCGCATCCCGCGTCATTGACGGTAAATCCAAACTGCTGATTACCGCCGACGAAGGCGTGCGTGGTGGCCGTAAAATTCCGCTTAAAGGGAATATCGATGAGGCGCTGAATCGTCCCGATGTGACCACAGTAGAAACCGTTATCGTGCTCAAACGCACCGGCGGCGCGGTAAACTGGGTCGAAGGCCGCGATAAATGGTGGCATCAGGTAACTGACGGTGCCGCAACCGAGTGTGCCGTTGAGGAAATGGGGGCCGAAGACCCGCTGTTTTTGCTGTATACCTCAGGCTCTACCGGTAATCCAAAAGGCGTGCTGCACACCACAGGTGGTTACCTCGTTTACGCCTCTATGACCCACGAATATGTGTTTGATTACAAACCCGGTGAAGTGTACTGGTGTACCGCCGACGTGGGCTGGATCACCGGCCACAGCTACATGGTCTACGGGCCACTGGCCAACGGTGCCACCATCCTTATCCATGAGGGTATCCCCAACTTCCCAAGCCCGGCACGCCTGGGTGAAATCGTGGACCGTCATCAGGTCAATATCCTGTACACAGCCCCTACCCTTATCCGTGCGCTCATGGCCGAAGGCAAGCAGCACTTTGATAATTTCGATGGCAAATCGCTGCGTATCATGGGCTCGGTGGGTGAACCCATCAACCCAGAAGCCTGGCGCTGGTACCACGAAGTCATTGGCCATGAACATTGCCCAATCGTGGATACCTGGTGGCAAACCGAAACCGGCGGCATCCTGATCACGCCGCTGCCGGGTGCCACCGACACCAAGCCGGGCTCTGCTACCCGCCCCTTCTTTGGTGTGCAGCCAGCGCTGGTGGACAACGAAGGTAATATTCTCGAAGGCGCCACCGAAGGCAACCTGGTGCTGCTGGACTCCTGGCCCGGACAGATGCGTACCGTATACGGCGATCACGAGCGCTTTGTGCTGACCTATTTCAAGACCTTCCGCGGCATGTACTTCACCGGTGACGGTGCCCGTCGTGATGAGGACGGTTACTACTGGATCACCGGTCGTGTGGATGACGTGATTAACGTGTCCGGCCACCGCCTCGGCACAGCTGAAGTGGAAAGTGCCCTGGTAGCACATGACCTGGTTGCCGAAGCCGCTGTAGTGGGTTACCCCCATGACATCAAGGGACAGGGTATTTATGCCTATGTCACCCTGACCAAGGGCACCGAAGCGACAGAAGAACTGCGTCAGGAACTGCGTCAGTGGGTACGTAAAGAAATCGGCGCCCTGGCAACCCCCGATTTGATCCAGTGGGCCAGCGGCTTGCCCAAGACCCGCTCCGGTAAAATCATGCGCCGCTTCCTGCGCAAGATTGCGGCAAACGAAATCACCAACCTGGGTGATGCTTCCACCCTGGCCGACCCATCGGTTATCGATACCCTTATCGAAAGCCGCTTGAATCGCGCCGACTAACCAACCTTTCTTCTCCTCGAGCTTGGCCCCTGAATAAGGGGCCTTTTTTTGCCCCGAATTCAACGTCTCCACCGTGATGATGGTACAATCGTCGCCTTTAAACCATGCAGCACGATAGACGCCGCCAGCCGACAATGACGATAAAACTCAGGGATTATCAGCAAGATGCCATAGAAGCGACGCTCGCCCACTTCAGAACGAGCCGCGAGTCTGCGCTATTGGTACTGCCAACCGGCGCCGGAAAAAGCCTGGTAATAGCCGAGCTTGCCCGCTTGGCAAAAGGGCGGGTATTGGTGCTGACCCACGTTAAAGAATTGGTGGCACAAAACGCCCAAAAGGTAGATGCGCTCGCTGGCAACGCCAGTATCTTTTCCGCCGGACTGGGCGAAAAAGACAGCGGCGGTAAAACCGTGGTGGCCGGTATTCAATCGGCTGCTGTCAATGTTGCGGCCTTTGATGAGCCATTTTCGCTCGTGATCATCGATGAGTGCCACAGAGTCAGCCTTGATGAAAACAGCCAGTATCGGCAGGTCTTCAGTCAGCTGCGGGAGAAAAACCCCGATCTCTTGCTGCTTGGACTCACTGCCACCCCCTATCGGTTGGGGGAAGGCGCCATTTATAAACGCCATGTTCGCGGTCATGTGGGCAACCCGGATAAAGGGGTGTTTGATGTCTGTATCTTCGAACTGCCCATCCGCAGTTTGATTAAGCAAGGGTATTTAACCGAGCCGTTGCTGCTCGATGGTCTCGCAGCTCAGTATAACTTCGCCGCACTGAAGGCATCAGAGGATGCGGATTACCAGGAGGCTGAAGTTCAGGCTATTCTTGACACCAGTACCCGGGCTACGACGACCATCATGGGTCAGCTAAAGGCCCTGGCCCAGCAGCGGCTGGGAGTCATTATCTTTGCGGCTACGGTTCGCCATGCAAAAGAAATCATGGCGCTGCTGGATGAAAGTGCAGCACTTATCACCGCCGATACTCCCGGCCCCGAGCGCGATAACATCATCACCGCATTTAAAGCACAGGAACTGAAATTTCTGGTGAATGTGGCGGTGCTGACCACGGGCTTTGACGCGCCCCATGTGGATTTGATAGCCATATTACGGCCCACGGCCTCGGTAAGTCTGTTTCAGCAAATGGTTGGGCGGGGCCTCAGACTGTTTCCAGGCAAGGCTGAGTGTCTCATCCTTGACTACGCCGCCAACGGCTTCAGCCTGTATCACCCGGATGTGGGTAAGCCCAGACCCGACAGCAAAAGCGTCCCCGTGCAGGTGCCCTGCCCAGCCTGCGGCTTTGCCAACCTCTTTTGGGGCAAAGCCGATACCGATGGCGACATAATCGAGCACTACGGCCGGCGCTGCCAGGGGTTACTCGACGATGGCAATCAGTGTGATTTTCGTTTTCGGGCACGTATCTGTCCCGATTGCGGAGCCGAAAATGACATTGCTGCCAGAGTCTGCCGTGGCTGCGACTCTGCTCTCGTCGACCCGGACAAGCACCTTAAAGCCGTGCTTGCACATAAGCACCATCACCTCTTTAAAGTGACCGACATGCTGCTTGGCGCCACCGACGCTGGCCTGGAGGTGACTTATCTGGATATGGACGGCAACAGCTTCATAGAAAGGTTCAAAATGCAAACCCCGGGGCAGAGGAAAGCCCTTTACGCCCTGTTTTTACTCCGCCACCAACGGGCTCCGGGACTAGCACTGCCCAAATATCCTGACGCAAAAGCCCTGATAAAAGACAGCGCAAAATTCAGGGCGCCGGAGCTGCTGTTGCTGAAAAAGAGCAAGTTTGGTTGGCAGCTCGTCGATAAATTTTTTGATTACCGGGGTAAGTATCAAACCCGCGCTCGTTTTGAAGACTAAAGACAGCCACGGATTATCAAAACCACCCTGGCTGTGATATAACAGCCACACAGTATCGTTCTGAGGAGACTACATGTACGTTGTAATTTTTGGCCGTCCCGGCTGCCCCTATTGCGTTCGCGCCGAGCAACTTTGTGAGCAGCTTGCCGAAAAACGTGAAGACTTCCGCTTCCGCTATGTGGATATCCATGCCGAAGGGATCAGTAAAGAAGACCTGTCCAAGACGGTTGGCAAGCCAGTGGAAACCGTGCCGCAGATTTTTGTGGACAAGACCCATGTAGGTGGCTGCACCGATTTTGAGGCCTATGTTCGCGAGCACAATCTGCTGGCCTGAGCCCGATACAAAAAGCCTGCTTAATGCAGGCTTTTTGTTGGCTGTTCAGTCTCTTGCTGGTATGCAAATGGATTCATGGCTATGCTGAATTAATGTCGGCCGCCGCTACCTGAGAAGCAACATGGACTCGATGCTATCCACCATCATTGAAAAGGTTTCCAATACCCGGGGTGAAGCGTTTTTCAACAGCATAACCCTTGCGCTGCACGATGCCATTGGCGCTGACTTTACCTTCGTTGCCATCCTGGATAAAGAAAACTACAGCTCACATACGCTGGCACTGGTGGCAGATGGCAAGCTGGTTGACAACATTTCCTACTCCCTTGCCAATACGCCCTGCGCCAATGCCGCGGATGACTCGGTGTGCTGTTACCGCGCCGATGTCACTGCCACTTTTCCCGATGATCTGATGCTGCAGGACATGGGAATTGAAGGCTATCTCGGCACACCGTTGCACAATCTCAAAGGTGAGGTAATGGGGCTCATTGTCGCCCTTTATCGCCGCCCTATTGATAATCACAGCTGGGCACTGGAGCTATTCAAACTGTTTTCCGGACGAATAGAGGCCGAGCTTGACCGGGTAGAGCACGAAAAAAAGCTCGAGCAGGCCAATCAATCCCTCGAGACTAAGGTCACTGAACGTACCGAGCACCTGAACCGGGTTATTGCCGACTTAAAGCAGGCCCAGGATAAACTTGTCGAGTCAGAAAAGATGGGAGCCATGGGCAGCCTGGTGGCGGGTCTTGCCCACGAAGTGAACACGCCGCTGGGTGTTGCAATTACAAGTTCCAGCGTAATTAAGGAACACAGGGACCTGCTGGTTAATGCCTATCGCAGCGGGGATCTGTCCACCGAGCAGCTGGATGAGTTTCTCGATGTCTGTGATAACGCGCTGTCGTTGTTGGATATCAATCTCCATCGGGCCATCGAACTGGTTGAAAGTTTTAAACGCACGGCGGCGGATCAACACAACAACGATACAGAGCACATTAATCTGGCGCAGTATTACCATCAGGTCATTACCGCCCTCAAACCACTGCTAAACACCATGCAGGCACAGGTGAAACTTGAAATCCCAACAGACTGGGAGGTGGATACCGTCCCGGGGGCCCACTCACAGATCCTCACCAATCTGCTCAGTAACAGCATCAGCCATGGCTTCACTCAGGGCGAGGACAACCAAATCCACATCAGGGGCAAGCGCCTTGCCGATGGCAGTTACCACATCCACTACAGTGACAACGGTAAAGGTCTGAACGAAGAAGCCAGAAAACGCATTTTCGAACCCTTTTACACCACGGCGCGCGCCAAAGGCGGCATTGGTCTTGGGATGAGCATTGTGTTTAACCTTGTTCACCAACAGCTCAATGGAGCCCTGAACTTGCCCGAGTATGATAAAGGATTTGCCATGGAATTCAGTTTTAAGGGATAGCCGGGAGACGGCATCCAACAAAAAAGGCGAACTATGTTCGCCTTTTACGTTTCTCAGTCTGGGAGCTGAATGCGCTTAGAGCACATATTTGGCCGAGAAAATGACCCGATTCAGGTCACCGTCCACGCCATTTTCTTTGCTATTGGTGGCAAACATGTATTCCACACCAAAGGTCAGCGGCTTGCTGGGAGAGTACAGCAGGTTCACATAGGCTGAATAGGCATCTTTGTTCACGTTCTCACCGGTGATATCGACGTTGTTGTCGACCTTCATACCAGACAGGGTGAAGCTTGAGCGCCACTGCTCGTTCCACCAATGACGATAAGAGACAAAGCCGCCAAAGGATCCAATGGTATCGAGTTGCCCGTCAGCATCCACGGAGGCGGCATTGGCAAAGTTAAGCCCCATGTAGCGGCCCAGACCTTCACCCCAGGTGGCAGTGAACTTCAGATCGTCTTTACCCAGTGGAATAACACCGGCAAAACTGGCACCGAAGCCCAGGGTTGAGTCGTCATAGTTGCTGTTTTCCAGTGTCAGCTGACGACCAATAGCCGCCACAGAGAAGGAAGCGCCACCTTCGGTTTTGAAGTTATAACGTGCGACCACATCGGGCATCATACCGCTGCCACCAACAATACGACTGCCCGTTTGATAATCACTGACCGTGGTTTCGGGGTTTTCAACAGCGAACTGGAAGCCGCCATTGGTGTAACGCAGCTGCGCCTGACGCACGAAGGGGGTACCGTCAGCCGCACCGACAAAGTCGAGGTTTTCAGGCAAAGCGCCTGGATTTTGGAACGTGGTCCAGGTTTGCCCCACGGTCCAATTATCATAAGTCACAAAAGCATGGCGAATGCGGGGCGAGTAGCTATTGGAAACCCGCTCGTTGCCGTCGGTGTGGGTCATAAAATCCAGCTCGATAAAGCCGGTCAGGGTATGCCCATCCAAATCTGTGGTGGTTTTAAAGTTGAAACGGGTTTCACGGGCCTGAAAATCGACAACTTGCTCGCCGTTACCCGCTTTACCATAAATAGTGCCCGGAACATAAAACTGGCGGGATAAATCACCCGACTCCGGTGCGCCATTGCTGTAATCACTGAACATCACGTCGGCCTTGATATAGCCGCCAAACTTAAAATCGGTTTTTCCGGTTTCGGCGATGGCTGAGCCTGACATCGCCAGAAGCGCACTGGCCAGCGCAAGTGAGACTGGTGCTTGTTTCATTCTTGTTGCTCCCTGATTGTTATTATGTATCAAAGGAACTATGAACAAATTGTTACCGGGGAAATATTAGCAATAGGTCTATGAGACAAAAGTAGAAAAGCAGAAGGTAATATTTGGGAAGTGGTGGGTCGTGAAGGATTCGAACCTTCGACCAATTGGTTAAAAGCCAACTGCTCTACCGACTGAGCTAACGACCCATCTGGGGTGCGTTATCGCAATGTTTGGCACTTCAAGAAAGTGGTGGGTCGTGAAGGATTCGAACCTTCGACCAATTGGTTAAAAGCCAACTGCTCTACCGACTGAGCTAACGACCCATCTGGTTGCGATACTGCGAATTGTTCACTTCAGGGAAGTGGTGGGTCGTGAAGGATTCGAACCTTCGACCAATTGGTTAAAAGCCAACTGCTCTACCGACTGAGCTAACGACCCATCTAGGTTTGCGGTATTTGAGATATCCTGCGAGTGGTGGGTCGTGAAGGATTCGAACCTTCGACCAATTGGTTAAAAGCCAACTGCTCTACCGACTGAGCTAACGACCCATCTCGAGATTTACCGCAGATTGCCACTTCAGGAAGAAGTGGTGGGTCGTGAAGGATTCGAACCTTCGACCAATTGGTTAAAAGCCAACTGCTCTACCGACTGAGCTAACGACCCAAATTTTGATACAGTGTTCACCGAGCGTGGTGGGTCGTGAAGGATTCGAACCTTCGACCAATTGGTTAAAAGCCAACTGCTCTACCGACTGAGCTAACGACCCGCTCGATACACTGTGATGATCCCGCCCCACCGAAAGTGGTGGGTCGTGAAGGATTCGAACCTTCGACCAATTGGTTAAAAGCCAACTGCTCTACCGACTGAGCTAACGACCCGTCGGGATCCGGCATTCTGAATTTGGTGGGTCGTGAAGGATTCGAACCTTCGACCAATTGGTTAAAAGCCAACTGCTCTACCGACTGAGCTAACGACCCATTCCAGATTGCCCTCTACGCTGCCTTGGCTGCGCTGAGGGCGCCTATAATACCTTTTTCAGTTATCCATGCAAGCGCAAATTCCCGAAACTTTTGCCGTTTGCATGAAAAACAGCCCAAGAGACTGTTTTCTGGATTAAAACCCGTCAAAGCGCGTTCAATTGCTGCTGTGCAATGCGCGCAGCAGCACTGTTTGCGTACTCTTTTATTACCTTGCGGTACAGGTTTTTTGCGCCAACGGTATCGCCTTTCTTCTCGGCAATCAGACCCAGCTTGACCAAGCTGTCACCACGCTTACTGGAATCGGGATATTTTTCCACCACCACAGTAAAGGCACCACGGGCCTCGTCGAGCTCGTTCTTATTATAGAGAAGCTGACCCAGCCAATAGTTGGCATTATCAGTGTAGTTTGAGCCAGGGTATTTTTTGACAAAACTGCGAAATGCCGCGATAGCCTCATCGTACTTGCGCTCTTTGAGGACCAGGTTAATGGCCTGCTCGTAAGAAGCGGTCTCATTGAGTGAAGCTTCCACCGCCACAGTGCCGTCACTAATGACTGGCTTGCTTGCGCCGCCAGCAGCACTGACAGGTGCCTGCGCCTGGGGCTGCACCTTGGCAGCACCTGAGCTTAAGCTGGCTATCTCTTCATACAGTTTGCGCTGACGCTCAAGCATCTGGTTGATTTGATAGTTCTGCTGCTCCGTGAGCCCACGCAAATCCAACACTTCCTGCTGCAGGGCGTCCAAACGACGCTGCATGTCAAAGTCGGTTTGCTGTTTGGCTTTCAGAATTCGCTCAAGCTTGGCGATACGCTCATCGAGGCTACCGCCACCACCCAAATCTTCAACCGGCGCGGCGGCAAAGGCTTGCCCCGCCGCCAACATGGCTACCAGTAATACAGTCTTTTTCATCAATCCTACCCTGTCGTGTTAACCCTCAGTACACCAATACTGCGCGACGGTTCTTGGAGAAACCTTCATCGGTACGGGTCAGATCCTGTGGCTTTTCTTCGCCGTAGCTGACAATGCTCATCTGGGCAGGTTGTACACCCATGGCCTGCAGATACTTGGCAACGGCCTTGGCACGGCGCTCACCCAGGGCAATGTTGTACTCAGGGGTACCGCGTTCGTCAGAGTGACCTTCAATGAGGATACGCACTGAGGGGTTTTCAAGCAGATAGTTACCGTGGGCCAGCAGAATATCGGCTGACAACGGCGACACTTCACTGCGGTCGAAGTCGAAGTAAATCACGTTCTCGCGGCGCAGTTCTTCCTGCTTCATGCGCATCTGCTCTTCGGGAGTCAGCATGCCGGATACGCTGCCGGTTTCAACGCCGCCCATGCTTGAGCCGCTGCCACCCAGACTGCTGGATGAGCCGCTGGCATCAGTGGCTGAGTCGGTTGAGCTACAGGCAGACAAAGCCATGATAGGAGCCACAATCAGCATGGTCTTAAGCAGTTTGTTCAATTCCATTTTTAAATCCTTTAATCAATCGATGATGATAATTCGTTACAGGAACGGTGACCAGGAAGGTGATTTCACCTCCCCCTGCCCCGCGGGCAATCTTGCCTTAAAGCGTCCATCCGTAGACACGGCAGCGAGCACCTGCCGGCCCTGATGCGTGGTGCCATAAATGACCATGGTGCCATTGGGCGCCACGCTGGGAGATTCGTCCAAACGGGTCGTGGTCAGCACCTGCATAAACCGGGTTTCCAGATCCATGCGAGCGATATTGAACTTGCCGTTGGTACGGTTTACAAAAATCAGGGTGCGGCCGTCCGGGGTAATGGAGCCACCGAGGTTCCACTCACCATCAAAGGTCAGACGGGTCAACTTGCCGGAGTCCAGCTCCACCTTATACAGCTGAGGTCTGCCGCCACGCTCAGAGGTGATAAGCAGCGACTTGCCATCGGGGAACCAGCTTGGCTCTGTGTCGATAGCATAGTGGTTGGTTATCCGGCGGGTGGTCTTGGTGGCGATGTCGATGGTATAGATTTCGCTCTGACCGTCTTTAGACAGCGTCACCGCCAAGGTTTTGCCATCGGGCGAAAAACTTGGCGCACCATTAATTCCGGGAAAGCTGGAGACCTTGGTACGGGCCTGAGTAAAGATGTCCTGTACAAAGATTTCGGCCTTGCGGTTTTCAAAGCTGACATAAGCCAGGCGGCGACCATCCGGCGACCAGGCAGGCGACATCAGCGGCTCAGGGGAGCGCAGCAACATGTGCTCGTTGTAGCCGTCATAATCGGCAATCATCAAACGGTATGGGGCTTTCTCGGCATGATTTACCACCACGTAAGCGATACGGGTCAAAAAAGCGCCGCGAATACCGGTGAGTTTTTCGTAGACCACATCGCTGATGCGATGACCATACTGGCGGAACTGGGCCGCGGTAATCACCGTCTGGCGGCTATCCAACAGCAGGTCCTGCTTGTTCAGCGGCGCCTGACCGGCCAATTGCGCTTTCAGCAAATCAATCAAATCAAAGGTCACCAGATACTGATCCGGGCCATAAGGCTTGATGGCGCCAACCACGGCCGCTTCGGCGTTAATACCGGTCCATTTTTGCGGTGCAAATTCAGCGAGGGTAGAAATACCGCTTTGCGGCAATCCCAACGCATCCAAAGGTTTAAAAGTACCACTGCGGGTGAGATCCGATGCCACAACATCTGAAATCTGTGATGGAACCGGGCCAGTTCCCTGCCAAACAAAGGGCACCACTGCAATGGGTCGGGCAGCATCAACACCTTCGGTGATAACGATGTCCAAAGCGGCCTTCACGGGCAAAGACAGAGCGGCAATTATCAGCAGCGCCCACTTTCCGATGATCTTCATGAAACTCCTTTAGATTTCCGGTTGCACGGTCAAATTGATTTCTTTCATCAGCTGGTACACCTCAGGCTCAGGTGATACCGGCAGACGTCCGGCCTTGGTAATGGCCGCTTTGGCGGCGCGGCACACCACGCCGTCCCCTTCCCGCGCTTCGGCGGTGGTCACAAAACCATCGCTGGCGAGACGGATAAACATTTTGCAGCTTTTGCCGCGCATCGACTCATCCACCACCAGGTTGCGCTGAATGGTAGCCTTGATCATGGCGGTATATCTGTCGCGCTCAGATACAAGTTGACGATTGCGCGCCGCATTAATGGTGGCCTGCTCAGCGGCCATCATATCGGCCAACTCCTGCTCACGGCGCGCAGCTTCTTCTGCGGCCTTGCGCTTACGTTCTGCTTCCGCCTTACGCTTAGCCTCTTCCTCAGCTTTGCGCTTACGCTCTTCCTCGGCCTTGCGTTTACGCTCTTCCTCGGCTTTCTTGGCGGCAGCCTCTTCAGCCTTACGCTTATCCTCTGCCTTCTTGGCCGCTTCTTCTGCTGCCTTGCGCTCAGACTCTTTACGCACTCGCTCTTTTTCAGCCTTGTCAGCAGCTTGTTTGGCCTGCTCTTCCTTGCGCTTCGCTTCATCGATGGCCTTTTGGGTCTCGATTTCTTTTTGCTTACGCTCGATTTCGAGCTGTTTCAACTTGGCCTGCTCCTGCTCACGGGCCTTACGGGCTTCGTCGGCCTTGCGTTCGAGCTCTTCCTGACGCAGCTGTTCGCGGCGCTCGGCGTCACGCTTCTCTTGTTTAATTTTCTCAGCCGCTGCCGCCACCTTTTGCTGGTCTATCAGTACAGCCTGCACAGGCGCGGCAGCTGCGGGTTCCGGGGTCTCGAGCTTTTTGGTAAAAAAGTCCAGCGCGCCCAGCGCCAACACCAGAATAATACCCAGGTGTATGGCCAGGGAAATGGCCACAGGCAAGGTCAAACTTGAATTGGATTTCTTCGCGGACACCCTGTTACTTCTCCTGTGGCGAGTCCGTCATCAGCCCCACCGAGGGCACTCCGGCTTTTTGCAGCGTGATCATCAACTGAATAACGTCCTCATAGGGAATAGTGCGATCGGCTTTCACCACCACGGGGCGCTCAGGCTCCAGCATTATCATGGCCGCAACCTGAGTTGCAACATCATCGAGGGTCAGCACGTCTTTGGCGCTGCTGCCACTGCCAATATCCAGATAGTAATCCCCATTGGCATCAATGGAGGCCACTACCGGTGGCTTACTGTCTGTGGACAGGGCTTCAGCCTCACCTGTGGGCAAGTCGACCTTGACGCCCTGAGTCACAATGGGCGCAGTCGCCATAAAGATGATAAGCAGCACCAGCATCACGTCGATATAAGGGACGACGTTGATTTCAGCCACGGGGCGGCGGCGCTTGCGCTGATAACCGTGCATCAGGCTGACTCCTTCTCGGCATACGCCTGACGGTGCAGGATGCTGGAGAACTCTTCCATAAAGTTCACATAGGTGCCTTCCAGCTTCTCCACCTCGGTGGAATAGCGGTTATAGAAGATCACCGCAGGAATCGCAGCAGCCAGACCCATGGCCGTGGCAATCAGCGCTTCGGCAATGGCGGGCGCCACAATACCCAGGGTGGGGTTTTGCACAGCACCCAGGGCGATAAAGGCATTCATAATCCCCCATACGGTACCAAAGAGGCCGATGTAAGGGCTGGTTGAACCTATGGTGGCCAGCAGCGGCAGATTGGTTTCGAGCTTTTCCAGCTCACGGGACAGGGTCACACGCATAGCACGGTAAGTACCGTCCATCACCGCGCCGGGGACCCGGGCCGACAAGCGTGCCAGGCGGGAATACTCTTTAAAGCCAGTCACAAACATGGCTTCGAGGCCTGCATTGGCGTCGCCGCGGGCAGACAGTTCTTGATATAGGCGATTCAAATCCACCCCAGACCAGAATTTGTCTTCAAATTTGGCAGAGCGCGACTTGGCGGCCTTGATGAGGTTGCGGCGCTGAATGATCACCGCCCAGGACAGGACCGACAGACCAACCAGCACAAGCATCACCAGCTTGACCAGCAAGCTTGCCTGTAAAAAGAGTCCCAAAAACGAAATATCAGCGTGCACCTTGTGTTAACTCCTGCGCTATATGGGGTGGAATGGCATGGGGCCGCATCTTCGACAATGCCACGCAGGCAACCACTATGTGTCCCTCGCAGTAACAGGTGCCGGCCTCATCCAGAAGTCGTTGTTCGAAAACCATGGAGGCTTTCTTCATCTCTATGACAGTGGAATGCACAAAAAGATTCTGCTCAAATCGCGCCGCTTTACGAAACTCAATCTCGGCCCGCTTCACCACAAAGGCGATATCGCCAGCCAGCAGCTCGGTTTGGCTGATGCCAAGGGCGCGCAGCCATTCGCTTCTTGCCCGCTCGAAAAAGTTGAGATAATTGGAGTGATATACTACCCCACCGGCATCGGTATCTTCGTAGTAGACGGAAATAGGCCAGATAAACATGGCAAATGCGCACAAATCCTGTTGTTAAAGTGAGGCCTACTATACCTAGCCTGCTCGGGATTGTGAATGGCCGCTCCCCCGCCAACTGTAAAGAAAAATAAATGATAAAAGGGGCCAAAGCCCCTTGTATCAACGCATTTTTTGTGCGTTTTGCGTTCAGAGTTCAGTTGGCAGGGTTAAACCGAAGTTTTGCCACAAAAACGCATAGATGTCGGCAAACTCGGCAATCTGCATCGCCGTGGGTTTACCGGCACCATGGCCAGCCTTTGATTCAATTCGCATAATCACAGGCGCTTGTCCCTGCTGTTTGGCCTGCAGCATGGCACCAAACTTGAAGCTATGCAGCGGTACTACGCGATCGTCATGGTCGGCTGTCATCACCATGGTGGCAGGATAGGTCTGCGCTTTCACATTGTGATAAGGCGAATACGCCAGCAGGTATGGAAAATCTTCGGCATTGTCCGCACTGCCATATTCTGCCGTCCAGGCCCAACCTATGGTGAACTTTTGGAAGCGCAGCATATCCAGTACACCCACTGCAGGCAGGATGGCGGCAAACAAATCGGGTCTCTGGGTTACGGCTGCGCCCATCAAGAGGCCACCATTACTGCGACCATAGGCGCCAAGCTTGCTGCTGTTGGTGTAATTTTCGCTGATGAGATATTCGGCAGCAGCAAAATAGTCGTCAAACACGTTTTGCTTTTTACCGAACATACCGGCCTTGTGCCACTCTTCACCGTATTCGCTGCCACCACGCAGGGCCGGCACCGCATAAATGCCGCCCATGTCCAGCCAGGCTATGGTGGCCGGGCTGAAGCGTGGGGTCATGGAGATGGAGAAACCGCCGTAGGCATATAGCAGCGTTGGATTTTTACCGTCTTTCTTCAGGCCCTTCTTATAACTGACCAGCATGGGGATGCGGGTACCGTCTTTGCTGGTGTAGAACACCTGCTCAGACACATAGTCATCCGGATTGAAGGATACCTTGGGCGCACTGAACACCTCATTGGTGCCCTTATTCAGATCGTACTTGTAGATGGTCTGAGGCTGTACATAGCTGTTGAAGATGTAATAAAAGTAAGGCTTGCTGGCCTTGCCGTAGGGACCGGCAATCTTGCCCTTACCCGGCAGCGGCACATCTTCACGCTTTACGCCATCCATGTTGTAAATGGACAATTGACCCAACACATCGTGCAGGTAACTCACCACCAGGTGTTCGCTGATGATACTGACTTCAGCGATGGGGTCCTGAGATTCTGGTACCAGGGTACGCCAATTGTCTTTGGCGGGATTGCGGGTATCTACGGCGATGATGCGACCTCTTGGTGCGTCCAAATCGGTCTTAAAGTAGAACACCGGACCTTCATTGCCGAGGAACTGGTATTCAGCTTCCAGTTCGCTCATCAACTCAACTACTTTAAGACTTTTATCTTTCAGTGGTTTATAGAAAAAGCGATTGCGGCTGTCTGTACCGACTGACACGCTGATCAGCAAGAAGTTACCATCATCGGACACCGTGGACGAAAAGCCCCACTCTGGTTGATCAGGGCGCTCGTATACCAGGGTATCCTTGGCCTGCTCGTCGCCAATACGATGGAAATACACCTTCTGGTTGTAGTTCACATCGACCAGGATATCGCCGCCAGCCGGCGCATCGTAACGAGAGTAGTACACGCCACTGTTGTCATGGGCCCATTCGGCACGGGAAAATTTGATCCAGTTCAGGCTGTCGGCCAACTTGCGACCGGTGGCCACATCGATAAAGGCCCACTCCTGCCAGTCGGAGCCTGACTTGGAGACGCCGTAAGCCAGCGTTTTGCCATCACCGCTTACGGAGACGCCGGACAGGGCCACAGTGCCATCGGCTGAAAGCGTATTGGGGTCAAGCAACACCCGCTCATCACCTCCCTTTTCACTCACATAAAGTACGTTTTGTGATTGAAGGCCATTGTTTCTGAATATAAAGCGATTTTCACCGTGCTCAAAAGGTGCACCAACTTTCTCAAAGTTCCACAGCTCGGTAATGCGGTCAACCACCACTTGTTTATTGGGGATGGCGGCAAGGTATTCTTCACCAAAAGCCTGTTGCCGTTTGACCCAATCCTCAGTCTCAGGGCTGCTTTCTTCGAGCCAGCGATAAGGGTCTTGCACTTCAACGCCGTGGATTTGTTCGCTTATGGCAACCGTTTGGCTGGCAGGATAAGCGATAGCCGCCACGGGGGCGTCTACGGTCGCGTCTTTGGTGTGACAGCCTGAT
Source organism: Shewanella amazonensis SB2B (assembly GCF_000015245.1). NCBI lineage: Bacteria > Pseudomonadati > Pseudomonadota > Gammaproteobacteria > Alteromonadales > Shewanellaceae > Shewanella > Shewanella amazonensis. The sequence goes on from NC_008700.1 coordinate 2,535,747, forward strand.
AATCCCAGGGCAAAGCCCAGGGTCAGCAGGCTTAGAGTGCTGATTCTGCTTGTCATTGTTGTCTTCCTTTGCAGTAGAGAGGTGCATTGCCGCTGCTCACTATACCCCCAAAAATGGAGGTGGCAATGGCGGGTAAACATGGTGGCGAAACTTTCGCCAAAGCCCGGCGTTAAAAGAGTGATAACATCTTATGGCGATGCCATACGCTTTTTTATGCTTGATATCTGCTTAATTACTCGAAATATCTGGATTCAGGCCGTTAACGTGCGCAAGATCACACAATAATCCATTAGTTAAACTAATCTCAAATTCCAATTTTTCTCGTTTGTTGTTCTTATCATACCTGACTACAATGGCCACGTTTTCCGGAAGTGTCTGCTTGGCAGATTGTGAAAACAAAGAACATTTTATCGCTGTGTCTGACACATCGATATCATCCCTGGTTCTTATGCTTGACTTCCTTCCTTCAATTTGTTGATTGCAATGCTTATTCTTTTGCGGCCCACTTGAAATCAAGTGGGCTTTTTTTTACATCCCGATTTGCATCCCTGCCCAACAAAAAAGACCGCGTCGGCGGCCTTTTATATGAAGAAAATTTAATCCTCAAATAGCTTTGGTTATCTGGATAACCACCCGGCGGTTTCGCTGGCGCTCGTCGGCCCCCTGATTGGATGCCACGTGACGCGTTTCCCCATGACCTTCTGTCTGGATTCGGTCAGCGGGGATGCCTTTACTGACAAAAAAGTCCTTCACTGAATCAGCGCGCTTGTCAGACACCTTTTGATTCAGGTTACGGCCGCCATGGCTGTCGGTATAGGCATTGATAAGGATAAGCTCAACATCGGGATCCAGGCTCAGGTATTCCTGCACCCGTGCCAGCTGCGCCTTGGAAAAGCGGGTCAGTTCAGTTCCGCCCGACTCATAATTGAGCACCGTAAAGGCAATATCATCGAAACTGTATGGCAGCAGGCCTGAAAGACACTGACGGAATTCTGTGTACTTGCGGCGGAAATTGGCGGCCGACAGACCCACGGCAACCTTATTGTTGCTGTTGTACCAGTCGGCATAATAGAAAGTAGGCTCACGTCCCCGCTCAAGCTCGGTCAGCATGGACCAGGCGGCCTTTTTGGGTACTTCCCCGTTAAAGTCTCTCATATATGAGAGCCTGGTAATGGTGGACTGAACTTCGCCGGGGCGCCAGGAGGGCGCTTTACTCACCAGAGTTGCCGCCGTCGCTGCATCAGGCTTTGACCACATATCCAGGGTAAACAGTAGATTCTGATCTTTCCCCGCAGCACTGGAAAACACCGCCTTGCCGTAAGCCGGAATATCATGCTCCAAACTGCAGCGAATACGGGAGTTCTCAGCCAGGCGCCACTGGGAGTCGGCAATGCTGGCCACGTAGTGACGCATGTCGGCCGCCGCGCCCAGGGGCAGCAGCAGTGCAGATAGAATAAAGCAGTTACGCCACATAGGAATTCTCACAATTCAATGCTTACTCTGGAACTATCGACCAATATTCCCGGTTCTTTAGCGCAGATTTTGCGCAATCAAACATGACAGCCAAGGCGCCTTTTAGCATAATAGCGCCCTTTGCAACGACCAGAGAATTCAGGATGTCTGACGCCTTCAACCCCAACAAGCTCAAGTACCGGTTCCGTGGCTATTATCCTGTGGTAATCGATGTAGAAACCGCCGGCTTCAATGCCCAGACCGATGCCTTGCTGGAAATAGCCGTCACCCTGCTGACTATGGACGATAACGGCATGCTGGCGCTGGATAAAACACTGCATTTTCATATTGAGCCCTTTGAAGGTGCCAATCTCGAACCTGCTGCGCTGGCCTTTAACGGCATAGACCCAAGTAATCCCCTGCGTGGGGCCGTCAGTGAAAAAGAGGCGATGCTGGAAATATTCAAGGCGGTGCGCAAAGGCATGAAAGCCGCTGATTGCCACAGGGCCGTGATAGTGGCCCACAATGCCGCCTTCGACCATGGCTTTGTGACCAAGGCGATTGACCGCAGTGGCGTAAAACGCTCGCCATTCCATCCCTTTGCCACTTTTGATACTGCCTGTTTGTCTGGTCTGGCCCTGGGGCATACAGTGCTGGCGCAGGCCTGTAAAATCGCCGGTATTCCCTTCGACAATAAAGAAGCCCACAGCGCCCTCTACGATACCGAGCGTACCGCCGAGCTCTTCTGTTATATCGTCAACCGCTGGAAGTCCCTCGGTGGCTGGCCATTACTGGGCGCCGAGGCTCTGGATGACGCCGAGAATACGGCTGCGGATAAGGAGATCGATGATGAGGATACCCTGGGTAGCACTGGCGAATAAGCGACTCTTCCCCTCCATGTGCTGATAGCGCCGCATAAATCAAAAGCGCCTAAGCGAATCACTGAAATAAAAAAGCCGCCCGAGGGCGGCTTTTTATGCGATTCAATCTCATCCGGATATTGGATTACAGATCGTCAGCGTTCTCGCTCAGGTAAGCAGCAACACCGTCTGGGCTGGCGCTCATGCCTTTTTTACCTTTTTCCCAACCGGCTGGGCACACTTCACCGTGCTCTTCGTGGAATTGCAGCGCGTCAATCATACGCAGCATTTCATCAACGTTACGGCCCAGTGGCAGGTCGTTCACTACCTGGTGGCGTACCATACCTTCCTTGTCAATCAGGAAAGAACCACGGAAAGCCACACCGGCTTCTGGGTGCTCTACGTCGTAAGCCTGGCAGATTTCGTGCTTAACATCAGCCACCAGAGTGTACTTAACTGGGCCGATACCACCCTTGTCTACTGGGGTGTTACGCCAGGCGTTGTGGCTGAACTGAGAGTCGATGGACACACCGATCACTTCAACACCACGCTTGGTGAACTCTTCCATGCGGTGATCGAACGCGATCAGCTCAGATGGGCACACGAAAGTGAAGTCCAGTGGGTAGAAGAAAACCACGGCTGCTTTGCCCTTGATGGCTGCAGTCAGGTTGAAGTTGTCAACGATTTCGCCTGAACCCAGAACGGCAGCAGCAGTAAAATCGGGGGCCTTACGACCTACTAATACGCTCATTGGTAACCTCCATCTATGGATTGAGCTAGGGATAATACGAACTTTCCTGTTAGATATTCAGCATTATAAGAGGTGCCATGAGCCTGACAACCCAATTTGGAGGAATATCACACAATTGCTCCATTCACCGGTCTGTCAGAGCAATTTATCGCCGTAAAGCCCCCTGCAATTTCGGGGCTTTTCAAGTGGCGAGACGGCACTGGATCACAATTGGTAAATTTGTACGCGAATTCGTGCCCATTGCTGGACAAGCAAGGGAAACACTGTCAAAAATAGCCCTTTTGATTGAAGACAGACTTATCCATGATGAATTCCGTGGTTATTGCCGTGTGCCTGATGCTTGCATTAAGCCTTGCACGGGTAAATGTGGTTATTGCGCTGACCATCAGTGCACTGGTCGCCGGGCTTTGGGGCGGTATGGGGCTGACGGCCACCATTGATGTCTTTAATACCGGGCTTGGCGGTGGTGCCCAGATAGCACTGAGCTATGCACTCCTTGGAGCCTTTGCCGTGGCCCTGTCACATTCGGGGCTGACCACGGTGATTTCCCGCGCGGTGATTAAAAAGCTCGGCCGGGAAAACGATGCCAAAGCCCTGGGTACTGTGCGTATGTTGCTCTTGGTTTCACTGCTTGCCATGGCCATGGCGTCCCAGAACATTCTGCCTATCCATATCGCCTTTATCCCGATTCTGGTGCCGCCGCTGCTGCACCTGATGTCCAAGCTCAAGCTTGACCGCCGTCTGGTGGCCTGTGTGCTCACCTTTGGTTTGGTGACCACCTATATGGTGCTGCCTGTGGGCTTTGGCGGTATCTTCCTGAACGATATTTTGCTGGCCAACCTCACCGGCAATGGTCTTGAGGCCAGTCGCGAGCAAGTGCCCGGTGCCATGCTTATTCCGGCACTTGGGATGATCCTTGGCCTGCTTATCGCTGTGTTCATCAGTTACCGTAAACCCAGAAACTATGTGGAAGAGAAAATTCTCGCCGCCGAGCCCGAAGAGCGCATCCAGGGGCGCAGCCTGATTATCGCCGCGGTTGCCATTGTGGCGACTCTGGTGGTGCAACTTCAGACCGACTCCATGATTTTTGGTGCCCTGATTGGTTTTATGGTGTTCAGTCTCTCGGGCGCGATTAAGCATGTGGCCGATCAGGATATCTTCACCCAGGGCGTGCGCATGATGGCCAATATCGGTTTTATCATGATTGCCGCCGCTGGCTTTGCCGCTGTGGTCAAGGCCACAGGCGATGTGGGTAATCTGGTGTCGTCCTTAGGCGAACTGATTGGTGATAATAAGGCGCTGGCGGCGTTCCTGATGCTGCTGGTAGGCTTGCTTATCACCATGGGAATTGGCTCCTCCTTTTCTACTATCCCCATTATCGCCACCATCTATGTGCCATTGGCGCTGTCGTTTGGTTTCTCGGTACCGGCCACCATTGCCCTGGTCGGCACCGCAGCGGCGCTGGGTGATGCAGGTTCACCTGCGTCTGACTCTACCCTGGGCCCTACTGCAGGACTTAACGCCGATGGACAGCACGACCATATGCGTGACAGCGTGATCCCAACCTTCATCCACTACAACATTCCGTTGTTGGTGTTTGGCTGGATTGCGGCCATGGTGCTATAAGCGGACAGATAGCCTAAAAGAAGTACTGCTGGATACAAAAAAAGCGCCCTAGGGCGCTTTTTCATTTAAGGCGGCTGTTTACAACAGCTTATTTGGTGCCAAAAATCTTGTCACCGGCATCACCGAGGCCCGGTAAAATGTAGCCATTTTCATTCAGGCAGCGGTCGATAGACGCGGTGTAGAGCTCGATATCCGGGTGGGCTTTTTCCAGTGCAGCCAAGCCTTCGGGGGCAGCAACCAGTACCAGTGCCTTGATTTGCTTACATCCGCGCTGCTTGAGCAGGTCGATGGTAGAAATCATGGAGCCGCCTGTGGCCAGCATGGGGTCAACCACCAGCGCAATGCGCTCATCCACCTGGCTGCACAGCTTTTCGAAATACGGTACTGGCTCAAGGGTTTCTTCGTCGCGGTAGATACCTACCACAGAAATACGGGCGCTTGGGATATGCTCCAGGACGCCGTCCATCATGCCAAGACCGGCGCGAAGGATAGGCACTACTGTCACTTTTTTGCCCTTGATTTGCTCAACCTGCACCGGACCATTCCAGCCTTCAATGGTCACGGTTTCGGTTTCTAAATCGGCAGTGGCTTCGTAGGTGAGCAAACTGCCCACTTCGGCAGCCAGTTCACGGAAACGCTTGGTGCTGATATCCGCTTCTCTCATCAGGCCAATTTTATGGCGAACCAGGGGATGTTTTACTTCGACGACTTTCATGTCTACTCCTGCGACTTTTGGCGTTTTTCAGGCAAATTTCTGGAATTTTAGATGATTTGTTCTCTCGATAAAACATAAAGTTTTGTTCAAACACCGAATCGTGAAGCCTGTCGCGACTTATCCCGCCAAAAGCACATTTGATAGTCAAAACTACCCTTTCGACACCCCTCACAAACTGCTAGAATACGGCCCCAATAAAAACCACTCGATGTACCCTACTAGAGGATCCTCCGTGAGCACTCCTACCCCACTGAGCTATAAAGACGCCGGTGTCGATATCGATGCAGGCAACGCACTGGTGCAAAACATCAAGTCTGCCGTTAAGCGCACCCGCCGCCCTGAAGTGATGGGCAACCTGGGTGGTTTTGGTGCCCTGTGTGAACTGCCGACCAAATACAAGCACCCAGTGCTGGTATCCGGTACCGACGGCGTGGGAACCAAGCTGCGTCTGGCCATTGACTTCAAGAGCCACGACACCGTGGGTATTGATCTGGTCGCCATGTGTGTGAACGACCTGATTGTGCAGGGCGCTGAGCCACTGTTCTTCCTCGACTACTATGCCACCGGCAAGCTGGACGTAGAGACAGCCACCTCTGTAGTAAATGGTATTGGTGAAGGCTGTTTCCAGTCAGGTTGCGCCCTGATTGGTGGTGAAACCGCCGAAATGCCCGGCATGTACGAAGGCGAAGACTACGACCTGGCCGGTTTCTGCGTAGGTGTGGTTGAAAAGGCCGACATCATCGACGGCACCAAGGTAAAAGCCGGTGATGCGCTGATTGCACTCGCCTCAAGTGGTCCTCACTCAAACGGTTATTCTCTTATCCGTAAGGTACTGGAAGTGAGCAAGGCCGATCCTCAAATGGATCTGAACGGCAAGCCGCTCATCAAGCACCTGCTGGAACCCACCAAGATTTATGTCAAATCACTGCTGAAGCTGATTGCCGAAAGCGACGTACACGCCATGGCGCACATCACCGGCGGTGGTTTCTGGGAAAACATCCCACGCGTACTGCCTGACAACTGCAAAGCCGTGGTTCAGGGCGATTCCTGGCAGTGGCCTGTGGTATTCGACTGGCTGCAAACTGCCGGCAATATCGAAACCTACGAAATGTACCGCACCTTTAACTGCGGCGTGGGCATGATTGTTGCCCTGCCCGCCGACAAGGTTGACGCGGCCCTTGAACTCCTTAAGGCCGAAGGTGAAAACGCCTGGCACATCGGCCATATCGCCGCGCGTAATGGCGATGAAGAGCAGGTGGAGATCCTCTGATGAGTTGTCGCGTCGTTGTCCTTATCTCCGGCAGTGGCAGTAATCTGCAGGCCATTATCGACCAGTGTCAGGGCCGTAGCGGCGTTGAACTGGTTGGCGTTATCAGCAATAAGCCTGATGCCTATGGTCTGGTCCGTGCCCACCATGCCGAGATAAACACCAGCTGCGTTATCGCCAAAAAAGGTGAAAAACGCGCTGACTATGACGCGCGCCTCACGGCGGCCATTGAAGCTTATCAGCCAGATCTGATTGTGTTGGCAGGCTTTATGCGCATTCTCAGCGAAGGCTTTGTCAGCCGCTATCTGGGTAAAATGCTGAATATCCATCCGTCACTGCTGCCCAAGTACACCGGGCTGGATACCCACCAGCGCGCCATCGATGCCGGTGATACTGAGCATGGTGCCAGTGTGCATTTTGTCACCCCCGAGCTGGATGCCGGTCCTGTTATCCTGCAGGCCAAGGTACCCATCTATGAGGGTGACGACGCTCAAGCGCTTGCCGAACGGGTACATGAGCAGGAACATGCCATCTACCCTCTGGTCGTCAAATGGTATGCCGCAGGCCGCTTGAAAATGGACGCCAATGGCGCCTATCTCGATGGCAGCCTGATTGGTCCAGGCGGCTACGCGCCGGACTGAGCAGACTGAAGCGAGCAGCACACTCTCTTGCTGCTTAATGAAAAAAGAGGCCCTGGTGGCCTCTTTTTTTATCCGGCAATCTATTCTCCCGCGACCTGACGCTCGGGTCACAGCGGACTCACCTCCTTTCAGTTAAATCCTGACAACCGCCGCTAACTCGCTCTGTTATCGTTGAATTTGCCGCCGATTTGGCTTTAGATAATGAGGCCGTCCATTCTTTTCGCCAGCGACGGAACCTTGAACAGGATTTTTCAATGAAAAACATCATCTGTGATATCGACGGAGTACTGCTGCACGACAACAAACTGGTGCCCGGCAGCGACAAATTTATTCATCGGGTGCTGGAACAAGGCAACCCCTTGGTTATCCTGACTAATTACCCGGTACAAACCGGCAAAGATCTGCAAAACCGCCTCGATGCCGCGGGCATTAACGTCCCCGAGGAATGTTTTTACACCGCCGCCATGGCCACCGCCGACTTTTTGAAACATCAGGAAGGCAGCAAAGCCTTTGTGATTGGCGAAGGCGCTCTCACCCACGAACTCTACAAGGCCGGTTTTACCATCACCGACATCAACCCCGACTTTGTGATTGTGGGTGAAACCCGCTCTTACAACTGGGATATGATCCATAAAGCGGCACGGTTTGTAGCCGATGGCGCCCGCTTTATTGCCACCAATCCAGATACCCATGGCCCGGCATTTTCACCGGCTTGTGGCGCCCTGTGCGCGCCCATTGAGCGGATCACCGGCCGCAAACCCTTTTACGTGGGTAAACCCAGCAGCTGGATAGTGCGTTCGGCCTTAAACCACATCAACGGCCACTCGGAAAACACGGTTATCATTGGCGATAATATGCGCACCGACATTCTGGCCGGTTTCCAGGCGGGCCTTGAGACCATACTGGTACTCACTGGCGTGAGCCGTCTTGAGGACATAGAGAAAGAGCCGTTCAGGCCCAATCATGTGTTTAATTGTGCCGGTGACATCGATATTTTCTGATCCGCACCAACGCCTGCACGATATCACTTTCCCAAATGTGTGAACGTGCGTGTCAGCCCAAGTGCATTCACCCAGGGTATGTTCACAAATTGACACATAAAAATGGCCGTTTGCCTTGTCATAGGTAAGCGGCCTTTGTCATTATGGGCGCCGCAAATCAAATGCAAAACACAATAACAACAGAATACCAACAAGGTACCCTATGAAATCACTGCTCCCATTGGGACTTGTGCTGCTGACCGCCTGCAGCCAGGGCGGTCAGACTGCCGCCACGGCGCCATCGCCGGATTTTAATGAGGCGCGTTTCAGGAACGACATCAAAATCCTGTCTTCTGACGCCTTTGAAGGCCGCGCCCCCACCACTGCCGGTGAAAAGCTCACCCTCGACTACCTCTCCACTGCGTTTAAAGCCGCCGGACTCAAAGGCACCAACAATGGCAGTTTTTTACAAAGCGTGCCCATGGTGACCTACAACGCCTCAGAAAATCAGGCAATTCGCCTCGGCAATCTTCATCCTGCATACCGAAAAGACATTGTGCTTGGCAGTCGCCACAACAACCAGGGCGTAGAGATAAGCAACGCGCCGTTGGTGTTTGTAGGCTATGGCATTAAGGCCCCAGAATATGACTGGGACGATTACGCTGGCCTTGATATGCAGGGCAAGATTGCGGTTATCCTGGTCAACGATCCGGGATTTGCTGCGCCGGAATCCGGCAAGTTCAAGGGCAAGGCCATGACCTACTATGGCCGCTGGAGTTACAAGTTTGAAGAAGCCAGTCGTCAGGGAGCACTTGGCGCCATCATCATTCATGACACAGCGCCCGCATCCTACCCCTGGTCTGTCATAGAAAACAGCTGGACCGGACCACAGCAAGACCTGGCCGATGCCAGTCAAACCGACAGCAGAGTTCAGGTGGAAGGCTGGATGACCCTGGATACCGCCAAGGCACTCTTTGACGAGGCGGGCCTGTCTTTGGATACGCTGAGCCAGGAGGCCGCCCTGACACCGGGAAATCACGACCTGAAGCAAAGCGCCGACATTGCCTTTACCAACAGCGCAACCTTTACCGACAGTTATAATCTTGTGGCAACTCTGCCCGGTACCGACAGAGCCGATGAACATATCCTCTTTACCGCCCACTGGGACCATATCGGCAAGGATGACAGCCGCGACGGCGATAAAATCTACAATGGTGCCCTCGACAACGCCTCTGGTGTCGCCGGTATTGTCGAGATTGCCAGGCAATTTGCTGCGCTGGATGCCATGGGGTTTAAGAACCGTCGCTCCATCACCTTTATTGCTACCACGGGTGAAGAGCAGGGTTTGCTTGGGTCGAGATACTATGCCGCCAATCCACTGTTTCCCATCGACAAGACCATTGCCGTGCTGAACCTCGATTCGACCAATGTGTTCGGCCGAACCAAGGACTTTACCATTGTGGGCAAGGGGCAATCCCAGCTGGAAGACTATCTTGTCGCGGCGGCCAAAGCCCAGGGACGGGAAGCAGTGGCTGAAAAGAATCCCGCCTCCGGCGGCTTCTTTCGCTCTGATCACTTCAGCTTTGCCAAGCTGGGGGTTTCTGCGGCCTTCGCCGGTGGCGGCAGCATTCCCCTGGACGATGCCACCGCTACTTATAAGGCTGAGATGCAACAGAAAATGAAAGGTTGCTATCACAACGTGTGTGATGAATATCGTGCCGATTGGGATTTATCCGGCGCCCTTCAGGATCTTGCCCTCTATTACGATGTCGCCAGAACCCTGGCCAACAATGAGCACAGACCCGGCTATTATCAAAAAAGTGAGTTTTACCCGTTAAGACCCGCGAATTAAATCTTCACCACAGGGCACCTCAAAGGTGCCCTGTGTGTTTTCTGCGCAATCAAACCGCTGCCCATCCACACGCTTAAAATGACACTGCATTACGAATACACCAAGGCACCGGCCCTCTTACACAGTGCAATTTAACTATCGACAATGAAACCAAACTAATTTTGATGAAAATTTATTTAACAACATCACAGCGCAAGATCATTACCACAAAATAAGCCGAAAAAATCACATTTCATCATTTTTATTGTTTGCTTATTGCAGAATTCACTGGCAAAGTGACAAAACATTGATGCCTATGAAGTGACGTGCGGAGTTTGTTATGTGTTCGATATTTGCCATTCTCGATATCCAGTCTGATGCCAGCGCCATGCGCCAGGTTGCCCTGGAAATGTCCAAATTATTGCGTCACCGCGGCCCCGACTGGTCAGGTATTTACGCCGACGACCACGCTGTGCTGGCCCACGAGCGCCTTGCAATTGTTGACATAGAGCACGGTGCCCAGCCGCTTATCAGTGACGATGGCAGCCTGGTACTGGCAGTGAATGGGGAAATCTACAACCACAAAGAACTCAAGGCAGAGCTTGGCGACAAGTACAGTTACCAGACCAACAGCGACTGCGAAGTGATCCTGGCACTGTACCAGGAATACGGCAGCGACTTTCTCGACAAGCTCAACGGCATCTTCGCATTTGTACTGTACGACAAAGCCAAGGGCACGTATCTGATTGGCCGCGACCATATTGGCATCATTCCACTCTACACCGGCCGTGACGCCAAGGGTAACTTCTATGTGGCGTCCGAAATGAAGGCATTGGTGCCGGTTTGTAAAACCGTCGAAACCTTTGCCCCCGGTCATTATCTGTCAAGCACCGACGCGCAGCCCGTTCGTTACTACCAGCGCGACTGGCAAGCTTTTGACGCTGTGGTCGACAACGAGGCCAGCGTGGAAGAACTGCGCGGTGCACTCGAAGCCGCCGTGAAGCGCCAGTTGATGTCAGATGTGCCCTATGGTGTGTTGCTGTCCGGCGGTTTGGACTCATCCATCGTGTCGGCCATCACCCAAACCTTTGCCAAGCGTCGTATTGAAGACAACGATGAAAGTGAAGCCTGGTGGCCCCAGCTGCACTCCTTTGCCGTGGGTCTCAAAGGCTCGCCCGACTTGGCCGCATCACGCAAGGTAGCCGATGCCATTGGCACCATACACCATGAAATCCACTTTACCTTCCAGGAAGGGCTGGATGCCATCAAGGACGTGATTTATCACCTGGAGACCTATGATGTCACCACCATACGCGCGGCCACACCTATGTACCTGATGGCCCGTAAAATCAAGGCTATGGGTATCAAGATGGTCCTGTCTGGCGAAGGCGCTGATGAGCTGTTTGGCGGTTACCTGTATTTCCATAAGGCGCCTAACCCTCAGGCGTTCCACGAAGAGCTGGTGCGTAAACTCGACAAGCTGCACCTGTTCGATTGCCTGCGCGCCAACAAGGCCATGGCAGCCTGGGGCCTGGAAGCGCGTGTGCCTTTCCTCGATAAAGAATTTATGGATGTGGCGATGCGCTTAAACCCGGCCGCCAAGATGTCCGGTAAGGGCAAAATCGAGAAGCACATTCTGCGGGAAGCCTTCGAACACAAGTTACCGGCCGAAATCGCCTGGCGTCAGAAAGAACAGTTCAGCGATGGCGTAGGTTACAGCTGGATTGATGGTCTCAAGGAGCAAGCCGCGGCTCAGGTGGACGATTTGCAGCTGGCCAATGCCCGTTTCCGCTTCCCGCACAACACGCCGGAAACCAAGGAGGCCTATTTCTACCGCTGCTTCTTTGAAGAGTTGTTCCCGCTGGAGTCTGCGGCCCTTACCGTACCGGGTGGCAAGAGTGTGGCCTGCTCGACGCCTGAGGCGCTTGCCTGGGATGCCAGCCTGCAGGGTATTATCGACCCCTCCGGCCGAGCAGTGCGGGAAGTACACGCCCAAAGCTACTGAAGCCGCTACCCCATGGTTCGCTTTTCCGCGAGAGCGGATAAAAACACCTCAGCCTAATAACCAAAAAGCCCCGCACTGAAGACGGGGCTTTTACTTGTGAGCTGGTATTTCTGAGTGAATAAAATCCAGCGGAGTTTACCGCAGAGGCTGCCCACGCATCTCAGCCATTTCCTCCAACCGTACTTTGGCTTTTTCCAGTATCAACTGCTGCCGGTGTGTATTGGCCTGATGCCAATCGAGGATTTCCTGATAGCTGCGGCCACACCCCATACAGATGTCCTCATTGGTCAGGCAGCAATTGCGAACGCAGGGAGACGGTAACTTATCCATTTCAGGCCAACTTCTTAAAGTAATGTGCTTTTTCCAGCTCGCGCACTTCCATGGTGAGACTGGATGCCTCAATAGTCATGGTATCGATGGCTTTGGCCATCGCTTCCATCAGCGACCGCTTTTGCTCACTGCTGCGTCCGGGCATGATGCTGATATCGACATGGATAAAACTATCGCTGCCCTCGCCGGTTTGAGCTGCTTCGGCGCGGTGGGCCCGGGTTTTAATGGACGCCGGCTCAAACAAGCCACTGGCAACCATGGCGCTGTGGCATGCGCGCGTCAGCGTCTGTGCGATATCATGTCCGCCAACATTGGCTGAAAAATCAATAATACAATGAGGCACTTGAACTCCTATTCAGACCAGACGGCATATTCATTGCCACTGGGACAGGCAAAGTGAAAACGTCGACCACCGGGAAAGCTGAAGACGGACCGGACTATACGGCCACCCTGGTGCATGATTTGCTCCTGTTTCGCCGCTAAATCATCACTGTAAAGAACCAACAGTGGTCCTGCCGCAGCACTGAAGCTTATGTCGGCCAGATAAAAGCCACCGTCGATACCTGCATCCAAAAAGCAGCTGTATTCAGGACCGTAATCAAGAAAGTCCCAGCCAAATACTGCACTGAAAAATGCCTTGGTTTCAGCCAACTTACTGCAGGGAATTTCCAAATAGTTAATGGTATTTATGCGGTTCATCATGCTTCCTTGACGCCGATGGGCATTTACACCTTACGCAGACTTTTACCGTACCACAGCCAGTTTATGCCTGTAGCAGCCCGGCGACAAGACCGATAAGGCCGCCAAACACGCCTCCCCACACCACAAGCCAACCCAGGTGCTCACGGATCATGTCCTGCACCAGGCGTTTTACCAGCTCCGGGGTGAGTTCATCGAGGCGATTTTGCACTATCTGTGCTATCTGGCTCCTAAAGTCTGACAACATATCTGGCTGTTCAAGCGCTGCTTTAAGCTGCTCGTGGAAATTATCCGACGCCGCAATTTCGGTTAAAGAGGCTTTCATTTTCTCTTCGAAGGGGGCCTTCATCGGGGCCAGGGCCTCTACGCCACCGAACATGGCCAGCATGCCACCAAAGGAAGACTGGGCAACGGTTTCCACCAGAGCATCGAATGCGGGGGTTAAGTCTACGCCGGCAATGACGCCGGATAAGTCCAGCGCCCTGTGACCGGCGCCATCACTCAAAAACCGGTCGATGTTCTCGTCGGTGAAGAACTGCTGCATCATGAGTTCGTGAATCGCCTTTTTAAAGGACTCGAACTTGGCAGGGATCACACCCGAACCATAGAGCCCGGGCACTTTTTCAAACAACATGTGTACGGCAAGCTCGTTGGTGAGCGCGCCTGAGAGAGAAAACAGACCGACCGAGGTCAGCAGCGGTTGTTCTGCCGCAAAGCCCGCAGCCGTAATGGCCGCAGCCAACCCATTGGTTACCAGCCCTTTATTCATGTAAATCCCCCGGTTGGACAACAAACAAAACGACGGCATTCTAGCAAGGAGTCCAACCGAGGCCAACGTCCTCAGTGCTGGGCAAGTACCTGATAGATACTGCGATCGCCGGTTTCTGTGTCCAGCACAACCGAAGTATTGGCATCCACCAGAGTACGACGCACGCACAGGACGTCGGTTTCCATGGCAAGCTCCATGGCTTTACCCGCAAGCAGGTCAGCCACACCGTGATCGCGATACGCAGGGGTGACGTAGCTGTCGTCGAAATACCATAGCGGCTTGAGATGCAAGGATGAATAAGAGGGATAGAGCTGAATAAATCCCACCGCGTTGTGTTCGTCCAAGGCGACGAAAATCACAGAGTCATTTTCGGTCAAGCGCGCTGCCAAAAACTCACGGACTCCAATGGGGTCAGACGCAGAGCCAAGACTCTGGCGGTAGGCATTAAACAGGGGAACAAGATTGTCGAGATCGTTGTCGGAGGCTAAACGTATTTGCATGCTTCTTCCTTGAATTATCCAAAGCTCCAGGGCCCAGAAAGACTCGAGTGAAGGTAACACAATGAAATTAAAAAAGACACTGGCGAAGATGCAGCTCTTTTCCATGGGGTGCATTTGCTCATCCGCGGCTATCACGGGCTAATAATGCGCAGCGAAACGTGACGAAAAGGGCCGACTGACCTGCCCCCCTGGCATCCGGCGCCACAGGGCGGTGCACTGAGCCAACTGGCGGCTCAGCCTAAAAAGAGGCTACTGCCCGTCCTGGTTTCTTGGCCGGCGGCGCAGATCGCGGTATTCAAAGGATTGGGCGTGAATTCTGTCCATGTCCAGGGCACACAGGAAGGCGTATTCGGTCACCTTGGCCACCATATCCGGCTCACCAAATAGAAACAGTCGCTTGTCTCTCCCAAGCTCGTGGCGCTCTTTCAGGATTTGTGGCACGTCCATCAGGCGTACCCTATGATTATCGATGCGGTCGGCATCGCTCGATGCTGAAATAAGCCCCTGATAATGCAATACCTTATGCTCAAGCATCAACTTAAGCAGGGTGCGGTGCAAATACAGATCGTCAAGATATTTACCCCAGTGATAAAGACTGATGGGCCTTTGATGGCCGCTGTCGAGCGCCGATTGCACCAACCCCAGCGCAGGACCTATTCCCGTGCCAAAGGCCACTACAATAAGCTCGTCATTTCCATATGCCCCATCGTAGTTGCACCGACCCCATGGGCGGGTAAGCGACAAGCTTCCACCGACCTTCACCTCGTCACACAGCCACCGACTGAAACGGCCATTACGCTTGCGCCGTACATGTACGGCAAAGGTGCCCTCTCCCTGCCCCGGCGCAATACCGTAGGTGCGGCCAAGTCCTTCGGGGCCACGAATACCGGTACAAAGCCCTGGAATGTATGGAGTCCTTGTATCGGGTTTAATGATCAGGCGGGTAACATCCTCGCTCAGACTGAGCTTATCGAGCAGCCGCGCACTGACATAAGTGTCTTCGGCGGGACTGCTTAACTTCATGCCATTTTTGGCCACACACTGACAGGCATACACCAACTGCTGTGCTTTCAGGTCCGGTTCCAGGCCTTTTTGAGCCTTGGGCGCAATCTTGCCTTCATCCAGACGCAGCAAACAGCTGCGGCACTGACCTTTGGTGCAGGAGTAATTAATCGGATGACCGACGCGTTTGAGGGCGCTCAGAACGGTTTCGCCGGATTCGGCGTGGAAGCGCTGGTTATCCAGAAAAAACAGCGTCATGTGATGTGTGGCTCTCCCTGCCGGGAAGGGGTTAGGCGCTTCAAGATGCTGACTTCATCCAGGCTTGTCAAGTGAAGCTTTAAAAGGAGCGAGCCAGGTCAAATGCGCCGTATGGCTCTCACTGGAAGATCACTTGCGCCACAGATAGTAACGGTCGGAGTAATCACTGAGCCATTGGGGACGATATACCACCAGCAGGGTAACGGCCATACCATTGAGCAAGGCCTCGGGAAACACCATAAGCACCGATAGAGAAAGATAATCCTGCCACAGCACCTCCGCTGGCTGCATATCTGACGCCCACAGCCACAGCGACCAAAACCCCTCATGACTGACCTGAGACACCCCGGCGTTGAAAAAGCCAGCGACAAAAATCAGCACAAACACATTGTTAGGCAACCAATAAAAGCCGCGATTATGGATAACAAACGCCAGATACAGTGGCAGACATACCCCCATCAGGGCATAGGCCCCAAAGAGCCAGGGCTGTTTTAACACCACAAGGCAGTAAAAGGCGCAGGGCAGCAGCGCGAGTACAGAGGCAAGACGCCATGAAAACATCAGCATCAGAGTAACCAGTCCCAAGAAGTGCAACTGCAGTAAGCCATGAACACCGGCATTAAAAAGCCAGAGCCCCATGATGGCGCTGAGGGATAAGAGCGCCCTTAATTGCCGCTCCTTGTTTGCCAGCAGGCCGATAAGGTCGTCTTTGGGCCAGATAATCCACAACCAAATCAACAGCAATACTATCGCCACCCCATCGGCGAAGGTGAAGTGCCAGTCGATACTAACCCACAGATTGTGCCAAAACTCAGTCATGGAAAAGCATTGATTCCCGGGTGAATATGGTTACTCTTGATCACAGTGATTATCACCGATTTTTGGGGAATTAAAACCGTGTTATTCAAAACCAGCGCCCTGGTATTCTGGGCTTTGTTGCTCGCAGGTTGCGCTGCATCCACTGGCTCAGACATCGAGCCAGTGGCAAAATATGAAGGCGTTATTCGCGACAAACTGACCACCAGCATTGCCGAGAATGGTCTGAAGCTCTTTACTTACAGTGTCAGCAATACCCGGGTGATACCACAAATAACCATGCAACCCCTGGAATTGACCGGGCGCGACCGACGAAAGCGCTCGTCCGGTCCTGACTTAACCGAATGGACAGAGCAAATCGAACTGGGGCTGAAGCGGACTCTTGCCATGTCGGGCTTTTGCCGTGAAGGCAGCATAGAAATCAGTCGCCTCATTCAGGCAGACAGGGCCGAAATTCGCGGAGAATGTACCGAAGGCGCCACCGATGATGACAGGCAACGCTTTGGAAGACAGGGTTAACACGCCATATCAGTGGCATTTTCGGCGCTGCTTGGGTAGTATTCGCCGCTCGATTGCGCGGAGCTTAATATGAACAGAAGACAGGCACTGATTAAGAAAATGGCCAAACGCACCAAGGCCAGAGAAAACAAGAAAGAAAAGCCCAACGCAGGTGCAGCCAAAGACAGATACATCTCCAAAGCCGAGCGCGCGAAACTGGAAGCAGAAGCACTGGCCGGTGAGGCACAGCTTACTGATACATCGAGCAATGAAATGGATGCCGACGTTGCCGCCGATACAGGCAACTGAGTCAATGCCAAGCTCACTGAATGGCCAGTATGATTTAAATCCCGGCACGTTACAGCATCTTGCCAAATAAAAGAGGCTCCTCTGCGGAGCCTTTTTTATGCCATTTACACCTTGACCAGGGCTATCAAACTTTATCTTTCGGTACTGCGCCCGCTTCAGATGGGCAGATCTCAGGCTTAACCAAAAACTCTGTTGCCTCCTGGGCGCCTATGCAATCCTTCTCTTCGGTGTGCGTCGCCATCTGCACAAAGGATGACGACAAGGGATTGGAACTGGCAGGCACCACCTCTTCGTCGGCCGCTTCCTTTGTGGCATTACGGTCACTTTCAAAGGAGGCGACCAGACGATAGGCGGTATAGACACCGGCAACACCAAACAGCACTGAACCCAACACCTGCCCGATAAGCACACCGTATACGCCGCCGTATTGGGCACCTAGCCAGATAAAGGGCAAGGTCCCCAGTGTCGCCTTGCCCACATTAAACACCGTGGAATACTTGGCTTTACCCAGGTTGTTGAACGATGCATTGGCGACAAAGAGTGCCCCGGAAAACACAAAGAACACGGCGATGTAGGTGAGGAAAAAGCCGATAAATTCAGCCGAATCACCTTTAAGATCAAAGGCACTGACTATCAGGTCCTGAGCCAGAAACAGCACCAGCGCCATACCCACCACATAAACAGTACAAAACAACAGTGATTGGGTTAAACAATCCCTGAGCCTGTCGTAGCGCCGGGCACCAAAATTCTGTCCAACGATGGGGCCTATGGCGCCTGAAAGTGCAAATATCATCCCGAAAGCCACGGGGGTAAGACGCCCGAGCACGGCCCATCCTGCCACGTAGGCGTCGCCAAATTCAGCGATGGCGCGGGTCATAAAGCCGTTTCCGATGGGGGTTGCCACATTGGTGATCATGGCCGGTCCGGCAATGGCGAAAATGGGTTTCAAATCGCCAACAAAAGCATCGCGTGTGGGTTTACTGCCCAGCCCGTGTTTCACAAACACACCGCGTCCGGCCACCAACATCACTGATAAACGCGCCAGCACAGAGGCCACCGCAGCCCCTTCAATGCCCATGGCAAGCACAAAAATCAATATGGGATCGAGTACCAGATTGACGCCGCCCCCCACCAGAGTCGATACCATAGAGAGCTTGGCATCCCCTACCGCTCTGAGTGCAGCGCCAAGGGCCATGGCAAGGCAGATAAAAGGCAGCGAGGGCACCAGAATATAAAGATAGTCCGCGGCAAGCTCTGCCGTTTGTCCGGTGGCGCCCACCAGTGTCAGCAGTGCTGGGATATTCAGCGATACGAGCAACGATACCAGGGAGGAGACTGCCAGGGTCACCAGAAGCGAGCTCATCAGCAGCCGTTTGGCGTTGTCGATTTCCCTTGCGCCAATGGCACGGGACACCTGTGCCCCCAGCGCAATAGATAAGCCAATACCGATGGACGTGGTGAAAAATGAAATGGTACCTGCGTATCCCACGGCCGCGGCAAGCTCCGCTTCCCCGAGTAAGCTCAGAAAGAAGATATCCAGCAAGTCCACCAAAAACAGTGCCGAAATGCCCACCGCAGCGGTGGAGCTCATCACCAATATGTGGCGCAGTATCGGCCCTTCAACAAATTTAGCTTGGGTCATTATGGGTCCTGTTACGGCTCTTTTTGCAGCTCGCTGCCACACTTATTGCAGTATTCGGCGTCTTGATCATGACCGGTTTTCAAACAGTTACTGCAACGTCTCAGATCCCGGTGCCGGCCAATCTCCTGAGAAATTTCCGCGGTGAGTATGCCCGTTGGAATAGCAATAATCGAGTAACCTATCAGCATGGTCAGTGCTGCTATCGCCTGGCCCAACTCTGTCTTAGGCGTAATATCCCCATAACCCACAGTGGTAATGGTCACTATGGTCCAGTAGATAGACTTGGGAATGGACGAAAACCCATTTTCGGGGCCTTCAACCATATACATGATGGCGCTGAGCACCATGATGATCAGGCTGACGGAGAAGAAAAACAGAAACACCTTACGACTGGACTGCATCATGGCCTTGAGCAGCAGATTCCCTTCACTGAGGTATCTCAAGAGCTTGAGCACCCTGAATATTCTGAACAGCCTGAGCACCCGGATGATGAGGGTGAAATTGGCCCCCGGGAAAAACAGCGCGAGATAACTTGGCAACACAGACAAGAGATCCAC
Organism: Shewanella amazonensis SB2B; assembly: GCF_000015245.1. Classification (NCBI taxonomy): domain Bacteria; kingdom Pseudomonadati; phylum Pseudomonadota; class Gammaproteobacteria; order Alteromonadales; family Shewanellaceae; genus Shewanella; species Shewanella amazonensis. The sequence goes on from NC_008700.1 coordinate 2,555,255, forward strand.
TATGCCGTAAAAACTGTGGGCGTACTGCCAGCGATGGGCGCTGCAATAAATCCTGATGCCGTATTCCAGGGTAAAAATGACGGTGAAAATCCACTCAAGAACATGAATAAGCCCGCCCCAGCGGGCGTTGATGCTGGAGACAGTATCCAGCAGTACCAGAGTCACACTGGCAATGATGCACAGGATGAGTGCCAAGTCGAACCAGCGGCCCGCCGGTGTATCTGTGCCAAAAATGATTATCCTGAGTTTTTTCTTGAGTTCACTCTCAGCATCGGCCTGGGGTTGGCTCATGGGTTCCCTGAAGTCCTTGGAATGGGTCTGAATCGCTCCACAGTGTGCCATGGCAATCCCTCTGGCTCAAAAACAATTCTCAATGCAGTTTTCAGCTGCCGCAGCCTTGGGTAGAATTCGATTCAGCACGTCTTGTGCATAGAATAATGGTGGATTGGGGATTTCATGTTTCGTCAGCTGTTGGTGTTATTGCTGCTGGTCAGTGCCAGTGTGCAGGCAAATGCAATTAAACCGGGTCAGAAAGTAGACCTGGTGGTGGTTAACAAAGCAGAAGCACAAATGCAGGTGTTTTACCGCGGTGAGCTCATTAAGAGCTATCGCATTGCAATGGGCGACAACCCCAAGGGACATAAACTCAAAGAAGGCGATCAGCGCACCCCACAGGGCCGTTACCTGCTGGACTTTAAAAAGGCCGACAGCGCCTATTACCGCTCTATTCACATCTCTTATCCCAACGACGAAGACATTCTGCGCGCCAAAGCCCTCGGTATAAGCCCCGGTGGCGCCATTATGATCCATGGTCAGGACCCCAAATCGCCCCTGAGTGCAGAAGAAGCGCAAAAGTATAACTGGACCAACGGCTGTATCGCCGTCACCAACAGAGACATGGATGAGCTGTGGCAATTGATAGACCCAGGCACTCCTATCGAAATCTGGCCCTGAGGTAAGGATGCAACTGGAATCGTTGTTAAACAGCTGGTCCGAATTTGAGACCCGTATACTCGCCCTGGTTGATAAGCTGGGTTTAACCGACCTTAAGCTTGAGTGCGACCATGCATCACTGAGAGTCAATACCCGGGAAGCGGCCGACAAGCTCACAGAGTCCTTTAGTCATCTGGGCTGTATCATCAGCAATAATATGATTAATGGGCGCCCCATTCTGATTATTAAGCTGCACACTGCGCTAAACCTCGGGCCATTCACAGTACCTTGTATCGAACTGCCCTACCCGGGCAGCAAGCAGTACCCCAGTGAAGGCTGGGAGCACATAGAGCTGGTATTGGCTTGTAATGCCACCGACTGTGACACACTTGAGCAGGCACTGGTGGCTGAAGTACCCTCGATAGGTGCCGTGCTTGCCGGTGATAGCCCCTTTAAGGTCAAGCGCAGTTCGCCCCAGGGTGACGCAGAGCGTCTACCCAACCCCACCCTGGCCTTTGGGCTCGATGGATTAACGGTCAAAGTCCACCCCCATGGAATCGAAGCCATCGTTGCCAGTGAACAGGCTTAACGCCTGCGTTAACAGGTCAATGTCACACCTCTAAGAACATGATTATTCTGGCAGTGTTTTGTCTGGCGAACAGACAAAACCGCCAAAGAAGGTCTGAAGCGGTTTATCAGAGCCGACTTTCTTGGGTAAAGTAGGCGGCAATTTCCTATTCTGCGTGGCCCCATCCACGCCTTTACAGCTAAATGGAGGAAGTCATCCATGGCGTCGGTGAGCAACAAAAAACATCCCCAGGGACTCGATTACATTGAAGTCAGTACCGCACTTTGCAAGGCGCGAATTTTTCTGCAGGGCGCCCAGATAGACTTCTTCCAACCCACGGGGAAACCGCCTTTGCTTTGGGTCTCTGAAGCCGATGATTACCTCCCCGGCAGCGGTATCCGTGGAGGAGTACCTGTTTGCTGGCCCTGGTTTGGCATGCACAGCAATCCGGCGTTTCCCCAGCACGGCTTTGCCCGCACCCGTCTGTGGCATCTTAAGCACAGCCATATTCATAATGAAGAAGTCGAGCTGGTATTTGGCCTTGAGATAGCGGTGGACGACCGCCAGTTTTGGCCCCATAACACCGAGGTCGAAGTCCATTTTCGTCTCACTGACACCCTGGCCGTTTCTCTGGTAAACCGCAACCTGGGCGACAGCCATGTCAGCCTCACTCAGGCGCTGCACAGCTATTTCCCCATCACTGATATACACGCGCTCAGTGCCAGGGGCTTCAGTGGCGCCAAGTACATCGAGTTCGGTGAAGGTCCCTATGCTCAGGAAGGCGATGAGGTCGGGTTCGACCGTGAAACCGACAGGGTCTACACCGACCTTGGCCCCTGCCAGACCCTGCACACGCCGGACGGCGTGATTGAGGTCAGCCGTGAGCATAGCCAGTCGGCCGTACTCTGGAATCCGTGGATTGATAAGTCACAGCGCTTGGCTCGTTTCAGGGATGAAGACTACCTCACCATGGTGTGCCTGGAAGCTGCCAATGTACTGGAAGACAAAGTAGAGCTGGCCCCAGGTCAAACCCATACCCTCACGACCCATATCCGTTGGCGCTGAGTCACCAAAGGCCTTGAGCCAAACCCTATTCCCCTAAAACGCGCCTGTGCGCGTTTTTTATTGCCTGAAATTTCCCTCTTGCTGGCTCGTCAAAGCAATCCCAAGCAGGTTGGCCGGATTTCTCATTGCCTAATGTGTACGTTCGTGCAAGGTTTCTTAACAGATATATAACAATAACGAGGAACACTCATGCACAACAAGACTCGAAAGCACTGGCTGCCATCCGCAGTCGCTCTGGCCGTGGCATTGCAACTGGGGGGCTGCTTTTCTGACAGCGAAGACACCGCACCAACGCCACCGCCACCGGTTGTCACACCGCCCACCTCCGGCGGACCCAGCTTTCCTGAAGGCGCCATCATGATTGAAGCGGGCGACAACTTAACTACCCGCATTCAGGAAGCCCTGATTAACGCCCAGAGCGGCGATGTGATAGTGCTGCCAAAGGGCCGGTTTGAGATCCAGTCTACCCTGCTGTTTGACGGTGATGTGGACGGTGACGGTGCCTTTGCCAAAAACGTCACCATCATGGGATATGGCATGGACGAAACCGTGCTGGACTTTGCCAATGCCAACTCTGGAGACGGCATCTTCGTACAAAACGCCATGCAGATCACCATTGCGGATCTGTCTGTTTATGAAGCCAAAAACAACGGCATCAAGCTGAAAAACACCAATGGCATCATACTGCGTAAAGTTGGCGCCGTTTGGGAAGGCGCGCTGGACAAGGACAACGGCGCCTATGGACTCTACCCGGTAGAGTGCGAAAACATTCTGATTGAAGACAGCTACGTACGTGGCAGCGCCGATGCCGGTATCTACGTTGGCCAATCCGAATATATCGTCGTGCGCAACAACATCGCCAAAGAAAACGTGGCCGGTATCGAGATTGAAAACAGCCGCTATGCCGACGTTTACAACAACGAAGCCATGGGTAACACCGGCGGTATTCTGGTATTTGACCTGCCCATCAATAACCACAGATACGGCTCCAGCGTGAGGATTTTTGACAACAAGGTCTACGACAACAATACCCACAACTTTGCCAATGCCTCAGCCAATCCAGCCGGCGTACACATAGTGCCGCCCGGCACCGGTGTGATTATTCTCTCCACCAACGACGTGGAGATTTTCAATAACCAAATCACCAATCACGACACCCTTGGCCTGACGGTATCGAGCTTCTTCATTGCCGAACCCGAAATCAGCGACTTTGTTGCCAACTACGGCCAGCCCGGTCAGTCCATCGAAGATGGCTGGCGCCCTGTACCCCGTAATATTTATGTGCATGACAACGAGATAAGCGGCTACGGCGCCAAACCCAACGGCTACCTCATCACCGACATCATCAATGCCTACGTGTTGACCCACGGCGCCATGCCCGGGATCCTCTATGACGGTTTGGGTGAACTGCTCGCCAACAATGGCACCGCCGCCTATCTGGGACTCAGGGAAATGCCTTTCGCTGCGGACGGCAGTGACAATGTCTGTATGCAAAATAACGGCGATGTCAGCATGGGGCAGCTTTACAGCAACAGCAATACCGACATGAGCATTGCCGATGTGCTGTACGAGAAGACCCAAACCAATCTGCTTAAATGTGCCCAGGTGAGCCTGCCGGTGCACACAGTCACCTTTGGCGAACAAATTTTCGGTTGCGGCGTGGATGACGATACCGCAGGCTGCGATGGCGGCAACCTGATTGGTGGTGGTGGCACCATTGGCGACGGTGACGGCGGCATCATTGGCGATGGCGATCAGGCACTGTGCGACAGCACGGCCTCCGGTGTGAACTGGAATGCCCTGGCCAAAGCCAACTGCCCCAAGCTGTCTGACTATGGGCTGTTTGCCGATGAAACCGACCCCACTCAAAATGCCAATGGCGGCATGCCCTATGATTTGAACACTCAGCTGTTCACCGACTACGCCAGCAAATACCGTTTCGTGTTTATGCCGGATGGTACCAAGGCCCAATACAGTGAAAACGAAGCCTTTGATTTCCCGGTGGGTACAGTGATATCCAAAACCTTCGCCCTGCCTGCTGACACCAGCAAGCGCGGCATCGCCAATGAGGATTTGATTGAGACCCGCCTGCTCATCAAGCGTGCCAGCGGCTGGACCGCCCTGCCCTATGTGTGGAATGCCCAAAAGAGCGATGCTGTGCTGACCAAACCCGGCGCCATTCAGGCCAAGACGGTCATGCACAAGGGCGAAGCCAAAACCTTTGACTATGTCGTGCCTTCCATCAACCAGTGTAAACAGTGTCATCAATTCAAGGCCGAGGGCGACGAGTTCCCACGCTTTGTGCCCATAGGACCAAAGGCACGTTTCCTTAACGGTGACTTTGCCTATGCCGACGCCACAGTGAACCAACTCAGTCGTTGGCAGAGCGCCGGAATACTGGAAGGCCTGCCTGAACTGTCCAGCGTACCCAAGGTCCCGGCCTTCCACGATGGTGATGAAGCTGGCCTCGCAGCACTTGACGATGCCAGCCTGATGCAAACCGCCAAGGGATATCTGGATATCAACTGCGCCCACTGTCACCGCCCCGAAGGCAACGCCTCCAACACAGGACTCAAGCTTGAGTACTGGCGCGGTTATGGCGATGACAATGGTTACTCCCACGGCACCTGTAAGCAGCCGGTGGCCTACGGTGGCGGCAGCCTGGGCTATGACGTGGTGCCCACAAAACCAGACAGCTCCATCATGCATTTCAGGATGGCAAGCACTGAGCCCGGGGATCGCATGCCAGAGATTGGTCGCAGCCTCGCCCATGAGGAAGGTGTCGCCCTTATCCATGAATGGATAAAACGCCTGCCTGCGGCAGCCTGCTCCAACTGATGTCACATGGCCGGGGAAACCCGGCCTTTTCTTAACAGGTACCCAAGATGTCGAATCCAGGATTGCGTTCTGCACTGCTGATGCTGCAACCCAAACTGCCGTTACTTTTACTTGTGGCGCTCACGGCCTGTGGTGGTGAAGGTGAGAGCACAGCGCCCACAGCGCCGCCCTCAATTGTCGTAACGCCGCCTGCCACTTCGGTGTGCGACAACAATAATGGCAGCATCAATCATGAGGCCCTGATGAGCACAAACTGTGCGCGCTTGTCTGACTACCGGCTTTTCAGCGACAGCCGCAACCCGGCTCTGGCACCCCATACGCCGGGTGTGGCCTACCAGCTCGCCAGTGAGCTTTTTACCGACTATGCCATTAAACGCCGCTTTATCTTCTTACCCGAAAACAAGCCCATGGTGTTACAAGGAGATGCCCTGTCGTTGCCGGTGGGCACCGTGTTGGTTAAAAGCTTCTTACTGCCTTCAGATACCTCAGACACCAATGTTTCTGCTGCCCGGCTTATCGAGACCCGGCTGCTTATCCACCGCGAGAGTGGATGGACGGCGCTGCCCTATCTGTGGAATGGGGATGAGGCGTACCTTGCCGAAACCGGTGCCGATGTATCCCACAGTATGAATAGCACAAATGACACGCTGAACTTCACCTATCACGTGCCCAGCCGCGCCGAGTGTAAGATTTGCCATCAAAGCGCCCGGAATGGCCTGACCACCATAGCGCCCATAGGTCCCAAACCGCTGCTGCTGAACAAAGCCATCACCGTTAATGATGAGTCGATTAATCAGCTGACATGGTTTGCATCCCAGGGGCTGCTCACAGGGCTTGGCGAGATTGACTCACTGCCACAGACCTTTGCCATTGGGGATGAGCAGCAAAACCTTACCGCGCGGGTGAAAGGCTATCTCGATGTGAACTGTGCCCATTGCCACAAGGCCGACGGCTTTGCCAGCGTATCGGGACTCAGGCTCGGGTTCGAAACCGATCATCACAGCTATCAGTACGGAATTTGTAAGCAGCCGCCCGGTTGGGATGGCGGCGAGCGGGGGCTTTCCTACGACATAGTGCCGGGCAACGGCGACCACTCGATTCTGGTCTATCGACAGACGCTTTCAGCGGCCAAAGACCGCATGCCGCCAGTGGGACGAGCTTTGGTGCACAGTGAAGCCGTAACGCAGATCAGTCGCTGGATAGACTTGATGGCCCCGTCGGTGGGTAACTGTCAGTAGTGGGGTAACCGGCAACAAGCCGCTGAAACTTCCCCGGCGGCGCCCCCAACCAATGCTTGAAACTCGCCCGGAAATGGCTAACGTCGGTAAAGCCAAGGGACTCAGCGATGTCCTCGGCGCTCAGGCGGCCTTCAATGATTAATGCAATGGCCGCCTGACTTCGCACCTTATCCCGCAGCAGCTGAAAATTGCAGCCATTTTCGGCCAGTTTTCGCCTGAGCGTCCGCTCGCTGGTGCCCAAACGCGCCGCCAATTCATTGAGTGTGGGCAATACGGGCATGGAAATCTTAAGTTGCTGTAACACCTGATAGATATAACTTGGCTGTATCAATTCGGGCTCGCGGCGCTCTTCGTCGCTAAAGGCATAGCTCACGGGCAGCGCCAGCACGGCTGCATCCACAGTCCATTCGCAAAAAGGTGCACCAAACGATGGAGTAACGCCGCACAGTGACTCAATAAAAGCGCAGGGGTGAGAAGCCTCAGTCAGGGCAATGCTGCCCAGCGGAAACGCCTGACCACAAAGCTCTCGCCCGAGTACCACCAGGGCGCCCAAACTATGAAGAAAGTGGCAGTGAAACTGGCTATCCGGGATCCTCAGGGTATTAATCCAGCGAACCCTGAGCTTGCCACCGGTCAGGGTCACCAGGCTGTCATTCATGGTGCCGGCCCATTCCGGATTGTCATTCAGCAAATAGAAACAATCTGCTAAGGTTTGGCAGCGTGCAAGATGGCCTTTGAGAAACCCAAGCTCACTGACGCGATAATCCGCCGCGGCCCGCATACCTATTTCCCGGTCATCAGTGAGGGCACAAAGAGCCTCCATGGCGCCATCGACCTGCCACACGGGCACCAGAGTGATGTGGCCAAGCACTTCGGGGGCCACTCCGAGGCGGGCACACACATCGCTGTGGGCCTGCTCGCCAAAAAGCCGTCGAATGGCTGACAGGATCTGCAACAGCTCCCAGGCAGGATAGCCCTGATCACCCACCATGGCACCGGCACGGTAATTTGATAACGACATATTCATGATTGACTGATATTCCCCCGAACGCCCAGTTGTATACCATTTAGGGAAGGAAGAAAACCCCGGCTACAGAGAGTGACATTAGGGTGTTCAGCCTAAATGGGCGCACAAAAAAGCCTGCAAAAGCAGGCTTTTAATATATACAACATGCAAGGAAATTTATGGCAGCGGTTTATTCTTTTCCGCCAGCTTTCCAAAAAAAGTACTGACTGTCAGTGCGGCGCTGTGGGCCAGCTTGTCGGCGAGCTTCTTCCGCGGCTGATAACGCAGTTTAATCAGGGTTCTGTCTTTGGCCGCTGTCAGCATCAGGTCGTCGCTGGTGCTGATGCTGTCCACCAGCCCCAAATCCAGGGCCTGCTGTCCGTACCAGTGCTCACCGGTGGCAACCTTGTCCAGATCAAGCTCAGGGCGATACTTGGATACGAAGGCCTTAAACAGCTGATGGGTCTCCTCCAGCTCTTCACGGAATTTCTGTCTGCCCTCTTCGGTATTTTCACCAAACAACGTCAGAGTGCGCTTAAAGTCCCCGGCGGTGTGCTGCTCGTAATCAATATCATGCTTTTTCAGCAAGCGGTTGAAGTTCGGCAGTTGAGCCACCACACCGATAGACCCCACAATGGCAAAGGGCGCGGCGTAGATGCGATTGGCCACGCAGGCCATCATGTAGCCGCCACTGGCCGCCACCTTGTCGATACAGGCGGTCAGAGGAATGTCGGCCTGACGCAGTCTGTCGAGCTGGCTCGCCGCAAGACCGTAACCATGTACCATGCCACCACCGCTCTCGACGTTAAGCAGCACCTCATCGCCTTTTTCGGCAATGGTCAGTATCGCGCTGATTTCTTCCCGTAAAGAGGCTACTTCATGGGCATCGATACTGCCTTTAAAATCCAGCACAAACGTTCTGGGCTTAGGCTTATCCTGCTTCTCAGCCTCTTTGGCCTCGGCTTTTTGGGCCTTTTCGTACGCCTTGAATGCTTTCTTATCAAGCAGTTCGTGTTTAAGGTGCATCTTTAAATGATCGAGTTCTTCGGTGACATTGGTCAGCACCAGTTCGCCTTTATCACCCTTACCTCGGGCCGCACCGGCAAACACCATCACCAGAATGGCACCGATGGCGGCGACCACTGTCACAGCCTTGGCAAGAAACAGCCCATATTCGTATAAAAATTCCAAATTCCGCTCCAAAGCATCCCAACACCCGGCAACCTGGCCTGGCGAGCATAAAAGTGCGGCTATTCTAACAATTCAGCCGCTAAAACCAATAAAAAACCGGCCCAGAGGCCGGTTTAACTGTGACTTACCTAAGATCAGTCGCAGGCTTTAAGCACACTGGCATCGTTCACCAGAATGGTGGCTGTGCCTGCAGCTGCCGACTTGGCAAAACCTGCTACCTGCCACTGCATCTCTGCAGTCGACGCAGCCGCCTTGCCATCGGTGGCACCGTTCTCGCTTGGATCCACGATAGAGCTGTGATGCCCCTTGATAAAGCGCACTGCACCGCCGCCCTGAGCCGTGGTGTCACGACACTCCAGCCCCAGGTTTGCAATCAGTGGCTCGGTTCCCGACAGCGGGAAGCCTTCCACACTGTTTGGCAGTACCTGATCAGGCAGGTTACCGTTACCGTCACCCACCACCTCAATCAGATGAACAGGCAAACCCGTTGCCTTCAGCATGCCAGCATGGTTAACCGGGTCAATGGAGTCCACACCGGTCTGGATGGCAAACGCGAAAGTAGGGATAAAGCCGGCATAAACCTGCTGTACCAGCGCCGCGTATTCAGGGCTACCGGGCTCATAACCTGCCGTGTTGGCCGCATCCACCATGGCCTGGAACTCAGAAGTACCGGTAATGGTATTAAAGAGCACAGGGCCAAAGGTCGCGGAGCCCGCGAAGGCGCCAGCCAAGCCACCGGAAGGCGCAACCAGTGAAGCCGCAGTGATGGCATAGGGATTGGGCAACTGAGTACCTGTGCCTGGGTCAACCAAACCGGTTGAAGCGTAGGTCGCAAAGTTGGTGTTTACAATGCCACCGAGGCTCAGGCCCTGGGAAGACACCTTGGACACATCGAATACCTGAGGCTGGTTGTTGGCGGCCAAATATTGCGCCATGCCTGTAAGTGCCAAACGCACGCCCAGATGGTCGGCCACGGCCTGACGGAAGTTATCCCGCACCGACAGTGAACTTGCGATATTTACAAACACCAGCGGTGAACCATTTTTGAACGCGTCAGGTTTACCAACCACAGGACCAAATGACGGATCGGTCGCTGAAACTTCATAGATACCATCTTTGTTGGCATCAAATGAACGCTCACCATGAAGCGGCATATCGATGGCGACAGTGGCCACACCGGCTGCGGCATAGGTACCCGCATAGGCGAGCGCCATTTCTTTACCACCGCCCAGACCATGCATGGCAATATTTACCGGCCAGCCATTGGCAGGTGGCACAAAGGCCTGCCCCTGAGCTTCGGTAAAGGCCTTCAGCTTGGCGGCGTTGGGCAGAGTCATCAGCACAGAGACACTTTCGTATGTCTTGGGCGCTGGAATAGGGTTGAATTTGGTGACGTGGCGGGTTTTATCCGCTGGGGTACCATCATCAAGCTTAAACTGCTTTCCAGCCAGCAGCGCCGGGTTTGCCAGCGCGGCAGCAGGGTCTTCAATACCCTGCGCCATCGCCTGGGCACCAAAGTTTTGTTGGCTCAGGGTGCCTGCCTGCAGCGCAAGCAGCACAGACACTGGGCTGTCACCCAGCGCAGTCCAGCGGCCGTTAATCTTGGGCGCCATGTCAGCGGTCAAACAGCCGTTGGCGGAACAATCGCTATAAACCGGCAGCTTGATTTTGGCAACATATACATCGGCCAAATCAGACAGTACGTAGGGCAGACCCATTTCCGGGCTCATACCGGCCATTTGCGCCACTGTCATCCCGGTTGGGGTTGGAAACATATCGAACGATGGCTTGAACGCATCGTTGCTCGCCATCAGCAGTTTCAGGGTTTCATAAGCAGGATTAACCGATTGGGTGGTAAAGAGGCTCGAGTAGGTGATGCTGGCCTTATCGACACCTTTGGACTCGAGGGCATTTTCATAGCTGTTAACCAACGCCTGCAAGCCGCGCTGTGCTTCGGTGCCCAGCGGATGGGTGGTGATATCCATCTTTACCGAGCCGTAGGTCGACGAAGTGGCGACCGGACGGTTTTCAGAGTCTTCAATCAGAGTCGTGGTGGCGTAAATGTACGACTGACCGGCTTTCAGTGGCTTTAAGGGCACGATGACAATCTTGTTGCCCACTGCCTGACTGATAAAGTCGACACCGAATTGCAGCTCATCGCCAATCTTACAGGCTGATACCGAAGGCGCCGCTTTACATTCTGCATCCGAGGAGAGCGCGCCGCCCACAGTGGCTTCAAAAACACGCACGGCGCCGGGCTGGAATACAGAGGCTGCGTTTAGTGACAGCAGGTTACCGCTGTGATCTCTGGATGGGGCAAAATCAATGCTGATGGGCTGCGTGGTGGACCAGCCATCAAGCGCGCCGATGGCGTACTGAGGGTTGGTATAATCACCGCCTTCTTCGCCGGGAATGGCCAGGGTACCATCGAGGGTGCCACTGAACAGCAGATCGCTCGGCAGCGGTACCTTGCCAGCGGTTGGATCAAACACCAGGTGGGACTCGGGGATCAGCGGCTCGATATTATCCCTGAGCTCATTGACACTATCCTCACCACCACAGCCGCTGAGGCCCAGAGCCGAGGCGATTGCTACTCCCAAAATGAGTCTTTTCATCTTTTTTCCCCAAATCTTGTTGTAATAATTTTGTTTTCCCCAAGAAATTGGTCACAATAGCCCGTATTGCGATGCCAACCGGACTTATTAAATGTCCGTAACTCGTTTCAACTTAACGCAAAAATATTGAGTTCGCTACAATTTTGTCACACTGCGCAATGAAGTGAACGCCCAATAAACAGTCAATTGTTTTAAACAGCTGTATGACTCATAAAATCCCTCAGTAAAGACGGGAAGTTGCGCCAAGAGGAAGTTTAAATCCATGTTGGAATATAAAGTTGCCCCCGATGCTCTGAAAGGCAAAACGATTCTGGTTACCGGTGCCGGTGACGGTATCGGCCGCGCTGCGGCACTGGCTTACGCCGCCCACGGCGCCACTGTGATCCTGCTGGGCCGCACTGTGAAGAAACTCGAAGCCGTTTACGATGAAATTGAAGCGGCAGGCCAGCCTACTCCGGCCATTGTGCCTTTGGATATGAAAGGCGCTACAGAGCAAAACTACCGCGACATGGCAGATACCATCGAAGAGCAATTTGGCCATCTCGACGGCGTGCTGCACAATGCCAGTGTACTGGGCGTGCTGGGTCCGTTTGAACACATAGATTTGGCTTCACTCGAAGAAGTCATGAAGGTCAACGTTACCGCTCAGGCGATCATGACCAAAAGCCTGCTCAAGGTGCTGCGCAAGGCGCCTGCCGCCTCGGTTATTTTTACCTCCAGCGGTGTTGGCCGTACTGGCCGGGCCTACTGGGGCCCTTATGCCTTTTCCAAATTTGCCACCGAAGGCATGATGCAGGTGCTCGCCCACGAATGTGATGGCACCAATGTGCGGGCCAATTCAATTAACCCCGGTGCTACCCGTACCAAGATGCGCGCCAACGCTTATCCGGGTGAAGATCCGCAAACCCTGAAAACGGCCGAAGAGCTGATGCCGCTGTATGTCTATCTGATGGCAGACGACAGCAAAGACCAGAATGGTCAGGCCTTCAGCGCACAATAAGCTCTATTCACAAGGCCCGCTGCAGCGGGCTTTTTTATATTTACTCTCAGCCAAATACAATAAAGAGCAAAGACTATGACAGCTCCCTACCCTATTGGCACGCCCGGTTCGCCCTGGAATGATGCCGACAAGCAAGCCTGGTTTAAAGTCCAAACAGTAAAACGCAGCTATCAGGATGAAGTGCTGTCTCGCGTGCTGCCACTGAGTGCCGATTTTGAATTGGTTAACTACGGCGCACTTTCTATCGATGCCGGACGTTTCCCGCTGTATGCCCTGAAAAACCAATGGCAGCCAGGCCTGCCGCTGGCGCTGGTTACGGGCGGTGTTCACGGGTATGAAACCAGCGGCGTACAGGGCGCGCTGGACTTTCTCCATCAGGATGCCAAAGACTATAAGGGCAAGGTAAACCTTCTGGTTGTACCTTGCGTGAGCCCCTGGGGTTACGAAATCATCAATCGTTGGAACCCCAAAGCGGTCGATCCCAACCGCTCCTTTGTGGAAAACAGTCCATCAGAGGAATCAGCAGCCCTGCTGAAACTGGTCGCCCCCCATCAGTCTGACTTTGTGCTGCATATCGACCTGCACGAAACCACAGACACAGATGAAACTGAGTTTCGCCCGGCGCTGGCTGCCCGTGATGGCAAAGACTATGAGCCCGATGTCATCCCCGATGGCTTTTATCTGGTGGGGGATAGCGATAACCCCCAGGAAGCTTTCCAAAAAGCGATTATTGATGCGGTGGAAAAGGTCACCCATATTGCGCCCCCCGATGAGAAGGGCAACATTATCGGCTCACCTGTGGTGCAGCATGGTGTCATTAACTACCCGGTAAAGAAACTGGGGTTGTGCGCCGGGATAACGGATGCAACCTATACCACAACGACCGAGGTCTATCCCGACAGTCCCAAAGCAACAGCTGAAGAATGTAATGCCGCTCAGGTGGCAGCCATTCGCGCCGCGCTGGACTTTATGCTGGCAAATCGCTGATATAGCGGCTCAACGTTTCATAGCAATAAAAACGGCTGCCTTGGCAGCCGTTTTTATTGCGCGAGTCTACTCAAGTCGGATAGCGGCAAAGTAAATCGCCGTCTTTCCTTCATGGCTTGAGTAATAACTGACTTTCAGCTCATCTCCTTTTACAGAGTGCTCCATCACCACCCCCGCGTAGCTGGTATCTCCCCCAGAAGGCAGCGATAAATGCTCGGCCACATGGCCGGTGGTTTCACATATTTCCACCAGAGACGTGCGTACCTTTTCATCATAGAGCCGCACAATGGCCAGTAAGCGATTGCACCAGCGAAAAACAACCGGGCCGCCGATGCGACAATCCAGCTCAAGCCATTGCCAATCCATAAAAGGGGCTTTTGCTTTGCCAAGTAAACCGTTTCTACGGTCATCCCAGACAGGATCACGTCTGAGCAAACAGGTGAAGATGCCATCGGTGATCTCAAGGCCTGTTTCATTGACATAACCCTCGCTGTTAAGAGCAGCAACCAACGGGATGAAATCAGTACCTTTGAGTGGGCCTTGCGGCGCAGCCCGGTACAGGCGGACATCACCATCAGGCCCGGGACGATAAGCCACACCATAAAGGGCAGGCGCTCTAGAGACTGATTGCTCATTGTTATCGGCTATCACCCGCCACAGCCAATAACCTGTGTCGGCGCAGTGTTCAGCCGCCTGCCAACGACAACCATCAGACGAACGCCACATAAGAGACTGCAGCGGCTCTCCGGCAATGGCTCTGGCGCCAAACAGATAAAGCTCGCCCAGCCAAACCAGTAATCTGGCGTCACGTAAATCTCCTTCATCCAGCTTGATGAGCGCCGCCTCTTTCCAGCTGGAACCATCATCCTCAGACACCAAAATCCTGAGTGCTCCGTCTGGTGATACGTGGGCAGAGCCTTCACGAAAGGCGCAGTACAACTTGCCATCAAAACGAATTAAATCCGTAAAGGCGTTGTGATCTCCCCGATCCCAGATTTTTACCACTGACAACAGCTTCATGTCGCTTCCATGTAAACAGTCTGATTTACTGATTGGTATAACACAAAAGGCCGCATAAGCGGCCTTTTTTACTCAGATATCCAACGCCTTAGGCGGGATTAACTGCGGGTGCGAGTGGGCTTGGGACGTTTTGAGCCGGTGGCGGCGCCTACCTTGCTCTTGCGCACTGCGCGGCGAATTTTGGCGCTGCGCACCTGGGACGCACGCGCCACACTGTGCTTGTCGGTACCAATCATGGAGCGGGTTTCAGGATCCATACCAGCCAGCTGACGCAGGTAGTTTACCTGCTCCAGCGGCAGTTCAATCCAGCCACCACGGGGCAAGGTTTTCGGCAGTTCAATCATACCGTAACGCACGCGGATAAGACGGCTCACCTGCACTTCCTGGGATTCCCACAGGCGGCGCACTTCACGGTTACGCCCTTCGCGCAGTCCCACGTGCCACCATTGGTTGACACCTTCACCACCGGCAGCCTTTACATAATCAAACTGCGCCGGACCGTCTTCAAGCATCACGCCGGTACGCAGCTTTTGAATGGTAAAGTCATTCACTTCACCAAAGGTACGCACAGCATACTCACGGTCAACTTCGTTGGACGGGTGCATCAGGCGGTTAGCCAGTTCACCGTCAGAGGTAAACAGCAACAGGCCCGAAGTGTTGATATCCAGACGACCCACTGCCACCCAACGGGCGTCACGCAGCTTGGGCAGGCGGTCAAATACCGTGGGACGGCCTTCCGGGTCTTTGCGGGAGCAAATTTCACCCTCTGGCTTATGGTAAGCCAGCACACGACAGATGATATCGTCGGCTGACTTGATAGACACCAGGCGACCGTCGAGACGCACTTTGGCGTCGGCATCTACCCGGTCTCCGAGGTTGGCGATTTCGCCGTTGATACTCACTCGTCCTGCAGCAATCCATGCCTCCATCTCACGACGGGAGCCATGGCCTGCACGGGCCAAGACTTTCTGCAACTTTTCACTCATGAGTTAATTCTTCCTGCGCATTTGGTAATTCAGTTTGTTTGCCAAATAACGCATCCAATGACTCCAGATCCGCCAGCGCCGGTAATGACGCCAGATTATCCAAGCCAAAATAGGCCAAAAATTCTGAAGTGGTGGCGTAAAGTGCCGGACGACCCGGAACCTCTTTATGCCCCACCACTCTGATCCATCGACGATCAGATAAGGTTTTCAGGATGTGGCTTCCAAGTGCCACACCCCTTACCTGCTCAATATCACCCCGGGTCACAGGTTGGCGATATGCAATCACCGCCAGGGTTTCCAGGGTTGCCCGCGAATACTTGGGCGCCTTTTCCTGCCACAGGGTCTGCAGGTAAGGGTTCAGGGTTTCCTGGGTCTGGAAGCGGTATCCGCCCGCCACTTTCACCAGATTGACCCCTCGTTCCTGATAATCGACCATCAGCTCGGCAACAACGGTACTGATCCTTTCCCGTGATACGGCAAAAGGCGCCAGCACGCCTTCTCGCAATGCTTTGATGGTCATCGGCTTTTGCTGAACAAACAGGCAAGCCTCTATCAATTGTTTCAGCTGTAAGTGACTAATCTGCGCCATCAGGTCGCCTTCACGTAAATGCCGCTGAGGGGCTCGGCCTGGTACAGCTCAACCAGGGTTTCCTTCACCAGTTCCATCAGCGCAAGAAAACTGACCACCACACCGCCACGGCCTTCTTCCGGACTGAAAAGCGCCGTGAAGGGCGTGAAGTGTTCATGATCCAGTTTGGCTAAAATTTCGCTCATTCGCTCCCGGGTAGAGAGCACTTCTTTTTTCACCTGGTGGTGTTCAAAGGCCGATGCCCGTTTAAGTACTTCAGCAAAGGCCAGTGCCAGCTCTTTGAGCGAAACATCAGGCGGTATGACCTCGGGTTTAAGCCCCGGGGCGGCCTGAGCCCGCGCCTGATGCACATCACGCTCGAGCCGTGGCAATTCGTCAAGCTTAAAAGCCGCCTCTCGAATCGACTCATAGGCCTTGAGCTGCTTGATAAGCCGGACCCGCGGGTCTTCTTCCTCGTCGTCTTCCACCGCCATTTTCGGCAACAGCAGTCGCGACTTGATTTCCGCCAGGGTAGCCGCCATCACCAGGTAATCGGCGGCAAGCTCAATCCGTGCATCGGTCAGCAATCGGATGTATTCAAGGTACTGAGCCGCTATCAGGGTCAGGGGCAGTTCTATCACGTCGAGCTTTTGCTTTCGGATAAGGTAAAGCAGCAAGTCGAGTGGACCTTCAAAGGCCTCCAGGAACACTTCAAGCGCTTCCGGTGGGATAAAGAGATCGGCGGGCAACTCCCTGACGGGCTCCCCACGAACCACCGCAAGTGGCAAACTTTGCTGAATGCCTTGCATCTATCCTCCAGGCGACCCAAAGGCCACCTTCTTACCAAAAAACCGAGCTTTTACAATGTGTAAGAGGCCCAATTTCACCGGTTTTCAGCGCCGTACCCGTTATCGGACACGAAAGCGCGCGATTATACCCGAAAACAGGTCTTCTTAAAAGAAAAGCCGCTTGAAAGAAACGTGGCCGACGAGCCATTTTACAGAAACGGACTGATATCCCCGGCGCCTTCCCGGAGCACCTCGAAGGTGTCTTCCGACATATCCACCACAGTGGTCGGACTCTCACCGAGGTAACCACCATTGAGAATAGCCTCAACCTGGTGTTCGAGCAGGTCGCGGATATGTTCAGGATCCGATTCGGCGAACTCCTGGCCGGGCATCACCAAACTGGTGGACATTAAAGGCTCACCGAGTGCTTCGAGCAGTGCCAGGGCTATCACGTTGTCGGGCACGCGGATACCAATGGTTTTCTTCTTGTCGTTTTGCAAACGGCGCGGTACTTCTTTGGTGGCCTTGAAAATAAAGGTGTAAGGCCCGGGCGTGCAGTGTTTCACCAAGCGGAAGGCCTGATTCTCGACCCTGGCGTAGGTCGCAATTTCAGACAGGTCACGGCACATCAAAGAGAAGTGATGATCCTGCTCCATCTGACGAATTCGCACGATACGCTCCATGGCGTTTTTATCGCCAATCAGGCAGCCCAGGGCATACCCCGAGTCGGTGGGATACACAATCACGCCGCCACTTCTAAGAATATTGACCGCCTGATCTATCAAGCGTTTTTGAGGATTCACCTCATGCACATAAAAAAATTGACTCATTCCCTCGTCCCCCAGAGTTCGGTTTGCCAGACCCAGGTCACGCCCTGTGGTCGGTAAAGATTTTTACCCAGCTCGACAAAGCTGCCGGGAAAATGAAAATCGCTGCCCAAGCTGCCGTATAAGCCGTTGAGATGGGACAGCGCCACCAAATTGGCTCTGTCCTCTAATGTTTGCTGCCCCAGCACCACTTCCATGGCATCGCCGCCAGCTTCTTTAAATTCCCGCACCAATTTTTTCAGCCACTTGGCCGACATTTTATAGCCACTGGGGTGGGCAAGCACTGCCACACCGCCGGCACGATGAATAATCGCAATCGCCGAGGCCATATCGCCCCAGTTATTGGGCACATAGCCGGTTTTGTTGCGGGCCAGAAAGCGCTTGAATACCCCGGCCATGTCTGCGGCAATGCCCCGCTCAACCAGTACCCTGGCGTAGTGGCCGCGGCTCACAGCCGCGTTTCCGGCCAGTTCCTTTGCCGCTTCAAAGGTACCTTCGATACCGGCCTTGGTCAGACGATTGCCTATTTCACGGGCACGGATTTCCCTTAGCTCCCGTTGCCGCGCAAGAAACGCCTGTAACTCAGGGTGATGCCGGTCCACCTGCAGCGCCACAATGTGGATATCGTAACTGTGCCATCGGGTTGAAATTTCTACCCCGTCAACCAGTTCGAGCGGCGACTGCGACGCATTGTTGGTGCCGTGGGCCTCTTCAAGCCCGTCGAGGGTGTCGTGATCGGTAATCGCAAGCAAATTCACGCCGCGTTCAATGGCGCGGGTGACCACATCCGAGGGCGAAAGTTGTCCGTCGGACGCTGTGGTATGGCAGTGGAGATCAACCAAATAATTTTCATCGTTCATAGGCTTATTCTACTTGAAAGCATTATGAAAAGCGCCTCAAACTTTCAGCTCTTCCCGACCGTATTCAATGGCCGAATCAGTGAGTTCCCATAGATTATGATAAATATTCAATTGACAATCCCCACCGCCTGGGTTTTTCTATAGGCCAACAACAAATTTCACAAGATAAACGCAACATGAACCCAATCATTGCTTCTTTCATCAACTGGTGGTGGCACTTCCCGAATACGCGGGTGGTGTGAAGCTTGGTGTGCGTTTAACAGACACAAGATTCATCGAAAAGGCCCGCACTACGCGGGCCTTTTTGCATCTGGCCCGGTGAAAAGCGGCACAAAAACTTGAAGGATAACCGGATGACACAACAGGCGTTTGATGCCAAGGCAGAGGGAAAGCTGGCCACAGGCAAATTGACCAAGCAGCCCTTGCCTTACCAGGATGACCCGCTGGCCCTCTACGAGAGCCTGACTCAGGATGCCCACCACACACTTTTGCTGGAATCGGCTGAAATCGACAGCAAAGAGAACCTGAAAAGCATCATCATGACCCACGCGGCCCTGAAAATTGCAGCCCAGGGCTATCGGTTGGAGTTTACCGCGCTGGACGACAATGGCCGGGTGCTGCTGCCTGCCATCGCCGGTTTTTTTAACTGCGAACTGACTGAAACCAATTACCTTGCCGTGACCTTAACACGCGACACCGGTCTACTGGATGAAGATGCCAGGCTAAAATCCACCTCGCCTCTGGATGGCCTGCGGGCACTACTCAAACATATCCATGTGGGTGAAAAGGTTGCCTTTGAGGATCTTTTCCTCGGTGGCGTACTGGCATACGATTTGATTGATACCGTTGAGCCACTTCCCAAAGCAAGGGACGGCGCCAATACCTGCCCGGATTATCTCTTTTATCTCGCCGACACCCTGGTGCTTGTGGACCACAAGGCCAAACAGGCCGAGTTGGTCTTGTCGACCTTTTCCGCGGACGGGCAAATATCCCCCTTCATAGAAGATGAACTCAAGCGCCGCGCCAAGGTGATCGAGGCCATCGCCAATCGTCCCCGCCCGGTTAAAGCCCTCAAACCGGTGAATGTCGAGGCCAGCGTCAGCATCAGTGACGAAGACTTTAAAGACGCGGTGAACGCCCTGAAAGAGCACATCATCGCCGGCGATATTTTTCAGGTGGTGCCTTCAAGAAGCTTCAGTCTGCCTTGCCCCAATACCCTTGGCGCTTATAGAGCACTGCGTAAAACCAATCCCAGCCCCTACATGTTTTATTTTCGCAGCAGCGATTTCACCCTCTTTGGCGCCTCACCTGAAAGCGCGCTCAAATACGATGCTGACAGTAATCAGGTGGAAGTCTACCCCATCGCCGGTACCCGTAAGCGCGGCAAAGATGCCAGTGGCAACATAGATCACGACCTGGATGGCCGTATCGAGCTGGAGCTGCGCCTCGATAAAAAGGAACTCTCTGAGCACCTGATGCTGGTCGATTTGGCCCGAAATGATATAGCCCGTATCAGCCAAAGCGGCACCCG
The DNA here is from genome assembly GCF_000015245.1 of Shewanella amazonensis SB2B. NCBI lineage: Bacteria > Pseudomonadati > Pseudomonadota > Gammaproteobacteria > Alteromonadales > Shewanellaceae > Shewanella > Shewanella amazonensis. The sequence continues at coordinate 2,575,276 of NC_008700.1, forward strand.
CAAGGTAGCAGAGCTGTTGAAAGTTGACCGCTACAGCCACGTGATGCATCTGGTCAGCCGGGTCACAGGTCAACTGAGGCAGGATCTCGACGCCCTCCATGCTTATCAGGCCTGCATGAATATGGGCACGCTCACAGGCGCACCCAAGGTCAGGGCTTCCCAGCTTATCCGCGAAACGGAAAAGACACGCAGGGGCAGCTATGGCGGCGCCGTGGGTTACCTTTCCGCCACCGGTGACATGGATACCTGTATCGTTATTCGTTCGGCCTTTGTGAAAGACGGCCTTGCCCATATCCAGGCCGGTGCCGGTGTGGTGTATGACTCAGATCCCCAGGCAGAGGCAGACGAAACCCGTCAAAAAGCACAGGCAGTGATCTCTGCCATCAAACTGGGAGGTGGCCTGTGAAACTCTATTTACTCGATAACTTCGACTCTTTTACTTACAACCTGGTCGACCAATTCCGCGCGCTGGGCTTTGAGGTAGTGATTTACCGTAACGACGTTGACCCACAGCAGCTGGCAGCCAAGTTACTGGCCGAGCCTCAAACCGCACTGGTACTCTCCCCTGGTCCGGGTGCTCCCCACGAGGCGGGTTGCATGATGGCACTGATTAAACTGGTGGCAGGAAAGCTGCCAATTCTCGGGATATGCCTGGGTCATCAGGCGTTGGTTGAGCACTACGGCGGCAAGGTAGAGCGCGCGCCAAGTGTGGTACACGGCAAGGCGAGCCCCACGGTTCATGACGGTCAGGGGATTTTCCGAGGGCTGCCCTCCCCCTTGCCGGTGGCACGCTATCACAGTTTGGTCGCAACCAAGGTGCCTGACGCCCTTAAGGTCATTGCCACTACCGAAGGCATGCCCATGGCGGTGCTCCACGAAGAAGACAAGGCGCTGGGTTTCCAGTTTCACCCTGAGTCGATTCTGACAACCCTTGGCAGTACCTTGCTGGTGCAAAGCCTGCAATACCTCACCGGCTTGGCTGCCAAAGGAGAGCTGCAATGAGCAAGGATGTAAGACAACTCCTGGATAAAACCTACGGCGGTAACCCATTATCCCGCGAAGAAGCCAAATGCCTTTTTGCCTCGCTGGTGAGGGGCGAGCTCGATGAGGTCACCATAGCGGCGCTTTTGATGGCCCTCAAGGTGCGGGGCGAAACCATCGACGAAATCAGCGGCGCGGCCGATGCCATGCGCGAAGCGGCCAATTCCTTCCCCCGGCCCGCACTTGATGGTGGTATTTTGGATATCGTCGGCACCGGCGGTGACGGCTTCAACACCATCAACATTTCCACCACAGCGACCTTTGTGGCGGCGGCTGCAGGCGCCAATGTGGCCAAACATGGGAATCGCAGCGTATCGTCCAAATCCGGATCGTCGGATCTCCTCGGCCAGTTCGGCATCGAGTTAACCATGGCGCCACAAACGGCGGCCAATTGCCTTGAAGCCCTGGGTATTTGTTTTCTGTTTGCTCCCCATTACCACGGTGGAGTAAAACATGCGGTGCCGGTACGGCAAAAGCTCGCTACCCGCACCCTGTTCAATGTACTCGGGCCCCTGATTAATCCCAGTCACCCCGACTTTATGCTGCTTGGGGTGTACAGTGAGACGCTGGTCCGCCCCATCGCCGAGGTGCTCTGCGCCCTTGGGGTAAAACGCGCCATGGTGGTACATGGCGAAGGGCTGGATGAAGTGGCGCTCCACGGCACAACTCAGGTGTGCGAACTCAGAAACGGTGAGCTTGTGGATTACTCGCTGTCACCAAAAGACTTTGGGCTTGAACCTGTCCAGGTAACTGAACTTGAAGGCGGTAGTCCCGAAGACAATGCGCTCATCACCGCGGCCATTTTAAAAGGCGAAGGCAAGGCAGCCCACCGGGATGCTGTGGCACTCAATGCAGGCTGTGCGCTCTATGTGGCAGGGCTTGCCGACACGCCCCAGGCAGGATTCAAGCTTGCCATTGACACCCTCGCCTCCGGCAAGGCATATGAAAAACTGATTGGCCTCGCCGCCATGAGTCAGCAGGACAAGGCGTAAGGAATTAAGCCCCATGAGCAATGTGTTAACCAAGATTATCGACACCAAATACGCCCATATCGATGCCCTCAAGCAGCGATTCCCGGAAGCCAGCCTGACGCCGAAAATCTCTGACCGCAGCCTCTATCAGGCGCTGGCAGCACCCAACGCAGGTTTTATTCTGGAATGTAAAAAGGCCAGCCCATCCAAGGGGCTGATCCGTGCCGACTTTGACCCTGTGGCCATCGTCAGCATTTACAGCCGTTATGCTGCCGGCATATCAGTGCTGACCGATGAGCAGTTTTTTCAGGGCGACATGGACTATATCCCACAGGTGCGTGCCGCTGTCTCCCAGCCAGTGCTGTGCAAAGACTTTTTTATCTCGCCCTATCAGGTCAGGCTCGCGGCCCATCAGGGCGCCGATGCCATACTCTTGATGCTGAGCGTGCTGGATGACGATGATTACCGACGCCTTGCCGACGAAGCCGCCAAATATCAGCTCGACATTCTCACCGAAGTGAGCAACGAAGACGAGCTTCGCCGCGCCATCGCTCTCAGAGCTCCCATTATTGGCATCAACAACCGTAACTTGCGTGACCTGAGCACAGACCTCGCCACCACAGAAGCCCTGGCACCTCACATCCCCGCCGATACCCTGGTCATCAGCGAATCCGGAATTTACACCCACGAACAGGTAAAGCGCCTCGCCCCTCTGGTGCAGGGATTTTTGGTGGGCAGCTCCCTGATGGCGGAAGCGAACCTGGATTTAGCCTGTCGACGCCTGATTTATGGCGAAAACAAGGTCTGCGGCCTGACCCGAGAGGCGGATATCACGGCCGCCGCCAACGCTGGTGCCGTCTATGGCGGACTGATTTTTGCCGAAAAATCCCCTCGCTGCGTATCAGAAGATAGAGCACGGGCCCTGAGCGCATTCAATCGCGCCGCAAGCCAGCCGCTGGCGCTCGTAGGCGTATTTGTGGATGAAGCTGCGGCCAAGGTAGTCAGTCTTGCCAAGACGTTGGGACTGGCGGCAGTGCAACTGCACGGCAAGGAAGATGAAGCTTATATCGATGACCTGCGAAGCCAGTTGTCACAGGAGTTACCCGAAGGCTGTGAGATTTGGAAAGCCGTGGCCGTTGAAGCAGGCAAGGCATCTGCCATCCCCCATGGGGCAGACCGCATTGTATATGACAGCAAAAACAGTGCTGGCTTTGGCGGGACAGGTGTGTGTTTTGATTGGCAACTGAATCTTGCAGACAAACACAGGGCCATGCTGGCCGGTGGTCTCAATGCAAACAATGCCGCCACCGCCGCCAATCAGGGCTTTTTGGGGCTGGACTTTAATTCAGGATTGGAGGAAGCGCCCGGCATCAAGTCTGCCGCGCTTATCGAGCAGGCATTTGCCAGCCTTCGCAACTACTGACAAGCACTTAACCGAACAGAATTATTGGTGGTAAAGCCGCCATAGCAGATTGACTGACTTTGGAGAGATACAATGAGCGAGCTGAAACTCGATCCCTACTTCGGCGAATACGGCGGTATGTACGTGCCGCAAATTCTGATGCCGGCGCTGAAGCAACTGGAGACCGCCTTTGTTGAGGCCCAGCAAGACCCAGAGTTCTTAACAGAATTCCACGACCTGTTGAAAAACTATGCGGGCCGCCCCACCGCCTTAACCTTGACCCGTAATCTGTCTCCCAATCCCAAGGTGAAAATCTACTTAAAGCGTGAGGACCTGCTGCACGGCGGTGCCCACAAGACCAATCAGGTGCTAGGTCAGGCGCTGCTTGCCAAACGCATGGGCAAGAAAGAGATTATTGCCGAGACAGGCGCCGGGCAACACGGTGTGGCCACAGCGCTGGCTTGCGCCCTGTTGGGGCTCAAGTGCAAGGTATACATGGGTGCCAAAGACGTAGCCCGCCAGAGCCCCAATGTGTTTCGTATGCGTTTGATGGGCGCGGAGGTTATCCCGGTCACCTCCGGCTCTGCCACCCTCAAGGATGCCTGTAACGAGGCCATGCGTGACTGGTCCGGCAGCTACGACCGCGCCCACTATTTGCTGGGTACTGCCGCAGGGCCTCATCCCTTCCCCACCATAGTACGGGAATTCCAGCGCATGATTGGCGCCGAAACAAAAGCCCAAATGTTGGAGAAAGAAGGCCGCCTGCCGGATGCCGTTATCGCCTGCGTGGGTGGCGGCTCCAACGCCATCGGTATGTTTGCTGACTTTATCGACGAACCTTCGGTGAAGCTTATTGGGGTAGAGCCCGCTGGCAAGGGCATTGACACACCGATGCACGGTGCGCCGCTCAAGCATGGCAAGACGGGTATCTTCTTTGGTATGAAAGCCCCCTTGATGCAGGATGCGCATGGCCAGATTGAAGAGTCCTACTCGATTTCTGCCGGTCTGGACTTCCCGTCCGTTGGACCCCAGCACGCCTATCTCAATGCCACCGGCCGCGCCACCTATGAGTCGGCCACCGATGACGAAGCGCTGGAGGCATTCCAGCTGCTTGCCCGCAGCGAAGGCATTATCCCGGCACTGGAATCGGCTCACGCGCTGGCGTATGCACTGCGTCTGGCCAAAGACGCCACCGAAGAGCAAATCATTGTGGTCAATCTCTCTGGCCGCGGTGATAAAGACATTTTTACCGTATCTGACATTTTAGACGGCAAGGCCAGCGCATAAGGAGTACTGCCATGAACCGATATTCGAACGCCTTTGCCCGCTTAAAAGCCGGATCACGGGGCGCCTTCGTGCCTTTCGTCACCCTGGGTGACCCAGGCATCGACGAGAGTCTCGCGATTATTGATGCCCTGGTTGAAGGCGGCGCCGATTGTCTTGAGCTGGGCTTTCCCTTCTCAGACCCACTCGCCGATGGCCCGGTGATCCAGGGCGCCAATATCCGCGCCTTGGCCGCCGGAACAACCCCGGATACCTGTTTCAAGATGATTGAGCAAATCCGCGCCAAGTATCCCGAACTGCCCATTGGCCTCTTGCTGTACGCCAATTTGGTATTTGCCAATGGCATAGAAGCCTTCTACCAACGCGCCAAGGCTGCCGGGGTCGATTCTGTGCTGATTGCCGATGTGCCGGCAGAAGAGTCAGCGCCTTTCGTTGCCGCCGCCAGGGCCGAAGGCATAGCGCCGATTTTTATCGCGCCCCCAAATGCCAGCGCCGACACCCTGCGACTGGTCGCGTCCCTTGGGGAAGGTTACACCTACCTCTTGTCCCGCGCCGGAGTGACAGGCGCCGACAACAAAGCCGGTATGCCACTGGACTCGGTACTATCGGCCCTGAAGGAATTCAACGCGCCTCCACCGCTGCTGGGATTTGGCATTGCCGAACCTTCACAGGTTCAGGAAGCGATTGCTGCCGGGGCAGCCGGTGCCATTTCCGGCTCCGCGGTAGTCAAGCGTATCGAAGCCTTAAAGGACGATATGCCCAAGCTCCTGACTGAACTCAAGTCCTTTGCCAGCGCCATGAAGGCAGCCACCTGAGGGTCTGAATGACGCAGCTTTCCCTCAAAAAAAGGGAACGAAGACAATAGATACAGCGGGCATGCCCGCTGTTTTTTTGCCAAAAAAAGGTGGTCGACGTTGCAGTAAAAGCACATAAAGCCATGCACGACTGCAATAGATTGATTTTCTTGGCAGCGATGCCCGAAAGGTTGACTCTCAGTGGCAGCTGAAATACAACTTAATCTATCCGGCACCATTCGGCACTGAGCCGACGCAGCAGCTAAGGAGTGGCCAATGGCCAAGGCACTGCTAGTGATAGATGTTCAACGACTGCTTTTTGAAGGCGCCACGCCGCCATTCGATTCCGCCAATATCATCAAGCGTATCAATCAGCTAACAAAAACCGCCCGCACAGAAGGGGCCGTGGTTATCTTTATTCAGCATGAACAGCCAGGCACCCCCATCGCCCGCGACGCAGAGGGCTGGGAATTGGTGAGTGACCTGATACAAGATGAGAACGACTACTTCGTGGGAAAAACCACTCCGGACAGTTTTCAGGGAACCGGGCTGAAAGCCTTACTGGATGAACTGGATGTGGATGCACTGGCTATTTGCGGCTATGCCAGTGAGTTTTGTGTTGATACCACGGTAAGACGCGCCCTGGCGCTGGGATATCCCGTGGACCTTATCAGCGATGCGCACACCACAGCAGACAAGGCGCATCTGGATGCCAAAAGCATCATTGCCCACGAAAATGTGACCCTCTGCAGTATCAAAAGCTTTGGGGTTGTCGCTTCAGCCGTGAATGCAAATGCATGGCAGCCGTGAGTGACATCTCTGAGAAACCGCCTGCCACAGTAAGCTGTAAATCTCCCCGATCAATGGCCACTCCATGTGGCCAATTGTTTTTTACCCGCAGCCGAGCCTTTAGCGCCGGGCATATTATCAAGCCTACTGCGACGCTTTATCACCCGTGTCATTCATGTCAGCTTGAGGCTCAGAAGCTGATTGGGGCTCAACCAAAAGCGGCGATTCGGATAAACCGGAGTTCGTAAAGTCTGCTGTAACCAAGTCTGAGGGCTGCTCGGGTTCGATGGCATCTGGTATTGCGGCGGTAAGTATTTCCCCCTGCCATTTATTTCGCCAGCTATTAAGGGCCGCAGCCAGGGCAACGCCCTGCACTTCGGTCAGGATACCGTTGTGACCGGCAATCACCCCATCGGCAACCGCCAGCACCCATACTGCCTGACGGTTGGCATCCTCGCAGCTTTGTACGGTTTTGCGGGCGTGCAGACGAGCACGGATCTTCCAGCCCGGGCCATCCAGCACCTGCATACAGCCGGGTTTGGCATCATGGTCCTGCAGCGCCTTGGGGAGCATAAGCGTGCGGCTGCAATCCCTCCCCGGACAGGGGTCAATATCGTGGGTAATCGCCCAGGAGTTGCCCACAGCACGCTCTCCTTCTTTGAGCCAATTGAAGGCCTCAAGCACGGCATAATCCGTTTTGGACTGCAACACCAGCATGGCTGGCCCGGTATTGTCTGGGCTGCACCATTTATCCAGCGGTTGGTATTCCCTGGCTGAGGCTGCGGGGTTAAGCAGCACGGTAAGATGCCGCTCGCCCTGGCCCTTTGCCAGATTCTCCAGCAGGCTTTGTTTACGGGCATGGAGCGCCACCACGCCACCGAGGCTGTGACCTATGAGGGTATAACGACCCAGGATGCCTTCATCCGCGAGGGTATCGAGCTCAGCCAGTAAGGGCTTTACACCCCGCTCACCAACCTGTTTTGCCACTCGCTTGCTGGTGAATATGGTGGGAAAGTCCAGTGGCTCAACCACACTGTCAGGGTCGTCAGAGCCATCGAGCCAAAAAGGATCGTACTGATCGCCACGCCAACCGATATAGAGGCCCAACAGCGATGGGTTAGTCGCCGACATTTGCCGGTAAAAACGCTGAAAGGCAACAAAATTATCATCCGTTGGCGCTGCATTGTGATGCCAGCCATGGATAAAAATCAGCAGATTTGAACCCGGAGTCGTCCTCAGGCGCGCCTTCAGGGCATCAAACTGCGCGGGCAGATGCATTTGCCCGTCATCATTGAATTCGATGACGTGGAAATTGGCGAGAGCCTGTTCAGGCAAAACAGGATGATAGGCAATATCAGGGATACGAGTGGACCAAATGGACAGCCCAAGCAGCACAATCAGGGCAAATTTTACGGCCGCGATGCCTTTCAACCACTTACGCAAAACACACATCCACAAGATCAAAACCCCTGCTGGGGCGGGCGGCCATTATAGAGGTGTGAGCTGGCTTTCACCAGCGGGTAAAGTGCCATACCCAGCGGCCAATCCCCATGTTACACTCGGTTTCTCGCTGACGGCACAACACAAGCTTGCAGGCCGTCAAAGGCTTACACTTTGGGACTTCACAGGACGCCATGAAACAGCTGCTCGATTTTTTACCGCTTCTGGTCTTTTTCGCCGTTTACAAGTTTTTTGATATTTATGCCGCCACCGGCGCCCTGATTGTTGCGACGCTCATCCAGCTTATCGCCACCTACGCGCTGTATAAAAAAATCGAAAAAATGCACCTGATCACCTTTGCCCTGGTAGCCAGCTTCGGTACTGCTACCCTGATTTTCCACGATGATGCTTTTATCAAGTGGAAGGTGACCATAGTCTATGCCCTGTTCGCCATCGCCCTCATTGCCGGGCAGTTTTTAGGAAAGCCCATTCTCAAATCCATGCTCGGCCAGGAAATGCCAGTGGACGATAAGATTTGGGCCAGACTCACCTGGTACTGGGTGCTGTTTTTTGTCGCCTGTGGGCTTATCAACATCTATGTGGCTTTCAGCCTGTCCCAGGAAACCTGGGTGAACTTCAAGGTATTCGGGCTGACCGCCGCCACCCTCGTGAACACACTGCTTACCGTGGTTTACCTGTTCAAACATCTTCCCGAAGATAAAAAGAAGGAACTCAAATAATGTGGTACATGATTTCATCCCAGGACGTTGCCAACAGTCTCGAAAAACGCCTTGCGGCCCGGCCAGCTCACCTTGCTCGCCTTCAGGAGCTCGCCGATGAAGGTCGACTGATGATTGCCGGTCCACACCCGGCTATCGATAGTGATAACCCCGGTGAAGCCGGCTTTACCGGCTCTTTGGTTGTAGCCGAATTTGAATCACTGGAACTCGCCCAGGCCTGGGCCGATGCCGATCCTTACATTGCCGCTGGGGTGTATGAAAAGGTGATCGTAAAGCCCTTTAAGCGAGTGTTGCCCTGATGAAGGTCGTTTCATTTAACATCAATGGCCTGCGATCGCGCCTGCATCAACTTCAAGCGCTGATTGATACCCAGGCGCCTGATATCATTGGCCTGCAGGAAACCAAGGTGCACGACGAAGCCTTTCCCCTCGCCGATGTCGAAGCCATGGGTTACAAGGTGTATTTCCACGGGGGCAAGGCCCATTATGGGGTGGCGCTGCTGTCGAAGGTTGAACCTGAATCCGTGGAAAAGGGTTACCCATGGGATGCAGAAGATGCCCAAAGGCGGATGATCATCGGTAAATTCCGCCAGCCAAATGGCCGCTTGCTTACCGTGATGAACGGCTACTTCCCCCAGGGTGAAAGCCGGGATCACGAAATCAAGTTTCCCGCCAAGCGTAAGTTTTATGCCGATCTCCAGCGACTCCTGACCGAATCCTACAGTTGCGATGACGACATCATCATCATGGGGGATATCAACATCTCGCCACTGGATTTGGACATAGGCATTGGTCCGGATAATGCCAAACGCTGGCTCAGAACCGGTAAATGCAGTTTCCTGCCGGAAGAGCGCGAGTGGCTGCAAACCCTGAAAGACTGGGGATTTGACGACAGCTTCCGGGTACTGCACCCGGAAAAAGACGCTACCTATTCCTGGTTCGATTACCGCAGTAAGGGCTTTGATGATAACCGCGGGCTGCGTATCGATGTGATCATGACAACAAGGTCACTCACAGGCAGGCTGGTTGCGTCCGGTGTGGATTACAATATTCGCGCCATGGAAAAGCCGTCGGATCACGCCCCCGTCTGGAGCGAGTTCGAGTAAGCTGGCTGTTGGTCATAAAAAAGCGCCGATAACCGGCGCTTTTTTTATGTCTCATGCTGAATTTTCGTCAGCCATCAACGACTGAGGCTCGTTCGAGATAACCAATACCAATCAAGCTATCAGCTGCCGGACATCAGGTGCGGTACTGTCCCAGGATATCCGTCAACGCCACCGAGGCCTGTGCCAGTTCATGGGCCAATTCCAGCGCGTTGTGCGCATTATCACTGATAACGCCCGACTGGTTTCTGATTTCAGCAAGCTGCGCTGCAATCTCACGGCACGCCACACTCTGCTCCTCGGCCGATGCCGCTATATGGCTTGCCATATCAAACACCTGATTGATGGAATCTGCAATATTTCCCACATCCTCACCCACCAGCGAAACCGCACTCTTTCCCTGCTCTGCCCGGCTGACAATGTCACCCGTTATGCCGGACAGCGCCTTACTGCCGGATTGCAGGCTTTCAATCATGGATTGAATTTCCACAGTGGCCTGTTGGGTACGGCCAGCCAGGGTACGGACTTCATCGGCCACCACCGCAAAGCCCCTTCCCTGCTCACCGGCGCGGGCGGCCTCAATGGCTGCGTTCAGGGCAAGCAGGTTGGTTTGCTCTGAGATGCTGTCGATCACTGTGACCACGGCGCTTATCTCGGTTGCTTCACGTGACAGTGCATCCACCGAAGACGATGCATCCCCTATCTTGCCGGACAGTTCGGCAATGCCTGACACCGTATTGGTAATACGTTTTTGGCTTTCTTTAACTGCCCCTGCGTTGGAGCGGGTTTGAGTGGATGTTGCCGAGGCATTGGCCGACACTTCTTCAATGGCCGACGTCATCTGTGACATGGCCACAGCCACTGAATCGAGAAACTCGTGTTGCCGCCGTGCGAGACTGTCACTGCTTTGGGCCTGATTGGAAAACGCCGAGGACGCACGTTTCAGGGTGTCGGCGTTGTTACGAATGGCAGAAAGCATATCACTCATGTTGTCTGCGCAGCGGTCAATTTCCCGGGCAATGAGACTGAAGTCATCGGTGCCGAAAAAATTCAGTCGCTGGGTCAGGTCGCCATCGGCCAAACGCTTGATGGCCATGTACATATCCCATAGGCCGCCACCAAGGGACGTGGACATCCAGTAGCTGAGCTGAAACAGCGGCAGCAATCCCAAAGCGGCCCACCAGAGCATCATACTGGCATCGCTGCGGGACTCACTCTCCCAATCAGCCACATTGCGGCTAAGCGCCAGCAGCGAACCGTCAAGGTTGGTCACTGCCGTGACTGTATTGCCTTTGCGCCCGCTCTGGCCGGACTGAGACAAACCATGGCGCGTGGCAAATGCCCTGAGCGCGTCCCCTTGCAGATCGTTGTCCCGGGCGATTTCTGCATAGGCATCGAGGGCTGCGCTGACCCGCGCGTCACTGGCGGATTCTATGGTGGCCAGCTGCAGGCGATAATTCGCCAGCGCCACAACGGCTGTGATGGCAGCCACCATGGAGCACACCAACCAAAATTTACCGTTAAGACTGAATTTGATCAGAATCGCATCAATTTTACGAAAAGTTATTTGTTTCATTGATTATTCTCCGGCCCGGTCAGCGTTCCTGGTCATGGGTAAGTATAGATGGTGACCGGGCTGAGCTGAGCAAAGCGGCATATTTAGCCATGCAACATTAAAATCGCCAGACGCGAGACTCAGTCTGCTACAGCAAAGGGCATGTAACGCGCCAGCAAGCCAGAGAGAAGACTCATGGCGTATCCCATCAATGCGCCCACGAGTAGCGGCGGCAATACCACGAGGAAGTCACCATGTAATGCAAACATGGCGCAGCAACCCAAAAAGGTGCCGGGAATAAAGGCGAGCAGGCGTTTACTGGCCTGCAGGCACATAAACGCAGTCACTATGCCGGTGAGAATGGCTGCGCTGTACCCCATGGTCAGCATTTCAGCACCATGGAGAATAAGCCAGGCCCAGAACACCCCCGACAGTGTGGTTGCCCAGGTCGACATAACGCCCCGCGGGCTCAGCTCCCCTTGGGCAAAATAAGCACTGCATCCCAGAAACCCCACCCAGGTAACCCAGGAAAGTTGGCCGGATACCGCCACCCATAGGGCAGCAAGCAAGCCGGCGGCCAGTGCCACAGGCAAACGTTCAAACATAGTTGGACCCCGTTGTCTTTGTGTTATGACGCTAACAATAAGGCAAACAGCAGTGCGAAAAGCTGATCTGATTCCAAAAAGTGTAATTAAATTACCGAATATACATCACTGTTTGATCAAAGAGGCGGCTGCCGGCAGGCAATGAACAGACTGATGGAAGAAGCAGCGACAAAGAATAGAATGGCTCCGATGACAGAATCTCACGGAGCCAGGATAAGCAGAAACAGGTGTTAACCCAGCAGCTGGTCGGCCACGAAGGGGTTGTGAGCCCGCTCTTCGGCAAAGGTAGACATGGGGCCGTGCCCGGGGATAAAAGCAACCTCTTTACCCAGAGGCCAGAGCTTGGTAGTGATGGAGTTGATGAGTGCTTTGTGGTCTGAGCCGGGGAAGTCGGTTCGGCCAATTGAGCCACGAAAGAGCACATCCCCCACCAGGGCCAACTTGGTGACAGGCTCGAAAAACACCAGGTGTCCGGGCGTATGCCCGGGGCAATGCATCACAGCAAGCGATACATCGCCAATACGCAGACTCTCGCCTTCCTCCAGGTAGCGGGAAGGGGCAAAGGCGTCGCAATGGGCAAACCCAAAGTTTTGGCTCTGACGGGGCAGGTTTTCCAACCAGAAGGCGTCATCCACGTGGGGGCCTTCAATGGCAACGCCGGTTTCCGTTGAGAGCTTGGCGGCGCCGCCCACATGATCTATGTGGCCATGGGTCAGCAGAATTTTATCCAATGTCAGTCCATGTTTTTCCAGCGCCTCGTAAATACGCTCGAGGTTTCCACCCGGGTCCACCACCGCAGCCTTGCGGGTGTTTTCACACCAAATGAGAGTGCAGTTTTGCTGAAAAGGCGTCACGGGAATTATCTGGTATTTCATAGTCGCATTCTCTTTTGTATTTTGGGCGCTAGATTAAGTGATTCTAGCCATTGTGTGCCAGTTTTCCCGGGCAGAAATTGATCTTGATAGGGCTTTGGCAAGATTGATGACTTGCCAGATAGAGGCATTTGTATACAATCCGCAACAAGATGCCAGCCAAAGAGTCCTGCCCATGTCTGTTTCAAGCAAACACCCCAATGCCACAGGGTCAAAATCCACCCTTCCACAAATGATTGCGGAAAAGCTGACCTTTACCCTGCCCCTGGATTATCAGGACGCAGCAAAAGGAGAGATTAACGTCTTCGCCCGTACTTTGGTACACAAGGACAAGCAACATTTGGAATTGCCCTGGCTGGTGTATTTCCAGGGAGGCCCCGGCTTTGCCGCCCAGCGCCCGGTCAGTCACAGTGGCTGGATAAAGCGGGCGCTGACAGAGTATCGGGTACTGCTGCTTGATCAGCGCGGCACAGGGCTTTCAACCCCAGTAAACGCCACAAGCCTTGCACACCTGGATGATGCAGGGAAAGCCGACTATCTCAGTCACTTCCGCGCCGATAACATTATCAGAGACGCCGAAGCCATTCGCGCCATTTTAAGCCCCGACACCCCCTGGACCATTCTGGGCCAAAGTTTTGGCGGCTTTTGTGTACTCAGGTACTTGAGTGTTGCCGCCCATGGCTTGAAAGAAGCCTTTATCACGGGCGGTATCCCTCCCCTTGGGCGCAGTGCAGACGAAGTTTACCGGGCAACCTATAAACGGGTATTGCAGAAGAATCGTGACTTCCATCAACGCTTCACGGATGCGGCCCCACTGCTTGCTGATTTGCACCGCTACCTGCTTGAGCACCCTGTGTTATTACCACCTGGACAGCAATTAACACCGCAGATGTTGCAGCTGCTGGGAATACATCTGGGGATGGAAGATGGCCCAGAGAGCGTCTATTACCTGCTTGAGCAGGCATTGCAGTTCACGCCCTCCGGGAACCGCATCAACCCACTTTTCGTAGAGCGCTTCGCTCAAATGCTGGATTACAACACCAATCCACTCTTTGCCGTGCTCCATGAGGCCATTTACTGCGAGCAGCAGGCGTCCAATTGGGCGGCGCACCGTATTCGCGCTGAATATCCGCAGTTTGACGCCGCGCCCCCTGCACCTTTGCTGCTCACGGGCGAGATGATTTTCCCCTGGATGTTTGACTGCTTTGAACACCTCAAACCACTGAAAGGATGCGCGGAGTTACTCGCGGCGAAAACAGATTGGCCACCGCTCTATGACCCAGCGGCGCTCGCCAACAATACCGTGCCGGTTGCTGCCGCTATTTACAGTGAAGATATGTTTGTGGAAATGGACTTCAGCCTGGAAACAGCCAAGCAGGTGGCCAATCTCAAGTATTGGCTGACGTCCGAGTATGAACATAATGGCATTCGTATGGATGGTGAACGCATATTCGATCGCCTCATCGCCATCAATCGCGGCGCCTGTTTACGCTAGTCAATAGGCGCTCAGGTGATTTTAAGAAAGGCTTAAGCCCGAGTTGGCACACTCATATAGGTTCCTCCTCTATGAGCGTTTGTGTTAACCGCTTTTGGTTATCGCTTTTTGAGTGGAGTAAGCCAGGACCTTGGCTTACTCCTTTTTTTACCCAATACTGACTCTAGTACCTCAGTATGGGAGCCGCCCATGGAAATCCGTCATCCTTCACAGTTAAGCCCCGAAATCCTTGTTGGCATAGTCAATGAAAAACTTCGCCTGCAGTGTCCCGACAAGGCATCGCTTTTATACGAGCTGGGCATGCCTGAAGCCGAATTGGACGCCAAACTGGCTGACTTCGATTACCACCCCGAGACCAATCAATATCGCAGCCGCTGAGTCATCATCGGTACAACATTGACAGCCCTTAAGCTGAACTTTGAGAACAACTGTAGAGAGTGATTTTGGGGGCATTAGGGGTTGAGAAGCGATTGGTTTTATATCCTGGCTGAGATTACTCTATGCACCAGCTTCATACCAAAGTGAAGCTATTCTGAATCCTGGGATACCCTGGGTATCGCCTGATGGGTGCTTCAGTTCATCTCGGCTAGCTGGCTCACGTTGCCATATCTGCTCAAGTTGCAACCTTGCCGCTTGGGCTTGACCGGCTTTTGCGACCTCTGCCAGCACTTGCCCCGGGAGCACGCCCTTTCCCCTTGCCAGCTCTGCCTCTGAAAGACCGTTTAGGCCCTGCCGCTGTCACGCCGGCCAGAGCGGTCGGTAAACTGGCAGCGGCCTGCTCAATCAACTTTTCAAGTTCCAATACCAGTGGTGTCATAAAGCCTTTATAGGAAAGCTGACGTTGGCAAATATCGCTGAGCTGACGCTCCCACAGGGCGGTCATATCGGCAGTGGTGGCCACCTCAGGCAAGCTGGCAATTAACCCCCGCCCGGCTTGGGATGCCACGATGCTTTTACCCTGGCGCACCAGAAAGCCACGTTTAAACAGAAGTTCGATGATCCCGGCCCGGGTCGCTTCGGTGCCAAGGCCATCCGTGTCCTTCAATATACGTTTAATGTCCGGTGAACTCACATAACGGGCAATGCCGGTCATGGCACTGAGCAAGGTCGCATCGGTAAAGTGTTTTGGGGGTTGGGTTTGCTTTGCCAATAACTCACCATGACAGCACCGGGCAATGTCGCCCTTATTCAGGGCTGGCAAGGGCGTCTTTTGGCTGGCATCAGTCTCTTGTGGCTCTTTCGCCTCGTCCTGCTCTGTGCTGCGTCCCTGAAACAATACCCGCCAACCTGGGGCTCGCTCAACCGACGCCCTTGCGATAAAGCTACCGCCTTCGATAATCAGCTGGATTTCGGTATCTGCCAGAAGGCGATTGGGGTAAAACTGCGCCAAATATTGCCGTGCAATGTGCAAATAAAGCTGACGCTCCCGCTGGTTAAGTTGCGACAGCGCCGTTCGTTTGCCCGTTGGCACTATGGCGTGGTGGGCATCCACCTTACTGTCATCCCAGGCCTTGGACACCAAGTGCAAATCAGGTGACGGCGCCCCTTCCAAAAGCTCAGGGGCGTTGGCACTGACGGCCGACAGCACATCAGGCACCAAAGCAAGTTGTTCTTTGGGTAAATGACGGCTGTCAGAGCGGGGATAGGTAATCAGCTTGTGTCGCTCATACAGGCTCTGGGCCGTATCCAGCACCTCTTTGGCACTCATCCCAAAACGTTTGGCGCAATCGATTTGCAGCGCCGAGAGGCTATACAGCAATGGCGGCGCCTGCTTCTTGTCTTTATGGCTGACATGCTCAACCAGTGCCGGCTTACCGCCAATGCGGCTCACCACAGTTTCGGCGAGGCGGCGTGAAAGCACCCGCCCCTCTTCATCCATGTACGGCTGACAAGCTTCGCTGGGTTGCCACTTGGCACAAAAGGACTCGCCCTTGTCTGTGGTAATGTGAGCAAGCACCTCATAGTGATCTTTGGGCTCAAAGTGCTCAATGTCCAGGTCACGGCGAACCACCAAACCCAATAATGGGGTTTGCACCCGTCCGACAGACAACACCCCTGCATACCCCACCTTTCTGCCCTGAAGCGTGTAAGCACGGGTCATATTCAGGCCGTAAAGCCAGTCGGCACGACTGCGCGCCAATGCCGATGTGGCAAGCGGCACAAACTCCTTATTGCTGCGAAGCTGTCCCAGTGCGCGGCGCACCGCGTCGGGGTTTAAATCGGAAATCAATAAGCGCTGGGTGGAGGCCAATTTGGATGCAGAAACCTTGGCGTGGGAAATTACCTCATCCACCAGAAGCTGTCCTTCGCGGTCCGGGTCCCCTGCATGAACCAAAGAAGAAGCCTGTTTAATCAGGCGCTTTACGACTGCCAGCTGACTTTTGGCCGAACTTCGTGGAGTGAGTTTCCACTCGGCGGGAATAATGGGCAGATGGGCAAGCTGCCACTGCTTGTATTCGGGAGAATACGCATCCGGCTCGGCCTGCTCCAGTAAGTGGCCAATACACCAGGTGACACAATCGCCGTTGCCAAGCTCAATATAACCCTCACCCTTTTTATGGGGTTTGGGTAACACCTCAGCGATGGCGCGGCCGAGGCTCGGTTTTTCGGCGATATAGAGGATCATGGCGGGATATTCTGGTGCAAAAGCACTGGATGAATTTACAGTAAATGTAGCGAAAATTCCCGGTGGGCGCAACGCGCAATCCTGGCCAAGTGCAAAGCCAAGGTCAAATTTACCCTGATCCTATGTAAATTTTGTTGAGAATAGTTCTCATCAAAGCTGAAATGACCGATATCTCCCGCTCCCGGATTTTATGATGCAAAGTTCAGTGTCAATCATTCGCCATCAATGGCTGTTATATGCGGCCCTGTTAACCCTTGGATTAGCCCTGTGTCTTCCTTCGGGAGAGCGACCGTGGGTAATGCTGCCACTGTGTGCAATTGGGGTAAACTTTCTGCGGGCGACGCCTGTGACGCATCTGGGTATGGCCAGCTTATTTGCCATTTGGCTGCTGTGTTTTGCCAATGCCATGTGAGTGTGAATGTTAAATTCCCAAAAACAAAAACCAGCACCTGAGTGCTGGTTTTGATTTGCCTTGATCTTTTAGCTACCCATCATTATGGGTGTAACCCATTACGGGTGACAGACGTTGTGCAGCTCGAGATTCGTGCCCACATCGCTGTTGCGATTTGCCTTGGCATCATCGTTTCTCAGCTGAGTGAGGTGGTCAAGATACGCCTGAGTCACATCACCAGTGATGTAATCACCGTCAAACACCGATGTTTCAAAACGCTTGATTTCGGGGTTTTCCATACGCACAGCTTCAACCAGATCAGTCAAATCCTGGAAGATGATACCATCGGCACCAATCAGTTTGGCAATTTCATCCGCATCACGTCCGTGGGCAATCAGCTCATTGGAAGTGGGCATATCGATGCCGTACACGTTGGGGAAACGAATTTCAGGGGCAGCAGAGGCGAAATACACCTTCTTGGCACCGGCTTCGCGGGCCATCTCGATGATTTGCTCTGACGTGGTACCACGCACGATGGAGTCGTCCACCAAAAGCACATTCTTGCCCTTAAACTCGGTGTTGATGGCATTGAGTTTACGGCGCACTGACTTCTTACGCTCCTGCTGACCAGGCATGATGAAGGTACGGCCAATGTAGCGGTTCTTTACAAAGCCCTGACGGTAAGGCAAGTCCATAACACGGGCAATTTCCAGTGCGATATCACAGGAGGTTTCAGGAATGGGGATAACCACATCGATGTCGTTGTCGTACCATTCTTTCTTGATTTTCTCGCCCAGTTTGGCGCCCATATTTACCCGGCTGGCGTACACAGACACCTTGTCGATGGTGGAGTCTGGACGGGCAAAGTAAACAAATTCGAAAATACAGGGCGAATAGAGCGGCGCTTCGGCGCACTGACGGGTAAACAGCTGACCGTCGAGGGTGACGTATACGGCTTCGCCCGGCGCAACATCACGAATGACTTCAAAACCCACGGCATCCAGGGCCACACTCTCTGAGGCCACCATGTACTCTGTGCCGGTGGCGGTTTCATTTTTGCCAAGCACCAGCGGGCGAATGCCATTGGGGTCACGGAAGGCCACAAGACCTTCGCCAACAATCATGGCCACTACCGCGTAAGCACCACGGGTTTGGGCGTGCACTTTTGCCACGGCATCAAACACCTGATCGGCGCTCAGATGGGCGCTCTGTACCTGCTGCAGCTCATCGGCGAGCAGGTTCAGCAGCACTTCAGAATCCGACGTGGTATTCACGTGTCGACGCTGCTGCTTAAGACGAGCCGACAGGTCTTGAGTGTTGGTCAGGTTGCCGTTGTGCGCCAGAGAAATACCAAAAGGCGAGTTAACGTAAAAAGGCTGGGCTTCTGAGGAGCTGGAGCTCCCGGCGGTGGGATAACGCACATGGCCGATACCGGCGTTACCCTGCAGGCGCTGCATGTGTTTGGGTTCAAACACATCACGCACCAGTCCGTTCGCCTTACGGAGCCTGAACGCGTCATTGTCTACCGTGACTATCCCGGCTGCATCCTGACCACGGTGTTGAAGCACTGTCAGTGCGTCATAGATGGTCTGATTAACCGAGGAATGGCCAACTATTCCGACGATACCACACATGGGAGAGTGTCCTCTTTTAAGATGTTCTGTTGTTTAGCTAATTTTTATATTTTGGGTACGAAGCTTGAGGTGTTTTCCAGATAGTGGAAGAACCACTGGATCACAACCCCGAATTCGGGCACCAGTCGGGACTCCTTCCACCAGGGGGTGTTGGGAGCGCCGGTAAAGGCATCCATGAAAAACAAAATCGCACTGACAATCAGTGCGCCGCGCAAGGCACCGAAACACAAACCCAGGAGTCTGTCGGTACCCGATAAACCGGTTTTTGCCACTAATTGGCCCAGGATGTAATTCACCAGGGCGCCGAGGATAAGGGTGGTTACAAAGAGAATAGCAATGGCCACGCCGTTGCGAAGCATTTCATCCTGCAGCTGAGTCAGGTGAACGGCGAGATCTTCATAGAATTGGCTGGCGACAAAAAAGGCAGCAAACCACACCAGCAAAGACATGGCTTCTTTGGCAAAGCCGCGGATCAGACTGATAAGGGTGGACAGTCCGATAATAAAAATAATGGCGTAATCAATCCAAACCATGGAAGGTCGTTTTCCGGGTGGCTTTTCGAATCGGCGCGATTCTACCAGAGAGTGACAAGATTCTCACCCCCGTTGCCGAAATAAATCCCACGGGGGCGATTGACTCAACGCTCCAGCGGGTTGTAGGCAATGACCTTGCCCTTAAGCTGAGTGAGGGCTTCCACTTCAATTTTGAGGCGTTCAATTTTGGACTGAGACACATCGGGCCCAACAAATACCTTGGTGAGGCTGCCATCAACCGGCTTGGTGGGTAGCGTGTATGCCTTGAAACCGGCACTGCGCAGCTTTTTAACCAACGCATCCACATTGGCGGCATTACTGAAGGCCCCCAGTTGCAAGGTCCAACCGGCTTGCTGTGCCGGTTTGGGCTCGGATTTGGGCGGTGTCGTCACCGCTTTGGCAACTACAGGCTCTTCTTTGGGCTTGTCGTTTACCTTGGCGCTTTGTATTGTGGGCGGGTTTGAGGCTTGGCTTGAAGATGCCGTAGTGGATGCCTTGTCGTCTTTGAATTTATCAGTGGTAACAGCCGCCAGTGCCTGGGTTTGCTCACCATCGTCGTCAGCATCCTGGGAAGCGAGTTCCAGACTGCCCAGTTCTTCCACCTTAAAGCTTTCCTCCGGTGCATTCATCACCGGGGTTTGGGGCCTTAATGGGATCTCGGCAAACTCTTCCTGCACCCGGTCTTTTTTGCCATCCAACAAGTCGGGCAAAAAAATCACTCCCAATGCGACCATCACTATGGTGCCAACCAAACGGTTTTGAAACTGACTGGACAAAATGGCTTCCCTTTAAGCTAATGATTTAAATCCGGATACAGTGTAAAAAGAACCGAAGACAATTACCACATCCCCCTCGCCTGCATCCTTGAGTATCGCCTCTCGGGCCTGCTCAATAGTGTCGAAGGTATGGGCCTTGGCCCCGGCAGGTAGCGCAGCGGCCAGTTCAGATGCGCGGGTGCCGCGCTCGCCTTCCAATGTCACCAGATACCAGTCAGCAACCGCCGGATGCATAATATTCAATACTTCACGATAATCTTTGTCTTTGAGCATACCGCAAAGTGCCAGCACACGTTTACCCGGCCAGCGAACCAACTCAGACTTTAAAAAACGCGCCGCATGGGGGTTGTGAGCCACATCGGCAATGACCAGCGGCGATTGGCTGAGTTCCTCGAGTCGACCCGCAAGGCGCGCCGTGACTATCCCCTCTATCACCACCGTATCAGACAAATTCAGACGCTCGCCAATGGCTTCGCAGGTAGCAATTACGGTTGCGGCATTGGGCAGTGGCAATTGTGGCAGTGGCATATTGGTCAGGCTACGCAGCTTGCCCTGATACGACCATGAGCTCTGTTCCCGCTGGTAACGGAAGTCCTGCCCTACACGATATAGCAAAGCGCCACAGTGGTTTGCCACCTCAGCCACGGTTGAAGGCATATCGGGCTCGCCGACAATGGCAGGTCGACCCGCGCGGAAAATTCCGGCTTTTTCCCGTCCTACCGACTCACGGGTATTGCCCAAATAAGCCTGATGGTCGAGATCCACCGAGGTCACCACCGCAATATCGGCGTCCACCAGATTGGTCGCATCCAGGCGGCCGCCGAGGCCTACTTCCAAAATAGCCACATCCAATCCGGCCTGTTTGAACAGCAAAAGCCCCGTCAGCGTCGCAAACTCGAAGAAGGTCAGCGAAATGTCACCCCTTGCTTCTTCAATGCGCTCGAAGGCGTTAATAATGTCCGCATCGAGGGCATCAACACCATCAATACGAATGCGTTCGTTGTAATGAAGGATGTGGGGCGAACTGTATACCCCGACACGGTAACCCGCGCGGCGCAATATGTTTTCCAGCATGGCACAGGTACTGCCCTTGCCGTTGGTACCGCCCACGGTGACCACCAGGATATCACCTAACGATTTTACCCTCAGTCGCTGTGCCACTTCAGTGACCCGGGCCAACCCCATATCAATCTCGGTGGGGTGAATTGCAAGCAGATAATCCAACCACTCGCCAAGGGTGGCACCTAAACCCGGGGACATGGCTTGCTCCTGCGTCATCGATTTATCCTTGCTTCCACTGAATTTGATATGTTGTTGTGGTTGTGACTTGTTACTGACGTTCGCTTAAGTAGGCTGCCGGCTTATCCGAGGTGAATGTCGCCGCAGCCTCAGTCTGGCATAAAAAGCGGGCCGAGGGACAGCTTGGGCAAACCAAAACTCTCCGGGTAAGTCACATCGACCAAATAAAGTCCGTGAGGCTTGGCGGTGGCGGCAGCCTGGCTTCTGTCTTTGGCCTCAAGCAAGGTTGCCATCCAGTCAAGTGGTTGGTTGCCAAGGCCGATTTCCAGAAGGGAACCTACGATATTGCGCACCATATGGTGCAAAAAGGCGTTGGCCTGGATATCGACCACGATATACATGCCATGGCGGCTTACGCTGACCTTATGTACATTGCGAAACGGCGTATTGGACTGGCAGCCAATGGCGCGAAAACTGGTGAAGTCCCGCTCACCTATTAGCGCCTGTGCGGCATCATGCATGCGCTCGACATCGATATCGCCGTGATAATGGCTCACGCCCTTGCGCAAAATGCCGGGACGGAAATTATGATTGAAGATAACGTACCGATAACGGCGGGCGGTGGCAGAAAAACGGGCATGGAAATCATCGTTCACCGGCATGGCCCAGCGAACGGCGATGTCATCGGGCAGGTGAACGTTCACACCCAGTGTCCAGGCGCCTTCTTTTCTTACGGCATTGGTATCGAAATGCACCACCTGGCCGGTGGCGTGTACCCCGGCATCGGTACGACCGGCACACTGGACCTCAATGGGCTCGTTAGCAACGATGGAGAGCGCGCGTTCGAGCTCTGCCTGTACCGAGTTCACTTCGGCCTGACGCTGCCAGCCATAAAACTTGCTGCCGTCGTATTCAATCCCAAGAGCAATGCGCATTTCTATATTTCCTGCCAGTCAAAATCGATAAAGCGCGGCGATATTACCACATTCGCTGCCTATCGAGGGCATAAAAAAACGGCGCTCGGGGCGCCGTTTATGTCGGGGCTTGCCAGGATTAGCCTATGTCTTGCAACAGATTGGCCGCTTCCTGTTTTTGACGCTCGTTACCGTCCATTTCCACTTCTTTGAGCAGGGCTTTGGCGCTGTCTTTGTCGTCAATTTCGATGTAGGCACGGGCCAAATCCAGTTTGGCATTGACCGAATTTTCCTCATCGTCCACGTCGACCATGGCGGCACCGCCAATCAGGCTTTCAACTTCGCCTATATCCATATCCAACTCGCGATAAGGTTCTGGTTCGGTATCATCTGCATCATTGAGCAGCTTATCGATATCAATAAAGCCATTCTCTTTTTGGAAGTTACTGAGATCAGCATCTATTTCTGCTTTACTCTGCCGCTTGGACTTTTCACTGGCGTCGAGTGCGGCCAGCGCTTCATCCACTGTCATGCTGTGGTCGGCATCCACATCCAGCACAAAGGCATCGTCATCTGAGTCATCATGTTCTGCAGCAAAGGCCGACAGCAGCTCATCATCACTCACATCCAATGAAGGCTTTTTGGTATCCGGTGGAGCGATACTTTCCCACTCCAGCATATTGCTGCCGGCAGCGCCTTTTTTACCCTTAAGATCATCAAAGAAGCCTGAATCTTTGGCTGACACGGCCACAGGATCGGCATCATGCGCACCTTTCTCAGCGGTCTTGTCTTTCTCTGATGCTTTCTCGGACTCTTTATTTGATGTGGCCGCACTGATTGAGGCCGCCGTGGCTACCGCAGCTGCCGCTAACGCAGCGTCTTCAAGCCCAGTCTCTTCTTCTTTATCAAAACCTGCCAGTAAAGAATCAAGATCGTCATCTTCATCGCTGAGCGGCAGCTCATCACCAAGACCCGCAGTAATATCCTCAATCGGGGCTTCATCGCCTTTGTCTAAGTCAGTCAGCAGTGCGTTCAGGTCTTCGTCAGCGTTTTCGTCGGCTAAAGAAAGCTCACTTTCAAGCACGTTGGCAAAGGCATCATCAACCGGGCTGGTTGTTTCATCGGCAGCCAACACGTCATCTGCGGAGTTTTCCAGGCCGTTTGATGCTTCAGACTCGCTTTCAGTCGCGAAGCTTGCCAGCAGCGCATCAAGATCCTCTTCTGCTTCTGCTTCGGCCGCGACTTCGCCTTCGAGCTCTGCAGCAATGGCCTCTGACCAGTCCGCTTCGAGGGTTTCCGTTGACGGCGTTTTAAGGTCATCCTCGCCATCGTCGCTTGCTGATGGGGCATCAAACCCCGCTAACAGCGCGTCCAAATCCTCATCGCTGCTCACCTCATCATTGCCCGCCAGTTCAGACTCAAGTTCGGCGGCAATGGCCTCTGCCAGATCATCACTTTGAGCCTCATCGCTATCAGCCACAGACTCTGCCATGGCTTCAACCGGCTCATTAAAGCCCGCCAGCAGTGCATCGAGGTCGTCTTCGCTGACAGTGTCATCCGCAACCTCTGTCTCGAGCTCAGCCGCTATGGCATCACTCAATTCATCTTTCTCAGGCTGGGACTCTTCAGTCGTAGTGATGGTCTGCTCTGGCTCGTCAAATCCAGCCAGCAGCGCATCCAAATCTTCTTCTTTCGCGACGTCAGGGGTCTCTTCTTCAAAGCCCGCCATCAAGGCGTCCAAATCAGCTTCCGCCTCTGCGTTCAACTCACCTTCGTCCTGCTCGCCCATCGCCTCGGCCCAGAGATCATCCAGAGACTGGCCATCATCGGCAAAATCATCAGCTTGCTCGACAAAAAGATCTGCAGACGTTTCTTCAGGTAAGGTTTCAGGCGCCAGATCAACATTGCCCATGTCCAGCAGCGAATCCAGAGACTCCTCTTCTTCTGGATCCAAACGGATGGCCATTTCTTCCTCGTCGGCGCTGGCTGCCACCGCAACAGCCCCCGCGGCAGCGGCCGCTGCCAGGGGCGCATCAGCAGATTTGGCTGTCTCACCCACATCGCCATCAGCTCCGCCACGGCGACGGCGCAGGAACAGCCATACCGCCATCAAAATAAGGAGTGCGGGCACAACGGCACCCAGGATAAGCATAAGGGGGCTGTCCATGAGACTGCGCCACAGTTCGCCGGGCTTATTGGCTTCAACCTCAGCCAGTGCCTGTGCCTGCTTCAGCGTTTTATTTTCAGTCCTCAGTGCTTCTGACTCTTCCGTTGTCGCGGCCAGGTTGGCTTTCAGGGTTTGCACTTCTTCGGTCAACTGCTCAACCTGGGCGCTCAGCGACTCAACATCATTTTTGCGTACATTGAGCTCTTCGGTCAGACGACTTATCTCGGCCGACAGCGCCTGGTTCTCTTCAACCAGCTTGGGATCTACAACAGGTACGGGAGCGGGTTTCGCCTCAACTTTAGCAGGTTCGGTAACGGCTTTGGGCGCTTCCTGCGCAGCAGGTTTAGCTGTGACGGGCTTGGCTGTAGCCTGCTTTGGTTCAACCTTGCCGGTGCGCCATGCCCTGTCTTGCTCCAGTGCTCTTTGCTGAGCCAGATTTTTGGGAATGGCCAGCATTACTTCCTTGGACGGAATGAGCAGTATCATGCCCTTTTCGAGGGTATTGTAATTGGCACTGCTGAAGGCATGGGGGTTGGCATCATAAATCGCCGCCATTACCTGATAAACACTGACACTGTTATCCGGGCGAACTTTTTGGGCAATGCTCCAGAAGGTATCCTGCACCGTAGTAGGACCATACTGGCGCGACTGGGTTTCACGACTTTGACCGTCCGGACCTGTGATTTTGAGCGGCTCAGCGGCTCTGACTTCGGAGAACTGGGGAATGGTGGATACGGCCAGGACAGAGGCCAGAATGCCCACGAGATAGGAGGTACGAAAGTTCATCAATTATTCCCTTTCAAGCGCTCAAGGTACGCCCGATGACGACTTGCTTTAGGCAATTGTATTTATTGAGATTACTATAAACCAGAATTCCAAGCCCTGCTACTGTTCACAAATGTAAAACAAAAAAAGCCCGCTTATTGCGGGCTTTTTCAACAAAGTCAGCGACTTCGGTGTATTTTTACAGATAATCGCGGATGAGAATTTCACCAATTTGTACGCTGTTTAGGGCAGCACCTTTGCGAATGTTATCTGACACCACCCAAAGGTTGATCCCGTTGGGATGAGAGATGTCGTTACGCACACGGCCAACGAACACAGGATCCTGGCCAGCACCGTCGGTAACGGCGGTTGGGTAATCATCATCGTCTTCAAAAAGCACGACACCGGGGGCATCGCGCAGCAATGCTTTCACAGTGTCGGCATCCACCGGGTCACGGGTTTCGATATGCACGGCTTCGGAGTGACCGTAAAACACAGGTACACGCACCGCCGTAGGGTTCACCAGAATAGAGTCGTCACCGAAAATTTTGCGGGTCTCCCACACCATTTTCATCTCTTCTTTGGTGTAGCCATTATCCTGGAATTTATCGATATGTGGCAGCACGTTAAAAGCTATCTGCTTTGGATAAACGCTTGGCTCGATTGGCAGTCCCTGGAGCAGCTTGGCACACTGGCCCGCCAGCTCTTCGATAGCCTTTTTACCGGTACCGGACACCGACTGATAGGTGCACACGTTGATGCGATCGATTCCGTAGGCATCGTAAATGGGCTTCAGTGCCACCAACATCTGAATGGTGGAGCAGTTGGGGTTGGCAATGATATTACGGTTACGGAAATCGGCAATGGCCTCAGGGTTCACTTCTGGCACCACCAGCGGGATATCCAGGTCATAGCGGAAGTGTGACGTGTTGTCGATAACTACGCAGCCGTGCTCTGCCGCGATGGGGGCCCACTTAGCAGACACATCACCGCCCGCGGAGAAGAAACCGATTTGAGCCTGTGACCAATCAAAGGTTTCAACGTCAAGAATTTCCACCTGTTTACCGTGGAAGCTTACGGTATCACCGGCGCTGCGGGCACTGGCCAGAGGGAACAGCTTGGCAACCGGGAAATTGCGCTCTTCGAGGATCTCGATCATGGTCTGACCCACGGCGCCCGATGCACCCAAAACTACGACATTAAATTCCTGCGACATAATACTCAACCGACGTTAGAAAAACCCAAAAAGGACAACCAATTTACCTCAGATCCCTTAGCATTTTCCAGCTTAAGGGCGCTGAATTCGCGTCTGTGACGGTGATTTTTTCTCATTTTGTCAAATCCGAGTCTGTCGGTGCCCGATTGCCTGAAGTGGATATCGTCATCCCGCAGATCGTATACCGTCCGGCACAGTGTCAGCAGTGCCCTCTCGTCCCCCAACTCCCGAACTTGCATTGAGCCCAAAAAGAAGGGGGGCAGCAGGCTGTGGAAGCTATTTTCACCAGTCTTACCCATTACCCGGCAAAGCGCTTCATACAGCATAAAAGTGCCTCTGGCCTTACCTTCCAGGCTATAACCGGCAATGTGTGGCGTGGCGATATCCACCAGCGGCACCAGCGCCAACATGGGACTGGGCTCGCCTTCCCACACATCCAACACCAGTTTGATGTCGACCCGTCTTTGCTTAACTTCGATAAGGGCTCGATTGTCTATCACCTCACCACGGCAGCAGTTGAGCAGCCAGGCACCGGTTTTCAGGGCTTCAAGTCGTTGTTGGTCGAACAAATACCAGGTGGGATGATCGCCACCTTTGGTAATTGGCACATGCAGGCTTATCACATCGGCCCAGGCAATAAGCTCATCGAGCTCGTAAAATTGGCGATTGTCGCCCTGTGCTGCCAACACGGGGTCGCACAGCCGGTGTTCGACCCCATATGCTTCGAGACAACGGGCTGTGGCAGTGCCAGTGTTCCCGGCACCTATTACCGCGACTTTTTTATCTTTCAGCGGCTGCCGATAACGCTGAGCAAGCTCCAGCATGGCAATAAACGCATATTCACCTACTGCAGTGGCATTGCACCCGGGCGCATTGGTAAAGGGGATACCCCGGCTTTTCAGATAGGCTGTGTCCACATGGTCTGTCCCTATGGTGGCGCTGCCAACAAACTTAAGCTGTTGGTTTTGGCACAATAGTGCTTCATTGACCTGAGTTACCGAGCGTACCAGCAGCACATCGGCATCGGCTAACTGCTCAGGTGCCAGAGTGCGGCCATTGACGTATTCAATCTCCCCAAGCTCTCCGAAGAGTACATCCACATAGGGCATATTCTCGTCCGCGATAATTTTCATCTCTGTCGGCTTTCCTTCTTTGGCGATTGGGGCGGATTGTAACAGACAATAAAAAAGGGAAGCCTGGCTTCCCTTTTGATTTTGCGAAAACTGTGGTCGCAAATGAGATTATCGAGCCGCTTAGCGGTACTTACGCATCACCAGCGTGGCGTTGGTGCCACCAAAACCGAAGCTGTTGCTCATCACTGTGGTGAGCTCAGCATCGCGGCACTGTGTCACGATTGGCATATCTGCAGCCTGAGGGTCAACGTTTTCCACGTTGGCAGAAGCGGCAATAAAGCCATTTTCCATCATCAGCAGGCTGTAGATGGCTTCGTGCACACCGGCAGCGCCCAGGGCATGGCCCGTCAGCGATTTGGTGGAGGCGATTGGCGGAACCTGGTCTTTAAAGACTTCACGAATGGCTTCCAGCTCGCGCACGTCACCCACTGGGGTAGAAGTACCGTGGGTGTTGATGTAGTCGATTGGGGTATCCACATCGGTCAGCGCCATCTGCATGCAGCGCATGGCGCCTTCACCACTTGGGGCAACCATGTCGTAACCATCTGAAGAAGCACCGTAACCGATAACTTCAGCATAAATCTTGGCGCCGCGTGCAAGAGCATGTTCCAGCTCTTCCACAATCACGATACCGCCGCCACCGGAGATAACGAAACCATCACGGTCAGCATCGTAGGTACGTGAGGCTTTTTCAGGGGTCTCATTGTACTTGGTAGACAGTGCGCCCATGGCGTCAAAGCCCATTGTGAGTGTCCAATCCAGCTCTTCGGCGCCGCCGGCAAATACCATGTCCTGTTTACCCATTTGGATAAGCTCGGCAGCATGACCGATACAGTGAGCAGAGGTGGCGCAGGCAGAACTGATGGAGTAGTTAAAGCCCTTGATTTTGAAAGGAGTTGCCAAACATGCAGAGGCAGTAGATGCCATGATGCGAGGCACAATGTAAGGGCCTACGCGCTTAACACCCTTTTCACGCAGCGTGTCGGCAGCCTGTACCTGGTTAGAAGAAGAGGCACCGCCGGTACCCACAACCAGGCCCACACGTGGGTTGGAATACTGCTCTTCAGTCAGGTTGGCATCGCTGATGGCTTCCTGCATGGCGAGGTAAGCATAGGCGGCTGCATCGCCCATGAAGCGCAGCGCTTTTCTGTCGATGTGCTCAGCGGGATCCAGCTTGATATCGCCCCACACGTGGCTGCGAAGCTGCATCTCTTCAAACTGAGCGGAATGGGTAATACCGCTGCGTCCGGCCTTGAGTGATTCGGTCACTTCTTGTTTGTTGTTACCGATACTGGAAACGATGCCAATGCCGGTGATAACGACTCTTTTCATGTTTTACTATCCATTCCGTACTGGGAGTACCAATTTTAGTGCGCCAATAGTATCCCCTTTGGCGCTTTTAAGTGGTCAGCTTTCCATAAAGGGCGGTAAAATAATGCCAATTTCGCGACATCGAGTAAATTTTTTTAACCCCATGCCCGAGTTTTTTGCCATCGATATGGCCATGCCATTATCACTGCCCCTGCCTGAAGGCCCCTGTGTTGTGCTGTTTGAGGCGCTGCCTGAACCACCGCTTTGGCAGTGGCTGCTCGCTGCGGCGCAGGTGAATTCTGCTTATCCAGAAACAAATGCTGCCTATGCCAGCAACGCTTCAATCACCAGCATACAGCATACGAGCAAAAAGCCATTACAGATCATCATGCTGCTAAAAGATGAAGCTGAGCTTAACGCCCTGGCTATGGATGCCAGCCACCCGCTCTCGCCTTTTGCCATGGCCGCGAGCCACATTAAAGGCGGACAAAGGTTTCATCTTGATGACAACTGCTGGCTGGACTTTTACCTTTGTGAACCAAACAAAGCTGCCACACTCGCTACCTTTGATAAGGCCAGTATCGATGTGCTCATCTGCCCCAAGGGCGAATTTGAGCAGGCAGCGCTTGAGCTTGCACACCAAGGCAGCATCCTGATTGGTGATACCAAGCCAGACATGCCAGCAGCGCTTCCCATTAAGCCGCCCTTCAAACCAAGAGATATCAGCATTGTCGGCGCTGGCGTGGCCGGGGCAAGCCTTGCACTGTCGCTGCTTCGCCGTGGCCACAAGGTGACACTTTACTGCGCCGATGCCGCCCCCGGCATTGGTGCTTCCGGCAATCGGCAGGGTGCCATCTATCCGCTGCTGACGCCAGAGGACGACCATCTGACCCGGCTGTTTGTACCGGCATTTTTGTATGCTAAACGCTTTGTCGAGTCGCTGGCACACCACCCCCTGCCCTTTGATTTTTGCGGCGTACTGCAAACCGGCCATGATGAACGCGCCACTGAACGCATTGAAAAACTGTTGAGTAAAACCTGGCCCAAACAAGTGGCGGTCAGGGTTGATGCCGATGAGGCAAATCACATCGCCGGCGTCGCCATCGATAAAGGCGGTATTTATTACCCCCAAGGCGGCTGGGTTTCACCGGCCAAGCTGTGTGAAGCAGCCATTGAAGAAGCCAAAACTATGGGCCTTGAGTGCCATTTCGATGTGAACATCACATCCATAACGCGCGCTGATGAGGGCTGGCGACTGAACACTCAGACAGGCGAGATAGACGCCCATGAATTGGTGCTGGCTACCGGCCACAGGATCACTGAACTTGCACAAACCAAGTCGCTGCAGCTGGCGCCATTTCGCGGTCAGGTGAGCCATGTGCCCACCCGGGGTAAGCTTGAGCAGCTTAAAACCGTTCTCTGTGCACACGGTTATTTCACTCCGCGCGACGCTAGCAGCGGTAGCCACTGCATGGGCGCAAGTTATGTGCGCGGTGATACTTCAGTTGAGTATCGCGAGCAGGAGCAGCAGGAAAACCTGCACAAGATGCAGGAAAGTTACCCAGGCAAGGATTGGGTAGAGTATTTGGATATCAGTGAAGGCAGCGCCCGCGCCGGTATTCGAATGGTGAGCCGCGATCACCTGCCGATGGCGGGCGCCGCGCCGGATGTGGCGGCAATTCAGACACAATATCAGGCCATTGGCCACGGCCCCAAGGGAGCCCAGTACTGGCAAACCCACGCTGCGCCTGTGCATCCGGGGCTTTATATCTTCTCAGGCCTTGGCTCACGGGGATTATCCAGCGGCCCGCTGATTGCCGAATGTCTGGCTGACAGCCTCTCAGGCACACTGCCTGTGCTGGATGGCGACGTGATGGAAGCCTTAAACCCCAATCGAATGTGGCTTAGAAAGCTTAAAAAAGGCAAGGCACTGGACTGATAACAGCTTACCTACGAAAAGCAAAAAGGCAGGTTTAACCTGCCTTTTTTGTATTCAACACCTGGCGACTTCTACCGTTAAAACTGGCCGCGCAGCTGAGCCCAGGCGGCTTCCACCAGCGCATAGTCAGCATCAGACAACTCGCCGCGGGCAGTCTCGAGGCACTTTTCCATTTTGCCGTCCAAAAGTGCATTATCGATGCCGCCTTCGGTTTCAAGTTCAGCCAATGCCACGGCAAAGTGGCCCTGCAAATAGCCGCTGGCGAACAGAGCGTCATCATCGCCGCTCGCTACAATGCCCTCAATCCAGTTATCCAGGGCGGTGTCGTATTTCTCAAACATCTGTTACTCCGTCGGATTTGCGACCTGATACATCACATAGTCGCGGTAGCCTGTCACTACCCGATAATAGCCAATCAAGGCCTGGTCCAGCTCTGGGTCGCCACTATCCACGATAAGCGGTCGCCCTTCAAGGGCTTTAAGCTTGGTTTTGGTGGCAACAATCAAAATATTTTCTTTGCCCACGCGGCGAATAAGCGCCGGTGACAACTGCTGATTACCCCGGCCAAGGATATGTCCCTGGCCGCCAATGAGGGTGATAACCAGCTTAAGTGGCTGATTTTCCGTTTGCTCAAGCAGTTGCTGAGCAGTCAGATCCGAGGCGATAAGCCCGCGGTCCTGAACCAGGTCCACCCCGAGCAGGGTGTTTTCGAGCCCAAGTTCCTCCATCACGGCAGCCACTGTACTGCCAGAACCCATGATGTAAAGGCTGTCGTCCATTTCAGACACGATTTCGGCAGCAATGTCGCTGAGCACCAACTCATCGACTTCTTTTCCGCCCATTTTTACTGCCTGCACATAACGGGGCTCGGCCGGTACCAGCATCTCGCCAAAACGGCGGGCACGTACCCTGCCCTGACGAAACGCCTCTTCATCGATATCCATGACATCGGCACTCATAAGCGACACCAGTTCGCCCTGCATCAGCATCTTCAGCACCAGCCCGGAGGCTTTTGGGGTAATGCCATACACCCCTGAGTGAATTTTCACCCCGGCCGGCACCCCGAGCACCACCTGCCGCTCATCAACTTCGGCGAACACATCCCGGGCTGTGCCATCTCCGCCTGCAAACAGCAGCAAATCCAGGGTCTCACTGGCCAAGGCTTTTACTGCCTCACGAGTATCCTCGGCGGTGGTGTGCTCACTATGAGGTTGATAATACACCTGCACCTCGAAGCCAAGCTCGCGGCAAAGGTCTTCACCCATGCTCCCCGCTGCGGTATGGACGATAAAACGTTCTTTATATGGCAGTACCTGCTCCAGCGCTGAGCGCATCCGCAAATGCGCTTTGGGCTCAGCACCAAGGGCCAGAGCCTCTTCCGCCACACCATCACTGCCTTTGAGGGCTACGCTGCCGCCAAGACCAGCCAGCGGGTTAATAATCAGGCCCAATCTGAACTTATTGGCCATGGACTTCCTCTTTATTAGGGTACTTCTTATTCTGTTCTAACTTGTCTTTAAACGGCTGCCGTTTCGACTCTACGTCCCGGCAAAGGCAACACAAGCAGCGCCGCCACAAAGGCAAATCCAGCCGCCAGCACCCAACTCAGGCTGGGGTTATGGCTGTAGACCAGGCCGCAGGCCCAGGTCCCCAGCGCACCACCAACACCAAAACTGAGACTGGCATAGAGCGCCTGCCCTGTGCTGCGGCGGCTCACATCAAACTGTTGGTGAATAAACTGAATAGAGGCGGCATGCACTAAGCCGAAGGTAAAGGCATGCAACAGCTGACTCAGCGACAACCAGAAGAGACTCTCAACGCCCCAGGCCATCATCAACCAGCGAAATGCGGTAAATAAAATGCTGATAAACAGCAGCGGCTTGATGCCGTATTTGCCAAGTAGCCTCGGCGCGAGCATAAACATGACGATTTCGGCAATGACTCCGAGGGCCACAAAGAGACCGGCTGTCGCCTCGCTGTAACCGGCGTGTTTCAGATACAGCACGAAAAAGCCGTAAAAAGGTCCGGCGCTCATTTGCAGCAAGATGGCCGACAATAGAAACCAACCGATGGGACCGGCCAGTTTGACTTTCACCTTGGGCGTATCCCGGCTTAGCTTCACCCTATTGGCAGGCAGCGGCAAACAGGCCGCCAGCATTCCGGCAAAGAGGCCCATGCCGATGTAGGGCAACACTTCCGGGCCCCAGTGACCGATGGCAAAGCCGGCGGCCACCACCAGTACAATGTAACCCAGACTGCCAAAGCTTCTGATGATGCCGTAGCGCTGCGGCTTATCACCGAGGGTCTCAAGGGTTATCACCTCAAGCTGCGCCAAAATCGCATTCCAGAAAAAGGTATACACAGTGAGGCTGACCACCATGTACCAGAAGGCGCCCGGATGGAAAAAGCTCAAATAGGTAAGTGCACCGGCACCAGCACCGATTTTAATCAGCTCACTGCGCATCCCGGTTTTGTCGGCAACTATGGCCCACAGATTAGGCGCAATGATGCGGGTGGCCATTAAGATGGCAAGCAGAGAGCCGATTTCAGTGGCGTTAAAGCCGCGGGATTCGAAGAAGACGCCAAGGTAAGGCACCATGACGCCAAGAATGGCAAAGAAGAAGAAATAACAGGCGCCGAGCCAGCGTAGCTGAACCTCGGCGCTCATGGGTGACGTCTTGAACACGGTTTTCCTTAAGAGCGCATCCCCAGCACAGGGGTTTCGCTGTGCACGTGCTGATTCTGAGCACGGTGTCTGAGCAGATGATCCATCAATACAATCGCCAACATGGCCTCGGCAATAGGCACGGCGCGAATGCCCACGCAGGGGTCGTGACGGCCCTTGGTAACCACTTCCGCAGTATTGCCCTGCACTGTCATGCTCTCGCCGGGAATGCTGATACTGGAGGTTGGCTTAAGCGCCATATGGGCCACAATTGGCTGACCGGATGAAATGCCGCCAAGCACGCCGCCGGCATGGTTGCTGGCAAAGCCCTCGGGTGACATCAAATCACGATGCTCGGAGCCCTTTTGGGTCACTACCGCGAAACCATCGCCAATTTCCACTCCCTTCACGGCATTGATGCCCATCAGCGCATGGGCGATGTCGGCATCAAGACGGTCAAACACAGGCTCGCCCAGGCCCACTGGTACATTGGTGGCAATCACGCTGACCTTGGCACCGATGGAGTCGCCGGATTTTTTCAGCTCGCGCATATATTCATCCAGCGCTTCAAGCTTGCTGGCATCAGGGAAGAAAAAGGCGTTTTGCTCAATCTGCTCGCGGTCGATGTGCTCTGCCTCAATGGGGCCAAGTTGCGACAGGAAGCCGTAAATTTCGATCCCGTGAACGGCCTTGAGGTACTTTTTCGCCACAGCGCCGGCGGCAACCCGCATGGCGGTTTCTCGGGCGGACGAACGGCCACCGCCGCGATAATCCCGCAGACCGTACTTTTGTTGATAGGTGTAATCGGCGTGACCGGGGCGGAACAGGTCTTTGATATTGCTGTAGTCCTGGCTGCGCTGATCGGTGTTTTCGATAATCAGACCAATGGAGGTTCCTGTTGTTTTGCCTTCGAAAACACCTGAGAGAATACGCACTTCGTCCGGCTCGCGGCGCGCCGTGGTGTAGCGGGACGTGCCCGGACGGCGACGGTCAAGATCGTGCTGCATATCAGCTTCGGTAAGCTCGAGGCCCGGAGGGCAACCATCGATAATGCAACCGAGCGCCACCCCATGGCTCTCGCCAAAGGTAGTAACCACGAAATTCTGACCTATGCTGTTCCCCGACATCCGCGCGCGTATCCTCTTGTCTGTTTAATGTGTAACCTCAGTGGCGTGCCCCGGCGCTACCGGGGCAGCCCCATTATTCCCTATCTTTATAGATGGCGAACAGTGATTCATTTTCAACTAGCTGGTCGTAAGTGAGCACAAACACCCCATCTCCGCCACGCTCGAAGCTCACCCAGGTGAAAGGCACTTCGGGGAATTGCTCCATCAGGTGCACCATGGAGTTGCCCACTTCCACCACCAGAATGCCCGATGGCGTCAGGTAGTCGGCGGCATTGGCCAGAATGCGCTTGGTGATGTCCAGGCCATCACGACCTGAGGCCAAACCAATGGCGGGTTCATGGTGGTACTCGTCCGGCATATCGCCGATATCTTCTTCATCCACATAAGGCGGGTTGGAGACAATCAGATCGTACTGCGGGCCTTTTGGGATAGCTGAAAACAAATCAGACTGCATTGGGAACACCCGCTCTACCAGACCATGGGATTCCACGTTAATCTGGGCGACATCCAGTGCATCTTCACTGATGTCCAGCGCGTCCACTTCGGCGTCTTCAAAGGTGTGGGCGCAGGCAATAGCAATGCAACCACTGCCGGTGCACAAATCCAGCACACGGTTTACAGGCTTGTTGTATAGCCAGGGACCGAAGCGATCTTCTATCATTTCTGCGATGGGAGAGCGTGGTACCAATACCCGCTCGTCCACATAAAACTCGAGACCGGCGAACCAGGCGCGGTTGGTCAAATAGGGCACTGGCAGGCGTTCACGCACCCGACGGATAATCAGCTCAACAATTTTGTGTTTTTCGCTGCTGGTAAGGTTGGCGCCAATGACTTCACGGCCCAAATCGTCAGGCAAGTGCAAGGCATGAAATACCAGAGCGACAGCCTCGTCCCAGGCGTTGTCGGTACCATGACCGTAATATACCTTGGCATCGTTAAAGCGGCTCACGGCCCAGCGCAGCATATCGCCGATGGTGCGAAGCTCGGTAACAGCTTCATCAACAAATATCTTATCCAAAACAAGCTCCCGCTCTAAGGTTTGCGGGCATTGTAACTGAACTCTGTTCTCTTGGCACAGGATTCAATAAAATAGCGCCATGACTAAGATTATCTCCCACGAAGGCCTGGAGGATTTTCAGGCGCTGGTCGATGGCATTCGCCCTCTGACCCAGGACAAACAACACTTTGGCACGCCGCTGAAAACCAAGGCCGAGCTCACGGAGCAGGCGCCACAGCTCGCGGCCAATCATTATTTCTCCGATACCTTTCAGCCGCTATTGCCGGTAGATGGCCCCATGCGCTGGCGTGCCGAACATGCGGATAATCTGGTGCTTAAACGCTTGCGCCGGGGCGATTATGTGCCTGATTTGATTTTGGATGTGCACGGCATGCGTCAAACTGAGGCCAAGCTTGAACTTGCAGCGCTTATTGAAGCGGCCATTCGCGAGCAGTGCCAGTGTGTGAGTGTGATGCACGGCTATGGCACTGGAGTGCTGAAACAGCAGATCCCCCTGTGGCTGGCACAGCATCCCAAGGTGTTGGGATTTCATCAGGCCCCCAAAGAATGGGGCGGCGATGCCGCACTGCTGGTGTTGATTGACCTGGGCGACCAGCCCCACCGGCGCTGACCAACCCGCGTTGCAAAAGGCGATGAAGCTCAATCAGCAACCCAGACTCAGGGCCTTATCAACAAAAAAGCAGCCGGATGGCTGCTTTGCTCGATAAATATTGCCTTCAGAATGATGTGCAATGCTCAGCTGATAGTATGAGGATTATGCATCCACACCTGATGACATTGCTCAGCATGTTTATCCAGCAAGCATATACCTGAAGTAGCAAACAGCGGCGGCTCGGTTCCCGCCACCAATTCACTCACCAGATATCCCAGCAGTGGCATGTGCGAAATCACCAGCACCTTATCCGCCTTGTATTGCTCGGCATACGCCAGGATAAGACTCGCTGCTGTCGCCGGATCGGCTGAAGGCACCAATTCATCGGCCGTAACCCACTTACGCGGTTCAGGGAAATGGGTGGCAACTTCCTGCCAGGTCTGTTGCGCCCGTAAATAAGGGCTGACCAACACCAAGTCAAAATCGGTAACGAGACGATTCAAAAAGTTACTCATGAGCCGGGTATGATAACGCCCGGTATCGGTAAGGGTACGGTCTCTGTCGGATTGGGCCTGATAACCCGCCTCACCATGTCTCATCAAAAATAGCTGCATACTTCTTTTGCCGCCTCTACTGTTATTTCGCGCCAATTGTAGCCCGAATTGATACGGTGACAAACTGAAAAAGCGTTAATCTTTAGTCGACAGTCCCACGGATTGTTTGCCAAAAACCTGTCTGCCTATCAATATATAACGAACTCTTGCCGACGGAGACTTGCCTTGCCAGTCAACCAGTTCCCTCTCACCAGTCCCAACGATCACCGTCAATACCAGTATCTGGTTCTCGACAATGCATTGAGGGTACTGCTGGTTTCGGATCCACAGGCAAGTCAGGCGGCAGCCTCTATGGCCGTGAATGTCGGTCACTTTGACGATCCCGCTCAGCGCCTGGGTATGGCGCATTTTTTGGAGCACATGCTTTTTTTAGGCACCGAAAAATACCCTGACCCAGCCGAATACCATGCCTTTATCAATCAGCATGGCGGCAGCAACAATGCCTGGACGGGCACTGAGCACACCAACTTTTTCTTTACCATCAATGCAGACGTTTTTGATGAGTCGCTGGACAGGTTCAGCCAGTTTTTCATTGCCCCGACCTTTAACCGTGAGTTGGTTGACCGAGAGCGGCAAGCCATTGAGTCTGAATACAGCCTTAAGCTTAAAGATGATGTTCGTCGTATGTATCAGGTGCACAAGGAAACAGTCAATCCGGCCCATCCCTTTTCCAAATTTTCGGTCGGAAATCTTGATACTCTTGGCGGGGATCAGGATGAACTGCGCGAAGAGCTGCTGCAGTTTTATAAGACTCATTACAGTGCCAACCTGATGACCCTGTGCCTGGTTTCACCCGAGCCGCTGACAAGTCTGGATGCGATGGCACGACAATACTTCGGGGCTATCAAAAATACCGGACTGAAGAAGCACTACCCCGATGTCCCGCTTTATACCGAAACCGAACTTGGTACCTGGGTACAGGCGATTCCCCTCAAGGAGCAAAAACGCCTGACGCTCACCTTCCCCTTACCCGGCATTGATAGGTTTTACCGCCACAAACCCCTGACCTTCTTAAGCCATCTTTTGGGTAACGAAAGCGAGGGCAGCCTGCAGGCACTGTTAAAAGAAAAAGGCTGGGTAAATCAGCTCTCTGCAGGTGGCGGTGTGAATGGTTATAACTTCAAGGATTACAATATCAGCTTCCAGCTCACCGACCGGGGACTGGGCCAACTGGACGATATTATTCGTCTGACCTTTGAATACCTTGAGATGATCAGATCTCAAGGCCTGGAAGAATGGCGTTATCGCGAACGAGCAAGCCTGCTTAAACTGGCATTTCGCTATCAGGAACAAATCAAGGCCATGGATTTGGCGAGCCACTTATCCATCAACATGCATCACTATGGCGTGGAAGACCTGATTTTTGGTGACTACCGCATGGATGGGCTGGACATTGCAGAGTGCGAATCGCTTCTGTCACAGATGTCGCTGGATAACCTTCGCGTCCAATTGGTCTGCCAGGAGGTTGATACCAATCGGCAGGCAAACTGGTACCACACACCTTATGCATCGAGGCCTCTTGAGGAACAAGAAATCAACCGCTGGCGTCCCAAAGGGGAGACCAGCGGGCTAAGACTGCCGGAGCCAAACCCGTTTATCGTTGAAGATGCACAGGCCCGGCCAGATAAGAGTCAGTCACCGGTTCCAACTGTGGTCGCCGAGGCAACAGGTTACAGACTGTGGCACAAAAAAGACGACGAATTTAATGTCCCCAAGGGGCATCTGTTTTTATCACTCGACTCAGATCAGGCCAGTCAGGATCCGCGTAACGCCGCCCTAACCCGCCTCTATGTGGAAATGCTGCTGGACTACCTCACCGAGTACACTTACCCCGCAGAAGTCGCAGGCCTAAACTACAACATCTATCCCCATCAGGGTGGATTAACCTTGCATCTGAGCGGTTTTACCGGCAACCAGGAAACCTTGCTTGCCCTGCTTATCAGCAAAGCCAGAGAACGCAATTTCACTCAGGAGCGCTTTAATGTTATCAAACGGCAGCTCCTTCGCAGTTGGTACAACGCCGCTCAGGCAAAGCCTATTTCACAGCTATTCACCAGCTTAACGGTTACCTTGCAGCGCCGCTCCTATGAACCTCTGCGTATGGCAGAAATGCTGGAAGAATGCACTCTGGAAGATTTGCATGAGCACGTTCGGGCGTTCTACGAAAAAATCTACCTCGAAGGCCTGGTGTACGGTGACTGGCTCACTCAGGAAGCCCAAACTCTCGGACACCGCCTGAGTCACATTCTGTCGTTGGTTTCCACACCCAGTGGCGAGTCAGCCCGCGAGCTGGTTAACCTTACAGGTAAAGGGACCATGCTGCGCGAGCTCACTATCAGCCATCAGGACAGTGCTATTATCGTTTACTATCAGTCGCCCAGCGCAACACCTGAAAAAATGGCTCTGTTTGCACTGATGAATCACACCATGTCGTCCACTTTCTTCCACGAGCTCAGAACAGAGCAACAACTTGGATATATGGTCGGCACCGGCTATTTGCCACTGAACCGGCACCCCGGAATGATTTTTTACATCCAATCACCTTCGGCCGGACCATTACAGTTGCTTGAAGCCATTGATGAGTTCATTGCTGACTTCAGCTATGCGGTCATGCAAATCACCAAAGAGCAGTGGGAGTCCACCAAGACGGGCCTCATCAACCAGGTGATGGAACATGACGCCAATTTAAAGACCCGTGGACAACGCTACTGGGCGAGCATAGGTAATAAGGACTATGGGTTTAATCAACGGGAATTGGTGGTGGCCGAAATCGAGAAACTGACACGTGCCGACTTGATAAAATTCATGATGCAGCGGATGCGCACCAAGCACTGCGACCGACTGGTACTCTTCAGCACCGGAGAGCAGCACAGGCACCTGCAGGCGCTAAGCTCGGACAAGATGATCACAGACCTGCGGACCTTTAAGCTGCATTCAGATAAATTCCATCTGTAAGGAATTGAAAGCATGTAGGTGGTGACCCGTGAACAGGGTCACCAAGATCATCCAATTTGGGATATGTGGCGTAGAGAGGCCAGTAGCCGTTGACATGTATCTGAAGAGCAATTTCCAGCAATGATAGGCTGACCCGGGCGCTCCGTTCTTTGACATGTTCCCCAAAAAACAGTTCTTAGGCACGTTACACATAGAACGCGCGTGCTTTTTGTCCATCTGATTGCCATGAAAAGAAAAATTATTCTCAAGTGTTTTGACAAACCACCACTTTTCTGAAAAAGTGGGATAACACTTAAGTGCAATCTTTGTACGCATACAAAATCAACAACATATGCATAAAGTTCTTGCTAATCTCATAACTCTCCTATTGCTGGTAACTTGGTATGTAGATGCACATCAAGAGCCCGTGAGTATTCTGCCTCAACCGCCATCTTTAATACACTTGAACGCAGATGCATTCAGCACTGTGCAGGGATTATCTCAGAATACTGTTACATCCGTAGTTGAAGACAAAAATGGATATATCTGGTTAGGAACACTAAACGGTCTTAATCGGTTCGATGGCTCTGAGTTTAAAAAATACTACTCTGAGGATTTTAGCAACTTGAGTAGCGCTTTTATTCATAGTTTGGAAATTTTCGATGAAAAGCTAATAATTGGTACTGACAACAGTTTATTAGCTATGGATCCAGACACAGAAAAGTTAAAATTAATTCTTGAATCAAAAGAAGCAATCACTTTTTTAAAAAAAGAAAACAATAACTTGCTTTTAGGCTCAAGTAATTCAATTAAAGTCCTTGATTCAGATTACAATATCATTTTCGAGATCAAAAGCAATAAAATAGATTTTGTTAAACAGATTGTGAAAAATGATGAGCACTACTTAATTAGAAACCATGATGGTACCATTTTAAAAACCAAGAATTCTGAAAAAGATGTCGAATACATAACTAGAGAATCAATTTCCATTGGTTTTGATGGAGTTAAATTAGTTATCGATAAACCTGATGGAATTTATGAATACACAAGAAATAATGAGTTAATAAAAATCAGCAACACTGTTTATGATAACGTGACATATATAGAATCCGGAAAAATATCACTTAAGAAGAATATAGTAACAATAACAGAAAACAAAATAGAAATCTCAGGTGAAATTGACAGTACATTTTCTTTGCTATCCCCACTTATTTTTAGAGTTAAAAATGGCATCATAATTGCCAGTATGAATAATGGATTTTTATATATACAAGATCACAAAAACATTGTAAAAACTGGCTCCGCACAGAAAAATAACAATATTTGGTTCATAGAAAATCATAATGAGAATTTGTTTGTAGCCGATGAGACAGCCAACATTAAAATATACAGTAAAGAACAACTAGAACTTGTTGGCGAAGTTGACACTAAAGCAATAGGTTTTAAGGCAATATCTATTATAAACGATGATGAATTGATTTACTGCTCTACATATGGAATATTCAAACATAACCTATCAAATAAAACTCAAATTAAAATTTCAGACCGTATAGCTTACGCGTTGGCATACAACGAAAACTCCAATAAAATTTATATTGGAACCAACGATCTAAAGCTGGTATCAATAGATTTAAACTCATTTGAAGAAATTATCTTAAACTCTAGCAATCTACCTATTTTTCAGCTTAAAATATCACCAAAAGGTGGTGACTTATACATTTCACATCAAGGCGGACTATCCGTTATTAGGAATAATGAAGCGGCGATTAAAGATATCATATCAGAGCATATTGTTTATGGTATTGAATTTTTTGATACATATATAGCCGTTGCAACTAATAGCGGAATATTAAAGCACGAAATCAGTTCTAATAAAACTGAAACATTAGTTAATATGGATAAACCCGTCTATAGTTTAGGAGCATATGATGGTTGGATCTTCGGTTCATCCATTAATAGCATAGTCGTGGCGGCACAAGAGAGAGTCTATACTTTATATTCGAGTAATGGTGCTCAAGCTGAGTATAACAATCAAAGCTTTGGAACATTTGCAAATGGCGTTATCTTAGGTGGAATTCAGGGTTTATCCATTTTCAATAAAAAAGATTTTCAAAATTTTATGATGAAGGTCCCTGAAAGGCTAAACACTAACCTTACAGGGCTTTATCTTTTTAATAAAGAGGTTAAAAATGACTCTGAAATAATGAAAAAATCTATCAACTCTTCTGAGTCAATAACCTTGAAGTATTCTGACTACCCTTTTGCCATTCAGTTTTCATCGCCACTTTATAGCAATAGTAACGTTACTCATTATTACAGGCTTAAAGGACTATCTGATGAGTGGATTGCGGCGCAAAAAACAAAAATTGCCACCTACACTAACTTATCCGCTGGTAAATATAATTTTGAGGTTTATGCAAAGGACAACTTAAGCCAATTATCAGGCCCTATTAAATCAGTATCAGTGATAGTAACGCCGCCGTGGTGGATGTCTCTCGAAGCCAAGCTAGCCTACGCCTTAATTTTCTTATTAATTACATCAGGCATAATTAAAGCGGCATTGCGTCGCCGTGAAGTCCAGCGCCAAATCGCCATCAGTGAAGAGCGCCTCAAACTGTCCCTGTGGGGTAGTGGCGATGAAATGTGGGACTGGGACATAGAAACCGGAAAAATTTATCGCTCCAATATCTGGGGTTCGCTTGAGTTTCCCAAAGATGGCCATCGCTCAGGGAAAGATGATGAGGAGAGTAATATTCATCCACAGGATCAGGAGCGGGTGCGCGAGGCATTGAATCGCCACTTTTATGGTGAAACCGATCACTTTGAAGCTGCATATCGTGTCAAAGGCAAGGATGGTCATTGGGTCTGGATTTTGGACAGAGCCAAAATTGTTGAGAGGGACGACAGTGAAAACGCCCTGCGGATGACAGGGACAATCAAGAACATCAATAATTTCAAACAGGCAGAAGAACAACTGCGACTTTTCGAACGTGCCATCGAAAATATCT
Organism: Shewanella amazonensis SB2B; assembly: GCF_000015245.1. Classification (NCBI taxonomy): domain Bacteria; kingdom Pseudomonadati; phylum Pseudomonadota; class Gammaproteobacteria; order Alteromonadales; family Shewanellaceae; genus Shewanella; species Shewanella amazonensis. The sequence goes on from NC_008700.1 coordinate 2,617,968, forward strand.
CTGAAGGCATGTTTATACTCGACCATGAGTTCAGATTTGTAGAAGTCAACGAGGCGTGCTGCGACATCTGTCTGATGGACAAAGACAGTTTTATTGGCACCCAACTTCAGTTCAGTTGTTACCCGGATGCCTATTCCGAGCAGGTACGGATCATTCTTCGCCAACAGGGGCGCTGGAGCGCTGAGGTAGAATCCCGCCGCGGAGACAACTCCACATTCCTGATGGAGCTCACTGTCGATGCTATTTACGACGAACAGGGCACTCTGAGCCACTTCGTTGGCGTATTCTCCGATATATCAAGACGTAAACAGCAGGAAGAAGAACTCAGAAAACTGACCAACAACGATTTGCTGACCGGTCTACCAAATCGTTCCAACCTTCAGGTCTCTCTGAACAACCTGGTGAAAAAAGATACTCACCATACCCTGATGGTACTCGATTTAGATAACTTCAAAAAAATCAATGACTCACTTGGACATCAGGTTGGTGATGAGTTGTTGCAGCTTGTTTCCAGACGTATGTCAGCTGCATTGCCGGGCCACACCAGTCTCTATCGCCTGGGCGGCGATGAATTTGCGGTGCTTCTCGACAAAGACCCGGATATCGGCAGCGCCGCCGCAATTGCCAAAGGATTGGTGGATGCCTTTGTCGCACCGTTTGAACTTGCCGGGGAAAAACTGGTGGTAGGCGTCAGTATCGGTATTGTGCTCTATCCTGAAGATGAGCAAAACGAGCAGGCGCTGCTCAGAAAAGCCGATATAGCCATGTACCACGCCAAGTCAGCTGGTGGTAACAGATACCAATTTTATTCCGAATCACTAAATCGAAACGCACTGCGTCAGCTGGAAGTCGAAAATCTTATCCGTGATGGCCTCAGGGACGACCTCTTCGAAGTCTATTATCAGCCTAAAGTCGACTTAAGAAACTCCCGTATGGCCGGCATGGAAGCGCTGGTCCGACTGAATCATCCCACTCAGGGTTTAATCCCGCCGTCAGAGTTTATTCCGCTGGCAGAAGAGACTGGGCTCATTGTTGAAATTGGCGATCTGGTGATGCGTAAAGCCTGTTTTGCTGCCCAGCGTTGGCGTGAGCAGGGCTTGTTTGATGGGCGTGTTGCCGTCAATTTGTCGTCGCGTCAGTTTGCATTAACTGATTTGCAACAACGTATTGAGTCAATTTTACGTCTGACCAAACTGCCTGCCGCCAACCTCGAATTGGAAATTACTGAAGGCACCGTAATTAAGCAGCCTGAAAAGGCCATCAAGGTGATGCAGCAACTGGCAAAGATGGGAGTTAGCCTGGCGCTGGATGATTTCGGTACCGGTTATTCGTCATTGTCCTATCTCAAGCGCTTTCCGATCCATACTCTGAAAATCGACAAGGCCTTTGTTGATGACATAGATAAATCAGACAGGGATCTTAAGATGGTAGACTCCATCATCACCATAGCCCATAACATGGGACTGACAGTGGTAGGTGAAGGCGTAGAGGTGCCCTCGCAGCTGAATATTCTAAGAGCACTGAAATGCGAAGAGGTTCAGGGGTACATCTACAGTAAAGCGGTCCCTGAAGCTGAGTTTACCACGCTGCTGAAGCAGGATATGGGTGAATTCCTGAACCAAAAATACAATCAGCGATAGATTTATTCATCAATTTGCCAACATTGGCACAACACCTGCAGTAAGTCTCTCAGAGTCAATAATCAATCACTGAACTGAGAGACTATAAAAAATGATCAAAGGAATTCTGACTACTGTTGCCCTGATGTCTGTTGCAGCTATGGCGCTCGAAGCTGATACAAAAAACGCTGGAACTCCCAACATCAAATTCTCTAATACTCAAACTGCAGGTACTCCGAACATTAAGTTCTCTGACACCCAAACTGCAGGTACTCCGAACATTAAGTTCTCTGACACCCAAACTGCAGGTACTCCGAACATTAAGTTCTCTGACACCCAAACTGCAGGCACTCCGAACATTAAGTTCTCTGACACCCAAACTGCAGGCACTCCGAACATTAAGTTCTCTGACACCCAAACTGCAGGCACTCCGAACATTAAGTTCTCTGACACCCAAACTGCAGGCACTCCGAACATTAAGTTCTCTGACACCCAAACTGCAGGCACTCCGAACATTAAGTTCTCTGACACCCAAACTGCCTAAGCAGCGGAAACTTCAAGGGAGATTAGGTTATGTTTGATTCAATCAAGAAAGCACTGGGTCTGGCCAAGCAAGAACGCAAAAAAGTGAAACTGCCAAAAGGCATCACTGAGCTTCAGGTAGTAAATGCCAAAGGCTGGTGGAATTGAGTTTCCCCGCACCCAACACAAAGGGAGCCAGAAGGCTCCCTTTGTCGTTTTAATATCGGGTGAATCGGTTCAGCAGCGGAAATCACGGCCCGACAACAACCCAGCCTTGCGCGCATTCAAGCGTTTGTGAGTCGTAAACAGCGGATACCCTACAGGCCCCATCATTGCCCCCACAAATGCCCATCGCTTTACCGGCATTCCCTGGGAAAAAGCCAGCACGCCCAAATACCAGGCAGAACCCAGACTCACAAGCAGGATCAACAGCATCAACATAAACAACCTCTGTAACGTTACGGCGCATCCTGCAAAGTACAATTCTTCATCGCGGCCGACGAGTCTACCCCAAAGACCAATAAAAATCGAACAATTTTCAGGCAAAAGTTTGCCTCGAGGCAATAAAAAAGCGGCATGATTTTGCCGCTTTTTTGTTCAAATGGCATACTGGTTAATAAAAGGTTTTGCCCTCTGCGGCCATGGCTTTAAGCAGTGCTGCTGGTGCAAACCTGTCACCATACTTGCTCTGATAACCTTCCAGCAGTCTTACCATCTTAGCGGCGCCCAAAGTATCCATATAACGGAAAGGCCCCCCCAGGAACGGCGGGAAACCAATGCCAAAGATAGCGCCAATATCACCATCACGTGGAGATGCAATTATGCCTTCCTCCAGGCAGCGAACCGCTTCATTAAGCATCTGCACCACACAACGCTCGGCGATTTCACCGGCTTCTTTACCGGTTGCCGGTGTTAAGCCAAGCAAGCTGTAAACACTTTCGTCGACTTTTTTACCTTTTTTGGCGGCTTTACCGTACAGGTAGAAACCCTTACCGTTTTTACGACCTTTGCGATCGTCGGCCATGAGTTTGTCAAACGCAGCCGGAGCCTTGAACCGCTCACCTAACTCTTTTTCAAGAATGGGCGAAATCTTGGCGCCCACATCAATGCCCACTTCATCCAGCAAGGTCATGGGACCAACAGGGAAACCAAACTTCACCAGTGCCTTGTCCAAATGATCAACTGCCTGCCCTTCCAATAAGAGCTGAGCGGCCTCATTCATGTAGAGCGCCAAAATACGGTTCACATAAAAACCGGCACAGTCCTTAACCACAATCGGGGTTTTCCCCTGCTTACGGGCAAAGGCTACTGTGGTTGCAATGGTCTCTGGCGATGTCTTCTCATGGGCAATCACTTCTACCAGCGGCATTTTTTCCACCGGCGAGAAGTAATGCAGACCAATCACATTTTCAGGACGGCTGGCCGCCGCCGCGATTTGGGTAATAGGCAAAGACGAGGTGTTGGAGGCAAAAATGGTGTGCTCGCCACATTCTCTCTCAATATCGCGCACCATCTGATGTTTGAGATTCAGGTCTTCAAATACCGCTTCGACCACGATATCGGCATCCTTCACACCACGATATTCAGTGGTGGTGGTCATCAATGCCATCAACTTGTCACGCTCTGCGCTCGTCATATGGCGGCGCTTCACGCCCTTATCCAGCAGTTTATACGCGTAGCCAAGGGCATTGGACAGGCCCTTATCGCTGATATCCTTCACCCGCACAGGCACTTTAGCCTTGGTGGTTGTAACAGAGGCAATACCGCCGCCCATCAGACCGCCACCCAGCACCACGGCTTTGGCCACCTTGCGGGGCTTGGCATCTCCGGCACCGGTTTCTTTTTTCATTTCGGTGGTCGCAAAGAAAATAGAGCGCAGCGCCGCGGACTCAGGGGTAGCCACCAAGGCGCCAAAGTGCGCCGCTTCGACTTCCAGGCCTTTCTCCATGCCCTTGGCCATACCTTCCCGCACGCAATCAATAATTTTCAGTGGTGATGGATAGTTGCCCTGCGTCTTTTTCAGAACTTGCTTGGTGGCCTGATCGAACATGATGTTGCGACCAACAGGCGTGCCTTCCAAAAGTTTGGTCACCAGCGGTTGCTTCAATGGCTTGCGGGTCTTTTTACCGGCTAACGCCATCTCAATGGCGGTATCGAGCAGAATGGACTCGGGCACTACATCATCCACCAGCCCCATTTTGACGGCCTGCTTGGGGCGCACCTGCTTACCGGTAAGCATCAAATCGAGCGCCTTGGCAATACCAATCAAGCGCGGCAAACGCTGGGTTCCACCGCCGCCGGGCAGCAGGCCTAACTGCACTTCCGGCACGCCAAGCATGGTTTTGCTGCTGTCGCTGCACACCCGCTGATGGCATGCCAGTGCCAACTCCAAACCACCACCAAGGCAGGCACCATGAATGGCGGCCACCACCGGAATATTCAGCCCTTCCAACTCGGCAAACACGTGGTGACCCTGACGGGACAGCAATCTTGCGTCTTCTGCGGTTTCACAGGCATCCAACATGGAAATATCGGCACCGGCCACAAAGGAGTCGGCTTTGCCGGAAATCAGAACCAGGCCCTTGATGCTGCTATCCGCTTTGATTTCCTGCAATATCGCGGTGATCTCCGGAGCAAACTGCGCCTTCAGGGTGTTCATGGTTTCACCGGGCACATCCATGGTCAGCAGCGCGATGCCGTCGTCACGGCGGCTTAGGCTAAAAGTCTTTTCCATTGTCTGTTACTCCACTTCCAGGATCATTGCCGCACCCAGACCACCAGCCGCACAGGCGGTAGTCAGACCCACACCGCCGCCGCGTCGCTTAAGCTCGTTACACATCTGGGTAATCAAACGGGCGCCGGTTGCCGCAAAGGGATGGCCATAGGCCAGGGAGCCACCCAGCACGTTGAATTTGCTCATGTCGATTTCACCGATCGCACGATTTTGACCAAGCTTTTCTTCGGCAAACTTCTTGGATGCAAACATCTTCATATTGGCAAGAGCCTGAGCCGCAAAGGCTTCATGCATTTCAATCAGCGTCAGGTCTTCAAGCTGCATACCGGCACGCTTAAGCGCCATGGGCGTGGCATAGGAAGGCCCCATCAACATGTCTTCCCACACATCGATGGCGGCAAAGGCATAACTCTTGATGTAACCGATTGGGGTGTACCCCAGCGCCTTGGCACGACCTTCGCTCATCAGCAAGAGTGCTGAGGCACCGTCGGTCAAAGGTGTACTGTTGGCGGCAGTGACGCTGCCGTGCTTGCGGTCAAACACCGGACGCAGCTTGGCGTACGATGCCAGATCCGAGCTTTCGCGGATATTGTTGTCTTTTTCAATGAACTGGTTGTATGGCGGCACGTGGGCCACCATTACTTCGTTTTTCATCACGCCGGAGGCCCAGGTTTGGGCGGCAAGGGTGTGAGAGCGGTGCGCCATAGCGTCCTGATCCGCACGGCTGATACCGTGAGTCTTGGCCATCTGTTCAGCCGTCTGCCCCATGGAAAGGCCAGTGGAGTATTCGGCCACCGCAGGCGGCACTGGCAGCAGGTCTTTGATACCCAGGCGTCTAAAAATTGCCAGTTTCTGACCAAATGTTCTGGCCTTGGTCAGGTCAACCAGGGCATGGGCCAGTTTTTTGGACACTCCGATAGGCAATACAGAAGAAGAGTCAGCGCCACCGGCAATACCAATTTCAATATTGCCGGTCATGATGCTTTCGGCGATGTTGACTGTTGATTGGAAACTGGTGGCACAGGCGCGGGTAACGCTGTAAGCATCGGTAGCCACATTCATGCCGGTACCCAACACGATTTCGCGGGCAATGTTCGGCGCAGCCGGCATTTGTACTACCTGGCCATAGACCAGCTGTTCAACCAGCTTGGGATCAAGCTCGCTGCGGCTTAAGAGTTCGTTCACCACCATCTTGCCCATGTCCAGGGCTGAAACCCCATGGAATGCAGTCGCCTGCTTGGCAAAAGGGGTTCTCAGGCCCGAGACGATGGCAATACGCTCGCCTCTGGCATTGGTTACCTGTTGTCTGTCACTCATTTGTCACCCTCTTTATTCTCCGCATCCGGCCGCTGTCCGTCTGCTGCTGTTTCCTTGCTGACCTGACGACTCAACAGGTCTGACCATTAAAAGTGTGACCCGATTCTAACTTCTTGTCATCGGGTTTTAAACACTTGTTTGCATTTTTGCCACTAGCCAAGGGGTAAGGGAATTTTTTACCATAGGGGATGTCTCAAGCTTATCAATAGAATAAATCGAGTTGCATCATGCCTTTGAGCCGTTTTCAAGCCTTAAGAAAATACCTGAACACCCTGATTTTGGGTCAGCCTGTTCTCACGGAAAACCTGCTTATTGCGCTGGTAGCCAATGGTCACCTGTTGGTAGAAGGTCCACCGGGCCTGGCCAAGACCCGCGCAGTCAAAGCCTTGTGTGATGGGGTGGAGGGCGACTTTCATCGCATTCAGTTTACGCCGGATCTGCTGCCCGCTGATTTGACCGGTACCGATATCTACCGTGCCCAGACAGGCACCTTCGAATTTGAGTCCGGTCCTATCTTCCACAATCTTATCCTTGCCGATGAAATCAACCGGGCGCCCGCCAAGGTACAATCGGCTCTGCTGGAAGCCATGGCCGAAGGTCAGGTCACTGTGGGCAAGAAGAGCTATAAACTGCCCAAATTCTTTTTGGTCATGGCCACCCAAAACCCGCTGGAAAACGAAGGCACCTACCCCCTGCCCGAGGCACAACTCGACCGCTTTTTGATGCATCTGAATCTTGACTACCCCGATGCCCAAACCGAGAGGCTCATCCTTAAGTTGTCGCGAAACGAGGCCCTGCAAGGCGAGTTGCCCTCGGTCGAGCCCATAGCGCAGGCAGACATCTTTGAGGCCCGTACAGAAGCTTTGGAGCTCTATCTGGCGGAGCCGCTGGAGCAATATATCGTCGACATCATCATGGCGACCCGTGAGGGCCATAAGTACAGCGAAGAGCTGGGCAACTGGCTCGATTATGGTGTCAGCCCCAGGGCCAGTCAGGCGCTGGAACGTTGTGCCCGCGCACGTGCTTGGCTCGATGGTCGCGATTTTGTGTCACCGGAAGACATTCAGGCCGTCGCCCCCAATGTGCTGCGCCACCGTTTGCTGCTCAGTTTCCGGGCGCAGGCCGAAGGTGTCAGTGCCGATGCGGTGATTGACCATATTTTGTCACAGGTGGCTGTGCCCTGATGCGAGCCCCAAAATCAGAGCGTAAAGCCTCTGCACTGTCCCTGCCGCTCTTTGCCGATGGGGTGCATCTGGATACCCCGGAGCTTTTGGCCTGCCAGGAGCTGGCCAGGGCACTGCCGGATGTGCGCAGTCAGGCCCGCGCCAGTATGGCTGGCCACAGGGCCAGTCAAATCAAAGGCAGGGGGATGGAGTTTGCCGAAGTGCGCCAGTATCAGAAAGGCGATGATGTGCGCACTATCGACTGGCGTGTTACCGCCCGCACCGGCAAGACACACACCAAACTCTTTGTGGAAGAGCGTGAACGCCCCGTGCTGCTTCTGGTGGATTTAAGCCACAGCCTCTATTTTGGCTCCACCCTGATGCTGCAGGCAGTTCAGCTGTGTCATTTGGCCACAACCCTCGGCTGGCGGGCCATAGGCCATGGCGATCGCATCGGCGCTCTTATCGCAAGCGAACATGAGCACCTGGAACTCAAGCCCAGAAGCCGTAAATCCGGCATGTTGCAGCTCATCAGCGCGCTGACCGAAGTGCATCGTCATCAGTTAACCGCCTTTGATGCGATGCCCAGAGACCCAGAGCATTTGCTGCGGGCCTGCCAGCGTCTGGAGCGTATCGCCAAACCCGGCTCACTGATTTGGCTTTTGTCTGATGGCTCTGGCTTCAGCGAGTCCTGTGTCGGCCCACTGATGAACCTGAAACGCCACTGCGAGCTTGGCGCATTTCTGGTTACAGATCCTCTCCGTGATGGACGCCTTCCTCTGGCCGACAATCTGGCACTGCCGGTACGGGAAGCCGGCAAAGAGAAACTACTCGACCGCAGAGGCTATCAGGCATGGCTTGAGCGGCAAAAGGAGCAGACCAGGGCGTTTGAACATCTCACTCTGCGGCTGGGCATCCCCCTGAAAACCATTGATTCGGGCCAACCTCTCTCGGCTCAATTGGACATATTGCGTTAATAACATGATAAATCCTTCGGCAACTTCTGCAGGCAATCCAATGCTTGCACAAATGAAAGACATTCAGCTGCCGCCAGAGGTGTCAGCCTGGCCACCCGCACCCTGGGTATGGCCCGCCCTGGCAATTCTGCTTGGCATATTGGCACTGGGATTCTGGCGCTGGCGTAAATACAGGGCAGAGAAACAGGCATTGCTCAAACCCAGAGCCGAAGCCCTTGCTTTGCTAGCCCAGCTCTCACCCACAGAGCCGGGGTTTGCGCTCGCGCTCTCAGCGCTGCTCAAACGCGTGGCCATGCGCTATTACCCAAGGGAGCAAATCGCTTCACTAACGGGGCATGCCTGGGCCGAGTTTCTCGCCACGCAGCACCCCACACCACAAGGGTCAGATGTATTTCAGCAGATGGCTCAAGCCGCGTATCGGCAAGCCCCCCTCGCTGCTGTTGATGCCGAGGCCATGAAACAGCAGGCACAATTGTGGATAGCCTCCCTACCCCACAAGTCATCGGCAGCTGACACCATCTCCGGGGAACTCAAGGCATGTTGACCCTGGCATTCCCCTGGCTCCTTTTGCTGCTGCCATTACCGCTTTTGATAAAGCCGGTTCAGCGCCAAACTCGGGGTGGATTTCTTCATTTGCCCGGTAGCGCCGATCTGGTCGCCGATGTCAGTAAAAGCACACCCAAAGCAAGGGATATGCTCAAGTGGCTGATGTGGACAGCGCTGGTGCTTGCGGTCGCCCGCCCGCAGTGGCTTGGCGACCCCATAGAGCTGCCGAGTAAAGGGCGAGACTTGATGGTTGCGGTGGACCTTTCAGGCTCAATGCAAATCGAAGACATGGTGCTGGACAACAAAACTGTGGACAGGTTTACCCTGGTTCAGCATGTAGTGAGCGACTTTATTGAACGCAGGGTCGGCGACCGTATCGGGCTTATCCTGTTTGGCGATCACGCTTACCTGCAATCGCCCATGACACAGGACAGGCGCTCCGTCGCCCAGTATCTGCGTGAAGCCCAAATCGGCTTGGTTGGCAAGCAAACTGCTATCGGCGAGTCCATTGCGCTGGCGGTGAAGCGATTTGAAAACCTTGAAGAAAGTAACAGAGTGCTGGTACTGCTCACCGACGGCACCAACAACGCAGGCAGTATTTCACCAGACAAAGCCGCTGCCATTGCCGCCGAACGCAAGGTCACCATTTATACCATAGGCGTCGGGGCAGAGATGATGGAGCGGCGCAGCTTTTTCGGCCGCGACAGAGTCAACCCATCGATGGATCTGGATGAAGAGCAGCTTCAGCGCATTGCCAATGCCACCCAAGGCAAGTATTTCAGAGCCCGCAGCAGTGAGGATCTTGCCGCTATCTATCAGGAAATCGACAAACTCGAGCCCGTGAGCCGCGATACCCAGAGTTTCAGACCCAAGCAGGAGCTGTTTTTCTATCCCCTTGCCCTCGCCTTATTCTTGAGCCTATTGGCGGCGCTGCGGGAAGGCGGTCTGTTTGCTTCCGGGAGGAATGCGCCATGATCCACTTTATCCGGCCTGAATGGCTGCTCTTGTTTATCCCGCTGCTGCCTGTGCTGTGGTTTTTAAACCGACGCCAAAGCGTATCCTCTGCCTGGCAGGGCTATATCGCGCCCCACCTCGCCAGAGTGCTGCTAACCGAGGGCGAAGGGCGCCGTTCAGGCGTCGGTCTGTGGTGGCTCGGCGTTGCCTGGACTGTAACCACCCTCGCTCTTTCCGGTCCGGCCATCACCAAGGAGCCCATGCCAGTGTTCTCAGCCGGTGCGGCCAGGGTATTGGTTATGGATATGTCCATTTCCATGTATGCCACCGATTTGCCACCGAATCGATTAACTCAGGCCAGATTTCGCGCCATCGACCTGATAAATCAGCTCAGCGACGGTGACACGGCGCTGGTCGCCTATGCGGGGGAGGCCTTTGTCATCAGCCCACTCACCCGCGATAAGGCCACCCTACTCAATCTGCTGCCCTCACTCAGCCCCGACATCATGCCGCTGCTGGGCTCATCTCCCGCCGCCGGCATTAGCCTTGCCAGAGATCTGCTGACCCAGGGCGGACATCCCGACGGCGACATAGTGCTGATGACTGACGGCCTTGATGCCGTGGACGTGGCAGATGTGAAGCGGTCACTGAAAGGCAGCCCGTTTCGGTTAACGGTTTATGGTTTTGGTACTGCGCAGGGTGCGCCCATGAAGCTGCCCAATGGCAGTTTCGTGAGAGGCAATGACGACAATCTGGTGCTGCCCAAGCTGGACGCCGAGCTTTTAGCCGGATTGGCCCAGTCAGAGCGCGGCATTTGGCAGCCATCAACCCTGGATGGCTCTGATGTCAGTCGCCTCGTTAAGTGGTTATCGCGGGAAGGCGAAGCCACTGATACAGAGCTCACCGGCGACACCTGGCAGGATTTGGGGCCATATCTCGCCCTGTTGCTGCTGTTGCCTGCCCTGCTGAGTTTTCGCCGGGGCGTGCTGGCGTCAATGCTGTTGCCGGCGATGCTGGCACTTTCCCTGAGCAGCCAAGAAGCCGAGGCCAGTATCTGGCAAACCCCGGACCAACAGGCCATGGAGGCATTTCGGCAGAAAGACTTTACCACCGCCGCCAATGAATTCGAGCGGGAAGATTGGAAAGCTGCCGCCCATTACCGGGCCGGTGACTATGAAGCGGCGCTGAAGGGCTTTGAGCAAGATAGCAGTGCTGCGGGTCTTTATAATCAGGGCAATGCCTTGATGCAGCTGGGTCGTTACGATGAAGCGGCGAAGCGCTATCAAAAAGCACTTGAGCAACAACCGGATATGGAAGATGCCAAGCGCAATGCTGCCCTCGCCAAGGCGCTCCAGGAGATGCAAGAATCTCAGCAAGAAAAACAAGGTCAGGATGGACAGTCCTCATCTGACGACTCACAGCAGCAAAACTCTCAGTCACAGCAGCAAAACTCGCAGCAATCTGGCACAGAGCAAGGCCAGGACTCGGAGCAAGGCGCTGAAAACAACAATGGAGATCAGTCGCAAAGCAGCCCACAGTCAGGAGACGAGGGCTCGCAAAGTGCCCAGGACGGACAAAGCCCCGGCGAATCACAGCAACAACACGAAAGCCAGCAAAACGAAAGCCAGCAAAACGAAAGTCAGCAAGGCGATGCCGCGCAGGAGACAACCTCCGCTGACGACGTGGCAAACCAAGGCAGCTCTGATTCAAAAAGCGAAGACACAAATAACAGCGAGTCAGACAGCGGCAAGGGCGATGGCAATAACGACGCGCCCATGAGTGCCGATATCAACGCAGAGCAGCCAAAAGCGCCAGCTCCCAACGGTGAGTCTGCCGTGAGCAGTGGCAGCACTGAGGCCGATGAGCAAACCAGTCCAGCCGAGCAGGCTGGCAGCCAGACAGTCGCAGAGCTCGCCGAGGGCGAGTCAGAAGCGGATGCAGAGCAAGCTCAGGTGGGCGTGATAGATCCCAGCCTGAAAGAATCAGATCTGCCGCCGGAGATGCTGAGGGCGCTAAAATCCGTAAACGACGACCCCTCTGTACTGCTTCGCAATAAGATGCAATTGGAATATCAACTTCGCCGCGCCCGCGGTGAACACAGACAGGAAAAAGAAAAGTGGTAAGGAATCTGATACTGGGACTCACCCTGTTTTTTTTCACCCTCCCGGGCTGGGCACTGAACCGGATAGAGGCCACCGTGGATAAAAATCCGGTGGGCCGGGACGAGAGCCTGGTTCTTACTGTGATTGCCGATGATGAAGTAGAAGCCAATCGTCTCGACACCTCGGCGCTGCTGCGTAACTTTTTAGTGGGCCGCACCAGCGTCAGCCGCTCCACCCGTATCATCAACTTCAACAGTGAAAAAGAAACCCGCTGGCAAGTACTGCTGACACCGCGAACCACGGGCACCCTCACTATCCCGGCATTTACCATTGACGGCGTATCCTCAGCCCCCATTACGGTGGAAGTCTCTGAGCAGGACAAGGTTAACCGTGATGCCCAGTACCTCTATGTTGAGGGCGAGCTGCTCACCCCCAGCGTGCATGTGGGCCAGTTGGCATTGTACAAAGTCAAACTCTTTCTGGGCCTGGACCTGCAGCGGGGCGAACTGTCAGCGCCAAAAATGGCAGGCGCTCAAATTAAGCAGCTCGGTGAAGACAAAGATGGCAGCGACATTGTCGATGGCCGCCGATTTCGGGTGATCGAAAGGATGTACGGCATTATCCCCGATAAAGCAGGCACCCTCACCCTGCAGGCACCGGTGTTTGAAGGGGATGTACTGGTGCCCGCCCCCCGTAACGGCGGTATGTTCAACTTTAACGAAAGCCGTCCCATGCGTACCGCAGGCAAAGACGCCGCTATCGAGGTGCTCGATAAACCAGAGGGATGGCAAGGACATTGGCTCGTAGCCAATCTGGTGGCACTGAAAGATGAGTTTCCTTCTGATATTGAGGAGTTTACCGTGGGTACCCCCATTACCCGCAGCATCACCCTGCTCGCATCCAATGCCGATGAAACCAGCCTGCCAAGCCTCAATCTGCCGCTGCCAGCAGAGCTTAAGTCCTATCCGGAAAAGCCCGAGACCAAAAGCTTTTTACGGGAAGGCCAGTTGGTGGCGCAGCTGAGACTAACCCAAGCCATAGTGCCCACCGAAGTGGGAACCTTTGAACTTCCCGCCATCGAAGTTCCCTGGTGGAATCCCCATTTGAAGCGGCGTGAAATCGCCACGATTCCAAGCCGAACCATCAGAGTTACGGGGCCAGCGCCCGCTGCACCTTTGCCCGCGGCTACCGAGGCAGCAGCACCTGCAGCCACATACTGGCCCTGGCTGACAGCCTTTTTGGCGCTGGGCTGGCTTGCCACGGCGCTGGGCTGGACGATGAGCGCAAAACGTACATCGCAGCAGCCAGTGGCATCTATTGAGCCGCAATCTCAGGATGCGACTGAACTCAGGCAACAGCTCGCCAGGGCGTGTCAGGGGTCAGATGGCAGTGCCATGTTAAGTGCGGCCGCCGACTACCTGTCGGCCCGTTACGGGACTAACATTACCCTCGATAAAGCCAGCGCATTGTCCGAACCACTCGGGAAGGCGCTTGGCCAGATACAACGCGCCCGCTTTGGTCAGCACAACGCAGGCAATGAGGTACCTGACGGCGGCGCTCTGATGGTGGCCATAGAAACTTTGGAGAGAGAAAACCGTCCCAACTCAACGGCCTCGCTCGGCAGTCTCAATCCCTGAATGCTGACAGCGTTTAAGGGATAGGCATTGGCTCGTCGTACCGACGTTTAAAAGTCATCTGTCCTGTGACCCAAGACATCGCTTTGGGTCACAGGCTGAAACTACCCAACACCAAGATGCCCTCGTCAACCGGGAGCTGGACACAGGCACTACAGGGATAAAAATGTTTGCATCGCTGCGAAAGAAATTCGCAACCGGGTCGGTCTCCTCTGACATGCTGACAAAACAACGACGTTACGACAGCCTGGTCAGGGCGCTTCATGCCGATGTTTACCGCTTTGCCTATTGGCTGTGCGGCGATAAACACATCGCGGAAGACATCACCCAGGAAACCTTTTTACGAGCATGGAAGTCTTTGGATTCCCTCAAGGATGACAAGGCTGCCAAGGCTTGGCTCATCACTATTTTGCGGCGGGAAAACGCCCGCCGCTTCGAGCGTAAACAGTTCGACTACAGCGACATAGAGCAGGATTCATTGGAGGATGTGTTAAGCCATACCACGGAAGATGAAACCGAGCACTATTGGCTCAGAAGACAGATAGCCAAGCTGGAACCTGAATATCGCGAACCCCTGGTACTCCAGGTCATTGGCGGCTTCAGCGGTGATGAGATTGCCGAACTGCTTGAGCTTAACCGCAACACCGTCATGACCCGGCTCTTTCGGGCCCGTAACCAGCTAAAAGACGCACTTGAACAACCAGAAAGCCGAGGTCAATCCAATGGATGAACTTGAGTTTCGCCGCCGAGCCTATGGCGAACCGCAAAGCCAGGATCCTGAGTTTTTACAGGCTCAAAAGGAGGCCAGTGGCCGCGATGCATTTGTTAACGATCTTAAGGCGCTGGACAGAAAAATCGCCAAAGCACTCAAGGTGGATGTCCCTGAAGATTTGGCCGACAAGCTACTGCTGCGCCAACAGTTGACCGTTCATCACAAACAGCGGCGCCGTACCACTTTTTTAGTGGCCATGGCGGCTTCCGTGGCTTTTGTTTTTGGTTTGAGCTTCAGTCTGCTTCGACTGGGGCCTGTGGACTTGGGTGAACATGCCCTCAGCCACGTGTATCACGAATACAAAGCCTTGCAGAGTGAAAGGGATATAGACCTTGCCGATATTAACGCCAGTCTGGTGAGTGTGCCCGGCCTGGAGTCTGCCCATTTCAGCAGCGCGCCCGGCCGGGTGGTGTTCAAGGCCTACTGTGATTTTCAGGGAGTGCGCAGTTTGCATCTGGTGCTGGAAGGCGACGCCGGTAAGGTCACCCTCTTTATCGTGCCGGTGGAAGAGCGGATGCAACTGCCCACCCAATTTGCCGACAACCGCTATCAGGGTATTGGCGTCAAAACTGAGGATGCCTATCTGCTGCTGGTTGGCGAAGAAAAATCCGCGCTCGAACACCTCGAACAAAACCTGCTGCAAAGCTTTATTTAAGTGACCAACACAGACGGCCAATCGGCCGTCTGCTTATTTTTATGCGACACAACTTCGCGCCACGCTGGCCTGTCATTTACCAATTCGACTCTCTTCATTAAGCATTCAGGCTCAGTGCTATGGCACTGCCTTTGAGCACAGCCATTTAGCCCATCAGCACTGCACTGGTCAGATATGCATCACAACTCCTGCGGCAATTGGGATCCGACCCAAACTTCTGATAGCATGCGTTGGCGAAAGTATTCCAATAAAAAACCTATGGTTGACACAGCATGAGCATAGATACACCTATTTTAGTCACCTTTGTGGGCTATTTAGCCCTGATGATGGGGATAGGATTCTGGGCCTACAAGGCCACAGACTCCGTTGATGATTACATTCTTGGTGGCCGCAAAATGGGCCCGGGCGTAACCGCTCTGAGTGTGGGCGCCTCTGATATGTCCGGCTGGTTGTTGCTGGGTTTGCCCGGTGCTGTTTACCTTGGTGGTCTCGGTGAAGCCTGGATTGGTATTGGCCTGGTGATTGGCGCCTGGTTGAACTGGCTCTTTGTGGCAAAGCGCCTGCGTATATACACCCAGCTTGCCGATAACGCCCTGACTCTTCCAGACTTTTTCGAAAAACGCTTCCACGATAAAGCGGGTCTGCTGCGCTTTGTCTCTGCCCTGACCATACTGGTATTTTTTACCTTTTATGCCTCCTCGGGCATGGTGGGCGGCGCCATTCTGTTCGAAAAGGTATTTGGTCTGGATTACACCGCCGCCCTGGTGATAGGTTCTGCTATCATCGTCGGCTACACCTTTGTGGGTGGATTTTTCGCCGTAAGCTGGACCGATTTTTTCCAGGGCTGTTTGATGCTGATTGCCCTGCTGATTGTTCCCATGGCCATTTTTACCAACAGCGAGAGCCACGCCAGCATTGACACCCTCTCACCGGAAATGCTGTCCCTGATTGGCGAAGGCACCACACTCATGGGCGTCGCCTCCCTGATGGCTTGGGGCCTGGGGTATTTTGGCCAGCCCCACATTTTGTCACGCTTTATGGCCATTGAGCGCCCGGAGCATTTGCCGGTGTCACGCCGCATTGCCATGAGCTGGATGATAGTGTCCCTAATGGGGGCATTGGCCACTGGCCTTGCCGGCAGCCTCTATTTTGCCAAAGAACCGCTCGCCAATGCCGAGACCGTCTTTATTCATCTGGCTCAGGTGGCGTTCAATCCCTGGATTGCGGGCCTGCTCATTGCCGCCATTCTGTCGGCTATTATGAGCACCATCGACTCCCAACTGCTGGTGTGTTCCAGCGTGGTGACCGAAGACTTCTATCGCAAGCTGCGCCCCAAGGCCGATGACAATGAACTAATGCGTGTCGGTCGTATCGGAGTGCTGGCCATCGCTATCATCGCCGGCGTCGTGGCATTGGATCCCCAAAGCAGTGTGCTCGGGCTGGTGAGCTATGCCTGGGCCGGATTTGGTGCAGCCTTCGGCCCTGTGGTGCTCTTGTCGCTGTTTTGGCGTGGCTACAGCAAAACAGGAGCTCTGGCGACTATCATCACAGGTGCAGTAACGGTAGTGGTATGGAAACAGCTCAGTGGCGGCTTCTTTGATCTGTACGAAATACTGCCCGGCTTTATTCTGGCCACACTGGCCGGGGTGCTCATCAGCTTGGTCGCACCAGCAAATGACAGTGTCCGGGCCGAGTTTGACAGCTTCCAAAGCAAACTCTGATAGCCCGTTTCAATCCACACATCCAAAAAAGCGTACACATGTACGCTTTTTTATTGGGTGAAGTGTAAGTTTTTGTATCTCAGCGCCTTGAACCGCTCACAGCTTTCTCAAACAAAGGGCTCGGCGGCACACCCCAAACTGGCCCGGCCAGACGGGGGTTTATAGGCTTGCCTTAAACATAGGATTGACTGGCAAAAATTCAAATTAACTGATTAATAACAATTTTTACCTAGAGTTAATACTCTGGTCGGACTTGTTGAGGTACACGCATACTCCTATGATGCCTTCCTTCATAGCCGGATGGCATCGGGGTTTCACCGGCGATAATGACAACAAGAGAAGAGACGATGAAGTACTTCAACAAGACACTGCTTGCAGCCGCCATTGGTTTGGCAAGCACCCAAACCCTGGCTGCCGGTTTTCAACTCAACAGTCACTCTGCCACCGGTGTTGGCCGCGCCATTTCCGGTGATGCCGTTATTGCCGACAACGCCTCCGTGTTGTCCCGTAACCCAGCTGCCATGGCGCTGTTTGACAACACAGCCCTGTCTCTGGGCGTGACCTATGCCGACATCGATGTGAGTGTAAAAGATGTCTGTAAAGCCGGTACCCCTATTTGTTTCGGTAGCGACACCGATGCTGCGGAAGATAAAATCATCCCCAATTTCTATTACATCAACCCCATTAACGATAAATGGGCCTTTGGTGTAGCCGCCTTCTCCAACTTCGGCACAGGTACCGATCCTGGCGCTCTGGCCAACAATGCAGTCACTCTGCCTGGCCTTGGTACCATTCCTGCGCCAGTTGACCTGCTGGGTAACACAGAAGTTATCACCATGAACCTGAATGCCAGCCTGTCATATCGTGTAAACGAACAGCTGAGCCTGGGCGCCGGTGTGGATGTGATTTACGGCCAGGGCACCCTGACCCGTAAAGGCAACCTGCCTTTTGGCCCGAACGGTGAAATGGTGCCGGTAAGTCTGGTGAACGTGGATGCCGACGGTTGGGCACTGGGCGGGATCCTGGGCGCGGTGTATGAATTTAATGCAGACCACCGTTTAGGGGTGAGCTACAGATTCAGCCCCGAGTTTAAAGCCAGCGGCGATGTGCAGACGTTGGTGCCACAGGCTCAGGCGTATGCCAACTTTGATGAGATTGTTATTCCGCTGCCGGACATTTTCCAGGTGGCCGGTTTCCACCAGCTGACCGAAAAGTTTGCCCTGCACTATACGGCGCAACTGACTTCCTGGGGCGATTTCAAAGAGATCACCCTCGAAAATGGCACTCTGGGCCAGACCAGCATTCCGTCTTCTCAGCTCAAGCACTATGCCTGGGATGACTCTTGGCTGTTCAGCATCGGTGGTACTTATCAGCTGTCTGATGCCTGGACACTGCGTGCTGGCTACATGCACGATCAGGGTGTAGTGGATGAGATCAGCTCGATTTCTATCCCTGATTCAGATCGCAACTGGTACACCCTTGGCGCAAGCTATGCACTGTCTGCCAATGCCACCCTGGATCTGGGGGTAGCACTGGTACGCGGTGAAGACACCCAGGTGCTGGAGCAAAGCGCCATTATCGGTGACGTGATTGCCCACACCCGCTCCAACGCCGTGTACTATTCACTGCAGTACAACTACAAGTACTGACAGGCAAAAGTCAGGACTGTAAAAAGCACTGAAAAGGCCGCGATTATCGCGGCCTTTTTGTAACTGTCGTCTGCCTCACCTACCCTTAAAGCTGTATTTCAGCCAATGAAAGGGGAACAGGTTTATGGCAAAGGTGATTGGCTTGGGCGGTGTCTTCTTCAAGAGTGCAGATCCCGAAGCACTGGCAAACTGGTACAAGACTCACTTGGGTATGCCGGTGGAGCATTGGGGAGGCTGTGCCTTCAGGGCACTGGACTTGCCTAAAGGCAGTTACAGTGTCTGGAGTCCGTTTGCGGCTGGCAGCGACTATTTTCACCCCTCCCGCCATCCCTTTATGTTTAATTTGGTTGTGGACGACCTAGAGGCAGTGCTGGCCCAGGCTGCAGCTGGTGGGGCCGAGGTGCTGCCCGGTCGGGAGGACACTGAATTTGGTCGTTTTGGTTGGTTTATCGATCCCGATGGCAATAAGGTGGAACTCTGGCAAATGAGTGTCAATTCGTAACTCAGTCACACTCTTGATGCAAAGCCTTGGCAATTTGCGTATTCTGGAGCGAAAACGCCGTTGAAACAGGAACTTTCATGGACAAGCCTCTTACTCCCGCCGCCCTGGTGCTGGGCGCTTTCCTGGCTGGCGGTCTGGGATTTATCGGACACAGCATTACTGAAGCCGCCACCAATTTAAAAGCCCTTGACCGCACGGTCAGCGTCAAGGGGCTGGCCGAGCAGGAGGTGATGGCCAACGTAGCCATCTGGCCAGTACGTTTTGCCGAAGTCGACAACGATTTGGCAAGCCTCTACAACACAGTGCAGCAAAAAACCGACAAGGTGGTGGCCTTTTTAAAAGCCCAGGGGTTCAGCGACGATGAAATCACCCTGACAACACCTGCTATCGAAGACAGAAGCACCCAGGGCTACTCCGACCCCAACCTCAAATATCGCTACGCAGCCAGAGTCACTGTCTCGCTCTATACCCATCAGGTCGATAAATTGCTACAAGCCCGAAAACACATCGGCGTGCTCGCCCGTGATGGCATCGCCATTGGCGGCAACGAATACGAATCCCGCAGCGAGTTCTTATTCACTGAGCTCAACCGCATCAAACCGGCCATGGTGCAACAGGCCACCGAAAACGCCCGGGAAGTAGCCGAGAAATTTGCCAGGGACTCAAGCTCAAGCCTTGGCAAAATCAAAACCGCCAGCCAGGGGCAATTTATCATCACTGACAGGGACAGTAATTCGCCCCATATTAAAAACGTGCGAATTGTCAGTACGGTTACCTATTATTTAACTGACTGATTTTGATTGAAAGGAGCCATTAGGCTCCTTTTTTATGTGTGTGAGTCACATTCCATAATTTTTTTCTAATGAAATGATTGCCGCCGTGGCAACTTTTCATTAGAATTTTCTCATAGATTAAGCGGGAGCCTTTTTATGACGACTTTCAAACAGCTCTTGGGACTGTCTCTGTTGGCCCTTGGCCTGAGTGCCCATGCTGGCCAAACCCTGATAGTAGAACACACAGAAGAAGACAGATATTTAACCCTGGACGCCCTGATTGAGCCAGTTCAGGCCGCTACAGTCTCGGCGCAAACGTCGGGCCGGATCCTGAAAATCCATTTTGACGTCAACGACACTGTGCCTGCCGGTGCTGCCCTGCTGGAAATCACCAGCAA
Source organism: Shewanella amazonensis SB2B (assembly GCF_000015245.1). NCBI lineage: Bacteria > Pseudomonadati > Pseudomonadota > Gammaproteobacteria > Alteromonadales > Shewanellaceae > Shewanella > Shewanella amazonensis. The sequence goes on from NC_008700.1 coordinate 2,638,006, forward strand.
GGAGCAGGGCGCTGCATTGGCAGCCGCAGAGGCCGACTACGCCCGCGCCCTGGCGGTGAACACTGAAGCACAGGCCACGTTGAGGCGCTATCAGGATCTTTTCCCCAAGGGCGCAATTTCCCGTGGCACCTTTGATGAGGCCATTGCCCGCGCCAAGAGCAGCGAACAGGCCGTGACTGCCGCCAATGCCGCCATAGTGCGCGCCCGCGAATCCTTAAGCTACACCACTGTGTATGCCCCATTTGGCGGCGTGCTCACCGAGCGCCATGTGGAACAGGGCGAAACCGTTAACCCAGGCCAGCCACTGCTGTCCGGCTTCAGCGCCGATAAAATGCGGGCCGTGATGCAAGTGCCCGGTCGTTATCTCGCCGCCTTGAAGGCCGCCGGTGCCGTGAGTGTGGAACTGGCGGATGGCCGCAGCATCGACAGCAATCAACTGACTATTTTCAGCTTTGCCTCCCCCCAAAGTCACAGCTTCCAGGTACGTATCCAACTGCCAGACAATGCCGATGTGCAACCGGGCAGCTGGGCCAAGGCCAGTTTTGTACAGGGTAAACGCCGCATGCTGCTGGTGCCCCAACGCGCCATTGTTTCCCGTGGTGAACTCACCGGTGTTTATATGATGCAGGGCGATAAAGCCGTGTTGACCCAGGTGCGACTTGGCAAACAACAGGGTGACCGGGTACAGGTGCTCTCAGGCCTCAATGACGGTGACGTTATTGCCGCTGATGCCTATGCCGTAATTGCCCAGTGAGGAATACAGGATGACGAGCGAAAACCTCCAACAGCTAGGGATTTCAGGCCGCATCGCCCGCGCGTTTCAGGCCAGTGCCATCACACCGCTGCTGGCGCTGTTGGCACTGCTTCTGGGGATGTTTGCCGTGATGGTGACCCCAAAGGAAGAAGAGCCACAGATTGATGTGACCTTCGCGGATGTGTTTATCCCCTTCCCCGGCGCTACACCTGCGGAAGTGGAGCATTTGGTTACCCTGCCAGCAGAGCAGGTTATTTCTGAAATCAAAGGGATAGATACCCTTTACTCCTTCTCACAACCCGATGGCGCGCTCATCATTGCCATCTTCGAAGTGGGTGTAAAACGCAACGATGCCATAGTCGCGCTTTATAACCAGATTTATTCGAATATGGACAAGCTCCCACGTGGCGCCGGTGTGGGAGAGCCTCTGATTAAGCCCCGAGGTATCGATGATGTGCCTATCGTCAGTCTGACCCTGTGGTCAGAGGCGCAGGACATCACCCCCGAACAACTGACTCATGTTGCCCGTGGACTGGAGACAGAACTTAAGCGCATTCCCGGCACCCGAGAGATCTACACCCTCGGACAGCATGAGTTGGTTCTCAATGTGCGTATCGACCCGGCCGCCCTGTCGGCCTACGGTCTGAGCTACAGCGACATCAACCGCGCCCTCTCCGGTAACAACCAAATTTCCATGCCGGTACCACTGATCCAGGACAATCAGGAGATCAAGGTACAAACAGGCCAGTTCTTAAGACGTCTGGAGGATGTTCAGGAGTTGGTGGTGGCGGTGCGTCAGGGCGCCGATGGCTACAGCGAACCGGTTTACCTCGCGGATCTGGCCGAAGTCACCCTGAAAAGCGACCTGCCACGGGCTCAGGTTCAGCACGTCACCAAAGATGGCAGCTATCCAGCAGTCACCCTTGCCATCGGCAAGCAGACCGGCATGAACGCGGTGGACATTGCCGACGCCGTGATTGAGCGTATGGGAGCGCTGGAAAACACCCTGCTGCCTGCCAATGTACACGCCACTGTGTCGCGCAACTACGGCGATACCGCGGCCGACAAGTCCAATACCCTTATTTTCAAACTGATATTTGCTACCACAGCGGTGGTGATCCTGGTGCTCTTTACCATGGGGATGCGTGAAGCCCTGGTGGTGGGCATTGCAATTATCATCACACTGGCACTGACCTTGTTTGCCAGCTGGGCCTGGGGCTTTACCCTCAACCGGGTGTCGTTGTTCGCACTCATTTTCTCCATCGGGATCCTCGTGGACGATGCCATTGTGGTGGTGGAGAACATTCACAGGCACATGAGTATGGGTAAACGCTCGCTGCGTGAACTCATTCCCGTTGCCGTTGACGAAGTGGGTGGCCCGACTATCCTCGCCACCTTCACCGTGATAGCTGCCCTGCTCCCCATGGCCTTCGTATCCGGACTCATGGGCCCTTATATGAGCCCCATTCCCATCAATGCCAGTATGGGCATGCTGATTTCGCTGGCAGTTGCCTTTATCCTTACGCCCTGGCTCAGCGGCAAGCTGTTAAAAGCCCATCCCCATGAAGGCACCAACCAAGAGAATGAATCGCCCCATGGCGGCGAAGACCCGCGCATGGTGCGGATTTTTACCCGTCTGATTGGCCCCTTCCTCAATGGCAAAGCCGGTCGTAAGGCGCGTCTTGGCCTCGGCCTGGCCATCATTGGCCTGATTATGGTGGCCGTTGCCCTGCCGGTCATGCAGGCGGTGGTGCTCAAGATGTTGCCCTTTGACAACAAGTCAGAATTCCAGGTGATGGTGGATATGCCGGAAGGCACCACCTTTGAAGAAACCCACAAGGTACTGCAAGCTCTGGCAGACGAACTGGCCACGGTCGAAGAAGTGCAGCATATGCAACTCTATGCTGGCACAGCTGCCCCCATGAATTTCAACGGCCTGGTTCGCCATTACTTTTTGCGCTCAAGCCCCGAGCTTGGCGATATTCAGGTCAATCTCAGCGATAAAAAGCACAGAAGCAGAGACAGCCACAGTATCGCGCTGGCGGTACGGGGCCCATTGCAGGAGATTGGCCGTCATTTCGGCGCCAACGTCAAGGTGGTGGAAGTCCCACCCGGACCGCCTGTATGGTCGCCTATCGTTGCCGAAGTCTATGGCCCCAACGAAGCCATGCGTCAGGACGCGGCACGTAACGTCCTTGGGGTATTCAATACCACTCAGGACGTGGTGGATATGGATATTTTCCTCCCCAGCGGACAACATAAATGGCAGGTACTGATTGACCGCAGTAAGGCCGCACTGCTTGGGGTTTCCTATGCTGAGATAGTTGACCTTGTTGCCACCTCAGTGGGCGGAAGAGATGTGAGTGTGCTGCACCTGGAGAATCAGGCCCGTCCCGTTCCCATTCGTCTGCAACTCGAGGAAAGCAGTAAGCTGGATCTGGATGCCATCATGGGCATGACACTGCCGGGTAGTCGTGGACTGGTCGCCATTTCCGAGCTGGTGACTATACGTAAAGGCGTGATAGATGCGCCCATCATCCATAAAAACCTTATCCCCATGGTGATGGTAGTGGCCGATATGGCAGGGCCGCTGGACAGCCCGCTGTACGGCATGTTTGAAATGGCCTCGACCATTTCAGACAGTGAAGAGATGGGCTACGCCCAGCATTATGTCAATCAGCCCTCAGGCCTGACCGATGTGGCCGTACTCTGGGATGGTGAGTGGAAAATCACCTATGAAACCTTCCGCGATATGGGGATAGCCTATGCGGTAGGCATGATTGCCATTTACCTCTTGGTAGTGGCCCAGTTCAGATCCTATCTGGTGCCGCTGATTATTATGGCGCCTATTCCGCTGACGGTGATTGGGGTAATGCCCGGGCACGCACTCTTTGGCGCCCAGTTCACGGCCACCTCCATGATAGGCATGATTGCCCTGGCCGGGATTATTGTCCGCAACTCGATTCTGCTGGTGGACTTTATCAATCAGGAAGTCGAGCGCGGAGTGCCCTTTGCCCAGGCCGTGATCCACTCGGGCGCCGTCAGGGCCAAGCCCATTATGCTCACGGCGCTGGCTGCCATGATTGGCGCCCTCTTCATACTGGACGATCCCATCTTCAATGGCTTAGCTATCAGCCTGATTTTCGGGATATTTATTTCAACCTTGCTGACCTTGGTCGTGATCCCCGTGCTGTACTACAGTTTTATGAGACACGGCCATGAAACCGAATAACATGCCCTACATCAGGAGAAACACTATGTCACTTGAACGTTCTATTATGGCTTTTGCCGGCTTTATGGTGCTGCTGTCTTTGGTTCTGACCGCACTGGTCCATCACAATTTTGTCTGGCTTACTGCTTTTGTCGGCGCTAACCTGTTCCAGAGTGCCTTTACCGGTTTTTGCCCGGCCGCCATGCTGATGAAGAAGCTGGGGGTAAAAACCGAGGCCGAACTTTGTAAGTTAAAACAGTAGCTGTAAATGAAAACAGTCACCAAGGAGACGCTGTGAACCCACTGGCTAAAGTCGGGCAACTTGCCCTGATTGGTCTGATGCTGATACTGACAAGCACGTTGGCTATCGGACAGGACAAAGATGCTGCCACCGCCTGGAAACTGATTGAACAGGGCGCCATGCTGGTCGATGTACGTACACCGGAAGAATATGCTGCAGGACATATCGAAGGGGCCATCAATATTCCCTACGAGGAAGTCGCCGCTGAATTTGCCAAACGTGCCATCGACAAGAACACTTCGGTGGTGCTCTATTGTCGCAGCGGCAGACGCAGTGGTGTAGCCAATGAAGCCCTGAACGCCGCTGGCTTTACCCAGGTCTACAACGGCGGTGGCTACGAGACTTTGGCGCAATCGGGCAAATCCGGGCAAAGCCAAAAGTAACGCCCTGCCACAACACGTTATCCCCATCCAAAAGGCACCCTATGGGTGCCTTTTTGTTATCAGCTTGTTTCAGGGGCGCCGCACGGCAAGCGGTATCCCTATGACTAAAGCCATAAAAATGGCGCTTAAGCGGTGATTTAGTCGCGTAACAACAGAAACCAGCCCCGACTTCACCAAAAACGAATAAGTTATAACCAAATAAAATAAAAGGCATAAAATTTTAATATTTTCACAAATTTAATATCAAAATCTTGTTTCAACTGTGTTTCACCTGCTTGTTCGAGGTTCCATTCAAGGATCCGAATATTCATTCAGCAAGCTAACAGGCGAACGAATACAGCTCACTCAATTTGCATAAATATTCTAATTCAGCACTTTTTCACCCAATCATACCCACACGCCATTCTGTTTACATTGCGTTTACAAATGTTTCATCGATGGATACATTCACTGCCGAAAATGGATTTCAGGCTTTACCGGATGGATGCCAGATAACAACGACAAGTTCTGCCTCTTGCAACATGGAAGACGAGTATGACAATGAAACACAAAAAAACTTTAGCCCTGGGTTTATCGACCCTCGCACTGGCAGTCTCTGCCGGTGTTCATGCCGCACCTACCGACGCAGTCTTCGCCAAAGGCGAAAACTCCCCGCTACCAAAGCGCTATGTAGTTAAATTCAAAAACAATGCCGCCACCGAGCTTTACAATGCTGAAGACACACTCAACAGCATGCAGTATCAGCCACGCAGCCATGAAGTCTATGGTCACCACCGTGCCCTGAATGCCGCCAGTGCCAAAGAAATGAAGCGTATCGGTCGCAGCAACGCTTACACCGTGAAGCTGGACAACAATGGCATCAAGGCCCTGCGCGCCCGTGCCGATGTTGAATTTGTGGAAGAAGACGTGCCACGTCGTCTGCTTGCTGAAACCACCCCCTGGGGTCAAACCTTTGTTGGTGCAACTCAGCTGGCCGATAACCTGAGCGGCAACCGCACCATCTGTATCATTGACTCAGGCTATGACCGTGGTCATGCCGATCTGTCAGGCAACAATGTGACCGGTACCAATAACTCAGGCACCGGCAACTGGTTCGAACCAGGCAACAACAACGCCCACGGCACCCACGTAGCTGGCACCATTGCGGCCATTGCCAACGGTGAAGGCGTGGTGGGCGTGCTGCCAAACCAAAATGCCAATATCCATATTATCAAAGTGTTCAACGAAGCCGGCTGGGGTTATTCTTCAAGCCTGGTCAGTGCCGTGGACACCTGTGTGGCTAACGGCGCCAACGTCGTCAGTATGTCTCTGGGCGGTGCCAGCTCAAGTACCACTGAGCGCAACGCCCTGGCGGCCCACTACAACAACGGCGTGCTGCTGATTGCTGCCGCGGGTAACGACGGTGATAACACCCACAGCTACCCGGCATCTTACGATAGCGTGGTATCGGTTGCTGCCGTAGACAGCACCAAGCAGCATGCTGCGTTTTCTCAGTACACCAATCAAGTGGAAGTATCCGGCCCCGGCGAAGCCATTCTGTCTACCGTGACCCGCGGCGAAGGCCGTTTGTCTGACATCGTGGTTGCTGGTCAGTCTTACTTCAACAACGGTGTTGTACCTCATAACCGCTTGGTAAAATCCGGTACCAGCTATGCTCCAGCACCAATCAACGGCACTGTGACGGCCACCCTGGCCGAGTGCAGCGTGTCTGGCAGCACCTTTAACTGTGGCAACATGGCCGGCAAGGTGTGTCTGGTTGAGCGTGTAGGCAACCAGGGTTCAAGCTACCCTGAAATCAACGCGGCCAAGGCCTGTCAAAACGCCGGTGCTTCTGCCACCATCGTTTACTCAAACACCGCCCTGCCCGGCCTGCAAAATCCCTTTGTGGTGGACACCAACAGCGAGTTGACCAAGGTGTCAGTGTCGGTTGACCGCGCCACCGGTTTGGCGCTGCGCAGTCATATTGGTTCCAGTGTGACCGTATCCAGCGAAGGCGGAAAGGACTACGAGTACTACAATGGTACGTCCATGGCGACCCCGCACGTTTCCGGTGTAGCCACTTTGGTGTGGAGTTATCATCCGGAGTGTAGCGCCGCTCAGGTGCGTGCTGCCCTGCGTACGACTGCCGAAGATCTGGATGTAGCTGGCCGTGATGACAAGACAGGTTATGGTCTGGTTGATGCAGTTGCCGCCAAAGAGTATCTGGACGCTTCCTGTGACGGCCCAACCAACGGTGGTGGCAACAATGGCGGCTCAGACGCCGAGATGACCAATGGTGTTGCCAAGAGCAACCTCGCCGGTGCCAAGAATGAAGAGCTGCACTTCTTCATCGATGTGCCTGCCGGTGCCACCAACCTGAACTTTGCCATGAGCGGTGGCAGCGGTGATGCGGATCTGTACGTTCAGTACGGTGCGGCTCCAACCACCAGCAGCTATGATTGCCGCCCATGGAAAGGGGGTAACACTGAGTCTTGCCCAATCACCACCGCACAGGCCGGTACCTACTATGTCATGGTACAGGGTTACAGCGCCTTCAGTGGTGTGAACCTGGTGGCAAGCTACACTGCCCCCACCGGCGGCAGCACTGGCGGCACCACGGGCCCTGCGACTTACACCAACACCGATAACTACAGCATTCCGGACAACAACACCGCCGGGATCAGCAGCCCTATCGATGTAAGCCGCACTGGCGATGCGGGCACTGTCACTGTGAAAGTGAACATCGTACACACCTACATTGGCGATTTGCAGGTCGAACTTATCACTCCAAGTGGTCAGGTAGCCGTGCTGCACGACAACACAGGTGCAGGTACCGATAACATCAACAAGACTTACACTGTGAATGCCACAGGTGTTGAGTCTCAGGGTACCTGGAAGCTCAAAGCCGTTGACAGCTCACGCCGCGACACTGGCTACATCGACTCATGGGAAATCTCGTTCCAATAATCGGTTGAGTCTGTGAAAAAGGAGCCTTGAGGCTCCTTTTTTATTGATGGGATATTCAGTCTGTAAATACCGCAATGTTAAGATACGCCGTGTTCTGCCGAGGCGATTGAATAGCGCTATTTGAGAACCCGGGGGACAACCACCACGTCGTATTGACCATTGGATATTCTCACGCTGCCATCCTCATCGATATTGACCGCCAGCGCCATGGTTTTGGCCACGAAGGGCAACAGGGTCTCCAGGCTTGGATTATCAAACGCGAGCACAGACAGGCTGTCGATTCGGGTGCATTTTCCTGCCATATCATCCCACCAATGAGCTAAATCCTGCCCGCCGTAGGCGAACACGACCACCTTATCGGCCCGGTGGACAGCGCGCTTTATCCGCCGCTCATCCGCCAGACCAAATTCTGCCCAAAACAGATAACGACCATCCAGCGCCTGTTCACAGAGCTCGGGCTCGTCCTGATTACACAGCTCACCGACAAATTTAAGCTCGGCCGAGGCATAGAGTGCAAAGGCCAGCAGTCTCAGCATCAATCGCTGCTCGGTCTCGGATGGATGCCGTGCCAGTGTCAGTTTGTGATAGCCAAAGTAGCCACGGCGCAGATCGGCAATCTCAAAGCTGACTTTATGGACATCGGACTTAAGCGTCATGGCGATGACGAAACGGCGTTAAAGCGCGCCAGGCCTCAGATGCCTGGCCTGAGGGAAATGGGCCCGCAGCGCCTTTATCTGGGCCGAATCAGCGTATACCAGCACACGTTTACCCGTTTCCAGCGACTTGTCCAGAGCAGCGAAAGAAGAAGGTGGCCTGCGCTCGGCGTCACGTCTGAGCAGTTCATTGAGCTCTGTCGGCAGACTGGCGTCGGTTTCAATAATATCGAGGCGCTGCAACATGGCCATGGCGGCAATGGGCAACAGCCTCGGTGAAGTATCCTCATCAATCAGCAGCAGCTCGCCCTGACCATCGAGGGACAAAAACGCATCTTCGAAATGAAGCTCTGTCTGAGCATCAAATCTGTCTCCGTTGAGGGCAAAAAACCGCTCCCAGAAACGTCGACGGGCTGGCACTGTGGCAAGGGTTTCCTGTACCTGTTGCCGCCGCGTCGCAATAAAGTCGAACAGGGGCGTCAGTGAGGGCGGCAGCCAGGCTTCCAGGCGTGCCCGAATGTCTCTGGCAAACACAGGGGCGGCGCCAGCCGTACTGATGGCGACAACCAGGCGGCCACGGTCGACGATGGAGGGCGTGATAAAGTCGCAATACGCTGGGTTGTCTACCACATTTGCCCAAATATTCCGGCGCCTGGCAACTCCGGCAAGACGCACATTCAGCGATTCGTCATTGGTGGCCAGGTACAGCAAATCCCAATCGCAAATATCATCCTCGTTGACGGGGCGCTCATGGAGCGTAATGCGGCCGCTGCGTTTTTGCGCCTGGATCTCAGCACAGGCTTCAGTGGCAATAACGGTGATCAGCGCGTCAGTGCGGCAAAGCAGCTCCAGCTTACGGGCGGCCACATCACCGCCCCCCACCACCAGAACCGAGCGATCGCGGGTATCAACAAACAGGGGAAAATATTGCATCTGCGGTCCTAGTCGGTCACCAGCGGCAGTTGACGGGCAACCCAGGCTTTGTAGCCCCCCACCAGAGACGCCACCTTGGTGTACCCCATGAGTTGCAGGTTATACGCCGCCAATGCAGAGCGATAGCCACCACCGCAGTAGAGCAACAAGGGAGTTGATTTATCGGGGAAACGGGTTTCCACATCCCGCTCAAGAATGCCGCGGCCCAGATGTCTGGCACCTGGAAGCCGGTCTTTAAGCCATTCGTGGTCTTCACGCACGTCGAGCAGTTGCCAGCTGTCGTCAGCCTGATACTCCTCAACGGTAATTTCTGTAACCTTGGGAAGTATTGATTCAACCAAGGCAACAAATCCGGGATTATGCTGCATTTTGAATTCCTTATGATGCCCTTTTGCGACCAGTGTAGTGCTATGGTCAGGGCTTCACAAGTGATGCATGCACAAGTTCAGTTATGGGCTTCGCTACGCTCAGAACTGCAGTGCCAACACAGCTCAAAGCTGGCCTCATTCATCTCATGGCAGTTCAAACATTGCCATTGGGGACGGTCGCCGCCCAGACTGTCGAGTTGGCTTTGGGCCTTGGCGAGCTCAGATTCATTGACCCACAACTCCACGTTTTGCAGATCCACCGGCAGTTCACCTACACCACCGAGCAGCGCCTCGCCTCTGAGTTCCACCTGTATACCGGCAACCTGTAACAGCCCTTTCCAGGTGTGGGCCTGCAGCAAATTGCCACCGGCCAATAAACATTTACGTTGTTCCATCGGACTTTCCTACAACTACTGCTGTCTCTTTTGATATATGCCCCACTCCCGGGCCAGCCCATGCTAGCGACAAATCGCTGTAAAATCGAGCACTGAAAAGCCGACATTGTTAACATTTTTAGAACATGCTGTTTGGTATTTACGAAAATGAGCCATAAAAAAACCACCCCGAAGGGTGGCTTTTAAGGTCGTTATGCCGCTTAAGGCATAATGGAAGGCTGGTCGGCGCCTTCCTTCTCGACTTCTACCGGCATCATGTGCTCACGGTTGATGCCAAGACGAATGGCCAGATAACTCGCCACGTAGATAGACGAATAGGTACCCACCACAATACCCAGCAGCAGCGCCGTGGCGAAGCCGTGAATAAGGGTGCCGCCCTTGAGGAACAAGGCCACCACGGTAATGAGCGTGGTACCTGTCGTAATGATGGTACGGCTCATCGTCTGGGTGATGGAGTTGTTGACCACCTCTTCCGGGGTGCCCTTACGCATCTTGAGGAAGTTCTCACGGATGCGGTCGAATACCACGATAGTGTCGTTTAGCGAGTAACCCACAACGGTCAAGAGACCCGCCAATACCGTGAGGTCAAACTCCAGCTGCAGCACAGAGAACACGCCCAGGGTCACGATAACGTCGTGAGCCAGTGCGGCTACCGAACCTGCGGCAAGACGCCACTCGAAGCGGAACGACACGTAAATAAGGATACAGATAAGCGCCACCAGTACCGCGAGGCCGCCCTGCTCTGCCAATTCCTTACCCACCTGCGGACCGACAAATTCCACCCGTTTCTGGGTAACTTCGGGGTCGAGTTCTGTGGCTTTGGCCATGACAACACGCACCTGGGCGTCACTCTTCACGCCTTCACGTACCTGCAGACGCACCAGCACGTCACGGCTCGAACCGAAGTTCTGTACCACGGCGCCGGCAACGAGAGGCTCGGTCAGGTTGTTGCGCAGTGTCTCGAGATTAACCGGCTTGGAGAACTCCATCTCCACCACGGTGCCACCGGTAAAGTCCAGACCCCAGTTAATGCCACGCGTCGCCAGCGACACCAGCGAACCCACCACCAAAATGGCAGACAGGATACTGATGGGCGCAGCGTGTCGTAAGAAATTGATGGAGCCTTTAATATCTAAAATCTGAAACATGATATGGGCTTCCTTAAATCGACAATTTCTTCACACGCTTACCACCCCAGAGGGCGTTCACGATAGCTCGTGTACCCACAATGGCAGTAAACATGGAGGTGGCAATACCAATCATCAGGGTCACGGCAAAGCCTTTTACCGCACCTGTACCCACAGCAAACAAAATCAGAGCCGTCAGGAAGGTGGTGATGTTGGCGTCGGCGATGGTCGACAGTGCGTTGCCATAACCTTCGTGGATAGCCTGCTGTACGCTGCGACCGGCACGAAGCTCTTCACGGATACGCTCATAAATCAGTACGTTGCCGTCAACAGCCATACCCACAGTCAATACCATACCGGCAATACCCGGCAGGGTCAGCACCGCACCCGGGATCATGGACATCACGCCCACCACCATGATGAGGTTGGCACACAGCGCCAGGTTGGCAATCACACCGAAGGCACGGTAGTACACCAGCATAAAGGCCAGTACCACAACCATACCCCAGATCATCGCCTGCAGACCGTTTTCGATGTTTTCGGCACCCAGGCTTGGACCAATGGTGCGTTCTTCCACGATGGATACAGGAGCAATCAGTGCACCGGCACGCAGCAAGAGCGCCAGATTCTGCGACTCGCTGTGGGTCAGACCGGTGATAACAAAGTTACGGCCAAGGCGTGCCTGAATGGTGGCAACCGAGATAACTTCCTCGATTTTACGCATCTTCACGCTGCCATCGGGGTTACGCTCACCGCTGTCCTTGTATTCAATGAACAGGGTCGCCATCGGCTTGCCGATGTTGTCCTTGGTAACGTTGGAGAAGATTTCCCCACCCTTGGCATCCAACTGAATAGCGACCTGTGGACGGCTGTATTCGTCGAAAGAAGGCTGAGCACCGGTAATATGGTCACCGGTCAGCATCACTTCTTTCTTCAGTACCACAGGGCCGCCTTCGCGGCGCTGATACAGCTCGCTGCCGGCTGGCACACGGCCATTGGCAGCAGCAGCCACGTCGGCTTTTTCATCCACCATATGGAATTCAATGGAGGCTGTGGCACCCAGAATTTCTTTGGCGCGGGCAGTGTCCTGTACGCCGGGAAGTTCCACGATGATGCGCTCAGCACCCTGACGCTGCACCACAGGCTCAGCCACACCCAGCTCGTTCACACGGTTACGGATGGTCGTGATGTTTTGCAGCAGGGCTTCCTCTTTGATTTGCTTGAGGTAGGCCTCGCTCATCACCGCCAGCAGTACCACGTTGTCACCACTGGAGATATCCGAAAACACCATGTCATTGCCACGGCTCTTCAGGAATCGTTCTGCCTGAGACAGAGTCTCGGCGTCACGGAACTTGATTTCGATACCGCGCACGGTGCGATGCACACCGGCATAGCGAATACGCTCTTCACGAAGCTGACTGCGAAAATCGGCAATCTTGGCCTCTTCCATCTTGCGGATGGCTTCGCTCATGTCCACTTCCATCAGGAAGTGCACACCGCCGCGAAGGTCGAGACCCAGCTTCATGGGGCTGCCGCCCACTGACTCCAGCCACTCAGGAGTGGCCGGTGCCAGGTTAAGGGCTACTGTGTATTTGTCGCCCAGCAATTCGGCAATGGTTTCTTTGGCTGTGAGCTGATCTTCAGCATTGGCCACACGCACCAGCAACTGGCCATTTTCAAGCTCAGATCGCTTGATGCCAATGCCCTTGGCGGTCAGCGCTGCTGACACGTCAGATTGGGTAGTTGCGGTAACGTCTGCACCACGGGTAGCCACGACCTGTACGGCATGATCCTCGCCGAACAGGTTGGGCAGCGCATAGAAGCCACCAATGGCGATGACCAGCACCACCATGATGTTCTTCCACATTGGGTATTTATTTAGCACGCCTTTCGCCCTCTTGGCTTACAGGGACTGGATAGAGCCTTTTGGCAATACCGCTGCGATGTAGTCCTTTTTGATGGTGATGTTGGTGCTGTCATTCAGCGCCAGCAGTACGTAGTCACTGTCTTCGGTAATCTTGGCGATTTTACCGAGGATGCCACCGCTGGTGAGTACTTCATCGCCCTTGGACAGGGAAGACATCAGTGCCTTGTGCTCTTTGACGCGCTTGGACTGAGGACGGAAGATCATAAAGTAGAAGATCAGGCCAAACAGGCCCAGCATGATCACAAGTTCCATGGTACCGCCACCCTGGGGTGCTGCACCGGCTGCATTGGCATACGCGTTAGAAATAAACATAGCTTTCTCTTCTTATTGCTTGATTGTTAGTCTTTTAACTCAGGAACTTCACGCCCTTGACTGGTATAGAAGTCCGCAACAAAGGCGTCTAATGTACCCGTCTCAATGGCGCCGCGCAAACCCTCCATCAACCTTTGGTAATAACGCAGGTTGTGAATGGTATTGAGCCTGGCTCCGAGGATTTCGTTGCAACGATCCAAATGATGCAAATACGCACGGGAATAATTGGTGCAGGTATAGCAATCACATTTAGGATCGAGTGGCGATGTGTCATCACGATGACGCGCATTGCGAATTTTGATAACACCTTCGCTGGTAAACAGATGACCGTTGCGGGCATTACGGGTGGGCATTACACAGTCGAACATGTCGACACCACGACGCACGCCTTCAACCAAATCTTCCGGTTTACCTACCCCCATCAGATAACGTGGTTTGTCGGCCGGGATTTGCGGACACACATGCTCAAGCACTCTGTGCATGTCTTCCTTGGGCTCACCCACCGCCAGACCACCGACGGCATAACCGTCAAAACCGATTTCGAGAAGCCCTTTTAGGCTCTCGTCACGCAAATCTTCGTACACGCTGCCCTGAATAATCCCAAAAAGAGAGTTGGGGTTTTCGAGGCGATCAAACTCATCGCGAGAGCGCTTGGCCCAGCGCAGCGACATCTGCATGGACTTGCGCGCTTCGTCGTGCGTCGCCGGATAGGGCGTGCACTCATCGAAAATCATCACTACGTCACTGCCGAGCGAGTGCTGGATTTGCATCGACTTTTCGGCATCCATAAAAATCTTTTCGCCGTTGATGGGCGAGCGGAAATGCACACCTTCCTCGGTGATCTTACGGATATCGCCAAGGCTGAATACCTGGAAACCGCCCGAGTCGGTGAGAATAGGACGCTGCCAGTTCATAAAGTCGTGCAGATCGCCGTGCTTGCGCATGATTTCTTCACCGGGGCGCAACCACAGATGGAAGGTGTTGCCAAGCAGGATATCGGCGCCGGTAGCACGCACTTCTTCCGGGGTCATGCCCTTGACTGTGCCGTAGGTACCCACAGGCATAAAGGCCGGGGTTTCTACCGTGCCACGCTCGAAAACCAGTCTGCCGCGACGGGCGCGACCCTGGGTAGTAATCAATTCAAATTTCATAATGACCTCGTCAGAGAAACAGTCTGACTGCATTGAGGGCCAAACGGCCGATTCAACTCACATGGGGGTGGCAGCTAGCCCCTTCAAGGCGCTGCCACCAAAAAAAAGCCCAACCAGATGGTTGGGCAGGCATTTTAAATCAAAAAAAGCGTTTAGGGGGCTTTTTTAGTCACAAACATGGCATCGCCATAACTGAAAAAGCGGTATTTTTGTTCAACTGCATGGCGATAGGCGCCAATTACCTCATCGAAGCCGGCAAAGGCGCTCACCAGCATGATGAGTGTCGACTCCGGCAGGTGGAAGTTGGTCACCATGGCATCGACTACTTTGAACTCGAAACCGGGGAAGATAAAGATATCGGTATCACCGCAAAATGGCTCGAGTTCACCCTCACTTGCCTTGGCGGCACTCTCGAGGGAGCGCACTGAGGTGGTCCCCACGGCAATCACCCGCTTACCTGCGGCCTTGGTGGCGCGGATTTTTTCAACCACATCGGCAGGTACTTCGGCCCATTCTGAATGCATTTTGTGCTCGAGCACGTTGTCTACCCGCACCGGCTGAAAGGTACCCGCTCCCACGTGCAGGGTCACAAATGCCATGTCCACACCTTTGGCTTTGAGGGCGGCGAGTATGCTTTCATCGAAGTGAAGACCGGCAGTAGGAGCCGCAACGGCGCCGGGGCGCTCGTTATAGACGGTTTGATAACGCTCTTTGTCGGTATCTTCATCGGGGCGATCGATATAAGGCGGCAGCGGCATATGGCCTACGGCTTCAAGCACTTCGAGGATGGTCTTATCATCCTTGAGCGACAGCTCAAACAGTGCATCATGACGGGCATCCATCGTCATCTTAAAGCCGCCGTCCAGGATAATCTCGGCGCCGGGTTTGGGGGATTTGGACGAGCGAACATGGGCCAAAATGCGCTTGTCATCAAGCATACGCTCCACCAGGATCTCCAACTTGCCGCCGCTTGCCTTTTGGCCAAAGAGACGAGCCGGTATCACCCGGGTGTTATTGAAAATCATCAGATCGCCCGGCTCAATCAGCGCCAGAATATCGGTGAACTGACGATCGGCCAAGGCACCAGTGCTGCCGTCCAGATGCAACAGACGCGACGCGGTGCGCTCTGCCATGGGATAGCGGGCAATCAGTTCATCGGGAAGATCAAAGGTAAAGTCAGCTACTCGCATCTATAACTCTCACGCCATGGCCAAAAAAGACGCGCGTAGTCTAGGGGCACAGGCGGCCGAGATCAAGACGACTTGGACCTTTGCATAGCTCTTTGAGTACTCTTGGCATGGATATGGGTGTCTGAAGCGGTGTCCAACTGCTCAAAGTGCATGCCGAACCCGACTTTTTTACGTGGCTTGTTTACGTGGCTTGCGGTGTTTATGGGGTTTGCGGGAGAGTTCGCCTGACTGGCGTATTTGACTGGGCACTTGTATGAGACTGGGCATTCGTATGACATTGGGTATTCGTATGACACTGGGCATCCCTATGACAAAGGTGCGGATAACCCCATTTCACATCCTCCATAATCTCAGATAGCAGTTACCCCGGATATGGATGTTACCTCCCTCAGGACCCAGTCGCTGTGCAGCAAACTAATATTGGGGTTTCCTGGACATCGGTGGTCGTGATACCTTGAACCCTTGCACCACACCAAGCCCAAAATATGAATTTTCTAGCACACTTGCACCTGGCAGATATCAGCCAAACGAGCCTTGCGGCCAACCTTGCCGGCGACTTTGCCAAAGGCCCCATCGACCAGTTCACCAAACCACTGCAACAGGGATTGTGGCTGCATCGGCAAATCGACAAAATCACCGATGAGCATGAGATCTTCAAAGACATGCTGGCCAAATTCCCCCGGCATTTAAGTCGAGCGGCCCCTTTACTGATTGATTTAGGTTTCGATCATCGCCTGGCCAGGGACTGGGAAGAGTATCACCATGAGACGTTGGATATCTTCTGCCAGCGTGCCTATGAGGTGCTTCGTACCTGTGACCATTTGCCGCCAAAGCTTGCCGCCATCGCCCCCAGAATGTGTGATGAAGACTGGTTGGGCGCCTATGGTAGTCGCAGTGGGATCAACGCCGCCATTGCCGGTGTTAGGCGAAGACTCTCGCGCCCCGAGATTTTCGATGGTGCCGAAGCGGCCGTTGAACAGCTCGACATGGAGTTGGAGATTGCGTTTCGCACCCTGTATCCGCAGCTGATGGCTTATTCCAGACGTCTGGCCCGCACCACACCAGAGCAATACCTGTAAATGAATGACGCCCCCGCTCCTCGCAGTAAAACCAAACGCCTGCTGGTCGAAGCCCTGATAGCTATTGGGCTTTTTTACGGTATTTCGGCTTATTTTCAAAAAGATATGCTGAAAGACACCGCGCCTGTCATTGCCGCCAAAGGGGTCAACGGCACCAGCCTGTCGCTGCCTTCCGCCACAGGTAAACCCACACTGGTGTATTTTTTTGCAAGCTGGTGCGGTGCCTGCAAGCTCACCTCGCCAGCGGTCGACAACATAGCCGGAGATTATCCGGTACTGGCCATCGCTGCCGACTCGGGCAGTGATACAGACGTGATAGCCTTCCTCAAAGAAAAAGGCTATGGATTCGACGCAATCAATGACAAGGGCACGCTTACAACGCATTTCGGTGTAAGCGGTTTTCCATCCCTGTATGTGGTGGATGCCAGGGGCGAAGTACGTTTCGTTACCCGGGGTGTGAGTACGGAACCCGCTCTCAGAGCACGGCTTTTCCTCACCGAACTGCTGCAATAGCCGTTGAAACTTCGTAGAATGCGCCACTCAACCCCAAGTGTGCGCCAACGAAGGAGGCCTGATGGAGATTTTTGACTACCGCCCCCCGGCAGTCCCCTGGCTCGATATTCGCTATATCGACCGAGACCTCATCATCATCAATAAACCATCGGGCCTGCTATCAAACCCCGGCATGGCAGCGCACACCCACGACAGTGCCATTACCCGTCTGTGCAGGCTCTATCCAGAGGCCATACTGGTCCACCGTCTGGATTGTGCCACCTCGGGCATCATGGTGTTTGCCCGCAGCAAAAAAGCCGAGTCCAATTTAAAGACCCAGTTTCAAAATCGGGACACTGAAAAACGCTATCTAGCACAAGTGGCAGGGATCATCGAACAGGATGAAGGCACGATAGACCTGCCCCTTGGCAAAGACAGAAGCAATCCGCCCTGGCAGAAGGTGGACATGGCGGAAGGCCGCCCGGCGGTTACCCACTATCGGGTACTGGCGCGGCGCGAGAATTCAACCCTGGTAGCGCTGGAGCCTGAAACAGGGCGCACCCATCAGTTACGGGTACATATGCTGTCGCTTGGGCATCCCATTCTGGGGGACGACTTCTATGGCAGAACCCAGGAATTCGGCCAAGGCACGGTGGAAGAGGCATCACCCAGGCTCTGCCTGCACGCAGAGCGACTCAGCTTTAAACACCCCTGGTCAAACAAGCCCATGACCTTTGTCAGCCGAGCGCCCTTTTAGGCCTGAATAATCGGCGGCACTCAGGCGACCAGAGTCTCTTCGCAGACAGGCGCACGGTAGAAGCAACCGCGGAAGTTGTGGAATTCCAAACCAGCCTCGGTAACAACAAAGAACTCACCGAAAAAGTTGCCGCCCACATCATCGAGACGCAAACCTTTAGTGTGTTCAGTCACAGTCATTTCATCACGGCTGTGACAGCCATCGCTGAACCAGGTCTCCAGAAAATACCGCCCGGACTCTTTGTAAAGCGACAAGCTATCGCCCTGTTCAGGCCGTTCATCGACCCAGCGGCCAACCAACTCACGTACATTCATATCTGCCTCCCGCCCCGTAAGACGTCGACGTTTTTCGAACGCTGACACGGTTGAATTCCTATGCATATTTTCTGTTGCAATAAACATGTCCAAAACACTTACTGCATGCTGCACAGACGCCATGAAACCTTTTCTCCCGAAACCCCACTCAGAGGTTAAAAACCCGTAACCAATAAGATAAAAATCAGTAAAAAATCCAGATTTGAATTTTGCTGTTTTCTTTGTGGGCAGTGTAACCCAAGAGAAAAATAAAAACGCGAGCTTAATCACTATTTATGCGAAATTCACACTTTGCTTAAGTAGGGGTGACTTGCCGGAATAGGATGTGGAAATGCCATTGGTACAAAGATGTCATTAGATAACCGATGGAAAGAGTGGTTGGCCCCATAGCGCGAAGAATCGTGTTAAGCACGATACCCCAAAAGACACAGGTTGGTGCTGCTACTTGGTTAAACTGCCGTGTGGTTAAGCCTTATAAAAGGAGATACTGCGCACCGGCAACTGAAATTCCCCTTCATCTGCACCGCCAGCCACCAAACCCAGGCTTTTTAGCTGATGAAGGTCCAGCCGCGGCGCCGTGACTGTCAGGCCCCGTCGCATGGCCACAAACTGCCTGAAGGGAATGCGGTAACGTCGCCAAAGCCCCTGCCCTGCATAGGTGTCTCCCAGCGGCGCCTGATAAACATGGCGATCGCCACAGTGTGTGTCTTTCAGGTTCACTTTAAAGGCGCGCTCTGGCGCGGCGATTTCCAGTTCAACCCCCTGAAAGGCGCTCACATCCCTCGGCGCAAAATCCAGATAGACAGAAGCAAAACCACCCCCATTGGCGCGGGAAACATAGCCGGTGAACAGTCCATGGCCCTTGGGCGATGTTTGAAATTGCGCTCTGGACAAGCCCCCCATAAGAGCGTCGGTCACACTGTACCAATCTCTGGTGCTGTCCAGCGCGGTAAAGTCCACCAGTCGCATCTGTGACCTCCCGGGATCTTTTTCGCTGACAATAAAAAAGCGGCAGTAACTTAATACTGCCGCTTTTTCAGCCATTTGTCATTGTTAGCAACTTAGGCTTTGCGCTCTGCCGCTTCACAGGCCGCTGCGGTAAAGAGCACGTCGGTGGAACTGTTCAGTGCGGTCTCAGCGCTGTCCTGGATGACGCCTATGGTGAAGCCTACGGCCACTACCTGCATCGCGATATCGTTGGAAATGCCAAACAAGGAGCACGCAAGCGGGATAAGCAGCAAAGAGCCACCGGCCACGCCTGAAGCGCCGCAGGCCGAAACAGCCGCAATAACACTGAGCAACAGCGCTGTGGCCAGGTCGACTTCAATACCCAGGGTATGCACAGCCGCCAGCGTGAGCACGGTGATGGTGATGGCGGCACCGGCCATATTGATGGTCGCCCCCAGGGGGATAGAGACTGAGTAAGTATCCTCATGCAGCTTTAGACGCTCGCAGAGCGCCATGTTCACCGGAATATTGGCTGCGCTGGAGCGGGTAAAGAACGCAGTAACACCACTTTCGCGCAGGCACTTGAACACCAACGGATAAGGGTTGCGACGAATTTTCAAAAATACAATCAGCGGGTTAACCACAAAGGCTATCACTGCCATGGCCCCAAGCAATACGCCAAGCAGTTGGGCATAGGCCGCCAGGGCCTCAAAGCCGGTTTGAGCGATAGTGGCAGCCACCAGGCCAAAAATCCCTATCGGTGCGAGACAGATAACGAAACGCACCAGCTGAGACACGCCGTGGCTGACATCATGCAGCATGTTTTTGGTGCTGGTGCTTGCGTGACGCAGCGCGATGCCCAGCCCCACACCCCATGCGAGCAGACCAATATAGTTGGCGTTAATCAGGGCATTAACCGGGTTATCCACCAGTTTGAACAGCAAGGTGTTGAGCACCTGACCTATCCCCTCTGGCGGATTGGCGCCTGCGGCCGCATCAATCAGAACAAGGCTGGTCGGGAAGGCAAAACTCATCAGTACCGCCGTCAGCGCCGCAGCAAAGGTACCCACCAGATATAACAGGATGATGGGACGCATATTGGTCTGCGCACCTGACACCTGATTGGCGATTGACGATGCAACCAGCACAAACACCAGTACGGGCGCGATGGCCTTGAGCGCTCCCACAAAGAGGTCACCCAGGAAAGCGACCTGATTGGCAGCCTCAGGGCTGAATCCGGCCAGGGCCACACCGGCGATGATCCCCACAAAAATTTGCAGCACCAGGCTGCCACCGGCAGCATTTGCCAGCAATGATTTTTCAGTACTCATGACTTGACCTGTCGTTGTTATCGTTATGGGCCACTGGGGCCTTAAGGACTTTGCATCCCGGCTTTGGGTTGTATCGAAAAGCAGAGGCTTTGTCCAGCAAAGGCTCTGCATTTGGCGGTATGAGGGGGTGCAGTGGTCGAATTGCTTTCACATCGTCAACAAAAACATCAACTCTGTGATCCGGCCCTGCGCTCTACGCCCCTGAGCATGGCGGCAATCAGCTCCTGGGCATCAAACTTGGTCAGGGCCTCATCGGCCCCTACCTGCTTGGCTTGGCTGACACTGATTTCACTGGAGAGCGACGTGTGCAAAATGATGTAAGCAGCGGCCAGCGCCGTATCATTTTTCACTTCAAACGCCAATTCGTAGCCATCCAGGCCCGGCATCTCAATGTCACTGACCAGAATGTCCACCGGCCGCTTGTCATCGGCGCTCTGAGTCATCATGGACAAGGCATCCCGGCCGTTTGACGCCACTCGGTAACTGATATTGATGGCATCAAGGGCATCGGAAAGCTGCTTTCGCGCCACCTTGGAGTCGTCCACCAGCAGAATATTCATGGGTTTGAGCTGCTCACGCTGCACATCGGTGAGAATACCTATGCGTTTGTCTTCCTTGATGGGGAAGATTTTCGACAGCAGCAGCTCAACATCGAGTAATTGGACGAGCTTATCCTGATAGCGGGTGACACCGGTTAAAAAGGCATTCCGGCCCAGATTGTCGGGCGGTGACAGAATATCGCGCCAGTTACACTCGATGATTTTATCTATGCCACGCACCAAAAAACCTATCAACATCCGCTGGCAATCGGTGATGATGATAAAACACTTGCTGCGCTCTTCGTCGGTCACCGGCGGATAGCCTACGGCGGCGGCCATGTCGATAACGGAAATGGTCTGGCCGCGTACGGTAGCTGTACCCATCACCGCGGGATGTGACTGGGGCAGTGCATTAAGCTGGGTGTAAGGCACCAGCTCACGGATTTTCAGGGTACCGATGGCAAACAGCTGCGAGCGACTCAAATGAAACAGCAGCAGACCCTGGGATTGATTGGCTTTACTCTTCATAGTTCCCCTTCACAGGATTAAAGCTGGGATTCCAGTGGAAACAGCGCCAGCACATCGGCCATAAAGCGGCGCCAAAATCCGGCCTGGGGCTCGGCATAAATATCTTTTCCCGAACTGAGTTCA
This sequence comes from Shewanella amazonensis SB2B, assembly GCF_000015245.1. Taxonomy (NCBI): domain Bacteria; kingdom Pseudomonadati; phylum Pseudomonadota; class Gammaproteobacteria; order Alteromonadales; family Shewanellaceae; genus Shewanella; species Shewanella amazonensis. Next base: position 2,659,768 of record NC_008700.1, read on the forward strand.
TGCCAGTAGAGGCCATCGCTGCCAAGCTTCACCTGGTAAGTTTTGTTGGTTAAAAACTGGGGCAGCCAGGCATGAATTTTCTGATTCAGCTCCCCCTGATTAACCATGACCCCCATTTCAGTATTAAGCCAGGCCGAACGCGGATCAAAATTAAAGGAGCCGACAAAGAGCCTGTCATCGTCAAACAAAAAGCTCTTGGCATGCAAACTGGAGCGGGAGCTGCCTTTCCAGGAATGACTCGGGCGCTTGCCGGTCGCTTTCACTTCATACAGGGAAACTCCCGCGCGAAGGAGTGCCTCACGATATCCCTTGTAACCGGAATGAACCGCCAGCACGTCGGTGGCAGCCAGGCTATTGGTGATCACGGTTACCGCGACACCGCGCTTGGCAAGCCCGGTAAGCAATCTGACGCCCTCTGTTGTGGGAACAAAGTAAGGCGAAATGATAACCAGGCGCTCCCGGGTTTGCTGAAACTCATCTAGCAAGGGCGTGATCATCCAGGCTTCCGCTTGCCCTTCTCGCTTATCATGAGGATCGGCAAGAACTTTCGCCTCCCCCCAAAACCATTCCAGACGATTGTCCGCCATGTGTCTGAGCAGCGGCGACTTGGTGAGGCGCTGTATATAGGGATGCTCCTCAAGCTGGCGCTTCTGGTTGGCAATCTGGTCATACATGGCTGCGAGCTCATCGGACTGTACGGGATGCTCGGTCAGAAGCTCGACCGGATAGGTGTTGCTGCCATTCCAATAGGCATCAAATTGGTCAGAGACCTGCTCTACCACCGGTCCGGTCAACAACACGTCGAGATCGCCAAACTCTACATCTTCGTCATTGGAGAAATATTCGTTGCCGATATTGCGCCCGCCCACCACGCTGAGGCGATTATCCACCGTCAGTGATTTGTTGTGCATGCGATGATTCATGCGACCGAAATCGGTGACAAACGACAAGGCCCTGAGGGTGCGATGAGACGATGGATTGTAGAGCCTGACGGAGACATTCGGGTGGCTCGCCATGACCGCCAACTGCCGGTCAATATTGACGCTGGCAGTATCGTCCAGCAGCAAACGTACCCGTACGCCTCGGTCTGCTGCATCCAGCAGCTGCCAGGCCAGAAGTCGCCCAGTGTCATCGTTGCGAAAGATGTAATATTGCAAATCGATGCTGGTTTCGGCGGACTTTATCAGCGCCAACCTGGCCACCATGGCATCCAGCCCCTCAAACAGGGGCAACACGCCACTTTGCCCCGGGTGACCGGCCAGTGGCTCTGCCAGGTATCCGGCTATCAGGCTATCCGGCGCCGATGTCAGCTTGTAACTCCGCGGTGCATCTTTAAGTTCAGGCAGACTACTGCAACCCCCGAGTGAGATACATCCGAGGATCATCAGCCAAAATGAACGCCAGGAAACACGTGGGGGCATACAGTTGAATTCCTTTTGCTTTCAATTGGATTCATTCTGCATTGAATATAACACGTCGTAAACTAATTGATCCCAACCTTCGGCCGTGAAGGCCTGCTCCCGTAAGCTGCGAACCTGACTGACCGCATGAACAGGCGCGGCCCCCCGCGCCATCAGATACGCGGCCATGAGTAAGCCGGTTCTGTCATTACCCAAGGCACAGTGCACCAGCACAGGAGTCTGCGCAGCTTCCATCTCAAGTACCCAGGCAAGCGCTTCACTAATGGCCTCACCAGCCCGAGAGACGTCTTCTGCCAACGGCGGAACATTCCGTTTAATAGGGCGGTGCAAATGGGCAATACCCGCCCTGGCGAGCGCATCGGGATCGCCCGCATCATCGGACAGACTCACCACAGCGCCTATACCAACAGCTTTGAGTTCACCCAGGTCCCAGGGCTGACAACAAGGGCCACAGCGTCCGGCAAGTACCCCTTCAACCATCCAAAACAGGTGTTTCATGCAAGTCCCCTCTGAGGTTATTTAGCTCATTATGCCAGAGGCTGGGCTCGGCGGGACTTGATTGAGCGCAGTATTTTTATCGACGGGATCAACGCAGCGAAGGTATTGCCGATTCGAGTTTGAGCAGACTCGCCTTCATTTTCAATCCCCATGCATAGCCAGTCAGAGCCCCGCCCTTACCTATCACTCGGTGGCAAGGAATGATGATTGCCACCGGATTGGCGCCATTGGCCGCCCCAACGGCCCGCACCGCCTTTGGCCTGGCGATTTGAAGGGCTATATCCGAATAACTGGCCGTTTCGCCCCAGGGAAGGGTGAGCAGCGCCTGCCACACGGCCCGCTGAAACTCGGTCCCTTTGGGGGCGAGCGCCAAATCAAACTGATGGCGCTTACCTTCAAAAAACTCGGCAAGTTGCGAGCATGCCGCCTGTAAATGTCCTTTTGCCCGGGTGACGGCTTGCTCTGAGTGATACACTGGCACATCGTTAAAGGGAGCGGCTTTGAGCGTCATTAAGCCATTCTCGCTCGCCCCCAGCCACAGGGTGCCCACTGGACTTTCCAGCGTACAAGTCGCCGCCATCGGCGCGGGTGCGTGCAGTTTGCAACTATTATTGGCGATTCGCATCATGGTGCCTCTTTATGAATTAATGGGTTTCCAGGGGGCCGCTCAAAACGGTTATCTTTGGCCGGTTATTGCTTCGCGTAAAATCGGCTTGATATATCGTCAGATGAACGCTTACGGCCTCAGGTCGATTTTTTAGATTTCTGTGTGCCACAGCGCCAGGGTGAGATAACTGCCCCAGGGAGAAACGTCACTTTTTAGCCTATCAGGCACCTTAGCCCAACCCATGGCGGTAAGTTTTTGCTTTACAACCAAATCACCGACCAGCAACACATCCGGGTCCGACAATCCCCGCATGCGGGCATAACTCACGGTCCAGGGGCCTATTCCTTTTACAGCGAGCAAAGTGGCATCATCGGGCACGGGATCACGGCTAAAGAGCGCCGCCATGTCCCGCAGTGCATTTTTCCGGCTTCCCGGCATTTTCAGGCTTTCGAGCGTAGCCGACGCTACTTGTTCAGCGGTGGGAAATACCCGGCAACGCCTGCCTCCCAGCTCGACTTCAGGCGTGGTTTCTGCTGTCAGCAGACCCAAGAGCCTTGTTGCCTGCACAAGGCTTACCTGTTGCCCCAAAACCGCACGGCACGCGGCCTCAAAAAAACTGCCTGCCCCCGGCAGTGTCATGGTATTGAGCACCACACCCTCGGGCATGTGGCCCTGGATATGTTCATGAATGAGGGAAAGGTTGGCGTCGATATCCAGTACCCGCTTGATTTCAGCAAGCCATTGGCTGAGCGCACTGACTCGCCCGCCCGGAAAGATACTAACCGCCAGGGCATTTTTACCCGCCAGCAAACAAGCCTCAAACCAGCCCGCATCGCCCGCAACCATGAGGGTACGGCCGTAACAGGGCTCACCTGCATCGTTAAAAAACCACTCGGCTCCGGGAATGGCCCGCGCCATAAAAAAGGCTCTGAGCCGCATAAAATCGTAAGGGGGCCTGAAACTTAACTGCAGACAGATGCCACTGTCCTTCACCTTGCTGTCGGCACGGATGGCGCTTGGCGTTAACGAGAGTCGCTCACGGAACACTTCGTTGAATCGCCGCACCGATCCAAATCCAGCCGCAAAAGCCACATCGGTAATGGGCAGTGACGTTTGATGTAAGAGCGCTTTGGCCAGCAGCAGGCGGCGATAGTCACCGTAGGCTTTGGGCGACATACCCAACTGCTCACCAAATAGCTTGCGAAGATACCGGCTGCCAACTCCTACCCTCTCGGCGAGGCTTTCCATCGCCTGAGCCTGGGTTTGAGCCGGTTGGTACGTTTCATCGTCAGTTGCATTTAATGCCCCGGCATCTATGAGCGCCATGGCCCTGAACAGAGTCGTCGCAGTACCACGCCAGGGCGATGAGCCGGGCGCCGACTCGGGACGACACCTCAGACAAGGGCGTAAACCCGCTGCTGCAGCCGCCTGAGCAGAGGCGAAATAGCGGACATTCTCCTCCTTGGGAGCGGCGGCCGGACAGATAGGCCGGCAATAGATGCCAGTGGAAAACACGCCGGTAAAAAACAGGCCGTCGAAGCGGGCGTCGCGGCTCATGCGCGCCCGTTGGCAAATTTCCGCTGAGGGCAGTTGTTGGAACACGGCAAAACCTGGATAGGGTAAATGTAAAATCACTTTACCTGAGCCCAGGGGTATCAACCAGCGGAAATCGGCCCTCAACCCAAATCCGGTATCCCCCTTCGGATTGTTATTTGAAAATCAGCATAATCTGAAACAGAAATTAACCATCACCCTTTTCTTAATTGGGATATGCTGTGGCGATTGTTAATGGAATCCAAGAATTATGATTAGACTCTTTCAACTTTTTGAGCGCTGGACTCCAGCATTACCGGACACAGACGCGACCAAGCCACCCTCTGGCTTATTCGCTTTTTGTAGACACTATACGCGTGGATTTGAAATACCACTGATCAGCATGTCGCTGCTGACAGCGCTGCTTGCGGCGCTTGAAGTATCGCTTTTTGGTTTTATGGGGCAGTTGGTGGATTGGCTGGTGAATAAAGACCCAGCTACCCTGCTGCAGGACGAAGGCAAAACGCTGCTTGGCATGACGTTACTGGTACTGGTGGCAATTCCGCTGTTGGTGCTACTGCACGCCCTGATTGCTTATCAAAGCCTCCTTGGCAACTATCCCATGTCTATCCGCTGGCTGGCACACCGCTACCTGCTCAAGCAAAGCATTGGTTTTTATCAGAATGAATTTGCAGGCCGGATTGCCACCAAGGTGATGCAGTCAGCGCTCGCGGTGCGTGAAACCGTGATGAAGCTGCTCGATGTCGCCGTGTATATTCTGGTGTACTTCACCTCGATGCTGGTGATCATAGCCCAAAGCGACTGGCGATTGATGATGCCGATGCTGGTATGGCTGTGTTTCTATGTGGCACTCCAGTGGTATTTCATTCCCAGACTGAAAAGGGTATCAACCGAGCAGGCAGATGCCCGCTCAACCATGACAGGCCGCATTGTCGACAGCTATACCAATATTTCCACCGTGAAACTCTTTTCCCATACCCAGAGAGAAGCGGACTACGCCCGTGACGCCATGGGCAGCTTCCTGGACACTGTATACCGGCAAATGCGTTTGGTGACCGGGCTTAATGTCAGTGTACAGGTCATCAACTACATGTTGGTGTTCGCCGTTGCGGCAATCGCCATTCTGTTATGGACAGAGCAAGCCATCACCATAGGTGCCATCGCCATCGCCGTGAGTTTGGCGCTGCGCCTCAATGGTATGAGCCAGTGGATCATGTGGGAAGTGAGTTCACTGTTTGAAAACATAGGCACTGTGGTGGATGGGATGAATACCCTCTCCAAACCGACCCAAATTGAAGACGCGCCGACTGCAAAGGCTCTGCAGGTCAACAATGGAGCTATTCACTACAAAGACGTGAGCTTTCATTATGGCGAAGGCAGCGGTGTGATTGACGGACTTGAGCTCAATATTCGCCCCGGTGAAAAAGTGGGACTCGTGGGCCGCTCTGGCGCAGGTAAATCCACCATGGTGAATCTGTTGATGCGCTTTTATGATGTGGAGCGCGGCGAGATACTCATCGATGGTCAGCCCATCAATGAAGTGACTCAGGACTCGCTGCGGGCTCATATCGGAATGGTGACCCAGGATACCTCGTTGCTGCACCGCACTATTCGGGAAAATATTCTCTACGGTCGCCCGGATGCGACAGAAGATGAGCTCAATAAGGCTATCGACAGGGCTCAGGCAAGAGAATTTATCGAGCAGCTCAGTGACCCATCCGGTAACCACGGTTTGGATGCCATGGTGGGCGAACGGGGAGTAAAGCTCTCCGGCGGACAGCGTCAGCGCATTGCCATCGCCCGGGTACTGCTGAAAGACGCACCTATTCTGATTTTAGATGAAGCCACCTCGGCACTGGACTCAGAAGTAGAGGCGGCCATTCAGGAAAGCCTATATCAGCTAATGGAAGGGAAAACTGTGATTGCCATTGCCCACCGTTTATCAACCATTGCCGCCATGGACAGACTTATCGTGCTCGATGAAGGCAAAGTCGTAGAGCAAGGCAGCCATAAGGAACTCGTGGCTCACGGCGGTATATACGCTCAGCTGTGGGCCCATCAGACCGGTGGTTTCCTCGGGACTGAGTAGCCTTTATCCAGTCCATCAAAGGGCACAAAGCAACTGTGCCCTTTTTTATTGTCTGTCTGTATCCAATCCTATTCCTTCTAATCACACTCAAGCCTGGCTCATATTACAGATGTAGAGAGTCGCGACATGGAAATGTAAGACAGGACAGTGAACAGGCTGGTGCCTGGATTAGCTATCACCTTGGTGGCGCGAACCGCTGGAGGCAGGACGATACCAATTCCCGGTATCAAAGGTTCAGTATCAAATTTTCAGTATATTCACTGCTCAAACGCTGTAATTGAAAGCGCCTGGAAAGAGTAATTAGTGGGGTATGAAGAATGCTGACGAGATATGTACGTCAGAAAACAAAAAACCACCCTAGGGGTGGTTTTAAATTTGGTGGAGCTACGCGGGATCGAACCGCGGACCTCTTGCATGCCATGCAAGCGCTCTCCCAGCTGAGCTATAGCCCCGAAATCTTCGCTGAAATGGCAAAAACTTCAGAAAATGTGGCATCCCCTAGGGGATTCGAACCCCTGTTACCGCCGTGAAAGGGCGGTGTCCTAGGCCTCTAGACGAAGGGGACCCCGGACTCACGATTAACGCCGTGAACACGTATTTGGTGGAGCTACGCGGGATCGAACCGCGGACCTCTTGCATGCCATGCAAGCGCTCTCCCAGCTGAGCTATAGCCCCGAAATCTTCGCTGAATTGGCAAAAACTTCAGAAAATGTGGCATCCCCTAGGGGATTCGAACCCCTGTTACCGCCGTGAAAGGGCGGTGTCCTAGGCCTCTAGACGAAGGGGACCCCGGACTCACGATTAACGCCGTGAACACGTATTTGGTGGAGCTACGCGGGATCGAACCGCGGACCTCTTGCATGCCATGCAAGCGCTCTCCCAGCTGAGCTATAGCCCCGAAATCTTCGCTGAAATGGCAAAAACTTCAGAAAATGTGGCATCCACTGGATACCGCCGTGCCATCTTTGATAGCGCGGTGTCCCACCGCCCGAAAGCTTTAGAACAGAAAATGTGGCATCCCCTAGGGGATTCGAACCCCTGTTACCGCCGTGAAAGGGCGGTGTCCTAGGCCTCTAGACGAAGGGGACCCCGGACTCACGATTAACGCCGTGAACACGTATTTGGTGGAGCTACGCGGGATCGAACCGCGGACCTCTTGCATGCCATGCAAGCGCTCTCCCAGCTGAGCTATAGCCCCGAAATCTTCGCTGAAATGGCAAAAACTTCAGAAAATGTGGCATCCCCTAGGGGATTCGAACCCCTGTTACCGCCGTGAAAGGGCGGTGTCCTAGGCCTCTAGACGAAGGGGACCCCGGACTTAAGTGTTTAGACTCGCTTAAAAGAGTGTGGCATCCCCTAGGGGATTCGAACCCCTGTTACCGCCGTGAAAGGGCGGTGTCCTAGGCCTCTAGACGAAGGGGACCCTGGACTTAAGTGTTTAGACTCGCTTAAAAGAGTGTGGCATCCCTTGCGGGATTCAAACCACTGTTACCGCCGACTCTCTATATAAAAAGAGTGGGCGGTGTCCTAGGCCTCTAGACGAAGGGGACCCTGGACTTAAGTGTTTAGACTCGCTTAAAAGAGTGTGGCATCCCCTAGGGGATTCGAACCCCTGTTACCGCCGTGAAAGGGCGGTGTCCTAGGCCTCTAGACGAAGGGGACCCTGGACTTAAGTGTTTAGACTCGCTTAAAAGAGTGTGGCATCCCCTAGGGGATTCGAACCCCTGTTACCGCCGTGAAAGGGCGGTGTCCTAGGCCTCTAGACGAAGGGGACCCTGGACAGAGAAGTTTGGTGGAGCTACGCGGGATCGAACCGCGGACCTCTTGCATGCCATGCAAGCGCTCTCCCAGCTGAGCTATAGCCCCTTGCTTCTCTTACTGCATTTGAGTGTGCTGCCAGCGCTGCTGACACCGTGTCTCGACTGCGTGGCGCATTCTATGCAGCACACCAAAATGTGTCAACGCCTTTTTTAGGAATTTATCCTATCTGCTACAAAATCAACCGCTTTGGAGATTCTTTGCTCAGAGCGGGCTTTTCCTATGAGTTCCAAGGTGATATCCAATCCAGGTGACTGCCCTGCCCCGGTCACGGCAACGCGCAGTGGCATGCCCACTTTACCCATACCGACTTCCAGTTCAGTTGCTGTCTCTTCAATGGCTTGATGAATTGCTTCGCGAGTCCACTCAGTCAGGGCAGCCAGTTTCTGCTGAACCAGTTTCAAAGGCTCGAGTGCCACACCACGCAGATGCTTTTTGGCCTGGTCGGCATCGAATTCTTCAAAGTCTTCATAGAAGTAGCGGCTTGATGCAGCCAGTTCTTTCAATGTTTTGGCGCGCTCAGACAACGCAGTCACCACGTCGGCAAGGGCCGGACCATTGCTGGTATCGATACCCTGATCCTTCATGTGCCACTCAAGGTGCTTGGCCACATACTCAGGATCCAAAGCTTTAATATAGTGCTGGTTCAGCCACAGCAGTTTTTCGCTGTTAAAGGCAGAGGCGGCCTTGTTGATGTCATCGAGACGGAAAAATTCCACCAATTCATCCATGGAGAAGATTTCCTGATCGCCATGGGACCAGCCCAGACGCACCAGATAGTTCAACAAGGCTTCTGGCAGATAACCGTCGTCACGGTACTGCATCACACTCACAGCGCCGTGGCGCTTGGACAGCTTGGCACCATCATCACCCAGGATCATGGAAACGTGGGCGTATTCAGGAATAGGTGCACCGAGTGCTTTGAGAATATTGATCTGACGTGGGGTGTTGTTGATATGGTCTTCACCGCGCACCACGTGGGTTATGCCCATGTCCCAATCGTCCACTACCACGCAGAAGTTGTAGGTTGGGCTGCCATCGGTACGGCGAATGATAAGGTCGTCCAGCTCTTCGTTGGCAATTTCGATACGGCCACGCACGTGGTCATCAAACACCACACTGCCTCCCTGAGGATTCAGGAAGCGCACTACATGAGGTTCACCTTCAGCGCGAGGGGCGGCGCCGCGGCAGCAACCATCATACTTCTGACGCTCACCCTTGGCGGCCTGCTCTTCACGCACGGCTTCCAGACGCTCTTTGGAGCAATAACATTTGTATGCCGTACCGGCCTTGAGCATTTGATCGATAATTTCGTTGTACCGGTCAAATCGCTTGGTCTGATAGTAAGGACCCTCATCCCAGTTCAGGTTCAGCCATTCCATTCCTTCCAAAATAGCGTCTACTGCTTCTTGGGTTGAGCGCTCAAGGTCGGTATCTTCGATACGCAACACAAACTCCCCCTGATTGGCGCGGGCGTGAAGCCATGAATACAGCGCTGTACGGGCACCACCAACGTGCAGGAATCCAGTGGGGCTGGGAGCAAAACGGGTTTTTACAGTCATAGGGGACACTAACCTATTAGCAAAGGGCCATCGGGCCTTAAGGGTCAAAGTGGCAGTATTCTACCAGTGTATTGGGCCGTTGGAAAATGGGCTCATGTCCGGGTTATGAGGGTAAAGATACGGGGATTCAAAACTTCACGGCATGAAATCCGCCCCGCTTATTCGACAATAGACTGAGCCCTGTTTAGGGCTGTCGGTACTTTTATTCTATGCTCAGTGAAGATAATGACAGGAATATCCCATGGCCAACGTCAGTCAATCCGCTTCGCTGGACAGCATCGCCGCTTATCTCAAGCGCCTGCACGGCTGCGATCAGGATACAGCACTTAAAGAAGCCAGAGAGGTCTTGCATAACCTGATGGCCATGAGGCAAAAGGGATTTATTAACGGCTGGTATTTTGATGAGCGCGGGCACCTCGAACTGCTGCCGAGTGATGCCGTACAAAAACACCTCTCGCCGCCGAAATAAGCCCACCTTTTTAAACGGTGCAGCTGTCTCCTTCCGATGCGCAATTTGGGTGGATTTCCACCCATCCAGGATTTTAGTGTGAGCGGCTACTCACCCACACCATTCCACCATGTGCGACAGATCACTGATTTAACCACTTCATTACCAATGAGTTAAAGCAATGTTAACCATATTGGCCTACTCTTTGCCTTGTCTTTAACAGACCTCAAGGGAAATCACAGCTGTATCCCGAGGAAAGATACGCAATAACAACTCAAGGGAATTCAAAATGAAAGTATCAAAACCAGCGACCCTGCAATCTCTCTTTACCCTAGGCAAAGCCAGCCTGCTGGCAACCGTGCTGGGATTCAGCTTCGGTGCAGTCGCCGAACCGGTAGAAATCAAGTTCTCCCACGTGGTAGCGGAAAACACCCCCAAAGGCCAAATGGCGCTCAAGTTTAAAGAGTTGGTGGAAAGCCGTCTTCCCGGTGAATATAAGGTGAGTGTATTTCCCAACTCACAGCTCTTTGGTGACAACAACGAACTGGCGGCACTGCTGCTGAACGATGTACAGCTGGTAGCGCCATCCCTGTCCAAGTTCGAGCGCTATACCAAAAAACTGCAGGTATTCGATCTGCCCTTCCTGTTTGAAGACATGGATGCGGTGGACCGCTTCCAACAGAGTGAAGCTGGCCAGCAACTGCTGAACTCTATGAGCCGCAAAGGCCTGGTTGGTTTGGGCTATCTGCACAATGGGATGAAGCAGTTTTCGGCCAACAATGCCCTGTCACTGCCAGGCGACGCCGCCGGTAAGAAATTCCGCATCATGCCTTCCGATGTGATTGCAGCGCAGTTTGAGGCCGTGGGTGCCATCCCGGTGAAAAAGCCGTTCTCCGAAGTCTTTACCCTGCTGCAGACCCGCGCCATCGATGGCCAGGAAAACACCTGGTCCAATATCTATTCCAAGAAGTTTTATGAAGTACAGACTCACATTACCGAGAGCAATCACGGCGTACTCGACTATATGTTGGTCACCTCTGAAACCTTCTGGAAGAGTCTGCCCAAGGACAAACGCGAAATCATCAAGCAGTCCATGGACGAAGCCGTTGCCCTTGGGAACAAACTGGCTCTGGAAAAAGCCAACGAAGATCGTCAGCTCATCCTCGACTCCAAGCGTGTTGAGCTGGTGACCCTGACCCCCGAGCAGCGCCAGGCCTGGGTTAATGCCATGCGTCCTGTCTGGTCACAGTTTGAAGACAAGATTGGTAAAGACCTGATTGAAGCCGCCGAGTCTGCCAACAAGCCGTAAACCCGTTTGGGGCACCAAGGTGCCCCGCTTTTGTTACTCAATAACCAGGGATGACGCTGCCACAGGGACGGTGCAGATATTCCGGGGAGAGCATCAGTGATTTCTCGTATTTTTGGTTACTTTGAAGAAGGCGTACTTAACCTTCTTATCACCCTCATGACACTGCTGGTATTCATGGAGGTCATTGCCCGATTCTTCTTTAATACCGGCTTTTTGTGGATCCAGGAGCTGACCCTCACCTTTTGTGGCTGGTTTGTTCTCTTTGGCATGTCTTATGGCATCAAGGTCGGCGCCCATATCGGTGTGGATGCCTTCGTCAAAAAACTCAAGCCTGGTGCCAGGCGCATTTCGGCGTTGCTTGCCGTGAGTATCTGCCTGATTTATTGCGCCATGTTCCTCAAGGGCACCTGGGATTACCTGTCGCAGATTTATCACATCGGCATTGGCATGGAAGATTTGGACGTACCCTCAGTGTTAATGAAACAAATGAGCGAAGACTTTGCCTGGGATGTGATGCGCATCGACCCCGAAGACCCCGCAATTCCCCTTTGGATAAGCCAAAGTATTCTGCTGCTTGGGTTTGTGATGTTGACCTGGCGCTTTCTTGAACTGGCAGTGGCCATTTTTCGTGGCACTTCCAACGGTTTCAGCTTCCATGATGAGGCCAAAGAAAGTATGCACCTGGCTGATGAACAGTCCGGCGCCAACGACAATAACAATGACGGAGCCAAGTCATGACCATAGCCACGCTGTTTTTAACCCTGTTCCTGTGCATGCTGCTCGGTATGCCCATCGCCATCGCGCTGGGATTTTCGAGCATGCTGACCATATTGCTGTTTTCCAACGACTCTCTGGCATCAGTTGCCCTTAAACTCTACGAAGCCACCTCAGAGCACTACACCCTGCTGGCGATCCCCTTCTTTATTCTGTCGTCTGCGTTTCTCTCCACCGGTGGCGTGGCACGGCGAATTATCGATTTTGCCATGGACAGTGTCGGCCACATTCGCGGAGGCCTCGCCATGGCGTCGGTGATGGCTTGTATGCTGTTTGCCGCGGTATCGGGTTCGTCTCCTGCCACTGTCGCGGCCATTGGATCTATCGTGATTGTGGGCATGGTACGCGCAGGCTACCCGCAAAAGTTTGCCGCCGGGGTGATTACCACCTCGGGTACACTGGGGATCCTTATTCCTCCCTCAATCGTGATGCTGGTGTATGCGGCTGCGACCGAGGTGTCGGCCGCACGTATGTTTATGGCAGGACTCATCCCCGGACTCCTGATGGGTGTGCTGTTGATGGTGGCCATTTACATTGTCGCCCGCATTAAAAATCTTCCCTCCCGCCCCTTCCCCGGCGTAAAAGCCCTGTCGCTTTCCAGCGCCAAGGCCATGGGCGGATTGGCACTGATTTTCATCGTGCTGGGCTCCATTTACGGCGGTGTGGCGAGCCCAACCGAGGCGGCGGCAGTGGCCTGCGTGTACGCCTATCTGGTCGCGGTGTTTGGCTATCGCGACATAGGCCCACTCAAAGAGGTGCCATGGCGCAAAGAAGGTGAAGCCATACTCGCTGCGATAGTTCGCAACCTGCTTCACGTGGGGCTGGGGCTCATCAAGACCCCCACCGACAAAGAAATCCGCAACGTGGTAAGGGATGGCGCCAAAGTCAGCATCATGCTGCTATTTATCATCGCCAATGCCATGCTGTTTGCCCACGTGCTGACCACTGAGCGGATTCCGCACATCATCGCTGAAACCATCGTCGGCTGGGGTCTGCCGCCCTGGGGCTTCCTGATTATTGTGAACCTGCTGTTGCTGGCGGCCGGAAACTTTATGGAACCTTCAGCCATTCTGCTTATCATGGCCCCCATTTTGTTCCCCATCGCCGTGCAGCTCGGTATCGACCCGATTCACCTGGGGATCATCATGGTGGTGAACATGGAGATCGGTATGTTAACGCCACCGGTGGGGCTGAATTTGTTTGTGACAGCTGGCATCACAGGCCGCAGCATTGGCTGGGTCATCCATGCGTGCCTGCCTTGGCTGCTGTTGCTGCTGGGCTTCCTGGTACTCATTACCTATGTGCCGCAGATCAGCCTGTTCCTGCCGGAGTACCTCGACAGCCTGCGAGGGTTTAAATAATCCCTGGCTGCACTGTTGATCCAAAGTGTATTTTAAGCGAGCCTAAGCCATAGATTTACTATGGCTTTTGCCTTTTTGAGAACCGCCGTACATGCAGATGACAGCGCAAATTCATCGACGCCTTCGTTACACCCTGCTCGCCCTCGTAGGCCTGGTGGGCGTGTTATATCTGACCTGGAGCTGGCATGTACGAAGTGGCGTGTCAGATCTGGCCGACACCTCCCGCGCTCAGCTGGGTGAGCTGGTCAGCCTGCTCGATGGCATGCTGTCGCGCTTTGAAACCATTCCCCACGTGTTGTCGACCAACCCCATGCTGGCCGATACCCTGCTCAACCAACGCGACATGGACAAGGTCCACAGACTCAATAAATACCTCGAGGAGCTAAGGCATATTACCGAGGCCTCCGACATTTACCTTATCGATGCCCTTGGGGTTGCCGTTGCCGCCAGCAACTGGCAGCAATCCTATTCATTTGTTGGTCAGGATTATTCGTTCAGGCCTTACTTCACCGAGGCCATCGCCGGGCGTCAGGGCAATTACTATGCGGTGGGAACCGCTTCTGATAAGCGGGGCTATTACTTTTCTTTTCCGGTGGAAGACAGCGGCACAGTACTTGGCGCCATCGTGGTGAAACTGGACGTGCTGGACATTGAAACCCAGGCCTCAGGGGTCGCACAGGCGGGTCAGTATGACTTTATTATCACGGATCCCGATAACATAGTCTTTGCCTCCAACAGGGCCGAATGGCGACTTACGTCACTGGGCCCCTTCACCGACAGCAAACGCTACGCCCTCAATGCCAGTAAAAGGTACGCAAAGCGACAAATCACAGAGCTGGATATTCATCCGGCTTACAAGGGGGTCACCGAAGGCGTCAATGCCTATCGGATTGGCAGCGGGCTCAAAGCAGCAGACTATCTCGACACCTCAACTGCCATGATCAAGGCAGGTTGGCGTGTGCACGTATTGACGCCACTGGCACCCGTGTATAGCTCCTTGTCGCAGGTGCTGCTGCTGTCTGCCACCTGCTATGGTCTGCTGCTGCTTTTTACCCTGCTGCAGCGGGAGCGTCGCCACAGCCTGGCCAGAATGCAGCAATCCCGCGATGAGCTGGAACAACGGGTGAAAGAGCGCACCGCCGAGCTTGAAGCGGCAAACACCCAGCTCAAAGATACCCAGGATGAGCTTATTCAGGCCGCCAAGCTAACGGTAGTCGGCACCATGTCGGCCAGTATCAACCATGAGCTCAATCAGCCGCTGGCGGCCATTCGAAGCTATACCCAAAACACCCAAACCTTTTTGGAACGGGATATGCCCGGCCGTGCCCGAGAAAATCTGGCGATTATTCTTGAGCTTACCGACCGACTCGCCGACATTGTCGGCCAATTTAAAAGCTTTACCCGCAAAAGCCAGGGCAAAGACGGCGTGGTTATGCTCGCCAACTGCTTACAGCAGGCCCTGACCATAGTGCAGCCCGAACTGGACAAACAAAAAGCCCAACTGACGATCCACTGTGAGGATGAATCCCTCAAAGTCTGGTGCGACGGCACCCGCCTGCAGCAGGTGCTGGTTAACCTCATCACCAACGCCCTGAATGCCATGTCGCAAAGCCCGGTGAAGCGTCTGTCCATCAGTTTACTCGGGGGCGATCCCGTCACCATACGCATCCAGGACTCAGGCCCCGGGGTGCGTGACAGCCTGATGGAAAAAATCTTTGAGCCCTATTACACCACCAGCGAGCGGCAGGGGCTGGGGCTCGGGCTGTCTATTTCGCGCCGTATTATCGAATCCATGCAAGGGGATATCCGGGTCGCCAACGCGCCTGAGGGCGGTGCCATCTTCGATATCACTCTGCCCGCTTATTTAGCCGACAAGGGACAATATGAGTCTTGAAACCCTGACAAACATCCAGGTGCTTATCGTGGATGATGAGCCCCATATCGGCACTGTGCTGATGCAACTTTTTGAGCTGAATGGCTTGAATGCCGAGGCCACCACAGATCCTCACCTGGCGATTAGCCTGATTGACCGCGATTGGCCGGGTGTAGTGATTACCGACGTCAACATGCCTGGCATGGATGGCATTTCGCTGCTGGCGCAATGCATCCGGATAGATGCCGACCTGCCTGTGGTGCTGCTGACCGGTTTCGGCGACATCGCCATGGCCGTTAGCGCGCTCAAGCAAGGTGCCTACGACTTTCTCGAAAAGCCATTCAATAACGAGCATATGCTGGATGTGGTCAAACGGGCGCTGGAAAAACGCAGCCTGACGCTGGAAAACCGCAAGCTGAAAAAGCAGCTCGAGTCACACGCCATCCCCGGCCCAAGGATTTTGGGCAACAGCCCGGGCATAGTTCGGCTGAGAAACCTCATTGATATGGTCGTCAATACCCCGGCCGATGTGCTGATTGAAGGGGAAACAGGCACAGGTAAAGAGTTGGTCGCCCGCTGCCTGCACGACCACAGCCCGAGGCACCAGGCCAATTTTGTGGCAATCAATTGCGGCGCCATCCCCGAAAACCTGATTGAAAGCGAGCTCTTCGGTGCCGAAGCCGGCGCCTTCACCGGCATCGACAAGGCCCGGGTCGGCAAGTTCGAATTTGCCAATGGCGGCACCCTGTTTTTGGATGAAATCGAGTCCACGCCCCTGTCGCTGCAGGTAAAACTGCTCAGGGTACTGGAAGACAGGAAGGTTGAGCGACTGGGCTCCAACAAGAGTATTCCACTGGATATCCGGGTGGTGGCCGCCACCAAGGTGGACCTGAAACAGCTGTGCGATAAAGGGGAATTCCGCCAGGACTTACTCTATCGACTGAATCTGGTCACCATCCCTATTCCTCCACTAAAAGAGAGACGGGAAGATATTCCCCTGCTGTTTCTGCACTTTGCCCGCATTGCCTCGGCCCGTTATCACAAGGAACTTATCTTCCCCAGTGCCGAGCATCATGCCCGCATGACGGCCCACGACTGGCCGGGGAATGTGCGGGAGCTGAGAAACCTTGCCGAGCGCTATGTGCTCCTTGGCGCCGAGTCGGCATTTGCCGCCAGCCTCGGCGGCCATGCCCAGCTGCAATCCGGCATGTCCTTGAGTCAGCGGGTAGAGTTTTTCGAGCGCATGTTGATTGAAGAAGCCCTGAGTCACAATCGCGGCTCTATCAAGCAAACCATGGAGCAGTTGGAGCTGCCCCGCAAAACCCTGTACGACAAGATGCGCAAGTACGATCTGGACCGCAAGCACTACCTTAACGATACGCAGGAAGAGGCATAGCACCCTTGCCGCGACGCAGGGCAAACCAAGCAAAAACCGCAGTAACGCCAAGCACTATCAAAGAGCCATAAACAACGCCGGCCCAGCCAGCCTGATGCCAGAAAGGCATCAGGAAAGGCCCGCCAAGCGATGCCCCAAGGTAGTAGCAGCACAGGTACAGGGCCGAGGCTTTGGCTCTGTGGCCCGTGGCCCTGAGCGCAACCTGACTGTTACAGCAGGCATGGATAAGGAAAAAGCCGCAGGCACTGAGCAAAAAGCCAAGAATAATGGCGAGTTGGGTATTAAGCAGCGTCAGTACACTGCCGGCCACCATCAGCACCAGCGACAGCCCCAGCAAACCAGGCACCCCTAAATGTTTGATGGCACTGCCGGAGCGGTACGCGCTTAAGGTGCCGCTGAGGTAACAGAGGAAAATCAAGGTCACTTCAAAGCGGCTCCAGCCGAAAGGCGGCTCCAGCAAATGCAACTGAATAAAGCTGAATTGATTCACCATCACCATAAAGGCAAGTCCGCCAATCAGGTAAAACACCCGAAGCTGCGGATTACCTAGGTGCAAAATAAAACCTTTCCAGGGCCGCCCCGCACCGCTGCCCACCTTGAGCGCGTCATTGATTGGCTTTCTGGAAGCATCACTGAGAGGCGCCAAAAATCGATGGCTTATGACCACAGCCACCAGCGTGATGCCAGACAGCAGCACCACTGATGCAACCCAGCTCAGATGCTGAGCCATAAAGCCCCCCAGCAAACGGCCAATAATGCCACCGAAGCTATTGGCCGCGATATAAAAGGCCCCGGCCTTTATCAGGGCCGGTAGAGGCAATTTATCCCGCAGATACGCCATGGCAATGGCTGGCACGGCGGCAAGTAATATTCCCTGCAGCAATCTTAAGGAGAGCATCTGCGACCAGCTGTCGACCACCAGCATCAGCGGATTGGTGAGTGCCAGCAGCCACAGGCTGATAATCAGCGGCCTGAAACGGCCAATGGCATCAGAAATCAGTGCATAGCCGAGCAACGAAAATGCCAGTGAGAAGCTGCTGACGGAGAGGATAAGCGTGGATGCCCCAGGGCTGATGGCAAAGTGTTCGGCCAGCATGGGCAGCATGCCCTGCACCAGATACAGGTTGATATAAACCACCACTGAAGCCAGGGATAACCCGTAAATTAAGCGCCGCGCGTCGGCTCTGGATATTCTGCCGTTCACGGCGCACCTCAATACCAAGACTCTGATTGCTTCAGGGTAGCGGCGCGGCTAACATTAACATAATAGATATTTCATCTATTATTTATTGATATTTTTTATATTTAGCTAAGTAGCGGTAACGGATGGATATTAAGCAGCTCAACCACCTCATCGCAATATGCGAAACTGGCAGCTTTACCCGTGCAGCAAAGCGACTGTCACTTGCCCAGCCAGCCCTGAGCCAGAGCATCAAAAAACTCGAGCAGGAGCTGGGCGTCACCCTCATTGGCCGCAGCCAGGGCATGAATGACAAGGGCATCAAGCTCACCGCCGAGGGCCAGGTACTGCTGGAACATGCCAGACGCATAGTGAACCAACTCGGTCAGGCCAAGGCACAGATTCAGGCCATGGCCGACCTGCGTCAGGGTGAAGTCAGGGTGGCGGTTCCCGGCATGTTGGGCTCCTTTTATCTGCCGTCACGGTTGATGGCCTTTCGTCACCGGTACGGTGGCCTCAAACTGAGTCTGTTTGAGGGTGGCACCCGGGATGCGCTGCGGATGCTGGAGCAGGAAGAGGTGGATATTGCCATCATCACGGCCAAAGATCTGACCCCGGCGCTGAACTCTTGCCTGCTGCTGACCGAAGAAATGGTCGTGGCCATGGGCCATGAACACCCGCTTTGCGATAAAACCAGCGTCACCCTGGAAGAGTTTTTCGACCATGAGTTGGTCATATTCAAACCCGGTTACTTTCATCGGGAATGGCTGCTCTCCCAGGCAAGGGAGCTTGGGATATCCCCCACTATCGCCTTTGAAACCAACCTGATTAATCTTATCAAACAGGTGGTTTCTCAGGGCTTTGCCATTACCAGTGTGCTGGACATGGTGATATCTGCCAAAGATGAGATAGAGAAACGGCCTTTTAACCCGAGGGTATTTCTGGACCTGCATATCGCCTGGAAAAAGAAACGTCCACTGGGTCAGGCCGACAAAGCCTTTGTCGAGTTTTTGCTGGCCAACAAATAAAAAAGCCCGGCGCTGCCGGGCTTTTTTTTAACAGCAATCACTTACATTGGCTGCTGTTTCAGTACCGCTCTATCCAGTTTCACACGTTCAACTTGTGAGTTCTGCTTCAGCTTGTCCAGAAGGGCTAAAAGATCGCTCCCCTCACTCGCCGCCAGAATCAACAGTTGGGTGTCATTTTGCCAATCGAGTCGAAGACCTGCGTCAGCAGCAAAAGTAGCAGGAATAACACCTGGCTTGACTTTAACCACAAACTTTCCAGTCAAGGTAGCGAATGGCTCACCTTCTTCAGTGACGAGTTGCTCACCCTGGATCAATCGTTTCGCCTTCTGAACACCCTTGTCAGTCTTCACATAAAAATTGTCGTTCAGTCCCAAAAAATCGGCTCTGGTAGCATTTTGTTGATACTGATCACTACTATTTTCAAAAGGATTTTTATCATGGGCCATTGCTGGTACCGCCAGCAGAGTCACACCTAGGGCCACCATTATTGCTGAATACTTCATCTGTTACTCCTTAAGAAGCTACCTTGGCCTTATGACCATGAAAACGAATCGACCACCCCTTCAGCATGCCATTACTTTCGTTTGGAATACTGATATAGCCTCTGTCATATTTTAGGAACCGGTACTCGCCACTGTTCACGTCTATCAGCTTGATAGTCCATTCTCCCTTGGCGGACTCGCCATAGAAGGCATTCGACAGCATGGGGGTTGCATCATAACCGGTGACCAGATCGCTTGGGTCTGTCGGATCCATCACTCCCTGATATACCATGCCGTTGTAGGGGGTCATCAACACACTGCGGGTACCGGCGGGTGAAATCAGCTCTACCGCCAGGTCTGGCAGGCGAAGATGATCGGCAGTCAACTCAATCTGAACAGCTTCAACAATCAAGTCTTCTGCCACATCCAAGGAATCAGATACACCGCTCAAGCTAGCGTCGGGAATGACTTTATCGAGATCCGCTTCACTGGCAATCCAGTCAGTGAGCATATAGTCACCCAAATCTGCCTTGTAATCTTGGGCCATCGCCACCGCAGCACTCACATCGACACGACCAAAGCCATATTCGTTGTGGAAATGATATCCGGCAGCATTCTCCAGCCACGCGGGAATGGCTTCATACTCGGGCGCATCCGCTTCTGAACCAATGGCTACCGTTTTGGCAGGGATATCGGCATCAACCTTGGTCGAGGTCGCAGCCAAAATATGGCGTACATCGCGCCAGGAGAGGTTGGGATTGGCGCTCATAATCATCGCAACAGCACCGCTGGTGTTGGGTGCGGCCGAGGAAGTGCCATTCATGGTGGAGCGATAATCGCACTCAAGGTTCAATGGGTGCAGGCCGCCATCAAATGGCGTGGATGGTCTCTCATTTGCGACAGAACTGCCCTTATCACAGCTGACCCGATCGGTGGTCACAATCGCGGGATCATCGACACCATATTCACCACCAGGTGCGGTGAGAAATACGTTTGAACCCACAGAAGAGTAACTGGACCGCTTGCCTTCGGCATTGATAGCAGAGACTACCAGGTTATAAACGTTGGCATTGTCCGATGACATATTGGAGTTATGGAAAGGCAACCCCTGATTTGGCGCCTTGCCTTCTTTTGGCGCGCTGAAGTAGTCACCAGGTAACCAAAAGGTCCCCATTGAACGATAATAGTCGTACCCGTTGCCAGCAGACTTCACAAAAATGCTGCCTTTTCCGTCAAAACTGTCGGTACCTATGGCTGCATAAACTTCGTTTTCATCTTCATCAAAACCGTGGGGGAAGGGTACCGAGTAACCATAGCTTTGGTTGAATACTCGGGCGGTATCGCTGTAAGCACTGGCACCATGAGATTTGGCAAAGTTTTCAAACGTCTGCACGCTCTTCACTTTTCCTGTGGGATCATGGTCCAAAAAGTTAAAACCAATCAGACTAGCTTCAGGAGCAACACCACGTCCACCAAGACCATTCCAGCCTTCAGCGGCAATAATACCGCCAACAGAAGTGCCGTGAGAGGCGCTATCGGCAAACGGAGTAGGATCAATGGTGCCGGTGATGAGATTGTATGAGCCACCAGCGATTACATTATTCTTAAGATCCGGATGACTTATTTCTAATCCATCGTCAACGACAGCAACAACAACACCCTTACCTGTCACACCAGAGGCAATAGCCTCACTGACATTCATGTCTTCACCGGCGACCCCGCGGTTTTTGGCAAATGCATTTTGCCCGGTATTTTTCAAATGCCATTGATGTTCAAACAATGGATCGCCACCATTAATTTGCACTGTCAGTGTTGAGATAGATTCGCTTTTGCCATCACTGACCTTAAAACGTACAATTTCAGTCCCTTCCATTGCATCAGTCAGATAACTGAAGCTACCTTTTTTGGCATCTTCAATCTTCAGGGTACCAAGTTTGACTTCAGTCGGGTCGACAAGAGAAAAGGTAATTCCACCTTCAGCATCTTTACCATCCAACACACCTTCCAGACGAATCGACTGACGAGCGTCATAGGTGACATCCTGGCTCACTGGCGCTGTATTCACAGGCTCTGGTTTTGCTTTGTTATCGCTACCGCAACCTGCCAATAAAACGGCAGCAACGCTCAGCGATATTATCGACTTATGCATACTTCACTTCCTTTTTTAAATAAAACGCCGTACCGCACATTTTAATTAATTGCAGTATTAGAATTATTAGTACAGCGTATCATTTTATTGTTATAACCCGGCAACAAACCTGGGCGAAATATATGTATCACATGCAACACAAAATAAAAAATT
Source organism: Shewanella amazonensis SB2B (assembly GCF_000015245.1). Taxonomy (NCBI): domain Bacteria; kingdom Pseudomonadati; phylum Pseudomonadota; class Gammaproteobacteria; order Alteromonadales; family Shewanellaceae; genus Shewanella; species Shewanella amazonensis. The sequence continues at coordinate 2,681,470 of NC_008700.1, forward strand.
AAAATAACAATAAATATTTTCATATTTATTTAACAGTGCGTTATTCGATATATTCAAAAAGAGCTTAAATAAAATTAAAACTGACAAGCCAAATAATTACAACAGCTTAAAAAAGAACAGGATACTGTATGATTCACAGCATAACGTTCTAATTAAACAGCTAGTTACAAATAGGGAGTGAATTTAATCAGATAAGGATAATAAATTACACGAGGATGATTATCGCAAGTGTTTTAAAGCCGTACGAACGTACGGCTTTACGTTAACACATTATTGTGCGTCGGGTTGATTTTCCGGCAGTGCGTCTATAAACGCCTGAGTGGCATTACAGTGGGCCTCGATTCGAAGGATATTTGGATAATTATCCAGCGGTACATTAAACCGACGGGCATTGTAGACCTGAGGAATAAGACAGGCATCGGCAAGCGTCGGGCTATCGCCAAAGCAATACTCACCACTGTGGCGGGCAAGAAGCTTTTCAAATGCCGTAAAGCCTTCATGGATCCAATGGTGATACCAGGTATTTTTCACCTCATCACTGAGTCCCATATCACCACTGAGGTACTGCAGCACTCGAAGATTATTCAGCGGGTGGATTTCACAGGCAATGGCAAGGCACATGGCTCTGACCGTCGCTCTGTCGGTGGCAGACTCTGGCAGCAACGGCAACCCCAGGCCCGCATCTTCAAAGTACTCCATGATGGCCAGTGACTGGGTCAACACAGTGCCATCATCCAGCACCAGGGATGGCACCAGATGTTGGGGGTTAAGGGCTACATAATCGTCACTGTGTTGTTCACCGCCATTTTTCACCAGATGCACCGATAATTGCTCTGCATCCAGTCCCTTGAGGTTGAGTGCGATGCGCACCCTGTACGCCGCGCTTGAGCGCCAGTATCCATAAAGTTTCATGCTGTTCTCCTCTGCCTTGCCGGTCGCCGACATTCTACGGGCCACAATACACAAAACGGGGCCGAGGCCCCGTTTTTCATCACTCAAGACATCACGCCTTGTATTCAACCACCTGCTGATCGATGGCACCGAAAATGCTGTTGCCAGCATCGTCGAGCATTTCGATACGCACCCGATCGCCAAAGCGCATAAAGGGAGTGGAAGCTTTGCCATCGGCAATCACTTCCAGCATACGCTTTTCAGCCAGACAGCTTGAGCCGGCGCTGCGGTCGTAGTTGGAAATGGTACCTGAACCTATGATGGCACCGGCGCCCAGCGGGCGGGTCTTGGTTACATGGGCTACCAGCTGACTGAAGTTGAACGTCATGTCCACACCGGCATTGGGCTTACCAAAGAGTTCACCGTTCAGGTGAGTGATAAGTGGCAGATGCACCTTGCTGTCCTGCCATTTATCGCCCAGTTCATCCGGAGTTACGGCCACGGGTGAGAAGCTGCTTGAAGGCTTGGACTGGAAGAAACCAAAGCCCTTGGCCAGTTCGGCCGGGATCAGGTTACGCAGTGACACGTCATTCACCAGCATCAACAGCTTGATGTGTGATGCGGCGTTTTCGGCAGAGATCCCCATGGGCACATCGTCGGTTACCACGGCGATTTCAGACTCGAAGTCGATACCCCAATCTTCGCTGCCCATTTCAATATTGCTGCGTGGTGGAATAAAGCTGTCGGAGCCGCCCTGATAAAACAGCGGATCGGTCCAGAAGGTGTCAGGCATTTCTGCGCCACGGGCCTTACGCACCAGCTCAACGTGGTTTACATAGGCACTGCCATCGGCCCACTGGAATGCGCGTGGAAATGGCGACAGACACTTGGTTTCGTCAAAATCGACGGTGTTTTCAAGCTGACCGGCGTTGAGAGCATCGTACAGCTCGGTAAGCTGAGGGCTGAGCAGTGCCCAGGCATCCAGCAGCTGCTGCATGGTGTGAGCAATGGCGGGTACGGCAACGGCCTTGGTCAGGTCACGGCTTACCAGCATCAGCTGACCATCGCGGCGACCATTGTTATATGTGGCTAATTTCATTCTCTGCTCCTGTCCTCGCACCGCGCCATTGCCGGCGCGATACGGTTTTTAATGGCGTAACAAATACCCCAAGGCGCGAACCTTTGAAATAGCGTGACTCAAATCACAATTCGCGGGGGTTAAGTATCTTTTGTAAACTTTTAAATACAGCGAGAAGTGCCCCCTGATGGCATGCCCCTCTCCACTCAACACTGGTGATAAATTGCCCGGCTGGCTGGCAAATTCTTTTTACACCGTATCAGCGCTTCTTACTTATCTTATATTCCCGCAACTTGTTGGCGATGGCCGTGTGGCTTACACCTAACTTCTTCGCCAGCTGGCGGGTGCTGGGGTAAGCTGGATAAAGGCGTCGCAGCAAGCTGGACTCAAACTGACGCATGGCTTCGTCCAGAGTGCCTTCGAACTGGTTATCAAAGTAGCCAAAGCCTTCAGCGTAAGACGGCAATTTAAGCTGCTCAACCGTGAGCTCTGCCGAACCATCCCACATAGACACGGCGCGGAACACCGCGTTTTTCAACTGACGCACATTGCCCGGCCAGGCGTAGGTAAGCAAATGATCACGACAATTGGGGGAAATCCGCCGCATGGGGCTGGAGAGTTGCTGACTGTAATGCTCAAGGAACATTTCGGTAAGCGGAATAATGTCCACCTTACGCTCCCGTAGGGAAGGCATGTGGAAGGAAAGTACGTGGATACGATAGTAAAGGTCTTCGCGAAACTCACCCATCTGGCACAGTTCAGCAAGATTTTTCTGGCTGGAGCAGATGATGCGCACATCGGCCCTCACCTCTTCATCCCCACCAATGCGCCTGAAAGAACCTTCCGTCAGCAGTCGCAGCAGTTTCACCTGAGCCGCTTTGGACATTTCGGCGATTTCGTCGAGGAATACGCTGCCCCCCTTGGCCTCTTCGAACAGACCGCGCTTGACGATGTGACCATCACGCACAAAACCAAACAGTTCTTCCTCTGCCGCACTGTCGGGCAAGGCGGCACAGTTGATGGCAATAAAGGGGCGCTCACGGCGCATACTGGCATCATGGCAGGCTCTGGCCATCAATTCTTTGCCGGTGCCGGTTTCACCTGTGATGAGTAAGGGCGCGTCCAGTTGTGCCATGCGTTTGGCCTGTTTGAGCACTTCTTTCATCTTATCGCTTACGGCCAGTACATTTTCAAAGCCTGTGGTTTGGTTTTGCAGGGCATTGAACTGCTTGCCAACCCGGGCGGGGGATTTAAGCGACACCACGGCACCGGCGAGAATGCTCTTGTCATTTTCATCGGGCAGGTAAATGGGCAGCATCTCCGCCAGATATTCGTTCTGACCTATGTGGACACGGGTTGCCTGGGCAAGTACCTGGCTTTCACTGAGCCAGCGCCCAAAGCTGAAACCCTGGACCCAGTGGTTCAAAGATTCTTCCACCACCTCGTGCTCTTTCATACCAAGGGTCATCAAGGCCGATTCGTTGACGATGCGCACCCGGCCCTTCACATCGATGGAAAATACCGAGTCTGGCAGGGTTCTTAGCAGGGTTTTCAGCGCATAGTGTTCCTGCTCTGACGGCATAAAGGCCACGGTACGCACGTCGTGCACACTCTCGACCTTTCTAATCTGCGGCATCAGGGCACTCAAGGTATCGAAGCTGACTTCGGCAAACTGGAAATACAGGAACCCCCGGTTACTGGCATCGATGGCAAGCAAATTGATACCGTACTTTTCCAGTACGATAAGAATATCCTTGGCGAGCCCAACCCTGTCCTGACAACTCACTTCCAAACGCATATGTGAATGTATCCCTTTTGTAATCTTGTTCTTGGGAATGGGGACCTCGTGTCCGCGATTGGCCGGGATCCCGCTGGAGTACCTGGCGCTATACGGTAGAAGGTATTGGGAAAAGTGGCAAGTCTTGTTTACAGAACTCAGATTAACCCAGAAAAAAATCAGCGCCCAACTTAACGTAAGGCGCTGATTTAATTTAAATCCAAATCAGTCCAGCAACTGGTCTGTCTTGGCTGCCATGATGAAGTCGTTGCGGTGCAGCCCCTTGATGGAGTGAGACCACCAGGTCACCGTGACCTTACCCCACTCGGTGAAAATACCGGGGTGATGAAATTCTTCTTCGGCAAGCTCTGCCAGCTTGTTGGAGAAGGCCATGGCCAGCTTGAAGTTTTTAAATTTGTACACACGCTCCAACTGCATGATGCCGTCGCGCACTTGTACGCTCCAGTCGGGGATCATCCGGATAAGCTCAGCCAGTTCGGCGTCAGTGACCTTGGGGGCATCAGCCTGGCAGGCTTCGCACTTCATGGATGCTAATTCGCTCATTACTGCTCCTGTAATTCTTCTATTTATTTAAACGGCCTTGGCCTTGGGCTCAAACAAGGGGGCATGCAGCCCTAGTTGTCTGGCTCGGGTGACGGATTGCATGATGTCCATACGGGCAATCTCATCAAGGAAATCAATATGTTCAATTTCAAAATAGACGGGCTGCATAATATCAATACGATAGGGTGTCCGCAGCACATCCAGCAAATCAAACGGTTTTCTCAAGGGTTTATCACCCATGGCATACAGCGTTTCGCCGGGTGAACTCAGGATGCCGCCACCGTAGATACGCAGCTCACCATCCCTTGGCTTCAGGAGGCCAAATTCCACGGTAAACCAATAGAGTCTGGCCAAATACACCCGTTCCTCTTTGGTGGCCGCCAGGCCCAGCTTGCCATAGATGTGGGAAAAATTGGCAAAGGCGGGATTGGTCAGCAGTGGGCAATGACCAAAGATTTCATGAAAAATATCCGGCTCTTGCAGATAATCAAACTCTTCCCGGCTGCGGATAAAGGTGGCCACGGGAAACTGACGGCTCGCCAGCAGTTCGAAAAAGCGCTCAAAAGAAATCAGCGCCGGCACCGCCGCCGTTTTCCAGCCAGTGGTATCCAGCAGCACCTCATCAACTTCAGCCAGTTGTGGCACACGATCCTTGGGCAGCGCCAGACGCTCCAGGCCATCCAGATATTCCTGACAGGCACGTCCGGGCAGATTCACTGCCTGACGTGCATAAAGCTCTGCCCAAATTTCGTTTTCCTGATCCGGATAGGCAATTACGCCGTGCGCATCAGGTTTGCGGGCAACATACTGTGTACTCATCTCGGGTTCACTTCAGGTTAACTTCAACCCCCCAATAGTGTTCCAAGGGCGGATTTTTGTTAACTGCCTCACGTTTTATTCCTGCGTCCTCTGCTAGCAAATTTCGTAAAGCTTTTATTACAATCGCAATACAGGGCAGTAACCAAACCATGGGGTTGATGTGTATTTTTGACAGGGTGATATCCCGAATGAACAGGACTGGTTCCAGTTTGCTCAAACAGGTGAAAAATTTAGCGAATTCACCTTAGGGTCAATGGTTTTTCACCAAGGCTCCATTACAATAGGCACAGATACAGATGTCGTGAAAGCCACGGCCAGAATCGACAAATCCCTTTTTGCACAGTTGCTAAGGAACACCATGAGACAAACCAAAATCCGTAAGGCCGTGATCCCTGTTGCCGGTCTGGGTACCCGGATGCTCCCTGCCACCAAAGCCATCCCCAAGGAGATGCTGCCGGTCGTGGATAAGCCACTCATCCAGTATGTGGTCAGCGAAGCCGTGGCGGCCGGGATTAAGGAAATTGTCCTGGTAACCCACGCCAGTAAAAACTCCATCGAAAACCATTTCGACACCAGTTTTGAGCTCGAAGCCCAACTGGAACGCCGGGTTAAGCGCCAGTTATTGGATGAAGTTCAGGCCATCTGTCCCAAAGATGTTACCGTGATAAGCGTACGCCAGGCACAGGCCAAGGGCCTGGGTCATGCCATCCTGTGCGCCCGCCCGGTGGTGGGGGACGAGCCCTTTGCAGTGCTCCTGCCCGACGTGATAATCGACGGCGCCAAGAGTGACCTGACCAGTGAAAACCTCGCTGCCATGGTGAGACTCTTCGATGAAACCAGCACCGGCCAAATCATGGTGGAAGCCGTACCCCATGAGATGGTGAATCAATATGGCATTGCCGACGTTAAAGGCCACCAGATGGTGAATGGCGACTCCGTGCCACTGGAGGCCTTGGTAGAAAAGCCAGCGGTAGACGAAGCCCCGTCCAACCTCGCTGTGGTCGGTCGCTACGTACTGCCTGCAGATATCTGGCCTTTACTGGCACGCACCCCTGCCGGAGCCGGCGATGAAATTCAGCTGACCGATGCCATCGCCATGTTGATGGAATCCGCTCAGGTCAATGCCTACGGCATGGTGGGTAAAAGCCATGACTGTGGCAACAAGCAGGGTTATATGCAGGCCAATGTGGAATACGCGCTGCGTCACCCCGAGCTTGGTAAGGAATTTGCCAAGTATTTGAAGCAACTGGTTAAAGGACTCAACTAAGGATGACGATTTTGGTGACCGGCGGTGCCGGCTACATTGGAACCCACACAGTGGTGGCCCTGCAGCAGGCTGGTATGGAGGTGCTGGTTCTTGACAATCTCTCCAACGCATGTGTCGAAGCACTGAACCGGGTCGAACAGATCACGGGGCAGGCGGTGCCCTTTGTGCAAGGGGATATTCTCGATAAGCCCCTGCTGATGAAAATCTTTATGGATAACGACATTGAGGCGGTGATCCACTTCGCCGGCCTCAAGGCAGTGGGGGAATCGGTTGCTCAGCCGCTGCGCTATTACGAAAACAATGTCACCGGTACCCTGGTGCTTTGCCAGGTGATGGCCGAATTTAACGTGAAGCAGCTGGTGTTTTCTTCTTCAGCCACCGTGTATGGCGATCCCGCCAGTCTGCCCATCACCGAAGACTTTCCCACAGGGGCAACCAATCCCTATGGCCAGTCCAAGCTGATGGTGGAACACATTTTGGCTGATTTGCACCATTCAGATCCCAGCTGGAATATCGCCCGCCTGCGTTATTTCAATCCCGTGGGTGCCCATGAAAGCGGGCTGATTGGCGAAGATCCCAATGACATCCCCAACAACCTGATGCCCTTTATCAGCCAGGTTGCCGTGGGCAAACGGGAAAAATTGTCGATTTTTGGCAATGACTACCCTACCCACGATGGCACGGGGGTGCGGGATTATATCCACGTGGTAGACCTGGCAGACGGACATTTGAAAGCCCTTGAAAAGCTGAGAACCCAACCCGGTCTGGTTACCTACAACCTGGGCACAGGTCAGGGCTACAGCGTACTGGATATGGTCAAGGCCTTTGAAAAAGCCTCAGGCAAAGCCGTGCCCTATGAAATAGCCCCACGACGCCCCGGCGACATCGCCGCCTGTTATGCTGATCCCGGCAAAGCCACCAAAGAACTGGGCTGGAAAGCAAAGCTCTCTGTGGATGAGATGGCCGCCAGCAGCTGGCGCTGGCAGTCCGGCAATCCCAACGGTTACCGATAAGATTCAGGCCCTTCGGGGCCTTTTGCCTATGAAAGAGAACATTAATTTAAGTCGCCGCCGACTCTTCAGTCGCCGCAAGGACAACGCCCTGCGGCCACCCTTTGTGCGCGATGATGTGGAGTTTACTGACCTGTGCAGCCGCTGCGGTGACTGCATAACGGTGTGCGAGACAAAAATCATCGTCAAGGGAGAGGCAGGATTCCCCGAAGTTCGCTTCGACAACGCCGAGTGCACTTTCTGCGGGGAATGCGCCAAGGTCTGTCCCGAGCCCATCTTTTCCCTCGATAAGTCCCCACCTTGGACTCTGGAGGCGAGTATCCAGGAGTCGTGCCTCGCTCACCGGGGCATTTGGTGCCAAAGCTGCAAAGATGCCTGCGATGTCAGTGCCATCCGCTTCACCCCGACTCTGGGCCGTGCGCCCACGCCGGAATTATTGCTGGATGCTTGCACCGGCTGCGGCGCCTGTGTGGCCCCCTGCCCGGCCGATGCCATTGTGATGATAAAACCCCAGACCACGCCTCAGTAATCCCCGCCAAAATCAGGTCACGGCGATTAACCTTTCTGAGGTAACGCCTTGGTAAAAATTGGGGAAAGGGTGATCATAACCGGGACACGTCGATGTATCTGGTTGGATTCTCTATTCCCTTAATCCCTTAATCCCTTAATCCCTTAATCCACTATTCCCCGCTCCCCTGCTCCCGCCCATAGCGCTTCGGCGCAGAGACTCACCATCTCCAAACATCGCGCCGATGTACCCCCTGCAAACTGAGAACTGAGCCAAATTTCTGACATTAGCGCCAAATATTAGTGGTTTGCACTGGCGCAAATCGGGAGTAACATCCATCAAACAAATTTCTCATACTTCGGAATTACCTCCAGAACTATGTTTGGAAAAAATACCAAATCCAGCGCAGGCCTCACTTTCATATCGCCTGGCACCCGCCTCAGTGGCGAAACCCGTTTCGAAGGCGATGCCCTCATTGGTGGTGAACTTCTGGGCAACGTTGAAGCGCTAAACAAGATAACCATTGAACCGGGCGGAGTCATTGATGGCGTGCTGAAATGCACCGAGCTGAAAGTGTCCGGGCAATTCAAAGGTAAACTCTTCTGTGAAAAGCTCATCATTGCCGGTGGCGGAACCGTTGAAGGTGAAGTTAAATGTGACCGCATGGAAATCTTCGAGGGTGGCCAGTTTATAGGGTTCAGGACCCGCGAAAGTGTCAGCGGCGAGCTGCTGGAAGCCAAAAAAGCCGACCATCAGAAAGACTCTCAGGTACTGCTGCGCCAGGAACCCGCTTGATTGGCATCCAGCCTTATCAAGGAAGGTGCTGAAACTTGCTTCTTAAAATCTTGCCTTCACCAAAACGCGGCCTGGCCGCGTTTTTTTGCTCCCCACGAGCGCGAGGTTAAGTGATTGTTAAAAACATGACATTTATCAAAGCCACAGTCGGCAGGCTTTGCTAGTGTAGTTACATTAATCACCCTCTTTTTTGCTCTCGATGAACAAGCCTTTGGATAAACAACTGGCAGAGCTCGATATTTTTTCACTGCTGCTCTTTCGCGCCATCTTCGAGACCGGGCACGCCAACATCGCTGCCAGACAGTTGGATGTGTCTGCCCCCAAAGTCAGCCGGGCACTCGCCAGCTTACGGCTTATCTTTGCCGATGAGCTCTTCTATCGCCGTCAGCAGGGGTTCAGACCAACTCCGCTGGCAGAGCAGATCTATCCTGCCATTCGCGAGCTGACCGACAGTATTAACCTCCTTGGCATGCAGCTTAAAGACCATCAGGCATTCCACAGACAAGAGTGTCAGGTATTCGACCTGGCCGTCAGTTCCGGGATACTGACGACCCTGGCGTTGGAATTCAACCGCAGAGAAGGGCTCTGCCCTTCCGTGGTGTTACATCATTGGCAGGAAAATACGGCCGACAGGATACATGCCGGCGAGCTGGATTTGGGCCTGGCATTGGCACCTGAACCACATACCGAACTCAGTTACGAACGCCTTTGCGACGCCCCCGGTCTTTGCCTGGTCGGCGCGGCCAATCACCCTATTTGGCAATATACCGATATTTGTCTTGAGCACATCTGCGAATATCCGTTTTTGTGCATGAACTACCCCGGATTCAACGATAAAGTTGACCCGCTGGAGCTGTTTTGCCACAGGGAAGGCCTTATTCCACCCACGGTGCTGAGGGTGACGGATAAAGAAGAATGGTTTGGCCATCTTTTGTGCCAACACAGCCTGGCATTTGCCTCGCCGCTGGAATGGGGATTACTGAATGCCTTGCCCGGTGTTGAAATCAAACATCTGCCTGCAAAGGAAATTTCCCGTCTGCACAGTGGTTCTGCCGTGCCCGGCCTCTACCTTATCGAAAAGCCTGCCCATCACCGCCGATACAGCCCAGACGACAGGGAAAAATTGCTGCACATTATCTCGCTCACATTGGGATTGGTAACCGAGGATCATCCGGTAAATTTCAGCATCTAAAATTACCAATTGCCCAAATCGAAATTCACAAATAAGAGTTTAAAAGCCTGTTTCACACATTTGAAACAGACTCACAACTACCACTTTATATATATATTCATCGTCCTATAGTGGAAATACTGCAATAGCAGTCTTAAAGGCTATAAAGGGACGCGATGATGAAAAACTACAACAGATCACTGCTGACGATAGCACTCCTCAGTGCTCTGACCCTTACCGCATGCGGCGACGGTAAAGATGGTCAGGACGGCGCACCTGGTACACCGGGCACTCCCGGTACCCCAGGCGAACCTGGTAAACCAGGTACCCCAGCCGGCTCGTTCGTAACCAGTGCAGATAAAGCCGCCGATGTGACTTTCGAAATACTCCCAGCCGACATCAACGTGGCTGGTTCAGGTGACTTTGCGATTAAATTCAAAGCCATGGGCAAGAACGCTCAAGGCAGTTCAGTCCCCTTCTCCGGACTGGATATGGTCTCGCTCTATTCAATGACCCTGGCGGCCAACAGCTCTGGCAGCGGCGCGCCACTGGAATGGGTGAACAATGCCATGGTGCAGGACCTGGGCTCTTCCATGTACTGTACTCTTACTGGCACCTACAGCTCCCGTGGACAAACAGGTAATGCGTGTATTCTGGTGGAAGATGCCGACGAGCCCGGCACATACACAGGTACCTGGACCCATGAAGGCGCAGCGCCCATCATGAACCCCAATGATGACCTCAATGCCACTCACCGCTTGTTCCTGCGCGCATATAACGTGAAGGACAGCGGTGGTACTGCGCTCTCTGACAAGGTGCTCTCTGACCGACTGGACTACGTGCCAGCCACAGGTGCCATCGTTGAAGCCACAGGCAAAGACACTGTGACCGACGCAGCCTGTATCAGCTGTCACGGCAACGTGGACGGCCGTATTGCGAATATAGGCGCCCACCACAATTATCAAAGTGTGGAAAACTGTATCGCCTGCCACAACCCCGACAACCAGCCCGATGAAGATCAACTCGCCGAAGGTTGGCTGTTTGATTTCGGCCCCATGATCCACCGTATCCACGCCGGACACCATATCAGTGACTTCCTCTCAGGCGAAGCCAAGGAATACTTTGGCGAACTGGGTTTCCCCGGCGAGCTGCGTGAATGTACCAGTTGCCACAATAACGGTCCTTCCTGGAGCAATAACCTGTACCGTCAGGCGTGCGTTGGCTGTCACATTAACGTTAACTTTGAAACCGGTGAAGGCCACTCTGATTTCGACTTGGCACAAGCCGACGATACTCAGTGTAAATCCTGTCACGCCAGTGGCAGCTTGAGCCCAGCGATTGCGCACAAGGTAGGCAACAGGGCAATTGAGCAAGAACAAGTCGTGCTTGATTTCCAAGGTGTGACAGTGACTGACAACGGCGACGGCACCAGCGCACTCACTGTAAAAACTAAGGTGACTATCAATGGTGCGACACCTGCCGATGGCACTATGCTGGATCCTTACATGCCACGTCTGTCTACCGGTCTGCTAATTGGTAATGTTGACACAGACGGCAATCCAATACGTGGATTGGGTATGCCTGTCAATGGCGTAGCAATGACAGGTGGTGTCCTGACAACGACCAAGAGCTTCCCGTCTTCGCGTCTGACAGGCTCTCTCTACGTGACTGCAGAAGTGATGGTATGCGGAGCGGGCGGTAAAGCCGTGATGTGTGCCAATGGCGACTACACAGAAGTATCTGCCAGCGCCCATGTTAAATACTACAATCTGGATGATCCGGACGCGGCAGCACTGCAAGCACGAATGAGCGACTTGGACCGCGTCACCGTGAGCGAAGCCAAATGTAACAGCTGTCACAATAACCTCACTCACATTAAGGCACCACGCCACGGTGTGAGCGAGTTTACCCAGTGTATGGATTGTCACAACAACAGATACCCTGGTTCATACCATGGCAATGTTGAATACAACACTGGCGAAGTTGATGCCGATGGTAACCCAATCATGGCAACTGTTGAAGGGTTAACCTACAGCAACCGCGACCTCATGACAGTGGCACACCGCTTCCACTCTGGAACATTCGGTGGTGGCATTTACCTCGATAAAAACATGGAAACTGTTGGTTACCCTGCCCCAGCGACAGACTGCAGCGTATGTCACAAAGACGATGCCAACTTCTTCGCCAACGACGGTGGTTTAACCTCAGGTAAGCGTTCAATTCAGGTCACCTCCACAGAGTACATTACCCCTGTGGCCGAAGCCTGCCGTACTTGCCACGCTCACTCAGATGGCGCCGCACTGGCCCACTTCAAGAGCAATGGTGCTTACGTTCAGGGTGAACCTGCAACCACCAGCAACCTGCCGGTAGAAAGCTGCGCCACCTGTCACGCAGAGGGTAAAGCTTACGGTATCGATAAGGTGCACGCAGAGGCCTCTCACTAAGAGGGTACCTTTGGGCTGCCCTGCAAAGCCCAGTTCTCTGCAAACCCATCGGGGGCCTTCGGGCCCCCGTTTTCATTCCTGATTGCTATGGCTTAGTGCTATGGCTGATTGCTAGGGTTGATTGCTAGGGTTGATTACTGAGGCTGAGTTGCAGCGCCTTGAACTCCCTCAGTCGCCTGGCAACAACCACAGGTTCATCATCAAGGGCATCGGCGGGGATATAGAGGTGATAGCCAAGCCGCTTATCCAGCAGCAGGCAGCGATGGCCAAACATCGCCAGCACGCCGCGATACCGCTCGCCATGGGTGAGCAGGGGGGTAAATTCGGCGCCAAGCTGGGTTTCAAGGGATTCGAGTGTGTCGTCCTGCGCCGCAGCCGTCATCAATAACGGACGCTGTTCGGACAAAAGCCCGGTGGCAAGTCTGGGAGAGATACTATCAAGCACCGGATTGATTTTTTTAACTTTAATGCCGATAAAAGGCAAGTCCAGGCTATCCAATCCCTGGCTTACGCGGGGGACATCGATGCGCTGAATGTTCTCCCAGTCAAGCCGGTATTGCCCTCTACGATGAAAAAACACCAATCCTCCGGCGTCGCCTTTGAGCGACTCGGGAGGTTGTGACACCTTGGCATACCCCAGCACCAGGCCCACGGCCCCCAGGGTAAATAGCACCAAGCCCGGGCCAAACCAGTGTCTGGCGGTGATAAAAATCAGCAGCGAAACACACAGCAGCAGTGCACTTATTACGGTTAAGGTGATGCCGTTTCGCTTGGTGGCCGCTACGATGGAAAAATGTCCATTTCTTTGCTCTGTCATGCCCCGTACCTCAACTCAAACCACAGAGTGCCAACATATTCATGGATAGCCTTTTGTGCGCTGTTCAGGGCGTCGGCATTTAGTCGCCACCAGGTGGATTGGCGCGCAGTAAAATCGGTGGGGGCCGCGTCTGCAGTGATTCCCTCGTGGGCAAACATGGCCATGGCCCGTGGCATATGGGCAGCTGAGGTGACAAGTCTTAATGCCCCCTGAAGCCCCAGCGCCTTTATCTGCCGAGCCTCTTCCAGCGTGTCCCTGGCAAGGGGCAAGGCAATTATCTGCGCCTCGGGTACACCAAGCTCCATCGCGGCCTGTTTCATCACGTCTGCATGGGCAAAACGATTGTAGTCACTGCGATAGCCACTCACGATGAGGGTGCAATCCTGCCCGAGTGACATTTGTTTAAGCCCTTCTGTCAAACGGGCCAGCGCCACCGGTGACAACTGCTGTACTGCGCTGCCGAAGATGGCATCATCATGCTCAGATCCCAGAACCGACACTACACAGTCACCCAAAATGGGCCTTGGGTTGGCGCTGTAGCGCTGCTCAAGTGGGCTGATTATCAAATTGCTGCCGAAGGTGGACGACAAAAATACCAGCGCGGCGATGGATAACATCAGCAGTGAACGCGCCAGCGCGCGTCGTCGCCATATCAAAAGCACCAGCAGCAACACCAACACCAGCAAAGGAATGGGCATCACCAGCAGTGAGAGGAGCTTTTTGAGTAAAAACATGGATAAATCTTGCCTTAAACGCGATGAGGCAAGAGCTTACCCAAGGAGAGAAGTTGTGGCCAGCTGAAAAAACGCCTTGCCGGCATGAAAGCAGACAAGGCGTTTTCTGAGTCATCGGAAAATCGCGACGATAGCAGGATCAGCGCTTTTCCCACAGCCAGGCGGCGCCGCGGACGCCGGAAGAACAGCCATAGAGGTTCTGTACCACAGGGGTGCGGCACTCACGGCCCACAACATACTTTGGCAAAATGGCAGGCAGCCGGGCATAGATAGCCTGCACATTGGACATACCACCGCCGAGGACGATGGCATCGGGGTCGAGCATATTGATCACATGGGCAAGCGAGCGGGCCAACCGGTCCAGATAGCGGTCAAATACCAGATTGGCGAGCTCATCACCAGCATCTACCAAAGACATGATTTCCGCGCCATTTTGAGCGGTGCCACCACTGTTCCTGAAATCACGCACAAAGCCAGTGCCAGAGACAAAGGTCTCGATGCAATCTTTGTTGCCGCAAAAGCATTCGGTGGTGTTGAATTCATCCGGGCGCATCCAGGGCAAGGGGTTATGGCCCCACTCACCGCCAATGCCGTTGCCGCCTTCATGCACCCGGCCATCGAAGGCAAGCCCGGCGCCGCAACCCGTACCTAAAATGGCGCCAAACACCACGCGTTTTCCGGCAGCCGCACCATCTACGGCCTCAGAGACCGCAAAACAGTTGGCGTCGTTGGCGACCCGCACTTCCCGGTTGAGTAGAGCACCCAGGTCACGGTCAAGAGGATGACCATTAATCCAGGTCGAGTTGGCATTTTTCACCAGCCCTGTATAGGGAGAAATCACGCCGGGAATGCCAATACCGAGACTACCCTGAGTCCCCAGCGTGGCTTCGGCTTCGTTCACCAGGGTCACAACGGCATTCAGAGTGCCCTGATATTCTCTTGGCGTCGCAATACGCTTACGGAAAAGCTCACTGCCATCTTCTCCCAAGGCCACCAGCTCAATCTTGGTGCCACCGAGATCCACCCCCATTCGCATCATCTGCTTTCTCCATTTCAGCCTGGGCTGTTAATGAGTGTTCCACCCCGGGGCAGTTGCCATAAACCAAGGGTTAAGAAGCTGTTCTTTTTTGTTGTAAACCAGCGGGTTGGACTCGCCATACACCACCACCCTGCCCCCGGCGCTCTCCAGCACCGCCTGGGCAGCTGCCGTGTCCCACTCGCTGGTTGGCCCAAGACGCGGGTACAGGTCTGCCCGCCCTTCGGCAAGCATGCAAAATTTAAGCGAGCTGCCCACACTGAGAAGCTCATGGTCGCCAAGGTCGGCCAAATAACCCGCCATCTCGGCAGACTGATGTGAGCGACTGCCAACAACCACGGGAACGTCGCGTTTTTGCGCACTACCCTGCAATGGTTGCTGCTTTCCCTGACACTCGAGCCAGGCGCCCAGTCCCTCTGCTCCGAGATAACAGGTATCCAGGACGGGGGCAAACACCACACCGGCTACGGCAATGCCATCTCTCACCAGCGCAATATTGACGGTAAACTCACCATTGCGCTTGATAAACTCCTTGGTGCCATCGAGGGGATCGATAAGGAAGTACTCCTGCCACTGACGGCGGGTTTCCCAGTCAATAACGGCCTCTTCTGACAGCACCGGTGTAAACGGAAAGGCCGCAGCGAGCTGCTCGATTATCACGGTATGGCTGGCCAAATCAGCGGCAGTCACCGGGCTGTCGTCGCTTTTCTGAGTCACGGCCACGTCACCCTGCCCGTACACTGCCATTATGGCCGCACCAGCCTGACGGGCTATCTGCCCCAGCTTATCCAGTGTCGTTTTATCCAATGCCACCAATGTCATATATCCTCCTGCAACCTGTGGTCCGTGATGTTCTGGCCAAGCAAAAACCGCCATTATGCCACTGGCACCCGGTAGGAAATAATAACAATTTCGTTAAATTCAGTGCCAAAGATACTAAGGCAGCACCTGCTCTGAGAAAAGACCTGCCTGAGGCTGTGCATTCGTATTCAGGGCGAACACGGGTGGCCCAGCCGCCATATCCAGCTGCGAGGTCTGGCAACCCAATCAAGCGGCCAGTTCAGAGCACCGGCCTGAAATAGCGGATGAGTTCGTCAAGATGTTGATGGCCCCGTTGCTGTAAAAAATGCAATAACGCCATAGGGCTCTCATTAAGGAGCCGCTGGCGGGGATAATCGGCGGCATCCACAATAGCCAGCGAGCGGTCAAATCCCCCCAAATCAAAGGCAACGTGGGCATCAGATCCCATCACCAATTGGGCGTCCAATTTTGTGGCCATTCGCGCTATGGCAAGACAATTCTCTTCGCTGCCCTTACGGGAAGCCGTAAAAGAAGAGTTGTTGATTTCCAGCGCCACATTGCATGCCTTGGCAGCACCGACCACCGCCTCCACATCAATGGGGTACGCCGGGTTACCCGGATGCGTGATGATATCTACCAGCCCCGACTCCATGGTGGCTATCATGGCGCGGGTGTGGGTAAGCCTGTCGGCGGGGGCAAACACAGGCTCATGAAATCCGGCCTGCACCAGATCAAGCTCCGACAGATACTCGCCGAAATAATCAATTTCGCCTTTTTCATTCATGATGTTGGCTTCAATACCCCGCAGAATCCCCACCCCATTCCATATTCTGGGCAGCACACGTAAATTCACAAAATGCCAGAAATGCGGTGCATCTTTCATCGCCGGACCATGGTCCGTGGTGGCAAACAGGCGAATGCCCTTTTCCTTCGCCACCGCCAGATAATCATGGATGGTACTGTAGGCATGGGTGGACGCCACTGTGTGGCTGTGAGTATCGACCGGAAACTGCATGGGATTCTCCTTCATGGCTTTGGATAACACTCTAGCAGTTGTCACAGCTCAGTTTCGAGATGAGTGCCCATCTTTTATTGTCTGCTCATCACGGCTCTCAAGCTCAGGTACCGGGCCTCTGTGAGGGCATACTTGCATGTTTAGCATCGGAAAACATAGCGACTTCACCCCATCCTGCGTATCGCGTATGCTGGGTGATCTCCACTTTGTTAATCAGGGTACAGCCATGAAATTCTCCCGCTATTTTTTCAGCTTACTCACGACACTGCCGCTGTTGGCCTGCACTCAGGTAGAAGCCCCAGTTCCAGAGGCGCTTTCGCAATCAACAGGTCACACTGCTGGGGCGGCACAACCTCAGGAAAGCGTAATCGGCGGATCCCTGCCCATTGGAGACAGCAGCCGTACTTCGCTTGATTGGCAAGGCAGCTATGAAGGCGTGGTTCCCTGCGCCAGTTGTGAAGGTATCAAAACCCGACTGACATTGAATAACGATGGAACTTACCTGCTGCAAAGCCAATATCTGGGCAAAGAACAGGATGGTAAAGAACCCAAGGTTTTTGAGGAGCAAGGCAAGTTCAGCTGGAATGCCAGCGGTGGTGCCATCCAGCTTGAAAACGGCGCCTGGTATCAGGTAGGAGAGAATCAACTGTTTATGCTGGACAGGGAAGGAAAGCGCATAACAGGCGTTCTGGCAGGGCACTATCGCCTGCTGAAAAAGCAGAGCGCTTTGCTGCCTAGATTCTAGATTCTAGATTCTAGATTCTAGAAGCAGTGTTTACTCTGCGCCCCAGATACACTAAGTGTCGACCGAAAAGCGTCTTGGCAGCCCGCTTGCGGCGTTATCAGTGATAGTAGTTTAGATACCAGTCGGCAAAGGCTTTTACCCCCTGCTCTATCCCCACCTTGGGGCGCACGCCCGTGATGGCAAACAAATCTTCTGTATCCGCCCAGGTGGCTTTTACATCGCCGTCCTGCATCGGTAAAAACTGCTTGATGGCCTTACGGCCAAGGGCATTTTCGAGGGTTTCGATAAAGTGCATCAGAGATACCGGGCTGCCGTGGCCGATATTCAGTACCCGGTAAGGCGCTGAGCTTTCACTGCTGGAGCCACTTTCTACCGACCACTGAGACGATGTGCTTGGCGGCAGCGGCAGCACGCCTATTACGCCCTCAATGATATCGTCGATAAAGGTAAAGTCGCGGCTCATATCGCCTTGATTAAACACCTTGATGGGCTCACCTGCCATAATCGCCCTGGCAAACAACATGGGCGCCATATCCGGTCGGCCCCAAGGTCCATAAACGGTAAAAAACCGCAGCCCCGTGCAGGGCACGCCATAAAGGTGGGCATAACTGTGTGACATCAACTCATTGGCCTTTTTAGTGGCCGCATAGAGGGAAACGGGGTGATCTACCGAGTCACTGGTGGCGAAGGGCAGCTTTTTGTTAAGCCCGTACACTGAGCTTGAGGACGCATACACCAGATGCTTTACGCCGGTTTGGCGACACCCTTCAAGAATATTGAGATGCCCCACCAAATTGGCATCGGCATAAGCATGGGGATTGTCGATGGAGTAACGAACCCCCGCCTGAGCACCAAGATGCAGCACCCAATCGGGCTTTATGGTCGAAAAAAGCGTTGCAATCGCCCCGCGGTCGGCAAGCTCCATTCGCTGAAATTGAAAGTGGGGATGAGATGCGAGAGCAGCCAACCTCGCCTGCTTCAAAGAGACATCGTAGTAATCGTTAAGATTATCGATGCCATGAACCTGATGTCCCTGCGAAAGCAGCCTTTTGCATGCGGCAGCGCCAATAAATCCGGCGGCGCCTGTGACCAATATTTTCATGGATTGGCTCACTTAATTCTCCTTACACTGCCATAAGTCATCAGAGTACCTTGCGCACATCAGGATGCTTTACCGAGCGACCACGGCCAATACCGTAATAGGCAATGCCTTTGGCCTCAAGCCTTGCCGGGTCGTACAGGTTTCGGCCATCAAAAATCACCGGCTGCTTCAAAAGGCGCTTGATTTCATTAAAGTCCGGCGCCCTGAAACTCGACCACTCGGTGCACACGATAAGACCATCGGCGCCACTTAGCGCCGCTTCCTTGGTACCAAGCAGCTTAAGCTCGTCGCGCACACCGTAAATGCGCTGTGCTTCGGCCATGGCCTCGGGGTCAAATGCCTGCACTGTGCCGCCTGCAGCGATAATCGCTTCGATGACCACCCGGCTTGGCGCCTCACGCATATCATCGGTTTGGGGTTTAAACGACAGGCCCCAGAGCGCAAACACCAGCCCGGACAAATCATCGCCAAAGTGTTGTTTCACCAGCTCAGGTAAGCGCTGCTTTTGCTTGAGATTAACCGCTTCCACTGACTTGAGCACCCGAGCGTCAACACCAATTTTTTCAGAGGTTTTCACCAGAGCTTTAACGTCTTTCGGGAAACAGGAGCCCCCATAACCACAGCCGGGGTAGATAAACTGATAACCGATGCGCGGATCGGAGCCAATCCCCTTACGCACCATTTCAATATCGGCGCCAAGGTGTTCGGCGATATTCGCCATCTCATTCATGAAAGAAATTTTGGTGGCCAGCATGCAGTTGGCCGCATACTTGGTCAGTTCGGCGCTGCGCACATCCATAAAGATCATGCGGTCGTGATTGCGGTTAAAGGGCGCGTAAAGCTCCCGCATCACGTCCTGGGCGTCCTGCGAATCGCTACCAACAATAATGCGATCAGGGCGGCGGCAGTCATCAAGGGCAGCCCCTTCTTTGAGAAACTCAGGGTTAGACACCACATCAACACAGATATTCAAATCCCGTGAGGCCAATTCAGCCGCTATGGTGTCCCTCACCTTATCGGCCGTGCCCACGGGCACAGTGCTTTTATTGACCACAATTTTGGGGTCAAACATGTGCAGCCCAATGTCTCTTGCCACCGCCAGCACGTGGGCCAGGTCAGCGCTGCCGTCTTCATCAGGGGGCGTCCCCACGGCGATAAAAAGCACCTCACCATGGGCAACGCCGGCAATGGGATCCGTAGAAAATGACAAACGTTTATGGGCAGTTTGTTCCTTTACCAGGGCTTCGAGACCTGGCTCATAAATCGGGATCTGACCTTTATCGAGGCGCTCAATCTTAGCGGCGTCTATGTCTATACACAAGACATCGTGTCCCACTTCCGCAAGCACTGCGCCCTGTACCAAACCAACGTAACCTACACCAAACACTGTGACTTTCATCGGTGTCCCCGTTTCTCCACATTATGTTTAAGCATGCCATACGTTTTGTCGCAAGCATATGACAGAACGCATAAAAAATGCGCAGCGGGTATTGCACAGCGACAAACTAACGAGGTGTAAAAAGCGGCGCCATGGCGTCTTTGGCTGAAAGTAAAGGTAGCCCTTCAATAGGCCATTGAATTGCGAGGGATGGGTCATCCCACCGAATACTGCGCTCGTCCTCGGGATGATAAAAGTCGCTGCATTTGTAACTGACGATGGCACTTTCTGACAGCACATAAAAACCGTGGGCAAAACCTTTGGGGATAAAGAGTTGCCTGTGATTTTCTGCAGAGAGCGTTTCCCCCACCCATTTGCCATAGGTGGGCGATTCGGGACGAATATCGACGGCCACATCAAATATAGTGCCCGACAGCACTGAAATAAGCTTGTCCTGCGGATGCGCTTCCTGCCAGTGCAACCCCCTTAAGGTGCCCCTTTTGGACAAGGATTGATTGTCCTGCACAAAGGTGACCGGCGCGACCAGCTCGGCAAATCGCTGCTGCTGCCAGCTTTCGAAAAAGTATCCCCGTTCATCCTCAAATACACTGGGGATAATAAGTTTTACTTCATTGATTGCAGTGGTTAACACCTGCATAAGTGGCTCCTGCAATGTAAAAAGATAGGGGCTGTTGACGTTTCACGGTTATTTTTGCAGTAATTTGGCTGGTGTTTTTGCAAGGCAAAGTCCGTGCTGTGTAGTGACTCTACATAAACGGACGCTAACGTAGCAGAAACATCAGCCAAATGCTGCCCGAAGGGTTCGCCTGGCAAGCCTTGCTCTTTGTCACTCGTCACTTGAGTAGAATAACTACACATCATTCCTCGTTTCGTGAGCACAGGCTCGCCAGAGCGAACAAAATTTAATCTCGAAGTGTCAACAGCCTCTAACAACCAGGGTTTGTAACTGAGGTCACGGCCCTGGCCTTGGCTTTCAGAATGTTAACTAACTCACTCTGCCAGTCTGCGGCAGCAACCCCATATAATGCTTTGATTTTACTGCCATCAAGCCTCGAGTTTGCAGGCCTCTGCGCAGGGGAGCCGAACTCACTGGCGCTGATAGATGTTATTGTTGGTAGTTGGTGGATGACGCAAAGCCTGTATGCCTCAGTCAAAATGCTCCTGGCAAACTCGTACCAACTGACAAAGGGTTGGCCGGAAAAGTGATAGACGCCCCAAGGGCCATTTCTCTCCACCGATTGCCTGGCAAGTTGCCAAATCGCCCGGGCCAGTTCAGATGCGGGCGTCGGTCCCCCAACTTGGTCTGCCACAACCCGTAGCTCTGACCTGGATGCCGCCAAACGCAGCATGGTATTGACGAAGTTGTTACTGTCAGCATCAAAAATCCAGGATGTTCTGACGATAAGATGCTTGGCACAGTTGGCGACTATGGTTTGCTCTCCCAACCACTTGGAATGTCCATACACAGACAAAGGGGCTGGCGAGTCTTCTTCGTTGTATGGACGGTCGAGGAGACCATCAAACACATAATCGGTAGAGAGATGTAGCAGGACGGCGTCAGCCGCTGCTGCTGCCTTGGCGAGATGCTCGCAAGCCCCGCTATTGATTCGCGTACACAGTGCTGTCTCTGCTTCAGCCTTATCCACAGCAGTATACGCCGCGCAGTTGATGACCAATTGCGGCTTATGAAATAACACATAATCAGTGATGGATTCAGGTTGCAAATAATCCACTTCGCTTCTGCCTGGGACCAGTAACTTGTAACCTGCAGGCTTGAAGGCCAGCAACGCTCTGCCGACCTGGCCGCTGGAGCCCAGCAACAA
Source organism: Shewanella amazonensis SB2B (assembly GCF_000015245.1). Lineage (NCBI taxonomy): Bacteria > Pseudomonadati > Pseudomonadota > Gammaproteobacteria > Alteromonadales > Shewanellaceae > Shewanella > Shewanella amazonensis. Next base: position 2,703,266 of record NC_008700.1, read on the forward strand.
CACTCTCATCACACCATCACCTTGATTGTAAGAAAACAGAGCGGGCTAAAGCTCTGCCAGAAAAAACAGAGCGCTTCGCTTCGCTTCTAGATTCTAGATTCCAAGTTCCAGGAAAACGGAACGCTTCGCTTACAGAAAACCGAACATTCGCAGGCTCACTACCGAACGCTGCGCTACTAGAAAGCAGAAAAAGCAGAGCGCTTCGCTTCTAGATTCTAGAAGCCCGCTTTGCGGGCGCTCTGTAGCTGCGAAGCAGCGTTCGGTAGGCCGAAGGCCTTGCTGTAGCCACGAAGCAGCGTTCCGTAGCTCGCCTCGCGAGCGTTCTAGCAGCAGCGATTTTTGCTGCGTCCTAGAGACACGAAGTGTCGTCCTAGAAGCCCGCTACTCGGGCGCTCTGTAGCTGCGAAGCAGCGTTCTGTAGGCCGAAGGCCCTTCTGTCGCCACAAAGTGGCTTTCTAGAAGCTGGCTTCGCCTCCGCCCTAAAGCGAAGCGTCCCAGACCAGCTGCCGTAAATAATCCCCATACCCACTCTGACTAAGCGCCTTTGCGTGCTGCAACAAGGTCTCTGTCGATATCCAACCGTTGCGGTATGCAATTTCCTCCAAGCAGGCAATTTTCAGCCCCTGACGCTTCTCTATGGTTTGCACAAAATGCCCGGCTTCCATTAGAGCATCGTGGGTCCCCGTGTCCAACCAGGCAAAGCCGCGACCAAGCACACTGACCTGCAACTGGTTGGCTGCGAGATAGGCATTATTGATGTCGGTAATTTCAAGCTCTCCGCGTGCCGAGGGCCTAAGGCTTTTTGCAAACTCAATGACCTGGTTATCGTAAAAATACAAGCCGGTGACAGCGTAATGGGACTTGGGCTCGCGAGGCTTTTCTTCAATGCTGACAGCACGGCCTGTGTTATCAAACTCCACCACGCCAAATCGCTCGGGGTTCGTGACATGGTAGGCAAAAACCGTAGCGCCAAGGGAGCAATCCGCGGCCTGCTGCAGCTGCCGGGAAAAGCTTTGGCCGTAGAAAATATTGTCACCCAGGATGAGGGCAACCTTGTCATTACCGATAAAGTCTTCACCGATTAAAAACGCCTGGGCTATCCCTTCGGGTTTGGATTGAACTGCATAACTGATGCGAATGCCAAGGCCACTGCCATCACCGAGCAAAGATTGGAAACCTGCAAGGTCACTTGCCGTGGATATCAGCAGGATGTCGCGAATGCCGGCAAGCATAAGCACCGACAGTGGATAGTACACCATGGGTTTGTCGTACACGGGCAACAACTGCTTGGATACGCCGCGGGTAATAGGATAAAGCCTGCTACCGGTACCGCCCGCCAGGATAATGCCTTTGGTCTTTTGAGTGTTAAATGCTGAATGCTGAATGTTAAGTGACATGACTTTACTTAGTTTGATTCTGCTGAGCAGATTTTACGATAGCAACAATGAGCTTGATTAGCTCTTCACTTTGTTCCAACAGCGACAGAACATGGGAATCATTGCTATTCAGGTAATCTGTTTCACACAACAGCAATAGCCAATAGTGAGTCTCTCTGGCTTCCTTGCTCGCTATCGCCATTTTCGCAATAAAATCAGCATGGCTTTGAGCGGATTGGGCTTCATTCACATTGGCCCCAATCGAAGTCCCCGATCTGAGTAACTGCTTTGAGAGCACGAATTCTTTTTTATTTTTCACTAAGTGCTGGCTGAGCTTCACTATCCTAACAGCAAATTGAAACGACTTATAAAGCACGGCGTTACCAGGCATCAGCGTTACTCCATAAGTTCACAATTAACCATTCACCATTCACCATTCACCATTCACCATTCACCATTCAGAACATACCACTCAACCGTTTTACGCAGACCGGATTCAAAGGTCTCCTGCGGTTTCCAGCCAAGCTGCTCGGTAATTTTGCTGGCATCAATGGCGTAGCGCACATCATGGCCGGGTCTGTCGGCCACGAAAGTGATGAGACTCTCGTAATGTAGAGTATTGGGGGATGCATGATGAGGATTGAGCTCCTGTGTGCGTTCATGCAACGGAGCCAACTCATCGAGGATCGCACAAATGCTTTTAACCACCTCGAGATTTTGACGCTCGCTATTGCCGCCGATGTTATATGTCTCGCCTACCCGCCCACGGGTCATTACGGCCAGCAGTGCCCGTGCGTGGTCCTCCACATAAAGCCAATCGCGGCTTTGGTTTCCTTGGCCATACACGGGTAACGCCTTTCCCGCCAGTGCATTTTGAATAGTCAGCGGAATGAGTTTTTCCGGGTATTGAAATGGCCCATAGTTATTGGAGCAGTTGCTGACAACGATTGGCAAACCATAAGTCCGGTGCCATGCCCTAACCAGATGATCGCTTGAGGCCTTGGAGGCGGAATAAGGTGATGACGGCGCATAAGCACTGCTTTCGGTAAATGGCGCGGCTGTTTTTAACGTTGAATCATGAATGCTCAATGGTGAACTTGCACCATCAGTGTTCAATTCAGCATTCTCAACCAAACATTCAGCATTAACCTGGTCAGCCAGATCCCCAAATACTTCGTCGGTCGAAACATGATGAAATCGAAATGCGTTTTTACGCATGTCGTCGAGCTGCCGCCAATATTCACGGGCAACTTCCAACAAGGTGTAAGTGCCCACTATGTTGGTTTGGATAAAGGCATCCGCACCTGTTATAGAGCGATCGACATGGGTTTCCGCAGCTAGATGCATCACCACATCGGGCTGATGGCGAGCAAAAACCGCCCCAAGTGCCTGCCTGTCACAGATGTCGACACGCTCAAGCGCGTATCTGGCGCTTTCTGCTGCCTCAGCGACAGATAACAGATTTGCCGCATAAGTTAGCTTGTCGACATTCACCACGCTGTGTTCAGTGTGACTGATTAAATGTCTGATTACCGCCGAACCGATAAAGCCGCAGCCACCTGTAACAAGAATCTTCATGGACAACCTCAATAAAGCAGAGCGGGCTAAAGCCCTGCCAGAAAAAGCAAAGCGCTTGGGCTTCTAGAGCGTCGCTGCGCGACTGCCAGGATCTAGGTTCTAGGTTCCAGGAAAACGGAACGCTTCGCTTACAGAAAACCGAACATTCGCAGGCTCACTACCGAACGTTTCGCTTCCAGAAGCCCCCTTCGCGGGCGCTCTGTAGCCGCTTGCGGCGTTCCGTAGGCCAAAGGCCGTTCTAGAAGCCCGTTTTGCGGGCGCCCTAGCAGCAGCGATTTTTGCTGCGTCCTAGAGACAAGAAGTGGCGTCCTAGAAGCTGGCACCGCCAGCGCTCTGTAGCCGCTTGCGGCGTTCTGTAGGCCGAAGGCCGTTCTGTAAGCTCGCCTCGCGAGCGTTCTAGCAGAAGCGTTTACGCTGCGCCCTTAAGCCCAGCTAATAACTTTGCCCAGCCAAAATACAAAAAAGCCAGCAAGTTTACCCTGCTGGCTTTAAGTGTGGCAAATAGGTCCAGGGCTTATGCTGGAAATACGGCCCTTACTGCATCCGCAATCAGCTCAGCATATTGATTGGCCTTTACGGCGTCTTTGGCTTCAACCATTACACGGATGAGGGGCTCAGTACCTGATTTACGCAGCAATACGCGCCCATCGTTGCCAAGAGCCGATTCGGCCGTTGCAACCGCATCGGATACCGACGGATGCGACAAGCCAACGGCTGCATTGCCATTGAGACGCACATTAATCAGCACCTGAGGAAACATATTTAGCTCAGTAATGGCATCAGCAAGGCCTGCACCAGATTCCAGCAACGCCCTCAGCACCTGCAGCGAAGCGACTATAGCATCCCCAGTTGTGGTGAAATCAAGCATCAGCAGATGGCCGGAGTTCTCACCGCCGAGGCGCCATCCCGTTTCTTTAAGCAGCTCAACAACGTATCTATCACCCACTTTGGCACGCTTGAAAGGGATACCAAGATTGGCAAGAGCCTGTTCAAACCCAAGGTTTGACATCAGGGTGCCAATAACCCCGGAAACCTGCTCACCTCGCTGCTGGGCGGATTTAGCCAGCAAATACAATAACGCATCGCCGTCAATGACCTGACCTTTACTGTCGACCATCATTAACCGGTCGGCATCGCCATCCAGCGCAATACCCAAATCCGCTTCGTGGATCATTACGGCTGTTTGCAGGCTATCCATGTGGGTAGCACCACAATGCTCGTTAATGTTAATCCCATCGGGCTTATCGTTGATGCTGATGACTTCAGCCCCCAACTCACGATACACATTCTTGGCAATGTGATAGGCCGCGCCATGGGCACTGTCGACCACAATTTTAAGGCCAGTTAAAGAAAGGCTGTTTGGGAAAGTGCCTTTACAAAATTCAATATAACGCCCTGCGGCATCGTTAATGCGTCGAACCTTACCCAGCTTGTCGGAAGCAACACACGTCATGGCACCACCTTCGATAGCTGAAACCAGCAGTCGCTCGATTTCGAGTTCTTGCTCATCGGTAAGCTTGGTACCTGTATTAGAAAAAAACTTAATACCATTATCGTAATAAGGGTTATGTGAAGCACTGATAACCACACCGGCATCGGCCCTGAAGGTAGAGGTAAGATAGGCAATCGCAGGGGTTGGCAGTGGGCCGGTTAAGGCCACATTGACACCGGCCGCACAAAAGCCAGCTTCCATGGCAGATTCGAGCATATAACCACTGAGGCGGGTATCCTTGCCGATAATCACTTCTTTGGTACCTGATGCTGCCATCACAGTACCCGCAGCCCAGCCCAGTTTCATCGCAAAATCAGGAGTTATCGGAAACTCTCCCACCTTTCCACGTACACCATCGGTGCCAAAGTACTTCCGTGACATACAACACATCTCCAAAAACAGAAGGCCAGGCATAACCCTGGCCTTGAACAACTACACAATGTTAAATACAAGCGCATTCAATGAACAATTTATTGATGCCTGACTGCCACTTACTGGCCTTTCAACGCCACAACGTTTGATCTGTCTTCGACATGGCGCCGGTTTAACCATACAAGATCACAGATCCCATCTGTTGGATTAAAACCTGTGGGCGCCTTCAGCATCAGCTCGCGAATGGATTCATGATCAAACGCGTGACAAGCCATATCCAGTTTGTCGAGTACTGGCTTGAGCTCTTCCCACGTTAAGAACACTTCATGGGCTGTCATAATCCGCTCGTGCCCAGTGCCTTCAACGTTATCGCCGATAAGCAATTCTTCGTACAGCTTCTCCCCGGGACGAAGACCACTAAACTGGATTTCGATATCCCCATCTGGATTATGCTCATCTTTCACTTCGAAGCCTGACAGCCGAATCATCTTACGGGCAAGGTCGACAATTTTAACGGATTGCCCCATATCGAGTACAAAAACGTCGCCACCTATACCCATAGCCCCGGCCTGAATAACCAGCTGTGATGCTTCAGGAATTGTCATAAAAAATCGGGTAATTTCAGGATGAGTGACCGTAACGGGGCCACCGTTAGCAATTTGTTTACGGAACAAAGGCACCACAGAACCACTCGAGCCAAGTACGTTACCAAAACGCACCATACAAAAACGCGTACCGGAATTCAGTTTCGAAAGCGCTTGAAGCACCAGCTCGGCCATTCGTTTGGTGGTACCCATCACATTCGTGGGGCGCACCGCTTTATCCGTTGAAATGAGAACAAAAGTCTCAACACCGGTCGCTATTGCCGCTTGAGCCGTATAAAGGGTGCCAAATACATTATTGCGAACCCCTTCTACCACATTGTGCTCAACCAGGGGAACATGCTTATAAGCCGCTGCATGATAAACAGTTTGTACTTTAAACGCTTCCATGACGGCCTGAACACGATTTTGGCGTTGTACTGAGCCCATCATAGGGAATAGTTCAACGTCGAGACCGAGCTCTGCTCTAATCGCCTGAAGTTCCCGTTCGATGGAGTAAAGACCAAACTCGGACAACTCAAACAACACCAGCTTGCGTGGCGCCAGTCGTAATATCTGCCTGCACAGTTCAGAGCCGATGGAACCACCCGCACCTGTCACCATCACGACTTTACCGGTAATGTTAGCCGCCATTAAATCCTTTCTTGGCGCTACCGCATCCCTGCCAAGTAAGTCTTCAATCTCTACTTCTTTTACGTCACTGAACAGCTTATTACCACTGACTAAATCAGCCATGGCGGGCAAGGTCATTACCTTTACCGATAAAGGTTCAAGAGTCTGCAAAATTTGTTGACGACGTGCCCGGCTCGCACTTGGCATGGCCAAAAGCACTCTTGACGCTTTTTGCTGCTTAATCAGTTTTTTTATGATTGAAGGGGAATGCACATGTAGCCCCTGGATCACAGTGCCATGCAAGGTTTCATCGTCATCGACAAACGCGAAAGGATGGTATTCATGACTTTGTGCAAGCGCCAACGCGGTTTGCCTTCCACTTACACCAGCACCATAAATGATGACAGGCTCACCTCGACGGTTAATGCCATTCCCCACCAGTGACCGCATCAGCGCTCTGGCCCCGCCTACGAATACCAACGCAAAGGAAGCAAAGATAAATGGAACCGTTCGCGGCAAGTCTACCGACAAAAAGTAAGCAAAACTCACCATGGCAAGCGTGCTAACAATCACACCAAGCACTATGGCTGTCATTGCCTGAGTACCGAGATACCTGAGCACTGCACGATAGAGACCCAGCTTGACAAACGCCGCAATACTCACTGGGCAAACCAGTGCAATAAGCAGCCAAAATTGACTGTTAAGCACTACCTCAACAGAGTCCAGCCTCACGAACAACGCAAACCAGAAGGACAAGACCAAAAACACTGAGTCAACCGCCACGCTAACCATACGTTTGTGTGGCCGCTTAAGCGAAAATAAAAATTGGAAAAAGTCCATTTTTCTACCTCCCTTTGAACAAAAAGAGCGAATCAACCAAGCCCAGTGCCTTTACAGGGTTAAGCATGTCGGTGGTGCAAGGGTTACCCAATCAGCGACTGATTCTCCGTAACTCAAGGCTGCTCCAGGGAGTACCCAAGCTCCGACCCCTAATAGGGATGTACCAGCCATTACTGCTCCAACGCCAAGATGGCTATAGTCACCCATTGCAGTATCATGGTCTGCAACAGCATTAGGATTTAGTATGCACCCAACTCCTATTGTTGCGAATGCACCTACAACAGCACCAGCCATTACCAATGCACCTCGACCGACTTTCGCCAACGGACTAACAAATGCTTTGGGGTGGAAAATGTTAACCAAGTTAGCCCCGCTAAGTAGTACGCTCTCAATTTTGTCTTTCCTGATACGATTATTACCGATAGCAACTACAACACCATCGTATTGCGAAGAGAAACTGGCAAAACTGTCAGTTTTTCCAATCACTTTAAACTGAACAGGCCCCGTATGTGAAGGGTAGCTATCGTCTAAAAAATCAATAATCTGCCAATCACCAGACATCATTGCGGCCTCATAAACCGTTCTACCGAAACTACCAGCGCCAATAATAAGCAAAGATGATCCAGCCACAGCACGACCTCACTTGACGTTAATTAACTCATATTCCAAAATCTGTAATTGTCCATCATAGAAATTAATGGTTCTATCTGAAAGACGAGATTTAGATATAACTGCCTTCCAAACGACCACCTTTATACCATCAACGAAATAGAATGCACCTGGATACGGCCGCGTAAGAGCTCTTACCATCCTATGTGCATCAAAAACTGAACCTGTTAAATCAATTAAGCCATCTTCGGGTTTACGCCCTGGCCATTCAGTAGCTAACGACTCGTCTTGCTCTTTTAATACTAAATCGTCTGCCATCAATGAAGGAATTACCTTCTTGATCAAACTAATATGAGCAGCATCAACTTCCTGATATAAAATGTTAGCATCAACTTGATTGTCTAGGGCAATTTCAATTTGATCAACCACTGGACCGGTGTCTACTCCGGAATCCAATTTAAATAAGGTAACACCCGTCTTAGATAAACCTTTAAGAATGGCCCAAGGAATAGCTGCGCGGCCACGGCCAGTGGGTAGTAGCGTTGGGTGCATACCGAGAACGCCCCGCTTTGGCGCTTCTAGAACCTCCTGAGAGGCAATTTGAGACCAGCCAATGATAAAAAGCCAGTCCAATTGGGCATCTTTGATTGATTGAATCACCTCGGGATTATTTACATGGGATGCCTTTAGCAAAGGTATACCCTTTGAGTTACAAAAGGAGTCCAAATATATCCTACCAGACTTTGATTTAGCTTGATTATCTAACAACGATATAGCCAAATCCAATTTACCACCAACCTCATATATAGCCTCCATACAGGAGTAGCCGAGTTGTACACAAGTTACAAAACCAACTTTAATCATAAATAAACCTTAGTTAATAAACAGGTGGCGGCTTAAGCAAATAAGTGAATGTACGAAGGATTATTTTAACATCAGTTAAAAACGAGACCTTTCTAGCATATTCAGCATCAAAAGCAGCTTTCTGCTCAACTGTCATCCCGTCAAACGCGCTAACTTGAGCTAATCCAGTCAAACCTGGTCTACACGCTATTGCGCCATTCTGCTTTCTAAGCTCTACCAATTGCCGCTGAGATACAATTGGTGGACGTGGACCAACAATACTCATATCACCTTTCAAGACATTAAATAACTGTGGTAATTCATCAAGATTAGTCCTTCTAATAAGCCTACCAACCCAAGTAATGTCTATTGAGCCCAATTTATCGGACGGAATGTCCCCTGTGTTAACCGGCATGCTTCTAAATTTATAAAAATCGAATTCTTTCGCATTCCGACCAATGCGTTTTTGCTTGAAAATAATTGGACCGGGATCAAAGACCTTAATTAAAAAGCAAACAGCAATCAGTAAAGGAAACAAAAAAACTGTTGCAAACAAAACAATAAATAAATCGAAAATACGCTTAATTATCTTTGAGTACATTTAAAATCACACTCCTTGTTTAAATACAAGCTGAAATGCCTCAGCATATTTAAGACCAGCCTGTCCTCCTCGATAAGCAGCCAAGCCTGTTACTACTTCATCACTACGTGGGTGTGGAAACGGACGCATTACATTTCTATAGTGATGCAAGGCTGCTAGCTTCTTCTCAAGCTCACAAGTAATCTCAACGAAAGTTGTAGGTTTAAATCCATCACCAACGGCGGGAAAAGCCCAATCAGTTGATGACAAAATCTCCATAAAATACAAGGCCTCAAGAGCTGGTAAGTCGTTTCTACGTTGAAACAACCTAGACGCGGCCAAACATGCATTAGACACCTGTGTATGGTCGTTATTTAAATCATTTGGATGATGAGTAAAAATTCTGTTTGGCCGAAATTTCTTTATCTGCTCTTCAATAAACTGCACAAGTTCAACATGAGGCACAGTGTTCATGCTAATATTCGGGAAATCGCCTAAAACAGGTTTAGAAAAACCAACCAAAGAATTAGCCTTTAGCATATCAGAATGAAGCTCTTCGTCGGTCGGTCGCAAAGTGCGTGCATCGACGCTGCCGCATAAAATAATAGGCTGGACAACTTCACCTTTGGCAGCCAACTTTGCACCTGTGGCACCAAATCCCAAAATTTCGTCATCCGGGTGAGCAACTACAACAATATTTAACATAGCAAGACCTTAAACAAAATCATTCTTTTCTGGCTTTTCGAGCGGCTTCCAAGATATCACTTTAGTTGCTTTAGTATTATTTATCTCAAGAGAACCATACAACTTGGTAGAGACATCACCAAACTTACTCCAAAAAAAAGCCAAAAACGTGAAAATAAACTTAGGAATAGGAAAAATAAACGACTTTGAATTTGAGCACGACTTTATCAATGAAAATATATCTTTAGTGCTTAATACATAATTATCTGCAACATTATAAATTTGATTATTTGTATTTGGGTCATTAGCAACTGCGACTATAAATCTACAGAGGCTGTGCACACTTATCAAACTTCTTCTATTAGAAGAGGTAAAATAAGGAAATGGCAAAGAATATGAGAGCCCTCTTGCAATACTCTGCAAATTCGCTTTCGCAGACTTACCATAAACTAAAGGAGGACGTATTATAGTGTAATCTAAACCGCTATGCTTACATTTTTCTACTACCAACTGCTCTGCACGAGCTTTCGTAATACCATAGTAGTCAGCTGGATTGTATTTATCTGATTCAGAAAAAGCATCGCGACCGTCAGTTGATTCTCCTAATGCCTTAATGCTACTTAAGTAAATAATTCGCTTTACGCCTAAGAAAATGCAGTCATCCAATAGTTTAGATAAACCCAAAACGTTGGTCTTAGTAAAGTCCTCTTTTGCAGCTTCAGAGTGATTGTCAGAACTATGTGCTCGAGATGCTAGATGCACAACGACGTCAACGTTTTTTAAAGCATGTTTCCAATCAGTATGTTGGTCTATAGCAGGAATCGTATAAACTGGAAAATCACTAATATTTGATTTACACCTGCTAGTTATTGCGACATCGTATTCATCCGAATTAAAATATCCTTGCAAATACCTTCCGACAAATCCTGAACCACCTGTAATCAGAACTTTCATGATAAATGCAATCCACCATTCACAGGAATGTCCGCTCCTGTGATATAAGCTGACTTATCGTCTAACAAAAATGCAACTGCATGTGCAATTTCGATAGGTTTGGCTAAGCGCTTCATCGGAACTGAATCTTTTATTGACTGCAGAATATCTGTTGGAATATGCGAGAGCATTTTAGTATCAGTATATCCAGGTGAAACGCTATTCACAGTAATGCCAGACTTAGCGCCCTCTAGTGAAAGCGCCTTTGTAAAACCCAACAAGCCAGCTTTAGCCGCACAATAATTAACCTGACCAAACTGACCTCTATGTGCATTAACCGAAGAAATATTAACGATTCTACCACTTCCTGACAAAGCCATATGATTAAAAATGCATTGAGTTAAAGAAAAAACGGAAAACAAGTTGACATCCATAACTTGTTTCCACTGTTCAGAAGTCATCTTTTTAAAAGATGAATCTCGTGTGATCCCCAAATTATTAACTAATCCATAAATAGAGTGGCCGTTAGCAACCTCAATTAACGTATCTATTGAAAGGTTGTCAACGTTAGAGTCGTATTTAATTAACACTCCTCTCTTATCTGCCATTTCTATCCATTGTTCACAGGCTGATTGAGGAGCACGATGGGTAGTGCCGATAACGAAATATTCAAGAGACATTAGGTATTCGGCAATAGTCCAACCAATTCCTCCTGTGGCACCTGTAACTACGACTGCTTTAGTATTCATTTATTACTCCTTAAAATCTTTGATGGATTCCCTGCCGCGATTACATTGGAGTCTATGTTTTTAGTCACTACAGCACCTATTCCTATTAAGCTATCACTTCCTATACTGGTTTTTTGAATTATGGAAGAGTTTGGTCCAAGCCAAACATTATCACCTATAGAAACACCACCACTTAGCACGGCTGCGGCTGTTAATATTGAGTTGTTACCTATTGTACAATTATGAGCGATGTGTACATGTGCGTCAGTCTTCACATAATCGCCAATGATTGTATCCGACAAAGTACCACAGTTAATAGAATTAAAAAGCCCAATCTCGCAATACTTACCTATTTTAACGCCTCCTAGGTGAAGAAATCTTATATTATTTCCATCAGCTGATTTCGCAATACCAAATCCTTCACTACCTACGCAAGTAAAGGATCTAATCAAGGTCCCTTCACCTATGATGGTTCCAGACTTTACAGAAACAAAGTCTTCGATTACGACATCGTCAGCGATCTGTACACCGAAGTCAATTGAGGCGGTTGGAGAAATTATAGCTTTGGGACTGATAAAGTGGGGATGAACATCCGAAATTAGATTCTCAGATTTTAAAACAAGCAAAGCTTGAGCAAATAGATCTCTCGGATTATCGACTAAAACAAAGCCATTATCTGGATCATTCTCTTTTGAAAAACAAATACCGCACATCTTCTTATAATCAGTTTCTGCCGTAAGAAACGTTAGGCTATTCTGATTCGCACTGACATACGGTGATATATTTGTAATCAAACTGTTAATAGGAAAGTCAAATTTAACTTTTAGTAATTCGAAAAGATCTTGAGCATATATACCACGATTAAGTTGAAAGCCCATTTACTTTACCACCATTCTTATAACTTCAAACTTTTCAGCCAAATCGACTCCTACAATAGCGCCGCGTATTATAGCCAACGACTGCAAAAACTCTTGAGAAGTATACTTTCTAAATTTTTGAGATCTGTAACATCTTAAGGAATTAACCTTTTTGTCTAAGTCTTCATAGGAAATCTCATAAAAGAAAATCTGCTGTTCCAACAAATTGTTCCATGGAAGATCAAAACCTAAAATTGAAGTTCCCTTAAACGCCCTGACGACTTCATTATAGACTACTGAATGATCTTGGTGTACATCCTGAGAAGATGGACACAAAATCAAGTCGTAGTTATTTTTCTTAAGAGCAACCAAAATTTCTAAAATTTCTTGCCTGTGCTCGCTTAGCCTTCTCACTGGAAAACGGTGAATAATTAAATCTTCGCAACTTAGACCGAAAGACTTAGCGGACTCTAAAGCCTCTTGCCCAAGAATTTCCCGATCTAATCCGGTTGGAACAGAATCCTCAGCTATGCATAGAGTTAAAAAAGTTACCTTAGCACCTTTTTTTATCTGACTCGCTATAAATCCACCAGCCCCCAGTTCTCCATCGTCAGTATGTGGAGATACGACTAATATATTATTAAACTTCACTTAATCACCTGCTGTAGAAAAGCCTTATAGTGAGATTTTTCGTTATCCCAAGAAATTTCAGATAGTTTTTCTTTTGCCTTTGAGACTAAAGAGAATGTATCTTTCGGATGGTCCAAAGCGTTACAAACCGTGTCAAACAATCTATTTTTTTCAGTTACATCAAAAAAATTCACGCAGCCTTCAAAATATAATTTAGTAGTAGTTAAATCAGTACAAATCGCAGGGACTGAGTGAGAAATATACTCAGTTAGCTTAACTGGAATTGCGAGATCATGCTGCGCGCTTTTATCGGCAACAACAAAGCCCAGCCCTTTATTCGCTAGTATCACCTCTACATCGTCAGGTTCAAAGCGCCCATAAACTTTACAATAATCAGCTATATTTAATTCGTCAATTAGTTTTTCGATTGATTCCAAATAGGGACCATAGCCATAGATACTTAGGTTAATTTTTTGATATCGTTCTTTCAACGTAGGTAAAATTGAAACTAGTCGTTGAAGGCCATATCTCTCGTGTATATTCCCGTGAAATACTAGATTAAATCTACTAGCACAATAGTTTTCATAACTTCTCGACCTTACAGCTTTACTAGTTAATGGACCGTTGTGAGTTACAAAGTATTTTTTTTTATTCCTTCTACTCAAATAAGTTGCTACTTCATGATTTACAGTAATTAATTGAGTAGCGAATGCATGACTTATACGTTCCTCAAAAAGCAACAAAGCTTTAATTAGTCGACTCTGACTCATCATGCTCCAAATCTCTGGCATTAAATCGTGTACATCGAGAAGTACAGGAACACCTCTTAATTTAGGGAAAAGTGCACTGAATACCAAAAAATTTGGCATATTATGAGCAATTACCAGATCTGGTTTCACCCTATATAAATGAATTAATGAAAAAAAGAAAAACCTCACATATTCTATTATATAAGATAATGTAGTCCTCAATTTGCCAGGAGTTCTAGAAACGTCTTTACGATTAATCTTAACTAAATTAAAAATTTCAAATTCAGATTCTCGACCTCTATTTAGACAAATAACATTTACATCATATCCCTCTGAAGCTAAAAATTCACATTGCTTTCTTACCCGGGTGTCTTCAGTATAATATGAATGAACGACAACATATATCTGTGTACTTTTTTTATTCTCCAAAACATTTCTCCAATTTGAAAATAACTAAAGAATAATATATCAAGCCCAAACTATAGGTTATTAATGTAGAGAATGCAGCACCGAGCAAAGAAAAATAGGGGACAAGAGATAAATTTAATATTATGTTTGATAAAAAAACGAATATATTTACTTTAAGAATCGTATCTTGCATATATTTCAATTTTAGTATTGTTACCAAAGATGTATAAATAAAAAAAACTATAACTGATAAAGCCAATACCAAAAGAAAGAAGATAGATGGTCTATCTATGCTGAATATTTTAAAAAAATATGCGTAGAATGTTAGTATAATTAAGGACAGAAAAAGCAATAAATAGAACAATCCACTTAATACGTTTTGCCTATATGAACGATAGTCATGTGAACGATACAAACTTTGAGCAATCTTCAAACAAAAAGGTGTTGAAAAGAATCGATGTATTGAAAAAACAATCATGTAACATACTGAATAGATCGCTAAGACTTCTTTAGATTGCATTGCTCCTAATATGATTCTGTCTACAACAGCAATACCCGTGTTAAGTAGTGACACAAAAAACATATTCCATGTAAAGCTTAGGTTGACATATTTAAACTTATTAAATAGTGACTGACTAACATCAAGAAAGATTAGCGCACCTGTAGACCTTGATATTAGTATGCAAACTACAACCATAAAAATTGAAATGATAGTGATTAAAGTTTCAATTTTCATTATTAAGTCTTGAGTCCAGAAAATACACATTAAAACAAAATAGAGCGATAATACGACTATCCAATATACGAATATTGCTTTATATTTTTGTAAGACTATGAGAACAGCCTCTAATAAAATTTCGATGGCTTTATAAAACGATAGTAGTCCTACAACAAAAATTATCAGTCGGATGTCACCAGATTCATAAAAGATGGAAAAAATCGATAAAATTAAAGTAAAAATAACTGTACTAAGAAATACAAGACTAAAAGCAAAAGAAAAAATGTATTTCGCTTTCTTATTGCTATATGACAATCTTTCAATATATGAATTGATACCTAGTGGTATTGCTACAGAGAGAAAACTGGCTATAGCCAAATAATAAAAATATACTCCCAATTCTTCAGATGTATAGTTATTCGATATAATAAAGACCAAAAGATATGAGGATAGTGCTTTAACAAGGGTTGATGAGTAATAAAAGATGTTATTCAATATTCTTCCTATTTAATAATTGAAATAAAATCATCATTAACAAAAATGCATCTACATAAACAACATTCTGAACAATAGCAAATCCAACTATCCAGAATAAATATACTCTCGGAACATTACTCAAGAACCGATAAAACATGAATATTAAAATTGATAAACCAACTAATCCGTATTTAATGAAAGAAACGAAAAAAAAGCTATCTGAGCTAACCTGAAATGGATCGATACCTCTATACACAAACCAAGGTATGTAAAACAGAAATCCACCACCACTACCAAATAAAAGTGTATAAGCGTCCAAAGTGTACCCTCCTTCTAACGCTGGTGCTGCAAATCTGTAAAACAACGAAATATATATACCTTCGATCGAGGAAATCTCCTTAAAACGCTGCAACATTTCCTGGTCTTTAAAGATTAGTAAGTTATTTATAAAATCTTGACTAAAAGTAAGTATCAATAAGAAGGCAATAACGCTGTAAAAAACAACTGATTTTATTGATATACTTTTTAAGTAAAATAGATAGCAAATTAATGTAGATATGAGTAGAACTCTTTCAGCACTTATCGCTGGTATAATAAATATGATAAGTGCCCAAAGCATTCGCCCTCGGCTTTGAAAAAAGAAATAGATACTTAACGCATATAAAGTAATAGATAGTACGTCAGCATATCGAAGAAAACCGGTTCGCGAGAGTACCTCCCCTCTAATACCTTCTATAGAAATTTGGAAATGCAAAATTATGAAATAGCTGAAAATATCAATTACTACTGCAAAAATCACCCAATATTTAAGCCAAAGCAATTCAATTGAAGTTCGCTTTTTTAAGTAATCTCCCACAATAATTGTGCAATAAAGCAAGCTTAATCCGAATAAGTCACGCACTAAGCTCCACACATTCCCGAAGTCATTAACAGTATAACTAAAAATAGAAACAAAGCAGATCAAGAAAAATGATATTAAGTACGTTGAATTTAGCCTAATATCACTAAATGGAATAGTGAGAATAACAAAAAAAGCACTAGAGAAAATAAATACTCTAATATAACTAAACGCCATTAACTTGACATCAAAAACAAGACCTAAAGGCAGAGTCGCAATTACGAACAAAAATACTTTAGTCCCCTGTCTAGGGTATGTCACGACAAAAAATGCAGATAGAAACGCTATGAGAATAAAAAAATAGTCAGCCATTAAACTTTCGATATAATTGTTTTATTTTTGAAATTTGATAGGACCAAAGTAATCTTTCTTTCTGCCTCTGCGATACGGCACCTTGGTCGCTATCTAATACTCTCGTAATAGCATGTGCAATTTCCTTTGGCTCATAACCTAACGATACTACGACATTATTAATTACGCCTTCGTCAACAAGCCTCAATAAATAGCCTGATGGTCCAACGACAGTTTTTAACATATAGTATTCGTGTTCAAATATCTTTGTGGGCGCACAATATATGTTATTTAAGTTAGTTGGCTTGTAGAAAGCAAAACTAAAATCATAATGAATATACTTACTTAGTAGTTCTGCCCTAGAAACACTTCCACAATAGTTTACAAATGAGTGAGATTTGATAACTTTGTTTACACAGTCGGTCTTTGCACCATATAAATCTAGCACAATTTTATAGCCAATTCCTATTAGCAATTCTATCGCTAAACATATTTCAGATAAAGCTCTCACCTCTGTAAAAGTACCTGCGTAAAAACAACGTAGCTCCCTTTCATTGAACTTAAAAGTTTTTGGCACCGAATTAAAGTTTAAATCTTCTGTTGATAGTTCCTTATCATTAAGTAAATTCTCGACAACTTCGTACTTTATTGTTCTATCCCTATCTTTAAAAAACAATTGAGCGCGTTCTTCATTTGGAATCAATACGAATTGAGTACTTTTTAAAAGTAGCTTTTCTATATAAAAAAACAACTTCCGAATAATAGAGTTTTTGAAATATGAAGAGTAGATCTCATGCATGTCATATACATGCACAGAGTTCCATTTAAAAATTTTTACTAGTATACATGACACTATATCATGTGATTGGTATATAGTGCTTCTTGAATTCACCAACTTCTTTAAAACATCAAAAACTCTTGCTACTCTAGAACCTTCTTGCTTTGAGTCAATAAGCTCTAATTCGGTTACACCTATTTCTGCCGAAAAATCTATATAAGTCTTGATTATTGGATGTTTAATTGAGTTACCAATGTACACATGTGCTATTTTCATTCTATTTATCCATCATGTAACCATGCATTGGTAAGCTAAATACAGTTTTAGCTAATCTGCTTGCGACGGGAAAATCTGAATCCTGATATCCTAAGGCTTCGAATGCAGTTTGCTGGTGCATACAAGTGCCATAATAAATCATGGTAGGAATCCCCTTGCTCTTGTACATTTCTATCTCAGCATTTCTATCTTCGGCTACAACAGTATATTGCGCCCAAGAACTTAAATATCCTACTGGTGTTACAGGTGTTTTATAGATTGAGCTTAGCTCTCTTGAGTACCTTTTTGCAGCTTTATTTCTACTAATCAGCTCTTGCGGAAAAGCGGCTAATTTTTCAAGTAGTACTGCTGCTTGTAAAGTATCTAAGCGACTATTCATTCCCACACGTATATTGTCATATTTGTCCTTACCTTTGCCATGAACACGCAGCGATCTAATTAGCTCAGCATAGTGGTCATCATTAGTGAATATTGCCCCTCCATCCCCGTAACAACCTAATGGTTTTGCTGGAAAAAAACTGGTTGTTGCAATATCACCAAAAGAGCCCGCTCGCTTATCTTCAATTTCACCACCGAAACCTTGAGCGGCGTCTTCTACAAGCTTAAGTCCATATTGCTTGGCTATTTTTTCAAGTTCTGGATAGTTGGCAGGAAGACCAAATAAATCTACTGCAATGATAGCTGCCGGTTTAAGTTTCCCTTCCGCAATCACTTTTTGAATTTGCTTTTCTAGATCGAGGGGACAAATATTAAATGTATCCGCATCTGAATCCACAAATACAGGAGTCGCCCCTTCATATGCAATGACCTCTGCAGTTGCGAAAAAGGTAAAAGTTGGGCAAAACACCGCGTCGCCTTCTTTTATACCTAACGCCATCATGACAAGAGTGAGTGCATCAGTGCCATTCGCACATGTAATAGCGTGCTTTACACCTACATATTCGGCCAATTTGTCTTCTAGTTCAGCAACCTCTGGTCCCATTATATAGTGACCATGTTCCAACACAGCTTGAATACGTGCATCAATTTTTTCTTTCAGATGCTTATATTGCGCGGCCAAATCAATAAACTGCATGTACATTCCTTACTTAGATATCAACTCGACGAGCCCGTCGCGCAATACGTATATATCGCCAGTATGTGGGCATGTCGCCTCACCATCACCCTGTAGTGGCAATGTCAGTTGTTCACCATACTTACTTATCCAGCCAATTTGCTTCCCTGGTACACCGACCACTAACGCGAATGGCTTAACATCTTTGTTAATAACGGCACCTGCACCAACAAGGGCGTATTCTCCAATGGTAACACCACACACAATGGTACAGTTTGCGCCAAGTGTCGCGCCACGCTTGACCAAAGTATCACGATATTCGGTTTTTCGTTCGATAAACGAGCGAGGGTTGTAGACATTGGTGAATACCATACTTGGCCCACAAAACACATCGTCTTCTACAAACACGTTGTCGTAAATAGAGACATTATTTTGAACTTTTACGTTATTACCAATCGTTACACGGTTACCAACAAAAACGTTTTGGCCAAGAGAACACCCAGAGCCAATTTTTGCACCACCGCATACATGCACAAAATGCCAAACCCGTGTATTTGCACCAATTTGTGCGCCATCATCAACGATAGCGCTTGGATGTACTTGATAATCCATGTATTACAAAACCTTTGTTAGCAATGGGTGAGCTTTATCACCGGCCGCTATAACAGTCTGAGTTCTGATATTTTCTACCGTCTCAATCGCGATACGGTTTTCATCGATACCAAAACCATTACCCGCAAGTACGTTTTGATAGCTGACCGTATGTAAATCGGTGAAACCGCCCGAAAACTCAAGCTCTACTGTATTTTCACCGTCACTAATTGTGATACTACGGTAGGTTAATTTTTCGCCCTGAACCGCGTTATCAGGCAGGTTATTTGCGTCAATAGAGAGGAACCATTTTACTCGTGCACGCTCATACTCTAAGTAACCGCTAGCCGTTTTTTCGTCTCTGTAATGAACTTCATTACATTTCAAATCCCCGAAGATGAAATGCAACATATCATAGAAATGCACACCAATATTTGTCGCAACCCCCCCAGATTTGTGGTCAAACCCTTTCCATGACTTCATGTACCATTTGCCACGAGATGTCATGTACGTTAGGTCAACATCAAAAACTTTGTCCGCTGGCGCGGCAGCTACTTTTTCTCGCAGCGCAATGATTGACGGATGTAGGCGCAATTGCAGAATTGAGTTTACCTTTGCACCATACTTTTGCTCATACTCTTTGAGTACATCCATATCTTCGGAATGAAGTACTAATGGCTTTTCACAGATTACATCTATCCCGTTTTTTAGCGCATACTTCATATGAGGCGCATGCAGATAATTAGGGCTACAAATTGAGATATAATCTAACTTCTTTCCTTTAAGCGCTTGATCTTCAACAAATGCGGTAAAGTCTTCAAATTCAGTAAAAAACTCTGCTTCTGGGAAATGACTATCCATAATGCCGACTGAATCATTGATGTCCATAGCAGCAACCAAATTATTACCCGTATCTTTAATTGCTCGTAAGTGACGAGGTGCGATGTATCCTGCAGCACCGATTAATGCAAAGTTTTTCATTGTCATTTCCTTTTACAAACGGATATCTGAATCATTCAAACCAAATACGTATTTTACATCGTACACCACATGATTAGGCCTACCTAAAAGTCGTACTTTTTGAATACCCATCTGTTTAAACTCTGAGTGATCAACCGCAACAATAATGCCATCATAGTATCCATTAAAGAGCTCAGAAATCATCTTAATACCATACTCATGTTCTACTTCGTCTGGATTTGCCCAAGAATCATAGACATCAACGTTAATATTGAAACTTTTGAGTTCTTTAACTATTTCAATAACCTTGGTATTACGTACATCTGGACAATCACCTTTAAATGTAAAGCCCATTATTAGTACGTTAGCTTCGTCTATGTGTATTTTTTTACTGGCTAATTTTTTAACCATCTGGGTAGCTACATAGCTTCCCATACCGTCGTTTATTCTACGCCCAGCCAATATCACTTCAGGAGAATAACCAACCTCTTTCGCTTTATGGGTTAAATAATATGGGTCTACACTTATGCAGTGCCCACCAACCAAGCCTGGTTTAAAGTGCAAAAAATTCCATTTAGTACCAGCAGCCTTTAAAACTTCTTCTGTGTCAATTTTTAAGCGGTTGAATATTTTTGCAAATTCGTTAATCACTGCAATATTCAGATCTCTCTGAGTGTTTTCAATAACCTTGGCAGCCTCCGCAACTTTTATCGAAGATGCTTTATGAGTTCCCGCACTAACAATTGATGAATAAACTGCATCGACAAAGTCCGCCACTTCTGGAGTGGACCCTGAAGTAATTTTCACAATGGTTGTTAAACGATTTACCTTATCACCTGGATTAATTCGTTCTGGGCTATAACCAGCATAAAAATCACGATTAAACATCAAATTAGAAACACGTTCAATTATAGGAATACAATATTCCTCTGTTGCACCTGGATAGACTGTAGACTCAAAAACCACGATATCATCAAGCGAAATGACCTTACCTAACGCCTCGGATGCCTTTTTTAATGGAGTCAAATCTGGTGCATTACTTTCATCGATGGGTGTTGGCACTGTAACTATATAGAAATTGCAGTCTTTAATGTCTTCCAAAGTAGATGTATACTTTAATAGACTCGCTTCTGACAATTCTTCTGCAGTACATTCAAGTGTCGCATCTCTCCCCTGACTTAACTCTCTTACACGTAGTTCATTAATATCAAATCCCAATGTTGGATATTTTTTGCCAAACTCAACGGCCAAAGGGAGACCAACGTAACCTAAGCCAATAACGCCTATTTTTAATTCTTTCAACGACATCATATCTAATGACCTATTACTAAATTAATGCTTTAAGAATTCTGTGACACGCTTTCCCATCTCCATAAGGGTTATGGGCAACACTCATATGTTGATAAGCTAAATCATCACACAATAATTCATTCAAGCTTGAGACTATTCGTTTGACATCTGTACCAACCAACTTAACTGTACCAGCCTCTACGGCTTCAGGACGCTCAGTTGCATCTCTCATAACTAATACAGGCTTACCTAAAGATGGCGCTTCTTCCTGTATTCCACCAGAATCCGTAAGAATGATATACGCCTTGTCCATGAGGTAAATGAAAGGAAGATATTGTTGAGGTTCGATCAAAAAAATATTATCTATATCCCCCAAAATACGATTTACTGGTTCTCTTACATTGGGGTTCAAATGCACTGGGTATAGGATTTGTACGTCAGAATGCATTCTCGCGACAGTTGCCAATGCTTCGCAAATACGCTCAAATCCACCACCAAAACTTTCCCTACGATGACCAGTAACCAAGATCAGCTTCTTGTTTTCATCTATGAAAGGGAACTGTTCAGCTATCGTGTGGTTAAGGTCTGTGTCTGAGTCAATTTTTTCTTTCACCATCAATAACGCATCGATAACAGTATTACCTGTGACAATGATATTGCTTGGTTCAAAGTTTTCTTTTAGAAGATTCTGCTTCGATGTTTCTGTTGGCGCAAAATGATATTTAGTCAGCACTCCCGTTAAGCGACGGTTTGCTTCTTCTGGCCAAGGCGAGTAGATGTTGCCAGTGCGCAGACCTGCTTCTACATGTCCTACTGCAATCTGTTCATAGTAAGCAGCAAGGCTCGCAGCGAAAGTCGTTGCTGTATCACCATGCACAAGCACGACATCTGGCTTAAATTCTTGAAGGACTGGTTTTAATTTTTGAATAATACCGGCGGTGACTTCATTAAGTGTCTGCCCTGCTTTCATCAAATCAAGATCATAATCTGGTGTTATTTCAAATAATTCTAGTACTTGATCGAGCATTTCCCTGTGTTGAGCTGTTACGCAACACTTTGCTTCAAAACGGTCATCGGATGCTAAAGCATTAACCAGAGGGGCCATTTTAATTGCTTCAGGACGTGTACCAAAAACAGTAAGCACTTTCTTTTTTGCCATTACTTATGACCTTTTTTTCGTTTTACCTAAAATTAAACACCTATATTACCTGTTTGAAATTTTAAACTTTCAAATTCGGCTGAGATTATTTTGGTTCATTTTGCGATGTTTGTGCGATTGTTATTCCGTGAGAAACTAGATTTTCTTTGTTCATCGAGAACGTTACCGATAGGCCCTAAAAATTGCCACTAACTTTCTTTTCTAGAAAAACTCCTTACCATCACCAACATCATTCCAAACATACCGCCCAGCACTGTTCCCAGTGCACAAATCAAAGCTCGTTTTGGCTTAGCCTTTTCTTCAGGTACCAATGCCGGGTCCAGGGTTTTAAAAACATATTCATCACGCACTTCAGCAAACATGATGGTTTTAGCCTGCTCTTCCACCAGTTTGTATAAAATAGCGCGGATATCGGCTACGTTTGTTTGTTCTATTTGTTTATTCAAAAACTCTATGCTTCGCATGGCCTCTAACACATCACGCTCTTTCATCACGCGGTTAATGTCAGCTACCAGCCAGTCTACCCACTGTTTGGCAACAAGAGGCGATTGGTGCTCCACCGAAAGCTTAACCATCCCGCTTTCTTTGTCTTTGCTAACAGCCAGGATTTTTAAAAACTCTTTGTGTGCTTCGAGCACTGACGGTTCGGGCTTAAATGGAGGTTTAACCTCGCGGATCCACGTTTTGGTGTCGCTGTTATAAAGCTCTGGATCGAAGCTTAGGTTGTTTTCTGCCATGTGCCATTTCTTCACCGCCATCAGCTCAGGCAGTATTTGGTGTTTTTCAATAAATTCACCCACAAATTGGCGCGATTTTAACACTTCAATGGCAAGTTGGGTTTTATCTGTTCCGCCGCCACCGCCCAAATTAATGCCCGCCATACTGGCGAGGCCGCCAAACTGGGATGCCAGTGCAGCAAGACCACCGCTACTGCCATCTGCTTCAGCTGGTGCCAATAATGCTTCAGCTTTGTAGATATTTGGCTGCATGATGGCAAAAATCACCGAGCCAATGGCAAATACGGCGGTAATGGCGAAGATTAGCCATTTGCCTTGCCTGATGACAGCAAAAAGTTCTCTTAAATCGATTTCTTCTTCCCGCGCCATTTGCGGGAATTGGGCATCGACGTTTGATTTAGAAGTATGTGGGTTTTGAGTGATTTGTGTAGTCATATTTTTAGGTTTTAGATGCTAGGTACTAGGCCCTAGGAAAGCTTAAAGATATTTAAAGAAGGTTCTAGGTTCTAGGTTCTAGGTTCTAGGTTCTAGGTTCTAGGTTCTAGGTTCTAGGTTCTAGGTTCTAGGTTCTAGGTTCTAGGTTCTAGGTTCCGAATCATAATCAGCTAAATCTTCCCGAACACTGCCTTTGCGGATTTTAATCAGAGCAGCGATCATCGCAGAGAGCTCTTTCACTTCTTTAATCAGCAACATTCCTCTTTGCTTCTCAATTACTCCAATTTCTATTGCAATATAGATTTGAGTAATCAACTCACCAGCTGAGCCCTTTGCAAAGTATAAGAATCTCGCTGACTCTGCTTGAGATTCTCTCTCCTCACCCTCTGCAATATTCGAAGGTATCGATACAGCGGCTCGGGTCATTTGATCCTTTAGCCCATAATCTCGACAGTCTTTTAATGCTTTATAAACATCACAAGCAAGTCGGGAAGCGCGTTTCCAAACATCCAATTGTTCAAAACGCATCTGGGGACTCCTTAAGTTCAAGGCTCTTCTAGGTTCTAGGTTCTAGGTTCTAGGTTCTAGGTTCTAGGTTCTAGGTTCTAGGTTCTAGGTTCTAGGTTCTAGGTTCTAGGTTCTAGGTTCTAGGTTCTAGATTCTAGGTTCTAGGTTCTAGGTTCTAGGTTCTAGAAACCCGCTTCGCGGGTGTCCTAGCAGTTGCGAAGCAACGCCCTAGATTCTAGGGCCTGCTAACTCGCTTCGCGAGTTACAGCCCTGAAATCGTCGCTACTGCAACTGCGGTGTTATAGATGATCTGCGTTACCTGGCTCCACAATGTCAGGTTGTCTTTGTACTCTGTATCCAGCGGCATGACGATGGTGTCACCGGGCTGCATCTCTTCGTCAGTGCTGAACCAATAGGAGCTGCCAGGCATGGCGACAGAGCCATCGGCACGCAGGATGTATGCTCGGTCGTCATCGGCGCGTTTACGAGGGCCACCGGCCAGCTCAAGATACTGGTCGAAGGTAAAGCCCTTTTTGTATCTGTGGGTGCTGGGGTGCTGTACCTGCCCCATTACAGATACGGTTTGATTTTGCGCCGGGATAAACAAGGCATCGCCGTCTTCAAGCTTAAGGTCGGCCTCATCGATACCGAGTTGAATGGCGTTGATATCCACCACCAAACGACCCAGTACCTCTACATTTTCAAGCTCTTTGAGCATGTTTTGGGCATCGGCGTAGCCCACTGTGGGGGTATCCTTGGTGAGCGCCTTGGCAGCAATTTCACGGCGCAGCTCGTCGGATAACTTCAGCAGCTCGGTCTTTTCTTTTTGCTTTACCGATTCGCGCAAGAACACGGCACTGCGTGGCGCAGCATCCTCACTCAGACCGCCTGCACGGCTGAGCACGTGCTTAAGAGTTTCACCACGTTGAATACTGTAGGTACCCGGGAACCGCACTTCACCTTTTATGGTTACCCAACGGGTGTCTTGCCAGTCGGGCAAATCGCGCACAGTTAACACATCACGACTTTGCAGAGCGATATTGGCGGATGGGTCATTCAATAATACGTCCTGCAAACTCAGCTGTTGATGGGTTACGGTAACGCCGGTTTGCTCGGAGATATTCTGGCGGGTAAGTTCAGCAGAAAGCGTATAAGCCCCCTCCTTCAGGCCACCAGCAGCGACCAGCAAATCTTTAATGGTGGCGCCTTCTGTAATCGGGTACTTACCGGGGAAACGCACACTGCCGTTAATATCGGCGAGCTTTATCGCATCTCCAAAGCGGCTTTGCTGGCGCAGTTGGGTAATCACAGGCTCGAGCAGTGTGGCTCTGTCGGCATAATCAAATACCATCAGGGTGTCTCTCGGCTGCAGGGCGATATTGGCACTGTCATCACCGCTAATGGCTTTGCCCACAGAAACCTGAATCACCTTTACATCACCACGCTGGTTAATTTCACGTACCAGCAGGCCGTAATCCAAGTCGGCATTCAGGGTTAAATCACCCCAGATTGACGGCAACATATCGCGAAGGCGCATGCCATTGCGGTACTGATATTTACCCGGACGAACAACTGCCCCCACCAGGGTTACAGCATTATCAATACGGGTAGAGGTGGATTTTACTCTCACCAAATCTCCCGCTTTGGCCTTAACACTGAGGCCTGAAGCCTGAGTTAAATCCACATTAATTACGGTTTTTACATCTTTGCTGAAACGCTCAATGGTACTGGCTTCTGGATAGGCGCCCGGTTTGGCACCACTGGCCATGTTAAGTACGTCGGCCATGGTGTCATTGGCTTTGATTTCATATATAGCTGGGCGGCGAACCTCTCCTGTTACACTGACCAGGCCACCAACTGAAGGAATAAACACCACATCACCTGATTGCAGGCGCAAATCTTTTGAGGCATCTCCGGCGAGCAACAAGTCGTATAAATCGAAGGTACCCACGGTGCGGCCAGCACGCTTGAGCTGAATGTTACGCAAAGAGCCAATTTCGTTGATGCCACCAGATACAAACAGTGCCTGAGTGATGGTAGAGAGGCTGGAGACGGTATAGGAGCCGGGGCGATAGGCATCACCGGCCACAAAAATGCGGATGGAGCGCAGCTCACCCATGGTGATATTGGCCTGAATACCAATCATGGATTGTGCGATTTTATCAGTGAGGAAATTTTTGGCTTCAGAGAAGCTCATCCCCACCAGGGAGATGGGGCCCAAATCGGGGAATTGCACCAAGCCATCGCGGCCAACAGTAAGGCTGAAATTCTTATTCTCTTTGCCGTAAAGCTGCACATTTAGTACATCACCCGGACCCATCATGTATTCGGCTGGTACGGGTACGTCAGACACGGGGGCAAAGGTAGAAGGCTCACCGGCAAACATGTCGTATCCGAAGCGCTTGAGCTGCTTCTCCAGTTCTTCTTCACGGGCCTCTATCTGAGATTCGGTTTTTGTGGCCTGATTAAATGCGTCAGTCTCGCTTTGGTTAACGACTTCGGTCGTTGAACCTGTATTTCGCGGTGCTACAACTTCAGGATTAACGATTGTCGGTTGGGTGGCTTGGCCGGAAAGCATACTCGGGTCTATGCCATATTGCCGTGCAATACGCTCCTGCTCCGCTTTGGGCAGATTTTTAAATTGTTCAATCATTTGCGGCGACGGCGTAATTGCTGCAACAGGGCCCCCAACCAAAACCAGTGCTCCCACACCGGCAATCAAGAATCGTTTTAGTTGTTGTAACACCAGATGTCTCCGTAAAAGGTGATTGAATAAATCGAAAACGAGGGCGCCCCAGAGGGGCTTCTAGAATCTAGGTTCTAGGTTCTAGGTTCTAGGTTCTAGGTTCTAGGTTCTAGGTTCTAGGTTCTAGCAGCAGCGTTTACGCTGCGCTCTAGAGACACGAAGTGTCGTCCTAGAAGCCCGCTTTGCGGGCGCCCTAGCAGCAGCGCTTTTTGCTGCGTTCTTCGCCACTACGTGGCGTTTAGGCACGCTACCGCCCATGGATTTTGGCTTCCAACGTGCCCCTCGATTAACGAGTTCCATATTTTTCAGTGAGTTATTAAAAACTCATCACTGCTTGTCACTGAACCAAATTGAACACTCAATGTTGAGCGCTATCCGCTTGGCTTTAAGCAGCTTTGGGAGTGTACCCGAAGTCTGTGCCCACCCCAGCCCAAAAATGCAGCAAACACTCTTAAATTCAATGGTTTTGCTTATTATTGAACAGTCAACAAACTGCCGATTTACACAGTGATAAAGTAAATCGCTGCTTTAAAACATATTTATCAGTCAACAAAATGACTCCACCACAGAGTACAACAGTCACTCTATGGCAAAAATCTTACAACCTTTGAGGGGGATCACGCACATATACGAACGATACTTGAAGACTCAACGTCGAGCTGCTTTTGCTGCCCCATAAACTCAAACAGCACCTGACAGCGCTTGTTACCATCCGATTCGAGGAAAATGGCTTCCAGGTCAGAAAAGGGGCCGGCACAAAACTTTACCCGCTCGCCCGCTGCCAATGGCTTTTCACAGGCAAGCTTTTCAACCTGCAATTCTTTACGCTTGAGGGCACGAATTAACGCATCATCGATGGGAGTCATTTGTTCGCTGCATCCGACAATGCGAGACACACCACGTGTTGCGTGTATGCTTCTTACGCTGGTGACTTCGGGATCAAACTGAACAAATAAATAATTTGGAAACAGCACTGATTCAGAGACAGATACAGCTCCTCCACTCGCTTTTACCTGCTTACGATGCTTTGGCAGGTAAGTTTCGAGGTTCTGCATGGAGAGATTCTGCTGTGCCCGCATTTCGTTGCGGGGCTTACAGTAAATGAGATACCAAGCCTTCATCTAATGTCTCTATTACGGTTGGGTGACGTCCTATTCACGGCCAAGAAGCTTACCCTAATCGTGCGCCAATTTGAACGATTATTTGTAGCTTTGATTGTTACATCGAGTAACAGCTCTAGAACAATCGCACTACACCTTGCCTCGCGGTTTACCACCTTTAAGGGGAAGGAATCCAAACAGCTTAAATTACCTCAAAATTGACTTTGCGGTAGGCTAAAGGGTATATAAAGAAGGCCTTTTTAGGGCATAACCCTGTTACATTAGGGGTTTATTATAAAAACGACGTATAGACGCTCCTGCAACAAGTTGTAAAAAACATTTACTAACAGATGCTTAATGTTAATTGTGTTGTCCGGAATGTCACATTTTATGTTTCGTAGAGCCACTGCTTTACGTGCAATCACAAGCTTAAGGTGGAAGACTTAATGAGCGAAAATTCCCAGGGTACGATGCTCGGGCATCCAAAGGGGCTGTTTCTGCTGTTCACAACGGAACTGTGGGAACGATTCAGTTATTACGCCATGCGTGCCATTTTGGTGCTGTATCTGGTTGACCGCGTACAAAGTGAGGGCGGTCATGGCTTAGGTTGGAGCCAAGCCGATGCAATTTCTCTGTACGGTACTTTTACCGGCTTGGTGTACCTCACCCCGCTGCTGGGTGGCTGGTTAGCCGATAATTTCCTTGGTCAACGTAAAGCCATCATGATTGGCGGCACCCTGATGGCTGCCGGCCAATTTATTCTGGGTACTCCACACGCCTGGGTTCAAGGCATGGAGACCGAAGTATTCTACCTGGGTCTGGGTGTCCTTATCCTCGGTAACGGTCTGTTCAAGCCCAACATTTCTACCATGGTGGGTGATCTGTATGCCGAAGGCGACCATCGCCGTGACGGCGCCTTTACCATCTTCTACATGGGTATCAACGTAGGCGCCTTCCTGTCAGGTATCATCGTTGGCTCTGTAGTGAGCGCTTATGATGGTAACTTCCAGGCTGGCTTTATCTGTGCCGGTATCGGAATGGTGCTTTCACTCATTATCCAATTCCTGTTTGCCCAAAAGTTGCTGGGCAATATCGGTACTGTGCCTGCTGCCAAACTTGAGAAGCAAAAAGACGAGGCCCGCGGTCAGGTGCGTAAAGAGCCGCTGACTAAAGTTGAGCGCGACCGTATCAAAGTGATCATGGTGATGGGTCTGTTCACCATCGTATTCTGGGCAGGTTTTGAACAGGCCGGCGGCCTGATGAACCTGTTTACCAACGATTTTACCGACCGCATGATTGGCAGCTGGGAAGTACCCACTACCTGGTTCCAATCTCTGAACGCCATGTTCATCGTGATTTTTGCCCCTGTGGTTGCTTCTATTTGGGTACGCCTGGGCGACCGTGAGCCAAACTCACCGGTTAAATTTGCGCTTGGCTTGGTTCTGCTGGCCATTGGCTTCCTGTTTATGATTGGTGCCGTGGTTGAGATGGGTGGTGACCCAACTGCCAAGTCCAGCATGTGGTGGCTGGTTGGTGCCTACTTCTTCCACACCATGGGTGAACTGTGCTTGTCTCCAATCGGTCTGTCTATGGTGACCAAGCTCGCTCCCCTGCGCATTGTATCGCTGATGATGGGGGCATGGTTCCTGTTCATCGCCGCGGCCAACAAGATTGGTGGTGTCGTTGGCTCCTTTATCGGTCATGGTGGTGAGAAAGAAGAGCAGCTGGCAAATGCCATGTCTATCTTCGCCGGTATCGCCATCACCGCCGCTATTTCAGGTGTGATCCTGTACTTCATGGCTGACAAACTGGTTGATTGGATGCACGGCGCCGAAAGCAAAGTGCACCACACCGAAGAAGAAGCCCTTGAAGAGGAAATCGCCGTTACCGGCGAGCATGAAGCGATGAAGCGCAGCTGATAACAGCAGCGTCGCTACGCGACTTCTAGAAAAAGCAGAGCGCTTCGCTTCTAGAACGTCGCTACTCGACTTCTAGGTAATAGAAACAACAAAGCCCGCATAGCGGGCTTTGTTGTTTTAAGGAATACAGAACGTTCGCAGGCTCACTTACAGAACGCTTCGCTACTAGAAATAACCGAACGCTACGCTACTGGAAAAGCAGAAAAAACAGCGCTTGAATTCAAGCATCTCGAAGCCCGCTCCGCGGGCGCTCTGTGGCTGCGCAGCAGCGTTCTGTAGCCGCTTGCGGCGTTCCGTAGGCCAAATGCCGTTCTGGAAGCCCGCTTTGGGGCGTCCTAGAAGCTCGCCTGCACATACCCCCCGGCAAGTACCCCATCACTGCAGACAAGGCCATCAAACCGGTCGCCGAGCAACATTTGTTTATGGGCGGGATCTGAGGTGGCGATACAGAGTTTCTCACCGGGCAATAACGAGCGGAACTGGCTGCTGGGCTTTCCCCAATCAAGAAGACCGAGCTGGAGCGCATCAGGTAATGCCAGCGGCGTAAGGCCTTTATCATTTCGAAGATAACAGCGAAGACCATGCCCTGCTTGCGACACTGATGCGCGGTAATGTTTAAGCTCAACAGTGAGATAAACAATGTCCACGGTGATTTCAAGCCCAGACTTTACAATGCGCTCATTCAGGTAACTGAGCATATTAAAGGGCTCAACCACAGTGGTACTCACCCCATTGCGATAGGCTTTCAATTTATGATTAACAAAACTTCTCAGCAACACACTGGCGAAGGCAGCGCGATTGTCTTCCGGATGAAAGTGCGCCATGTAAAGAATTAGGTGGTCGCTGTCTGCCATGGTTGAATCGATAAAGAAGGCACTGATCCCATCATTTTTATACAGGCTGTAATCGATTCTGACCTTTGGATAAAGCACCTGGGAGGCAGGAAACAGCTCTTTTTGGATGTGCTTGGCGGCCTCGGTATTTTGCTCAAGCAGTCGCAGGTTTTCTTCCAGCTCAACCCGGGAGAGCTCGTCCATATCCTGTAGTTCCGAACTCTGCGCTCCCATACTGCCAAGGCTTTGGCGAATGGACTGCTCGATAATGTATAAGTCAGCCACCGGCTTAACCAAATAGTCTGAGGCCCCTATTCTGAGCGCCTCGACCACATCGGCCATCACGTTATTTCCGGAAATCACAATGGAAGGCATGGCGGGGTCAAGACGATACATTTCCCGCAGCATATCGAGTCCGCCCAGATTTGGCATACTCAGGTCGGCCAGCACTACATCAAAGTTTTGTCGTTTAAAGCAATCCAGGCCCTGAACACCGTCGTCGGCTTCGGTCACCAAAGCGCCACGGCTGTCCAAAAATGACGCGACGACCCTGCGAAACACAGGATCGTCTTCAACCAACAACACAGATACATCTTTTAGCGCCATATACTTCCCTCAGGGAGCAGATAGCGCATAGGAGGGGGACTCTCCGCCGGAGTTATCCCTTGAGGACGGCTATTCTAGCTCCTGCATATATTCATCAAGAAGTTCATCATCTTCTTGATTTGATGGTACATTGCCATCATACACCTTGTAGTCCATGTGCTGTAAATATGCATCTTTTACAAAGGTGTAGGGATCCAGAGCATTGTCGAGCAGACGTTCCTGATCGATGGCTTCTGTCCGCACATGCAGGCTTTTGATGCCCCATTTGACCACAGACTGCCACATCGTCAGCTCTGACAAGGGAAAGTATAGTCCATCGACCCAATCACTCGCGAGTTCACGGGTAACATAAGGGCCAAAAAATGGCGCCATAAAGTAAGGACCATTGGGCACACCGTAGTAACCCAAAACCTCGTTAAAATCATCCTGCTTCCGATGCATGCCCATCATGTCGGCCACATCAACGACCCCGAGCAGACCTATGGTGGAGTTCACCACAAAACGTCCGCCGGCGTTGGCCGCCCAACCAAACTTCCCCTGAAGTGTGTTGTTCACCAAGGCATTGGGCTCTTCAAGATTGCGGACAAAATTATGCAGTCCCGACTTTACCGGACTGGGCACATAATCTTTGTAGGTGTGGGCGACGGGACGATAGATATAACGGTCAAGCACGTTGTAGTTAAGATCCCACATGGCGCGGTTAAACCCTTCGAAAGGGTCACGGGGATCGTTGTAAACAACGTCTACCTGCTTCTCTGAGACCGAATTGTCCTGCTCTGCCTGAGCCAAGCCTGCCAACAACATGAATGGCAAGGCAATCCATTTCAACTTCATAACTCTCTCTATACAAAAGGCCGAAATCGGCTTTAGAAAGCGCCGTGGCTGACGATAATAAAGCATAACACTCTGAACCACGTCTGCTACTTTGACGGCTAAGCATACTTTTCCTCACAATAAGATCAATCGATAAATTGTGTAAGTTGGTGTATGCAGGCAACTTATACTTTTTGGCAAAGCGACATATCAAGACGCTATGAAGTGATTTATTCAGTATCCAGGCTCTTTACATAGCACAGCACCGCAAATTCAGGACCGCGACGAGACTCACTTGCACCCGAGCTAAAACATGACTCAAATCAGCGCACTCACATCAATACTGACCAGCAATTCAAGCACAGGAGCTGAAACAAGTTTGCTGCCAGTCAGGCTGAGTCAAACACAGGGCGCTGCGATACTCACCATCGCAAATACCAGCTATCTCATAAAGCCGCCGGTTGACCTGTCCCAATTTTCGGCACAAACACTGATGTTGAAAGTGCCCCAGCAGGCAGCCGTTTCGTCTCTCACGGCCGCGACTCTGGTCGCCCTCGCCCCCAGCATCCAGCTCCCCTTCCCTGGCGCCTTGGCAGAACAGATTCGCCGCCTTGGCATTGATACAGAGAAGCTGCTGTCGCTGACCAAGAGCCCTGGTGGTTACCTGCTGGGAGACGCCAGCTATACCAATGGGCAGTTGCGCTTTAAAGGCGGCTTTCAGTTGCCCTTACCCTCGCTGAAACCGCCACAGCCTGAGCTGATGAGGGCCAGAATCGTCTTAAAGGAAGGTGAGCTTAAACTCATGGTCGACCCTATTAAGGCCGAAGCAAAAGTCAGCCTGGAGGCCATCGGTGGCAAAACAGCTCCTGTGACGAAAAACCTATTAACGGCCCCTGTGACACAAGAAGCCATTCTGAGCTCGCTGCAAAGAAAACTGACGGGCCAAACTGTCAATCACATCAACACCAGCAGCACAGAAAACACCAGCAAACCTGCGATGCCAGCACCCAAGCCATCGGATGGGAGTGGCCAAAGCAATATCAAAGCAGAAACTCCGGTAACAGACAGTAAATCCAGCGCGCCAAACACACTCGCCGCCCCTGATAAGCCCGAAAAGGCACCCGCCCCTTCTGTTGCTGAGGCCAAAAAGCAACTTACAGAACCTGTTAGCAGCAAAATGGCAGATAGTGCGGATAAGGCTCAGGCCGATAAGCAGTTACAGGTAAAAGCGTCTGACTTTCAGTCAGGTAAGACAGTCGGCAGCGAAACTGCTCTTCTCCAAAAGAGCACTGCAGACATGAACGGTGAGCCAGAGCGTAAAGCGCAAGTAGGCACTCACCTTGCTGCAGAGAAAAGACTCTTAATGAACCTCGATAAAAGCGGGGCGCTTCCCCCGCTAAAATTAGCAGACATTGAAGAAACGTCTCCCATCACAACGCCAGACGCGGCTCGTCGTTTACTTGCCCTGTTGAAACCACTGCCAGTGAACATGCTACTGGGCGGCATGGCGATACAGGAGACCATCTCTGCTTCAAACGGAAACCAGCTTTTGGCCCGCCACGGAACCATTGCTGATGCGGTATTGCACCAACCCCTGGCGATGGTGTTTCAATTGCTGCTTGGAGGCGCCGCCCTTAAACGCGAGCACTCACTTACCCCACTGATGACGCAGTGGCTCAATGTGGCGGCTAAGGGCACCGGGATCAGCCTGGCAGACGCCATAACCCTCGCCGATGACGATACCCTTGATTCGTTAATGCAACTTGCGCAGGTAAGGCGTGAATATGCAGAAGCCAGTAATCCAAGGGACGGTTGGTTCTTTTGCCTGCCTTACCTTATGGGTGAAAAGCAGCGGCAGCTGGAAGGCCATTGGCAACGTCAAGCTAACCAGGAGCAGGATGACCACCAAGAAAGCTGGCGTCTCAAGCTTAAGTTTTCTTTGAATGATGCAGATCTGCTGGTTGACGCCAAACGCACGCCCAGTGCGCTGGATGTGCAGCTTGTCTGCAGTCAGGAGAAACTCAATAACCGGGTAGGAAATTATCTGCCTGTGCTGCAGGCACACCTGCAGTCATTGGGCTTTGGCACCACAATACTTTCCTGTCGCCACGATACCGTGCCCGGCAGTCTGCTGCCCGGCAAATCCTTTGCCGTGGATTTAAGGGCCTGAGCATGAATAAACAAGACAAGATAGCGGTAGCCTTAAGTTACGACGGTAACGGGGCGCCCAAAGTCACAGCCAAAGGCGAGGCCTTACTTGCAGAGGAGATTATTGCTCTCGCCCGCGAATGTGGCATCCACATTCACGAAGACCCTGCGCTGGCCAATTTTCTGACCATGATGGAACTCAACGAAAGCATTCCGAAAGAGCTTTATGTACTCATCGCTGAACTGCTGTCGTTTGTGTACATGTTGGATGGTCGCTATCCGGAAGAATGGGCAAACATGCACAACAAGATAAAGACATCGGTGTAGTAGAAAAAAAGCTGCCGACGGCAGCTTTTTTTCTACTACATCAAAGACAGGGTGATAGTTGCTATCGTCCTGTCTTAAAACCCATCTCAAGGATTCGCAACAGCGACTGACTACCCCTTGCGGTGAAGACGCAGCAACAACTCTGCTTCGGCCCTTGGCAGCTCGCACTCATGCATCAGCTCTTCAATACCGGCACCGAGCGAGACCATTTTCATCGCCCGGGTATAAAGCCTGGCCTGTGGGTCTTGCTCGCGGGTTTCATCGATTCTAGCATCCTGTGCCACCAAGCGCTTTTCCAACTCGAGCACCCGCTTACCCACGCCTATGGTGCCACTTCTGAGCTCATGCAATTCCCGCTTGAAACCCTCACGCTGCTTATCGGCCTCTTTAAGCAGCAACGACAGCGCATCCACCTTGGTGCGAAGCTTCCCGAGCTGCTTTTGCAGGTATAGCACCAGCGCCAAACACGCGACAACGTACACCAAGGCTGCGATTAGAAACCCATTTTCAACCATGCAGCAATACCACTCCCTGAGTCAGATACGCCACAGGCCGCCATTGGCGGCCTGTGGCTTGGTATCTCATTAAATCTGAGCAAGCTCTGCCCATTCTTCATCAGACAGCAATTTGTCCAAATCAACCAGAATCAGCAGCTCATTATCCCTGTTACTCACGCCCTGAATAAACTTGGCACTCTCTTCGGTACCCACATTTGGCGCATTGTCAATTTCAGAGCGGCGCAGATAAACCACTTCTGCCACACTGTCGACCAAAATCCCGATGACCTGTTTTTCAGCTTCGATGATCACAATTCGGGTAGAGTCATCGACTTCAGCAGGCTGCAGCCCAAAACGTGAACGGGTGTCGATAACCGTCACCACGTTGCCACGCAGGTTGATAATACCCAAAACGTAGTGAGGGGCTCCCGGTACAGGGGCAATCTCGGTATAACGCAGCACCTCCTGAACCTGCATCACATTGATGCCATAGGTTTCGTTATCCAGTCTGAAGGTCACCCACTGTAATACCGCATCATCCTTTCCGGCAGCCACTGCCGCTACATTTCTCGAGTCTGTCATACGTACCTCAGCTAATAGGATCCTGACAACCTAAACCTGCATTGAGCATTTGGATCAATGCCCTGACATTCAAGATGCCACACATTTGTTCTTTCACTACACCAGCCAACCAAGGGCGTTTACCCGCTGTGGTGCGCCAATTGACTTGGGACTGCTTAATCCGTACCGAGTTGACCAAAGATTCGCAGGCCAAGCCCCAATTACTGTCTTCCAATAATACAAGATATTGATAATTTACGTTTTGCGCCAGTTCTTCATTGTATTTTTCCGGCATTACCCACGCGCAGGTGTCCACCAGATTGAGTTGCGACTCTCTGTGGGTCTGCACGCCCAAAAACCAATCCGGACGACCGAAAATATGATTGATGCGCTCAACCTTGACTATCCCACCCAAACTGACCAAGGGCACAGCCAGGGTTAATCCGGCTACTTTAAAGAATAGTACCTGAAACTCGTCATCCAGCTCTTCACGCAGGTCTTTTGTAATGCTGGGTGGCGTTGCTCCCGTTTGTGTCTGTGGCGCAGTTTGCACGGGCGCTACCGGGGTGACATCTTGTTCAGTCTCAAGCGTCACCTGAGCTTTTACGTTTTCCTGAACCTTAGTCCTAACCGCAATCTTTGGTTTGGTGACAGTCTCTGCAACCACTGGTGGCGATTCAACTGAAGCAGCCTTTTGTTCAACTACAGGCTGCTCAACTGCGGGGTGCTCAAGTGGTTTTGCAACGTCAAACACCGGCGCCAGCAACTTCTCCAACGAGGCCTTATCCAGCGGGTCCCGACTCGGAGCGATCCTTGGTGATTGTGCTGACTCAGATTTTGCTATCTGGAGCTCAGTTTTTACGGGTTGGGATTTCGAAGGGGCTGATGCCATCTCGCCAGCTGCAGAGCCGGTCAAGGTCTCTTGCGTGGGCGCATTGGCATCGGTAAAGGCGTTACCAACGCCAGTTGATACAACAACGGATATATCGCCAACCGGAGCATTTTGGGTGTGGACTTTGGTCAGCGAAGTGTCATCCGATACCTGAGCGTCTTCAGTCAGCAGCAATCGGAAAAAATCGACAACGGTTTCGTCAACTGACTTTGACATGGTCAAATTCTCCAGCCATCAAAAAAGTCAGCAAACGTTCATATGCTTTAATTCCGCGGCTAGTGGCTGCGTAATGTGACGCAGGTAAATGCGCCAAACTGGCATCGCGAAACTTGGTGTCAACCGGGATAACGTCAGGCCACAGAGTATCGCCGTATTGCTGGGCCAGCGCTTCGAGCGCCGCCGGTGATGCCTTGGTTCGCCGGTCATACATAGTTGGAACAACAGTATAACTATATCGGGTATTTTTGGAGCGGCCCATTAGCTCCATGGTTTTGATCATACGATCAAGGCCCTTAATGGCCAGAAACTCCGTTTGTACCGGTATCACAATATGCTGGCTTGCTGCGAGCGCATTGACCATAAGGACACCCAATACCGGCGGGCAATCAATCAGTGCCACATCGTAGTCGTCTTCCATCAATTTGAGCAGATTGCGCAGCACAAGCCCCATACCTTCCTGATGGCCCAGTGCTCGATCGAGAGTCGCCAACGCCATGGTCGCCGGGATCAAATCCAGATTTTCAACCAGGGTAGGCACTGTATGTTGCCTGATAAGGTCTTTGGTCAGGAATTTATGTGCGACAAAAACATCATACAGGGACCCAGGAACCTCTTCAGAGTCGATTCCAAGGTAATAGCCCAAGGATGCATGGGGATCGGTATCAACCATGAGCACGCGCTTGCCCTGCTTGGCCAGCAGGCCTGCCAAACTTGCCACGGTTGTGGTTTTACCCACGCCACCTTTTTGGTTTGCAATGGTCCAGACGTTCACGTCTCAGGCCCCCAGTAAGCGTTTATTGTTTTTTTTCGGTATTTTCGTCACGGGTTGTCACCCTGATGCCCCCATTGGGGAGTGCTATGACTTTCACTCCATCGCTGTTTTCTGAAATCACTTCAGGCACCAGCGACCTGGGTATGCTTCCGGCCTCTTGACTGTTGTCCTCCCTGACGCCATCCCCCTCATTTGCATTGATTTCGACCTGCTTGAGTAAACGCTCTGTCTCTCGGGGATGTGACTCCAGCCATTGCGCCAGAGCCTCGGCCTGACTGTCTGGTACCATCAGCAGCACCTGGCTTGCAGCGAGTTCAGCATTTCTGTCTTTCAGCTCGGTGTATTTTACCCGCAAATCAAAATAAAGCACCGTGATCACTACACTGAAAAGCACCAGCAAAAAGATGACCAGTGTCATCCCACCAGAGCCATCACGGCGCATATCAGCCACGACCTGACTCTTTTAAAATTGCGTCGGCCATATTTTCAAGCCCGATGGACAGAGAAGATATCCCGGCAGCAGTCACAGCCTGAGGCATACCGTAAACCACACAACTGGCTTCGTCCTGAGCCCAAATGGTCGCGCCCAGATTTTTGAGCATGCGCGCCCCTTCGCGGCCGTCAGCGCCCATACCTGTCAGCACCACTGCCAGCACATCACCGCCATACGCCTTTGAAGCAGAGGCAAAGGTAATATCAACACAGGGCTTGTAATTCATATCTGCGTTACCTGCGACTATCTTGACACGCCCGCTGGCACCGGCCTTTTCTATCATCATTTGCATACCGCCGGGCGCCAGATAGGCACAACCAGGCTGCAGCAAGTCACCGTTCGCGGCTTCTTTCACCGAAATGCGACACAGGCCATTGAGCCGCTGAGCAAAAGCCGGGGTAAACGCCGCAGGCATGTGCTGGATAAGCACAATAGGCAACGGATAGTTGGCGGGAAACTGTGTCAGGATTTTCTGCAGTGCGACAGGGCCGCCGGTGGACGTGCCTATCGCCAGCAATTTGTATTGTTTACCACTGGCACGTACGCTCACAGGTGCGGCAGCAGGGCTCTGAGGACGTTGCAATTGCACCTGAGGCCGCGAGCCAATGGCTGGGCGTAATGGTTCAGGTGCTGGAGCAGGCGTTCTGGAGATGACAGGTCTGAACAGCCTTCTTCTGCCAAGGGCTTTAACCCTCTGCTGCAGCAGCTTAATCGCCTCGTCTTTGTTGGTGGCGATGTCTTCAAACCGCTTTGGCAAAAAATCCAATGCCCCGGCATCCAGCGCATCCAGAGTCGCCTTGGCGCCATCGTGAGTCAAAGAAGAGAACATCAAAATGGGCGTTGGTATCTTGGCCATAATTTCACGCACAGCCGTAATACCGTCCATCACCGGCATCTCAATGTCCATGGTGATGACCTGAGGCTTGTGCTCCAAGGTCATCTTAATGGCTTCCATACCGTTGGATGCCGTTGCAACCACCTCCAACTCGGGGTCCTGAGTGACTATTTCACTGACCCGACGTCGGAAAAAGCTTGAGTCATCAACGACCAATACTTTTATTGTCATTTATATTCCTGCCAACAGCACGCGCTTGAGCTACTTCCGCTTGGCATAATGTTTCAATAATCCGGGAACATCCAAAATCAGCGCTATTCCACCGTCTGACGTAATGGTGGCACCGGCCATACCCGGAGTGCCATGAAGCAAAGCGCCAAGCGGCTTTATCACCACTTCTTCCTGTCCGATTAAGGCATCGACCACAAAACCGATTTGCATTGTTCCCAACTGCACAATCACCACATGGCCATGCTTTTTATCGCCATGCTTGAACTTGGTTTTGCTGCGACTCAGCCACTGCTCCAGATAAAAGAGTGGAACGGCCTTATCCCGGAAAATCACAGTCAACTGACCGTCCACTATGTTGGTCTTGGTCAAATCCAGGTGGAATATCTCATTAACGCTCGACAGAGGTAAGGCAAAGACCTGCTTGGCCACTTCCACCATCAGCGTTGGCATAATCGCCAGCGTTAGCGGCACCTTAATCTCAAGGATGGTACCCTTGCCTTTAACCGAATCGATGTGCACGGTTCCGTTAAGCTGGGTAATACGGGTTTTCACCACGTCCATACCCACACCACGGCCTGAAATATCAGAAATTTCGGTTTTGGTGGAGAAACCGGGGGCAAAAATCAGATTGTAGGCCTCATGGTCCGACATACGGGCCGCAGCATCTTCATCAAGCACACCACGTTTAACGGCGATGGCCTTGAGTTTCTCTGGGTCCATCCCCGCGCCGTCATCTTCGATTTTCAGGAGAATGTGGTCCCCTTCCTGGCTTGCCGACAGCGTAATGGTACCTGTCTTGGGTTTACCACTGGCAACACGATCGGCGGGCATTTCAATCCCATGATCGACAGAGTTGCGCACCAGGTGCACCAGCGGGTCAGCGAGGGCTTCCACCAGGTTTTTATCGAGATCGGTTTCCTCGCCTACCAATACCAAATCAATTTCTTTATTCAGGCTGCGTGCCAGGTCACGAACTACCCGCGGGAAACGGCCGAATACCTTCTTGATGGGCTGCATCCGTGTTTTCATCACAGCGCCCTGCAAGTCGGCAGTCACCAAATCGAGGTTAGCCAGCGCTTTGGACATTTCCTCATCTTCGCGGGTAACACCCAGGCTGACCAAGCGGTTACGTACCAGCACCAGCTCACCGACCATGTTCATTATCTGGTCGAGTCGGGCGGTGTCGACCCTTACCGTGGTCTCGCCCTGAGGCACAGAAGCGCCGGCTGCCGGTGCGGCTTTAGCGACAGGTGCTGGACTTTTTTCTGCGGCCACAACAGGTTTTGGTGCTTCAACAGGTGATGAGGGTTTTGCAACGGGCTTTGGCGACTCTGCAGGCGCTGCCGCTGATTTGGGTTGGCTCGTGGCGGGAGCGGCAGGTTTGGCTGCAGAGACAACGCCTGGCCCTGTACCCTTACCGTGAAGTTCATCCAACAACTTTTCAAACTCGTCATCGGTAATTTCATCGGTATCTACATGATCAGCAGGGCTATCTTCCACTTTGGCAACCACTTTATCGGTGGTGGCTTTAAACTTGCCCGAACCATGGAGTTCATCGAGTAAGGCTTCAAACTCGTCATCGGTAATTTCATCACCGGCCGGTGCGGCTTTGGCGGCAGCTTTGTCGGCACTTGGCGCAGCGCCAGACGTCCCGGTGACACCTGGACCTTTACCACTTCCGTGCAGAGCATCCAAGAGTGCTTCGAATTCGGCTTCGTTGATTTCATCGATGCTGGAATCGCTGGCGGGTGAGTCAAACAGAAAGTCATCCGTCATGGCAGGAGCCTGGGTAACAGGCTCGGCCGCCGCAGGCTCTTCAAGGTCGCCAAAAAGTTCAACGCCGGGGATCTCATTGTCCACGTTTATCGTGGGTTCAGATGAAGACGATGAGGAGGCTTCTCCGCCTTCTGACGGTAAGGGTGCACCGGAGGAGAGGAGCTTGAGTTTATCGAGTAACTCGGCAGACGCTGGCTCTTGCGCTTGTCCTGCCTGAGTTTGGGCGAACATGGTATTGATTGCGTCCACCGCCTGCAGAATGATATCCATCAATTCAGCAGTAACGTGACGTTTACCTGTTCGGAGTAAATCAAAGGTATTTTCCGATTCGTGACAGACGTCCACCATGGGTGCGAGCCCCAGGAAGCCTGCCCCACCTTTAACAGTGTGAAAGCCGCGGAAAATGGCATTGAGCAAATCCGTGTCTTCCGGATTATTCTCAAGAGCGACCAATTGTTCCTGCAGAAGCTCGAGAATTTCGCCGGCTTCTATCAAAAAATCCTGCAGAATCTCTTCATCAACATCAAATGACATTAAATTGACTCCTTATCAGAAACCCAGGCTGGACAGCAGGTCATCGACTTCATCCTGACCAGTCACCACATCCTGACGAAGCTCGGCATTCATGATGGGGCCTTCCGCTTCTATGCTGCTGGTACTCTTCTGGGTAACTTCTGTGGCTGGTTGCTCGCCAAAGACGGTCAACATTGACACCAGGCTATTCTCGACTTCACGAACCAAATCGATAACACGGCGGATCATCTGTCCGGTCAGATCCTGGAAGTCCTGCGCCATTAAAATCTGATTCAAAAGCTCGCGCAGTCTTTCTGAGTCCATCGCACTGCGATTCATCAGCTGTTGTACGTCATGGCAAAGGCTTTTGAACTCAGTAATGTCGATATCACGCCGCATGAGCTTATCCCAGGCTGGCATGACGGTTTGAATATGGTTGATAAGGGCGTCAGCGAGGGGCAAACACTCTTCCACAGCATCCATGGTTTTGTTGGCTGCCTGCTCCGTCATATCTATGACGTAGTTCAGTCGCTCTTTGGCGTCAGGAATATCGATACTGGCCAGTTCCATCAGGCGACTGTCCAACTGAAAATCAACCAGCGCACTGTGTAACTGGCGGGTCAGCTTACCCACTTCGTCAAACAGCTCTTTCTGAATGGGGACCGCAAGGTCCCGCAGCAGTAAATCAGCCTTTTCCTGCTCACCCGCACTCAGGAGCGTGACGAGTTCCTGTGCCTGTTCGAGACTAATGAGCCCTGATGTGTTTGCCTGCATAGCCCATCCTTGCTCAACCAAGTCGTTCGAATATCTTGTCCAGCTTCTCTTTCAGTGTCGCTGCAGTAAAAGGCTTAACCACATAGCCATTTACGCCAGCCTGAGCGGCGGCAATAATCTGCTCACGCTTGGCTTCAGCGGTCACCATCAGTACCGGAATATGCTTTAGGTTTTCATCGGCGCGAATCGCTTTGAGCAAATCGATACCCTGCATGCCCGGCATGTTCCAATCGGTAACCACAAAATCGAAATCACCCTTTTGCAGCATCGGTAAGGCGGTTGAG
This sequence comes from Shewanella amazonensis SB2B, assembly GCF_000015245.1. Lineage (NCBI taxonomy): Bacteria > Pseudomonadati > Pseudomonadota > Gammaproteobacteria > Alteromonadales > Shewanellaceae > Shewanella > Shewanella amazonensis. The sequence goes on from NC_008700.1 coordinate 2,745,669, forward strand.
CCATCATCTGCTTCCTGGGTGTTATTAAACCCCAAGTCTCGCAACAAGTTCTTGATGATACGTCTCATTGTTGAAAAGTCGTCAACAATGAGAATCTTCATATTCTTGTCCAAGGTTTCCTCCGGTGAGCTGACACTCTAGCTGCTCAAATAATAATTTATACTTGTGTCCAATGCTTGAGCTTACCTTTGAGCCTGAGCATAGCCTGACTGTGGATCTGGCATACCCGCGACTCACTCACATCAAGAATGGCGCCTATTTCTTTTAAATTCAGTGCTTCATCGTAATAAAGTGATAACACCAGCGCGTCCCGCTCGGGTAACTGGCGAATGGCATCTGCCAAGGCCTGCTGGAACTGGCTCTGAGCCAGGTCATCATAAATGTCGTTGGTTTGCTCCCCGTCGGGAACCAGAACATCATGTGATACGCCTAAATCTTCTATCCCTATGATTTTACCAACAGAAACATCATTGAGGATATGATGGTATTCCTCCATCGACATATCAAGTCTTTCGGCAATTTCTGTGTCCCGGGCATCACGTCCGAGCTCTTGTTCCAGTTCGTCTATCACCTGGGCGACTCTGCGCTGATTACGGTGAACAGAACGTGGAACCCAATCACCTTTACGGATTTCATCCAACATGGCACCACGAATACGAATGCCAGCAAAGGTTTCAAACTTGGCGCCTTTGCCGCCGTCAAATTTGGCCGATGCCTCAAGCAGGCCAATCATGCCCGCCTGCAGCAAGTCGTCCAACTGTACGGATGCCGGCAATCTGGCCAACATATGGTGCGCGATTCTTTTAACCAGCGGTGCGTACTGTTCAACGATGGAGGTTTTACTCTCCATGGAGGTATACGCCGCGGCTTTATTCACTCGCTCTGTCCTCTTGATAATCGGGACGATGTACCAGACGCTCTACGAAAAATTCGAGATGGCCACCGGGTTGCTGCGGGATAGGCCAGCTCATCACCTTATTCGCCAGACCGTGGTAGGCAATGGCAGCAGGTGATTTGGGGTAAGCCTCTACAATCAATTTTTGCTTACGTACTGATTTTCGCAAGTTTTCATCGAAGGGAATGGTTGCAACCAATTCAAGTGCCACGTCGAGAAAGCGGTCAGTCACCTTGCTGAGTTTAGCAAAAAGTTCCATGCCTTCGCGCAGGCTACGAACCATATTTGCCACAATCTTGAACCTGAACACACCGTGCTCACGGCTGAGGATTTTGATGAGTGCGTAGGCATCTGTGATTGACGTAGGCTCATCACATACTACAACCAACACATCCTGGGCCGCACGGGAGAAACTGAGCACCATATCGGAGATACCGGCTGCGGTATCCACAATAAGCACGTCGAACTGGGTGCGCATTTCGCTGAAGGCCCGGATAAGCCCTGCGTGCTGCGCAGCTGTCAGCTCGACCATCGCCTGAGTACCCGAGGTAGCAGGCACTATGCCAATGCCCTTGGGACCACGCAGGATGATGTCGTCCAGCTCGGCGTCCCCGGATAATACATGGGAAAGATTTTTTTCGGCACGCAGACCCAACATCACGTCCACGTTGGCCAAACCGAGGTCGGCATCCAGTACCAATACCCGTTTGCCCTTTTCTGCCAGAGCCACAGCCGTATTGATGGAAACGCTGGTCTTACCTACCCCACCTTTGCCGCCTGTCACGGCAATGACTTTTACTTTTTCGTTATATGGCTGATTCATCATACGTAAACCGCTTGCTTGATCACGGGTCATAGCTTTACTCGAACGCAAAGGTCGTGCTTTCCGACCACATATTGTTGTCGATGCCCTGATACTCAGGTTCATTCAGGGCATCAAGCGCCTGTCTTGCCAACGCCAGGGTGTCTGCGACTTTCATATCTTCAGGAACTCTTTGCCCATCAGTCACATAACTCAGTGGCAGCCCACTCTGGATAAGTACGCTTAATGCACCGGCCAGAGAAACAGATTCATCCAGTTTGGTCAGTACAGCGCCGGATAAAGGAATGCGCTGGAAATGTTTAACCGCATCCTGAAGCACACGACGTTGCGACGTTGCTGACAATACCAGATAACTGCGGATCGGCAAGGCACTGTTAGCCGTCAAATTATCCAATTGCTCCACCAGTCGCATATCTCGCTGTCCCATACCGGCGGTATCTATCAATACTAGCTTGCGATTGCGCAGCTGATAAAGAATTTGTTGCAACTCATTGAGATCATGAGCTTGCTTAACAGGGCACCCCATGATTTTGCCATAAGTTGCCAATTGCTCAAAGGCTCCAATGCGATAATGGTCGGTGGTGATGAGCGCAACCTGATCCGCGCCATGATGAGCAGCAAATCGGGCGGCAATTTTGGCAATAGACGTGGTTTTACCAACACCAGTTGGCCCAACAAAGGCGACAACTCCACCACGCCTTACAATATCATCACCTTGATTGTCCAGCATATTTGCCAAACTTTGGGGCAGAGCCTTGACCAGTTCCGCTGGGTTGTAGTGCTGAGACAATCCCGCCAGTTTTGCGGCCACAGCGGGAGAGAACTCTGCCTCCAGCAGGCGGGTTTCGAGCATGGCGCCCACAGGATCGGTACGATTTTTCTGTTCCATCATCAGGGAAGAGACCTGATGGGTCAGTAAATTGCGCAGTGATGCCAGCTCTTCTTTCATGGCGTCCAGTTCAATTTGCTGGCGGCCCGGAGCACGGTTTTTATCGGCATCGGGAGTAAACGAGGCCTGACGGGGAGCTTCTTTCATTTTGGGCGCAGCCGGCGCTTCGAGTCCTCGGGCCCAGGCAGGCATGTCATCGGCTTCAACCGAATGGCCCATCTGCTGGTTCATGCGGCTTTGTTGACGCTCAAGCAAGGCCTGCAATGAGTCGGCCGGTGCCTCGTTGACTTTTTGACGGTTGGTACGCACAGGCGCACGCCCCCCCAGGGACACCTTATCGTCACTTATGTCGAAAGGGTTGGGTGCAGCGACCTTGGGCTCCATCGAAGGCTTGGGCTCGTCATAATCAACCGCTGCCACGATTTCGATCCCGCCGGTGACTTTTTTATTGGACATGATAACAGCGTCAGCACCGAGGGTTTCTTTTACCTGCGCCAGAGCGGCACGCATATCTTTTGCAAAAAAACGTTTTATTTTCAATTTACTACCCTCTTACTGGCCCACGGCTGACACTATTCTTATCTGCTTCTCATCGGGAATTTCCTGATAGGAAATCACCCTCAGGTTGGGAATGGTGTATTTCACAAAGCGCGACAGGGTCGAACGCAGCATTCCCGAGGTCAGCAGTATGGCGGGTTGACCCACCATTTCCTGCCGCTGAGCGGCGTCAGCCAGTGACTGTTGCATCCGCTCGGCCAATCCGGGTTCGATGTTGGGACCATCGCCACCGGAAGCCTGCATCGATTGATGCAACATCTGTTCCAACTCTGGTGCCAAAGTTATGACAGGGATTTCGGCCTCTGGCCCGGCTATTTCTTGAACAATCATACGTTTAAGAGCAATACGCACCGCCGCTGTGAGTACTTCGGTGTCACCGGACTTGGTACCATACTCCAGCAGTGTCTGCACTATGGTCCGCAGGTCGCGCACCGACACCCCTTCATTAAGCAGGTTTTGCATCACTTTCACCACGGTGCCGAGGGACATCACATCGGGGATAAAGCCGTCAACAAGCTTGGGCGAATGCTTGGCAAGAATATCCAGCAGCTGCTGTACTTCCTCATAACCCAGTAACTTGGAGGCATTATTGCTGAGAGTCTGACTGATGTGTGTTGCCACCACAGTGGCTGCATCAACCACGGTGTAACCCAGCGTCTGGGCATGCTCACGCAGCTCAGGTGCAATCCAAACCGCTTCGAGTCCGAAAGCCGGGTCCCGGGTCGTTACGCCATCGAGTTGCCCAAACACCTGCCCGGGGTTGATGGCCAGTTCACAATCGTGGCGAATTTCAGCCTCACCCACCACTACGCCCATCAGTGAGATGCGATAGGTGCTGGGGGCAAGATCCAGGTTGTCGCGAATGTGCACTGCGGGCACCAAAAAGCCCAGCTCCTGCGACAGTTTCTTACGTACACCCTTGATACGGGACAGGAGCTCGCCCCCCTGCCCCTTGTCCACCAGCGGGATCAGGCGGTAGCCCACCTCAAGTCCGATGGTATCCACATGGCGCACATCGTCCCAACCGAGCTCCTTGGGTGAATTATCGAGCTTCTCAACACTGCCGCTTGCCGCCGCTTCAAGGGCCTGCTGCTTACGCTTCTCGATGCGTTTATGCAGGAAATAGGCGCCGGCACCAGTTGCCACGGCGAAGGTTAAAAAAGCCAGATGGGGCATGCCGGGTACTATGCCCATAATAAAGAGCACCCCTGCGGCGATGGCCAGCGACTTGGGATTGTCAAACATCTGACTCATCACCATGCCACCCATGTCGCCTTCTTCATTCTGACGGGTCACCATCAGCGCTGCGGCAATGGAAAGCAGAAGCCCCGGGATCTGGGCCACCAGACCGTCACCAATGGTCAGCAGGGTATAAATCTCCACTGCATCCATAAAGGCCAGATCGTGCTGCACCATACCGATAACAAAGCCACCGAGGATGTTAATCACCAGGATCATGATCCCGGCGATGGCGTCGCCTTTCACAAACTTGGACGCACCATCCATGGCGCCGTAAAAGTCGGCTTCCTTGGTCACTTCAGCGCGGCGGGTACGGGCCTGTTCCTGGTTGATAAGCCCGGCGTTAAGGTCAGCATCGATGGCCATCTGTTTACCGGGCATGGCGTCCAGAGTGAAGCGGGCGCTCACCTCGGAAATGCGTCCGGCACCCTTGGTGACCACGGCGAAGTTGATGATGATAAGAATTAAAAACACCACCAGACCCACGGCGTAGTTTCCGCCAATCACCACAGAGCCGAAGGCTTCAATCACCTTACCGGCGGCATCTGCGCCGTTGTGGCCTTCGAGCAGTACAACACGGGTAGAGGCGACGTTCAGCGCCAATCTGAGCAGCGTTGCCACCAGCAGAACTGTCGGGAAAGCAGCAAAATCCAGGGGCCTGTTGGTATAGATGGCAACCAACAGTACCACCAGCGCGAGAGCAATGTTGAATGAAAACAGGATATCGAGCAGAAATGCCGGCATGGGCAGCACTATCATTGCCAGGGCCGCAAGCACCAATGCCGGGGTACCAAGCCCCTGCAGGTTTGCCGGTTTCATTTTTTTGATTTGACCCAGTTGGCCCATGACATCCATCAGACGCTACCCAAAATTGACACTTTGGTCCTACAAAGCAAATTTCAAGCCAAACTAAGGGGCAACCTGAGACACTGCAACGGCGAATATAACAACCGCTCAGTATTTAAACTCGTCGGGGATGGGTTGATTGAGAGGAATGGGCGTTGGTTTGCGGCCACGGCCTTTACGGTATTGCCGGAGCTGAAACACATAGGCAAGTACCTGAGCCACCGCGGTAAAGAGACCTTCGGGAACTTGCTGATTGAGCTTGGTAGTGTGATAAATCGCCCGCGCCAGCGGTGGCGCCGAGACAATGGCAATATCGTATTCCCGGGCTATCTCGCGAATTTTAAAAGCCACGGCATCCACGCCTTTTGCCAGTACAAAGGGGGCTGGCGAACGTTTTGCATCGTATTTCAGGGCAACGGCAAAGTGCTCGGGGTTAACCACTATGACGTCGGCCTTGGGCACTTCCGCCATCATACGGCGCATGGCGATTTCCCGCTGCATTTGACGAATGCGGCCTTTCACTTCGGGCTTGCCTTCGGTGTCCTTGTACTCATCTTTGACCTCTTGTTTGGTCATTTTGAGCTGCTTCTTGTGGTTCCAAATCTGAAAAGGCACATCGATAACGGCGATGATGAGCATGGAACTGCACAGCAACAGAAACATCCAGGTGAGTAAATCCAGAGCATGGAACACATTGGAGGGCAAATGCTCGGCAGATATCTGAATAATCTCAGGAAAGTAGAACGACAACAGAAAATAGGCCGCCACCGCCACCACAGAAAACTTAGCCAGCCCTTTCCCCAATTCCATCAGCGCCTGCAAACCGAACATGCGCTTAAAGCCCGCCAGTGGGCTCATTTTGCTGGCCTTGGGCAGCACTCCGTTACTGGAGAAAATAATGCCGCCGAGCACTATGTTTCCCGCAAAAGCCAGGGCAGCCAGCACCAGCACCAATCCGAGCACAGGCAATCCCAGCTCTTTGGCAATAGGAATCCAGATGTTAAGCATGCTGTTGGTATCAAACACCTGCTCGCGACTTTGCACCATGGTCATGGTCATCACATTGTGCATGGCCTTGCCAAGGCTCGGGCCCAACATCAAAAAACCAACGGCAGCAGCCAGCAGCACGGCCGCGGTGCCCAGTTCTTTGGAGCGGGCGACCTGGCCTTTCTCTCTGGCCTGTTCAAGTCGCCTCCCCGTGGGCTCCTCTGTACGTTCCTGACTGGTATCGTTTTCTGCCATGTCAGTTCACCCGGCATTGAATATGGGTAATGTCACACAACAACACCTGGGCCGCTTCCCAAATCTCACCGAAGTGGGACATCACAGGTGCCAGGGTCAACCAGAGGATAAAGAGGCCACTAATCATCACCACCGGGAAACCGATGGCAAAGATATTTAGCTGCGGAGCTGCCCGGGTCATGACCCCAAACGACAGGTTGATCAGCAGCAGCGCAACAATTGCCGACAGCGACATGGTGAGCGCCGCACCGAACATGTAGCTGCCCCACAGCGCCAGGCTGTGATAGTTAGCCAGGGTGATGCCAGTCATAGACACAGGCAGGGTATCAAAGCTCATCACCAACATGCGGATCATGGTGAGATGGCCGTCCACGGCAAGGAAAATCAGGGTGGCAAGCAGGAGGAAGAAATTACCCAGCACAGGTGTTTGCTGCCCGGAGCCGGGGTCCACCATGAATGAGAATCCGAGACTCGTCTGCATCCCTATGATTTGACCGGTGAGTACGAAAATCTGCAACATCATCAATGCAACCAGTCCCATGGCAACACCAATCAGGACTTGTTGGGCGCTGATAAAGACTGAGCTTAAGGCAAACAGCTCGCCCTGGGGCATGGGCGGTAACATGGGGCTCACGGCAAAGGTCACGGCAACGGATAACAGCAGCCTCACCCGCACCGGCGTTGTATTGGCGCCAAACACCGGCATCACCATAAACATCGCGGAAATGCGAAACAAGGGCCAGGTATAGGCCTTGATAGTCTCCATCAGAGTATCAAGGAGGACGTCCATCACCCTACTACCGACGGAATGAGATGCACCATCTCCAAAAAGAAGTCCATCATGGTTCTCACCAACCAATGCCCCGCCATCATCAACGCCAACAAAGTCACCAGCAGACGAGGCAGAAAGCTCAAGGTCTGTTCGTTGATGGACGTCGCCGCCTGAAACACAGCCACAATCAGGCCAACAACAAGTCCAGGCACAATAATGACGGCCACCATCATTACTATCACCGCCAGTGCTTCGCGGAAGATATCAATCAGGGCTTCTGGAGTCATAGGCGTCAGGTACCAAAACTGTTGGCTAACGTGCCCATCACCAGGCTCCAGCCATCCACCAGCACAAACAGCATGATTTTAAAGGGCAATGACACAATCATTGGCGACAGCATCATCATCCCCATGGCCATCAGGATACTGGCGACCACCAGGTCGATAACCAAAAAGGGCACAAACAGCATAAAGCCAATCTGGAAGGCGGTTTTCAACTCGCTGGTGATAAAGGCAGGAATAATCACCGTCATGGGCGCCTCTTCGGGTGACTTGATGTTGTCGTAGCCGGCGATATTCACGAAGGTTTCCAAGTCGGTGATACGCACCTGCGACAACATAAAGGCTTTCAGCGGCTCTTTACCTCGCTCGAATGCCTGGTCGATGGGCAAGGTTTCTTCCATATATGGTTTCACGCCCTGCTCATAAATTTTGTCGAACACGGGCGCCATGATGAAAAAGGTCATAAAGAGACTCAGGCCAATCAGTACCTGATTCGAGGGTGCCTGCTGCAGGCCGATAGCCTGTCTGAGCAACGACAGGGTGACTATGATACGGGTAAAGGAAGTGAGCATGATAACCATGGCGGGCAAAAAGCTCAGCGCCGTCATCAGCATCAGAATTTGCAGTGTGACCGAGTACTGTGTGCCCCCATCCGGTGTGGTGGTGACGGTTACCGCAGGCAAGACACCATCTGCGCCGAAGGCTGGCAGCGAGGCCATGCCAGCCAATATCCAGAATAACATCGCTAACACGCGGGTCACTTTTGGCCATCCTTAGCCATTTTGAGGCGACTGGCAAAGGAGTCCTGCACAACAGTCAAAGGCTCGTCCAGCTTATCTATCAGGGTTATCTGCGATGCTGTCACCCCCAGGAGATACTGTTTCTCCCCAACCTGGGCCAGCACCAGCTTTTCACGCTGACCGAGCGGGGTTACCGCCAGGGTACGCACCACATTGCCACCGGATGACACCAGATTGAGCCTGCGCACCACATAAGCCAGCACAAAAATCACTGCCAGCACTAAAATCAGACCGCCAATCATACTGGCGAGTGTGGTGGCATAACCCGCAGAGCCGGCGACATCTGTGCCGGCAGAACCTGTGGATGCCAGTGAGAGTAGAGTTAAAGACACACAGGCTCCCTATTGTTTTACTTGAGCTTTTTAATTCGCTCGGTTTGACTTATCACGTCAGTGAGGCGAATACCAAACTTGTCGTTTACCACCACCACTTCGCCGTGGGCTATCAGAGTACCGTTAACCATCACATCCAGCGGCTCACCGGCCACGCGGTCGAGCTCCACCACTGAGCCCTGATTGAGCTGCAACAGGTTGCGGATGCTGATATAGCTGCGCCCCACTTCCATAGAAATGGTCACTGGAATGTCCAAAATGGCATCCAGCTTGGCGGCCTCCTCACTGCTCAGGGGTTTGGTCTCATCTTTCAGCTCTTCAAACTCGGCGGCCTTGGCTTCTTCCAGGGCCTGCTCGGCCATTGCTGCGGCCCAATCGTCTTCGGTATTCATCTCATATCACCTTAGAGGTCATTGATATCTCTGGCTTTGCCCTTTCGGGTCACCAATTGTAATTCGGTTTTCACAGTCTCTGGACGAGGGATCTTTTCACATATTTTGAGCGCCAACTGTTCACGGGATTTACCCAGCTTGCAGCGGTAAGTGGGCAGCTCTTCAATCTTCATCAAAACATATTCAGGGAGCTCGACCGGGATCACATCGCCTGCCTGCATCTCCATGACGTCCCTCAGGCTTATCTGGTGTTCAACCACTGTGGCTTCAAAGCCCACTTCGACATCCATGATTTCATCCTTAAGCGCCTGAGACCAGCGCATGTCGGTATCCTGCTTATCGCTCTGGACACCCGCATCCAGCAGTTCACGGATAGGTTCAATCATGGAGTAAGGCATGGTGATGTGGAAATCACCGCCACCGCCGTCCACCTCAATATGGAAGGAGTTCACCACCACTACTTCTGTAGGACTGACGATATTCGCCATGGCCGGGTTCACTTCTGAGTCGAGATAATCAAACTCAACATCCATCACCGGCGCCCAGGCGTCTTTATAATCTTCGAAGATGATTTTCAGCAGCAGCTGCACGATGCGCCGCTCTGTCGGGGTAAATTCACGACCTTCAATTTTGGCGTGGAAACGGCCATCGCCACCAAAAAAGTTGTCCACCAAAATAAACACCAAGCGGGCTTCCATGGTGATAAGTGCGGTGCCTTTCAGGGGTTGAAACCGCACCATATTCAGGCTGGTTGGTACAAACAGGGTATGAACGTATTCGCCAAACTTGAGCATCTGCACGCCGTTAATGGACACCTCAGCGGCGCGGCGCATCATATTGAACATGCTTATGCGCAAATGGCGGGCAAATCGCTCGTTAACGATTTCCAGCGTTGGCATCCGGCCACGAACGATTCTGTCCTGTGAAGAGAAGTCGTAGGAGCGCGCCGACGCACCGGCCTCGCTGACCTCTTCTTCTTCAACATCATCCACGCCGTGAAGGAGCGCATCAATTTCGTCTTGGCTAAGTAAATCCGTCACAATCTTGCCTTATTCATTTGATAGCAATAACACCTGTGTTATTGCATCACAAAACCGGTAAAGAGGACCTTTTCAACCACTTTGCGACCGGTAACGGGTTGCAGGGTATTTTGTACGTTCAGCAGCGCCAGCTGTCTTAGCTCGTCCTTCCCCGCCTGGGTGGACAGCTTTTGCACATCACCACCACTGAATGTGGTCAGCAAGGCATCTTCAATCAGGGGGATGTGTTTTTTGATAAGCACATCATCGTCGGCACCGCGCACCATCAGCTGCACCTTGATTTCCACGAGGCGGCTGCGCGGTTGACCGGGCAGATTGAACAAAAAAGGCCTGGGCATGGCCACATAAAAGGCTTCACGTGAATTTGACTCTGCAGACGCTGCGGCTCCGCCCGCGGCTTCCGTGGCAGCCTCAGCGGCAACCGGCTCAGGGTCGCTGCTGCCCAAAAACAACCAGGCACCAACGCCCAGTAATGCGGCTACGACCACGCCGATAATGATGAAAAGGCCTTTCTTACTTTTCTTGGCACCGGTATCTTCCAGTTGTAGGGACTCTTCTTCTGCCATCTGGCTTATCCTTTTTTTGCTCTGCACATGGGTGCATCAAGGCTCACTCAAGCCTGAACTAAACAAGTGTCTATAGGTTACCTGCTTAAGCGTAATAATCTATACCCGAGCTATAACTTGTTGTCTGATTTGCGCTTAATTGTAACTCTTCTGCTGGAAATTCATCCATGGTCACAAACTGGCTGCCTTCCGGGGTGTCCTGACGTCCGCGGCCTTCGCCTCGACGCTCATGGGATACCTGTCCATCGGTCAATTCCATCCCCTGCTGAGCCAACAGCTCTCTGAGTCTGGGCATGGCCTGCTCGACTACATCTTTGGTTTGCTGAGCGTTAACGTGGAACTGAACCTGGGTTTCATTACCCTGTACCTGAATGCGAACCATCATGGAGCCAAGTTCGGGTGGGTCGAGGCGGATTTCGGCCTGTTGTATGCCGTCTCTGACCATGGCAATAAGCTGGGTATGCATCACGGGAGCAAATCGGGCAACCATATCCGGTTGTGTCATGGGCCGCTCTTGAGCCGTACGCAGCGACATTGTCATGGCAGGTGTCTCATGGATGCGGCTGGTTTGCAGCGGGGATGGCGGCTTAATGTCGGCCACAGACTCTATTGAAGCCTGGCCCTTGGCATCTATGGCAGGCAGCTCCGCTTTAAGGTTGCTGTCTGCCGCACGGCCGGCGGCCTCCAATGATTTAACCGACAGAGCCTCTTTGACCGTATCCTGTTGTTCAGCGTTAACTTTGCTTGAGGCATCAGCGCTGACCTTGGTTAAAGCTTCAACACCAGCCTGCGGTGTTATTCCAGAAACGCCTTCATTACCAAAGTCGCCCAGTTCTTTCCCTGCCACAGCGTCAGGAGCGAGCCCCCGTGTAGCCTCCAATGCGCGGGTGAATGCCTGCCCGGCGTCACCCTTTTTTGTGTCCGTCTCGGCGCGGAAAGTCTCAGTTCTTGCAGCCTCAGTGGAACCGGCCATAGCCTTGCCAGTTACAGCAGCATTGTCCACCTCGGGATCACCGCCAACGCGCGCCATGGCCACATCCAACCCCCGCGTCTGTTCGGGAGCAAGATTGGCAGCCTTATTCAGCGCAGCCTCGGCTGAACTGCCCCCAAGCCTGATATCGGCTGGATGTTCTGACGGATTGTCAGCGGACACATTCTGCTGCACCGGCGCGCCAAGCAGAGTTTGCATCAACAACGCGACCTGATTTGCGGCGTCGTTATCTGTGTCAGCGCCCGGCGCATCTGCTTGCAGCAACAAAGCCAAGCCGTCTTTGAGGGAGGGATTGTCTGCCATCAGTGTATTAAATGCCGTTTCATCCAGTGCCATAAGCGCCGACAGAGACATGCCAAGCTCAGATGCAATTTGCTCTCTCTCACCCTCATCTGCCTGTTTCATCAGGTCGCTGAAACGTAAAAAAAGCGCGTCAGCGGCAATGTCCACGGATGCATCATCGATAACAACATCTGTCGCCACCGGCATTTCTGACGCTGCCGCTTCCGGCGGCAAAGCTTCGCCGCCTTTGACGGCAGCCTTATCGGCGGCAAATTGACGGGAAAATTGGATTTGGGCCAGTACGGAAGACACGCCATCGCCAGAGGCATCGCCATTGACCTCACCGCCTTGAGCCTGGGAGATGGCATCACCGGCGTTGTCGGAACTTGGGCCTTTGACCTGCACACTTTTGACGGAAGATTCTTCGTAAGCAACTGTTTTTGAAATGATAGAGTCAAAATCAACACCATCAGCCGAGATGGCGGATGATTCAGGATTGGCTGGACCGGCAGCAGCGCCAGCCGAACCCAAAAGCACATTGAGGATCTGTTGCATCAGTGGTTCTCCCGCATTGTCCAGGGCACGCCGTGCCATCAAAAACAACGCCGATTGGGACTAAGTCTATGAGTCTGACAGGATTCCAGCAAATGCCATGCCAATCGTTACAGCTACTCGGCTCCTGTTCGCATCCCGCCTCTTGCTTAGCCGAGCTAGTGTGAGCCTTTGCGAATAAATTGCTGCATGGCAAACTCGTCCAGCAATTTTTGCTCAAGTCTCGCCTCTTTGGCTTCCCGTTTGTCAGCCTTGTGTTTAAGCAGCAGCTCGACCGCTTTACGCTTTTGCTGCTTCTCCAGCCAGTGGCGGCGCCTGTGCTCCAACTGGGTTTCTGCGCCGGTCACACTTTGCACCTGTTGGCCTATCGCTTGGTCGATTTGCTTAATAAACCGATGAAACTGCTGATAGTAGCTGGCACTGATGTTCTTTCCTTCCTGGCCGGAAAGTTGACGCATATAGTCGAGTCGGTATTGATTGAGGGCGTCCAGTTGCTGCTTCAGGCGACCGAGTTCCAACTGCGCACTGCGAAGTTGCAGCGCCGCCTGCTCCTCGGCATCCTGTGCCAGTTTCAAAACAGTCAGCAGCGGATTGGGGCGCGCCATGGTTTAGCCCTTACATTGAGCGGCAATTTGGCCGAGCATGGTTTCACTGTCGGACAGACTGATGGCATCACGCATCCCCTGACGCAGAAAAGCATTCATGGCCGGCTGCAAGCGAATGGCATTGTCGATACGTGGGTCACTGCCGGCGGCATAGGCGCCGATGGAGATCAGATCGCGATTTTGCTGATAGAGAGAATACGTTTGTTTAACCCGCCGCATTGCCTCCAGGTGCGCCGGGCTGATGACCATGGGGGCGACCCGGCTGATGGAGGCTTCAATATCGATGGCGGGATAGTGACCTGAGTCAGCCAAGGTGCGTGAGAGCACTATGTGACCATCCAGGATGGCGCGGGCCGCATCGGCAATGGGGTCCTGCAAATCGTCCCCTTCGGTCAATACTGTGTAAAACGCGGTTATGGAACCCTGCCCAGGCCCACCGTTTCCGGCCCGCTCGACGAGCCTTGGCAGTTTGGCGAACACAGAAGGTGGATACCCCTTGGTTGCAGGAGGCTCTCCCACTGCCAGGGCAATCTCACGCTGCGCCTGAGCGTAACGGGTCAGACTATCCATAAGCAGCAGCACATTAAATCCCAAATCGCGGAAGTATTCGGCGATGCGGGTAGAGGTTTCACAGGCACGAAGGCGCATCAAAGGCGAGGTATCGGCGGGCGCCGCCACCACCACAGAACGCGCACGCCCTTCGGGCCCCAAAATCTCCTCAATAAACTCTTTCACTTCGCGGCCACGTTCGCCGACCAGCCCGACCACAATCACATCGGCCGTGGTGCCGCGGGTCATCATGCCAAGGAGCACCGACTTACCCACGCCCGAACCGGCAAACAGCCCCATGCGCTGCCCCTTACCGACAGTCAACATGGCATTGATGGCACGAATGCCCACATCAAGCGGCTCATGAATGGGTCTGCGTGCAAGTGGATTAATGGCAGGGCCATGACGGGGGGCAATGTCTGTGGTGCCTAAAGGACCCAGACCGTCGAGGGGCTCGCCACCGCCATCCAGCACACGGCCTAGCAGCGACATGCCCACGTGGATACCGGTTTGCTCACCCAATGGCCGGACTCTGGCACCGGGCAGCACGCCCTTTAACTCTTCAATGGGCATCAAATACAGCAGGTCTTCATCAAAACCGACCACTTCGGCAATAAGCTCTCCACCCATGGTGTCGATGGCACAGAGACTGCCGACGGGGGCACGGCAACCACTGGCTTCCAGCGTCAGCCCCACCACGCGCACGAGCTGACCTTCGGCTACCGGACGATTGACCGGTAAGGATTGCCGCAGCTGACGCAGGTTATTCAGTAGATGGTGGCGACGATTTATCATCCCCAGGCTCCTCTTCAGCCCCCTTCACCCCGTCCGCATGACCGGGCTCAGCGGCCGCGCCCTGAGCTTGTTGCTGCAATACCTGCGCTTCACGCTCCAGCGTTTCATGACGCTCTATCGGCGCCGCCAATACTGCCGCAATGCGGTTTTCCAGCCGCATATCCACCCGGGAACGCTGACTGTCGATCACCAGCTCGCCCTGCGCCAGAAGCGGGTCGCTTTCCAGTTGCCATTGCTTACGGGTGATTTCGTCGGGGCCATACAGGCTGCTGACCAGGGTAACGTCTTGCGGATTGAGCCGGATTTTAACTTGTTGCTCTTTCAATGGCAGGCAATCAACCCCTTCACGCAATGCTGCAAGTACGTGTTCGGGATGCGTTTTTAACTCGTGCTGCAGAATTTGCTTTGCCAACCCCATGGCGAGCGAAAGCAGTTCCTGCTCAATTTCGTTATCCAGTACCGCCATGGGGGCGGCGAACTGCTCAATCAGACCTTCAAAGCGGGCTATCATTCGGGCGGCATCTTCCAGTCCCTGTGCCATTCCCTGCTCATGGCCCTGACGCACACCTTCTTCGTGGCCTTCTTTCAAGCCCTGTAAGCGACCGGCCTCCAGCCCCTGAGCCAGCCCTTCCGCATGCCCTGCCGCCAGACCTTCCTGTTCGGCCTCGGCTCGTATCGCCTCTATTTCGGCCAACGTGGGCGGACGGATTTCCTCTTCTTCCTGAGGCACAAAGGTTTGCCCCGGACGCCTGCCCAGCAAGTTGGCAGGTTCCTCTTCCCGCGCAGAGGACATGTCAGGTAATCGCCAATGGGCGAATTCATCCTGCTCCTCACCGCGCAATAGGTTTTTAGGGCGTTTGCTGTCAGTCATCAGATGAACTCTTCACCGCCGCCACCACCGAGCATGATTTCACCGGCATCGGACAGGCGTCTTGCAATGGACAGAATTTCCTTCTGGGCCAATTCCACTTCACTGATACGGATTGGGCCCATGGCTTCGAGATCATCACGCAGCAGCTCTGCCGCGCGCTTGGACATATTGCCGAGGATCTTGTCTTTGAGCGGCTCGTCGGCGCCCTTGAGGGCCTTCATCAGCACATCCTGCTGCACTTCACGCAGCAAGGTTTGAATACCACGGTCGTCCACATCGATGAGGTTTTCGAATACAAACATGAGATCCTGAATTTGCTGCGCCATTTCTTCGTCGGTTTCGCGCATGGTTTCCATGAGCTGGCTTTCGATGGCGGTATCCAGGTAGTTCATGATGTTGGCGGCCGCCTTCAGGCCACCCATCTTGGCCGCCTGAGCACCACCCTGACCGGCAAATTGCTTCTCCATGATATCGTTCAGTTCCTGCAGGGCCGCAGGCTGTACTTCCTCAAGATTGGCAATCCGCATCAAGAGGTCAAGACGGGTGTTTTCCGGGAACTGAGAGAAAATCTCAGCAGCCTGATCCGGCTCGAGATAGGAGAGCACGATGGTTTGAATTTGCGGGTGTTCGTTCTGGATAATGGTGGCTACCTGACGGGCGTCCATCCACTTGAGTGAATCCAGGCCCTTGGCACCGCTGCCCATGATGATTTGTTCAATCAGGTTGCCAGCCTTGTCTTCACCCAAGGCCGCCGTCAGCGCCTTACGGACAAATTCTTCGCTGTTAAAGCCGATGGAGGAGAATTTCTGAATGTCATCCAGAAATTGCTTGTGTACCGCGATGACTTTTTCCTGACCAAAGTCTTCCAGTGCGGCCATGGCCATACCCACTTTTTGCACCTGCTTGGGCTCCAGGTGCTTGAGGATAGAGGCCGCGTCGGCCTCACTCAGACTCAGCAGCAGGATGGCCGTTTTTTCAACGCCGCTTAAATTGCTGACTTTGAAACCGGATTCGGATTTTTCTTTATTTTCAGCCATTGTCCTGTTGCAACCAATTTTTCACGACTTGAGTGGAAAGCTCAGGTTCGTTGGCAACCAGAGCGCGGATAGCCTTAATCATATCATCATCTTTGTGCAGATTCGGGATGAGAATCGAACCATCATCCGCATAGCTGTACTCAGCATCGCTGGCATTGAGCATGCCCAAAGTGTCTGCGGCGAACTGATCTTCAATCTCAGCCAGTTCATGACCCAGGCGGCCATCGTCAGGCATATCGACCTTGTCGGTGAGCAGCAGTTTCTTCAGCAGTGGCCGCACGACAAAGAGAATGAGCACCAGGATGGCCAGAGAGCCGGATGCCAGTTTCATGGCCTTCCAGAACCAGGGTTGCTCCCACATAGGCAACTCTGGCACTTCCTCAACAAGCTGATCCATAAAGGGAACAGTGACGACTTCTATGCTGTCACCGCGTTGACCGCTGAACCCCACAGCGCCCTCAAGCAGACGGCGAATATTGGCAAGCTCGGCCTCGGTGCGGGCTACACGATTCACCTGACCTTCGGTATTGGCTTCACCGGTTTTATAGTCCACCGCCACAGATACACTTACCCGGCGCACCACGCCAATCTGTTGACGGGTATGGCTGATGGTGGTGTCCAGCTCGTAGTTACGGGTCGCTTCACGGTGTGAATTTCCGTTGGCCTGGGCCTTATCCTGCGCTTCCTGCAGGGTTTGAGGAATGTTTGACTCCATCGGCGGCTGATTCGAGAGCGCACCGGGGATCCCCATGTTGGCTTCACCGCTGGTTTGGGTTTCCAGGGTCATTTCGCTGCGCACCGCAGGCAGATCCGGGTTGAAACGCTTGGACGTTTGTTCCACGGCAGTAAAGTCCATGGTCACATCCACCTGGGAGGTGTAATTTTCCGGGCCCAAAATGGGCATCAGTATGGCATCAACCTTGGCACGGTATTCGGCTTCTTTTTGTTTGACGAGCTCGAGTTCACGGCGGGCACGGGCAGAAGCGCCGTCCTGGCTGCCGGAGTTCAGCAAACGACCGTTGGAATCGGTTACCGTCACCCGGGTAGGCTCGAGTCCCTGTACGGCGGACGCCACTATATCGACTATGGCATCCACTTCTTCCTGCCCCAGACCGCCACGACGACTGGTGACGACCACAGTGGCACTGGCCTTGGATTGGTTACGGGCAAACACGTTTTCTTTGGGCAGCGCCAGGATCACCTTGGCACGGCTGACGCTTTTCAGCTCTTCGATGGTGCGGGCGAGGTTTTGCTCCTGGCTGTGCTTGAGTCGGGCCTGCTCCAGACGCTGGCTTACGCCAAAGCCCATGTCCTGACTCAGAAAATCCTGATTGGTGGTACTGGCAGCATCCACACCGTTACGGCTCAAAAGCAGCCGGATGTCTTGATACTTATCTTCCGGGACTCGCAGCACATCAAAATCCACCTGATAGGGAATTTTGTTTTTATCGAGCACATCCAGCACCTGGATCATTTCCTGGGCTTCAAACTTACCCAATGGACGGTATTCAGGCTCCTGTGCCCACATCATCACAAACACCGCCAATGCCAGACAGATGGCAAGGGCCAGGATCATGGTGACCTGTCTGAGCATATCGGCGCTGCCGAGGTTACCCAGCACCCCGGATTTATTTTCCTGTTGTACACCGCTCATGCCGCTGTCGGTGCTGACAATCATATCTGTGCTCACGTTCAGTATCCTTCAGTGGCCGCTTTAAACGGGCATGCTCATGATTTCTTTGTAGGCTTCGACAAGCTTGTTGCGCACCTGCACAGTGGCCTCAAAGGCAACACTGGCCTTTTCGCGGGCGATTACTGTATCGGACAGGGTCACGCGGGTATCGCCCATGTCCAGTCGGGTGGCCAGGCTGGAGGAGCTTTGCTGCAGTTCGTTTACGTGTCCTACTGCGTTGGCGAGCAGACTGGCGAAATCAGCGCCGCTGGTGTTGCCGACCTGGCGAAGCGGCTGAGGCTCGATACCCATAGATGGACTGAGTTCGCCCTGGAGTTTCTGCATTTCCTGCATGAATGAAGATGGACCTATTTGCATATGCTGCTCCCTTCGCCATGAAATTGACGGGATAAATCGCTGATATTGGGGTACTGCAAAAGCCTTGCCAATAAACTAAAAAAGCAGGCTAAGCCTGCTTTTTGTGATGTTCTTGCCCAAATATCAGGCAGGTAGCTGAATACCCATTTCCCGCATACGGGCCATCTTGTACCTCAGGGTCCTGGCACTGATCCCCAGACGCTCAGCCACCAGTTTGCGACTGCCGCGGCACTGGCTCAGGGTCTCAAGGATTATCACATGCTCCTGGGCCTTGAGCTCATCTCCCAATCCTTCGGGCTCGGCCTTGACGGCTGTCTCTTCCTGAGTGATTTGAGTAACGTCCATGGCGTCGATAATGATGTCCTGCACGCCTATCTTAACGCCGGCGGACAGGATCAACGCCCGCTGCACCACATTATCGAGTTCTCTGACATTCCCCGGCCAGCGATGTGCCAGTAATCTGCGACAGGCCGCTTCGTCAAATTCGGGTACTTCTGTGCCCAGACGCTCTGCATGGCGTGCCAGCAAATGCCGCGCAAGTGGCAAAATGTCTTTCGGACGCTGGTTCAGAGCCGGCCAGGTCAGTGGGAATACGTTGATACGGTAATAAAGATCTTCACGGAAATCCCCCCGCTCCGCCATAGCCTTGAGCTCACGGTTGGAGGTGGCAAGCACACGCACATCCAGCTTAATAGTTTTACGGCCACCGAGACGCTCAACTTCCCGCTCCTGCAATACCCGCAACAACTTGGCCTGTAATCCCAGATCCATTTCGGAGATTTCATCCAGCAGCAGGGTGCCTCCCTGAGCCTGCTCGAATTTTCCGGGGCAGGCCTGATAGGCACCGGTGAAGGCGCCCTTTTCATAGCCGAACAGTGTGGCTTCGAGCATATTTTCCGGAATGGCAGCGCAGTTGATGGCCACGAAGGGGCCATCTGAGCGCAAACTTTGCTTATGGATATAGCGGGCCAGCACTTCCTTACCCGAACCAGAAGGCCCGAGGATCATCACAGACGCCTCGGATTTGGCTACCCGTCCGGCAAGGGCAAGCAGCGCCTGACTGCGCTCATCGGCCACCACGGGTGCGCCCGTATCGGCTTGCGCGGGCATGTAGCGACTGACCTGGTTAAGCAGTACTTCGGGTGAAAACGGCTTGGCAAGATAATCCACCGCACCAAGTTTGATGGCACTCACGGCACTGTCTATGGTGGCGAAGGCCGTCATCAGCAATAACGGGACCTTGGGATGATACTGCCGCAAATAGGCCAAAAGCCCCATGCCGCCGATGCCTTCCATTTGCACATCGCTGATGACCATGTCAAAACGTGATTCTTTCAACGCAAGAATGGCTTCTTCAGCGCTGGGAAGCGCCACACAGTCAAACTGCGCCAGCATCAGGGTGTCGAGCAGCGCCTCACGCAGAGACGCATCGTCCTCGACAAGTAGCAGTCTGCCTTCAGGCATGGCTAACCTCCTTTACTGAATCTTCTGAAATCACGGGGAATTTAAGCATGACACTACAGCCACGGTTGGCAGCACATTGCATTTTGAGCTCACCACCATGGTTACGCACGACTGTCTGTACCACGGCTAAACCGAGGCCTGTACCCTGTGCCTTGGTCGTAAAAAAGGGTTCCATCACCCGCTGCTCACTGCCGGACTCCAATCCTTTACCATCGTCCACCACAGCCAGAACCAAACGACCGTCCTGTATGCTGCCATGGAGCAGTATATGGTGGGCGCCTGCTTCGAGGCTGTTCATCAAAAGATTATTAATGGCCGAGCTCAGTGCGCTCTGGGAGGCCGCCATCATGGCGCCAAGGGTTTCATCCTGAAACCGTACTGCACAGCCTTTATCGGTGGCGATGGGCTCACAGGTTGCCAGCACAGGGGCAATGATGTCTGCCAGTGGCATGGAAGACATGGGCGCTTCCACTTTGCCCCTTGCCATCAACAACATATCGTTCACCTGTCGCTCCAGCTCATTCAGCCTGTCCACCAACTTCTGTTGGAAACGACTGCGGGAGTCCTGGTTGAGTTTGGGACTGGCAAGGTTTGCTGCGTAAAGCAGTGCAGCCGACAGGGGAGTTCGGATTTGATGTGCCAGGGTAGCCACCATTTTGCCAAGGGCCGACAGACGCTGCAGATGAGCAAGGTTACGCTGCAATAGGCGGGTTTCTGTGAGATCGGTCAGCAAAATCAGCTGTCCGGGTTCCAGTGGCGTAATGGCCAGCTTGACTCTGCGGCCATTCTTCAGCGATACCTCATGGCCATCGTCATCCTGAGGCGAAAAGGCTCTGGCGATGACACTGAGCCAGCGCTCACCTTCCAAAGGCCGGTCCAGCAGCTGAACCGCAACGGGATTTGCCAGCGTGACTATGCCATCGGCATTCAGTATCACCACGCCAGAGGGCATGGCCTCCAGGATTTGCGCCATTTGCTCGGCAGATGCAACGCCGCTGGACTTCACCTCTTGAAGGCGAGCCCGTACCGGAAAGTCGGCTATCTTGGCTAAAGCTTTGGTGGCCATGGAAACCCCGTCAAAATTACGTTATTGACGGGGTTAATGCAGGGACTGTGCCAGAGTAGAAATTTAGAGAATTGGGTGGGACCTGAGTAAAATTAATCTTTACTCATCCCGTACTTACGCATTTTTTCAACCAGAGTGGTTCTGCGGATCCCGAGCATTTCAGCTGCGCGGGCAACGACGTTATCCTGTTGCTCCAACGCCTGACGTATCATGTCGATTTCAAGCTCGGCCAACAAATCTTTAAGATTTACCCCTTCCGGAGGCAATTCGCTGGGGAAGCGGGTTTCCGGAATTTCCACCGGCTCATCATCATTAAAGATAGACGCCAGCGCATCGCGCTCCAACATCTCTTCACTGACTTCGACACAGTACTCGGGGACGTCGATGTGGCGATATTTAACGGGTAGATCGTTCACATCAACCAAACCGCCCGGATACAGGATAGTGAGTCGCTCAACCAGGTTGGAGAGTTCACGTACGTTGCCGGACCAGTCATGTTCCTTGAGAGACTCAATGGCGCGTTGGGTGAAACGCACTTTACCACGGCCTTCGTTAAAGACCCGGCTGACAAGCTCCTGAAGTAGCAGCGGAATATCTTCACAGCGCTCAGACAGCGACGGCATTTCTATGGGGAACACATTGAGACGATAGAAAAGATCCTCACGGAACTCATTATTTTCTATCATGTTCTCAAGGTTTCTGTGGGTCGCTGCCACCACACGGACATTGGCTTGAATGGGTTTGCTGCCACCAACGCGTTCAAATACGCGCTCCTGCAACACACGTAGCAGTTTTACCTGCATGGCCAGGGGCATATCACCAATTTCATCCAGAAACAGGGTACCACCTTCAGCCAGCTCAAAACGGCCTTTACGGGAGCTGATTGCTCCGGTAAAAGAGCCCTTCTCATGACCAAAGAGTTCACTCTCAAGCAGTTCAGGCGGAATGGCACCACAATTGACAGGAATAAAAGGACCGTCGCGACGCTCCGACAGGTAGTGAATATTGCGAGCAACCACTTCCTTGCCAGTACCAGACTGCCCCAGCACCAACACAGTCGCATCCGATGGCGCAACCTGACTGATAAGATGACGCACGTTGACTATGCCTTCACTGCGACCAACGAGGCTGCGGAATAACTTGGTCTGGTTACCGCTGGTAGGCACGTCCGGACGCCTCTGCTGGCCAAAGACCTGACAGAAGTGCAGCAATTCGGTGAGTTGGGGATAATTGAACGGCTCTTCAACGCTACCGATGAGATTTGCGCTGAGATCATCAGTTGCGCCAAGCAGTAAAATTGGCTGCCAAGGTATTTTGGTAGCAAACACTTTTACCTGCTCCAAAGGCAGGGATTCAAGGTCAACAATCAGTGCCCGAAAACGGGTTTCCTTGACGGCTTGTTCCAGACCACTTGGGTCCAGGGTCTCTAGTTGTTCACCTAAAAACTCAAGAATGCAGGAAAGACGACCGATACGTTCGGTCTGGTTTCCTACAAGCAAAATTCTCTGGTCTGTCTGCATCATTCAGTTGGCCGTAACGCTCGAATATCTAACGAATCGCATTAATTATTGGTGTTCGTTGCTCACAGGGCGTCAATGCTGTTACTCCGGGAAAACTGCCGGTCATTCACACCATGTCGAATATTGTATTATCGGCAGTCGAGAAGCAAGTCTCTGCTTTACAATAAACTCTTTTGCTTCTGATTCTAGACCAATTTTCCCGCGCTTCCGACCCTTTTGGTCAATTCTCTGGCTAATGTCAAAAAAGGCGCATTCACAGCGCCTTTTTATTGGGGAGATTTATGTGCAAAAATCAAACAGCTTCATCGTGGGAAGTGATGTTATGTTGATCTGCGGGGATGGCATCCCAACCTTCTTTCAAGGTGCGCAGCAACCCCATCACGTCATCGATAGCCTGAGGATCGTTATTAAGGTTTGCCTCGCTGATTTTGCGCAGCATAAAGTCGTAGAGGTCACCCAGGTTTTGGGCTATTTCACCACCCGCCTCCATATTCAGGCTATTAGATAAACCGGTAATAATACCTATGGCCTTATTGATGAAAATGCCTTTATTGGTTAAGTCATTTTGCTCAATTGCATAACGACTCTGGGCCAAGCGCTCCAGGGCGCCTGCAAACATCATCTGAATGATACGGTGGGGGGACGCGACGGCAATTTCACTTTCCAGTGATACCTTGCGATAAGATTGCAGTGACCCTCTCATATGTACCTACCTATTTGCATCGATTGTTCTGTAAACATTGAGTTGGCGTTTACTTTTACTGCCGGCATGCAATAACTGCTGCCTGTGATCCCTGAGAGCCGTGGCCTTGGCTAAAAACTCCTGACTAAGTCGCAACTCCTTATTCAGAAAGTAACGATCTTCGTCTTCTTGGCCAGCTTCCGTCTTTTGCAATAAAAATTGACGCTTGAGAATCATCTCTTGCAATTGTGATACCAAGTCATCAGCACTTTCATCTTCAGCTGTGGTTTTCTCCAGCTTTTCAAACAATAAAATTAAATCTTTATTGAGTGCTTCCAGTTCGTGCATATCGTTCTCCCGTTGGCGCTCTACTCAGTTTAGCCTTTTACCACGCCTGGGAGCGAGTTCAGTCTGTCAATCAGGCCTGTGGTTTGCTGGTTGAGGCTAGCAACCACCAAATCCATCGCATTAAACTGTTTAAACAACCGTGTTTGCAATGCATCCATCTTGCGTGTGAAGGCTTCCCGCTGATCATCAAGACGTTGCTTTTCACTGTTGTACGTATCGTTGCGGGTACTGATTACACCGCCCGCCTTGGTGTAGGTGCTGGCAAGATCGGAAAGACGATTTGCAAGGCCAGTATTTGTGGTAGAAAACAAACCTTCCAGCGAGCTCATGTCTTCTGAAATAGCCTTATCCAGCTTGGCGCTGTCAATTTCCAGCTTGCCATAGCGGTCGGTCTTGATACCCATATCGTAAAGGGCGACTGTTTCACCATTAACATCGACCCGTTCGCTGATCATCTTACGCAGCTGGGACTCCAGGGAACGAATCATGGAATCACCCTGCAGAGCGGCAGCTTTTTTCTTGTCTGCATCGTAGGAGGACAGCTTGTTGATTGAATCTAAGAGCGCGTTATAGGCGTCAACGAAGCCTGTAACGTTTGCCTTCACCGCCTCGTCGTCCTGAGAGATAGTCAGGGTACCTACTTCACCAATGTCGGCCTTGGTCAACTCCAAAGTCACACCCGTGATGGCGCCTTTCACCTCATTGCTGCCTGAGGTGATTTTTTGATTATCAACGTAAAAAATGGCATCTTGGGCAGGTTGCAGCTCAGACAAACTGGCACCATTAAACATGTCATTTAGACCTGTGCCAGTGGTATCAGTGGCTATCACGCTAACCTGATTGGCTGTGCCTGTTGCTTCCGAAGAAAATACCAAGCGACTGCCCGCATCACTGGTGATGACGGTCGCAATCACGCCTTTATTGTCACTGGCATCATTAATTTTTTTGGCAATGGCATTTAAATCGTCGGCAGCGTCAACATCAACGCCAAAGCTTTCACCATTCACAGTGAAATCAAGACGCCCTTCCCCCACTGTATCGGTTGCTGCTGAGGTATTGGTACCTGCGACCTTATGGGAAAAAGCCAGTTGCTCAACTTTGATTGAATAGGTGCCACTTTGGGCAAATTTGTCAGCCGTCGCTTTAAAAAAGAGACTGTCACCGGTCGTCACTTTACGAATACTGAGTTCACTGCCCTTTTGCAGCTTTTTCAGGGCATCCTGGAATTTGGCCAGTTCGCTCTTTAAGGTACCTATGGCAGAAACCTTGGCATTGATGGTGTCCTCTGTTCGGTTGAACAGAGCTTCCTTGGGCGCTTTCTCTGCGTTAACAATGGCCGAAACCATGTCATTGATGGGCAGATTAGAGCCAATTCCGGTTGCAGTTAATGCCATATCGACCTCGTATTACGTATGCACCTCAAGCCTCTGTTTTCATCAGAAGCCCAGTGACTTCTGACAATTTTTGGGCAATTTTAAGTGCTTCTTCACTGGGGATCTGTCTGATGACGTCTCCCGATGCTATATCAAGCACACTGACCACAGGTTGCCCGGAGGACTCATCCACCCGAAACTCCAACCCCTTTTGCATCATAGACATCATACTTGACATCTCTTCTGCGACGGCAGCCAGTTGCTCTTTTTCAGCTTCAACCTGTTGCTTCTCTTCCTCTGCCTTGGCGTTCGCCTGGCCGGCATCTACCGGCTGGGCAAGATCTGCGCGATTAAGCTCCGCATCCTTAGGTGCCAAAGGTTTGACAGGCGTTGCAACGAGCTCAGCCCGCTGATGTTGCTGTGGCGCTGTGGCGCCAGCCAATGCAATATCCATACCTCACCTCATACCTTCCCAGCCACACATCTCGAACAAATCGGGATTTCGTGACTGATTTCCAGATATGGCAAAGGGAGATCCGTTGCCGAACCTCCCTCCACCGTGCTTCAATCCCTGAGAAATTACAGCAGAGACAGGGCGATTTGAGGCAACTGGTTGGCCTGGGCCAGCATGGCAGATCCAGTCTGCTGCAGTACCTGATTCTTGGTCATGGTAGAGGTTTCTTTGGCGAAGTCCACATCCACGATACGGCTCTTGGCGTCAGCAACGTTGGCCTGGGTGTTGGCACTGTTGCTGATGTTGTGAGCCAGACGGTTCTGGATAGCACCGAGTGAAGCGCGCTGAGTGTCAATGCTCTTGATAGCAGCGTCGATTTTGAGCATTGCAGTGCTACGACCACCAGATGTAGTCACATCCAAGGCTCCAACAGACAAGGTGCCAGCGTTGTTGGTCTTCACAGTAACAGTAACATCTTCAGCATTCTGGTGACCAACCTGGAACTTCTTGCCATTTGAGAATCCGCCGGTCATTAGTTTGGTGTCACCGAAAGCTGTGGTGTTACCGATGGCGGTGATTTCCAGCGCCAGCTGGTCCATCTCATTTTTCAGAGAGGTTAAGTCATCTGCACTGTTGGCACCGTTCTCTGCCTGAATAGACAGGTCACGCATACGCTGCAGCATGTTGGTCTGCTCCTGCATCGCACCTTCGGCAATCTGGGCGATGGAGATAGCATCGTTGGCGTTACGCATACCCACTTCCAAACCACGAACCTGGCTGTTCAGACGGTTGGAGATGGCAAGACCTGCGGCGTCATCTTTGGCACTGTTAATGCGCAGACCGGAAGACAGACGCTCCATGGAGGTTGCCAGATCACGGTTAGACAAGGTCAGGTTCTTTTGCGCCTTCATTGAAGTGACGTTGGTGTTTACTGTAATGGCCATGATCGATTCCTCTTGGTTACCTGGCTCAGGACTAGCCTGTCTTGTTCAGCCAGGCGGTCATACTCGTTACAGTATATTTAGCGGCAGCGTCTTTTTATCCTTTAGGGCTTTTTTGAAAAATTCTGACTTTTTTTTAATTCTTTTTATAACTCAAATATTTGCTTTATAAAAAAACAGAGCGGCTAGCCTGGCCAGTGGCAAAAAGTTGCCGCCTGGCAGGCATCGCCGCGTACTGATGCCCGTCAAATATCAGCCGAGCAGGGACAAGGCAACCTGGGGCAATTGGTTGGCTTGCGCCAGCATGGCAGAGCCAGTCTGCTGCAGTACCTGATTTTTGGTCATGGCAGAGGTTTCTTTGGCGAAATCCACATCCACGATACGGCTCTTGGCATCGGCAACGTTGGCCTGGGTGTTAGCGCTGTTGCTGATATTGTGAGCCAGACGGTTTTGTACCGCACCGAGAGCGGCGCGCTGTGTATCGATTTTCTTGATTGCATTATCAATCTTCAGCAATGAAGAGTTACGACCAGCAGAAGTAAGTACAGTTACAGCATTCACTGACAATGAAGTGGCATTGTTTGTGTTTACAGTGATAGTAACGTCCTCACCTTCCTGGTGCCCCACCTGGAACTTTTTGCCAGCGGAGAAATCACCGGTCATCAGCTTGGTGTTACCAAAGGCGGTGGAGTTACCAATAGCGGTAATCTCGGTGATCAGCTGAGTGATTTCATCCTGAATCGCCTGCAGGTCATCGGCACTGTTGGCACCGTTTTCGGCCTGGATTGACAGGTCACGCATACGCTGGAGCATGTTGGTTTGCTCTTGCATCGCACCTTCAGCAATCTGGGCAATGGAAATACCATCGTTGGCATTACGCATGCCCACTTCAAGTCCGCGCACCTGGCTGTTCAGACGGTTAGAAATTGCCAGACCAGCGGCGTCGTCTTTCGCGCTGTTGATGCGCAAACCGGATGACAGACGCTCCATGGAAGTCGCCAACTGACCACTGGACATGTTCAGGTTCTTTTGGGCCTTCATGGAGGTCACATTGGTATTAACAGTAATAGCCATGTTGAGTTCCTCTTCCTAGTGTTACCGCCAAGGCTTGGAGCTTGGCTAAATTAGTTAACAAAATTGCTTCCAGTGAGTGGCTGTGCCTGTCGCTACAAGTAGTCGAACAAAGACACAGAACCAACTCTGCTAAACACATTGGAGACTGCGTTCAATGCAAGCTGCTGCTTTTCAAATTCCGTAATCGCCGTTGCGTAATCCAGATCTTCCAGCAATGACAGCGCCGAGGTATTGACGACCTGCTCTTCTGCGTGTCGTCCGGCGTAACTCTCAAGACTCTTGAGGTTATTACCTGCCACGCTTCTGGCGGTGCTGAGCTGATTCAATCCGCTGTCAGTGTCATTCAAGAGCTGTGCCAACTCTGCGATACCAGCGGGAGAATTCATGCGACTATCGTCTTCTATCAGGGCGATAGCCTTATTAATGGTGTCGAAAATGCTGACTTCAGCCTGAGGAGCCAGGGAAATACTGTCGCCAGCGGCTGGTGTGCCTTCCAGCTTGACGTCTATTCCGTTGAAACTAACAGGATTGGTGGCATCAAAGTTGTTCACTGTGGTGACCAGCCCATTGGCACTGTCACGCACTTCCAGGTTTACGCCGCCTGAACCATTATCAATAAAATTAAAGGTATAAGTGTCTTCCACATGAGCTGCTGGGTTGGTTATCGCAGCGCTTTGAACCTTAAAATCACCTGCCTGGCTCGACAAATAATTGACGGTATAATCGCCAAGTGCGTTGGGCGACGTCATAAACGCCATATCGCCGGGCACATTGGTGCCCATGGCGATGCCACGGGAAATCATGGCGTCACGCACGCCGGCATCACCGCTATAAACCATGTTGCCGGCACCGTCGAAGGCAAAGGGTTCTGTGTCTGTTTTAAAACCGGAGAACATAAAGTTGCCGGACTCATCCCGGGTGTTTGCCACATTCAGCAATTCCTGCAGGCTGCCACGCATCTCATCGGCAATCATTTGCCGCTCGGAGGGCGAAAGGCCACCATTTACCCCGCGCAGAATTTGTTCTCGTAAACCGGTAACCAACTCCTCGGCGCTGCCAAGCTTACTCTCGGCAATGCCTAAATGATTTTTGGCGTAGTCGATGTTCTTCAGAAATTGATCCACCAGCGCCTGCTGCTGGTTGAGATTGTCGATACCCAAGGCCGCCACAGGGTCGTCACCCGAGGTATTCACCTTCTTGCCACTGGACAGCTGTTCGAGCAGCTTCGCGGTCTCTGTCTGCTTTTGCAGTATGTTATTGGTGTTCTGGGTAAACATTTGCGAGGTAGAAATACGCATCACTCAATCCTCTTAACGCACCGACGCAAACAGGGTGTCAAAGATTTGCTGGGCCGTGGTCATAATGCGTGCCGACGCCTGGTATGACTGTTGGAACCTGAGCAAATTGGCCGCTTCTTCATCCAGGTTGACCCCGGAAACTTCCTGAACCCGCCCATAGGCCTGCTGGTAAATGGCTTCGGCAGATCCCAAACGCACTTCGGCAGCCTTGGTGCCTGAGCCAATTTGCTGTTTGGTTTTTTCGAACACATCAATGAGGGTCGACTTGCCGCCGTTCATCAGCTTGGTGTCGGCCAACTGTGCCATGGCCAGCGCATTGGAGTTGTCGCCTTCACCGTAGCTCAAATCAAAGGTAAAACTGTCAGTGGCAGCCCCAATGGACTCCACCTCAAAGGTAAAGCCAAAAGCACTGATAGAAGGCGGCGTGTAGGCCACACCAGCCGCAAGCACTGTGCCGTCAGCAGCGGTCACATCATAGGTATTGGCGCCAGTATTCAGGGTAAAAGTCAGCTCGCTGCCGGTAACCGGGAAGTTGGCTGCCAGACGATTGTCGATACTGGTAACTGTAACCTTGGTGTTACCCGAATTGGTTGCATCGGCAGTAATTTTTGGCGCTGCTGCGGCAATGGCTTTGGGATCTGTCATGACCACCGACATCTGCGCAGCTGCCCCTGATGTCGGCCGGATAAGAAATCTGTCACCGTCGGCAAAAGCACCGGCGCCGATGTTGATATTAAAACCAGCGCCACCGGTGAGGGTGGAACCACTTAAGGTCAGTGGCGTCACATCGCCTGTGAGGGTATCGGTTAATTCATAGGTGCCGGGAGCTGTGTATTTGAGCTCGTATGCTCCCCCCGAAAGTGCTCCCACATCTTCTATTGATACGCTGAGGGACGCAGTACCCGTATTGCTCCCATACTGGCCAACACGGCTCTGGGCGATGAGCGGGTCGTTGATATCGATGAAAATATTGCTACCAACCTGACCATTCATGTCGAATCCGGCCTTCTGCGCCTCATTAAAGGCATTGGCAATACCCAGCGACAACTGCCCCAGTTCATTTTCAGCCGGAATAAGGGTTTTATCCCTGAATTCATACAAGGCCGAGAGCTGTCCGCCCAGCTTGGACGGGTCGACAACCAGCGTGGAAGAGCCTGTCGTCGCGGTGAGCCTGAGTTCATCTGAGTAGGGGTCACCCTGGGCCGTCCCCATGCTCATAGCCACTTCCGCTGACACCAGCATCACAGCGCCGCCCAGCATGATGCTTTTGGCACCGTTTTCCAGCGGTATCACATTCACCTGAGCGTATTCACTCAGCTCCATGATCAACGCATCCTGCTTGTCCAGTAGCTGCATGTCTTCGCCCATGGTTTTCATCAGCTCACGATTGATATTGGCAAGCTCAGTGCTGATTTCATTGACGCGGGTCGTGATGGCATCAATCTGCTCATGGGTTTGCTTCATCTGCCCTTCAAGCTGACGTTGCATCTCGTTGATGGCGCTGGCCATCTGCTGAGCAGAACCCAGCACACCGCCACGGATGCCGAGATCCGATGGCAAATCTGCCAGGCTGTTGATGTTTTTGAACATATCGTTAAGCGACTGGGGAATAGCCTTGCCTATCTGGGAAAACAGCTGATCGAGTTCACTCATCTTGGTGTGACTGACTTCGGCTGCACCTTTTGCGGTTTGGCCGATGCGCAGCTCGCGGGCAGCATATTCGTTGTACACCCGTTTGACACTGGACACATAGGTTCCCGTGCCATAGAAACTGTTGCCGGAGCGTTGTGACAGGTGAGTGGCCTGAGTGGCAACCTGGCGGTTATAGCCTTCGGTATTGACATTGGCAATGTTGTTACTGGTCACCCCGAGCTGTGCCTGAGATGCCAGTACCCCGGTCCGGGCGATGTTCAATAAATCTATGCTCATTTCTTTCTCCGCCTGTCAGGGTCAGTTGCCAAGGGCCATGGCCTTGATTTCAGACGTTACCGCCTGCATTACCCGCATCACCTTGTCGGCATATTGAGGGTCTGTGGCATACCCGGCATTTTGTAACCCCTGCACAAAGGATGCAGGCCTCGCCGCTTGTTTCAGGGCATCACCGTAGCGCTCGCCGCTTTTCAGGAAATCGACAAAATCGTTGAAGCTCTGCTCCAGGGTGTCGTAAACCCGGAAGTCAGCTCGTTGCCGTACCGCAACGCCCTGCTCAAATTCCAGGGTATTGACTGCCGCTTTTTCCCCTTCCCAGCGCTTGTCGGCTTTGATGTTGAACAGGTTATTGCTCATGCTGCCATCCGTCCGTCTTACCAGCTTCTGGCCCCAACCGGTTTCCAGTGCCGATTGGGCAATCAACACCTCGGGCTTGGTACCCAGACGCTTGGCAGCTTCGCTCGCCAGTGGCATCAGGGCACGAATAAAGTCCTGACGGCTCTCAAAATTCGGATTGTCCCGCTCACTTTCAATCTGCTGACTGGGCGTTTGTTTCCCGGCGAGCAATTGGTCGAATATAGGTGCTGCGGCGCTGGAAGCAGGAGCCGATGCGGCTGTTGGTGCATCCAGAACCGGGGCTTCATGGAACCCCATGTTTAGGGACATATCGCTGTGCCGCTCGACAGGTTGACGTTCAGCCATCTGAGGCGTTTCAATCCCTTCGAGTGATGCCTTTGCCTCAGCGTCCTTGCCACGGCGCAGCATCATGGGGACCTCCCCCAGATCAAAGCGCTTATCGCCGCCCAGTACTGATGACGGTGTTATCGGGCTGTCCTTGGGAGACAGCTGTTGCACCATCAAATCCACCAGCCCCAGCATGCCTTTTTGGGACATGTCGACGGCCATTTGCTGATCGCGCATTTCTTCATAAAACTTGGTGTACTGGCTGTTGAAGGGACTATCGGATTCAAATACGGCATTGGCATCACGCATGCTTTTCATCAGCATCTGCACAAAAATCCCCTCGAATTGCTTGGCAACTTCCCGCAGGGCTGCCTTGTTATCGGCCTTGGCCTGGGCTCTTAATTTGTCCAGGCCACCGATGTCGAGGAAATGTGAGGCGTTTGAAAGCTTTTCCATGGTGAGTTGCCAATTTTCCGACAAGAATCAAATGACGATAAGCTCACCATGCAAGGCGCCTGCCATTTTTAACGCCTCAAGGATCGCAAGCACATCTGAAGGTGCAGCACCAACCAAATTCACGGCCCTGACCAATTCATCCAAGCTGGTTCCCGGATTAAACAGGAACATACGGCTATTGGCCTGAGACGCATCTATGGTGCTTTGGTTGGTTACCACGGTATCGCCACCGGCAAGAGCATTGGGTTGGGACACCTGCTGATTTTCAGCAATGGTCACTGTCAGACCACCATGGGTCACAGCTGCTGGTAATAACTTCACATTCTGACCAACGACTATGGTGCCGGTGCGCGAGTTGACAATCACCTTGGCCGACTCATCCGCAGGCTCAACTTCGACGTTCTCCAGTGTCGCGAGAAACGACACCCGCTGTGAGGCATCCCGTGGGGCATACACCTGAACCGAGGCTGCATCGAGTGCGCGAGCCATTTCCGGCCCCAACAAATCGTTAATGGCATCGGCCATCCGCTTGGCGGTAGAGAAGTCGGCTCGGTGCAGGTTAAAGGTAAGGAAGTCTCCATGGGCAAAAGCAGACGGCACGGCCCGTTCCACCAGAGCGCCGTTGGGGATACGGCCCACTGTTGGGGTATTCTGAATAACCTTGGATCCATCAAGCCCTTCGGCACTGAAACCGGACACCACCATGCTGCCCTGCGCAATGGCGTAGATGTTGCCATCCACCCCTTTAAGGAAGGTTTGCAGCAGAGTTCCACCACGCAGACTCTTGGCCTCGCCTATGCTGGACACTGTGACATCCAGCGTCTGGCCGGGTTTGATGAAAGGTGGCATATCGGCATGCACTGCCACTACGGCCACGTTTTTAATCTTGGGCTTTACGTTGGTCGGCAAATTAATGCCGAAGTTTTTCAGCATGGTGGTAAAAGTTTGCTCTGTGTAATTTGCCTTTTCACCCGTGCCCGGCAAACCCACCACCAATCCATAACCAATCAATTGGTTACTGCGCACACCCTGAACGGCGGCGATATCTTTAATGCGCTCGGCTTTAACCGGCACTGTCATGGCCAGCAAGGCCACGGCAAGCAGAACCTTGATTTTCATGTCCAAGCTCCTTTAAAAGGGCCACCAATCGCTGAGGAAGAACTGACTGAGCCAGCCCACCTGCTGCGAGTTGGCAAAGGTGCCAGTGCCACTGTATTGAATTCGCGCATTGGCGACCCGGGTAGATACAACCGTGTTGTCGGTGGTGATGTCCTGAGGGCGGATAACCCCGGTGACCCGAATAAACTCGTCACCGTTGTTGATGCTTATCCACTTTTCTCCGCGAATAACCAGGTTGCCATTGGCCAGCACCTGAAGCACATGGGCAGAGATATTGCCCCTGAGACTGTTGCTCTGATCGGCGTCAGCCTCACGCTTGGTGTTCATGCTGTCGGAATACCCCAGACTCAGCGGATTACCACTGATGGTGACCGGGCCGCCGAGCGCCTGAATGGCATCCATGTTGAGGTCTGAACCCTTTTTGATTTCGTTGTTGGCACTCTTGGTTGCCTGGGTCGACTCTGTCAGCACCACGGTAATGATGTCCCCTACCCTGTGGGCGCGAATATCCGTGTACAAACTTGCCGCCTGTGAGTCGAGGAAAATAGAGCCCGTAGGTTCCAATGCGACCGGAGGCTCTTCAGGCACCACAGGGGCATAGTAGGGATCGTCCGGAATAGGTTTGTGTTCGGTACTGGCACATCCTGCGAGCACCAAGAGCGAACCAACCATAAGGTATCTGAGCATAACCATCGCCTCTTACAGATTCTGGTTAACGTAGGCCAGCATCTGATCCACTGCTGAAATCACCTTGGAGTTCATTTCATAGATGCGCTGACTTTCGATGAGATTGACCAGCTCCTCGGTCACATTCACGTTGGAGGTTTCAAGTGCCCCCTGACGAATCGCCCCCATACCATCCAGTGAGGCTGTGCCCTGAATGGGCGTGCCGCTGGCACCGGTTTCCAGGTACAGGTTCTGACCTATAGGGTCGAGGCCGGAGGGATTGATAAAGTCAGACAGGGTCAGCTGCCCCACGATCTGGCTTTCTGCGGCACCCGGGGTTTTTACAGACACTTCGCCTTCGGCAGACACAGTGATACTGGTGGCGTTATCGGGAATGGTGATGGCTGGCTGAAGCACATAACCAGAGCCAGGCGTCACTATCTGACCGGTATCGTCCAGCGAGAACTGACCGTTACGGGTATAAGCTGTGGTGCCATCGGGTAACTGGATTTCAAAAAAGCCCGGGCCTTCAATCATCATGTCCAGCGCATTATCCGTGGTCAGCATGTTGCCCTGGGTAAACATCTTTTGAGTTGCCACCACCTTGGTGCCGGCGCCTATATTCAGGCCATTGGGTAACTTGGTGTTGGACGCGCTGATACCGCCTGCCTGATTCACAGTTTGATAGAGTAAATCTTCAAACACGGCGCGGCTTTTTTTGTAGCCGACGGTACTGGCGTTGGCGACGTTGTTGGATATCACGGCGATATCCGTTTGCTGAGCATCTAAGCCAGTTTTACTTATCCATAATGCGGGATGCATAATCCTGTCTCCTTAGCCAATACGTACGAGTTGGGCAGAAGCTTTATCGTTCTCTTCTGCGGTTTTCATCATTTTTACCTGCAGCTCAAACTGCCGCTGGATATCAATCAGGGCCACCATCTCTTCGACGGGGTTGACGTTACTGCCTTCCACTGCACGGCTCTCCAGAGCCACGGTTTCATCCTGTGGCGCAGTCGTTCCGTTCATCATCCGAAACAGTCCATCGTCACCGCGCATCAGGTTTTGATTGCCTGGATTGACCAGCTTTATCCGCGCCACTTCTTCCACCACTTCGGCAGTAGCCCCCTGAGGCCGTACCGTGATAGTGCCGTCCTGGGCAATTTCCACCTTGTCGATGGGCAGCGGCAGAACGATTGGGCCAGCATCGCCCATCACAGGACGCCCCTGTGAATTGGTCAGCAAACCGGTTTCGTCAAATTTCAGGCTACCGGCACGGGTATAGGCCTCGTTGCCATCGGCATCTTCCACCGCAATCCAGCCATCACCTTTCACGGCCACATCCAGATCCCGAGCAGTGCTGTTAATGGGACCGTGACGGAAACTGGCCTGGGGATTTTCGGTCATGGCGAATACCCGCGTGGGCAATCCCTCTCCAAAGGCTTGCATGGAGCGGGATTGCTCCAAATCGGCCTTGAAGCCATCGGTGTTGGCGTTGGCCAGGTTGTTGGCCCGAATGGAAAGCGAATTGAGATTCTGCTTGGCACCACTCATGGCGATATAGAGAAATTTGTCCACGCTGGGCTCCGTCAAAGATCTAGCATGCACTCACTAAAGCAAACTGCATGCCAATTAACCAAGAGCGTGTCCTGCAAGGGCGGGGAAGGCAGAGATAAGAAGGATAAGGAGGACGTAAACAGGCAAAAAATTGCCGCCCGAAGGCGGCAACCAAGGAGAGAAAATCTTAACGGATCTGCAGAATGGTCTGCTGCAGCGTGTTATTCACTTCCAATGTACGGCTGTTGGCCTGGAAGTTACGCTGCGCTGAAATCAGGTCCACCAGCTCTGTGGTCAAATCCACGTTAGATTGTTCCAGCGCCGCCGAACGAATAGCGCCAAAAGTACCACTGTTGGCTTCACCGGCAAGGGCCGTACCCGAGGCCAGGCTTTCTTTCCAGGAAGTGTTACCCACCTGGGTCAATCCCTGCTCGTTGGCGAAACGCACCAAAGCAACGCGGCCAAGGGGCACTGTACTGCCATTGCTGTAGGCGGCTTTAATCAGGCCATCTTCACCTACTTCCACGTTGGTCAGGCGGCCCACAGTGGTACCATCCTGAGTCAGCTCGGTTACTTCAAAAGCAGAAGCGTACTGAGTCGGGTTGGCAAAGTTGATGGTCAATGTTTGGCTACCATCGGCGCCGGGTCCAAGAATACCGGCACCACCAATCCCCAGAGGTTCTGTGGTGATTATGGCTGGGTTGGTGCCTGTATAAGTACCTGTGCTGTTAAAGGTCAGCACAGAACCAGTCCAGCCACCGGTAGTTTGCGCGGTTGCAGGTGTGTCTGGGACGCCATCACCGTCAGTATCCGTCTGGTAAGTACCTGCGCCACCACCCAGATTCACAGGCTGACCATCGAGTGCATAGTAAGCCACCCAGTTGTTTTCCCCTGTGTAGGCACCATCGTTTGGCCGTACAAAGTAGGTGGTCAAAATGTGTGGCTCACCCAGGGAGTCATAAATGGTCGACGAGGTAGAGTTGTTGAAGGTGGTTGGATCATCCGGATCAAAAGCCGCAGGGTCTTTGGTCTTTTCACCGGCGTTCAGGTTCATCTGAACCCCCACATTCTCAGTCATCACTGGGCTACCGGCAGTGTCAGGAATTTGAACCGGACGAGTGGTGGTCAAACTCACTGAGGTAGAGTTCCCGAATTTGTCCACCGGGAAGGTTTGCAGGAAGTTGCCTGCGGAATCCACCAAGTAGTTGTTACTGTCTACCTTAAAAGCGCCGGCACGGGTAAAGCTGTAATCACGGGCCGAAGGGTCGGCGGAGGTCACAAAGAAACCGCCGCCGCTAATGGCCAAATCCAGCGCGTTGCTGGTGAATTGCAAACTGCCCTGATGGAACTGCTGTGCCACCTGGGTAGTGGTTACACCGCCACCCACCTGGGTTTTGCTGTTGGAAAATATCGACGCAGCATACACATCGGCAAACTCAGCACGTGACTCTTTAAAGCCCGTGGTGTTGACGTTGGCGATGTTGTTGGCTGTGGTGTTCAAATCTTTCTGGGCGGCAGCAATGCCACTGAGTGCGATATTGAAAGACATAAGTCAGTTACCTCTTTAGTCTGGTTTTCTGGATCAGCTCTCAGCCACAGCCAGAACATCCGATAGTTTAATGCCGCCAATGCCACGCAAATTCAGAATGGCGCCTGTTGCTGCTGTCCCAAGCGACACGCTGGTCACGTGGGCATAAGTTGAAACCGGTAATTCCTCGGCCTTGCCATCGACCCGGCCACTGGCCTTGATGGTGTAAGTACCATCGGCAACGGGCTTGCCTTCCGCATCGAGGCCATCCCAATTCACATCGATGTTGCCGCCGTCACTGCCATCCACACTGAAGGTTTTCACCAACTGCCCCTTGTCATCTTCAATGCGCACCATGATTGTCTCGATGGGCTTGGAGGTGCTGATGACACCCTTTAGGTTGGGCTCTTCAGCAGATACATGGCCAGACGCCGATGGGATCAATACCTTCTGCCCAACCAGCCCTGATGCCTGCAGTGCCTGGCTGGAGGTCATCACGGTATTCAGATTCACAATGTGATCGTTCAGATTGGCGATACCGTCCACGGTAGAGAATGACGCCATCTGGGCAATCATCTGGTCGTTTTCCACCGGCTTGAACGGATCCTGCATCGACAACTGCTGCGACAAGAGGGCGAAAAAATCCTCTTGAGTCAATTCCTGCTTTTTAGCCTCTGGCACTGCCTCTTTGGTCTGCAACCTGACACTGTCCAGAAAGGGATTTCCCGTGCTCTGGGTTGACTGGGCCGCCGATGCCTGACTGATAGAGTTAAGAAAACTCACGGCTTACCTCCTTAGCGCCACATCCGTTATTTGCCCATTCTCAAAGTCTGCATCAGCATACTCTTGGCGGTATCGGCCACCTGGACATTCATTTGATACGAACGCGAAGCGGAAATCATGTCGGCCATTTCTTCCATCACGTTCACATTGGGTTTGTAAATAAAGCCATCGGCATCCGCCATGGGATGGTCCGGGTTGTATTCTTTTTGCAGCGGCTTATCACTTTCGACTATGCCTTTGACATTCACCCCACGGGCAGATTGCTGCTGGCTGGCTTTGGCAAGTTCAGCCTCAAACACAGGATGACGCGCCCGGTAGGTTTTATCGACGCTGCTGGACACTGAATCTGCGTTGGCAATGTTGCTGGCGGTGGTATTGAGGCGAACCGATTGCGCACTCATCCCGGAGCCAGACACATTGAAGATATTAAACAAGCTCATTGTCAGTCTCCTTTAATAGCCTTTTTCATACCGTTGAACTTGCCTTCCAGAAAGCCCAGCGACATCTGATATTCGAGCGCATTCTGCATAAAGGCAGACTGTTCCTGCTGAATATCCACCGTGTTACCATCACCGGTGTCGGGCTGATTGGGAACACGAAACTGCACGTGCTGCCGGCTCAATGCTTGCAAGTCAAAATGCCCTTCACTGGTTTGGGCCATTTGCATGCCACGCTGCTGGCTGCGTGCCGCTTGCAGCGCATCGGCAAAGTTCACATCCCGTGCTTTATAATGGGGGGTATCGGCGTTGGCGATATTGCTTGAGAGGACTTCTGCCCGCTCTGCTCTGATGCCAAGGGTAAATTGATGCACCCCGAGCGCCTTATCGAAACTGATCGCCATAAAATTGCCTCCACACCATGATGTCAGATGAAAAGCAATTCGTGTGCCAAATCTGGGACGTTCCCCCTTACAAATGACAGACAACAAAAAAGCCGACTTAGCAATGTCGGCTTTTTTGTTTTTATTCATTAGGTTATTTGGCTATGTCTTCTTCTGGTAGTAAATACCCGGGTTGCAGCGCACCATGTCAAATTCATCGGTCAAACCAGCAATAGACTCGGAAGCGCCAAGAAACAAGATGCCCTTGGGATTGAGAGCGGCAGCAAATTGCCGCAGTATTTTTGCCTTTGCCTCAGGGGCAAAGTAAATGAGCACGTTACGGCAAAAGATGATGTCAAACTTACCAAGCAAGGCATAGCTTTCCAACAGGTTATGTGCCCGGAAACTCACCATGCGCCGCACATTGTCTTTTACCCGCATATTGCCGCTTGGCAGGGTGTCGAAAAACGCTCTTTTTCGTTCATCCGATAAGCCCCGTCCCAGCGCCAGGCCATCGTACTCGGCCTGTTTACAACGCTCCAGCATCGAGGGGGATAAATCCGTTGCCTGAATTGACGCGCCAGCGGGTAAGCCGCCCGGACGTTTTTGCTGATATTCCAAAATCGTCATGGCCAGCGAATAAGGCTCTTGCCCGGAAGAACAGGCGGCAGACCAAATTTTCAGCGGCCTGCCAAGCTTGGCATAGTCTGGCAGCAGCGCATTGGCGAGCAATTCGAAGGGGTATTTATCACGAAACCACAGGGTTTCGTTTGTGGTCATGGCATCAATGACCTCGGCGCGCAGTTGCCGCTCTGTGGGTTTCATTGAATGTTTAACCACTTCAGATAATGAAGGCAGGTTGTATTTGCCCATCAGAGGCGCAAGGCGGCTGCGGACCAGATACTGCTTGTTTTCGCCAAGCACTATGCCGCTGTGTTGTTCAAGGAACAACCTGAATTGATTATATTCCGCTTCAGCCAGTGATTTGTCTGACACCGTTTCTCATCCTGCACCTGATAGAGAAAATTAACTCAATAACTGGTTAACCTTCTGATTTTATTCCCCAAAAATAAGCGCTGCTTTATACATTATCCAGTGACTGAATACAAGCGCCCTTGGAGGAGTATAACCCCGCCCAAGGGGAATGCCATCCTGCTCAAAGACTCAGATGCTTGTTCACGGCCGCGGCCAGTTCGTCAGGGTTGAACTTGGCAATAAAGTCATTGGCACCCACTTTCTGAACCATCGCCTGATTAAACACGCCGCTCAGCGACGTGTGTAAAATCACCTTGATGTCTTTGAGTTTGGGATCATCACGGATTTCGGCGGTCAGGGTGTAACCGTCCATTTCCGGCATCTCGATATCGGAGATAATCAGCGGGATCTCGTGAGCCACGTTGGTCATTTCCGCCGAAATGGCTTTCAGTTTTTCCAGTGCTTCACGGCCATCTTTTGCCGTATCAATCTGCAGCTCGAGAGAGGTGAGCGCACGGATGATTTGCTTGCGGGCCACGGCAGAGTCATCAATCACCATAATGTGGAAGTGCTGCCCACGATCAATGGTTAACTGTGCGTCAGTGTCTTCACTGATAGCAGTACGGACCGGACTGATTTCATCAAGAATTTTTTCAACGTCCAGGATTTCAACCAGCTCTCCATCAATCTCAGTGACCGCTGTTAAATAGGAGTAGCGACCCGCCCCCTGGGGCGGCGGCATTATGGCTTCCCAGTTCATGTTGATGATGCGCTCGACTGAATTCACCAAAAAACCCTGAACACTGCGATTATATTCAGAGATAATAATAAAGCAGTTTTGAATGTTCTCTATGGGTTTGCCACCGGTGGCCGCGCTGAGGTCAATCACAGAAATGGTGGTTCCACGAATATGGGCCACACCGCGCACGAAAGGATTGAGCTTGGGTAATCCGGTCAGGGGGGGGCACTGCAATACTTCTTTTACTTTAAAGACGTTAATACCGAAGCGCTGACGGCCGTTCAGCTTGAACAGCAGCAGCTCCAATCGGTTTTGCCCCACCAGTTGGGTACGCTTGTTGACTGACTCAAGAATGCTCGACATAAGTTCGCCTTAGTGGTCTTGATGGAATGACGCCCCGAACACCTCGGAGCATAGGCATGTAACTTGCTTTTGTTATTGTCACCGACAACCCTTGCCCCAACTTCGTCAAACTTCTGACGGCCCGTCTAAGCGCTTGGACGAGGTACTTTGGTGCTGAATGAAAGTATAGGTGTAATCTGGCGCCACACGCTAGTCTGTTCATTATGAAAGTAAAGTTAGCACAAGTTTTGGTGATTCTGACGTTGTTACCCAGGGTATCAATCGCAGAAGAACCTCATACCCCGAGTATATCGGCCATCGCATCGGCGGCTGAAGCCGTGGTTATTGAAAAAATTGATGCACCGGCCAATGCCAAAATCAGCGTACAAGCCCAAAGCCTGGAAAGCCGAGGTAATCTGCCTCGATGTGAAGGACCTGTATCAGCAAGACTTGCCACCGACAGACCTATTTCCCGAAACAATACGGTGCGCATCAGCTGTGTTAGCCCGGATCTGGACTATCCTTGGCAGATGTACCTTTCAGTACGCGCAGAAGTGCTTTTCCCTGTGGTGGTGGCTAAACGCCCGCTCGGTAATGGTGATTTACTGGACGCAGAGAGCATAGAAGTCAGATATGTCGACAAAACACTGCTGCGTGGCCAACAGTTTTCGCACTTACAGCCCCTCTATGGGTCTCGGGTGAAGCGCCGGATCCCTCAGGACGCCCCCATTTTTGCCGACAACCTGTGTTTTGTGTGCAAGGGAGATGCAGTAACCATATACGCAAAATCGGCCAGCTTTGAGATAAAAACCCAGGGAGAGGCCTTGGCCGATGGAAACGAAGGCGATAGGATTAGGATTAAAAATATCAATTCAGACAGGGTATTAGAGGCTACTGTCATTGGCGTTGGCGAAGTGGAAGTCAAAATGTAAAATACCCTAAAGCTTTGCTGGCTGCGGCCGATAATAATCACAAGAAACCCAAATCCGTGACACTGGAGCCCGAAATGGCCATCGAATTACCCAAAAACAATGCCGCGTCCAACCGCGTCGGCAACACCAGCAGTCCACTGACCAGTGCCCGCACTGCCCAGGCATCGGCAGCTCAAACCGCGCAGCCACAGGTACCTCAAAAGGCCGACTCGGTGATGATCACCAGTCAGGCTCAGCAATTGCAAAGCGTGCAGTCAAAGCTGTCTTCTCTGCCTGAAGTTGACCAAAAGAAAGTGGCCGAAATCAAGCAAGCCATAGCGGAAGGGCGTTATAAAATTGACCCTGAGAAGCTCGCGGCCAATATCGCCAGCTTTGAAGCAGAATTACAGGAATTGGGCCGCGACGCCTGATTTTCAGCACGGATTGGGAAACATCCAAAGCCGGCCATTTGATTATGGCCGGCTTTTTGCATTCATTTATTACTACCCCTGATGTCAATAAAACCGGGATGCAACACCATGGACCACGTCAATGAACTCAATCAGTTGCTCGATGCGCAACAAAGCCTGCTGGAGCAACTTCTGGCCGCTATGGCAGCTGAACGTGCAGCCTTGATTGCCCAAAACGCTTCTGAGCTGATGGCCATCGCAGAGCACAAGTCATCTGCCCTGTTACGACTGAAGCAAAATGATGATGCAATGGCGGCTCATCCAGGTCACAGCCTGCTGACAAGCGATAACGCCCTGGCAGCCAAGGTAGAGTCGATACAACACACACTTGCACGCTGTAAGCACGAAAACGAAGCCAACGCGCAGCTCATCGAGCACAGTCAGGCCAGTGTTAACCGACTGGCACAGGCGCTACAGGTAAGTCGTAACGCAAGTTCTCTTACCTACACGGATAAGGGTAAAACATCGACCATCTCTACCTTGGGCAGCAGCATCGAAGTTTGATGCGCCCGGGCCATACACACTTCGTTTCTACCTGCGCCCCCAGGCGAAATACCCTACAAAACGCCCAATATAAAAGCCCCATTCTCAGGGGCTTTTTTTACAACGCGGTTACCATCAACAGGGATGTCCACCTTAAAAGTAAGTCACTTCCTTCACCTTCGAGGGACGATTCTGCTGCTGATAGATATCCCACACACGAGCAAAATCCAGTTCCAGCTCAGTCACATAATGCTCGCCAACTGGATAAGCCTTGACCACTCTGGCTCCTCTTATCACGCCCGATACTGACGCTTTAATGCTGTCACTGCCCATGGCCCAATCATTCACGCTGGCGCCGGCACTGATTTTTTGACCGTAAACCTGCTCTGCCAGCTCTCGGTATGCCGCAAGTTTGGAGGCCTGCATCGCCATTAACACCTTTTCGGCCTGGGTTTTGGCGGGTTGGGTTGCCAAAGGCGCGTAACCAATAGCGGTCAACTTGGGAAAACTGGCAGGCGCCTCTGTTTCCCACTGTACATAACGGTCATCACTGCTTGCACAACCGGCTAAAAACACCAACGCCAAACAGGTGTAAATCCACTTTTTCATTTGTCTTCTCCAAGCAGAGTGACTCTGTCCAATCCAGGCGCTTCATAGCGATACAATAGCCCGTCTTTGGAGACCACTTGCTGAGAGTAACCCAGGTAATCTCTGAGATCGCCCGGACGACTGAACGATTGTGAGGCTGCCACCACCCGGTTATTGGCAATGTCGACCAGGCGACTGTTTACTGTCATGCCATCACGTCCCAGGCTGTAAGTGGCCACCAGCACATGCTGGGTCTGGGCAGTGTCCCGCAGCTTTTGCCAATCGCGGCTCAGCAACAAGTCCCCTTGCTCTGTAACTCTCAGGGTTTGGCTAATGGCGGTATCCACTACGTTAAAATACCGGGCGTGAAGCGCCGCCATCATTCCCTGCTGTAGCTGGCGAGCGAAACTGCCACTATGGACCATGTCATCCACGTTAACCGGTGTCGCAACCACGATGGGATCGGTGGAGGAAAGTACGTCATTGGTCAGCAGTAGCTCATTGACTATCTGCTGTGCCAGAACATTGACTTGCTCCCGTTGAGGATAGCCTTCGTTCCCATAGGATACACTCTGGGGAACTTTGGGTTGTCCCATTGCGGGCAACCAGACAAAAGCGAGTGCCAGAGTTGTGAACATTCGCGCCTTCATAGAGTCAACTCCATGATTTAATATAAGTTAATAAGAGAACCCAGTACCAGGTTTTCCAATCCATTACACAACTATCGGCAACTGTGGCAATTACTTTACTTCAAAACTCCATAATCCCACCTGAGGGAATGCCGATGGCGGCACGTAACTTGCTTAGCCCATACCACGACAGAACCATCCAGTCTCAAACCAGTGCCGCGGCAACATAAAGTGGCTTGCACGCCTTGTGCCAAAGACATCGACGGATGGAAACCTCAACCCTTTGAGATGTGGCAGGACAGGCATATGGGATTGATAAAATCCGCCCTTGTATTCAGTGCGCTCCTTGTGAGCATTCAGGCACAAGCCGACTGGGTGACGGCTCAGGGCGAGGCTGTGATTGTGAATGGCAACATCACCAAAGCACGTGCAGAAGCGATAGAACAGGCCGTCAGCTATGCAAGCCTGCAAGCAGGTGTCAGCATTGAATCCAGTCAACATATGGTCGATGGCCATCTCATTGATACCAGCACCCAGCTGATGCAACAACTGATGACCGGGCCCGTACAACTCATCAGTGAGCAGATTGAAAACAACCGCTTACGGGTACAATTGCGGGTCGAGCTGATGGAAGCGCCTCAAAGTCAGTGCCAGAGTACACATCTGAAAGCCGCAATCTTATTGCCGGAAGCGGCAGTGAGTCACCGCAGCCAATTGGCACAGGGGCAGATAAACAGTCTGGGAGCAGCCGTATCCCAGCAGCTCGCCCGCAGACTGGACAGTACCTCAGGCGCGGCCTTCGCCAACTTGCGACCGGGCGCACGGCTTGATTTGGACGCAAGACAACTTGCCGCCCCCGGCTATCGTTTGCCGGGTTACCTTGCCATGGCAAGCGACAGCCAATACGTGTTGGTCCCGCAGATCACCGATGTCTCTACCGAACCTGCACAGAGCAGCTATTTTGGTCTGATAACAGACGCTCCCGAGCGCCAATTTGCCCTTACCCTCACCCTGTTCCAGGGGATCAGTGGCGAAATTATCTGGCGTGACGAGTTCAACACCTCTGCTCCCTGGGAGTTTGAGCGTACTGAGCAGGTCTCTCCTGCCCATGACAGA
This sequence comes from Shewanella amazonensis SB2B, assembly GCF_000015245.1. NCBI lineage: Bacteria > Pseudomonadati > Pseudomonadota > Gammaproteobacteria > Alteromonadales > Shewanellaceae > Shewanella > Shewanella amazonensis. The sequence continues at coordinate 2,790,091 of NC_008700.1, forward strand.
TTCTGGCGCTCCGCCTACGGCATGGCGGTGGATAAACTGCTGGTACAGGCGATAAAAGAACTCGACAAGGCACTGCTGTGCCGACCTGTACTGGGGCAAATTGTTGCCAGGCAGGGGCAAACCCTGATCCTGAATTTGGGCCGCCGTCATGGCATCAAGGTGGGGGATGAACTCGCAGTCGTGCTCGCCAAACACATTCCAGACAGGCTAAACGAGACCCGCGCCACCGGGAACAACACTAAAACAACCATCAGCATAACCCAGATCACCGAAGACAGTGCCCGCGCCGAACTCTCTGGTCTTGGCAGCGTCGACAACATCCAGGTAAGCGATATTGCGATAAAAACCGGGCAGAACAAGAATTAACCAGTTAAATATCAAGACTTTTAATCAAAGGTAAAATAGGTATAATCAGCGGGTCTCCCTATAGCTCAACAGGATAGAGCAGTCGCCTCCTAAGCGACCGATCGGGGTTCGAGTCCCTGTGGGGAGACCAGTCACTTCTGCTTGTGACTGCTTGCACAAGTTTCAAGCTTTTCTTTCAGTTCCTCTTTTCTCTGTCGACTCCGATGATTCAATTCCGCTTCTTTACTCGCTGACAGAGCCTTTTGTGTTAACTGTAACGCCTATCTACCGCTTGCACGGTGGTTATCTCTTTTTTGGTTACAACTTCCGGTGTGGGGTGTAATCAATCACCTGCAGTGGGCTTTCGTAAATCCCCCCCAAGTGACACGCTGCAAGCACATCCAAGTAAGCTCGACGACAGCATCCTTGCAGTCGACGGTCACTTGCGGGGATATGCCTGAAATTGGCGTGACCTTCAGCTTGGCTACCAGCTTGAGCAATGTGTTTGTTAAAATACCGCATCTCAGGAAATATGCTGAGGGCTCACCTTAGGTCGACCATGGTGACTCACTCTCTCTAAGTCCCGTCCTGTCGGGGTAATGACCCAAGGCCGGAGTCTTTGCTGATTAGATGTTGGGGGGACATAACACTTGAGGTGGGTTTCTGAGTCCTCCCCAAAAGGGGCGATCATCAATCACCGCTCGCTCCTTCCCTCGCGCCAGAAAGGCTACTGGGCTGCACGGGGCGGGCGAGCGGTGAATTCGAGCCGTTACACCTTAAATACCGCGATCAACTGCGCCATCTGCCTGGAGTCTTCTGCAATCCGGTCACTGGTGTGACCAACAGTTTCACTCTTGGACAGGTTTTCTACTGAAATCTCATTGATTCTATTAATATTTTCATTCAGCTCCGCAATCACGGCACTCTGTTCATCAGTCGCGGTTGCGATTTGCAGGTTCATATCATTTATCTGACCTATGGCCTGTTTAATCAGGCCGAGGGCATCCATCACCTGTGCCGTTTCATCTACCGTATTATCCGATTGCTGACGTGCTCTGGCAACCGATGCATTGACTTTGTCGACGGCGCCACGAATGGCTTCAATGATGGCATTGATCTCCTGAGTGGATTGTTGAGTACGGCTCGCCAGGGTTCTGACCTCATCCGCAACCACAGCAAAACCGCGCCCCGCCTCACCTGCACGGGCGGCCTCAATGGCAGCATTGAGTGCCAGCAAATTCGTCTGCTCGGCGATGCCCACTATCACATCGAGAATTTGCCCGATTTCACCCGAGCTGACTTTGAGTGCCTTGGCGATCTCTGAGGTCTCTTCCAGCTCGCTCGATAGCTGCCGAACATTGCCCATGGCATGGGTTACCACCAGGTTGGTACTGTCAGCCTGGCTGTCGGCATTTTTTGCCGATTTTGCCGCAAGCTGGGCATTCGCCGCCACTTCACTGGCCGTGGCAGACATTTGATTGATAGCAGCTGCCACACTCTGGGTTTCCTGTTGCATGCTGTTTGTGGCATGGGCCGCCTGGTGGGCAACATTCGAAAGCGAGGAAGATAACTGCCGGCTGTGGTCAACCGAATCGCGCACCGAGATCACCAGTGACTGAATACGACCAACAAAGGCGTTAAAGTATACCGACACCTGTGATAGCTCATCGCGGCCGCGCTCCTCCAGTCTCAAGGTCAGGTTGGCCTCACCTTCGGCAATGTTTTTAAAAGCCATCAGGGTTCGCTGCAAAGGCTCGGTCACACTGCGACTTATCATCAACAACAATGCCATCACAGGCCCCCACACCAACAGGAACACCAGCAAATATTGCCAGGTAAACTCCTGTTTCTGGGCCGCAATATCATCCACATAAATACCTGTGCCCACTATCCAGCCCCACTCACTAAAGCGCTTTACCACACTCATTTTAGGACTGGGGGCGTCAGCGTCTGGCTGATTCCACATGTAATTGACCAGAGCTGAATCACTGTTTTGCGTGAGGCGGATCATTTCGGCGAACAACTTCACCCCGTTGGGATCAGCCATTCCCAACACATTGGTATCAACCAATTTTTTGGCAAAGGGATGCTGGATCATCATCCCCTGTCTATCGATGGTGAAGTAGTATTCTTTGCCCGAGTACCTGAGGTTATCCAGGGCGGACAACGCCTTTGCCTTGGCATCGGCTTCGCTAAGCTCCCCGGATTGGGCCTTGCCCTGAAAGTCTGTGATGATGCTGATAGCGATATCTGTCAGTGCATTCAGCCGCGCTTCTTTTTCCTGCACCAGCACCGTATCCATGTTGCGCAGGGCAAACACAAACATCAGCAGGGTCGCGACCAATGACAACAGCAACATCACCCAAATTCGGCGTGAAATATTGTAATTTCTCAGATAGTGGCCAAGCATAAGCACCTCGATATTCGACAACATTGCCAGAGGGTTTTGGGGCGAACGTTATCCGCTGGATATGCTCTCATTCCCGGGAGCAGCCCCCAAAAATCCGACAAACCTTGAGTAAAGACGGGGTCAGCCGACACATCGCTATAAGTGACATGGTACAGCGCCACAGTCACTCAGCCCCCGGTCGTTTCAAACCATAGTATGTGCTGAAGGCGTGACTAAAAACTGCACTTTAGTCGGTGGTAAGCCAGCTTAAATCATGGAATTCAAAGAAAAGTATTAGCGAAAATATGCCAGCAGCGCCAGTGCGGCCGCTGGACGATGACAATAAATAGACGCCCCTGATCGTCAGCCACGGTCTCTATGGAACATCAGGCCATTTTCACGCGGATTGCCAGCGTGTACTTACGGCCATTGTTGGGTCCGACCTGGTCGATTATGCGCAGCCAGCAATCAGGCGACAGAGTCGGGTCTTGTAGCGGTAAGCATGCCATATAGATGAACCTAGTGCGCGCCCGGACTAATCAGATAGCCTGAAGCCTTCGCGGCTTTACTCAAATTTGCCTGTAACCCATATTTCACCTCAGCAACATCAGTCCATTAATCCTGCACCCGTCAACTTTCTGACCCCAAAGCTGGAACATGTTTTGCACTGATACGTGTCTTGCGATTGTGTAACTGAGTAAACTGAGGATGACTCCTCATACCCAGGGTGAAACGAGTGGAAGCTTTCGAAGAGTAAGGGGATGATTGATATGCATTTTCCCACAGGACTATCATCTCTCCGCCCTTGTAATATTCCATCTGTTTATATTACATTTATCAATGGGTTATTAACTTTTCCAAGGACACCCTATGCTTGAACTCATCGGACGACAAACCGAACTTTTTGAAGCCGATCTCAATGTACTGTCAGAGCAACTGTCAGCCAGAGTATCGGAAGCGTCCTTTCTTGTATTGGGTGGTGCCGGTTCAATTGGACAGGCAGTCGTCAAAGAAATATTCAATCGCCAACCGAAAAAGCTACATGTAATTGATATTTCGGAGAATAACCTGGCAGAACTTGTCAGGGATCTTCGCAGTTCCTATGGTTATATTCAGGGAGACTTCCAAACGTTTGCCTTGGATATAGGTTCTCTGGAATACGATGCATTCATCAGACATGACGGTAAGTACGATTATGTCCTTAATTTGTCAGCACTGAAGCATGTTCGCAGTGAGAAGGACCCCTTCACCCTGATGCGGATGATAGATGTAAACGTGTTTAACACCGACAAAACCATCAAGCAATCAATCGCATCAGGTGTAAAAAAGTACTTTTGTGTATCCACTGACAAAGCAGCAAATCCGGTAAATATGATGGGCGCATCCAAGCGCATCATGGAGATGTTTTTGATGCGCCACAGTGAGCAAATCACGATTTCCACTGCACGCTTTGCTAATGTGGCATTCTCAGACGGCTCGCTGTTGCATAGCTTCAATCAAAGACTACAGAAGCAGCAGCCCCTGGTGGCTCCCAATGACATCAAGCGTTATTTTGTGACCCCAAAAGAAGCGGGCTTACTCTGCCTCATGTCATGTATCTTAGGAGAGAATCGCGATATCTTTTTCCCGAAGTTAAATGAAGCGCTGCATCTGATGACCTTCGCAGATATTGCGGTTAAATACCTTTCAGCAAGGGGGTTTGAGCCGTTTGAATGTCAAAGCGAAGACGAGGCAAGGCAGTTGGCGGCAACCTTGCCAGCACAGGGGAAATGGCCATGCTTTTTCACTGCCAGCGACACAACCGGTGAAAAAGATTTTGAAGAATTCTTTATGGCGCATGAAACTTTGGATATCACGCGTTTCCAGGACTTGGGGATCATCAAAAACGATGCTGTTTACCAGCCCGAATTACTGGACGAATTTGAAATACAGATCGAGCGAATGAAATCTGCCGGGCAATGGAGTAAGGCTGAACTGGTCGAAGTGTTCACCAGGATGATACCTGACTTTGGACACAAGGAAACCGGTAAGTACCTTGACAGTAAGATGTGAGACCAACGACATGAAGCCTGAAACGCTCGTTGAGTTTGTACGAGACATATACCAAAGCAATGAGCAAATCCCTTTGCATGTGCCGAGCTTCGACGGCAATGAAAAGTCGTATGTACTCAACTGCATAGACAGCACTTTTGTGTCGAGTGTCGGCCAATATGTCAACAGGTTTGAACGCCAGATAGCGGACTTTACCGGTTGTGCCGGCGCCGTCGCAACCGTCAATGGTACTGCTGCTCTGCATACAGCTCTTCACCTCGCAGGGGTTGAGCGTAACGACTTGGTGATCACTCAGGCCCTGACATTTGTCGCAACGGCAAATGCGTTGTTTCATATGGGCGCGCAGCCGATATTTGTCGATATCTCACCACTGAGCTTGGGGCTGTGCCCAAAAGCGGTAGCGTGTTATCTGCAGGAAAACGCGAAACTGACAGAGTTTGGCCCCGTTCATAAGCAAACTGGGCAAAGAATTAAGGCTGTGGTGCCAATGCACACATTTGGGCATCCGGTGGAACTTGACGAACTGGTCAGTGTTTGCGCCAAATGGCAACTCACCCTGGTCGAGGATGCAGCAGAAAGTCTTGGATCCTATTACAAGGGGCACCATACCGGAACCGTAGGAAAATTCGGTGCCATCAGCTTTAACGGTAATAAAATCATCACCACAGGAGGCGGCGGTATGCTGCTTTGCAGCGATGAGCAAAGCGCATTGCATGCAAAACATGTGACCACCACAGCCAAAGTACCCCACCCCTATGAGTTTTATCATGATGAGCCGGGATTTAATTACCGAATGCCTAATATCAATGCTGCATTGGGTTGTGCTCAGATGGAATGTTTACCGCAATATCTCGCTCAAAAACGGCAGCTTGCCCATCAGTACGAAGCATTATTTGCGTCGAGTGACCTTAAATTCGTCACAGAGCCGGCATATGCCCAATCTAACTACTGGCTCAATGCCATCGTTTGTGCTGATCGTCAACAGCGTGACCAGTTACTGCAATTTACCAATGTTGCAGGTGTTATGACCCGGCCTGTTTGGCAGCTGATGCACCGTTTGCCCATGTATCAATACAGTCTTCGGGGTGAATTGACCAACGCCGAGTTCTTTGAAGCCCGCTTGATTAACCTGCCCAGCACGCCGGTAGCCGAGGTGGTCAATGATTGAACTGGATGTTAATGCATTAGCCTCAGATATTTACTACCGGCGAAGCTATATTTCCTTGTATGAGAATGACGCTGAATACTTTGAGTATACTTATCAAGAAGGTCAGTCTCGCATCAGGTTTTGCTCTCTCAAGCGCAGAATCGACAATGTATTGGGCGTTCCTATAAGTGACGAGTTATACGACTTGGAAACCCCTTATGGTTATGGAGGCCCCTTAAGTAACTCTGAGGATCAAGGCTTTCTCAATCGTGCTTTTGCTGCCTATAAAAGTCACTGTAAACAGCATAATATTGTTTGTGAGTTTATCCGGTTTCACCCGCTTAACCCGTTAGCCAAACACAGCTTTCTTTTTAATATGTGCCGTATTGAGCGACACGTGGTCGCAGTAGAGCTTACCGAAAAAGACACTCGTCGAAGCCAGTATTCAAAAACGACAAGAAACATCATAAAAAAAGCGGAGTCGCAGTTAGATATTGAGCATAACGCGCTAGAAATAGATCAATTCTCTCAATTTTACTTCCATACCATGGAAAGAAACAAAGCCGAGAAATTTTATTTCTTTGACAACAGTTATTTTCATGCGTTGTTAGCAACTGGATGGACAGAATTACTGGCGGTAAAATATCAGGGTACTTACGCGTCCTTAGGTTTGTTTATGATAGGTAATGAGTTGGCCCACTATCATTTATCTGCCAACAATCATGAACTAATGCACAAAAATGGGAACTACCTGTTACTTGATGCAGCATTCGAACTTGCTCGTTCCCATGGATGTCAATACATGCTTTTGGGTGGTGGAAGAACCGCTCAAAAAGAAGATAGTTTATTTCTCTTTAAGTCTAAATTCTCAAAGAAAACCTTACCTTTCTATATTGCTGGTATCGACTTTATGCCCGAAAAGCGTATAGAACTGAACAAACTTTGGTGCGAATTGAGTACCACAGCAGAGATACCGGCAAGATTTCAGCTTTATAGAGCTTTGGAGCCCAATCATGGTTAAGACTTTTATCATCGCCGAAGCGGGCGTAAATCATAATGGCAATATTGCTCTGGCAAAGCAGCTAATTGACTCTGCAGTGGAAGCCGGCGTTGATGCAGTAAAGTTCCAGACTTGGAAAACCGAATTGCTTGTCAGCAAAGATGCTGAAATGGCTGCATATCAGATTGAAAACACACACAAAAAAGAGTCTCAATTTGAAATGCTCAAGAGACTTGAGCTGAGTTATCCCGACTTTATCGAGTTAAAGGCGTACTGTGATACTAAAAATATCTTGTTCCTTTCAACCCCAGACGAGCATGAAAGCGCTCGTTTTTTAAACGGATTACAGAGTGTCTTTAAAATTGGATCCGGTGAACTGACCAACGTTCCATTCCTCAGGTTAATTGCAGGTTTTGGTAAACCTGTGATCCTATCGACTGGCATGGGATACCTTTCAGAAGTGGAACAAGCACTGTTTGTGCTAACAGAAGCAGGACTGGCACTAACGGATATAACGGTTTTACATGCAACCACCGACTACCCCACGGCGCCACAGGACGTAAACTTACGTGCCATGCTGACTATTCAAAATGCGTTTCCCGGAGTTAAGGTCGGTTATTCCGACCATACTTTGGGGATTGAAGTATCTGTCGCGGCAGTCGCCTTGGGTGCAAGTATCATTGAAAAACATTTTACGCTGGATAAAGCAATGCCGGGCCCCGATCACAAAGCGAGCCTTGAACCTGCTGAACTGAAAGCGTTGGTGCAAGCCATTCGAAATGTCGAAGCATCCCTTGGGGATGGCCGAAAGCTCCCCACGTCAACTGAAATGGTTAATCGAAAGCTCGTCAGAAAAAGTATCATCGCAAATACTTATATCAGCGCGGGCACAGAGATAACCGCCGATATGTTGGATGTCAGACGTCCGGGAGATGGAATTTCCCCTTCTCGCTGGGATGAGGTAATCGGCAGTATCGCCAAAAAGGACTATCAATCAGGAGACCTCATTTAATGCGGAAGATTTCCGTTGTGACAGCAACCCGAGCAGAATATGGATTGTTGAGAGGATTACTCGAGGACATCAATGCAGCATCGGAGCTGGAATTACAGCTGATCGTTACCGGCACTCACCTTTCTCCGGAATTTGGACTCACGCTTCGACAAATCGAAGAGGATGGCTTTTGCATCAACAAAAAGGTGGAAATACTCTTGTCATCCGATACAGCTGTTGGCGTCAGCAAGAGTATGGGACTGGCATTGATAAGTTTTGCCGAAGTGTTTGATGAGCTGAAACCCGACATACTCGTGGTATTGGGCGATAGATATGAACTCATTCCGATTGTTTCTGCTGCCAATATCGCCAGGATACCAGTGGCACATCTGAGTGGTGGAGAGCTTACTGAAGGGGCAATTGATGAACTGATTCGCCATTCAGTAACAAAGATGTCTCAACTGCATTTTACCGCGATGGAGGAGTATTCAAGACGAGTCGTTCAGATGGGTGAACTCCCTTCGAGAGTGTTTACCGTGGGCGAGATAGGCCTGGATAATCTCAAACGTATTCAACTGAGTTCTAAAGTTGAATTTGAAAACAGCATACACCGTAAATTGATGCCTAAAAACTTGCTGATTACTTATCATCCGGAAACTACCCAAGAGGTTGAGAAAGTTCGTAATGATTTTGAGCTTATCCTAAAGGCCCTTGACCAATTAGATAACACGCTGCTCATTTTTACGAATGCAAATTCCGACGTAGGCGGCCGCTCTGTCAATATGATGATCGACGAATATGTCGATAGCCACCCAGAAAAATCTATCGCATTTACTTCTTTGGGAGTAAAAAGGTATTTATCCGCATTACAGTATGTTGATGCGGTTGTAGGTAACTCATCCAGTGGAATCGTTGAAGCCCCTTCATTCAGGATAGCTACCATCAATATTGGTGAAAGACAAAAGGGAAGAGTGCGTGCATCAAGCGTTGTAGATGTCGACGTGGATAGTGAGCAAATCCTCAAGGCCTTAGAAGCCATTTATTCTGACGACTTTAAAGCACACTTGAAAGAAACTGTAAACCCATATGGAAAGGGTGATAGCGTCCAAAAAGTGATTGCTGTGTTGAAATCTGTTGACTTAGATAGCTTAAAGAGAAAGCCATTTTATGACCTCACTATTGGCTGATAAACTCCCGATTGGTGGTGAGCAAGAAATAGCTTTTGATGGCCTATATTATGGGACTACAAACAGTGGACGCTCGTCGCTTCGTTGGGCATTGCACTCTATGGATCTATACGCCAAGCGAATACTGGTTCCTGATTTTGTGTGCCAAGTGGTTATTGATGTTTTGCTGGAGTTCTCTATACAACCTGTGTTTTATGAGGTCGGGCTGGATTTAGACTTCAAGTTACCTACAGATGCAAAAAATTGTGACGCGCTATATTTAGTTAAATACTTTGGCCACAGTTCAAAATCTTTTAGCATAGCGCTAGAGCAGTCGAATATTCCATTGATAATTGACACAGTGTTCGATGCTGAACTACCAACTGTAAAAACAAATAGCCACTGGTGTGCATTTAACAGCCTAAGAAAAATATCCAGGATTGCTGACTACAGCCAACTAGCCTCAAACAAACCACTTATTCCAATCGAACGCACCAGATTGGAAACTTTTTCCAGGTTGAAGTATCAAGCTAAAAATATAAAACATCAGTTTTTAACTAAAAAAATTGAAAGCGAAGAACGTTACTTGAATCTATTTTCAGATGCTGAATCCATCCTTGATGATAGCAAGGGAGTCTATTATCCGGAAGATAATAGTATATTTTTATCAAACATTTTTCACCACAACCTTTCAGCTGAAACAGAGCTAAGACGTTCTAATTTGGAGATAGCAAAAGCAACCCTTAGCGATGTCACATATATAGACATCAACCCTTGCTTACCGAGTTTCCTGCCAATACTTTTAAAAGATAGAGATAGGGTTAGAGAAAAACTAAAGAAAAACCATATGTACCTAGCTATTCATTGGCCATCGCTATCTACTCTGGGCAATAAGCTATCACCTAACATACTCTCTATACCATTAGACTCCAGATATCAGATGTCTGATATACAGCGGATGTGCCAAATTATAGCCAAGGAGGCACTGTGAACATTCGACTAAAACAGGCAGAGATAAAAGATTTTGATGGTTTCTTAGCGATACGTTCGGAAGCAAAAAATGTTTATTGGTCTGGTTTTAGCGCCGCGCCCCGGTCAGAAACCTTACGCCAGCACTTTATTAATGCCATAAACAGTGAAACCAGAAAATTTTATCTGTTATTTATGGACGAATTGGTAATCGGATATCTATATATTGACTATGACTGCGCCAGCAACATTGCTGAAGTTGCTTATGGTGTTTCGGAACATTTTTCTGGAAAGGGCCTGGCAGCGAAGATGATCGATATGGGAATGTCTTCACTTCCTGTAGACTGCAAGGCGGTGATTGCATGGATTGCTGAATCAAACGTTGCTTCGACTAAATCCATCGAGCGTCTTGGATTTATCAAATCGAATGAGTCACTACTCCGAACATTTGCCCAAGAAGAGCAGCCTTTAAAATTCTATAAATTTATCAAAAACATCGGTGAACACCATGACTGAAAAGTGGAAATCTGTAACTCTTTCAGCGACATCTACCATCCGCGAGGCGCTTGAAATTATCAACAGAGAAGCCTTAAGAGTAGCGCTGGTGGTTGATAAAGATCGAAATCTTGTGGGCGTTGTCACCGATGGTGATATTCGAAGAGGTCTGCTAAAGAACTTATCTCTTTCAGATGGCATCGCTTTGGTAATGAATACCAATCCAACCACGGCAGAATCGGGTACGCCGAAGCAAGACCTCGTTGAATTGATGCAACGCAAAGGGATTATCTCAGTACCACTGTTGAAAAACGGTAAAATCGTCGGGCTGGAAACTCTCCAAAGTGCGCTGACCAGACCTACTTACCCCAACCCTGTTCTGATCATGGCGGGCGGCTTTGGCACCAGGCTAAAACCTTTAACCGATGACTGTCCAAAACCAATGCTTAAGATAGGTCAACGCCCCATTCTTGAAACCTTGATTATGCAAATGGTGAAATGTGGTTTTGAGCATTTTTACGTATCAACCCATTACATGCCTGAAAAAATCCATTCTCATTTTGGTGATGGTAAAAATTTTGGTGCGAATATCACCTATGTTCACGAAGATGTCCCTCTCGGAACGGGAGGTGCGTTAGGATTAGTGAAAGATAAACTACAGGATGACCTGCCGTTAATCGTGATCAATGGGGATGTATTAACCACAGTCAACTTTGAGCGACTTCTTGAGTTCCATTTAATCAATCAAGCAGATGCGACAATGTGCGTGCGGGAATATGAGTATCAGGTGCCCTACGGCGTAATCACTACCAAGGGAAAGAAAATCTCCGGAATGGTGGAAAAGCCTGTACAGCATTTCTTTGTAAATGCAGGGATCTATGTGGTATCCCCTGCTGTATATAAATCCGTCGAACCAAACAGTCACATAGATATGCCAGCTTTACTTGAAAAACACATGCATGCACGTGACAGAGTCTACACATTCCCTATCCATGAATATTGGCTGGATATTGGTCGAATGGATGAGTTCAACAAAGCACAATCTGACATAGAAGTGTTAGGGATTAATTAATGCTTAACGATAAACGTGTGCTGGCTCTCATACCTGCTCGAGGCGGCAGCAAACGCCTTCCGCGTAAAAATATTCGTCTACTTAAGGGTATTCCCCTTATTGGCTGGACCATTACAGCGGCTAAACAGAGTCAATACATTGATGAAATATTCATCAGTACTGATGACCAAGAAATACTCAGTTACGCCCAAACATTAGCTGTTTGGGCCCCAGAATTACGCCCCGCTGAACTGGCAACTGACTCAGCCACAAGCTCTGATGTGCTTGTATATACATTAAACAAGTATGCTCATAATTATGACTTGGTAGTTTTGTTGCAGCCAACCTCTCCATTCAGGAATGCTCAGCACATAGATGAAGCGTTGGAGCTGTTTATTGCAAATCAGGCGGAGGAGCTTGCATCTGTAACCCCGTGTGAACATTCTCCCCTGTGGACCAATACCTTACCCGCAAACCATTCGCTCAATGGGTTCATCAAAACAGAAAACTTGAAAAGATCCCAGGAATTACCAGACTTTTACCGCTTCAACGGTGCCATTTATATATTTGATATTAAGTGTTTTTTAATCAAAAAAAGCATTAGTTACGGTGAAAATAGCTTCGCTTATGTCATGGATAATGAACACTCGCTCGACATCGACACTGAGTATGATTTCAAGCTAGCCGAGGCCATCAGTAGCCTACAGACCCAGGCCTGATGGCTATTACCAACATAATTTTTATTAAATCAGATAATTATTGGTTAACGTGCGGATAGATATCGACATTCACCTTACATCAAACCCACCTGAGAATACGTCCGTTAACGCACCTTTTTACGGCAAGTGTACAGTGAAAGCTGGTCTCCCTTCCCCCTAGTTAAACAAACTACCATATTTCATTTAAATACCAACAAAACAAATGCTTAAAAAACAATCAATTGAACATTATTGGCCGCTACACTGAGTAATATGCCCCCCCCTTGAGGATGAACAGGTGAAGATGGACTTGAACACTGGCAAATTACTTGCGTAGACTGCAGCTCTATCTATACATTGTTCTAAAAACATACCGCAGCGTCAAAGAAGTGGCTATTTGGTATCCCGATCCAGCAGGAGTTTCAGGCATGAGTATCGAAAGTTCCGTAACCCCCATATTTTCGGTAACTCAGTTTGGTGAGACCTACCTTCCCAGCGTCAATCGTACCTTGTTCGAAAATCAACCTTCAGAAAAGTTATTCGAACGAGAATATCCAAACCTTTTCACAAAAGAAAATCACCTCTATGTGATAGTAGGGACAGATTCCGGTTTATTGGCAAACTACGTACTTGAACACAAGCTTCCAAAGGGCAGTCGCTACCTGTTTGTCGAACTGGAATCAGTGATGGCTTTAATGAATATAGAAATACCTGAAAACGTGAAGGACAGAGTAAAGGTACACTCTCTCGCCACGTTTGCTGAGGCCATAGAACAAGACCCTATACCGGTGTACTTTATAAAAAAAGCGACCAGAACCTATAAATCCCAAGCCGCAAAATATGCCTATATCACTGAATATGTGTCCCTGCTAAGTAACGTTGAAAAGATAATGGAGCAGCAGACCTTTGTTCATTCAGAAACGCTGAACCAAAAACTGTTTGTAAAACGTCAGCTGGAAAATGTGGCAGACAATCTTGTACCGGCCAAAGTACTTTCCGAAAGTTTTTCAGGCAAGAGCTGTATCATCCTCGCCGGCGGCCCCTCCCTTGATGAAAGCTTACCCTGGGTAATAAATCATCAAGAAGAGCTTGTCATTTTTGCAGTTTCAAGAATTTGCCGCCAGTTATGCTCAATTGGCTTAATCCCGGATATTGTCGTATCGGTTGACCCCTACGAAGCAAGCTTTGATGTCAGTAAAGAAATGCTAACGCTTCCTGAATCGGTATTGTTTATCAACAGTAATCATATCGAACCCCGATTACTGGCTAATTGGAGAGGTCCCTCTGTTTACACAGGTAGCTATCTTCCATGGAACAGTGAGGAAACTGACGCCAATATCTCAACGGTTGGCCCCACTGTTACGAATGCAGCAGTCAAAGTTGCAGCCAGTATGGGATTCGAGCAGATCTTATTGGCTGGTACCGATCTTTGTTTTTCCAGCTCTGGAGATACCCACGCTAAAGGCAGTTTGGAAGCCGCCGCTGGCGCCAATATGAGCATCATTGGCGATTGGGTCGACACGTATAACGGTTCCAAGGCTGAAACGTCTATCCAAATGGTACATGCACGGGAAGCGCTTGAATATGAAGTAACCCAACTCCAAGCGGGTCAAAAAATATTCAACTTATCTGCCCAAGCCGCCATGGTTAAAGGAATTGAACATAGGCCCACATCCAATATCCAACTATCCGGTCCCTTGGAGAAAAGCACAGTTATCACCAAACTGACTCAACCACCGCCAAGGAAAGAGCGTATCCAAAAAATTTCGGATGCCAAAATTCAACTGAACAAAGCATACGAGTCGCTTAAGTCAATACATGATGCCAGTGTCGAAGCGCTTAAAATCAACACTGTCCTCAAAACAACAAAATCAAGCCACAGTGATGCTTACTATCGTTCGTTATTAGGACGGATAGACAAAATTGAACAGCAGCTGTCTGAGCGTTATTCATCAATGTATCAATTTATTAAGTTTTTCGGCTATGCCGAATTTACTCAGTTCCTTACGCCGACTGACAGTAGCGAGTGGCAGCGAAAGGACCTCTTTTTTATGTCGGACGCATACTACAGAGCTGTACGTTCCAGCGCTGAACAGTTGATACAACTCATTTCCCAGGCTCAGGAAAAAGTCAGCTTACGCTTGGAGGAATTATCCCCTAACGCAAACTCTGGTGTGTTGTTCAGAAAATGGGCTGAGTATCAGGAATTTGGTCGTGCCATGATATGGCAAAAAGCCAATATGGGCATACTCTCCGGGCTGCAGCTAGGGCAAATTCAAGCATTGAATGAAAAGTTTAATGAACTGATTCATCAAAAATCGAATTACTCAAAGCGAATTGAAAAAAGCCATTCGAAGCTGGACCAAGTAGAAAGAAAGCTTCTGCTGCTGCAAAGCACACACAATGGCTTTGGCCTGTCGCAACTGGCGGCAATTCTGAAAAGTAGAGCCGCGACAGATAAAGAAGCGGGAAGATTATACAGGCTGGCAGACTGTTTTTATCATCAGTTGAAGGGAGAGCATTCACTCGCGCTGGGCACGCTCCTCAAGTTAGATGAGTCACAGCTCACAGAGCGGGAATTCAAGGAAATGGCCTCCCTTGGCCTCAAGGTGCAAAAACCTGAAATCTCCTTGCTGGCGCTGGACAAATTGATTGAATACAGCGACGAGTATTATCCCCTCTACGCCAGTGTGCTTAAATTGACTGGTCAGTATCAACACGCCGCCGAAACCTATCTTGAGTACCTGAATAAGTACCCGGGTGATGTGGTGACCTGGATTAAGTTTGGCCAGTTTATGGTGGAAGCGGGTGAGCGGGACATGGCTATCAGCGCCTTCCATCAGGCAGAACAGGCGGATCCCGGTAATGCCGTTGCCAAGCAATATTTAAGCGAACTCTATCACCAATAAGGGACGCACCTTTGCCTGTGGGCGGCATCTGGCTATAATGCCGCCCAGCCGTACTGCTTTCCCACGCAGCTTTTCCACTCAACCAGGAGCCTCTTTTGCAAACCAGTCACATCCCCCTTGAGCAGTACCGTCGCAAGTGGATTTTCAACAACAAAGACCTGCCGGTAAGCGAAGATGACAAGGCCTGTATTTATCCTCTGGATGATAAAAGTGCCATGGCGGTGTGGAAACAATTGGTGAGTGATAAGGCCAGTGCGTCAGAGCATTTCTCCAAGGCCGATTGGGGCGGCCGCCCTAAAAGCTGGGTGAAAAGCGACATCTGGCAAGACGCCTGGGACAGTGAAGACCCTGCCCTGCCTGCCGTTGTGGCGGCTCATTTTGAGTGGCCAGACGATACCCGGGTGTTCTTTTGCTACGACAAATATCAGGCCATCGAAACCCGCTGGGATGTGTTTGTACGTAACTGGAAATGCTTTCTGTTTTTTGATGATGGCCCACTGCTGATGTCAGACAGCCAGCCTCAGGTTGCGCTCTTTACCCAGGATGGCAATGTGCAATTGGGCGTTCGCAGCTAATATCTACCCAGGTCGGTTTCCTCCCGCCCTGCCCCTCTTTTTTCCCGGAGCCGTTATGAAGTCACTCCTTTCCCTGCTGTTACTCTGCCTTTCTTTTCAGGGTGTTGCCAAAGAGGTTGCGGGTATAGCCCTGCCCGATAGCCTGTTGCAGGATAATCACGCCTATGTGCTCAATGGCGCCGGGGTACGCAGTAAATTTTTTATGGACCTATACGTCGGCAGCCTCTATCTAACCACCACAGCCGACACAGCCGATAAGGTGATGGCACAGGATAAAGCCATCATCCGGCTGGATATTCTGTCTGACCTTATCACCAGCGAGAAAATGCGTAACGCAATTAACGAAGGCTTTGAAGCCGCAACCGATGGCAAACAGGATGACGCCATGAAGGCCAGCATCGCCACCTTTATGACGCTGTTTGAAGCCGATATCAAACCAGGCGACAACTTCGTGCTGATTGCTGGCCGGGATGGCGTGGAAGCCATCAAAAATGATGTCCCCCTACCTAAAGTAGGTGATGCAACCTTTGCTGCGGCCCTTCTGAAAATCTGGCTCGGCGAGCATCCGGCCCAGAAAAGCCTTAAGCAGGAAATGCTCGGACGTTGATGCATCATCCCTAAGACCAAAAAGGACCCTGTGGGTCCTTTTTGGGTTTCTGCATTGTTCAGCGCTAACGGTTTTACCGCCGTGTATTCTGGAGCTGCAATGGATTAAAACTCGACTTTAAACGCCAGTGCCAAAGCCGCCTCGTTGGAGAGTTTTTCCCGCTCCCCGCTGCCCAACTCCATTTCACCGTTAAACATCATGCCAGCATAGGTATTGAGGCTTACTTTCTGGCCAATCTGCCAGCCAAGGCGTAAAAATCCAACCCATTCGTCAAATTCTACGGTTTGTCCGTTGTCATCCAGCAACACCCGCTGGCTTCGGCGTGAACTGCCAAGCCCCAATTGCCATGCTGGCGACATTTCATAGATAATTTCAAGCCCAGCAGGACCACTGAAACCCGCGTCAAAGGGGTTGGTCAGCACAAAAGCGTCCGACAAACGCCAGTTAACAGCCACAAACGGGAAGACTCGGCTTTTACCTATGTCATCCAGGTAAATAGCTCCGAGGCCCAGCAAATTACCATTCTCATACCTGTGCATGGCGGTGGCGACGAGGCCCCAGCTCTGAGCATCGGACGAAGACGCAGTATCGGCCCAGGTATACTGCAGCATTGGACTCAGACTATAAAACCAATTGTCATCTCGATAACCAACCGACATCGACAGGTTGTATCTATTGATGGAGCTCCAGGGCGTAACCCGGCCCGCAAAAAGTGCCTCATCGCCGGATTGCCAACGGTAGTCAAGCACGTCATAACCCAGTGACCATCCCAGCGACCAGTTCTTATTGAGTCCATGGTTGCCTTTCAAATCGAACATATAGAGATCGCGCCCCAGGGTCGCCTGCCCCACTTCGGCATCCTGGGTACTGGCATAGGCAGCCTGAAAAGACAACGAAGGTGGACGCCCCTGCGCCATGGCGTTGGGGGTAAAGCATCCCATCAACAAGGCAAAACTGCACAGAGTGGTCAACAAGGTTGGATTACCTTTAAGGGTGCTGTTAAACGCTTTGGGGCTTTTGCTGGCAACAACCGCTGATGTAACTGATGTGGTTGACGTGATTGATATTTGCAGCGACTGGTTCGGCATCTTCATGGGGATCATCCGTGGTAAAAATATTGGGTCCAATACGCAGCAGCCGCACCTGGGATCAGCTTTTTGCGGCAGCCAAAAACATTTTCACTGTGTCTGCAAGATAGCGGGCCCGTTCACCTTCTGTTTCCTGGAGTGGTAATCCCAACTCCAACATCAGACGCCTTTCTCCGTAAAGCATCAGGCATAAACGGATTGCCGCATGGCGCACATCACCGAACCGAAATGCACCTGTCGCTTCCACCCTGGAAAAGTAGTCGCTGAGCATAGTGAGGATCCGGCTTGGCCCGCCCGCAAAATACAAACGGGAGACTTCCGGATGCGTCTCAGACTGTGACACGCAAGCCCGGTAAACCGTCAAGGCTTCTTCGCTGACAATCATGTCGCCAAAGCGACTGGCAAACTGTAACAGCACCTGTTCGGGATGCGCCACATCCGCCAGCATCTCAGGTGCTATTTCATGCACGTCGCATTTGCACTCGATAGAGGCTACAAACAAATCGTCCTTATTACCAAAGTGGGCATACACCGTTTGCTTGGACACTCCGGCTTTTTTGGCCACCTCATCCATACTGGTATTGGGAAAACCCTGGGCACAAAAAAGTGCGATTGCCGCCTCCAAAATGGCGCTGCGCTTTTGTTCACTGCGACTGGGGCTGGAAGATTGCATGGATGTCATTCATAACACTCGGTCAGGTTAAGCAAAAAAATCAGTCTAAATTTAAGCATGAAATAGACTAGACAGTCCAGTTTTACCAAAATAGACTAGACAGTCCAGTTTAACCATTTTTTAACCGGCACCCTACCGGAGCGATACCAACAGGAAACACACATGAACGCGATGAATTGCCACAGGTGGATAAAACACCTGCCCCTGCTTCTGGGGCTGGGTGTATTGTCTGCCTGTCAGGAAAAGGATGCCGGGCCATTCAATGACAGCACTCCGCCCACCGTAATCACCCAGAGCCTGAGTCTGAGTGACGGCTATCAAAGGCCGCTGGAATTCAGTGGCACCATCCGCGCTGCCAACACCACTGGTGTGGGCTTTGAATTGGCAGGCAAGCTCAGTGGCCTCTATGCCGACAGTGGTGACAGGGTACGAAAAGGCCAGCAGCTTGCGGCACTTGATACCAGTTTACTTAAAGCCGAGCAGCAGGAGCTTCAGGCTGCATTGAGCCAAAACAGCGCCGATCTCAGTCTGGCCCAATCTACGCTGAAGCGAAGCCTGGAACTCAAAAAACAAGGATATGTGTCCAGCCAACAACTGGATGAACTCGAAGGGCGACTGGGTAGCCTAGAAGGAGCCCGGGAGCGCCTTAAAGCCAGTCTGTATGCCAATACCCTCAAACTGGAAAAATCCCGGCTATTGGCCCCGTTCGATGGCAGTATCGGTAGCCGCAGTTTCAACCTGGGCGAAGTCGTTCCCCTGGGGCAACCGGTGTTCGTATTGGTTGAAGACAAAGCCGCTCAGGCCCACGTCGGGGTACCGGCGGACATCGCCAAAAGCCTCACCCAGGGGCAACTGATGGACTTACGTGTTGGCCGTGAGCACTACCGCGCCGTGCTTGCGGGGATCAACCCCTCCATCGACCCTGTTACACGCACCGTTGGGCTAAGACTGTCACTCCCCTCCGATGCCGGCGTCCTTAACGGTGAGATTGCCTACCTTCATTATCAGCAGCAGGTAAATACGCCCGGCTACTGGGTGCCAGTCTCGGCACTCACCGATGGCCTTCGGGGCCTTTGGAACCTTTATGTGGTTGAACCCCGTGGAGAAAACGAATTTGTGGTCGAGCGCCGGGACGTGGAAATCCTCTTTACCGATAGAGACAGGGCCTACCTCATTGGCGCCCTGAATGCGGGGGATCAAATCGTCACTCAGGGATTGCATAAATTGGTGGTGGGCGAGCATGTCCAGCCCATGACAGCCCTTGCCACGAGGTAAACCATGATTAAAGCCTTTGTGGAAAACGGCCGGCTGGCGGCACTTTTTATTGCGCTCTTGCTGGTCGCCGGGCTTGGCGCCATGAGTGCCCTGCCCCGGCTCGAAGACCCTCATATCACCAACCGATATGCCTCGGTGATCACCCATTATCCGGGCGCATCGGCAGAGCGGGTCGAAGCTCTGGTCACTGAAGTGTTGGAAAATCAGTTAAGGCGACTGGAAGAATTAAAGCTTATCCAGTCCACTTCCAGACCCGGCATATCGGTTATCCAACTGGAGCTGAAAGACGATATTACCGAAACCGATCCTGTTTGGTCCCGGGCCAGGGACTTAATGGCTGACAGTCGGACCAAGCTGCCGGAGGGTGCGGCTAATCCCACACTGGACGATCAGATTGGCTACGCCAACACGGTTATCCTAGGCCTTGCGTGGCGCGGTGGTGGCGAGCCAAGAGTCGATATTCTGGGGCGTTACGCCAAAGAAATGCAGAGTCGCCTGCGGCTGCTCCCCGGAACTGACTTTGCCCACCTCTATGGAGCCCCCAGCGAAGAAATACTGGTGGAGCTCGATGGCAACAAGGTCAATCAGCTGGCATTGACCCCGGGTGCCATCGCGCAAATCCTGTCTGCTGCCGACAGTAAAATTGCTGCGGGTGAAATCCACAACAGCCATTTCCGCGCTCTGGTCGAGGTGTCGGGAGAACTGGACTCCCAAACCCGTATCCGTCAGGTTCCCCTGAAGGTAGATGCCTCTGGTCAGATAATACGCCTGGGTGACGTTGCCCGCGTCAGTCGCCAATATAAGACTCCGCCGGATACTCTGGCACTCTTGTCCGGTGAGCGCGGCATCATGGTCAGTGCCCGTATGCTCAATAACACCCGGGTAGACAAATGGCTGGCTCAGGTTCGCGGCGCTGTCGCCGAGCTCGAAGCCGGTATGCCGGCCAATATCGAGGTGCAGTGGCTGTTTGAACAGGAGAGCTACACGGTTACCCGTCTCGGTGAACTGGCAATGAACCTGCTGCAGGGCTTTATCATTATCCTGCTGGTGTTAATGCTTACCCTGGGGCTTCGCAATGCCTTTGTAGTGTCACTGTCCTTGCCCCTGACCGCACTCTTTACCCTGGCGTGCATGCGCGCAGTGGATTTGCCCATTCATCAGATGTCGGTCACAGGTTTGGTGGTTGCCCTTGGGATCATGGTGGATAATGCCATCGTGATAGTGGATGCCATTTCACAGCGGCGCCAGGAAGGACAGGGAAGACTGGAAGCTGTCAGCAACACCTTAAAACACCTGTGGCTGCCGCTCGCGGGCTCCACCATTACCACCATTCTCGCCTTCGCGCCCATAGTGCTGATGCCCGGTGCCGCAGGGGAGTTTGTGGGAGGCATTGCCATTTCAGTGATGTTTGCCCTTGCCGGCTCCTACCTTATCTCCCATACCCTGATTGCTGGATTAGCCGGACGTTTCAGCCCCGCAAGTGAAGGCCACGACTGGCGTGCCCACGGTATTCGGATGCCCAAACTGGCTGCCGCCTACGAAGGGCTGCTTGGCAAGGTATTAAAACGCCCGCTGGCCAGCGCACTTCTGATAGGTCTGTTGCCGCTGCTGGGCTTTATGGCCGCAGGCCGTATGACTGAACAATTCTTCCCCCCTTCCGATCGGGATATGTTTCAGATTGAGGTGTACCTCGCTCCCCAGGTCAGTCTTGAGCGCTGCCACATCACAGTGGCCGCGATGGACAAACTGCTGGAGCAAACCGATGGCATAGAGCGCATTGATTGGGTCGTGGGTGGCAACATTCCCTCGTTTTACTACAACATCACCCAGCGCCAGCAGGGCGCGGCCAACTATGCCCAGGCCATGGTTAAGGTACGGGATTTCGACACAGCCAATGCCCTGATCCCAACACTGCAACGTACCCTCGACAAAGAGTTCCCCGAGGCGCAGGTGCTGGTGCGTAAACTCGAACAAGGCCCGCCCTTCAATGCCCCTGTGGAGATGATGGTTTACGGTCCGTCGCTGGAAGAACTCAGACGCCTTGGGGATGAAATCCGCGCCATTCTCGCTTCACACGACAAGGTGATCCATACCCGTGCCACCCTGAGCCCGGGGGCGCCCAAGGTGCAGCTCGCTGTAGACGAAGATGCCTCTCTGATGAGCGGCCTGACGCTTACCGATATTGCCAATCAGGTACAGATGGCTACCACGGGCAGAAGCGGTGGCAGCATTCTGGAGCAAACCGAGTCCCTGCCGGTGCGGGTACGCCTCGATGACAGCATGCGCGAGCAGCAGGGACGGCTTGCCGCCATTGAGCTGGTGTCCCGCGCAGGCAGTGGTATCCCGCTGTCGGCCCTGTCTCACACGCAGATCACAGTGAGCCGCGGAGCCATTCCAAGGCGCAACGGTCAGCGGGTCAACACCCTTGAGGCTTATATTCAAACCGATGTGTTGCCGGCCCGGGTCCTCGGCGACGTCCGCGAGCGCATTGATGCCCTGCCTCTGCCGCCGGGATACCACATCGAAGTGGGCGGAGAGAGTGCCAAACGCAATGAAGCTGTGGGTAATCTGCTGTCGTCGGTGGCATTGGTCATCACCCTGTTGCTGGCCACTGTGGTACTCAGTTTCAACTCCTTCCGCCTAACCGGCATCATACTGCTCAGCGCCGCACAGTCGGCGGGACTTGGACTGCTGGCTGTGTATCTGTTTGATTATCCTTTTGGTTTTACGGTAATCATCGGCTTACTGGGGCTAATGGGGCTTGCTATTAATGCTGCCATTGTGATTTTGGCTGAGCTGGAGGATGTGGCTGATGCGAGACAAATGACTCTGCAAACACTGGTTAAAACTGTCGCCAGCTGCACCCGTCACATCACATCGACGACCATCACCACGGTTGGGGGATTTTTACCGCTGATTATTGCCGGGGGCGGGTTTTGGCCACCTTTTGCGGTGGCCATTGCCGGAGGAACCGTGCTGACAACCCTGTTGTCGTTGGTTTGGGTACCTGTGATGTATCGCCTGCTGATGCAAAGAAGCGCGCAGGCTCAACTCGCGACTCAGCCTGTGTGAGCCTTGAGGGTATGATAAATTTTATCTTTCAACTCGGCGCGCTCGAGCTTGAGGGCTGAGAAGTGTTCATCTGTGGTGGGCACTTTATTGACCTCCAGACCACGGATCTTATGGTCCAGCTCGTGATAGCGTCTGGCCTTGGCACTGAATTCGCTGTCACTGGACTTAAGACTTTGGATAAGCTCACTGTAATCGGGGAACTCATTGGAAAGAAGGTGGTTTTCTCCCAGCATGATGACCTCCATATGGGTGGATGAAAAGTGTGGTTCAATATGCTGTCCACTTGGTTTGGCCCTCCGGGCCCAAATGAGATAACAGCACAAAAATCGTACAGCCTATTCACCATAAGCCGCACCTCTGACTTGTGCAAATTTGAACCAGTAAAAAGGCGCCCCTATGGGCGCCTTTTATCTCTTTCAGATTCAGTTTAAAACGTGCAGCAAAATGCTGCTCAGTAGCTAAGCCCCCAAATACCCCAGAGATTCGTGTCGTACGTTCCATCGCAGGCGCATACCTGTTAGTCATCCGTCAGGTGCGCCCCACAGATTCATTCTTGTACCATGGCAAGCTGTCACTGAGAATGTGGGCTCAGCAATGTCGAAATCACAGAGGTCTCAGGTGTCTTTGACATAGCCCAACTGGCGTAAATACCTAAACCTCCCGATGCGCTGAGTCCTCAGTGGCAATGTCCCTTTGCCCAGCTCCACGCTTTTTTTCCCTCTATTACCTTTACCGTAGCCAAGGATACAAAGCACCACTCAGCATTGCGTGCATCATCCCAAATCCATTGCATGTGATTAAATTAACAAAAGGTAAATTCAGAGTTGGAGCTTGGTCAATTTTTCGTACGCCGTGCCGATGTACATTAGTCACACCCTGCGAGTCTGTAAGGAAAAACAATGAACTATAAAGAATGGCCACTGGCCAAACAGATAGGCATTTTAGCAACTCTGCTTACCCTGGTGGTGTTTGCCCTGATGGGATTGATAGCCTACAAGTCGGCATCCAATGCTTTGCAGCAAAAAGGCACCCACGCCATGTCATCCAAGGCTGAAGCCGTTACCGACATGCTGGCACTGCAGTACCGAAGCCTTGCCACCCTCGCCCACCGCAATGCCGATGTTCTCAGAGAAATGTATCCCGGCAGCTTTTATAAATCCGGCAACACAGTCAAAGTACTGGGGCAAGACACACCGGCGCTGATGCACGACAAAGAACAAATCAACTCGACCAAGAGCAAGGTTGACCGCTATGCCAACCTCACCGGCGGCACCGCCACCGTGTTTGTGAAAGACGGCGACGACTTTTTACGGATTTCTACCTCACTCAAAAAGGCCGATGGCAGCCGGGCACTGGGGACTTATCTCGGTAAAACCCACCCGGCATACAATGTTTTGATGCAGGGTGGACAATATGAGGGCTACGCCAAACTCTTCGGTCACGACTATATGACTGTGTATCGGGCGGTTAAAAACCCGTCCGGAGAAGTGGTAGCCGTACTCTATATCGGCTTTGACATCGGCGACTCACTGACCCAGCTGAAAGCCGCAGTAAGCCGCCTGAAGGTTGAAAAAACCGGCCACTTTATGTTGTTAAACCAAAAGGATGAGGTGGTATACGCCCAGGAGAGTCAGGCAGGCGAGCCCTTGAATGCCAGTATGCTCGAGGGTCTGTCGCCTTCAGACCTGCCAGTAGGTAGCGGTGAAATGCAGTTTACCGACAATCAGGAACTGGAGAGATATCTAATCACCCGCGACATTCCCGGTTGGCACTGGCGCCTGATAGCATCGGTCCCCATGGCTGAGCTCCATGAGGAGAGTGTGGCCCTGCTCAAGGTCAACACCCTGCTGTCGATAGGCGCCATTCTGTTTATCACCCTGAGCCTGTCATGGGTGTTGCTGCGGGCACTTAAGCCCTTAACTGACTTGAAAACCCAGCTTGAAGGTCTGGGTCGGGGTGAATTGGATCAACATTGGCAAACCAGCCCTGCCGATACCCACAACGAAGTGGACCATATTCGCAACAGTGTTGCGACCATGGCGGGCAATCTGAAAACCCTGATTGAATCGCTGAAATCATCTGTCACCACACTGGGCACCATGGCCGAAGATGCCCGGCAAATCGCCGCGCAAAATGGCGATGAAGCCACAGCGCTGATGGCCCAAACCGACCAAATCGCCACCGCCATCGAAGAAATGTCTACCTCTATACGCGATGTGGCTGAGCATTCCAGTGACGGGGCGCAGCAGAGCCAGAGCGTGGACAGTGCCGCCAAAGAAGGTCAGAAACGGCTCGATGGTATGGTAGCGGACCTTGGCCGCCTCAGTGAGGTTTTGGCGGCAAGCCACGATGCGGTTGAACAGGTTTCCAAAGAGAGTGAAGCTATCAGCCAGGTCACCGAAGTCATTAACAGCATTGCCGAACAGACCAATTTGCTGGCGCTGAATGCCGCTATCGAAGCGGCCCGAGCCGGTGAGCAGGGCCGCGGCTTTGCGGTGGTTGCCGATGAAGTCCGAACCCTCGCCAGCCGTACCCAAAGCTCTATTCAGGAAATCAGTAAAACCATTGGCAATCTTCAGGATAAGGTGCGCAGCACCGCAGCCCAGATGAAAAAAGCCCATGAGCTTGGACAAAGCTGCGCCGAGCAGGGCAGTATCACGGGCGAGGAACTGGATACCATTACCGGCCGTATCGGAGATTTGGCCACAGTTTCTGCCAGCATTGCCAGCGCCACCCAGCAGCAGAGCACTGTCGCCGAAGACATTACCCGCAATCTGCACCTGATAAGTGACCTTGCCCGGGAAGGAGAGTTCCGGGCTGGCGCCACGGTGGACAGCGCCAATCAGCTCAGGGATTTGGCGCGGGATCTGACCGCGCGGATTGGGGTGTTCAGAACCTGATCCTCACCCGCAATAAAAAAGCCGCCAAAAGGCGGCTTTTTTATTTCTCGCTGAATACCCGGTACATTGCCACGTGAGCTATCAGTCATGAGTTTCATTTACCGTGCTGGAATTCAGAGCTCAATTTCAGAGCTGGATTTCAGAGCTGGATGTCAGAGCTTTTGCCTGATATCAAGGCTTAATGCAGCGTCCCACATCAGCACCAGCTCCGCTTTTAGCTCCCGCCTGACATCCTGCCAATGGCGCCCTTCCAAGGCACCTTCGAGGGCGTAGAGCAGATTAAGACTTACCGGAATTCCTGCTTGCTTGAGGCGCAACATCACTTCAATACTGCCAAGGCAATGCAAATCTTCAAGGCTGGTTATCCCTATCTCATTGAGCCAAGCCGCCGACTTGGGGCCAAGGTTGGCGGCTTTTAGAATTGGGGTCATGGGGTACTCCGAAACAAGCGGTTTGCCCCATCATAGCATCAGGATTGGAACCTCCGGAAAAAACAAACCCCGCACAGGGCGGGGTTTATCGTGTCTCAGGCGCTTATTCGTCGTCTGACTTGCGATCCATGTTTTCGGTGTTTTCAAGCCACAGGGCGTTGATAATCCCGAAGGAACAGGCCAAGAGTACGCCCAGAATCCAGGTGAAATACCACATAGCGACTCCTTATCAGTACAGTGAATGCTTGTTGTTGTCGATGAACTGACGGCTCAGACGACCATACATCTTGTAGTAAGTCCAGATGGTGTACGAGAGCACAATCGGAACAAAGATAATGGCAGCCCAGGTCATCACGGTCAGGGTCATTTCACTGGCGGTGGCATCCCACATGGTCAGGCTCACGCCCGGCTCCAGTGAAGATGGCATCACGAACGGGAACATGGCCGCGCCGCAGGTCAGGATCACACCGGCAACCGCCAGCGAGCTGAACAGGAAGGCAAAACCACTGCGGTTAAAACGGCTTGCAAGAATCACCAGCACCGGCATCGCCAGACCCAGTACAGGGAAAGCCATGGTGATGGGGTACGTCTGATAGTTCGCCATCCAGGCACCACTTACCAACTCAACGGTTTTACCCACTGGATTAGAGGCAGCGTGGGTGTCGATAGCCGAGGTAATCACATAACCATCGATGCCATTGGCGACCCAGAAACCAGCCGCGGCAAACAGTACGACCAGCAGAAGTGCCAGCAGCTGAGCGGCATTGGTGGCACGCACCCGCAGCTCGCCTTCAGTCTTCATCTGCAGCCAGGTTGCGCCCTGCATCATAAACATGCTCACGCTAACCAAGCCGGCCAACAGACCGAAGGGGTTAAGCAGACCAAACAGGCCACCGTGGTATTTGGCACGCAGGAACTCATCAAAATTGAAGGGTACGCCCTGCAGCAGGTTACCAAAGGCAACACCGATAATCAGCGGCGGCACGAAGGAGCCCACAAACAGCGCCCAGTCCCAGGACTTACGCCATTTTGGTGCTTCAATCTTGGAGCGATAGTCAAAGCCCACCGGACGCAAAAACAGCGCCAGCAGCACAATCACCATGGCCACATAGAAGCCCGAGAAAGACACGGCATAGACCATGGGCCAGGCGGCAAAGAGCGCGCCACCGGCGGTGATAAGCCATACCTGGTTACCGTCCCAGTGGGGGGCAACGGTGTTGATCATGACTCTTCTGTCGGTGTCATCCTTGCCGATAACTGGCAGCAAGGCACCCACACCCATGTCGAAACCGTCGGTGACAGCGAAGCCGATAAAGAGCACGCCGACCAGGGCCCACCAGATAAAACGCAATACTTCGTAATCAAACATAGTCTTATCCTTCCCTTAGGCTTCCAGCTTCTCGAAATGGTAGCGGCCGGTCTTGAGGCTGCTTGGGCCAAGACGGGCATACTTGAACATCAGGAAGAGCTCAATCACCAACAGCACTGAGTAGAACAGTGTGATAGAGGCGATACTGAACCAGAGATCGCTTGGGTTCAGGCTGGAGGCCGACATAAAGGTTGGCAGCACTTCAGAGATGGTCCATGGCTGGCGACCATACTCGGCCACAAACCAACCACACTCGATAGCAATCCAGGGCAGCGGCAGGCTGTAGAGCGCGGCCTTGAGTACCCATTTCTTTTCTTCGATGCGGTGACGTGTGCTCTGCCAGAAGGCCGCGGCAAACACGAACAGCATGATAACGCCCAGGCCCACCATGACACGGAACGACCAGAACAGCGGTGCCACGCTTGGGATAGAATCCTTGGCAGCGGCCTTGATTTGCTCTTCGGTGGCATCAACCACCTTGTCGGTGTAACGCTTGAGCAGCAGACCATAGCCCAGGTCTATCTTGGCTTCTTCAAAAGCCGCCTTAAGCTCAGGGTCCTTGTTTCCGGCACGCAGCTCTTCGAGCATGGCGTAAGCCTTCATACCGTTACGGATACGTACTTCGTGCTCATCCACCAGATCGCGCAGACCTGTTACTTCCTCGTCCAATGAACGGGTAGCGATAATACCCATGGCATAAGGGATCTTGATGGCGCCGTCGGTGTGCATGGTTTCCTGATTTGGAAAACCCACTACGGTAAAGGAGGCAGGAGCTGGCTCTGTGTGCCATTCGGCTTCAACGGCAGCCAGTTTCACACGCTGTACCTCACCCACCTTATAACCGGACTCATCGCCGAGCACGATAACAGACAGGATAGAGGCCATACCAAAGCTTGCGGCAATGGCGAAAGAGCGACGGGCAAACGGCAGGTCACGCTTTTTCAGGATGTAGTAAGCACTGATAGCCAGCACGAACATGGCACCAGCCACATAGCCGGAGGCCACTGTGTGAACAAACTTCACCTGAGCAACCGGGTTAAAGACCACTTCGGCAAAGCTGGTCATTTCCATGCGCATGGTTTCGTAATTGAACACAGATCCCACAGGGTTCTGCATCCAGCCATTGGCTACCAGAATCCACAATGCCGACATATTGGTACCGAGCGCCATCAGCCAGGTTACCGTGAGGTGCTGACGCTTGGAGAATCTATCCCAACCAAAGAAGAACATGCCCACAAAGGTTGATTCGAGGAAGAAGGCCATTAAGCCTTCAATGGCAAGGGGCGCACCGAAGATGTCGCCAACATAGTGAGAATAGTATGACCAGTTGGTTCCAAACTGGAATTCCATGGCCAGGCCCGTGGTCACGCCCAGGGCAAAGTTAATCCCGAACAGCTTACCCCAGAACTTGGTCATGTCCTTGTAGATCTGCTTGTTGGTCATCACGTAAAGCGATTCCATGATAGCCAGCAGAAAGGCCATGCCCAGGGTCAGGGGTACAAACAGGAAGTGATACATGGCCGTCAGCGCAAACTGCAAGCGCGATAGCTCAACAACCTCTTCAACAATCATCAGCGACTCCTTACTTGGTGCGTCCTGCTACCCTTATCCGATCCCCATCGATAAGCGCAGCAACCTTTGTAGGATAGTAAAATTTGAGTTATTGATGCCCCGGCATTCTGAATCGGTCCAGGGGCAGACATTTTGACGTCCTGGTCCATCTTCCCTGCCTGCGTGTTTTCGCCCCGATAATCCAGACTCAACTCACACTTTTGCAGCAGTTTGTGATGACCACCCGGCGTCACCGGGTGTGAAACACCCAAAAATTATTGCAATCAGGCAATTACACCTGGTTTTAAGGAGTTTCAGCAGCAATTTTATACCACCCTGAATTGACGTAAATCAATCAATGCGGGGGCTTTAAGTGGAATTTGCAACCGAGCACACATTTTGTGAGGCGGCGTGATTGACACCCCATATCCAATGGAATAGGAAAGCACCCTCACCCCACAAAAGATGCGTATTTTCGCACCCTGATCGTATAAAACTGAATAAACCCACCACAAACCAAGGAGAAATGCGATAAAACATAAATATATCTACAACAAAATAACGAAAACAAATCATATGCCATTGTTTTTAATTTATTTATTTACAATTTAATACGCAACACCATTTTAGTTGATAAGTTTTTTTAATGAATAATTTCAATTTTTCTCGTTTGAGACTAACGAGATGACTGGCTAATATACGCACAAGTCGAGGAGATGCCCCCAATTGACGTGTTCCGGGGCTCACTCCGCAACCCCTGAAACTGACTGTGGAGATGTGCCATGAAAAACTTCTTTGACCGTGTGATTAAGGCTTATAAGCGCGTTTTCGTTGAACTTTACAACGCTCGTCCGCTGTAAGCAGTAACCGATTTCCCTTGAAGTGAATTGATGTTTTGTTAGCGCAAAACGGCCCCTCCCTGAAAAGGTGCGGGGCATTTTTTTATGGGCGTGATTTGGGATATGGCGACTTCAGGGACAAATTGACGTTGAAGTTGCAAAAGTCTCAACCCCGAAAAACTCGCAAAAAAGTTCGAGAAATAAATATTAAAATTCAGATTGTTAACCAAATAAAAAAAGGAGCGATTCTCATCGCTCCTTTTTGTCAGCTTTATTGGCTGAACATCAGTACCGATTAACCCAGTTTCACCCGGGCGTTACGGAACATGCGCATCCATGGGCTGTCCTCGCCCCAGTTGTCCGGGTGCCAGGAGTTGGCCACAGTGCGGAATACCCGCTCAGGGTGCGGCATCATGATGGTCACGCGGCCATCCAGGGTGGTGATACCGGTCAGGCCGTTTGGCGAGCCATTGGGGTTCTGCGGGTACTGGGTGGCGATTTCGCCATGACCGTTCACGTAACGCAGCGCCACTGTGCCTGTGGCTTCGGCGCGGGCCAACGCTTCGGCGTTGGCGAACTCGGCAAAACCTTCACCGTGAGATACGGCGATTGGCATGCGTGAGCCTTCCATACCAGAGAAGAACAGCGATGGACTCGACTGCACTTCTACCAGACTGAAGCGGGCTTCAAAGCGCTCAGAGCGGTTACGCACGAAACGTGGCCAGTGCTCGGCACCGGGGATGATGTCTTTAAGGTTCGACATCATCTGACAACCGTTACATACACCGAGGGCGAAGCTGCTGTCGCGCTCGAAGAAGCGGCTGAACTCATCGCGGGCACGCTGGTTAAAGAGGATGGACTTGGCCCAGCCTTCACCTGCGCCGAGCACGTCACCGTAAGAGAAGCCGCCACAGGCTACCAGACCCTGGAATTCTTCCAGGCTGATACGGCCAGAGAGGATGTCAGACATGTGCACGTCGCGGCTCTCAAAACCGGCTCTATCAAACGCGGCCGCCATCTCCACATGGGAGTTTACGCCCTGCTCGCGCAGAATCGCCATCTTGGGCGCGGCGCCCTTGAGGATATAAGGCGCTGCCACGTCTTCGCTTGGGTCGAAGCCAAGCTTCACGGTCAGACCCGGCTCGTCGGCCTTCTGCTTAAGTTCAAACTCCTGGCGGGCACACTCAGGGTTATCACGCAGGGCCTGCATGCGGTAGGTAGTCTCGGACCACACAGTGCGCAGTGCTACGCGGCTGTCTTCAAACACCAGACGCTCGCCATCGTGGATACGCACCTGACCATCAGTGTTCAACTTGGCAACGGCGTGTACGGCAAGACCGGCGGCTTCGAAGGCGCTGCGTACAGCAGCTTCATCGGCTTTACTTACCTGAATAACACCGCCGAGCTCTTCGTTGAAGAGACGCTCAAGATCCGAGCCTGCGATTCCAGCCAGGTTGATGTCCAGACCCGTGTTACCGGCAAAGGCCATTTCCACGAGCGTAGTGAACAGACCACCGTCACTCTTGTCGTGGTATGCCATCACCTGCTTGGCGGCAACGAGCTTCTGCATGGTCTCGAAGAAACCGCGCAGACTGGCGGCGTTATCCAGATCCGGGGCCACATCACCCAGCTCACCAAACACCTGCGCCAGGCACGAACCACCGAGGCGGTTTTGACCATTGGCAAGGTCGATAAAGAGGATGCTGGTATCACCCTTGTCACAGCGAAGCTCCGGGGTCACGGTATTGCGCACATCATTCACTGCGCCGAAGGCAGAGATAATAAGGCTCATAGGCGCGGTCACGGCTTTCTTCTCGCCGTTCACTTCCCAGGCGGTCTTCATGGACATGGAGTCCTTGCCCACAGGGATGGTGAGTTCAAGCTCAGGACACAGCTCTTCGCCCACGGCTTTTACCGCTTCATAGAGACCTGCGTCTTCACCCGGGTGACCGGCAGCGGCCATCCAGTTGGCAGAGAGCTTAATGCGCTTGAACGAGCCAATGTCGGCACCGGCGATGTTCATAATGGACTCGGCCACCGCCATGCGGGCAGATGCGCCAAAGTCCAGCAGTGCCAGCGGCGTGCGCTCGCCCATGGACATGGCTTCACCGGCATAGGTGTCGAAGGTGGCGGCGGTTACGGCGCAGTCAGCCACAGGCACCTGCCATGGGCCAACCAGCTGGTCGCGGGCCACAAGGCCTGTCACGGTGCGGTCACCGATGGTAATAAGGAAGGTCTTGTCGGCCACAGTTGGCAGTGACAGTACGCGCTTGACGGCTTCACCTACGGCAATCTTGCTCTGATCCAGTGCAGGACTTACCGCCTTTTTGCTTTCCACCTGGCGGCTCATCTTGGGCGGCTTGCCCAAAAGCACTTCCAGTGGCAAATCGATTGGGGTGTTACCGAAATGCTCGTCATTGAGGCTTAAGTGCGGCTCGGCAGTGGCTTCACCCACTACGGCAAATGGCGCACGCTCACGCTCACAGATGGCGGCGAAGGTGTCGAGATCTTCGGCAGCCACAGACAGCACATAACGCTCCTGGGACTCGTTACACCAGATTTCCAGCGGGCTCATGCCGCGTTCGTCGCACAGCACCTTGCGCAGCTCGAAACGGCCACCGCGGTCGCCATCGTTCACCAGCTCAGGCAGGGCGTTGGACAAACCACCAGCACCCACGTCGTGGATAAACTGGATAGGGTTCTTGTCACCCATCTGCCAGCAGCGGTCGATGACTTCCTGACAGCGACGCTCCATCTCTGGGTTGTCGCGCTGTACAGAAGCAAAATCGAGATCTTCGCTGGACTGGCCCGAGGCCATGGAAGAAGCGGCGCCGCCGCCAAGGCCAATGTTCATCGCAGGGCCACCCAGCACTATCAGCTTGGCGCCAACGGTGATTTCACCTTTCTGCACATGGTCTTCGCGGATGTTACCAATACCACCGGCGAGCATGATGGGCTTGTGGTAACCACGCACTTCTACGCCGTTGTGGCTCGATACTTCCTGCTCGTAGGTACGGAAGTAACCCAAAAGCGCCGGACGGCCAAACTCGTTGTTAAAGGCAGCACCGCCCAGAGGGCCTTCGGTCATGATATCCAGCGCTGTTACTATGCGGTCTGGCTTGCCATAGTTGCCTTCCCAAGGCTGCACAAAGCCCGGGATCTTCAGGTTGGATACGCTGAAACCGGTCAAACCCGCCTTTGGCTTGGCGCCGCGGCCGGTTGCACCTTCGTCACGGATTTCACCACCGGAGCCGGTGGCAGCACCCGGGTAGGGGCTGATAGCAGTTGGGTGGTTGTGGGTTTCCACCTTCATCAGGATATGAACCGGCTCCTGATGGTAGTTGTAAACACCGTCGGCGTCCGGGAAGAAGCGGCCAGCCTCGGTACCCACCATCACGGCGGCGTTATCCTTATAGGCAGACAGCACATTGTCCGGGGTGGTTTCGAAGGTGTTTTTGATCATTTTGAACAGCGACTTGGGCTGCTCTGCGCCGTCGATGGTCCAATCGGCGTTGAAAATCTTGTGACGACAGTGCTCAGAGTTTGCCTGGGCAAACATCATCAGCTCGATGTCGTTGGGGTTACGACCCAGGCGGGTGAAGTTTTCCACCAGATAGTCGATTTCATCTTCCGCCAGTGCCAGACCCATGTTGCGGTTGGCCACTTCCAGCGCGGCGCGGCCTTCGCCGAGGATGTTGACGCTGGTAAAAGGCTTGGGCTCGGTGTGGGCAAACAGCACAGCGGCATCGTCAAAGCTCGCCAGCACCACTTCTACCATGCGGTCGTGGATCAGGGCTTTGAGCTCCTTGGTCTGAGCATCGCTCAGGGCATCCGACTCAACATAGTAAGCAACACCACGCTCCAGACGCTTGATCTTGTCAAGGCCACAATTGTGAGCGATGTCGGTAGCTTTGGAGGACCAGGGAGAGATGGTGCCGGGGCGGGGAGTGACAAACAGGAGGGTTCCTGTGGGGGCATGGGGCTCAATGGCGGGACCGTAGGTCAGGATCTTGCCGAGTCTTTCTTGCTCGGTAGCATTGAGCGCCTCGTTCAAGTCCGCCAAATGGATATATTCGGCATAGATTTGGCGTACAGGAAGTGCTGCATTTTCACAGGCTTCCATCAGCTTTTGCACTCTAAACGCCGAGAGTGCAGGAGCTCCACGGATGATCTCCATCACGTCAATTCACCTTACTTTTTATAATTACAGGGTCAGAGGTGGCGCTATTATAGGGAAATGCGCCCCGTAAATCACCTGCCATGCTTACTCAAAACAGTGTTTCCTGTAATATTGGGTTCCGGTTCTGGCACGGATTGCCGGACTGTTCAGCAAGGGCTCAGGATGCATCGGGTAGAATTGCGCCGTTTTCGACCAGTCTTGACTGAATTTCCTGGGGTTAATTTATTGATTAGATTAAGACGAGTCCTTTTTCTGCTGACGAGTGTACTGGTGCTGACAGCCTGTCAGCCACCAGGCCTTGTTGTGGACGCACCACAACCCAAAGCAGAAGCCGAGACACTTCGCGTGGGCACCCTGTACGGTGCACAGATCTACATGAGTTCGGGCCAGGGCCTGTCCGGCTTTGATTATGAGCTGGCCCAGAAGTTTGCCGACTATTTGGGTAAACCTTTGGAAATGCAGCCATACAGCAACAGAAGCGAGCTTTATGATGCGTTGGCCAAAGGCGAAATTGACCTGATTGCCGCCGGTATCACCGAAAGCCCCAACCGCCGCAATCGTTTTCGTATGGGACCGCCCCTTTACCGGGTGGACCAGGTAGTGGTGTACCGTCAGGGTAACAGGGCGCCGGAATCCATAGAACAGCTCAGCGGCAATCTCACTGTGGTGGCCGATTCGGCGTTTGTGGAAACCCTCACGAGGCTGCAGCAAACCCATACAAATCTGAGCTGGGAGCAAACCAGCGAAAAAGACAACGACGAGCTCATTGCCATGATTGCCAGTGGCGAGCTCAATTACACCCTGGCGCAATCAACCAGTCTGGACATTAACCGCCGCTATATGCCGGAGCTCAGAAGCGGCCTGGTGCTGGAGGAAAAGGTACCTGTGGTCTGGCTGTTGCCTGCTCAAAATAGCGATGCCCTGATGAGCAAGCTGCTGGCCTTCTGGCACCAGGAAAAACGTGCCGGCACCCTGGCCCATCTCAATGAAAAATACTTCGGCCACGTGAAGCGTTTCGATTATGTCGACACCCGCGCTTTTATCCGCGCCATCGATGCCAAACTGCCCCGTTACCGGCCTTTGTTTGAAGAATATGCCGGTGATTTGGACTGGCGAAAGCTGGCCGCAGCCAGTTATCAGGAGTCACACTGGAACCCCAATGCCCGCTCTCCTACCGGGGTACGTGGCATGATGATGCTGACCAATGCCACCGCCAGCCAGTTGGGGGTGACCAATCGCCTCGACCCGCGCCAAAGCATCCGTGGTGGCGCCGATTATCTGCGGGACTTGATAAATCGCCTGCCGGAATCCATCCCCGAAAATCAGCGGATGTGGTTTGCGCTGGCCGCCTACAACATAGGTTTGGGTCATTTGGAGGATGCACGCAGGCTGGCTGAAGCGCAGGGGCTAAATCCCAGCGCCTGGCGGGATGTGAAACAGGTATTGCCATTGCTGCAAAAAAGGAAGTTTTACAGCCAAACCCGTTATGGTTATGCCAGAGGCGGTGAAGCTGTGCACTATGTGGACTCCATCCGCCGCTATTACGACACTCTGGTTTGGGTCGACAATCAAAAACCCAAAGATGAGCCACAGCTTCCGGATGAAATTCAGGTAGAAGAAACCGCCGCCAGCAGTGGCGCAGAGCCACCAACCGCGGCTCCCCGCGAATAACCCCTTTACTGATGAACAGAATTTCACCACCGCGACTGTGGCTGTGATCCCCTGCTCTTGCCAGTATCACAGACCACTGCTAATGTGCGGTATAGAAAAAGAATTGGCCGTTAAGGACCAATGAGTTACAAGGGGCCTTACATGAAAAGAAAAATCATCAATAACCGTACAGCAGCAAGACGCCGCACTCTGGTCAAGTTCCGCCACAGTCGTTTACTGCGCAGACAAAAACTCTTCTTCAGTCTTATTCAAACCGAAGACTAATCGCACAGGGCCTGCGCCCACTTTCCACCCTATTTTTATTCCGAAGCAGACTGCGTGTCACGGGCAGCCTGCTTAAGGGCTTTTTGCTCTTTACGGCGACGACGGAAGAAATCGCTGAGCATGCCAGAGCATTCCTCGGCCAACACACCTTCCTCCACCTGTATTTGATGGTTAAAGGCTGGGTGCCTGACCAAATCCACCACACTGCCGGCGGCGCCGGTTTTCTCGTCTTTTGCGCCAAACACCAGGCGTTCAATACGACTGTGCACCATCACACCGGCACACATGGCGCAGGGCTCAAGGGTGACATAAAGAGTGGTATCCAGCAGACGATAATTGCCCAGCATACGCCCGGCTTCCCGCAGGCACTGCATCTCTGCATGGGCGCTGGGATCGTTAAGACCAATATTGTGGTTATAGCCGGTCGCAATGACCAGCCCTTCTCTTACCAGGACGGCCCCAACGGGGACTTCCCCCCTTGCCTCGGCCTCTTTGGCAGCCTCAAGTGCAAGCGACATAAAATGCTTGTCCAGCTCTGTTTGTTGCAATGTCATTTCCACCCCAATTTTAATGGGCACAGTATAACTGCCGCCTCCCTTACCTGGCAAAATCTGCGGCTGTGGCTAGACTTTAGTCAGACATTTCAAAGGCCGCTGCTAATGCATTTTCATAAGCAATCCGGACACTTATACATTCAATATCTTACTCTGATCCTCGGACTCCTTTATGCAGCCTTGTATCTTAAGTGGACAGAGCATCAGCCTCAGCTAAAGCACCTTGAATTACTCCTCGAGAGTGTGCCTGTGCTCTTCTGGTTGGTGATTATGTTCAGCTGCCACTACATACGCCACCTCACCTACAGCTATGTCCTGCTCCTTAGCGGTGCAATCATCTCCTTCTTTGCCAGCCTGATGGACTGGTTGGATGAAATCACAGTGCCAACAGAATTTGCCTTTGTAGAAGACGTATTGCAGTCAATCGGGCTTCTCCTCTCAGCCACCGGCTTATTGCTGCTCTTTCATCATCAGTTAGTGCAGCAAAGTTTGCTTAAAAAAATTGCCGCCACCGATCCCCTTACCGGCGCCCTGAACCGCCGCGCCTTCAAAGCACCCAAAACGCACAGCGGCAGCACCGTGTTTGCTCTTGTGGATGTGGACCACTTCAAGCGCATCAATGATACCTATGGCCACGATGCCGGTGACTTTGTGCTGGTTGAGCTTGCCAAACTTATCAGCAACCATATACGTGAAGATGACCAGTTTTTCCGTTGGGGAGGCGAGGAGTTTTTACTGGAGTTCAGGCAAGCCGAGTTGGCACAGGCAAGCAAAAGAATGGAAGCCTTGCGCCAACTGGTTGAGTCCAGCCATTTCAATCTCAATGGTCAGGCCATCAATATCACCATCAGTGCGGGGCTTACCTGTGTATCACCCAATCATGGAGGCCTCGAAAAGGCGCTTAAGGCCGCAGATGAAGCGCTTTACCGTGCAAAAGACAGCGGCCGTAACCGAATTGAAGTGGCAGTATAAACGCAGCGTTATTCTGCGCCGCGATTGGGATAGCGATATCAATTCAGCGCCAATGGAAGTGGGGCAATAAACGGCGAACCATAGCCATGACTCACATGAACACCTCTCAACCCCAAAAGTATCGGAGCGAACGGTACAGAGCAGGTCCTGGCTGGTTAGTGTAGAGGTAATCTCGGTCTGCCGTCGGCTAAGGCACTGTGCTGCACCTTCTGACGTTTCACGCTTCCAAAGGTCGCAGCCCTTTATAAGAAAATGATTTCATGATTGTTGTTGGTCGAACACGGGCACTGAGGAGAAAGCAGTACACCCACAGAGGTTAATCAACCACAGCCATCCCCGGTGGGTAATAGGTGACTTCGAAGCGCACCCCGTCAGGGTCTTTCATAAACAGGGCGACGGCACCACCGAGATTTTGCACCTCAGGCACCTCAAACCCCGCCTCCGCCATGGCGGCGCGCACCCCATAAACCTGCTCAGGCAATGAGGCGCCAAAGCCCAGGTGATTCATGCCGGCGCCGTAACGCTCATAGGCTGAGGTACCCGTTTTTGCCTGCAGGAATTGAAAGAAAAAGCCCTCACCATCCGTCCAGATGTGGTTTTTCTTTTTTGAAAAACCGAGCAAGGGCAGTAATTGCTCGTAGTAAGGCATGCTTATTTCCAGCGATGACACCAAAAGGGTGATGTGGTCAATCTTCATAAGCGAACTGTTCCCTGTTTCTAAATCCAGACATGAAAGTGAGTCATTTATTCAACGACTGCGCCACTGGCTTTGCAAGCCCACTACCCGCGTTTAATTCGTTCTGCCAATACATGGGCAAATAGAGTCACTGCTCATTCATTTCTGACGTTTGCTTAATATGTCTTCACTCAAACCGCTGTTCACGATCCTCATCAATTTGCTGTTCTCGCAACTTCTCGTATTTAATCCGCTCAATCAGCTTTGCTGACACTGATTTAGCAGCCTCAGCGATCTCCGGGCTTTTGTGCTCAACCAACGTGACAATCGCATCCGCTCTGACTTGCATCGCATCTGCTAGGCTACCTGAGCAAGATGAAGGCGTGACACGCTCGGCGAATACCTCTAGGATAGATGCTGGCTCAGGAGCAGCTTCCAGCAGCCTAGTGGCTGAAACCGACATAGTAACAATCCCCAGCTCTCCATCATTTGACCAAAGGCTGATACCCGCAGCGACAGAAGCCCACACGCTGCTATCGTCTCTGGCACGGCACCACTCAAGCAATACTTCCACATTAATTTTTGCGAGAGGAGAGCCATGCAGGCCTTCATGGCTAATAAAAAACTGTCGTCGATGTTGTTGTTCTTCTGTGCCCTCAAAGACGCGATTAAGGAACGCTTCTGGCATCAATGCAGCGGTGGTCTCAATTGCATTTTCAAAGGCATAAACGTAACCATAGCGTTCATCTACAACCGCAAAAATAGTATTCATCCACTCCAACTTTTCGGTTTCATTGCCATCAAAGCGCAAAGCTGCTCCGACTACACACTCCATGTGATGGTCTATAGATCCGCCGGAATCTTGCCCACCTCTTAGGATCCTTTGTATTGCAGCCCTTAGGCCTATCTGCCGAAAGTCAGAACCAAGCGTATCCACAGTTTTATCTTTGCCATGTTCCCTCATGCTTAGGGCATCCAAAACAACATTATCGCCGTTCGGTTTACTTAGCAGTCGCTGAGCAAGATTGAGAACACGCTCTCTGGGCAAATTTGCATACGACCCCCTCCATAAGATTGGTCCATACATGTGAGGATGAATGTCAGGGTCATCCAGAATCGCGATGCAGCGATCCAAATCGGTTTCTGTGAACTCCCGTTGGGGATGCAAGTCGACCAATACGTGTCTAAGTTCAGGATGCAGTGCGCATTCGTCAAGTAGCTCTTGTGCTAATAAAGAATCGACAGAATCAATTTCGTCAATGAAGCCGCAAAACACTGCAAAATTTCTGTTGGCCCCTGGCTGATGTTTCAATTGTTCAACTAGCAGAAGCCAACCAACTCTCCTATCTAAAGCCCCTTTTGCCAGTCCTCTCCCGAATACGGCTCGATAGGGCATCCAATTATTGGAGAACAAATTGGGACCCAACTCGTCAAGCGTATGGTCTGATGCAGCAAAGTCCTCACCCAATTTAAGTGCCTTGGCATCTAGTCTTTTCGAAACTTCACCGTATTTAATAGTGCTTTCATGATCAAAATCGGGATCAAGGGCCCAATAGTCATGCCCCTGACCCAGGACAAATGTCAGAATTGATGAAATCAAGTCCTGAGGCTCCAACTCCTTCTCCAGTGCGACAAGGT
Organism: Shewanella amazonensis SB2B; assembly: GCF_000015245.1. Taxonomy (NCBI): domain Bacteria; kingdom Pseudomonadati; phylum Pseudomonadota; class Gammaproteobacteria; order Alteromonadales; family Shewanellaceae; genus Shewanella; species Shewanella amazonensis. Next base: position 2,829,638 of record NC_008700.1, read on the forward strand.
TTTCCGGTAGCACCTCAAAACCATCCTTGTCTTTACGCTTGGTGTAGTCGATATAAATCGTGGAACGAACAGCTTTCCAACCCTCGTTCCAAGGATGATGGGAATGAAGCTGGCGAGCAGCATCGACAAGCTTGTCCCTCATCCCTTTTTGGCGCCACATTATTCTAAATTTGTCCGCCAGGATCTGTCGTGCAGGGACTTCAAAATCAAGATTGCCAGCGATTCCCAACCGCACTGCAACTTCGATAAAGGCGTTGCGCCACTCCACCAGCTCATAGTGATTAGGGTAAAAGCCATAGTCTCTTGGGCGAGCACCAAATTCGTTCATACCAGACCCTGACCACGGCGGCCCATCTAGGGCAGTCGAGAGCATCTCAAAACCCAACGACCTTCGTCCCGCAACGTCTGATGAAAGACATTCATTCATGATCGCAATGCGCTGTTCCAAAGACGCATGCGTGCCAGACAGATATGGTTGGAAAAATCGCGTGATTCTATTGCGAGCTGCGTCGTAGTTGTTGCTCTCTTCTTCAAAATCCGCCACACGAATTAAAAGTCTAACGCAACGCTCAAAGGCATTTGGTTCGTACGCCAGTGATTGTAAAAGATTGAGAATGGTTGTCCGCCGTGAATTATAACTCGGCTTCATACCTTTAAAATCAGAGGCGGTAAGCTCGGCTTCGATCCTGTCGAGCAGTGCTTCAGGCGCAACCGGGCCGATATAGGCCAGCATTCGTGCTGACATTTCGTTCAACTCTGTCATCCGCCCCAGCAGCCCATCTGGCTGAAGCCAAGCCTCAACGATCTCTTTCGCCACTGAGTGATCGTGTAACAGCCCCAACCTGTGTGCGAACGACAGTAGCAAACGTTGTCGGCCAGCGGCTTCAAAGGTCAACCTGAGTTGTTCAATCGGGATACTATTAAGTGCAGATGCAGCCAGTTTATTCGCAATGGCATGGGGCAGTATTGCCCTCCAATACCCCCTCTTCTGTACGACATGACGGTCCAATAACTTGCTGACAGTTCGAAACAATTGGGTCTGGGAATATCCCGATAGCGAACTCAGCACTTCCAACTCGCAGTGAGCGTCTTTAGGAATTGATACCGAGAACGAATATACCAGAGACAGTATTTCAGCTTGTTCCCGAAGATTTTCGTCTGGATGGTTGCGCTGTTCAAACAAGCGGTTAAACAACTGGGTGTCAGAAAGTTGGGCCAAGCTCTCGCCTTCCTCTACCCTCTCGGCGATTGCCAGGGCCACCCTTGCATTCCCATCTGCAAACACAGCTATTCGGCGGGCGTTAATCTGACCGATGCCAGGGAAGCGGCGATTTACAAGCTGTTCGGCCACCTCCGGCCCGACCGCCTCTATGTGTATTACTTCAGTCGTCTGCGGCTTATCGTCTCTGATGTCATACTCAACCGTGATGAGGCTTACCTTACCACTTGTGGCTGATACTTTGCTGGCCAGTGAAGAGTGTAGTTCTGATGGGCAATTATCGAGGACCATAATTGCTCGTCGCCCCTCGGCAATTAGTCTATCTAGCATCGCCGTTGCAGATGGTTCAGGCTCGGCACCGGTATCAACGTAGACAGCTATGGTTCGGTCGAGAGCGCCCGTGCCAATCGTTTCATCAAAGAGCGCCTGCACGATTCTGGTTTTTCCTACGCCAGACAACCCTGTGATACGAACAGCCTTGTTAGTCGACCTGATTAGATCCCGCATGGGATTGATAGCATCCTCAATACTGAGATTTTGGCCCATTCCTGACGGCAGTTTAATCGTCACTCCAGGGGCAGAAATAAGAGTATCTATGACACCTTGTGGTGGATTGCTCCAAGCCCCGTATGGCTGCCAACCTGAGTATCCCTGACCGAGCTTTCCCTTGACCCACAGCATGACAAGGATGCTGGCGCAACCATTGAATCAGTTTCGAGCGATCGTAGAAATCAAGGTGAATATTGCTACCGCAGGTGTCATCCTTCACGGCATTTCGCATCGCTGCGAGGTGGTCTTTCATCATGGTAGGAGAACAATCATCATTTAAGCTGACGATGATGTAGCTTCCCCCCTTTGAAGCCTGCTCTGAGATCGTCGCTGTTAGCACCCCGTTGGTGGTCATTTCCTTGGTGATGGCACCATTCGGCATCGAGTGTTTTTTTGCCTGCAGGATCGTATCGGCCCTTTCAAGAAATCCAGTGTTCAGCTGAGCAACAGGTATTTGAACGTGGATATCAATGCCACCATCGGGAGCATTGATTGAACCTGACCAACTAACCCATGCGGGACTATGACCATTCGCAGCCACTTCAGCCTCAGCGAGGCGAGCGAGCAACTCTTCAAGCTGAGTATCAGATAGCCTGAGTAAGTCGTCTTTCTCCATGTCAAATATTGTCACTATTTCACCTTTTTAGAACAACTTAGCATTAGGGAGCCATCTCATTTAATAGCAGTTAGACGCAGAGGTAAAGCGGCCATCCTTCGTTTCCATCAGCATCGTGCAAATTGCACAGGGTGTAGTGACCACTTCCCCGTTCCGATGCTGCCGAGGGCGTTGGGAGAAAATGGCAGCAATCGAGACATTGATGCCGAGGTAACAACAGTCGAGCAGGACGCGAGTCTGTTGTGGTGGCCATTTTCCCCAAAAGGCCGAGGGGCTGTCAGCATCGGTGGGGTGTCCTTGGGGATGCAAGGGGTATTGGACAAGCAATACCCCTTGCCCGGAGGCGGGCTGGAAGGCCGCGACTTTTACCAAACGCAGTTTGGCCAAGTTATTGTCCAAGTGGCCTACAAAATCATCAACAAAACCCAAAGTAGGAAGCTTGATTAGAGTTCAAATAAAAAAGGCGCCGAAGCGCCTTTTTAGAGGGTTAGCCCAGATAAGCCTCAGGCTTATTCCCACTCGATGGTGGCAGGTGGCTTGCCGGAGATGTCATACACCACGCGGGAGATGCCGTCGACTTCGTTGATGATGCGGTTGGAAACGCGGCCAAGGAAATCATATGGCAGGTGCGCCCAGTGTGCAGTCATAAAGTCGATGGTTTCGACGGCGCGCAGCGACACAACCCAGTCGTACTTACGGCCATCGCCCATCACGCCCACACTGCGAACCGGCAGGAACACGGTGAACGCCTGGCTGACCTTGTTGTACAGATCGGCGCGGTGCAGCTCTTCGATGAAGATGGCATCAGCGCGGCGCAAAAGGTCGCAGTACTCTTTCTTCACTTCGCCCAGTACACGCACCCCAAGGCCCGGGCCTGGGAATGGGTGGCGATAGAGCATGTCGTAAGGCAGGCCGAGTTCCAGACCAATCTTACGTACTTCGTCTTTGAAGAGTTCCCGCAGTGGCTCAACCAAGCCCAGCTCCATGTCATCCGGCAGACCGCCCACGTTGTGATGTGACTTGATCACATGGGCCTTGCCGGTGGCGCTGCCTGCAGATTCAATCACGTCAGGGTAAATGGTGCCCTGAGCCAGCCACTTGGCGTTAACACACTTGGAGGCTTCTTCGTCGAAGATTTCCACGAATACGCGGCCAATGATCTTACGCTTGGCTTCTGGGTCGTTTTCGCCCTTGAGCGCTTCGAGGAAGCGGTTTTCGGCATCCACGTGGACGATGTTGAGACCAAAGTGGTCACCGAACATTTCCAGTACCTGCTTGGCTTCATTGAGACGCAAAAGGCCGTTGTCAACGAACACACAGGTCAGGCGCTCGCCGATGGCACGGTGCAGCAGCATGGCAGTCACGGATGAATCCACACCGCCTGAGAGGCCGAGGATCACTTCATCGTCACCCACCTGGGCTTTGATGCGCTCAACGGCGTCTTCGATGATGGAGGCTGGCTGCCATTTGTTGTCACAGCCACAGATGTCCATCACAAAGTGTTCGAGCATGCGCTTGCCCTGACGGGTGTGGGTCACTTCAGGGTGGAACTGTACGCCGTAAAACTTCTTGTCTTCGTTGGCCATCACGGCAAACGGACAGGTTTCAGTCTTGGCAACGGCCACAAAGCCTTCAGGAATGGCAGACACCTTGTCGCCGTGGCTCATCCATACGTCCAGCACTGGCTTGCCGGCATCAGAGATACCGTCTTCGATATGACGCAGCAGTGCGCTGTCGGTGAGTACTTCCACCTGGGCATAACCGAACTCACGCTCGCCAACACCCTGAATAACCTTACCGCCCAGCTGCTCGCTCATGGTCTGCATGCCGTAGCAAATCCCCAGCACAGGCACACCGGCGTCGAACACGTACTCGGGAGCGCGGGGAGAGTTATCTTCGGTTACCGACTCGGGACCACCGGCCAGAACAATACCGTTAGGGGCAAATTCACGGATTTGCGCTTCGGTCACATCCCAGGCCCAGAGTTCGCAGTACACGCCGATTTCACGAATACGGCGGGCGATCAGCTGAGTGTACTGAGAGCCGAAATCCAGAATAAGTATCTTGTGCTCATGAATGTTGCTCATGGAAAACCTTTATCTCATTTGGCATTTATCTTATTCCGGTGCAGAAGAGCACCGGACATCAGGTACAGCAAGGGCGACACGCAGCCGCCCTTTTCAATCAGCCGCCGGTACGGTAGTTCGGGGCTTCTTTGGTGATGGTCACATCGTGCACGTGGGACTCGCCCATACCGGCAGAGGTCACCTTCACGAACTGGGCCTTCTCACCCAATTCTTTGATGGTGGCGCAGCCGGTGAGGCCCATACAGGAGCGCAGGCCGCCCATGTGCTGGTGAATGATTTCCTTGAGCTTGCCCTTGTATGGCACACGACCTTCGATACCCTCGGGCACCAGCTTGTCGGCGGCGTTATCGCTCTGGAAGTAACGGTCGGATGAACCCTGGCTCATGGCGCCAAGGGAACCCATGCCGCGGTAAGACTTGTAAGCGCGGCCCTGATACAGCTCGGTTTCACCCGGGGCTTCGTCGGTACCGGCAAACATGGAGCCGGCCATAATGCACGATGCACCGGCAGCCAGCGCCTTGGCAAGGTCACCGGAGAAGCGGATACCGCCGTCGGCAATCACGGGTACATTCAGGTGCTTAACGGCAGCTGCGGCATCGGACACGGCTGTGATTTGTGGTACGCCCACACCGGTAACGATACGGGTGGTACAGATAGAGCCGGGGCCGATACCCACTTTCACTGCGTTTACACCGGCTTCAACCAGCGCCAGTGCGCCTTCAGCTGTGGCCACGTTACCACCGATAATTTGCAAGTCTGGATACTTGGCGCGGGTGTCGCGGATACGCTGCAACACGCCTTCGGAGTGACCATGGGATGAGTCGATAAGCAGTACGTCCACACCGGCTTTCACCAGGGCATCAACACGCTCTTCGTTGCCAGCACCGGCACCTACAGCGGCGCCCACACGCAGGCGACCCAGCTCGTCTTTACAGGCGTTTGGCTTACGTTCAGCTTTTTCGAAGTCTTTAACAGTGATAAGACCTTTAAGGCAGAAGCTGTCGTCTACTACCAGTACCTTTTCGATACGGTTGGTGTGCATCAGCTTTTGCACGTCTTCCAGCTTAGTGCCTTCAGGAACCGTCACCAGACGTTCTTTCGGGGTCATCACTTCCTGCACGGTTTTGGACCAGTCGGTCACAAAGCGTACGTCACGGCCAGTGATGATGCCTACCAGCTCGTTGGCTTCGTTCACCACGGGGTAACCGGCAAAGCCGTTACGCTCGGTGAGCTTACGCAGCTCAGCCAAGGTGGTGCCCGGAGTTACAGTCACAGGGTCCTGTACCACACCGGCTTCGTAGATTTTAACCTTGCGGACTTCTTCAGCCTGGGCCTCGATGCTCATGTTTTTATGAATAAAGCCCAAACCACCTTCCTGAGCCATGGCAATTGCCAAACGGGCTTCAGTGACGGTATCCATGGCGGCAGACACCAGAGGAATGTTGAGCTCGATTTTTTGAGTCAGTCGAGTCTTGAGGATTGCGGTATTAGGGAGGACGGTTGAGTGCGCAGGGACCAGTAACACATCGTCAAAAGTCAGCGCTTCTTTGATTAAACGTAGCATTGCAACATCTCCCCTTGGGTAGGATAAGTAGAGGTGAAATATTGCGGCGGCATTATACCTTGCAAGTGAGGGTCGGTAAATGCAAAATTGTGAAAAATTACCATTTGCCCGGAATTTTCAATGCAAGTCCCTAAAAATGATGTTTATACCGTGTCCCGCCTCAACGGCGAAGTACGGCAACTTCTGGAGGGACAGTTGGGGCGGATTTGGCTGACCGGCGAGATCTCCAATTTCTCTTCTCCTTCATCCGGCCACTGGTACCTCACCCTCAAAGACAGCCATTCGCAGCTGCGCTGTGCCATGTTCAAGGGGCGTAACACCACAGTGGCATTCAAGCCCATCAACGGCCAGCAGGTGTTGGTGCGTGGCAGTATCAGCGTGTATGAACCCAGAGGCGACTATCAGCTGCTGATTGAAGCCATGTTCCCCGCTGGGGATGGCTTGCTGGCGGCCCAGTTTGAAGCCCTGAAGATGAAACTTGCCGCCGAAGGTTTGTTTGCCCAGGACACCAAGCGGCCGCTGCCCGAGTCAATTCAGCGCATTGGGGTTATCACCTCCCCAACAGGCGCGGCCATCCGCGATGTGCTCCATGTGCTGAAAAGACGTGACCCAAGCGTGGAGGTAGTAATTTACCCCACGGCAGTTCAGGGCACCGGCGCCGACAAAGACATCATTCGTGCCATCGAGCTTGCCAACCAGAGGCTTGAAGTGGATGTGCTCCTGCTCACCCGGGGAGGCGGGAGCCTCGAAGACCTCTGGTGCTTCAACAGCGAAGCCCTTGCTCACGCCATCTACAACAGCACCCTGACCATAGTGAGCGCGGTGGGCCATGAGGTAGATACCAGCATTGCCGACTTTGTCGCCGATGTCAGAGCACCGACGCCTTCTGCGGGCGCCGAGCTGCTGTCGGGAGACCAAAGCCACAAGCAGCAAAAACTCGCCGGTGCCCTTGCCAGACTGACCCAGGGCTGGCGCCATTACGCCCTTAAACGTCATTCCGGTCTGATTTCACTGCAATCCCGGCTCGACCGGCAAGATCCTAAACGCCAGTTACAGCAGCAGTCCCAGCGCCTCGATGAGTTGGAACTGCGGCTGACATCCAGTATTCAGAGACGCCTATCGTCCCACACGCTTACCACAGAGCGGTTAAAGGCAAGGCTCGAACGCCACTCACCGGCCCAGCGCTTGATGATGGAACAGCAGCGGCTCACTTACCTCGATGAAAGACTCAAGGGCGCCATGGAAGACAGGCTGGAAGATGCGCAAACACACCTTGGGGGGCTCAGCCACTCACTCGCCAGCGTGTCTCCACTGGCGACCTTAAGCCGCGGCTACTCCATCACCCGAGACGCTGGTGGCAGGGTACTGACTCAGGCGAGCAGCATGAAAACCGGCGATACCATAGAGACTCAACTGGAACAGGGTTCACTTTTGGCCCGCGTCATTGAGATCAAGCCGGAGTAACACAATCCAAAGCCGGGGAGTAAAGATTTTCATGCCCGCGAAGAGCATAAAAAAGCCAGGCATATGCCCGGCTTTTTTATTGACGCTTCAGTCCGACTGGTTGCCAACAGGCAACATCAGGCTTTCTTGCTCTTGATATGGCTCATCATCCGCTTACGGCGACGCTCCTGGCTCAGAGTCAGTTTTTCCTTACGGCCTTCGAACGGGTTATCACCCTCATGGAAGCGCAGCTGGATTGGGGTACCCACAACCTTAAGCGCGCGACGATAGTAGTTCATCATGTAACGCTTGTAAGAATCCGGCAGTCGGCTTACCTGGTTGCCGTGTACTACCACGATAGGCGGATTGTAGCCTCCCACGTGGGCGTATTTGAGCTTCACGCGGCGACCATTCACCATCGGCGGTTGGTGATCGTCCTGCGCCATCTGCATGATACGGGTCAGCATGGAAGTGCTCACACGGCGGGTCGCACTGTCGTAGGCCTCTTCGATAGACTCAAACAAGTGACCAACGCCTGTACCATGGAGCGCAGAAATAAAGTGGATACGGGCAAAGTCGATAAAGCCCAGACGACGGTCGAGCTCGGTTTTCACCCTGTCTTTGACGTCTTGATCCAAACCATCCCACTTGTTGACTGCAAGTACCAGAGCGCGGCCTGAGTTGAGCACAAAGCCCAGGAGTCCCAGATCCTGCTCGGCAATGCCTTCATGGGCATCGATAACCAGCAGCACGACGTTGGAGTCTTCCACGGCCTTGAGTGTCTTGATAACAGAGAACTTTTCAATCACTTCATGCACGCGGGCACGACGACGCACACCGGCAGTATCGATAAGCACATAGTTACGGCCGTCACGCTCCATGGGGATGTATACCGAGTCACGGGTCGTGCCGGGCTGGTCGTATACCACAACCCGCTCTTCACCCAAAATACGGTTGGTCAGGGTGGACTTGCCCACATTGGGCTTACCGATAATGGCCAACTTAATGGGCTGCTCCGCCAGACGTTGCTGTTCGGCTTCGGCTTCTTCTTCGGTGTAGTTGCGCTCATCTGTCACCACTTCGCCGTCGTCGTCACGGACCAGTCCCATGGCTTCGGCAAAAGGCGCCAGAGCATATTCCACCAAGCCAGTTACACCACGGCCCTGTGCGGCGGCCATCTGGTACACCTCGCCCAGACCCAGCTGCCAAAATTCGCCACAGGCAGAGTCGGCATCGATGCCATCCACCTTGTTGGCCACTACGAAAGTGATTTTATCGCGGCTGCGCAGGTGCTGGGCAATGGCCAGGTCAGCGGCAGTCAGACCGGCGCGGGCGTCGGTCATAAACAGCACCACATCGGCTTCTTCGATGGCCGCCAATGACTGCTCGGCCATCTTGGTCTCGATGCCTTCTTCGGTGCCGTCGATACCGCCGGTATCCACCACGATAAATTCATAGCCAGACAGATGAGCCCGGCCGTATTTGCGGTCACGGGTCAGCCCCGGATAATCCGCCACCAAGGCATCCCGGGTTCTCGTGAGTCGGTTAAACAGGGTCGATTTGCCCACGTTGGGGCGACCCACCAGGGCCACTACAGGGATCATGCTTTTGCCTCTATAACAATCTTTTCAATAAAAAGCCCCCGGAACACACTTCCAGGGGCTTGGCAAGGTTAAACCTTGACTTAAGGAAGTGCGATGCGGGCCACTTTGCCGCTGCGGCCCTGCACGTATATCTTACCATCGACGACCAGCGGCTGGCTGTAAAGGCCGTCGCTGTCGACTTCGATGCGGCCGACGATGCTGCCATCGTTACGGTCGATAAAGTGCAGATAACCTTCGAAATCACCCACTACCAGGTAGTTATCAAACACCACGGGTGAAGTCAGTTCACGGTTGGCCAGCTCGGAATTGCTCCACAGCTCCAGACCGTTGCGACGGTCAAGTGCATAAATACGGCTACTGTCTGCAACCAGATACAACTGCACACCGCTGGCGGCCAGCTCGTTGAAGCTGGAATACTTACGGGTCCAGAGAACACGACCGGAGCGCATTTCCATGGAGACCAGATTACCGTTGTAGCTCACAGCGTACAGGTTGTCACCCACAGGCAGTGGCGTCATGTCAACGTCGGCCATACGGCTGAACTCATTACCACCCTTGGGGGTGTAAATGGGCTGCTCCCACGCAGGTTGACCATTATCTTTCACCACCACGGCAACCTTGCCATCGGCGGTACCCACAAAGAAACCACCGGCCATAAAGGCTGCGGCACCGGTACCACGCAGGGTCAGGTTGGGCAGTGCGTTTTCGTAGCTCCAACGTTTTTCGCCGGTATCTACGTCAAAGGCATCCAATGAACCTGAGCTGGCGTTTACCACCACGGTGTTTTCACCCACGGTCGGTGCAGACAGCAATTCGCCCGATGCCTGAACGCTCCATACCACGGCGCCGGTTTCGGCATCCAGAGCAGCCAACAGACCACTCTCACCACCCACAAACACCTTGCCGCGAGCCGCTGTCATGCCAGAAGCAAGACGGGCGCCTTTGTTTTTGCCCAGCAATCTGTCTTTGAACAAATCACTGAAATCGACTTCCCACAGCTTTTCACCACTGGTTTCATCGAACGCAACGACCAAACCGTCACGGTCGGCGGCAAATATCTTGCCGTATTCCACTGCAGGTCGCAGACGTGAGTAATAATCGCCTACACCGCTACCCACACTGGCGCTCCAGTTGATTTCCGGGAAAACGGTCGCGTTAAGCTCCTTGAGTTCGCTGACGGGGTCTTCTTCCACGTCATTGGAGGAGCAGGCTGACAGCACGGCCAAACTCAGGCCAGCAGCCAGCAAATTCTTGCACCAAGACTTCATCGGCGACTTCCTTATGCCTGATTCAGGTTATCCAGCTTCATTTTAAGAAGTGGGCTGGCAGAGATGCCGCCCTTGTCCAGCGCAGCCTGATAGGCAGCCTTGGCTTTGTCGGTTTCACCCTGACTGGTCAGGATATCGCCCTTGATTTCGTCGCGCTGAGCGTCGAAAGCGCTGTCGGTGATAGAGTCCAGTGTGGTAAGCGCCACAGCGCCCTGACCTTGCTCGGCCTGGATACGGGCCAGACGCAAAGTAGCAACGCTACCCAGGCTACCCGCGTCTTTGGCGGCAATCACCTTTTTCAAAGACTCTTCTGCCTTGGCGTAGTCTTTGGCTTCGACGGCACTCTTGGCCACCATCATCTCAACCAGCAGGCTGTAGCCTTGCTGGTCGTGCTCGGCCTTGAAACCGTCAGCGGCCTTCAGTATGGCAGCTTCGTCGCTTGTGTTGGCACTGAGCTGCTGGTAAGCCACTGAGGCGGCTTCTGCCTTGGCAACTTTCATATCGGAATAGGTGTTCCAGCCATACAGGCCACCCAAACCAACCACTGCACCCACCAGGATGGAGGTACCGTATTCTTTCCAGAAGCTCTTGATGGCCTCTACCTGTTGTTCTTCTGTGCTATAGATTTCCACGCGCACTTCCCCTTGTAATCAATTCCGATGTGGGAATTAAATCAATGCTTTAATTGTTTCTGCCAGCGCCTCACGAGCCACCAGCTGTTGTTCGTTGTCATTGCGAAGCGGCTTGATGGCCACCTTACCCTCGGCCAGCTCATTATCACCAATGATAAGGGCCAGGGCTGCGCCGCTCTTGTCGGCGCGTTTGATTTGTTTCTTGAAGTTACCACCACCGCAGTGGGTCATGATGCGCACCCCGGGCAGCGCCACGCGAAGCTCGTTGGCAATGGCAAAGGCCGCCGGTACACAGCTGTCGCCCATGGCAGTAACATACACATCCACTGCGGCCGGTACATCCTTGGCAAGCTCCAGGGTTTCCAGCAAGAGCACAATGCGCTCAAGCCCCATGGCAAAGCCCACGGCAGGGGTATCTTTACCGCCCAACTGGCCCACAAGACCATCGTAACGACCACCGGCGAGCACTGTACCCTGGGCACCCAGGCTATCGGTGACCCATTCAAACACAGTCCGGTTGTAATAATCCAGCCCGCGAACCAAACGGGGATTAACCCGGTATTGGATGCCAACAGCGTCCAAGAGTTCACGCAGGGTAGAAAAATGTGACTTTGACTCCTCACCGAGGTAGTCCATCAAAGCCGGCGCATCAGCGAGAATGGCCTGGATTTCGGGATTTTTGGTATCCAATACCCGCAGCGGATTGCTGTACATACGACGCTGACTGTCTTCGTCGAGCTTGTCTTTGTGTACTTCCAGGAAGGCTATCAAAGCGTCGCGATAGGCTGCACGCTCGTCACTGTCACCCAGGGTGTTGATTTCCAGTACCACATGCTCGGTCAGCCCCAGCTTTTGCCACAGCATATTGGACAGCATCAGTACTTCGGCATCGATATCGGCACTGGCAATGCCATACACCTCAACACCAAACTGGTGGAACTGGCGATAGCGTCCCTTCTGAGGACGCTCGTGACGGAACATGGGGCCTGTGTACCACAGACGTTGCTCCTGGTTGTAGAGCAAACCGTGCTCGTTACCGGCACGCACGGTTGAAGCCGTGCCTTCGGGGCGCAGGGTCAGGCTGTCGCCGTTTCTGTCCTCGAAGGTATACATTTCTTTCTCAACGATGTCAGTGACTTCGCCGATGGAGCGCTTAAAGAGATCGGTACTTTCCACGATGGGGGTGCGGATTTCGCTGTAACCGAAGGCGGCAACGGCATCGCGCAGCACTGCTTCGAGCTTTTGCCACACGGGAGACTGGTTTGGCAGAATGTCGTTCATTCCGCGAATCGCTTGGATCTGTTTTGCCACTGTAATCGACTCGTTGGATAGCTAATATTTCAGAAATTCAATATGTTGACCTAATGCCAACCGAGATGCCCTTCCCGTTCGAGCCGGGCAAAGCGGTTAGCATTATAGGGGGTTGGGGGCCAAAGGTAAAACCAGCGCCTCCTAGTCGGCATCACCCTCTTGCACGGGTATCCGGTTTGCCATCAGGCTGGCCTTGGCGCGAATTTTGGCTTCCAGTGCATCCACCAGGTTATCGTTATCAAAACGTTCCTTCTGGCGGATACCATCGTCATAGTAACCACTCTTCTTGTGGCCACCCGCCAGCCCCAAATGAGACACCAAAGCTTCACCGGGGCCATTAACCACACAGCCGATGATGGACACGTCCATTGCCGTGGTCACGTCCTCGAGACGTCTCTCAAGCTCGTTAACGGTAGAGATAACATCAAATTCCTGACGCGAGCAGGAAGGACAGGCGATAAAATTGATACCGCGGGAGCGGATACGCAGTGATTTGAGGATATCAAAACCCACTTTCACTTCTTCAACCGGATCGGCCGCCAGGGAAATACGCAGGGTGTCGCCAATGCCCTCGGCGAGCAACATACCCAGACCAACAGCGGATTTCACCGCACCGGCGCGGGCGCCACCGGCCTCAGTGATGCCAAGATGCAGCGGCTGTTTGATTTGTTTGGCCAGCAGTCGGTAAGACTCCACCGCCAGGAAAACGTCTGACGCCTTCACGCTCACCTTGAACTGGTCAAAGTTGAGGCGGTCAAGAATGTCCACATGGCGCATAGCGGACTCGAGCAGCGCCTCAGGCGTTGGCTCCTTGTACTTGTCCATCAGATCTTTTTCGAGACTGCCGCCATTCACTCCGATACGGATGGGAATGTTTTTGTCACGGGCACAGTCAACCACGGCACGAATGCGCTCTTCGTTACCAATATTACCCGGGTTGATACGCAGACAATCCACACCGTACTCAGCCACTTTAAGGGCGATACGGTAGTCAAAGTGGATATCGGCCACCAGAGGCACTTTTACCTGCTGCTTAATCTGCCTGAAGGCTTCGGCTGCATCCATGGTAGGCACTGAGACACGTACTATGTCGGCGCCAACATTTTCCAGTGCCCGAATTTGCGCCACTGTTGCAGCCACATCTGTGGTGCGGGTGTTGGTCATGGACTGGACAGCAATAGGCGCGCCGTCACCAATAGGCACATTACCGACGTAAATGCGGGTAGAGGGGCGACGCTTGATGGGATTTTCGTTGAACATGGTCAAATACTTCTCACGCTGTTGCGCTTAACCGTTTTTGGGCAGACTGAATCTGGCCACCCGGCCCTTGGGGAACTCGTCGAGACTCGCGGCCTCACCATTGATACTGAGCTTAACAGCCTGGGGGGCGCCGAGAATAAAGCTGAAAGGCGCCTTGCCACTGAGGTTGATGGTCTGACCGGCCTTACGCAGATCACTGACAAGTACCTTACCTGTGGCATCCTTTACCTGAACCCAGCAGTCGGCACTGAAGGACATGACCAGAGCAGACTGTCCTGGTGTGGCCGGAATACTGGCAGTAACCTCTGGTGTAGCTTCTGCGTTGCTTGCTCTGGTGTCAATTTCTCTCATATCAGAGGCGGTGGTGTCGACGGCAGAATTGTTGTCCTGCTGCGCCGAAGGCTCTTCAGCGCTGCCCACTGTGACCTCTTGCGCGGCAACCGGCATATCATCACTATTTACAGACTGCTCATAAGCCGCCTCAGTGTCTGGCTGCGGGGAGGTACCTGCTTGCGTGTGGGTCTCATTGCCCAGTCGCTGCATCAGGTCATCCTGAATAGAGGTTTGTCCGGCGGCCGCTACTTCTTCGGCTGTGGGCTTGGAGAAATCGACGGCAGCGGTATTAAAAAACTTACTGGTTTGTAGCCACCAGAATACCAATAAGGCAACCAGGATGAGGATCACCAGATAGGTGAGCATCAGGTAGCGCTTATCTCTGGCCTGACGCACGGTTTTTCTGGAAAAGCTTTGCATGGCCGGTTGGCTGACACCGGGTACCTGGCTTGCCAGACAGGCCTCCACCTTCTGCTTATCGGCTTCAACAATGCGGGCAAAGTTTTTGATGTATCCGCGGATATAAGTGGCTGATGAGATATTGCTGAAGTCGTCGGCTTCGAGATCTTTTACAACGGAGGGCCGCAAATGCAACGCAGTCGCCACATCGGCGACCGACATCCCCTTGGCTTCGCGGGCGGCCTTGAGGATTTGCCCCAACGATTCTGTCGCTGGCGCTTCCTGCTCTTCGGAAGAAGGCGTTAATTCTTCATTCATTGATTCAAACTGGCCCGATATTCTTTGGCTTCTGGTGAAGCGGGAAATTTCGCCAACAGCATAATGCCATATCGGCTGCTGGCATCTCGATTATTCAGTTGGCGTTCGATTTCTACACCCAGGGCGAGACTGGAAGCCGACTCAGGGATAACCGAATGCAAACGCTCCAGCATTCTTTTGGCTCCCTGGAAATCCTTGCTATCCATGGCAATTTCGGTCATTTCCAGCAGTGAGGTGGCTCGCCGAGGGTCATACTTTAGCGCCATATCAAAGTAGTGTCGCGCTTTTTCTATCTGTCCCGCATCGCGGCTGCAAAGGCCCAGATTTTCATAGCTGGATGCAGTGCGAGTGTACTTGGGTTGGTTAATGGCCTTTAAAAACATTTCTTCGGCTTCGCCGTAGCGCTTTTGCTGGCACAGAAACACCCCAAAGTTATTCATAGAGTCACCGCTGGCGTCATTGGAACGCACAGCATTGCGGTAGGCCTCTTCAGTGCGGGGAACGTCTCCTACTGTCTGATAGAAATAGGCCATGGCCACATGCACTTCTTCAAGGTGCGGTGCGTAGGCCATGGCTTTATCGAGGTTGAATTTGGCTTGTTCTGTATTGCCACGTTGTAAATAGGTCAGCCCCAACTGGGTACGCTCTTTTGCCGCCGCCACCTTATCGAAGGTGCGCTCGGACACAGGAATATCTGTACCTGAGTAGGTTTGTTCGGTAACGCAGCCCGTCACCAGTCCGGACAGGATGGCGATCAGGGTTAAAGAAGGCAATCCTTGCTTCATGTTCAGACCTATTAATCTGTGCAAACAATGGGTTAATTCATTGTGACTGAAATCTGGCTTTCTTGCATGCGTTTTTTTGCCAGACGCTTGGTGCGATCACGGATATCCCCGGCGAGCTGACCACAGGCCGCATCGATATCATCACCGCGGGTTTTACGCACTATTACGGTCAAGTCGTATTCCATCAACACCTTGGCAAAACGGTCAATACGGGAGTTGGACGAGCGCCCGTAAGGGGAACCTGGATAGGGGTTGAAGGGGATCAGGTTGATTTTACAGGGAGTATCCTTCATCAACTTGGCCAATTCATGGGCCTGGTCGGTGCTGTCATTGATATGGTCCAGCATCACGTACTCGAGAGTCACGCGACCACGATTGGCGTTGGACTTCTCGAGGTAACGACGGATGGCAGCCAAAAACTCCTGCAGCGGATACTTTTTATTGATGGGCACCAGCACATCCCTAAGCTCGTCATTGGGTGCATGGATACTGACAGCCAACGCCACATCAATTACGTCGCCAAGTTTATCCAGCGCAGGCACCACACCGGAGGTAGACAAAGTCACACGGCGCTTGGACAAACCAAAACCGTAGTCGTCCAGCATAATATTCATGGCAGGGACCACATTGGCGAGGTTAAGCAAAGGCTCACCCATACCCATCATCACCACGTTGGAAATGGGGCGCTCGCCGGTTTCTTTCTGGAAGCCCAAAAAGTGCGATACCCGCCAAATCTGGCCAACAATTTCAGATACGGTCAGGTTACGGTTAAACCCCTGCTGTGCGGTGGAGCAAAAGGTACACTCAAGGGCACAACCCACCTGAGATGATACACACAGGGTGGCGCGGTCATCCTCGGGAATGTACACCGTCTCAACTTCCTGCCCCTGCCCTACGTTAATGGCAAACTTAATAGTGCCATCAGAAGATTTTTGGTAACTGGTGATTTCAGGCGCAACAATTTCACAACGTGCGGCAAGCTTGGCACGCATGGCCTTATTAATGTTGGTCATCTGTTCGAAGTCACTGACACCGAAATGATAGATCCATTGCATTATCTGCTGGGCACGAAAGGGTTTTTCGCCCATTTCAGTCAGCAGCGCTTTCAGTCCCGGCAAATCCAGGTCCAGCAAATTGATCTTCTTTTCACTCATCAGACAAACCTCAAACCAGTTATTCCCACCACGGGGGCCGCGAATTATACCGATCCATCACGAAATTCGCCAGCAGCCAAACCAAGTCTATGCTACCATGGCCGCCGGTCGATTTTGGCCTATGCTATGGAGCTATTTTAGCCTTTTATGGTTACCCTCATTATTATCATACTCGTTGCCGTGGGCGTTTCCTTTCTGTGCAGCGTGTTCGAAGCCGTGCTTCTGTCTGTGACTCCCAGTTATATCGCCTCACTGGACGAAAATAATCCTGCCGCAGCCAGCCGCCTGCGCGCTCAAAAAGACAATGTTGAAGCACCGCTGGTTGCCATCCTGACGCTAAATACCATTTCCCATACCGTAGGTGCGGCCGTGGCTGGTGCTCAGGCCGCCCATGTATTTGGTGACCACATGCTCGGAGTATTTTCGGCAGTGCTTACCTTTATTATTCTGTTCTTCTCCGAGATCATCCCCAAAACCCTGGGTGCCAACTACTGGCGCACCCTGGCACCGTCAGTCAGCCTCGCACTGCTGTGGATGGAACGCGCCACCAAGCCGCTTATCTGGATGTCGCAGCAGGTCACCAAACTCTTGGGTAAGGGCGAAGAAGGCCAATACATTCGCCAGGAAATGAGTGCCATGGCGCGCATGGGACACGAGTCCGGTGAATTGGATGCCCAGGAATCCCGCATTCTGACGCAAATTCTGTCGGTAAAAGAAATGCCGGTCACCAGCATCATGACACCCAGAACCGTGATGTTCTCCGTGCCCATGTCCATGACATTGGAAGACTTTGCCGGCAAGCATATGGCCAAGCCCTTCAGTCGTCTGCCGGTATTTGGCGAAGATAACGATGACATTCAGGGTTTTGTAAACCGTACAGATATTTTGCTCGGGGTACGTGATAATCCCCAAAACACCATGGCCAGCCTCAAGCGCAATCTGCTGGCGGTGCCCGAAACGGCCAAAATTCTGCCATTGCTTGAGCTGATGATTAAGCGCAATACCCAGATTGCTGTGGTGGTGGATGAATATGGCTCGGCGCAGGGCCTGGTAACCCAGGAAGACATTATCGAGTCCATGCTCGGACTGGAGATTGTTGACCTGAACGACCCGGCCATCGATATGCAGCGTCTTGCAAGGCAATTATGGAAGAGACGCATCAAGGAGAAAGGCATTCGACTGTCAGATGACCAGGACGGAGACCTTCACTCATTCTGATTTCTGCCCGGCTCTTGCCGGGCATTGTTAATAAGGCGTTTTGTGCAGACTTCAGCTTATTACCTGCAACTGGCACACATCAACGATTGCCACAGTAATTTCGATCCCGTCGCCCTGAGCCTGTCGGTTGACCATCACGGCTCACAGATTCGCGTAGCTTGCCACAGCGGCGGATATGGCCGCATCGCAACCATACTGGAGCAAGCCCGCGATAAGGCCAAGCGCGATAACCAGGCCTTTTTATTTCTCCATGGTGGCGATACCTTTCAAGGGACCCTCTATTTCAACGAGTTTAAGGGCCGCGCCAACGCCAAACTACTGAACATGCTCAGGCCCGATGCCATGGTACTGGGCAACCATGAAATCGACAGTGGCAATGCCCCGCTCCACCGCTTTGTCGAGGCCATTGATTTTCCTATGCTGGCCGGCAACATGGACTTGAGCGGCGAAGATCCCACCAAAGCATTTCCGCTGGCCCGGTTGCCCAATCTCTATTACCTCGATCCAAGTACCGGCTGTGCCAGAGTCATAAAACATCCCCTCGGTGACAGAGAGCTCGCCATTGTCGGCATCACGCTGGATCAGATGAGTGTGATTGCCAGGCCCGACCCGGATACCCATTTCGCCAATACGCTGGAAACCTGTAAACGCACGGTGAAGGCCCTCAAGGCTGAAGGCATAGATCATATTCTGGTGCTCAGCCATCTTGGTCTCGATGGTGACCGCAAACTGGCCGCTTCCGTGGATGGCATAAGCCTTATCGTTGGTGGCCACAGCCATACCCTGATGGGAGATTTTGCCGAGTTGGGATTACCGGCCGTCCCCTGGGGCGAATGCGTCAATGGCACTGCCATATTGCATGCGGGCAAGTATGCCGAAACACTCGGGCTTGCAGACATCGGCTTTAACGAAAAGGGACTAGTCACCGCCCTTAATGGCGGCAATTATCTGATGCTGGATGAACATCTGGTTATCGATGGCGGCGATGAGATGACACGCAATGCCATCATCGCCAGGCTGAAGGCCCATCCAAATATTCTCTGGCCAGCGCAGCATCCCGACGTCCAGCAGGTGATAGATACTGAGTTCCGACCCGCTATCCGTGCCCTGGATCATCAGGTACTTGCCATGGTTCCCCGAGAACTGGTGCACACCCGTTTGCCCAGTAAGGCCTTGCCCCATGGCAGCGAAGTCGCCCCCTGGGTTAGCCGTGCCATGTACGAAGAGTCCCGCATTCTGGATGGTGCAGTCCAATTTGCGCTGCATAACGCTGGCGGTGTCAGGCAGTCTCTCAGCCGTGGCCAAATTACCCTTGCCGATGTGCTTGGCCGCTTGTTGCCATTTGAACTGCCGCTGGTGAAATATGCCATCGAAGGTCAGTATCTGTTTGAGGCGCTTGAATCTGCCATCAACAGTGCAACCAATAACAGTGTTGTTGGCACAGGTGCGGGGAGCTTTCCTTATACCTTTGGTCTTAAGTATCACTATGATGGCCGTCGCCCCATGGGGGAGAGGGTGCTGTCATTAACGGTCGCGCAAAATAACATTTGGGTACCAGTAAAGCGCCAGCAGGTGTATGTGGGGGTTTCATCGGCGTACACCGCATCGGGTAAGGAAGGTTATGATGCCCTGGCTTGCTGCCATTGGCAGGAGTCTATCGATGGCCTAACACTGCCCGGCGCCTTTATCCGCTTTATCCAACGCCACGGCGAAATTGCCGATGAGTTGGCGCCGCAGTTATCCTACGTCAGTCATCTTGGCTGACGGCAGGGCTCATCCGCCTTCCGGGCGGCTGAGCCACTTTTCCATACTGAAATTCACCAGGATTTGCCCGTGTCTTGGGTGTTCATTCCGGCTAAGCTCAGTGAATCCCCTGCTTTGAAAAAATGGCCTGGCAAAATAAGATGCTTCGACGCTTAACCGCCGCACGCCGTCACGCCGGGCCTGCTGCTCAAGCACCCAATAGAGGCTGGTTGCCACGCCGCAGCGCGTCAATACAGGGGAAGTAAATAAACAGTCAATTTCCGCTTCGCCAATACTTTTTGGCAGCAAATTGATAAAACCCATAATCCCGGAATCCTTCCGGGCAACCCATACCTTTGAAGGCGCCAACTTCCCCTGCCAGGTTGCTTCATCCCGAAGCGCAGCTGACCAGGCGTGCCGCTCCGCCTCACTGTAATACTCAGATGCTCCCTGTACCGCCTCGTGAAACAACCTGGCAATAGAAGCCAGATCCGAGCCCTGCATCCGGTCTATGTAAAATGGCAGAGGCAGTGTCATGGCAAATCCGGGCAGCACCTGGCCCGACTTTTGCTGAAAATAACGGCCCACATTACTAAAGCCTTTGGCGGCAAAAAGTGGCTCAGAGTGTAAGGAGGCATCTGTGGTGAGCGAGCCAATGCCAAGTGCGGGCGCCTGACGGATAAGTGCATCCAGAAGTTTACCGCCTATACCTCTGCCCTGATGTGTCGGTGCAACATAAAGATGACCTATGTACCCCTTGTCAGGATGTTCAAGCTCGCAGTCAATAAACCCCACTACCTCATCAACATTCAGGGCCACCAACACCAAACTGCGGCCAAGTCTTGAACGCCAGTAGCGTCTATCCCTGACACCGCGGCTCCAGGCTTCGCATTGCGCCTGGGTGTAACCTTTACCGGCAGCGGCCCGTACCGCCTGATGAAATACTGAAGCGATGTGTGGGTAATGGCTTGAATGGAGGGGAACTATCTGCATCTGGGTTTCTGAGGTCAAAGAGTGGATGTTCTATGTTAATTATGGTTTTTGGCACAGCCCGGATAAGGATGTCGATACGAAAGAGCATCTTTCACACATCATCAAGCAGTGGCCGCAGCATGCCCTCAAGCCCGTTGAGTTTGACTTCATAAATAAGGGCCAATTCTTCCCCCAAACGCCCTTCTGGAAACCCGTTGGACTTAAACCACACCAGATAGGGTTCTGGCAACTCCAGCAGCCGCCGTCCGGCATATTTGCCAAAGGGCATTTTGCGATTTATAGCCACTTTCAAAGACTTGGTGTCCATTAACTTTCCATTACTACCTCTGTTGGGGTCAAAGAGTACTTCAGCTCCTCCAGTTTCACCCTGCAACAATAAGAACATTTGGGAATATTATTTTTAATTTTAATAACCATTATTAATAACTAGTTGAAAGACGTAAGCTAATCATACTGATATCAATCAAATGCATGAGTTAACCCTGCTGAAAAACTACAGTTAACAGCTTGTTTGTTAACAACATTATCCATATGTTACCAACCAATTCGGTGCGTGACATATTTTTGACTCATGACGTAAAAATGCCAAAGTCATGACGCGGCGCCAAAAATAAAAAAGCGTCAAAAATCAGGTAATTGACCATATACACCCCAGGCACTAGATTGAGCTTACCGTAGGTTGTGCGTTAGCAGGGACCTCACTGTAAATCACAGGCCCAAAAGCAAATACAGGGGTAAAAAGATGATTATTCTGGTCGGCGGTGAAAAAGGTGGCAGCGGCAAGAGCTGTCTGGCACAAAACATAGCCGTGTTTCTTACCAAGGAATGCGGTGGGTCAGTGATCATGGTTGACTGTGATCCCCAGCGTACCACGTCAGATTGGATCCAGGCCCGCAACAATAATCCCAAGCTTCCTGCAATCAATTGCGTGCAGCTGTATGGCAAAATTCGTAACGACTTGCTGAGCCTCGAACAGCACTACGATTACGTCATCGTGGATTGTGGTGGTCAGGATAACCTGGCGCTGCGTGCCACCATGTCTGTTGCCTCCCACATCCTGATGCCCCTTCGTCCCAAACGCCGCGATCTCAAGACCGTGAGCCACATGGACGACGTGGTTGCCACCTGTATGATGATAAACCCCAAGATGAAGGCATCGTTTGTGATAACCCAGTGCCCGACGCTGCCAAATCAGTCCAACCGGATCCTGGAAGCCAAGGAAGTATGCCGCACATACGACATCAATGTGCTCGACGCCATTACTTACTCACGCAATATCTATGACGACAGTGAAGAGTCGGGTCTGTCTGTGATAGAAATTGATCACGAAGGCAAAGCCGCCGATGAAATTCGCGCCATCGCCTGTGAAATGCTGGGCGCTGCCAATGCTCAGGAAGTGCGTAATCAGTTGCAGCAGACTCAAATCAGTAAAATGAGAGGTCAATATGGGACTGGCAGATCTCAAGAAAAACTCTACGCCGTCTAATAACCGGCTGGCGTTGGCCGCTTCCATTGAAGACTTTATCGAAGGGGCCAACCTGTATGCCATGGGGCTGCCACAGCAGCGCGGTGCGGTGATATCACTGGATAACCACCGACTGCGTCAAGGCGCTGTAAAACCCCAGGCGAAGAAACGCAGGCCCAACTTCAGAAAAGCGACCTTTACCCTAAGCGAGCCCGCCATCGCCCATCTGGCCGAAATGGCCAGTGACTGTGATGTTGCCAAGTCAAAGCTGGTGCGCTTTTTAATCGAACACCACTACCAATTAACAACAGAGGAACGTCAGCACATAGAGCGCGCCCTCGCAGTAGATTGAAAGATTCAGCATCAACCTCCCGCCCCTTTTGCTGGCAGCATACAAGGTTTTTAACATTGAGCTGCCAGATTTTTTCATTTGCTTAACAAGCCATCTGGCATTTGACCTGAGTTACGTACATAATCCCTCCAAACACTCTCCACAGCCAAATCCACAACAGAAGCTACTGCAATTAATAGAAAAAATGGCGCTTTTACCCAGACTCAGTAGCGTGGGATTATTGCTTTTCCTGACCTCTACCTCTTTATGGGCAGAATTCTCTTTAAGTGAAATCCCACCTCTTGACAATAAAACCCCCATCACTCTGGTGGCCGAAACCGGCTTCTGGACCGACTACCTACAGACAAAAATGCTACCGGCATTCACCAGGCAAACCGGCATTGAAGTGAAAGTGGTCAGTACACAACTGGACGACATGTTCAATTTGCAACAGGCCTCACTCAGGATGGCCAAAGGGGAATTCGATTTACTGTCAATGGAAGCTGGCTGGGCCAAAGAGTGGGCGGCCAATGGTTACACTGTGCCTCTGGAAGAGCTGGCAGGTCTATATGACCCAGGCGGCACCAAAGCCATGTCGCGCTATCTCGAGCCCTATTATCCTTCGCTGCTGAGCATTCTGTCTTATCGGGGAGAAGTTCACGCCATCCCCTACAACAATTACGTGATGGGCAATCATTTTCGGCGCGATCTTTTTGAAAATGCTGACGAACAAAAACATTTCCTTGAACGCTACGGCTATCCCCTCAAGGCGCCAGACACACTCGTGCAGCTTAAGGATATTGCAGAGTTTTTTACCCGAAAACCAGGCGACGTGCTCGCCGGTAAATTGCTGAAACAGCCTTTCTATGGTGTTGCGCTGATGTCCGGTAACAAGCCCCACATCAACGATGAATTTTCAGCGATTTTGTGGAGCATGGGTGACCGTTGGTTTACCCCGGTTTATGAAGACAACGGGCGACTGAATCACTTCGAAGTCAGTCGTAATCTGGATAAAAAGCTGCAGGTCGCCAATTACTATCAGTCCATTAAGCCCTTTGCCATTCCGGCCGACGACGCCTTTGCCTTTAACGAAGCCGCCGACGCCCTCGCCAATGGCCGGGTGGCCATGTGGCCCTTTGCTTATAACAACTTATGGCTTAAATCCGCCGTCGTTGAGAAAAAAGTGGAAGGGGCACGTCTCGATGTGGCTCAGGTAGCGGGAGGTAAACCCTATGTTGGTGCCTATGCCTTTGCAGTAAGTTACGACAGCCGTAACCCCGAAGCCGCGTACTGGCTACTGAAGTACATGGGTTCGTTTCAGGCACAATATGATTACGCCATGGGCGGTGGTAATCCCTGTCGTATTGATGTGGCAACCCACACAGATTTTCAGGCTCCTGGCCTGAAAGCCATCGGCGGCGCATTTATGGCAAGCCACCAAGCGAATCTGGCTTGGGCCGGTGATATCCGCACCATGGGACACTTTACCAGTTCAGTCATGGGGCAAATTTACCCGGAGCTTGCAAAAACCTGCTTTGCCGTGAGCCGCCAACCCAGTCATGCCGGTCAATACTTCACCGAGCTCAATCAAACTATCCTGAGACTGCAAAATAGCCAGGGAGAAACCGCGGCAATGGAAAAATAGTCCGAATGCGACCGTTACAAAGCCTGAAGCGCAAACTCACTATCCTGTTTTACCTGATTTCTTTAATGACTGTCGGGATAGGGATTATTGCCGTTTCTCTTTCACAGTCGCTCAAATTACAGGTGGATGCCATGGTGGCCAACGACCTGGCCGAGGTTCGTTTGGCCATGTCCCAGGTGAGGCTTGCCGAGCAATTACAAACGACCGTCGCCAAGCTTAAAAATGTCGTCGATGATACGGAGCGAAGCGACCTGTTAAGAGAGCTTTCGGCCCAGTGGCAGCAATTATTGAATGGCACTCAAAAGCTTGGCAGCTTTCACCACAGTGACGACCAAACATCGGCACTTGGCGAGCAGGCGATAATGCAACAGCAGATGCTGAGCACACTGGCTCGACTCGATGAGTTCAGTAGCCAGGCGCTGCTATCCCGATTACAGGTAGCCAACCTTATTCAGAATCTCAATGACATGCAGGCTGGATTTGTCAGGGAGTACAGAGACAACCTCGGAAACCTGGATGAACGTGCCCGGGATGCCATGACGCAGGGTAATATTCCGGCCCTTAATTCGCTGCTTTCAGACCATCACATCAATTCAGAGTTTTTGCATCTGGGTGAGCGCCTGTTTGCCACCTTGCTGCGAACTACAGAGCATTTACCACCAGTGGAAATCAATTCCCTGCAGCGCCAAAGTCTGAGGCTTTTACGGGAAATGGAGCCCTTGGTAAGTCAGCTCAATGACAGGGAGTCGGCGGACAATTGGCTGGCACAGCTGAAACATCAAATGGTCGGCAGTGACAATCTGTTTGAGCTCAGTCGAAACCAGCAAAAACGCCGTGCGGTGGCAGGTACGCATTTTGACGAGCATGCCAACATGGCCCGCCAGAGTGCCGACTTCTTCCAGGAAGAGTTCCGTCAAAGGGATGAAAACATCCGCAATGCCAGCCTGGACCTCAAACGGGATGCCATGGCATTTTTGGTATTGATTGTCGTGGCAGGTATCGTCTATTGCGGTCTGATTTGGCTCACCAACTGGCACTTTATTGCCAAGGGGATCATCAACCCCGTCATTGCCACGCGCAATGCCATGAATGACATAGTCAATGAGAAGCTCGATACCGTCCTGCCCAAGGCCGACAATTTGGAGCTTCAGCAAATGGTCAGCTCCCTCGAAACGCTCAAGAGCTACGCCGCTCAAGTGAAAGCCATCTCAGAAATCGACGGTCTGACCGGCATTCACAACCGCCGCTACTTTGACCTGAAGCTCGACGCCGCGCTTGCCCGTCACCAAAAGGAACACATCCACCTCGGGCTTATCATGTTTGATCTGGATTATTTTAAACAATTCAATGACACCTATGGCCATCTGGCCGGGGATCAATGTCTCAAGGATGTGGTGAACCGGATAAAACAGCTGTTGCCCAATGGCAATGAGACCTTTGCCCGCTATGGCGGCGAGGAATTCGTCTTATTAGTGCAAGGCTACGACTGGCGTGCTTTACGACAGATTGCCGAAGACATTCGTGAGAGTATTGTCACCCTGGCAATTCCCCATCGCCAGACCCCTCAAGGTATAGCGACTCTGAGTTTGGGCATCGCACACCTGCCACAGGATCAACGGGCCACGGCACAGGAGCTGATTGCAACCGGCGATACCGCACTGTACCGGGCAAAACGCCGTGGCAAAAACTGTTGTGAATTCATGGTTGTCAGTACAAGCTACGAGCCCAAACCGGGCGATCCCTTGATTTAATTGTTGCTAAACCCCATTGAGATAAAAAGGAAGTCAACTGGGAGTCACATGGCGGCACTCATCATCGTCAGTTTTCTGGGGATACTCGGTATTTATTGGATAGCCTCGGGCCCTTCCCGTCGCCACAAACGACACCAGACCCTTGCCCAAGGCGTATTTCCAGCCAGCTGGCGCGCCATACTCAAGAAACAGGTAGCCCACTACCCTTTACTGCCGGATCACCTGCAACAGGAGCTAAGGCGAAAAATCCTGATTTTTCTCGGTGAGAAGCAATTTATTGGCTGCAATGGGTTTCAAATTACCGACGAAGTCAGGGTGACCATTGCCGCTCAGGCATGCCTGCTACTGCTTAACCGTGACAGCGATTTCTATCCGGGCCTCAGGCAAATTCTGGTGTATCCCAACGCCTTCTATGTCAATCGCAGCGAGCGGGACGCCGCCGGCGTGGTGTGGGAGCGCCATGCGTTGCTTTCCGGTGAGTCCTGGAGCCAGGGGCAGGTGTTGCTTTCATGGCACGACATCATTGAAGACTGCCAGCACCCCTTCGATGGGTTTAACGTCATCATCCACGAGTTTGCACACCAACTGGATCAGGAAGATGGTCATGCCGACGGCGCGCCGCCGCTGCCCAGCAGTGAACGTTACCAAAGCTGGTCGAGCATCATGCAGCGGGAATACGACCTCCTGTGCCGGAAGGCAGACGCGGGTCTGCCAAGCCTGTTCGATTATTACGGCGCCACCGCACCTGCCGAGTTCTTTGCCGTCGTCAGCGAAACTTTTTTCACCCGTCCCGGTCCCTTTGCAGCCCACCACCCAGAGCTCTATGCAGAATTTACGCGTTTTTACCGGTTGGATCCTGCCCAGTGGCGATGATATGGTGGCAAAAACACCATAAAAACGAGATGAATCAATGATAAGAAAAGCGTTGGTACTGGCGGCTCTGCTTGTCAGCAGCCAGAGTATGGCAGGAGAGCATGAACAACAGCAGGCCAATCAGGTGCTCGACGCCCTGCATCAGCACGCCGCAAACGCTAATTGGGATGCGTATTTTTCGCTGTACACTCAGGATGCCGTGTTTCTTGGCACCGATGCCAGCGAGCGCTGGGGCATGGGAGAGTTTCGTCAATATGCCAGCCCCACCCAAGGCTGGCGCTATGAACCTCGTCGCCGCGACCTTGTGGAACACGGCGATACCATCATGTTTGATGAGCTGTTATATAACGAAAAATACGGCATTACCCGGGGCAGCGGCGCCCTGGTTAAAACCGCTGACGGTTGGCGGATTTTGCAATACCACCTGAGTTTTGCAGTTCCCAACGATGTATCCAAAGACATCGCACGGCAAATCATGGCGTTTGAGGCCAAATCAAAGGCTCAGTGACGCACGGCCACCGAGAAACACACATTGGCGAGTTGGGTAAAGTGCGTAAAACTGCCGAACTCATCATCGCCAAAATTGCGGCCCGATACGCCCCTGTCGGCATAAAACAGCCCTATAACCTTGCCGTCCATTTCCAGTGGCGCCAGTAAAAAACCACTCTTGGCCAAACGTTTGCGTAGAGGCTCATCCAGACTGAGCCGCCAGCGTGGGGAGTCGGGGGAATCAATGTTTAAGGGCTGCTTTAAATCAATCACATGGCGAAACAGATGATCGGGCTCAGTAATATCGATTACAAAATCACGCTTGATGTTGTCAGCATTGTCGCCCAGCACGATACGGGGCTGCAGCATCTTGCGGCTGGGCGACAACAGCAGCACGGCGCAGCTATCCACCCCAACACCGTTTAATATCCCTTCCAACGTGGTTTGCATCACCTGATTGATATCGGCTTTGGCCACCGCGAAGCCAGTGAGCTCACGGAGCTTTTTCAGTTGTACATTCACATCGCCTTCGCGCCAGCGTCCTTCATTAAGACTTTCCTGGTTTTCCATCAAGCGATTGGGGTTTGGTAAAAACTCCACCAATACCTTGGCGCCATAGGCATCGGCCAGCTTGTGAGTCGCATTGGCACATTGAATGGCCCTGGCCTTAAAATCATCGGGTTTCAACCCCATCATTTCGGCCCCCTGACGCACCCGTTTTTCAAGCTCGGCGTGGTCGGGATAGGTTTCTGCCAGCTCCTGCACCAACTTGTTGGCCACAAAAATGGCGCGGATTTCCGGCATCCGCTCATCGGGGTTGTTGAGTGATTTGATGAGCACTTCACCAAGCCCCCAACTACGGGCCAACCCCTGGGTCAGCTGGCTGAAACTGGTCCCCAGATGTTCACGAACCTGAGTGAGTACTGCGGCAGGGTCTTCGACACCATCAAGGGCTCTGTCCAGTTCATTGGCAAGTGGGCCACCCATGCTCCAAAAGGCACTTTCACCGAGGTGGTATAACAGCGCGGCAATAAAGGCTTCTTCCTGCATTTCTTCATCGTGTGCAGCAAGCATCATCCTGGCCAACATCGCTGCCTGAAACGAGCGTGCCATGAGTTTCAGCAGCCTTTGATACACGCCGGGAGTCAGATTTTTATTTTCCAACAAGCTGGAGAGCAGTTTGGCGGTAATACAAATATTGCGAATGGTATCAAAACCCAACACCACGGCGGCGCGGCTCACCGTTGTGACCTGGCTGATGCCTTTGTTATAGGTCGCACTGTTTGCCACGCGCAGGATTCGGGATGTGAGGGCATTGTCGTGCATCACGCTACGGCCCAGTATCGCCATAGAGGAGACATCATCCTTTGCCAACTTTTCCAGGGTTTTTACCGTTGAGCACAGGGCAGGCATTTCCTGCTCACTGATCCTCTTGGTCCAATAATCCACACCCTTGGGTTCGCCAACGTTGTTTTTCAATGGAGTTTCGCATGTAAAGAGAATGTTTTCCGATTATAGACAGGGATTTGCCGGTAAGGCGACTGCCCGGTGTCAACTTTTAACTGGCAGGTCAAATTTACGGCACCAAAAGTGGATTATCAAAAAAAAGCGGCCCAAGGAAGGCCGCAAAACACAAGCAACGTGGTTGAAAACAACAGCATGGGAAGTCTCACCCAAAGGGAGAGAAAAGCCCCGCACGGCACGTAGGAAACCGTGCAGGGTAAAAGGGAGCAACGACTATCAGTGGAACTGTTCTTCCTCAGTGGAACCGGTCAGTGCAGTCACAGAAGAGGCACCGCCCTGAATGATATTGGTCATCTTGTCGAAGTAGCCGGTGCCCACTTCCTGCTGGTGCGCCACAAAGGTATATCCCTTACTGGCGGCAGCAAACTCGGCTTCCTGCACCTTCTCTACATAGTGCTTCATGCCTTCACCGCGGGCGTAGTCGTACGCCAGGTCGAACATGTTGAACCACATATTGTGGATACCGGCCAGGGTGATGAACTGATACTTGTAGCCCATGTCAGACAAGGCCTGCTGGAACTTGGCGATAGTGGCGTCGTCCAGATTCTTCTTCCAGTTGAAAGAAGGTGAGCAGTTATAGGCCAGCAGCTGATCCGGGTACTTGGCATGGATGGCCTCGGCGAAGCGGCGGGCTTCTTCCAGGTCCGGCTTGGCAGTTTCACACCAGATGAGGTCGGCGTATGGAGCGTAAGCCAAACCACGGGCGATGGCCTGGTCCAGACCGGCACGGACACGGTAGAAACCTTCGCTGGTACGCTCACCTGTGATGAAGTCGCTGTCGTATGGGTCGCAATCCGAGGTCAGCAGATCGGCAGCATTGGCGTCGGTACGGGCAATAACCAGAGTCTCTACGCCAGATACGTCAGCCGCCAAACGGGCCGCAACCAGTTTTTGTACCGCTTCCTGAGTGGGCACCAACACTTTGCCGCCCATGTGACCGCATTTCTTTACCGATGCCAGCTGATCTTCAAAGTGCACACCGGCGGCACCGGCATCAATCATAGACTTCATCAACTCGTAAGCATTGAGTACACCACCAAAGCCGGCTTCGGCATCCGCCACGATTGGCAGGAAGTAATCAACGAACTTGTCATCTTCCGGACCTACGCCGTTGCTCCATTGGATCTGGTCGGCGCGGCGGAATGAGTTATTGATACGACCAACCACAGCAGGCACAGAGTTGGCGGGGTACAGAGATTGGTCTGGGTACATGGTACCGGCCAGGTTGGCATCGGCGGCTACCTGCCAGCCAGACAAATAGATAGCTTCAATGCCGGCCTTGGCCTGCTGTACCGCCTGACCACCGGTCAGGGCACCGAGGGAGTTTACATAACCTTTTTTGGCACCACCGTTGACCAGGTCCCACAGTTTGGCTGCGCCGCGCTGGGCCACTGTATTCTCCGGTACAAAAGAGCCGCGCAGCGAAACCACTTCTTCGGCAGTATAAGGACGGCGCACACCTTTCCAGCGTGGGTTTTCGGCCCAGTCCTTTTTCAGTGCGTCAATTTGTTCCTGGCGGCTGATGTACTTGCTCATGGTGACTCTCCTTTGGGGTGTTAGGGTCTGCCCGTCACGCATGTGACGGGTAAGATGTTCTATGTTTTCAGGGATTAATCAGTGTTCTTGTTTGGTCAGCAGCTCGTAGCCCGGCAGTGTCAGGAAGTCGACCAGCTCGTCGGCGGTCGTGATCTCCTCCAGCAGCACAGCCGCTTGGGTAAATCTGCCGTGGGTAAAGCGCTCGCTGCCCACTTCTTCTTTGACGTTGGCAAGCTCCTCCACCAGCATTTCCTTCAGCAGTGCCTTGGTCACAAGTTTGCCGTTGGATAGGTGCTTCTGATGATGGATCCATTGCCAGATGGAGGCGCGGGAGATTTCCGCCGTGGCGGCATCTTCCATCAGACCATAAATGGGCACACAACCATTGCCACTGATCCAGGCCTCGATGTACTGCAGCGCAATGCGAATATTCAGTCGCATACCGTGCTCGGTGCGCTCACCCTCGCAGGGCGCCAGCAGCTCGCTGGCCAAAATCGGCGCATCCACATCACGGGTGATGTGCAGCTGATTGCAGTGGTCATCACCGATAAACTGGTTAAACACGGCCATCGCCGTTTGTGCCAGACCGGGATGGGCGACCCAGGTGCCGTCATGGCCGTTACGGGCTTCCAGCTCCTTGTCTTTGCAAACCCGTTCAAGCACCAGGCGGTTGGCTTCGGCATCTTTGGCTGGAATGAAAGCCGCCATACCGCCCATCGCAAGGGCTCCCCGCTTGTGACAAGTTTTGATCAGCAGACGCGAATAGGCGCTGAGGAACGGCTTATCCATGGTGACTTGTTGCCTGTCAGGCAGTACGCGATCACTGTGGTGTTTCAAGGTTTTGATATAGCTGAAGATGTAATCCCATCGACCACAGTTGAGCGCAACGATATTGGAGCGCAGCTCATAGAGGATTTCGTCCATTTCAAACACGGCCGGCAGGGTTTCTATCAAACAGGTACACTTGATTGTGCCCGGCTCGAGGCAGAAACGCTCTTCGGTAAAGGCAAAGACCTTGGCCCACCAACGCGCCTCGAGATGGCTCTCGAGCTTGGGGATATAAAAGTACGGCCCACTGCCTTTACTCAGTAACTGACGGTAGTTGTGATAAAAGTAGAAACAGAAATCAAACAGGGCTCCCGGGATCGATTGGCCGTTAAATTCCACGTGTTTTTCTTTGAGGTGTAAGCCGCGCACCCTGGCAATCAGCACCGCTGGATTATCGTTCAAGCGGTACTCTTTACCTGTATCGGGCGCTTTATATTCAATGGTGCCACGCACCGCATCACGCAGGTTGATTTGCCCCTGAATCACCTTTTCCCAGCTGGGTGCCAATGAATCCTCAAAGTCAGCCATAAAGACTTTCACATCGGCATTCAGGGCATTGATGATCATCTTGCGGTCCACGGGACCAGTGATTTCCACCCGGCGATCCTGCAAGTCGGTTGGTATGCCACGAATGGTCCACTTACCATCACGTATGGCGCGTGTCTCCGGCAGGAAATCCGGCAACTCACCTTTATCAATGCGAACCTGGCGTTCTTTACGTTTAGCCAGTAAGGCATCCACGTCGCCTGCAAACCTGGCACACAGGGACTCAAGCAGCGACATTGCGCCTTCAGTAAAGACTTCTTCCTGCCCCTGGATATGATGACCCGCCAGCTTGAGCCCGGTCAGTGTCTGTGGCTGCTCCATCATTTGCTCTGTCATGGTGTTATCCCCGATTGTCGGTTTCCCCGCGGCTTGCGGATTGTATATTGCGTATTCCCACGCCATTACAAGCCAGCAAAAACCGTCAAATGTTCGTTTCAGACCAAAAACTAACGACAAACATTTGTAATTGCAACAGTCGAAAAGTCGTACAAACGTAGAAATTGCGAGCAAGATCTCACGAAAAAAATTGGTCAGACCAAACGCAAAAAGCAATACTATATGTTTGTTTTAATTGAACTTGTTAATAGTTTACCTATTATCATTCAAAACATGTGTGAAATTTGTCTTACCAACATACCAGTACTCAAGCAAAGTAATTTATTAGGTAATTTAATTACACACTGTAAGATTTTTAATACACTAAATTTCACATTTGACTTTGGTCGTAACATCCAGAATTGTTTCGCACTGCCCTCTACGTAAGCCGATTTAATATTTAATTTACAACAACTTAATTAAAATCAGCACAAAACCATAATTAAACGCACGTTTTAATCTTACCTTTACGTAAACGCAATTAAACACATAAGAAAAGTGTCGGGTTTTAAGACTTGCGTCACCAGATCAACAAGCCGGCAACAATTGGTTTAATCATGAAAAAATTCAAAATTTTTAAATTTTTTTGCAAAAAATCATCTGGTGGGTACCACAAATGCCGTTTTACGCCCCGTTGAGGAGCCGAGCAAAGCCCAAGGGCGGGTATCTAGATGACTGGATTGAATGGCTTGATATGCATTAAGCGCATCGAAACAGCAACCTTACCCCCAGCGCGGCCCCATCTCAGGCTCATGATGTCAATTGCGCGGTTTGATGGGAGGGAGACGACGCAAACCCCGCACCACCGGAGTCCAGGTTTTGCACTTTACTGATGTCACCAGCACTAAAGGATAACCGTGGGCAGCACAGCTCTTTACTGGTGCGATTGTGTCGTAACGAGCCCATTAGAAGTGCTGTCCAACAAACGCAGTGTTGCGCCAGCCCAAACGGGGGCATGATGTAAGAGACGCGTGATGCAAGAAAGCTTGATGCAAGAAGGCTTGATGTAAGAAGGCTGGAAGTCAAAAAAAGCGTTGAGCAGCCGCAGATCGTGGCAGCACTTCGGCCGGTGGATTAATCAGTATGGGGGGGCAGGGATTTAAAAGCATCTGTATGCTGGCCCGGCGCTCTTGTCAGACGAGTACATTCGCGGCTGCAAAGGCGAAAAATATCAATACATCAGCCACCAGCGCGCTACTTTAAAGCTAGGCTGTAGAGTGAATGTAAAGTGCGCCAGATACTCAATACCCAAGAGGAACCTTGCCAATGAGTAGATAGCTGTTTTCTTGCGGTCATCTTAGGGTGTTGCGACCTTATCAGGCGACTCAGCGAGGACCTGGGATTGCTCCGGGGATACCGCATAAGCAGCGCTCACTTTCGAAGACTCTTCTTCGATTTTACCCTCTGACGCCGCAGGCGATTGGGCAGTGCTGATTGATGATGGTGTTTGATTTCTGGTTTGCGCTGACGAGTTTTCCTGGGTATCGGCAAAAGACTGATTATTGCCTCCCTCAAGCTCCGCAAAGCCATAGCTGACGACCCGGTTACGCCCCAGATGTTTGGCCCGGTATAAGGCCAAATCGGCGCGCTTGATCATGGGGTCAAGGCTTAAATCACCATGCTGCCACTCGGTCACCCCAAAACTGGCGGTCAGTTTAAAGCTGTGACCCGAATAATGGGTATTGACCCCGGCAATGGCCTCTCGGCAACGCTCAGCCACTTCCACCGCCTGTGCGCCCGAAAGCCCGGGCAGGATCAACATAAACTCCTCACCGCCAAAGCGGCACAGAATATGGTCATCGGCCAACTGTGGCCGAATCACTTCCACGACCTTTTTCAGGGTCCAGTCGCCGGTAGCATGGCCGAACTCATCATTGATCCGCTTGAAATTATCCAAATCGAGCAAGACAGCCGCCGTCGGCTCACCTCGCGCCATACAGCCAATCAGCGCATTTTCACCTTTTTCCTGCCCCGTGGCACGATTGTAGGTTCCGGTCAGGCCGTCGCGCTGTGCCAGGCGCATGTACTTGTTACGTTGAGACAAACCGGTTGCCAGAAACACAGATAAAAATAAGGTAATACCCGCCAGCACAGTTGAAATCATCAAAGACCCGGAATGCTCCCGGGAGATAGTTTCCTGCCTGACCAGATAGCTGTCCCTTTCACTGTTCAATAAAGCGATTTCCCGCTGCTGCTCAACAAAATTAAACTTGGCCGCCTGGTAGGCCATTTCACGGGCCTTGGTTTCGTTCAGCAGTTCATTGGCATAATGATTTTCATGCTTTTGGGCTTCATAGGCAGTCACAAAGTCGTTACTTCTCGCCTTCAGTGTGGCCATCACATACCAGGCGTCTTTCAGGGCCTTATTGTCGGCACCTTTGCTGTCGATAGCTTCGACAGCGGCAGCCTCCGCCTTCTCCCAATCGCCAATGTCGAGATAGGCCTTTGCCAATGCGCTTTGGGTACTGGCAATCTCCAGCTGAAAACCAAGGGTGCGGTACTCTGCCAGCGCCTGCTCCATCAGGGTGATGGCATCCTCAATCAGGTTTGACTCATGGCTGATAAGTCCACGTGACTTAATGGTCATCACGGTAATGAGCCGCCAGCCATGCTCCTGACAATAATCGCCCGTTCGCTGGAACGCCTCTGCAGCACGGGGCAGTTCTCCCGACTCATGAATATAAGCGGCAATATAGAGGTTGGCGTAACAGATATCCTTGGTATTGGCATCATCAGCTAGCTGAAGCGCCCTCTGGGCATAAAGCCCCACCTCTTCATAAAAGCCGAGCTGGTAGAAGAGACTCGCCGCCCGAATGTACGCGTTGCGCTGTACGTCTTTGTCTGAAACTGTTTTTACCAGTTCAAGCCCAAGTTTTAGGTAACGAAGGGAGGATTCGTAATCACCCAGCAGCTGATAACCTGTGGCAAGGTAGCCATAAACCAAATGCAAATGTCGGGATGAAAACAATTGTGACTCGGCCACCTTCAGATCATTCACACCCGCTTGATAGGCCCCCTCATATAATTGCTCTCTGCCGAGGATCATTTTCAACTGACCGAGTTCTTCCGCATCGAGCGCCTTTTCGGCTGTCTTTAAGGTATTAATGAGATCTGTTTTTCTTTCAGAAGGACCGTGCTGCATGTTTATAAGCTCATTCAGCATTGCGCGATAGTCTCCATTTGCCATGGCAAGCCACGGCAAAAGAAGCCAAAGCGCACACACGAGTGCAGCACGGTAACAGGTCATTTACGCATCATTCCCGTTATAAATCACAACCAGAGACTGGTACTGCTCTTCTCCACCAAGGGCCTTGAGTTTGGCTTTATCACCACTCATGATGGCTTGAATTTCATCTTCGCTCAGGCCGTGCTGGCGCATTACGCCTTCGGGATCCTTTTTATATGCCTCCAGCAGGGCAGCATCTTCCCCAAGCTGCTTTAAAAAATCTGTCAGTTTTGACACCTGGTTCTCCTTATTTTCCGCTGTCGTGGATTTGTCGAACAATCACTTACCCTGTCAGGCAAGATCCTCAGGGCTCAGCCCAAGTCGGGCCAATACCTCAAGATTGTATTCAAGCCGCCTGGCAGGCGGCACCAGCAGGGTTGTCGCAGGGCCCATGGGAGCGCCGGGTAACTCGTGAAGCTTTACCCGGTGCACACTGGGTTCATGCACCGGCAAAAATGCAGCCTCATACAGCACAACCTCATGCTCCGGCGGATACCACTGCATTAAATGCTCCACCAACACCTGCAATCTGTCTGAACTGGTATGGAACTTGGTCAGCGTGTGTTCTCCGGCAAGGGCTATTTGCCAGAGCAATAAGTGGCAACATGGATTAGGCACATGTTGGTAAAACAAAAACTGGCTGGCTTCCATACTTTGGTGACCACTTTGCCCCGGGTCGATACCCAGATCGGCCCAGAGGCAATCTTCAGCCGAAATACCGGGCTCCATCCAGGCATCAAACCCCTCACTGCGGGCACGGCTTATGGCCATATGTGGCACACAGGCAAACACCCCAGGATGCCCATAAAACGCCCCTACCACTTTTTTACCCGTTCTCACCGCTGCCAACATTGACTCTGTCATTTGCTCGTAAGTCAATCGCCGGCTCTTTACCTCATCACCTTGAGCATAAAATTGCTGGAGGTTAACCACATTGGGATTAAGTTCTTCAAGATAATGCTGGGCAAAACCATCGGGCAGCAAACTGAATACCAGTTCAGCGTGGATGATGTGACTCTTGGCCCGGACGCTGATCTGTCCAGCCAACCCTATCCCTGTGCCCACACAGACCAAACTACCCAAGACCTACTCCGAGTTCCTGCTCAAAAATCACATTTTTATAACTTTCCGGGCGTATTGCAATACACAGAGCGCTCTTTTTCACCCTAAACCATCGAGCTAACCCTATTGATAATCAATCATTTTTTAAGAATGCACTTAATTAGACAGACTTATCAACCCTAAGTATGAGTGATAACAACACAGAAACCAGCGAACCTTCCGGCGCAACCATGGTCAAATTCCGGCAAATGATGGGTTTTCGGCAGCCACCCTTGTCAGTTTGACCCTGCCTTGGGTATGATGGCCCGCAGTTTTTAAGGAATAAGCACTCACGATGTTGAACAAGAAGCAAAGTCTTACCCTGCTGGGGGCCGCAGCCCTCTCACTGTCTCTCTCTGGCTGCAGTGTTTTCGATTGGCTGGTGTACAAGCCTGATATTCCTCAGGGTAACTACATGGAGCCACAGCAGGTTGAAAAGCTCAGAATCGAGATGACCAAGGAGCAGGCCGAATATGTGCTGGGCCGTCCTGTGCTCAGAGACAGCTTCGCTGACGATACCTGGTACTACGTGTACCATTTCAAAAGCGGTCGTGACGCCAGTGTCATTCACAAGGAATTAGTGCTGTATTTTGAAAATAATCAACTAGTTAAAGTAACAGGTGATTATGAACTCTCCAGCGAGTTCAATACCCCACTGGAACAGAGTAAGCTGCCAAGTGTGAATGCAGCCGAAGTCGTGCCTCAGGTGCCTGAACAACGCGGTGATGACAAGCCGTTGGTGGAAGAAGGCAAGGAAAACGATCCCAAGGCCATTCGCAAGTTCTGATACGAAGATTAGCCCAATAAAAAAGCGCCACGCGGCGCTTTTTTATTGGCT
This sequence comes from Shewanella amazonensis SB2B, assembly GCF_000015245.1. Lineage (NCBI taxonomy): Bacteria > Pseudomonadati > Pseudomonadota > Gammaproteobacteria > Alteromonadales > Shewanellaceae > Shewanella > Shewanella amazonensis. The sequence goes on from NC_008700.1 coordinate 2,866,662, forward strand.
GTTGCTCAGTAGTGAGCCGGCCATGGTATTTGAATCCGTTTTGTCCATATATCGGATTCAACACTTCAGGATTGGATTTTGCCACCTGTTACCTTGCTTGCACGCCCCTCGTCCTTGGCTTTTTCCGCCCGCTGGCGTCTGACGTCTTTAGGGTCGGCAATCAAGGGGCGATAGATCTCAACCCGGTTTCCCGGTTGCAATTGGTCGTCATGCTTTACCAAGCGGCTAAAACTGCCAAGTTTCACTGAGTCGAGCTCAATCTCCGGGAAAAAGCTGCAGATATTACTTTGACGAACAGCCTCAATAAAGGTGGTGCCCGGTGACACCATCACATGAATCACTTTTTGCTTGTGGGGTAAGGCATACACCACATCTACCCCGAATTTTTCGATATCACTGGCCATATATTACCTTGGCCCTGTTGGTAAAGGCCGTCACCATAGAAGATGCCAATTCTTTGAATACCTTGCCAAATGCAAAATCCGCAAGGCCACTGGAAAATTCAAAATCCAGCTCAAAATCCACCTTGCATGCATCTTCGGCAAGCTCGGTGAACCGCCACTCGCCAATCAGATGCCGAAACGGGCCGTTCTCCAGCTTCAGGGATATTTGCCTGGCCGGGATCACCTGGTTTCGGGTGGTAAAGGTTTTGGCGATGCCTGCCTTGGCCACATCCACAGAGGCCACCATGGTTTGTCCGTCAAATGAAATTACCTTGCCGCCAACGCAGCCGGGTAAAAACTCCTTGTAAGACTCAACATCATTAACCAGATCGTACATCTGCCGGGCACTGAATCTGACCAGTGCGCTTCGGGTAACCTTAGGCATTCGCGTGTATTCAAACTCTTGAAATTGGATAGCCGCCGATTGTAACACGGCTTGCCTAAAACGCTGCAACCGCTAAAACGACTAAAAACTCACCAATAAAAACATTCGCTTGGCAAAACATGTAAATATTCGCAGGTGGTCAATTCCAAATTACACACCCCACGCTATAATAGCCCGCCTATGGTAAAGAAAAACTCCAAAAAGGCCGCCCAGCCGGCCACGATCGCCCGCAATAAGCGCGCGACCTTCGAATACAAATTCGATGAAAAATTCGAGGCAGGCCTATCCCTGATGGGATGGGAAGTGAAGTCTATCCGCGCCGGAAAAATCAACATCTCTGAAAGCTACGTGATGCTGAAAAACGGTGAAGCCTTCCTGCACCACTGCCATATCACCCCACTGCACGCCGCCTCCACTCACGTGGTGTGTGACCCTACCCGCCCACGCAAGCTGCTGCTTAACCGCCGCGAGCTCGACCGCTTGGCAGGTCTCGTTGAGCGCCAGGGCTATGCCATCGTGCCTATCTCCATGTACTGGCGCAAAGGTGCCTGGGTTAAGGTCGAGATTGGTCTGGGTAAAGGTAAAAAAGCCCACGACAAACGCGATGACATCAAGCAGCGTGACTGGGACATTGAAAAAGCCCGGGTGATGAAGAACAAATAAACTGTCTGTTTTCGAGCGGAAAACAGACAGTTGGTTGTCACTGCCAAATAATGCCTTGGAATTCGGGGCAGCATGGGAGTACAATCAAACCATCTTGGGGGCGATTCTGGATTCGACGGGATTCGCGAAACTCCGGGAGCATGCCGAGGGGCGGTTGGCCTCGTAAAAAGCCGCAAAGTTATAGTTGCAAACGACGATAACTACGCTCTGGCTGCTTAATTAGCGCCAGCCATCTACCACAGGTCTCGCACATGGGCAGTGGATTTGATGGTCACCTTACATCGTGCTAGCGAGGGAACCTTGTCTGGGGGTGAACCGCGAAACAGTTCCAGGCTCACCGTTAGAAATCCTGTCTTTCGGAGTTCGAGCGGTTAAATAAAAGAGAGACTAAGCATGTAGCGCCTTGAGCGTAGGTTTTTCGGACGCGGGTTCAAGTCCCGCCGCCTCCACCAAACCTAAAATAAAAAAGACGTCTTCGGACGTCTTTTTTATTGGTGTTTTTCGCAAAAGGGTCATCCGCAAAGATGGCCCTTTTTCTTTGTTTGCTCCCCCTGTGTCGTGGTGCTTCACTGTCAGTTTTAGCACCGGGAATCCCGATACTCACGGCGTTCCCACGTCATAGCGCCAATTTGGGCTGAATGAAATCGATGAAAACCGAGATACGTTTGGCCACCGAGGATGACTTGTAAAATACCGCATTCACTTGCTCTCTTGCGGTATTCATCATCGTTTCAGTTTCCAGCAACACCATCAACCGCCCTTCTTCAATATCCTTATTGACCATAAAACCCGACAAACAGGCTATCCCGTTGCCCGACAGTGCCAACTGCCTCACCGTTTCGCCATTACTCGAGGTAAGCGCCGGCTCCAAGCCCACAAAACCTTTCAAAGGCCACTCATTTAATGACCGTGGCGCAGAAAACCCTATGGTGTCGTGGTGTTCAAGATCGGCAGTCTTGCGTGGGATCCCCCGCTGTGCCAGATACTCCGGGGCGGCAACAATATAAAGACGACTTCGTCCCAAAGGCCTGGCGTGAAGAGTGGAGTCGCTCATGGGGCCTATGCGGATGGCCACATCGGTTCGCTTCTCCAACAAGTCGACAAAACCTTCGTTGGAGGTCAGTTCAATCCGGATATCCGGGTACATCTGGTTGAACGGTTTAATTAAGGGCACCAGTTGGTGAAATACAAAGGGGCTGGCGGCATCCACCCTGAGACGGCCCGCCGGGACTTCACCCCGGGTGATAATATCTTCTTCGGCGCGCTGAATTTGCAGTAGCCCGCCCCTCACAGACTCCACAAACTGCCTGCCTTCATCAGTCAGCTCTATTCGCCTGGTTGTACGATTAAGAATGGAAACTCCCAGTTGGTTCTCCACCTTACTCACGGCTCTGGACACCCTGGCAACCTGGATATCGAGCAGTTCGGCCGCTGCGGAAAAGCCACCACAATCAACAACCGTCAGCAAAATTTCCAAATCATCCGATCGCGTACGCATCCTCACCTCTCATCCACAGCTCAAGCAATTATTGCAAATATAACAAATATAATTTGCCATAATCCGCATTTTTCACAACTAAAGTCCAACGCATAATCCCGCCATCCAAACAGAACATGCACCCGTCTGGTTTGAGCCGGGTGCATGTTTTACCCAACCACCCAAAGTGAGTATCACTATGCCCTTAGCTCTATTTGCATTGGCACTCAGTGCCTTTGCCATCGGCACCACTGAATTTGTTATCGTTGGGCTTATCCCAACCATGGCCGCCGACCTCAATATTTCATTACCATCGGCCGGACTTCTGGTCAGCCTCTACGCTCTTGGCGTGGCTGTCGGTGCGCCGGTGCTTACCGCACTCACCGGCAGCTGGAATCGCAAGCGCGTCCTGCTTGCGGTTATGGCGCTGTTTGTTCTGGGCAATCTGCTGGCGTGGCAAGCCCCGGGCTATGCCACTCTGGTGGTTGCCCGCGTGCTCACTGGCCTGGCCCACGGGGTGTTTTTCTCCATTGGTTCTACCATTGCTACTGGCCTCGTTGCCAAAGAGAAAGCCGCCAGTGCCATCGCCATTATGTTCACCGGTTTAACGGTTGCCCTGGTCACGGGTGTTCCTCTTGGTACCTACATAGGGCAATCCTTTGGCTGGCAGGCCACCTTCTTAATCGTGGCGATGCTCGGATTACTTGCCCTGATTGGCAGCGCTTTTTTGGTACCAGGCAATCTTAAGCAGCCACCTGCCACCAAGCTCTCGGCGCAGCTTAAGGTATTGACTCAACCCCGCCTGCTGCTGGTGTACGGGATTACTGCGCTGGGATATGGCGGCACCTTTACCGCTTTTACTTTCCTTGCTCCCATCTTGCAGACCGAAGCTGGATTCAGCGCCGGTGCCATAGGTCTCATCATGCTGGTGTATGGTGTGTCCGTGGCGGTCGGCAACATCTGGGGCGGTAAAATGGCCGATAAGATGGGGCCGATAAAAGCCCTGACTGTAATTTTTTCAGGTTTGGCTGCCATCTTGCTGGTGTTTAACTTTACCGCTTATGACCCGGTACTGGCGGTGGCTACCATTCTGGTGTGGGGTGCCTTTGCCTTTGGCAATGTGCCCGGCTTGCAGGTTTACGTGGTGACACTGGCTGAAAAGTATGCCCCGGATGCCGTTGATGTAGCCTCTGGACTCAACATTGCAGCCTTTAACGTTGGTATTGCATTGGGTTCATGGGGCGGCGGCGAAATTGTGGCGCGCTCAGGTCTGATGCACACGCCATGGGTTGGTGCTGCGGTAGTACTGCTGGCGCTTGGACTAACCCGCTTGAGTGGCAAACTCGATAGTCGAGACGAGTCCCCCAAACACCACTGCACACAGGTAGCATGATATGAACAAAGCCGCAGTCACAGACTGAACAAATAGAAAGGGAGCTATGCTCCCTTTTTACATTGGGGCAGTAACCCCTTTGCTCAGACTATCTCAAAGGTTCCCCGAACCAGTGGCAGGCCATTGGCAACCATGGCTTTGCCAAGGCACCACACAAATTCAGGCTCGAACTGGTCATTCAGCAGCACCAAATCGGCGTCTTTCCCCTCAGCGATGGCCCCTTTGGTATCAAGCCCCAATATTCGGGCTGCGTTGGAGGAGGTCATGGCAAGGGCATCGGCCACGGCAATACCTTCGCTGATAAGGTCACGAAATGCCTTTGCCAGACTGCCGACCCGACCCACTTCGAGGCCGGTTAAGCGACCATCGGCATCGAATACCGGCAAACTGGCATTGCCATCGGAGCTTAAGGTAATTTGTGATACCGCCACGCCAGCCGCCAGGGCATGCTTTACCGCATCTATCGCACTGATTTCGTCACTGTTTAAGGTGGCGCTGTTTTCAGAGGCCGTGAAATCAATCACGCCACCGGCCAGGGCAAAGGCAACGCCCTGCTCGAGCAATGCACGGGAACGATTAATGTGGGTAGGATAGAATTGCGACAGCGGAATATCGGTGGTGCCGGCAACCTCAGACAGGATATCCAGCCCGCCTTTACCATCCCCCACATGTACAAACACTATGCCGCCCTTTCCGCTTAACATGCCTCCCACCCGTGCCTGGCTGGCAACGCGGGCCAGTTCAGCGGCAGAAAGCTGCGAGCCACGATGATCGGCAATGGCGATTTCACCTACGCCAATTACCTTGTCAATCAGCATCATGTCCCGGGTAATGTCCCCTGTGAGGGTTTTGACCGGATACTCGTAAGAGCCGGTGTAGATATAGGTGGTTAAGCCTTCATTCGCCAAACCGCGCGCCTTGGCAAGCAAGTCTTCCAGGCTGCGACTGACGGCATCTGTCCCCAGTGCCCCCACCAGGGTTGTGACTCCTGCCAGTGTGGCCTCAGTCAATTGCATCTCAGGGGTGCGGGTATGAAAGCCGCCTTCTCCGCCGCCGCCACTGATGTGTACCAACGGATCAACGAGCCCAGGTACCAGTGCACTGCCTTTGGCATCGACTTCATGGCATGGCAAGGAACCGACATGCAGCGAGCCCGGCTCTGCGATGGTGATAACGCCACCAGTGCCAAAAAGCACATCCTGTAAACCAACCGCTGAAGGCGTAAAAAGGTTGGCATTTCTGATCAAAGTTAACATCAGCTATATCCTGTATAAACGGCAATACCCACAGCAGCACTGGCCAGAGTCATCAGCAGCACCTGTAATCGCCAAATCAATTTAAGCCACTGTCCAAAGGAGATTTTGACTACACCCAAACAGCCCATCAGAGAGGCTGAGGTTGGAATAATCAGGTTGGTCAGTCCGTCACCCAACTGAAAACACAGCACAGCCAGCTGTCTGCTGAGCCCGGCAAGCTCCGCCAGCGGTGACATCAATGGCATGGTCAGCGCAGCCTGGCCGGAACCAGACGACACAAACACATTAAATACCGACTGAAACACCAGCATCATTTGTGCCGAGAGCCAGTCAGGCAAGTGTCCGATACTGCCACCCGCTGAGTACAGCAAGGTATTGAGCACCGAAGGCGCCGACGGATTGTCACCGCCAAGCAGAATAACCAGCCCCTTGGCAAAGCCCACTATCAGCGCCGCAGGCAACAGCTCGGCGGCGCCGCGCTGAAAGGCGCCGGAGACCTGATTCAAAGTCATGGTGCCACTGAGCCACAGCAGCAAGCCAATCGCCATCGCCATGGCAAAGAACTGGCTGGCAATCTGGGCAATATAGTACCCCCCTGCCACCACTCCCCAAATCACCCAAACCAATGTCAGCAGTAAAATCAGCAAAATGGCGACATTGACCTTGCTAAGGCTCGTCTGCTTTGGTTTTGGCTCTGCCATCAGGGACTGAGTAACACTTGCATCCGCTGTCGGAGCCGCTGCCAGAGCCAAAGTCTGGCGGCGCGTGTGTTTGGCAAAACGCAGCGTATACACCAGGGCGCAGAGGGTAAAAATCCCCCAGCACAGGGCCCGAAGCCACGCCCCCGACATCAATGGCAAGCCAGCTATTCCCTGGGCAATGGCCACACTGAAGGGATTCATCCAGGAGGTGGCAAAGCCGACCTGGGTGGCCACGTAGGTTACCAGCACCACCACGGCAGGATGATACCCCAGGGCACTGAAAAGCGGCATCAGCAGCAGGCAAAAGGCAATCGCCTCCTCGCTCATGCCGTACACGGCGCCGCTCAGCGAAAACACCACAAACAGCACCGGCAGCAACAGGGCTTCTCGCTCTTTAAGGCGCGCTATCAGCAGCATCAGCGCCTGATGCACCGCGCCACTTGCCAGCAGCACACCAAAAGCGCCGCCCACAATCAGAATAAAGGCCACCACACCAACGGCAGAGCTGTCGCGCCCGCCGGAGGTGAGCCCATCAAATGCTGAATTGAGCAGCCCAGGGGTTCCGTTTGCACTGAAAAGCGCGCTGCCAAGCCCCTCGTTTGCCTGAAGGCTGAAATTTTCAAGCCGGATCCCCTGCTCGGTCACCCACATAAACTGGCCTGCCGGCACGATAAAGGTCAGGCCCCATGCCAGCAGCATCATCAACATCAGGATGATGAAGGCATCCGGCATTTCCCGTTTGGATAAAGACATAGGTCCTCCCACAATGAAAAATGGCCGGGCAAGCCCGGCCAGGGAGAACATCAGAAGCGCAGGCTATAACGCAGGTTCCAGCGCTGACCGAGCCAGTCATGGGCCGAGCTGGCGTAACCATTGGTGGGCGACGACGCGTATGGCGGCTCCTCATCGGTAAGGTTACGAACCGACAACATCAGCGAGTGATTCTCCATCAGGGTCACACCCACACTGGCACTGAAGGTAAGCCAGCTGTCCACCGTCTCGTTATCAAACCTGAAGTCACCATCGCCCATGCTGGAGACGTAATGAGCGCTGAGGCTGGCACTCCAATCACCCAGGCTCCAGTCCGTACCGGCATCCAGCACCCGCTCAGGTCGGGCGATTTCGTTGGCACCGGACAAGCGGCCAAGGAGGTCCTCTACGTCGGCATCCGGAGTCACCTGACGCTCAAAGCTGAAGGTTTCGGTGCCGCTGACGTAGAAACTGAACTCACCTGCCGCGGCTGTCTCAAGACGATAGGTCATGCGATAGTCAAGACCATCTGTGGTTTGGCTGCCAACGTTAAAGTAGCCGGTACGCAGGAAGCTGATATCGCCGTTGCCATCAATTACACAACCAAACTCGCCCTTAAGCTCGCTCACTGAACCCACAACAGGCGCAGTGCCTTTTACGCAGGCATTGAGAGTGGTGGAAGCATCGATATCCACTATGTCTTCGTGATCGTAGCGCCAGTAATCCACGGTAAGCTGCCAGTTGTCGGTCAAATTCCACGACAGTCCAGCGTTGATGGCTTCCGAAGATTCGGCATCCAACCCCTTGTTACCTATGGTTTCCTGATCGAACTCCAGCTCACCATCGATGGCACCATTGGTGCCACACAGGGCATTGAAAGGCTCACCTGCGCCGCAGTTAATGTATTGACTGCCAAGGGAGGTGCCTGCACCGAGCTGTGAAAGCGACGGTGCCCGGAAACCCGTGCTCCAGGATGCTCTGAGCACCAGATCGTCGGTCGCCTTATAGCGCAGCGATACCTTGGGATTGATGTCGCCACCAAAATCACTGTAGTGGTCGTACCGCAGCGCGGTTATCAGGTCCAGTCCCTCAAACAGCGGCAGATTAATCTCGCCATACAGGGCATACTGGGTCCTGTCGGCGGCCGCATCACTGGCGCCAAGACCTATTACATCGTCGTTTACCGCTGATGCAGCCGGATTATCCACTATCTCTTCACTGCGAAGTTCGGCGCCAAATACGGCGCTCACCAAACCGGCATCCATCTCAAAGAGTTCACCACTGATGTTGGCATCCAGGGACATCACCTCAGACTCACCGCGGCGAATGGCACTGTCACGCAGCGCCGCAATCGCCTCCTCACTGTTGTCCATCCCCAGGTTAAAAGGGTTGAAACTGCCGCTCGCAATGGCATCGGCCAGGGCATCGCGATTCATATAGCCCGCCACATGGGTCACTTCGTTGGTGGACTTGCCATAGCTTGCTGCTGACTCCCAACCCCAGTCGCCCCACTCGCCGCGAAGACCGGCCAAAACTCTATAGCTTTCGGTATCGTATTCCTGAATTCTGCGCTCTGGCATACGGGTACGAACCCTGATGCTGTTGCTGTCATCGCCGTCTGCGGCGTTGATGTCACGCACATAGCCAGGCACGTAAGCCGCATCCCCCGGGACTGTCACCGTGTAACCTGCTGGCGCTTCATAGGCATGGCCGGTGTTTTGCTGATACATGGCCTCGGCAAAAAAGGTCATGTCATTGTCCAGCTGCCACTGATGATTCAAGGTGGCGCCAAGGTTCTCAAAATCCGGTTGAATGGCGCGCTGGATTACGTAGTCATAGTTACAGGCTTCACCACCCCAGCGGGTATCGTCACCACACCAGTCTTCGGCGTAATAATTGCCATCAATCACCATCTCGGTGTAGGAGGTGTAAGTTACCTTGATGGGGCGATCGCTGTTGAAAATCGCGTTGCGCTTGGCGTAATCCAGCACCACTGTGGTGTTGGTATTGTCGGTGGCAAAGCCGCCGGCATAGGTCAGCCCGGTGCGACTGGCGTCATGGTCACTGGTGTCATTACCGTACTGGGCCGTCAGTTCATGCCCGACAAAATCCTTACGCAGAATAAAGTTAATCACTCCAGCGATGGCGTCTGATCCATAAATGGACGAAGCGCCATCGGTCAGCACATCGATGCGCTCAATGGCTGCCATGGGAATGGCGTTAACGTTCACAAAGGAGTCAGAGCCATTGGAGAAGGAGTCCACCGCCACCCGGCGACCATTGACCAGCACCAGCGTTGAACTTGAACCCAGCCCACGCAAACTTACCCCGGCAGCCCCTGCCGGCGCGCCATCGGCGCCGCCCACGCCACCGGTTTCGGTAAAGGTGCCGGCACTTGCCGCCTGGGGCAGGTCCTTGAGGAATTCGGCAATGGTGTCATAGCCCCGCTTGACCAGTTCTTCCTGATCGAATGACTGCAGTGGATTGGCCCCTTCCATGTCCACCCCTTTCAGGCGTGAACCGGTGATCTGGATTTTTTCGAGTTTGGATTCGGCTGAAATAGCCTTGTCGTCATCGGCCGCGTGGGCCATGGCGATGGTCAGGGCTGACAGGGCAAAACCGGAAATGGCGCAGGCAAATACTGAAACTTTCATGAGAAGCTCCCAAAAATATGCGAATAATTTTTCAGGCGCGCACCAAAGCAACCGAACGTGGTCAATACGTGGCACAAAAAAGTTGTGCGTTCACGGTGCAGGTGTGCAGCTGAGCAAAAAATGAGGCGTGGGAGCCTTGGCGATGACGCAGGACAGCCCACTGAACCTGAAAGTTCAGTGGTTTATTCGTCCCACCATTCGGACAGATACCAGGTACGGTAATGGTATCTTTCGAGAGAAGTTGATGCCGGAAACATATCCACCAAATGTGAAATCAATGTTGTTGACCGGTTAACAAGCTAGCCGTTATAGTGTCGGCCAGTCAATACGTGGCATGCAAAATTTTTTAGAGCAGAGCCATGACCCCAAAATTCCTCTCGTTTATCGGTGCTGTCGCCCTGTGGGTGTCAATCGCGCACCCGATTGCGTCCGCTGCGGCCAAACCCTACAACCCTGACAAAGCACCGGAAACAGCCAGGGAACCCGTCCCAACACTGTCGCTGATGCTGGCCGGTGGCGCCCTGTCTGTGTGCAGCTCCATGAACCCAAAGTACTGCACCGCTGACATACATTTCCCGGACAAGGCCAAAACCCGGCATTTGTATGAGCTGAGTGAACAAAGTCTGTCCCGCTTTCAGGTCACTCCGGCCTGGGCACGACTTAACGTCGATACCCAAAGGGCATTGCTCGCCGCTCTTGGCTCTGCAGATAGAGCCCTTCTCGATATCGAGGCACTTCATGATCGGCTGGGCCCGCTTGGCAATACACTCAATGATGCCAGCTATTTTGCCCTGCTCGACACCCTGGAGTGGGTACAGCTCACCCAGGAAGGAGAGCCAAAGACAGAGCAGGTTCGGCTGGAACAGGGTAAAAATGCCCAGGGCGCCTCACACTTCGCCGCCTTTGTCAGCCGTGCGGCACGGCAAGTCGGCCACCAGCCACCGAAAATTGGCATAGTCACGGCATCTGCAAGGGATCCGTTTGAAGCAGCCAGCTTTTATCAACAAGCCTTTACTCAGGCGGGTGCAATAGCCCAGTGGCTACCGTTAGACAGCGCGTTGCAGCAAGCCTGGGGGTATGGCAATAGGGAAGCTGGATGCAAAGAGCTGGCAACCCTTGGTGAGAACTATCAGGGCTACCACGACAGGCAACGGGTGTACCCGACTCTGTGGGATAAATACAATCAGGTTTGTCTCAATCCAGAGGGGCTGCTGCGCACGCTGGCCGCCCTGGATGGCCTCTTTCTCTCCGGCGGCGATCAATCCCTCACTTTGTCGGCTTGGCTGGGCGCCGATGGGCAACCGAGCGCCGCGCTGAAGCTGATAAAAGAGCGATTCGCAAATGGAGAGCTTATCATCGGTGGCACCAGCGCCGGTACCGCCGTGATGGCATCGGGTGCCATGATCACCGGGGGCACCAGCCAGGGCGCATTGGACTTTGGCGTGGTCGCCGCGCCCCCCGTCAGTGAGCGATGCGAAGAACTGGGCTGCGAGGCGCTCAATCCTGCCGACACCCTCACCTACCGGCCCGGAGGCGGGCTGGGACTTTATCCGTTCGGGGTGACAGATACCCATTTCAGTGAAAGGGACAGACAAATCAGGCTGGTACTGCTGCAGGATATAAGCCAAACCGGCCTTGGGGTGGGCGTCGATGAAAATACCGCCCTGTGGCTATCCAAAGATGGCCAATATGGTGTGATCGAGGGCGAAGGCGGCGTCTGGTTCAGTGAGCCTGCAGCCAAAGGTCAAACCCCGGATCCCCAAAAAGCGCAAATACACCAGAGCACGGCTCACAGCCACATCATCCACTACCTTCCCCATGGTACCCGGCTGACGTTAACTCGCGATAACATCAGGGCGGAAGGCACGCAGGAAGAGTTACAAAAGGTCAGTTGCGACGGGTTTACAGCCGCTTGGCTGCCAAGCCAGGGATTCACCCTCCGCCACCTGGTTGACAGCCAATGTCATCCTCAGGGTTATTACCAGTCACTGGGGCTGGAGCACAGCACAGAGATGTCGTCAGATAAGGCGACTCACTAATCAGCGCTGTCCTGTCCCCTTCAGTCAGAGGCTGGCACTGTCTCCAGAACGGCAACGGCCTCTGGACACATTGGGTTGACGAACACCCCGACAGGCACTTCCATCAGGTGGGTGGAAGAAAACTGCAGATTTTCCCGCATCGCTTTTGGTAAGGTGAGTACACTTATTGCGTCACTGTCTCCAAACGCATAGTCAACACGCCCTTTATTGAGCATCCTTAATCCGGTCGCAACATCGCTGACAAACTCAATAGTGAGACCCGCATCAGTGAATTGTTGTAAAAAGCCTCCATCAACTCTTGAGCGAAGTAAGGCAATTTTTCCCCCTCCCAACTCAGATAAGTCCGTCCAGACAAAAGGCTCGGGCTGACGTCGGCGATAAATGCCAATAGAAACAATTTCATCGGACAACAGTAAAAAGCGGGACTGTTCCTTAACAATATCCGGAGGGGGATAAAATGATGCACACCAGTTACCCGCAATAATTTCGCTCTGTGCACGCGCTGAGGGCAGGAACAGGGGTTGGAGCTCAAATTCAAGTTGGTTTGAGAGCAAATACTTTTGCAACATTCTGAAACTGCTGCCTTTATCTGCCTGTGTTTCCGTCGTGAACGGTGGATATTCCAAGGCGATAACCGCCAGTGTTCTTGCTGTACCACCTGGTGCAACGTCAGATTGGGACGCAAACGCCAGCCCAAGCAAGAACACAGACGAAATGAGGCGCACACGGATTCCAGCGGTCTTCACAAGAATCGCTCCTTTGATAGCCAAGCCTCTATGAGTCTAGTGCCGTCTTTCCCATGTCGCGACTCAACCGCCGTCAAGCAACGGCAAATCGCTCCTGCTTTGAAGAGGAGGCAGACATAGATTCAGGCTATCCGCGCGTGGACATTTGCCCAAACAGAGCCAATGTTCCGGGGCAAGCCCGGATGTGAAAGACATCGCTGCAAGCGCACTGCTCGGCCGGTGGCTTGAAACAGGCGCTGCTGTGGGCATGCCTCAAAGGTCATAAGTCCTATACTTACTTTCAGTTATTCAGGGAAAGCTCGGCATACATGCCGGACCGGGCCGGGGTGTTGCTTATGCGGCCCTGTTGCCAGCTAACGGCAGTGATCCTTGCGCAGTACACAGACGTATTCCCCGGACTAGCGCCGTTTTAGCAACAACATTGAAGGATGTCATTCACATGACCAAAAAGCGACTCAGCGTCCTCATACTGTCTGTATGGCTGGTTTCGGTACTGGCGGCATTCTGGTGGTTGGAGCTTCGCCATATCAGCAAAATGGAGCCGTCGCTGCTCAACCAACACGGCGTAGAGCGCGAGGTAGCAGACTTAATCAAAGCCGCTGGCAGCGGTGCCACTGATAGCGGTCTCCCGGTAGTAGTGCATTTTATCGACCCGGGCTGCGACTGCAGTGATGACACCTACGCGCACCTGGAGCAGCTGACAACAGCGTCACTCAGCAAGGTGTCCGCAAAGCTGCCTGAACACACCAATCTGCTATATACCCCTGACAACGCCGGGCTTCCGGAAACGCTCAAACACATGAAACGGATTACACTCAATCAGGTGCCGGAAGTGACGCCTGTGGTGGGGGTTTGGAAGTCAGATGGCAGTCTGGTTTACCTTGGTGCCTACTCCACTGGCCCAAGTTGCGGTTCGGGTGCCGATTTACTGCGTGAAGCACTGCTCAATGCGGCGGGTGAATCTTTGCCACTGCTCGATTGGCCAATTCAGGTGTCCTGCCATTGCCGATGGCGCACCTGAATTCTGCCTCAATGGCAGCGCCTGTTTTCACAGCACGACTTACTTGCCCACTCAAATGGAGAGTCTCAACAAAAATGAATAACCTAAGCTCTGAGATGATGCGGGATCATTACATTAAATCAGACACTATCATGTTTTCGGTGCTGGTAATGATGTTCCTCTACGCCCTCGGTTTGGCGGGGGTTTTCGGTAACTGGACGGTGGCCATCATAGTCGGCTTACTGACCACAATAGCGGCGGGCGCAATCCGGGCCCTGAGCCCGGGAGAGCGTATTACCCGGGTGACCATGGGGCTGGCATTTATGGTGATGGTCACCCTGCATGTGCACCTGTCCCGCGGCATGATAGAGATGCATTTTGGGTATTTTGCCTGTCTCGCGATGCTGCTCTACTGCCGGGACTGGCTGCCCATCCTCGCTTCTGCGTTGCTTGCGGCGGTACTGCACGTGGGACTCTTCTGGTGGCAAACCACAGGTGGCAGTGTCTTTATGCTCGACAGTGCAGAACGCTCCTGGGGGATCATCTTCATCCACGCCGGTTATGTGGTCGTTGAAACACTGGTGTTGGTGGTTATGGCCAAAAATTTGCACCGTCAGGCAGAGGTTTCTTTTGACATCCAGGCGGTTGCGCATCATCTCACCGGTGAGCAAATCGACCTCACCCACAGAACCAACGCCAGCAATAACCCCCAAAGCCTTGCATTCAACGGTTTTCTGGATCATCTACAGGGCATGGTCGGCAGAATGGCATCTACGGGAGATAAGCTGACTCAGCTCAGTAACAGGTTGCACGATTCCATGTCTGGGGTGAATAACCGCATGAAACTGCAGCACAACCAAATCGATGTCATCGCCCACGCTGTGGGCAATGTCAGCGATGCAGTGAGACTGATTTCAGACAACGCCAACGATGCTTCGGCAGCCGTCAGCGATGCAGACGCAAAATCCCGGGATGGCTCTGCGTTAAGCCGCAAAACCCTTGATGAAGTCCTTACGCTGGCAAATGCCATTGAACGCGCCGCCGACGCCAGCGGTCGCCTGGCCGAAGACAGCAAAAGCATTGGCAAAGTGCTGGATGTGATAAAAAGTATTGCGGAACAAACCAATCTGTTGGCGCTTAACGCCGCCATCGAGGCCGCCCGGGCCGGAGAGCAGGGACGTGGCTTTGCGGTAGTGGCCGACGAAGTGCGAAGCCTCGCATCCAAAACACAGCAGTCAACCGAAGAAATTCACAACATGATCCAACGTCTGCAAGCCCGCAGCGATGATGCCGTTAACGCCATGTCAACCAGTCAAACGAGCGTGACCCAGTGCGTTGCCTTTACCCAACAAACCGATGAAAGACTTGGCCAGGTACGTCAATCCCTGCAGCAGATTGTAGAAATCAGCAGTCAAATCGCGAGCTCAACTACAGAACAAATGCAAGCAATCGGGGAAATAAGTCAGAACGCATTGAGCATCAGGCAGCTCAGTGATGACAACAATCATGAGCTTGATAGGGTTGTGGATGAAGTTGCAGAAGCAACCGGGCTCGCGGGCCTTATTCACTCCGATATGAAGCGTTTTCATACCGGCTTATAACTGATATAAAAAAGACAGGGTTCCCTGTCTTTTTTTAAACCAACCTTTGTCCGGAATACCGGGCAGTTTGGCCGTTACTTATAGAAAGCTTCCACTTCGCCCTTGATGGTCATCAGCAGTGGCTGACCACGGCGGTCGAGGGCCTTGCGGGAGGCGACCTTAATCCAGCCTTCGCTGATGCAGTATTCTTCAACGTCATTACGCTCTTTGCCGTTGATGCGAATACCCACGTCATGTTCAAACACTTCTGCCACATGGTGTGGGCTGCGTGGATCGATTGAGAGTCTGTCTGGCAGTGCCGGCGGTACTTTGGTATCGGTCATAATCATCGTCTTGGGTAAATAAACCTGCGCCATTGTAGGCAATCCCGTAGCCGGGCTCAATAGGGGCTGCTGGTTACTGCTGCCGGACTTGAGTTGGCAAACTGCGAGCTTAGGCGTCTTTGCCTGCATGCGGCTTCAAAGCCTGGGTCTAACGCTGCTGATGCAGCTTTGACAATACAAAAGCCAGCTCGGCCACATTGCTTGCGGCCATTTTTTCCAGCAGGTTGCGGCGGTGGATCTCAACCGTTCTTTGGGTGATAAATAATTCTGCGGCAATGGTTTTATTGAGTTTGCCCTCAAGCACCCTGTGCATCACGTCGGTTTCTCTTGGGGACAGGCTATCGAGCCGCTGCTGGATGTCGGCCGACTGCTGCAGGCTGACTGCACGCTCTGTGGCAACCCTGGCGGCCTGGCGCAGCAACGCCAGCAGTTTGTCACCATCCACCGGCTTTTCGATAAAATCCATGGCGCCCTGTTGTATTGCTTTCACGGCCATGGAGATATTGCCATGGCCGGTGAGCATTAACGGCACCAGCGGACTTGGCCGGGAGGACAGCACCTCCAGCAGGCTCATCCCGTCCATATCGGGCATCTGCACGTCCAGTACGGCAACAGCGGGACGGGCCAAGTCGACAGTGGACAGAAAGTCCTCTGCCGATGCAAAGGCCCGCGCTTTGATGCCAAGGCCTTCGAGCATCCATTTCAGTGACGCCAATACATCGGGGTCGTCATCCACCAGATACACATCAATCATGAGCGGCTCCCCGGGGCATCTCTATGCATATTTCCAGCCCACAGGGGCTGCTGTGAATGGGGGCATAGATTTGGCCCTCGATTGCGGAGTGATGAAAACGATTCTGGGCCGAAATTTTGCCCCCATGCTCTTCGACGATACGTTTGCAAATAACCATGCCCAAACCCAATCCATCGGCCTTGGCCGACTCAAATGGGAAAAACAGCCTGGAAAGCTGCGCCTCAGTTAACCCACAGCCATTGTCAGAGACCCGGATAAGGTAATCTGAGTCTTTGGCCTCAAGAGCAATACCAAGCCACGGCGTGGGCTGTCCGGCCATGGCATCCAGCGCATTGAGCAATACATTCACCAACACCTGAGTCATAAGCCCGGGGTCCAGCCTGGCCTCGACCTCAGTCAGCGCCAATGAGGGTTCAAGTTTCAACCGTTTAAGCTCCGGGGAGATCAGTGCCAGGGTCTCTTCAATCAGGGTATCCACCCGATAGGGCACACTGCGACTGGGCTGCTGACAGAAACTTCGCAGGCGGCTGATGGTTTCCTGAGCCCTATCGACCTGTGTCAGTACCCCGCCAAGGGCCGATGCTATCTCGGGTTCATTATCTTTAAGCCGATACAGGCAGCCCTGGGCCAGATAACGGATCCCCGCCAGCGGTTGCTTCAGCTCATGGGAGATCCCCGACGCCATCTCTCCGGTGAGCAGCACCCGCTGAGCGCGATAAAACTGACGCTGCTGCTCGTTAAAGGCCCGCTGGGTCTCGCGATGCTGCTCAATCTCCGTTTCCAGTGCCCGGGTACGTTTCACCACCAGCCGCTTTATCCGCAGGTGATGCAGATACCCAAGGAGCAAGCACAGAACTATGGCCCCAAACCAGGGCATGGCGGCAGAGGCGACGCGCTGCCAGTTGGTTTGAAACGGCCATTCTCTCAATGTGTGTTTGAGCGCAAACACCCGATTATCGTTAACCGGCACAGACCAGCCGCGATAGCCGCCACTGATGGCCGCCGCTGTATTGGCCTCCATCGACAGCAACGCCCTGGCCACCTCGGTTGCCAGGGCACTTTGGGTGTGGCCAAGCTTGGATAATGTGGTATAGGGATAGAGTTCACTCGAGACACCACAGGCAAATCCGGACGTTGCTTTGGCCAAAGCAATATCAAATGCCCCCTGCGGGTACTCGCCCCGGGCAATGGCCTGCTCCAATACGCAGGCGGGCAAAATGGCCATATCAGCCTCGTTCAGCCAGAGCTTTTGCAACAGCTTGGTCTGAGGAAACCCTGCAAAGCTGAGTCCAGGTAAATCCCTGACGGGGTCCAATCCGCGCCTCACCATCTCACCGGCAAAAATCAGAAAGCCACCAAAGGCCCGGGGATCAGTGGACACAATCTTGAGATCGGTAAGCTGCTGCCAACGGGTAACCGAAACACCTGCGCGCACCACCAGCGCCGAGCCCATGGCTCGGGCGGGATCCCGGCCGTCAGCGGGAATAAGGGTCAGTAATTGACTGGCGCCCCAGTCTTTTTTGTACCCCACAGCCACAAACTGGTTGGAGATAATAAAGTCCAGCGCCCGGGCCTTGACCTGCCTATCAAGCTCCGATGGTGTCAGCGGTTCGATGCGGATGGCATGTCCTGTCTGCCGGGCAAGATAATCTGCGGTGGCCTGCCAGGTATTCAGGGTGTCCGAGCGCTCGGCGAAGGTCAGAATGCCAATACGCACCTCCTGTTTGCCCTGAACGTGTTCGTCAGCTGCCCCCCCTGCAAAGGCCATCGCCACTGGCAGCAACGCCAACATTAATAAAAGCCGCCATGCCTTACTCATCATATTCCCCGATTAGATTACACCGGGATTATCGGCCCTAACCGAGCATCCCGCATCTTTAACTTCCCGGGAGTTGATCCGCTTCACAGCCTGATATGCGCTTCGGAAAACCACTATATAGCCGCTGCCCGCTTTTTGATTCCATGGCCCTGTCATCATGAAGTGAGGCCACTATGAACGAGAAAATCAAACAAAGCCGCCGCGCCTTCCTCAAGGGAGGTCTGGCACTGTCAGCCGTTGGGCTGGCCCCCGCCGTGCTGGCCAAGTCCAGCGAAGATAACGCCATTCAGTGGGATGAAACCTTTGACGTTGTCGTGGTAGGCAGCGGTTTGGCGGGCACCTGCGCCGCCATCCGGGCAAAGGAAAATGGCGCCAAAAACACCATTATTATTGAAAAAATGCCGGTACTGGGCGGAACGTCTGCCATCTCAGGTCTGAACTTCTCCGTGGTCAACAGTCACCTGCAACAGGCACAGGGGATTGAAGATTCTGCCGCACTTTTCGCCGAGGACATCTCCAGGGCGGGCGGCTATCAGAACCACAGAGCGCTGACCCTGAAAATGGCCGATACCACCACCCGGGTATTGCCCTGGGCAATCGAGCGGGGTTGCCGTTTCCATGACAAGTTAAAGAGCCTCGGCGGTCATTCGGTGCCACGGACACTTTATCCTGTCAATGGCGGTGGCAAAGGCATACTGCGCCCGCTGCGTCGCTTCTATACCCAGGACTTACAGGGCGACATCCGCCGCAGAGTCAAGTTTGACAAGCTGCATCTGAATGCCCGGGGCGAGGTCATGGGGATTCAGGTACGCGAACAGTACTTTTTTGACCCAAATCTGGGGAATGACGACCGGGAAAACACCACTGGCACCATCAAACATTATCGGGTGACCAAGGGTGTGGTCATGGCCGTGGGCGGCTACAGCCGCGATGTGGAGTTCCGTGCCATGGAGTTTCCCAATATTCGCGATTACATCCCAACCACCACTCACAGGGGCGCAACCGCCGGTGCACTCAAGTCTCTGGTTGCAGCCGGTGCACAGACAGTCCATCTGTCTTTGATGCGCTTTGCCTTTGATATCCCTACCGAAGATTTGCAGTGGGGTGCCTTGGTCGACCCCAAAACGGGTCAGCGCTTTATCAGCGAAAAGAACAACCGCCAGGTCGTGGCAGAAGCCATCTGCAACATCATGGACCGCAACGAGGGTCGCTTCCCGCTGAATATTTACGATCAGGATGGCATCGACAACTTCCACGACAAACAGCGCCTGCACCTCGCTTTGGAGGAAGGCATGATGGTGAAGTACGACTCCATCGAGGCCCTGGCCAACGGGGAAGGCATCGATCTTACCGGGCTTGCGGCCACACTCAAGCGCTATAACGAGGATGCCCTGTCAGGCAAAGACAGCCAGTTCGGTAAAGACATGGCCGCGTTGAAACAAGTGAGTGTCAAACGAGCGCCTTTCTATGCCATCAAGGCCCGTCCGAAATTCAACTACACCCAGGGCGGCGTATTAATCAATGAAAATGCCCAGGTCATCAACAGGGACACAGCCCAACCCATCAAAGGCCTTTATGCCTGCGGCGAAGCCACGGGCGGGCTGTTCGGCCGAATTCGATTAACTGCCTGCTCCTGCCCCGATGCGTTCGCATTTGGGGTGATTGCCGGTGAACAGGTGGCCAAGGCCTGAGGAGACACACATGAAAACCCTGATTTTATCCCTGCTGGCACTGAGTTTTGTCGCATCCCCCTTACACGCAGGGGAGCTCTACAAGGTAATGGGCAAGCGTGAAGGTCGCAGCAACCACAGCGTTATGTACGATGAAAAAGACTGCAAAACCTGCCACCTGGGCAGCCCCAAAGGGCCTGCCACTGAAGCGGCCTGTATTGACTGCCATGGCAGCTACGATGAGATGGCCGCATCCACCCGGGACCAGGCACCCAACCCCCACGATGCTCCGCACTGGGGCGCGGACGTGCCCTGCACCGTGTGCCACAGCGAGCATCAGCCAGCCAAGGTGCTCTGTAACGATTGCCACCAGTTTGCCTTTCCAAACTTTTCAAAATAATCCGGAGTAACCTATGAGTGTTTTTCGCCTCTCCCTGTTAAGCGCTTCACTGTTGGCAGGAGTCAGCCTGCACGCGCAGGCCACACCAGACTTTTATGGCCGGATAGATTATTCGGTCACCCATTCAGACACGGGCGCCGCAACCCACAAGGGGCTTGATGGTACAGTGCTTGAGAACAACTTTACCCGTTTGGGCGTTCGTGGAACTGAAGCCCTTACTGAGGGCCTGACCCTCTTCTATCAGGTTGAAATGGGTGTCGACTCTGCCAGCGAATCCGGCAACAGCAAACCCTTTACCGCCCGCCCTACCTTTATCGGTATTCGTCATGCCAATTGGGGCTCCCTGGCCGCGGGGCGCATGGAGCCGGTATTCAAAATGACCAAGGGTTTTGTGGATGTGTTTGACAACTACAGCATGAAACACGACCGCCTGATGGCCGGTGACAAACGCTGGGGCGATTCTTTCGAATACAAGACCCCTGTGTGGCACGGCTGGCAACTGGGCGCCAGCCTGCTGCTGGAGGATAACTATTATCAGGACAGCGACAAGCGCAAGGAGAATGGCAACTACCAACTGGCGCTGACCTATGGTGATAAGAAGTTAAAAAACAGCGACCTGTATTTTGCTGCGGCCTACTCAGATGGTGTTGAAGACATCAAGGCCTGGCGCGCTGTGGGTCACTGGAAACTGGCATCCCTTGGGCTTGAAAACCTGAAGCTTGGCACCCTGATTCAACAATCAGAACTGGCCAACCCGGCCAAACCTTACTGGCAGGACAGAGATGGCCTGGGTTTTATTGTCAGTGGCTCTTACAAGTGGGATAAGTGGCTGTTTAAAGCCCAGTATGGCAAAGACGAGTCCGGCACCGGCCTTATCGCCAACCGCGTCTATTCGGCGCTGGGTGAGGCCGCGACTCAGGTTCCACATGTCAGCCAGTGGGGCGTTGGCGCGGAGTACTTTTTCTCCAAGTCGACCCGGGTACATCTGGAGGTGGGACAGTTCGACACCAAACAATATGCTGAGTTTGATGACACCATAACCAGCATAGGCATTAGATACGACTTTTAAGCCTGCTGTGCTATCCAGGCTCAGGTCCGGTGGCTGAGTATCTTCGCGGCCGGATCTGACGATCTGGCTGATTATCTGCTGAGGTCGCCGCTGTAATGGGCGACTCAGCGCTTCGCCAAAGCCCGCTTCCGGGCTTTTTGTTTTTGTGCCGCTTTACTGAGGCTGTGGGGACGCTCATGACGGATGGACAAATCCGGTTCAAAGCCCGGATACCACTGCTGAGGCAAGCGCCGGTCGAGGTAGTGCTCAAGCGCCACCAGCAAAGGCTCGTCGGCAACATCCAGCAAACTGATGGCAAGCCCGGCGCTGCCAGCCCGGCCAGTGCGCCCGATGCGATGTACGTAATCTTCTTTTTTAAAGGGCAGTTCGACATTGATGATGCAGGGCAGCGCCTGTATATCCAACCCCCGAGCGGCCACGTCAGTTGCCACCAATACCCGCGCATCGGCCGCCTTGAAGTCGGCAAGGTTTTGCTCCCGCTGACGCTGGCTCAGGTCGGCGTGCATGGCAACGGCGCTGTGACCAGCCTCTACCAGTTTGGCCGTAAGCTTATCGGCCCCTTCTTTGGTACGGCTGAAAATAAGCACCTGAGACCAGCTGTTTTTACCCAGCAAGTGGCAGATAAATTCGAACTTGCGCTCGCTGTCGAGCTGATAAACCTGCTCTTCAATCAGTGGCTTGGCATCTTTCGCCGCGGCGATTTCCAGCAGCTTGGGCGAATCCATCAGGCTCTTGGCCAACTGCCAGACATTGTCCCCCAAGGTGGCTGAGAACAGCGCAGTTTGCCGGGTTTTGGCGAGCTTTTTCACCAGCGCGCGGATCTCATCCTCAAAGCCCATATCGAGCATACGGTCGGCCTCGTCAAACACCAACTGACTGACGGTATCGATTCTGAGGGTGCGTTTTTTCAGGTGGTCGAGCAAACGCCCCGGCGTTGCAACCATCAAGTCCACGCCGCCCTTGATGGCATTGAGCTGGCTTTCCAGGGGCACACCACCATAAACCTGGGCAATACGCACGGCGCTGCCTTTCGCCAGCGCTTTGGCGGCATCATAAACCTGTTGGCACAGCTCCCTGGTGGGCACCAGTACCAGGGCTCTGGGCGCAGGCAGGTTGCGGCTTGCCACCTCGTCAGCAAGCAGCCGGGCAAGTATCGGCAGCAAAAAAGCGGCGGTTTTACCCGTCCCGGTAGCCGCTTTCACCATCAGGTCATCCCCGGCCAACATCATGGGGATGGCACCGGCCTGTACCTCGGTGGGCTCGACAAAGCCCAGTTTAGCGAGATTGTTAGCCAAGGGAGACGGCAGAGTAAAAGCAGCAAAAGACACGGGAAACTCCGGAGCACAAACTAAAGGGCGCTATAGTAGCAAGGCTTAATCGCAGGATCACCCGCCTTGCAGCAGCTGCTTCAGCTCTGATGCCAATAATGGCCTGGCAAACAGATACCCCTGGGCCTCGGTGCAGCCCAAACGCAGCAAAAACTCAGCCTGCGTTTCGTTTTCAACCCCTTCGGCGATTACGCCCAGTTTCAGCGCCTCTCCCATGGCGATAATGGCCATGGCGATGGCGCCGCTGTCCTGATCGGTGGGGAGTTCCCTGACGAATGACTGATCTATTTTGAGCTTGTTAAGGGGCAGCTTGCGCAAATAACTCAGCGAGGAATACCCGGTGCCGAAATCATCCAGCGCCAGACTGACCCCCATACCACGAAGTTTGTCCATGGTGTCGATGGCACTGGCGGGATTATCCAGCACAACGGACTCGGTGATTTCCAGCTCAAGGGCGTCCGGGGAGAGCCCTGTTTGTGTGAGCACTCTGGCGACACTGTCGGCAAAGTTATCGCCGGTAAGCTGAGAACCCGACACATTTACCGCCATGCGACCGGGGTTAAGCCCCTGGTCACGCCAAATTCGCGCCTGGCGACAGGCCTCTTTCAATACCCACAGGCCTATCTCCGGCATCAAGCCAATGGACTCGGCAACCGGAATAAATTCTGCCGGAGACACAACCCCGAGCTCATGATCTGTCCACCGACACAGGGCCTCTACGCCAATGAGTTTACGGGTACGCAAATTGATTTTGGGTTGGTAAACCAACGATAGTGCGCTGTTTTTCACCGCGCCTCTGAGGGCAGTTTGCAGCCGCAATTGCTGCATGGAACTTTGCGTCATTTGCTCTGTATAAAACGCATGGCGATTACGGCCTTGCTGCTTGGCCCGATACATGGCGGCATCGGCGTTTTTCAGCAAGGTGTCCGGGTTATCGCCATCGTCGGGATACACAGCAATACCGATACTGGCACTGAGGCGAACCGACTCGCCCTCACTGGTATCGAAGCTGGTATCAAACGCTCTTTGAATGGCAGACAGGATCACAGGAATGTCGTCCCGGCGTCTCACCTGTGTCAGCAATACAAACTCATCGCCTCCAATTCGGGCCAGAGTATCTTCGGCGCCAAGCAGTGCGGCGAGACGCTCGGATAACGACAGCAACACTTTGTCGCCTGCGAGGTGCCCAAAACTGTCATTAATGTGTTTGAAGAGGTCCACGTCGATAAGCAGCAGCGCCAATCGGGTTTTTCGGTTGGCGGCGAGCTTGATTTGCTGCTGGCTGATGGTGGTGAGTTTGGAGCGATTGGGCAAGCGGGTGAGCGGGTCGTGCCAGGCAAGCTGAGCAACTTCGGCCTCGGTTTGTTTAAGCAGGGAGATATCGGAAAACACCGCCACAAAGCAGCGGACTTGCCCATCTTCACCGTACACGGCGCTGATGCTGGTTTGCTCGGCAAACAGGGTGCCATTTTTGCGGCGATTCCAAATCTCACCGTGCCAGTGCCCCTGGGTTTTCAATGCCCGCCAGAGATTTTCAAAAAAGTCCCGCTCATGGCGTCCAGAATTAAGCAGTTTGGGAGTTTTGCCAATCACTTCATCACGGCTGTAACCCGTGATGGTTTCAAAGGCGCCATTTATCTCGGTGATAATCCCATTGGAATCGGTGATCATCACCCCCTCAATGGCATTTTCAAACACCTTGGAGGTCAGAAACAATTGCTCTTCGGCAGCTTTGTACCTGGCAATGTCCCGGGTCGTACCTATCACCCCTAGTAGCCTGCCATCCATGTCGTACATGGGCGCTTTGATGGTTTCGAGCCAGATATTGCCCTTATCCAACGAACGGTCAATACATTCGGCGACGACAATGGGATGGCCTTCTTTGACCGCCTTGAGATCTGTGTCTGTGTACTCGGAAACACGATCGGGAAAGACCTCAGCATCTTTACGTGACAATATCTGCGCCGGGCTTAAATCCCACGACACCAAGGTACTCTGGTTAATAAATCGGTAACGCCCCTCAGCATCCTTTATCCAGATGTGTTCGTCAAAGGCATCCATAAAGCTTTGCAGCAGACCGGACTCTCCGCCGCCAAGTGCGGCAGCCACACCTTCCAGCAATGCTTTTGCCAGCAGTTGATGGCCGTCAGTGAGTACATCTCCATGTAAACAGAGCTTCAGCTCGCCCCCGATACCGCTGACTGTCAAAGTGGTCATGGGGTCGCCATCGGCGTTCTGTTGCCAAAGGCATTCATCTCGGCTGGTCCAAAGCCCAGCCCCCAATCGGGTGTGATCAACAAACCATTCAAGCATGGGAGATACGCTTTTTATGGCTGTCTGATGATTGCCATGTGCCCGACTGTTCAATACCCGCTCCACTTCCAAATAGCTACCTAATTAGTGTAGCTGCAAGTTTGGTGACCGAAAATGGAAACTTACGCCTGCCAATGACTTGCTAACGAACCGGGCTGTCGGCCACACAAAAAGCCCCAACATGCCTGCCTGAAATTTAGACAGTCGTTTTGCGGGGGTTTGCCTTAGTCTCCCGGCTATCTTATTGTCGGTTATAGAAATATTAAATTGGTACTCAAAGGGACCCTATGGCCATCACAACTCTTGCCACCGACAAGCTGTACCGGGTATCGACCCTGGCGGGACTGGCACCGGACTGCTTTTCCACGGCCACCTTGCCGCCACTGGATGACATTATTGGCCAAGAGCGTGCCCAGAGTGCGGTCGAGTTCGCCATGTCTATCCATGAGAAGGGCTACAACATCTACGCCATCGGCCAAAACGGTCTGGGCAAGCGCACCATGATGCTGAGGTACCTTAAACGTCATCATTTTGATGCCAATCAGCGCTTTGACTGGTGTTACGTAGCCAACTTCGATGACAACCGGGTGCCCCGGGTATTGCGTCTGCCTGCCGGTAAGGGCAACGGCTTTAAAAAAGACATCGAGAAGCTGTCACTTCGGCTGGTAAAGGCATTGCCGCTCGCCTTCGACAACGAGATGTATTATTCCCGCGCCGACAAGCTGAAAACAGAGCTGTCGCGGCAGCAGGAAGCGGCGCTGACGGCACTCACCGAAGAGGCGAAAAACAAGAGCATCAGCCTGTCGCTGTCGGTACAGGGCGATTACCAACTGATGGCCATGAACGGTGAAGAGCCCCACACCGAAGAAAGCTACAGCGCCCTGACGGACGAAGAACGTGAAGTCTTTGAAAACAGTATAAAAGGTCTGGAAAAGCGCCTCAGGGGCATCATACGTCAGCTCACCGAGTGGGAAGAAGAGTTCTCGCAAAAACAGCAGGAGCACGACGAGCAGGTCGCCAAGGAAGTGCTGGCTCACTTCTTTAAACCCCTGAAGGCCAAGTATCGCGAACTGGATGATATCAAAGCCTTTTTGGGTGAGATGCAAAGAGATATCCTCGACAATCTGGATATCTTTCTGGAAGAAAGTGAAGAGCAGCTGGGGCTGGCTTACGCGGCGCTGGATAAGAAAATGCCCCGCCGCTACCAAATCAATGTGTTGGTGTGCCAGGACGAACATAAGTTTCCTGTGGTGGTGGAAGAAAGCCCCAACTACCACAGCCTGTTTGGTTACATCGAAAATGCCACTTTCAAGGGTACTGTATTTACCGACTTTTCGCTGATCCGTCCCGGCTCACTGCACAAGGCAAACGGCGGCGTACTGCTGATGGATGCCATCAAAGTGCTGGAACGACCTTACGTATGGGATGGCCTGAAAAAAGCGCTGCGTTCCCGCAGTCTGGATTTGAACAGCCTGGAGCGGGAAGTCACCCTGTCGGGCACCATATCGCTGGCGCCCGAACCCATTCCGCTGGATGTGAAGATCATTCTTTTTGGCGACTACCAGACCTATCAACTGCTTCAGCAATACGACCCTGACTTCAATGAGCTGTTCAGGGTAACGGCCGACTTTGAGGACGTGATGCCAAGGCATGATGAGTCCGAAGCCCTCTATGCACGCTTTATCTCATCCATAGTGCACGATAACAACATGCTGCACTGCAATCGCTCGGCACTGGCCCGAATTATCGAGTATTCCAGCCGCCAGGCAGATGACCAGACCCGCCTTTCACTGCATTCGGCCAACATCGCCAACCTGCTGAGGGAAACCAACTACTGCGCCAACAATGTCGGCGCCAGCGAGATAGGTCGCGAGCATGTGGAGATGGCACTGAGAAATCAGGAACTCCGGGTGTGCCGTCTGAAAGACATGGTGATGCAGCAGTTTCACAGCGGCCAGACGCTCTTCAGTGCTGAGGGCGCCGTTACCGGCCAGGTGAATGCCCTGTCGGTGATTTCCACAACGGATCATGAGTTCGGCGCACCAAACCGTATCACCGCCACTACCGCCTACGGGAAAGGGGAAGTGCTGGATATTGAGCACAAGGTGCGACTTGGCGGCCGTATCCACAGCAAGGGCGTATGGATCCTCACCGCCTATCTGTCGTCTCTGCTGGGTAAGCAAAGGCCTATTCCACTCACCACCTTCCTGACATTTGAGCAATCCTACAGCGGTGTGGATGGCGACAGCGCGTCCATGGCGGAATGCTGCGCCATCGTATCGGCCATCAGCGGTGTGCCAATCCGTCAGGATCTGGCCATCACAGGTTCCATGAACCAGTTTGGTGAGTCCCAACCCATCGGCGGTGTGAACGAGAAAATAGAAGGCTTTTATGATGTTTGTGGCATCAAGGGCCGTACCGGCACCCAGGGCGTGATAATTCCATCGAGTAACGTGAAAAACCTGATGCTGAGAAGCGATATAGTCGATGCGGCGGGTCGCGGTGAGTTTCACATCTATGCCGTGGACCATGTGACCGAAGCCATGGCGCTGCTGACCGGGCTTGAAGTGGGTAACGTGGATGATGCCAGCTTCGATACCCTGCTCGGACGGGCTGTGTCGCGGCTCACTGTGCTGGGCAAACATAAACTCGACAACGATTGATGCGCCCCTGACAGAAAAAAGCCCCGCTGCTGCGGGGCTTTTTTATTGGTATCACCAAGCGGATCAGTAAAGCACTGGCAGCAGCTCATCACTGTAGGGCTTGAGCTCTGCGCCTTCACGTACCCGTGCAACATAATCGTGATTGGCAATAAAAGGTCTGCCAATCGCAATCACGTCGAACTTATTGGTGGCAATGGCAGCAGCGGCTGTTTCGGCATCGTAGCTACCCACTCCCACCAGGGTATGACGGCTGTGGCGACGCAGGTACTCACTGACCCGGCCGTCGAGGTAGTCATAATGAACGCTGTCGTCGAATATACCGCCGTGCAAATAGGCAAGTTCACGGGTATCCAATTCAGACAGCAAAAGATCAAACACCGCCCGGTCGCGGGGATCCGGCTCGATATTGAAGTAAGCCGCCGGTGAAATACGCAGTGCCGTGCGCGCAGCACCGATGCGTGAAGTAACGGCATCCACAACCTGCAGCGGGAAGCACACCATGTTTTCGGGGCTGCCACCAAACTCATCTTCGCGGCGATTGCTGTCGTAATGCAGGAATTCGTCAATCATATAACCGTTGGCACCGTGGATTTCGACGCCGTCGAACCCGGCTTCGATGGCATTTTCAGCCGCCTTGGCATAGTCCTCCACCAACTGGGCAATTTCCAGCGCTGTGGCTTCACGGGGAACCAAATAGGTGAGCTCACGCATTCTGGGCACTGTACCCTCTACCCCCACCGCCGACGGCGCAATCACTTCTGTGCCACCCCAAAAGTGAGGATGTGCCACCCGGCCTGTGTGCCACAGTTGGGCAAAAATTTTGCCGCCATTTTCATGTACGGCATCGGTGACCTTACGCCATCCGGCAATTTGCGCCTGGGTGAAAATACCCGGGGTGTTGGGATAACCCTGACCATCGGGGCGAATAATGGTGGCCTCACTGATAATCAGCCCTGCATCTGCCCGGCGGGCATAGTAGTCGACCATAGCCTGGGTAGGCACCAGCGCATCGTCTGCCATACAACGGGTCAGAGGCGCCATCAGGATGCGGTTTTTCAGCTCGATGCGCTCATTCAGCGCCACTGGAGTAAAGAGTATGTCAGTCATGAATGGGGGTTCCTATTTTGAACAGGCATTCAAAATAATCATTCTTGAACATACATTCAAGAACTTTTTTGAACATACATTCAAAAAAGTCTGTTACCCTATTCCTATCCCAACCACAGGAACCCAGAATGCGCAGCGCCGAATTTGATCGCGAGCAAGTGCTCCGCCAAGCCATGCAAGCCTTTATGCAAAAGGGCTACAGCAAAACCAGCATGCAGGATTTAACCCGCGCCACCGGGTTGCATCCGGGATCAATTTACTGTGCGTTCGAAAATAAACGAGGCTTGTTGTTGGCGGCTATTGGTCAGTATCAGGCCGATCGTACCGCACAGTTTCAGGCGTTCTTCCCCGAGTCAGGTTCTGTTGTTGCAGGGCTTGACGCCTATCTGAATAATCTGGTGGCCGAATGCCAGTGCGGCGCCGACAAGGGCTGTTTGCTGACCAAGTCCTTGAATGAACTGGCAGAGCAAGACAGTGAGATAAGTGCGCTCTTGTGCAAGAGCCTGGGAAGTTGCCAGCAAGGTTTGGCGGCCCAATTTCAGCGCGCCATGGACAGTGGTGAAATTCCTGCGACCCAAACGGCAATGGAGCGGGCTGAGTACCTGGTGATGGGGATCTACGGCCTGCGCACGTTGGCGCAAACACACCCTTCTGCCCAAACCCTTAAACGACTGGCGGTAAAGTTACGGATGGACAGCTGCGCCTGAGAATAGTGCGCGCGATTTGGCAGAGACAAAAGGGCTGACTGTCTCCCCCCTTCAAACCGCTGTATCACAGACACAAAAAATCCCGGACATACCGGGATTTTTTGTTGGAAGCAAACCCTTAGTCCACGTCGAGGCCAAGGCTTTTTTGGGCATACACCCGCTCACCGAGGGAGTTGAGTATTTTGCACTCCCCTTCCAATACAACGATGATGGATTTCCCGTTTCTGAAAGACTGAGGGATCATCACTCGCCCCGTTTCACTGACAGGCAACCCCGTCAGCACCGCGTTGTGCATGATGAGGCCAGCAGGTGCATCGTAATAGAGCACAGTGACAGTGACGCCCTTAGAGGCATCCAGGTCAAGCAAGTCGTTTGCCGTATCGGCAAGCTGTTGTTCTAATGTACCGCCTTGCATATAGAGTTACTTCCTTCATTCCTGAGTCACGCTTTCCAGCGCACTCAATAGGGCCGAGTATGGCATCAAAGCATCCCGTCTTTGATGGACGGCGGCCAAATTAGCCACCAGCTAAGTTAACATATCACTACAATTTTTAACCAAGCGCAATACTTGTACAGCAGACTGCTACATCAAATTCCGCATTCGTGATGCAACAAACGTTTAGCATCACCCACCTCGTTAGCTTAGCGGGTGCACAACTGTCAACAAAGCTGATAGAATCCGAAAAATTTTTTTGTGCGTTAACGAGAAAACAAGATGGGCAGAGCATATCAAAACCGCAAAGAATCCATGGCGAAAACCGCCACTCAGAAGACCAGGATTTATTCACGCTACGGGAAAGAAATCTACGTGTGCGCCAAGAGTGGCGGCGTTGACCCCGATGGCAACCTGTCACTGCGTCGTCTGATCGATCGCGCCAAGAAAGATCAGGTACCGGCTCACGTGATTGAGCGTGCCATCGACAAAGCCAAGGGTGGCGGTGGAGAAGACTATGATACTGCCCGCTATGAAGGTTTTGGCCCGGGTAACTGTATGGTGATTGTTGACTGCTTGACCGACAACGGTAAGCGCACCTTTACCGAAGTACGTCAGGCCTTTGTGAAAAACGATGCCAAGCTGGGCGGTCCGGGCACTGTGGCCCATATGTTTGACCACCAGGCCGTGTTTGTATTTGCCGGTGATAACGACGAAGAAATTCTCGAAATCCTGATGGCGGCCGATGTGGACGTGAGTGATGTGGAAAGCGAAGACGGCATGATAAGCGTCTATGCACCACACACCGAATTCTTCAAGGCCAAAAATGCCCTTACCGATGCCATGCCCGACGTCAACTTTGAAGTCGAAGAAATCAGCTTCGTACCTCAAACACAAACCGATGTCAGCGGTGAAGATGTAGCGACATTCGACAAGTTTATCGCTGCCCTGGAAGATTGTGACGACGTGCAGAACGTTTACCACAACGCCAATATCATCGAGTAAAATGCCGAATATCAAAAACGCAGCCATCTGGCTGCGTTTTTTGTTTTCTATGCCGCGTTAGGCGATATTCCTCATCCATTTACCGAGGTTCAGACCGCTGAGACTTGTGCTGCCTCACGGTAATGGTCCTGCATTCGATAATTTCTGGCGTACAGGGCAAACACGGCTGCGGCCACCAAAGCGAAGCCCGCAAAAAAGAACATTTGAAACGCCGTCACCGACAATCCTGTACCGGCAATCCAATCAGTCATGCCCTGCCCCTTCACACTGGCATTGGCAAGCAACACCCAGAGGTTACCCACGGTCACCGACAGGGTCCAGAAACTCATAATGGTGCCCTTCATGGTCTTTGGCGCCTGACTGTAGGCAAACTCAAGCCCGGTGGCCGACACCAACACCTCACCAAAGGTAAGCAACGCATAGGGCAAAACCTGCCACACAATCGAAACGGCGCTGCCGCCATCCATCATCAATTGAATGCTGCCTATTACCACCCAGGACAGGCCGGAAAAGGCGATGCCAGACGCCATTTTGCCCAGAGCCGTTAACCTGAATCCCCATCGCTCCAGCGTGGGGTACAGCACAAAGTTATTGAAGGGGATAAGGATCATTACCAGGAGTGGATTCAATGCCTGCATCATGGCCGGTTCAAACCACTCCGGTTTGGTCATCTCATTGGCCTGCAAAATCCAGGTGGATGCCTTTTGGTCGAACAGCGACCAGAAAGGCGTAACCAGGGCAAAGAGTACCAATATCCGCATCACCGCCCTGACGCCCTCCACAGCCTCATCACCATGGCGTGCCCTGGCTCTGTCCAGCTGCATGGAGGCGCCGCTGCCTACAAACCCCATCAGCAGTACCAACGCCAGACACAGTGAGGTCACCAGCCCGAGGGAGGGCATAAATCCAAGGGCAATCACGGCGAGCACTGTACCCATCAGCGCCAGCGCCAGACCAAAACGATTTGCACCCGGACTGAGTAACGCCGTTTTGATAACAGGCAAAAAACCGTTGGGATTTTTGGGCTCTGGGGGCATATGCACATAGCGGTGACGCCCCGCCCAGAAAAAGACGGTAGCGATAAACATCAGCACCCCGGGAATACCAAAGGCAACCGCAGCACCGAAATGTTTCAGCAGCAAGGGCATACTCAAAGAGGCGAAGAAAGAGCCAAAATTGATAGTGAAGTAAAACATGTCAAACGCTTTTTGGGCCAATGACTTGTTACTCTGATCAAATTGGTCGCCCATAAAAGAGGACACCAGGGGTTTTATCCCACCCGAGCCCAGCGCAATCAAAAACAGGCCGGTATAAAAGCCGGTTTTACTGTCCTCAAAAATGGCCAGAAAAGCATGGCCAACACAGTAAAGCAGCGACAACCACAAGATGGTGTTGTACTTACCAAAGAGCCTGTCCCCAATCCAGCCCCCCAACAGTGGAAAGAAGTACACACCAATCACAAAGGAGTGAAACACATCCTTGGCTTCGCCGGCCCTGAGATGTTCCGGCACTGACAGCAGCAGTGCCGTCATCAAAAACGGCGTGAGAATGTTGCGCATGCCATAAAAGCTGAACCGCTCACAGGCTTCAGAGGCAATAATGTAGGGGATTTGTTTTGGCCATTGCCCTGTTGTAGTTGTCATCTCTTCCCTTAAAATTGGTCACCAATTGCCCAATCCTACAGGGTTTGAAGATGGAATGCACTGGGCTGCCGGTCGGTGTGTGTTGCTTAAGAAAACCCTATTATTCAAGCACAAACCAAGCCTTATTGGGCTGCAGCGCCGCCACGGAAAACCCGAGTAAAAATCCACCTGCATAGCAGGTGGCTTTGACACGGCCCCCTAAAAGGGGGCTTAAAAACTAACCTTCTAGCCCCAATGCTATCTGCCGTTTCTCTTCTTCTTTGGCTGTCTTTTCTTGGTGCCGTACATATCTGCGGATTATCTCTTCATTCGCTCCTACCGAGTCAACAAAATAGCCTCTTTGCCAAAAGTGATTCCCCCAGAGCTTTTGCTTTCTCAAATACGGAAATTTCGCAAACATTCTGATTGCCGTTCTTCCTTTTACAAAACCCATTAAGTCCGACACGCTTAGACTCGGTGGAGTTCTGACTACTAGATGAACATGATCTTCCTGCACATTCAGTTCTACGACTCTGCATTTCTTCATGTTGCAGTAAACATAGATACTTCGATAAAGCTCTTTGCCAAGATTACCTTTTAGGATTTTGTACCTGTACTTCGGTGTCCAAACGAGGTGATACTGACAGCGATAGAACACGTGAGACGCGGATTCATATCTGCTCATGCTACTTACTCCTTGATTTGCTGGTAACAAACCGAGGGAGTATTTAGCATGGGCATTCTACGGGCAAAGCCCCACTAGAACGATCACCACCTCCATAGGAGGTGGTTTTAGAGTGACAATAAAAAACGCGTGGCCAAAGGGCCACGCGCAATGTGGAGAAGGAGTAGCCATGGTGCTGTTGCAACCCGCAGGGCAGACTGATGCAGCAAGATGGCTATCAGTTACATTGCTTGTTTTTCCCCTTGCAGCTGCCACCGGTGCCCGAGCCTCCGCCAGTTCCCTGGCCACCGGTGCACGGGTGGGCAATCAGGTAGTCATGTGCCGCCAAAGCGCGAACCAAACCATACCCGTATGCGTCATCCCGTCCTGTTGGCCCCAAGTCTTCTGCTGTAGCCCTTAACGCCGAGCGGATTTCTGTGTTGCTGCAATTGGTGTGCAGCCCCCAAACCAGCGCTGCGACACCGGCAACGTGAGGCGTTGCCATGGAGGTGCCACTGAACCTGGCATAGTTTCCCTGTGCCACATTGAGGGTGGCAACCTGACCCGTGGTCTGCTGCAAGGCAGCACCTGTGGTATCCGACACCCCAACAGAAGGAATTGTGGTGTTAACGCCTCCAAGGGTCCCATAGAGATCGCCTGCGACATTGTTATAGATGATGGCGCCAACACCACCGCCTGCGGCGCAGTTCTGTACCTTGTCGGCAAAGCTGATATTCCCGCGACTGATCAGGCAAAGCTGCCCTGATGCGTTGCAGATATTGTCGCCAAACCCGCAGTCGGCAAGCATGGCAGTCTCGCTTCCATAGGGGCTGCCCTCCATGGCGTTGGCTTCAAAATCGCTGGCACCGGCAGACACACTGGCCACTTCTGCCTGCCCCATGGGCAGGGTAGAAAGCACGCCTACGCCCGGCGCCGACAACTCCACCTGACTGGTACGCTGGGAAAAATCCGCAACCTGCTTGTTTTCATCGAGGGCCGCAACCGAAACCACGGCATTGTAGGAAGCCGGATAGGAATGCCGCGTGTTGCCGTCGTTTCCGGCAGCTGCCACGCTGAGTACTCCCAGGGTCTCGGCGTCTGCGAATGCCCTGTCTTCGGTGCGGCTTTTAAGGGGACCGCCCAAACTCATATTGATGACATTGGCACCGGCGTCGATGCACTTATCGAGTGCGGCCACCAAACTTGAAGAGTACGCCCAGCCATTGGCGTCAAAGACTTTAATGATATGCAGATTCAGGGCACTGCCTGAATGCACCCCTATCACCCCAAGGTCATTATTCACCGCGGCTATGGTGCCCGCCACATGGGTGCCGTGGTGATTTTCATCGCTGCCCCAATCACCGGTTCCAGCATCATAGGTGCCGGTGAGTCGATTGTTGGGGAGATCTTCATGCCCCATGTCGATGCCCGAGTCTATGATGCACACAGTGCGGTTGGCTGCACTATTAACCCCAGGCAACAACAAATTGGCCTGTACCATGGCAATGCCATAAGGCTCGGATTGTGACAGGGGGTAACGCAGCACATCGGCTTCGAGATACTCGATAAGAGGGTGATGCGACAGCCCTTGTACAGCGCTGGCAGGCAGTAAAAAAGCGGCGGCATCGTGGCGTGAGAGGTCCAACATCAAAGTGCCTCCCGCCGCACGGATACTGGCTTTGGCTTGGGGTCCCATCCCAGATTTAAACTTCACAATAACGCGGGACTCTTCATTCGACGCCGCAGCGGTTACGCCCAGACTTATGCCAGACAATACGCAAACCAGCAGTGAAGACAAAGACAACTTGGTTGAATGCATGCCCTGCTCCCGTGAATCTGTTGATGCCCTGCCCGTGTCATTCCCTTAACCACCCTCAACGTCCACACTTTCACACAGGCTATAACTTCACTTATAGGCAGAAGCCGTCAGAACGACAACTTTTGACTGACGAATAGAAATAATTCGTCTGAGCAGACAGAACCTGTTGCCGGAAATAATCCCGTCTGGAATAACAAGCGGAGCAGTTATTACCGCTAACGACGGTGCATACCTTGCCAAGCCCCCAATGTTTACTTTGCCAAAGCACCTGTGCCCGGAGCCTTTACCCCATGGCACAGGGTCGCGTATCTTTAAGGCGATCCGTGGCGGGGCACAGTGCCTCAGGCTGCAACAGCATCACTTGCTTATTGCCGCGCCACACGCCCAGTCGAATAAGGAGATTATCTTGAGTTTTCGTTTGCAAACCCGCTGGCAGGCCAGCGACACCCCCGAGGGCGAGTTCAGCCGCGATCACCACATCACCTTTGGCAGCGGCCAGACCATCGAGGCTTCCTCTGCACCGGAATACAAGGGGAATCCCGCCATGGTGAACCCGGAGGAAAGCCTGCTGGCTGCGCTGTCGTCATGCCATATGCTCACCTTCCTGGCAATTGCGCACCTTAAACGACTGCCAGTGAAAAGCTATGAGGACTGTGCATCGGCAGAACTTGGGAAACGCGACAGTGGCAAGCTGGCCGTGACCTATATGCAGCTCAATCCCACGGTGGAATTTATGGATGGGGTGGAGGTAAGCCGCGACACCCTGGAAAAGATGCACGAAAAAGCCCATGCCAACTGCTTTATCGCCAACAGTCTTGATTGTGAAGTGGAAATCCGCTTTTAAGCAGCCATAAAAAACGGGCCGTACCGACTGGGAACTACGTTGCCGGTACAGCCCTGAACCTGAGGGCGACAACTGTCGCCCTATTTTTTCCTTTAATTGGT
The DNA here is from genome assembly GCF_000015245.1 of Shewanella amazonensis SB2B. Taxonomy (NCBI): domain Bacteria; kingdom Pseudomonadati; phylum Pseudomonadota; class Gammaproteobacteria; order Alteromonadales; family Shewanellaceae; genus Shewanella; species Shewanella amazonensis. The sequence continues at coordinate 2,902,411 of NC_008700.1, forward strand.
TATCGCCTACTTGATATCGTCAGCCTCGCCCCTTTGCGGCATGGGCTTGGCTTTGAAGTCAGGCACAGGCTCGGCGGCAATCTTCGCCTTGAGCAAACTAATCCCCTTGGCGAGCTGCGCATCTTCACCTTTGAAGGTGGCTACCGGGAGGTTATCGACTTCAATATCCGGGCTCACACCACGGCCTTCCAACACCCAACGGCCATCGACGGCGTATTGAGGGTATTCGGCCACCCTCGCCATGCCCTTGTCTGACAGGCTATTTCGGCCAGAGAGCCACACACCAGCCCCCGCAGTTTGCTTGCCCACCAGGGGCGCCAGTCCCAGCGCCTTGATACCGGCAGAGAAGGTTTCACCGTCGGAATACGTCAGCTGATCGGTCAGCACCACCAAATGGCCACGGAAGGCCTGCTGCATGTTGCTGTTGGCATCCCCATGGGTTGGCTGCCAAAATGCCCAGGCTTTGCGCAGTAATTTTTCAATGACCCAGCTGTCGATATTGCCGCCACGGTTGCGGCGCACATCGATAATCAGGCCTTCTTTATCGAAGTTGGCATAAAACTCCCGGGCAAAGCTGGCGATGTCACCTGCACCCATGGCATAGAGGTGCAGGTAGCCAATCTTGCCACTGCTGGCATTGGCCACCTCGGCGGCATTGTGATTCACCCAGTCCTGATACCTGAGCCCCGCTTCATCCTGCGCGGATACCGGCAAGACCACGGTCTGATGTGTCTTACTGCCGCGTTTGAGCGTCAGCAGTACCTGCTTGCCCCCCTGATTTCGCAGCAAACTCGCCACATCCGCGACGGTTTCAACCTTGCGGCCGTTAATGGCGCTGATAAAGTCTCCTTCGCGGGCATCCACCCCCGGACGTGCCAAAGGCGCCGCCATGGAGGGCAGTTCCGGGTCGGTCTTCATGATGTGCTCAATCACCACACCGCTGTCACGCTGGGCAAAACGGGCACCGAGAGCAGCTGGCTGGGGACGGTTTGGATCCTTTGGCATATCGCCGCCACGCACCTGTGAGTGCAGCGCATCCAGCTCGCCCATCATTTGCATAAAGATGTCATTGAGTTCGTGACGGTCCGTCACCCGGTCGACCAGGGGCAGATAACGGGCACGCATGGCTTTCCAATCTACGCCGCGCATGTTTTTGTCAAAGAAAGAATCCCGGTGCATGAGCCAGGCATCATCAAATATCTGTTGCCATTCCGCCTTGGGATTGAGCTCCAGCTGCCAGTCCTGGGTACGTACCCTGGCGTTGGCAAGGTCGCCCGGCAGTTTGTCACCGGCATCAACAATCAGGAGTTCGTTGGGGTTGCTCTTTTTCGACAACAGCAACTTTTTGCCATCCGTCGACAAAACATAACTGCCGATATCGTCGCTGAAGGTATCGAGCTTGGGCGCCAGGCCGTCAAATTTAGCAACCTTGAGTGCCGATTGATTACCGGCAATATCACCATCAAGCAGGTACAGGCGGTCGGCGCCCAGGGTCAGATTGCTGAAGTTGCCCGTGCCCACAGGCACTTGCCACAAACGCCCTTCCAATCCCGGCCAATCAACCTTGAGGCTGACCGGCTTGTCGCCATCGGCCGCCTTGGGGCTTGCCGTCAGTTCGGTCGGACGCTCAAAGGCAAAACGGGCATCCTGTCGCAGTGCCAGGGCAAACACGCCGGTGCGCTTATCAAACACCGGCCCCATGTTGCGGTCGCCCCAAGGCGAGCCGGGGGTAGCGTTAAATTCGCGGTTGGACAGGAAATACAGCCATTCACCATCACGGCTGAAGGCTGGCGAGAAAGACTCGTATTTATCGCTGGTCAGGCTTGCCTGACGCTTCTCTTCCAGGCTGTAGAGCACTATCTGACCGCGGTTTTGCCCCATGACATTCATCCCAAGCGCCAAGAAGCGGCTATCGGGTGACCAAATAATGTCGCCGTAGGGTCCCAAGCCCTGATGTCCGGTCACAATGCGGCTGTTGGTGCCCTTTTTAATGTCGTACAGGTACAGATTGCCGTCGTAATCATCGTGAGCAAGATAACGGCCATCGGGGGACAAGACCAGACTCATTCGCATGGCACTCGCATCCTGAGTCAACTGCACACCGCCATCACTGCCATCGGCAGGGAAGCGCCACAGCTCTTGCTCACCACTGGCATCACTGATCCCAAATACGGACTGACCATCGTGGCTGAGCACGGCATTGCGTATACGGCTGTCGGCAGGCACGCCGACCTGCACCAGACGGCGCCCGTCGGTGGCGGCAATGGCGACTTTGCTGCGGGCAGTGATAACCGCCTTATCGCCGGAGGGAGCCAGGCGCACGTCCGACACATAATCCATGGGGTTATTGACCCAGCGAGCTCGGCGGGCGGTGAAGTCGGATGTCAGCGTCAGTGGCAAAACCTCGTCTTTACCGCTGGCAATATCCATGACCCGAATATCGGCGCCCATCTGAAATACCAGCTTGCCGTTATTGATGCGGGCGGCGCGGATTTGGAAGTCCTTGTACTGACTGTGCTGACGCAGGTCATCGCCACCGGGCGTCACCGAATAGAGGTTATCGTTGCCATCGGCGTCGCTGATGAAGTAAAGACGTCCCTCCCATGGCATGGGCTGGCGCAGCGAACCTGGGTGGCCTTCCAGCAAACGCTCGGCTTCTTTATTGCTGCCAAGCTCATAGCGCCACAGCTCCCCCCTGGCGCCACCGCGATACACCTTGGCATTATCGCCTGTTGCCTGCAGACCAAAACGGACGAAATACAGATACTGCCCCTTGTCGTCCATGGCGCCTTCAATGGCATCGGCCAGCGGCAAATCTTCTGTTTTGAGGGTCTTGGGATCGACCAGTCGCAGCACCCAGTAATTGGCAGGACCAAATGCGTTGTCGGTGGCATAGAGTACCCGTCCGTCCTGACTCCAGCCCTGTAACCTTACCCGACTGTTTTCAAAACTCACCCGCTTGGCTTCTCCGCCACCGATGGGCATCAGATACACCTCATCAGTGCCATCGTAGTTGGCGACAAAGGCGACCTGAGTTCCGTCCGGAGAAATGCGGGCCTGGGATTCCTCGGCACTTTGGCTGGTCAGACGGCTGGCCTGAGCCTGGCCGAGACGATTTAACCAAAGGTCTCCTTCGGCGGTAAATACCAGGGTATCGTTGTGCAGTTCGGGAAAGCGGTAATAACCGTCGCTGCCGTGGGCTGGCAGGCCTAAGGTTCCCAGGGCCAGCAAGCAGCCGGCAACGGAGAGGCGAAGTTTCATTGGGTGGTTATCCTGTCGTTTTTATTGGTGATGTTGAAAGGAGTCTGTACCGGACACAAATGCAAGCCCAGACACTATCAAAGCGAAGTGGCCCCGTCAGCTGAATTAGGCCACAGAAGTTTTAGCAAATGTGTCCTGTGCAACACTGTCCTGTTTTTGCAAACACCGGCGATGGCCTTGGGAATAAAAAAGCCGGCTTGCGCCGGCCTTTCATCAACTCTTTCTGAACTCGCCTTTTTTGTCGAACGGCCAGTCGATGCCCAGCCAGGCCTTGAAGAAGGCCTTTTGCTTGTCAGACACCTTCTCCAGCGGTTTGAGCGCCGCTTTACCCTCCGGCCGCTCGCCAAGTACCAATGTGGTCTGCTTGAGGCTGTCGTCAGCAAAGTAGGTCACAGTGATGCTGTCGCCTGCCTTGAAATCGGCCAGACGTTTATCAAAGCCCTCACCCGTGACCTTGAGACCATTGATGGCAACCAGCTCGTTACCGGCAACCAGGCCTGCTTCCCATGCCTTGCCACCCCTATCGAGAGTTTGCAGCTTGAGACTGCCTGATACCAGGCTAAAGCCCGGGTAGACTTTGGTTTTGCCATCGCCGTCGTCTTTGCCATAAACCAGTCTCAACCCGGCGCGGGACAACAGCTCATCAAAATCCAGCACCATGGGGGAATCGATATGACTCTGCCACCAGGGGCCATAGTCCTTGCCGGTCAGTTGGGTCAGAATGCCTTTAACATCGTCGACGCGGTAGCCCTTGGGCACAGCAAAATCACGGTATAAGGCCCGGTGGACGTCGCGATAGGAGTGCTTGAGTTTGGTATCAGAGAGAATCGCCATATCCAGGGCCAGCGACGCCATATACCCCTCAGAGTAAATGTTTACGCTGTGGTTATGGGCATAATCGCCGCCCTGAGCAACCCACTCCCCGAGACTGGCCTCGGCCACCGACTGGATTTCACGGCCGGGGGTTTGCTGATGACGGTCAATACGCCCGGCGATATCTTCCAGCAGCTCTTTGGCGGTGATCACGCCCGCCCGCGCCAGCAGCTGATGCTGAAAGTAACTGGTGGAGCCTTCGGCTATCCACAGCAAAGAGGTCAGTCCTTCCTGTTGATAGTCATAGGGCACCAAACCGGCTGGGCGATAGGCTTTCACGTTCCAGGTATGGATAAACTCGTGGGAGGCGGTGGAGATAAATCTCAGATAGTCCTTGCGCTCACGGAACATAAAACGCGGCAGCTGAATGACGGTGGAGTTGAGATGCTCGGTGGCCCCCCGGGCTCCACTGGTGGCGTGCACCATATAAACATAACGCTCGAAGGGGAAACCGTCCCATATGGCGCTGGCCTGGGTGCCAAGCTTGGTCAAGTCGGTGACCATTTTATCCAGGTCATAGTTCCCCTCTCCCCACACAACCAGCTCATAGTCACGCTTGGCGGATGAAAAACGACGGTGATGGCTTACACCGGTTTCGATGGGTGAGTCCACCAGCACATCGTAGTTGGGCGCCACAAAGCTGTGGGCACCGTCCCCCTTGCTCATCCCCGAATAGCTTTGCCAGCCTTCCGGAACCGTGAGACTGACACTGAGTTCCTGATCCCGAAACTTTGGACTGTACATAAACACGCTGCTGGCATCCAGATAAGCATGGGTGGCATCAATATGGCGGGTTCTGAGCCCAAGCTCGTCGGCATAGAGCTGATAGGACACTGTCACTTCCGACGCCACGGGCAGACTCAACACCCACTCGCCGCTGGCGCTGCGTCGCCACGGCACAGCATTGCCACTGGCATCTATGGCCTGAAAGGCGCGCACGCCGTCAGCCAGAGGCAACACCTGATATTTACCGGTTCGCCATACGGGTAAATTCACCGGAAAGTCTCCGGCCTCCACCTTGGGAAAACGTACTTCGACTTTGGCCAGATGATGGGTCGGAGAAGAAAGATCGATGTGATAATCCACACCGGCAAATGCACAAGTCGAAATAAACAGTGACAAGGGTAAAAAGGCAGTTAACTTTTGTTCCACTCTGTTGTCCTTATAGGTATGATGGAATCCAATAAAAGGGCTTGAGTATAACAAGACATTCATCTCCCCTCATCCTGATGTCACAAATGCTGACAATTTCCTGATTTTTGCAGGGGCAGACTTGAGCAACGGATAATTTATGCGACTCATTTTATTGGCTTTTTCGCTGTTATTTTTGTGCTTATCCCATTTTGCACTCGCCAGAGACCTCAAGTCGGAAGAAGTTGAACTTAGAGAGTCACCGCAGCAGATTTTTGACCGGGTCAATGCGTCGCTGCCGCTCCCCCCATCAGTGCTTGAAACCCGTGCAGCATTCAGTGCTTACGCAAAAGAACAAGGCTTATCGGTAGAAGAACTTGCAGAACTCCTCGCCCTGATTGCCCGAGCCAATTTGCAACCCAATGTTGAAAATGCCAACAAGGCCCATGACCTTGAGCTGATTGTCAGTTCACTGGAAAAGTCAGCAGCTACGCCCTACGAAAAAGCCATGGCACTGATGCTCAGAGGGCGGATGCTGGGCAGGCTTGAACTCAAGTTCGAAGAAGCGGCCGGTTATTTCATTCAGGCGCTTACTCAGGATCAGGAAAGCCAGAGTCTGGCCTCGCAGGTGCTGAGGCTCAACCTGCATGAGCAGCTCGGTGGTATGTATCTGATGATCAATCAGGACGTAACCGCTCTGGTGCATCTGCAGAAATTCCGCGATCAGGCCTATCAACTTCGCGATGACTATCTGATAGCCAACGCCGAAGCTGAGCTTGGCAAGTACTACAACAAAAAGCAGGAACTGACCAAGGCGTTGCAGCATTACAGCGAAGCCTTGCGGCTTTCGGATCAGGAACATCATCCTTTCCAGCGTGCGTTTCTGCAAATGCAGCTGGCCAAGGTGTACCGTGATTTAGGGCACCGCAGCGAAGCCTTGAGCCATGCCCACGATGCTGCCGAAACCTTTGGTCAGATAGGCAGCGAAAACTTCCTGTCGGCTACCCTGACGGTCATCGCCATGACCCATGCAGGTAATAACGAGTGGAACAAGGCCATCGACTATTACCTCAATGCCCTGCAGGTAGACAGACGCAGTGGCAATTATTCCGCCCTTGCCCGTAACTTCCACAACCTGGGAGAAGCCTATGGTGAGCTGGGTGAACTGGAACTGTCGCTGAATTATCTGCAGCAAGCCAATCAGATGTTTGCGGAGCGGAAAATGAAGCACTTTTTGGTGTATAACGAAGCTTTGATTGCCAAAACCTTCTGTAAGTTATCCCAGTGGCAGCTCTGCCGTGAGCATGCAGACATGGCCTACGACCTTGCCCGTCAGCAGTCTCTTAAAGATGTGCTGATCGAGTCCCTCAGCCAAAAAGTCATTGCCGCCAAAGCCCTTGCAGACTGGCAAGGTGCCCTGGATTTCCAACAACACATTATCAGTTTGCAACAAGAAGAAGCCGCCCCTCAGGTGGCTGCCAATCCAAGCACGTCGGCGCTGACAGAACAAAAACTCAAGCTGGATTTACATCAAAAGAATGAGCAGCTGCAAGAAAGCCATGCCCATCTCAGGGAGCGCACTATACTGCTGGCCGGCAGCCTGATGCTGGTGCTCACTCTGGCAACCATGGTGTGGCACTATCGTCGCTCGCGTTGGGAACTTAAGGCCAAAATTGCATCGTTAAAGCATAAACTGCCCCTGGACGGAGCCACGGCACACCCCGGTTTGCCTGCCCTTCGCAGTGCCATCAAAAAACCAAAAACCAAGGCTGTGGCACTGCTGCGAATAGCCAGCTTATGTGAGTCTGATATCCGACTTGGCCATAAACGCATGGTGGAAGCGGCGCAGGAAACAGTAAACGCCATTGAAAAACTGCCGGGTATCAAAACCTATGTAATACGCCCGGGTCTTATTGGCTTAAGTTTCGATGAACCTATCAAGGCTGCAGATGCGCTGCTCTTCAACCTCAGAAACCAAGTTCCTCATATCGAAGGCCGGCTGCAGCTCAGCTTTATTAACCTGCCCTTACTGCCAAATCCGGAACTTTTGATACCGGATAACAATCATATAGAAGTACTTGAATTGGCAATGGCTGGCGCCTTGTCACTGGATGAAGACAAAGACCTTTACGTCACCTTATGGGCGCTGGACTTTACGCCTTCAGCGGTCTTCGGTCACCCCCTGTATTTACACCTGGAAAAAAGCATCGGCCGCGGCCTTATTCGGGTGGAAACCAACGGCGACAAGGATAAAATTGTCTGGCCCCAATGGCAGACACCTGTGCCAGCGGATGATCCATTAATTAATTGATGATTTCAGTCAAATATTCTGCACCGGGATGCAGCTTACGTTTGCACTCTGGGTTGATTGCGATACCATTAATCCAGTGGACAAAATGCCGGTTCAGCATGAGAAAACACAGTCAGTTTATTCGGTCAGGAAAGCATTCTGCATGAAGGACGCCAACGAAGCGATTTCGCAAATCACGCTACTCAAACAGAAACTCCATTCTGCAAAGGTGGCGTTGGATGAGCTCAATGAAGATCGCAACGCCAAGTTGCAAACCCTGCTGCAGTTCATTTCCAATCTGAGCCTGGCCTGCAAAGGGCAAAATCTGGAGTTGGATAACCGGCTTGCCAAGTTACGCCACCAACTGACTACCTACGAAAAGCTCGACGATGCCCTGCCGGATATTGTCGAAGTGGAGCGCTTGCTCAAGGGCCAATACCACCATGTCATGGCACAGCTCGAAGACAGTCGAGCAGGCCTTGGACGGGTAGTACGCCAAATTCAACGTGTCGAGTCCGCACCCGACAAACTCAAAAAAGAAGTCGCCTACTTCAAACAGGATCTCTCCAAGCCTCTGCACACCGTGTGGGAATATATCCCCAAGGTCGAAAAGTTGATGGCGTTTTACGAAGAGATACTGTCGGCACAGTTTAATTCCGGCGAACCTTTGGCAGTGCTGCCCAAACACCGTCAACTGGCCCATGAGCTGGCCCAAATCATCTCCGAAATCGAGTTTCGCAAAGACCAGCGCGATCAGGTGCTGGTGATTAAAGAAATGTTGGCCGGTGAGATAGATGTTGAGGGGCTGATGGATGCCTATCAAACCATACTGTCCCTGCTGGTTGATAATATCGCCCGAGAGAAAAGCGCCTCTCAGGAATTCCTCTATGCCCTGAATGATGCCTTGTCTGCAGTGCGCGAAGTCGTCTCAGACTCCTATAACCATACTCAGCGCAGTCATCAGCTCAAGCATCAACTGAATCGTGAAATCAACTCCCGGGTTGATAACGTTGGCGAAGCCATAGTGGATATCGAAGATATCACTACGCTCAAGTTTCAAATTACCGAGCAGCTGTCCAGCCTGCGCTCGGCACTGTCCCGTAAAGAAGCCCTGGAGCAAAGAGAACAAGCCTTGCTGCGCAAGTCGATGGAGACCATGCGCAAAGAACTCAATGAACTTGCTGAAGAAGCCAGCAACTATAAAGAGCGCTTGTTTGAACAGCAAAAGCTGAATCTACTGGATACGCTCACCCAATTGCCCAATCGGGCTGCACTGGAAGAGCGCATGGAGCAGGAATTCCGAAGCTTCCAGCGCCATAAGCACCCCCTGTGGGTAGCAGTGGCCGACATAGACCACTTCAAGTCCATCAACGATAACTTTGGCCACAGCACCGGCGATAAGACTCTGCAGGTCATAGCCATGGCGCTGAAGAACTCGCTGCGGGATACTGAGTTCGTGGCCCGCTACGGTGGTGAAGAATTTGTGCTGCTCATCCCTGAAGTATCAGATACTGACATAGTGCAACTGCTGAACCGGGTGCGTGAGAAAGTAAAAAATATTCCATTTAAATTTAAAAATCAGAGAATTACAGTTACAGTATCCATAGGGGCCGCACGGGTAATGGATAATGAGCTCATTCACGAAACCTTCGAGCGAGCTGACGCGGCCCTCTACAAAGCCAAACATGAGAGCAGAGACAGGGTGATTATCGACTGCTAGCCCCGGTGGGGAGTAAGCAACTCCTGTCAACGCCCAAGGAGTTGCTATGATAGTGAAAGTCAGTCCCCGTGGTAGCATGGATCAGCTTTCCCAGCTGGAAGTCGATCGTCTCAAGCAAAGTGCCAAAAGTCCCCTCTATCAACTCTATCGGAACTGTTCACTGGCCGTATTGGCCTCAGGCCTGAAAAGCGACAGCTCATCCGAGCTGTTCGATAAATACAAAGATTTTGAAATCAATATCCTGCAGCGTGAGCGCGGGGTAAAGCTTGAACTTATCAACCCGCCTGAACAAGCGTTTGTGGATGGCCAAATCATCGCCGGCATTCAGGAGCATTTGTTCTCTGTGCTCAGAGACATTCTCTACATCGCCGACAAGTACGATAATCTCAAACACATCAACCTCACCAATGCCAGTCACATCACCAACGTGGTGTTTGATATCCTCAGAAACGCCCGGGCCTTGCCGACCAAGAACGATCCCAACGTGGTGGTGTGCTGGGGCGGCCACAGTATCAATGCCCTCGAGTACCAATACACCCGTGAGGTTGGTTATCAGTTGGGCTTGAGGAAGCTGGATATCTGCACCGGCTGTGGCCCCGGCGCCATGGAGGGCCCCATGAAGGGGGCTGCCATCGGTCACGCCAAACAGCGTATTTGTAACGCCAGATACATTGGCCTCACCGAGCCCAGTATTATCGCCGCCGAGCCCCCCAATCAAATCGTCAACGAGCTGGTGATATTGCCGGATATTGAAAAACGACTGGAGGCCTTTGTGCGCTTGGGTCACGGCATAGTGATTTTCCCCGGCGGGGCGGGCACGGCCGAAGAACTCCTGTATCTACTGGGTATACTGCTGAACAAGGCCAACGAGCACATACCCTTTCCACTGGTATTAACCGGTCCCAAAGAAAGCGCCGACTACTTCATTAAAATTGATGAATTTGTTGCTGCGACTCTGGGGGAGGAAGCACGCAGTAAATACCACATCATCATCGATAACCCCGATGAAGTGGCACGGGTGATGCGCGAAGGGATGGAGCAGGTGAAGGTGTTTCGCAAGACCAATGGCGACGCCTATCCCTATCAATGGTCACTGCGTATCGAGCCTGAGTTTCAACTGCCCTTTGTCCCCACACACGAAGTGATGGCCAACCTGCATCTGTATTTTCAACACAATAAGGCCGAGCTTGCGGCTAACCTGCGCCGGGCATTTTCAGGCATTGTTGCAGGCAACGTGAAAGGTGAAACCATTCGTCTCATCAAACGCCATGGTCCCTTTGAGTTGCGGGGCGATCCCAGATTGATGTCGTTAATGGACGACTTGCTGCAGGCCTTTGTCCGTCAGCAGCGGATGAAACTCCCCGGCAGCGCCTATGAACCCTGTTACAAGATAGTCAAATGAATCGTCTGCTCATCATAGATGGATTAAATCTGGTCCGCCGTATCCATGCCGCCCTGCCCGATGAGGGCGACATGGATACCCTGTATGACAGGGTCGCCCAGGCATGCCGTAAATTACTGCGGGGTCATCAGCCCACTCACTGCGCCATCGTCTGGGATGGCGATGCCATCTCATGGCGCAAACACCTGTACGAAGACTATAAAAAAGGTCGCAAACCCATGCCCGAAGCCCTCGCCAAGGGGTTGCCGGCACTAAAAACCAAACTGGAAACATTGGATGTACACTCGGTCAACGCCGATTCTGAGGCAGACGATATCATAGCTACCCTTGCCTGCAAGCTGGCGGCAACGGGCGGTGAAGCCATTATCGTGTCTACTGACAAGGGACTCTTGCAACTGATGTCACCCCATATCAGGCAATGGGATCATTTCGCCGGCCAGTTTTTTGATATTGAAGCATTCGAGGCCAAGTTAGGTATCGAGCGGCATCAGCTACTCGATTACATTGCCCTGTGCGGCGACAGCGGCAATAAAATTCCCGGTATCCCCGGCATAGGCCCCAAGTCTGCCAGTGAATTACTGCGCACCTATCGCAGCCTTGCCAATCTTTACCATTCCCTCGGTACCCTCGGCAGCAGGCAAGCCAACAAGTTACGAGAAGGCCGCGATATGGCACGCCTCAGCTACAAGTTGGCCAAACTGCAAACCGAACTGCCGCTGCACCTCAAGCTGAGCGATCTCAGAGTCAATCCTTCCTGATGATGCCATTCGATTTGGCAGGCCTTGTCCTGTCAGTCACCTCAGCGTTACAGGCAATTTTGTAACAAATAACACAACTTATTTACCGCCTTCACGCCTTGCAGTATCTTTATCCGCATCTTCGGCGCAAGCCGAAAGCTGTAACGAGGAAAAGGGATATGAAAAGCAAGGCTCCCGTGGTGATAGGCTCAGTATTTGCCGCCTACCTGGCGTTTGTGGCTGTGGTGGCAATAGGGTACGAGCCAACACCTGAGAATATGGATTGGGAAGACAGACAGGTATACAACAACAAGGCGCTGGCCGAACTGGTGATAGGACAGGACATTGGCTCTGTGCGCCAGCTGCTGGGCGCGCCGGACTTCAGCGAAGCCAAATCAATAAAAGACAGTGCGCTGCAGGTGCTCTTTTATCGCACCCACCATGAAAAATCAGATGGCGTGACCACCAAGGATGAGTGTACACCACTGTTATTCAAAGATAATCAGCTGATTGCATGGGGCTCAGATACTTACAAGCAATATCTGGATGAGGCCCCAACGGGTATCTGACACAGTCATCGTGCTTGTTAAAAAAGCCGCCTCGGGGCGGCTTTTTTTCATGCTGGACGTGTTTATTCAATCACGCCTGTCAGTCTTCTTTGGCGTACTCGCGATAGGGTTCGCCCTGCTCCAACCACGCGGGCGCCTTGGCACCTTTAAGGTAGTGGTCGAAGTATTCCTTCATACGAATGCTGTAGTCCAGCTTGTTACCGTATTGCTTAAGATGGTGAGGCTCACCCTCGTATTGCAGCAACACCACATCCTTACCGGCACGGCGCATGGCCAGATACAACTCAACCCCCTGCTCCCAGGGCACTGCATCGTCCTTGTCACCGAACATGATCATCATGGGTGTCTTGATACGGTCGGCATAAAATACCGGCGAGTTTTCCACGTATTTCAGCGGCGCCTGCATCAGACTCTCGCCGATACGGCTTTGGCCGGTTTCATACTGGAATTGACGCGCCAATCCGGTGCCATGACGAATACCACTGTAGGCACTGGTCATATTGCCTACGGGTGCTCCTGTTACGGCAGCGGCAAAGATGTGAGTCTGAGTCACGGCAAAGGCCGTTTGATAACCGCCCCAGGAGTGGCCCTGAATGCCCACGGCCGTGGGTTCGGCAATCCCCATTTCAATCAGCTTTTGAACGCCCGAGGTCAACGCCTGCACCGAGCTGTTACCCGGATAACCCACCTCAAAACGGATATCCGGCAGGAAGATGGCGTAACCCTGGTTGGCGTACCAGGCAAAATTCGGCCTGTGGTTGATGTTCATCGACGGGAAGGCATGCAGTCGGTCGCTCATAAAGCGATAGAAATACACCAGCACAGGGTAACGCTTGCCAGCCTCATAACCCGCAGGTTTGATAAGCACGCCATCGAGCGGCTTACCGTCGGTATTGGTCCAGTGCACCAGTTCAGCCTTACCCCAGCCAAATTTGCTGCGCTGAGCATCAAGCTCAGTCAAACGGCGGGCATCGTCAACCTCCAGCACATCGGCGCTGTAGAGGTCGGGGAAACGGTCGTAACGCTCACGGCTGAAAACCAGGGTGTCGGCATGCTTGGCGCGGCCCAGTACGCTGAGTTTTTCCTCTTTGGCATGCAGGGTTTTAAGGCCATCTTTCCCCAGGGTTACCCGGTAGAAACCATCGGCCTTGGTGCGCTCATTGTAGCCTTTCACAAGCAAACTCTGACTGGTGTTAACCGTGGCAGGCGCCTGGTTTTTGTCCTGATACAGACCCTCAACCCGATAACTGATGCCCTTGTCTCTTCCCGAGGTGAGTTTCAGAGCCTTGGCATCTGCCGCAGCAAATTGCCAGATATCGTATTTGTCGTAAACCAGCAGACCACTTTCATCAGCCAGCCAGGGACCAAAGCCATAACCCGGCGCATCGGAGGGGTAGTCATGGTCTTCATCGGCAAATGGCACGTCAAGATTGGCATTCAACACGCGCAGCTGCTTTGAAGCTACATTCAGGAGCTGTACCTGCCCTTCCCGGAAATACGCGGCATAGCGACCATAGGGCGAAATGTTGGGTTCACTGTTTGATGGCTGACGCAGCGCCACTGCGGTGCGCTCCCCACTCAGGGTATCGATAAGATAAAAATCGCTGTAAAACCCGGCCCAGGTGATTTCTTTCAGGTAAGGTTCACTGGAACTGCCCAGTACAAAGCGGCCGTACTCTATGGGTTTGGCTTCCGGCACTTCAGGGGTGGCAAGCTGTACCACCTGATTGCCTGCCAGGTGCCATACGGCCAGCAGGGTCTGCTTTTTCAACTTATCATAGGTCTTGATCTCATGGGGCTTAATCCGCGGGTCATCACCGTGCCATAGCTTAAGACCGCGGCTGTCGCGGATAGTCGCAGTGTCATACAGACTCGCCTCATCGCTGAATTTTTGCAGGCTCAGCACCTTGCTGACTTCGGGCACTGTGCCGAAATACAGCCTCTCACCGTCTTCGGAAAACGACAGCTGCGAGTATTGATTCAACACCCAGGCATCCGGATGCATGGCAAAGCGGACATCCCCCTTGTCGTTCACCAGTCCAAGACGGTACTGGCGCTCATCCACCTTGTCGGCGGCTACTCCGGCGCTGAAGGCAATATGGCTGCCATCGTGGTTGATAGCTAATGCCCCCAGTTGCTCAGATTCAGAGCTGTACTTTTGTTGCTGGCTCAGGTCACTCAGGGTAACCGACAACAGTTGATGCTTAGCCTGCGCAACATCATTTACCAACACCGCGGCTGATTTACCTTTCTTGTCAAAGGCATAGGCAGTGATATCTTGTAATTCAAGCTGTTTGCCACTATTGAGGGCTATCAGCGTCAGTGGCGAGCCCTTGTCGGCCTTATCCACCTTGGGCTTTTTAAGGTTGTCTTCCGCAGTTTGGGGCTTAGCTTCGGCCACCGAAGCATTATCGGGGGCCTTATCATCGGCCTTATCTTTTTTGTCTTCCTCGGCCTCAAACCAGACAGCAAGCACAGTACCGGCATCGTTGAAGGTAAACTCCTTCACCCGGGAAAAACGCTGCTCTTTACCAGTGGCAACTTCAACCAATACCATGCCGTCTTTCAATTTTTTACGGGCTTTGGCATCGCTGGTTTCTTTTTCAAGCAGCGATGGTTCCAGCACCATGGCCACATACCGGCCATCGGCACTGACGACAGGCTTTGAAGCACCGGCAACGCTCAATTGGCGTTTACCTGTGGTTGAATGCACCAACGTACGGCTATCCCCTCTGTCCGGCGCCACTTCCACCGCCACCAGTGAACCATTATCGGCAATCACAGGTTTTTTGAGAGATTCGAATTTCATGATGTCCTGAACTTGCATGTTGCCCGAAGGCGCTGCCAGGGCAGGCAAACTCAGACTGGCGGCGCTTGCCAGAGCGCAAAATAGAGCGGAAGGCTTCAAAGGTCGTCCTCTTTATAAGTTGTTATTCGACTAAAGTAGACTTTTTAAGGCTTAGGCTTTGAATCATCTTTCTTAGCCTTGATTTATGCATGTTAGCCTACAGAAAAAACCGAGTGTTTGCTCACCTTTTCCTGTGAAAAGTGTATAAAAGTGTTTAAACTAATCGAGACATAAATCACATAATTCCAGTCTTGTTTCCGCTTGCGGAAGCCGACAATTGCAGTAACCACCAACCGTGGAAGGAATATCCATGTCTAAAAGAACGATTACCGTAATCCCAGGTGATGGGATCGGCCCAAGCATCATCGACTCCGCTCTGAAAATCCTCGATAAGGCGGGTTGCGACTTCGAATATGAATTTGCCGATGCTGGCCTGACGGCTCTGGAAAAGCATGGTGAACTGCTGCCTCAGCGTACGCTGGATCTTATCGAAAAGAACCGTATTACCCTGAAGGGTCCACTGACTACTCCCGTTGGTGAAGGCTTTACCTCCATCAACGTTACCCTGCGTAAAAAGTTCAGCCTGTACGCCAACGTACGTCCAGTGAACTCTTTCAAGGGAACCCAGGCCAGATACGAAAATATCGACATCATCACTGTCCGTGAAAACACCGAAGGCATGTACTCCGGTTACGGCCAGAAAGTATCAGATGACGGCAGCACTGCCGAAGCCACCAGCATCATCACCCGTCAGGGTGCTGAGCAGATCACCACTTTTGCCTACGAGCTGGCCCGCAAGGAAGGCCGTAAGAAAGTGACCATAGTGCACAAGGCCAATATCATGAAGTCCACCTCAGGCCTGTTCCTGAAAGTGGCCCGTGAAGTGAGCCAGCGCTATCCCGACATCACCACCGAAGAAATGATTGTGGACGCCACCTGTATGAAGCTGGTGATGAACCCGGAAAACTTCGATGTGATTGTAACTACCAACCTGTTTGGTGACATTCTGTCTGACCTCTGT
Organism: Shewanella amazonensis SB2B; assembly: GCF_000015245.1. Classification (NCBI taxonomy): domain Bacteria; kingdom Pseudomonadati; phylum Pseudomonadota; class Gammaproteobacteria; order Alteromonadales; family Shewanellaceae; genus Shewanella; species Shewanella amazonensis. Next base: position 2,918,263 of record NC_008700.1, read on the forward strand.
GCCGGTCTGGTGGGTGGTCTGGGCATGGCGCCCGGTGCCAACATCGGTGCCAGTGCGGCTATTTTTGAAGCCGTACACGGCAGTGCCCCGGATATCGCCGGTAAAAACCTGGCTAACCCCACTTCCGTGATCCTGGCCTCTGTACAGATGCTGGAATACTTGGGCATGGCTGACAAAGCAGCGGCTATCCGCAATGCCGTGGCGGCTGTGATTGAAGAAGGCGACCGTACTACCCGCGATCTCGGCGGCACCCACGGTACCACCGACTTCACTCAAGCCGTCCTCGACAGACTCGCCTGAGAGCCCAGCGTCATCTGACGCAGCAAACAGTGAAAAAGGATGAGCCAAGGCTCATCCTTTTTATTTTCCCACAATCGCCAATACCCAATGCCCATGCAAACTTCAGCATGAGTTCAATTGCCATCTCCCCTCAATGGCCTAAAGGCCCCCGGCAATATCAACGCTGCATGCTCCGCAAGGTATCATCACCAGTTAAAACCCACTAAAGTAACAACCACTTAACTCTACTATCCCATCAAAGCCTTACAGCAACAAACCAAAAACCACTGTATCTCTTTGTATCAATTAACTATTTAGCTATCAATCGCAATTGCCCACCCATCAATTTCTGGTCACAATGCCTGCCTGCCAAGTGTCCGGCAGACAGTTAAAAGCAGTCGCACCCTGAGGTGCTGTAAGGGATATAAGATGAAAAAAATCATAGGATTGTTAATCGGCATAAACCTGGTCGCCTGTGGTGGTGGCAGTGACGACGCTGCGCCGGAAGTACCGGATAACCCAGTCACCTTCAAGGTCGATGCCTGTTACCTGATGAGCACCAATCTCGGGGACATAACACTTGCCATCGACACGACCAATACCCCCATCACCGGCAATAACTTCAAACAATATGTCGACAAAGGCTTTTACGATGGCACCCTGTTCCACCGCGCAGTAAACAACTTCGTTATTCAGGGCGGCGGGTATACCAGCGGCCTAGAGCCAAAAGATACGGATGCGGCGATTAAAAACGAAGCCAGCGTGGGTTTCAGTAACGAGCGTGGCACCTTCGCCATGGCACGCACTGCAGCGCCGGATACAGCTACCTCGCAGTTTTTTATCAACGTGCTGGACAACCCCCAGCTTGATTATTCTGCCAGCAGCTACGGCTATGCGGTATTTGGCAAGGTACTTTCCGGAATGGAAGTCGTGGACCAAATCAGTATCGCCCCGGTACACAATGTAAACGGCTTCAGCGATGTGCCTGTGGATGAAGTCGTGATTGAGTCGGTAACCGAAATGAATTGTCCCGCTGGCTGACAAAGTCAGTTTGCAGCCAATTCCAAGCCACCTCCAGGGTGGCTTTTTTTGTTCCGTCTTGAACACACTGAACCCGGATTTAAACAGAGCATCTTGGGTAAACTGCGCCGCCCCTGCAAGGAAAAGTATTGTATATCCCTGCACGAAGTCATCTTGCAATGCTCACATGGGAGTCTTACTTTGACCGAACACAATGTGATGATATTGGAAAATATCGTATCTCAGTGAGGTTGATGTATGCGTCGCCATCATGGCAAGTGCTCGCAACAAGGCAATCTACGGGCTCGCAAGCTCCCGCGAATAACCGTTACTCGAAATGGCAAGCAAGACGGATAGGGCCTTACTATCCCTCATCCACTGCAAGTCGCTGACTTTATTATTCTGACCGTTGAGCGTACCAGTTGGAGTGCTAAAAGAATTGTACGCGGCGAAAGGACCGGGTACACGACAGCAAGCCAAGCAAATATTAATTGCTACCTCTTGGCGCAAACACAATAAGCTGCATGTATTCGCCGATAACCACCGAATACATATGTTACCAGCAGTTTTATGCTGCGAAGCCTTGTTGCTGTTTCAGAAAAGGCTATGATACGTCCACTCTGACAGGGTCCACCTTTTTGGTAAGTTGCACCTAAAGTAGCAATATCATCGAGTTAAATCTTATGTCCATATCCTATTTGAACAACTTGAATTGGTCAGATTGGACCAGAGAAGAGAGGTTTTTCTGCTCCTGTTTATACGAGCAAGTCAACTCTGATCCTGCAGCCTTGGTAAGGCTTATTAACAGCGAGACATCGCTCAACCTAAAAGAAAATGTGTATTGGGATATAGGCTACGAGGTTTGCTTATACCGGGACTACCAGTGGCATAGAGCTTCTTCACCGATTGGCGCATCGCAGTATTCTCAGAAGCGCACGTTCGATCTCTGTCTGTTTTCAGAAGATACAATCGTCATTATCGAAGCAAAGGCTTTCGGTCGATTTTCCGAAGAGGATGGCAACAAATTAGCCAGAGATAGAAAACAAATACCGGAGTTATTAGCCAAACCAAACCTTAAGGTTTGCACTGTTGCTTTAGCGTCATCCATCTATTTTGAGAACCATGGCAAATACGGTAAGCCGGATATCCTGGATGCATTTGATGCGAGGTTAACCTGGCACGCGCTTTTTAAAACCTATCACAATGCGCTGTTTGAACAAGCCGACAAGCTCTATAAGTCGTTACCGACTTTTGCATAGTGTTCAAATGGAGTACCCAGATAAAATAAAGGCGCCATTGGGCGCCTTTATTTGTGCTCGAGCAAGCCTTGATCCGACTATCAAATCCAAGGTGAACTTGGGCGGAGCCACAGGTGTACAGTCACTTCGTCACGATCGTGATAAAGGTGCTTACAGGCCAGATGAAACTCGTGAATGCCATTTTCCTTAAGGATGGCATGCATATTGGCGAGGATCTGCGACACCTCTTTGTAGCGGCTTTTCATCGGTAGTTTGAGGTTAAAAATCGCCTCTTTAAACCAGCCCTGAATCGCCCAGTATTCCATCAATTCAGCCACACGGGCAGGCTTTTCCACCATGTCACATACCAGCCAGTAGATATTACGGCGGGCTGGCTCAAATTTGAAACCGTCAGCGCGGTGGTGCGTCACCTGTCCGGTTTCCATCAGATCATGGTTCATGGGGCCATTATCGATGGCGTGCACCATCATGCCACGGCGCACCAATTGATAAGTCCAGCCACCGGGACAAGCGCCCAAATCCACCGCATTGAGTCCACTGCGAAGACGGGTTTCGTGCTCTTCACGGGGAATAAAATGGATAAAGGCTTCGTCCAATTTAAGGGTCGAACGACTCGGAGCGTCCGCCGGAAATTTTAGCCGCGGGATCCCCATAAAGTGTGGAGAGCTGTTGTTTGACAACGAATAACCGGTAAAAGCCTTGTTGGGCGCCACAAAGCACACATGCACTATGGGACGACGGCTGCTTTCTTTGTCCAGCAGCACACCACGCTTTTTCAATGCCTGACGCAGGGGCACTGTGAATTTACGGCAGAAGGCAGAAAGCTCTTTGGCTTCATTGGTATCTGGGGTTTCTACCCGCAGTTCCCCTGCCCGTTCAACTTCCGTCAGGCTCTCAGCAATAGGGGTAACCCTGTCTTCAGGTGAAAAGTCATCAAGCAAATCGCCACAGGCGAACATCTGCCGGGCAAAAATCAGCGAGTCCAGAGGCAATTCTTTGGCGAGGCGATCACCATCATCAGGGCTGAATCCCTGAAATACCACATAAGCATCGTCGCGGTTGGCTTTGACGAAACCACCAATGCCGAGCTCGGCGGCCCGCTGCTGAATTTCAGCCGCACAGTCTTTTTCATAACCGGCACGGCAATATAAGAACAGGTTTTTCATTGCGATTCTTCGTTGGCGCTAACATAAAGCGGCCCAAAGGCCGCAAAATCAGAAATTGGCGCCGAGTATATCACAGCGCGGCCATCTCTTGGCTATTTGCCGTCAACGACCCGGCTGCGCCATACCGCCGCCCCCAACAGCAGCCATCCCAGAAGCAAACAGGTACCGCCCAGCGGGGTAACAGGCCCCCACCATTTGGCCCCTGTCATAACCAGTGCGTACAAAGAGCCGGAGAAGAGCGCCATACCCACAATAAAAAATCCAGCCGCCCAGGTCAGTAAACGAGATGCGATAAAGGGCCAGGCAAGCGCGACAGCAAGCAGGGCAAAGGTGTGATAAAACTGGTATTCAACCGCCAATTTAAACACCGAGACCATCTCGGCACTCACCAGATTTTTAAGGCCATGGGCACCAAAAGCACCGAGGGCAACGGCGAGAAACCCGGTCACAGATGCGAATAAAAACAAACCTCTATTCATTCATTTCTCCCATAAATTCAAGGCAGGCCGAGGCAGCAGCTATCAGGTTATCCGCTTCGGTAAGTCCTGACGACTTGCGCGGAGTCAGGCTGTGATCACCATCGGCAATCCAGCAGAATTTCACGGCTGAAGGCACATTCCAGGCAGCAACCTGCGCCCTGGTGCCAAAGCTGTCGCGCTCACCCTGCACTATCAACAGTGGCAGTTGGCAATTAGCCAAAGGCTCAAGGCGAACTTCTTTCCCCTTGGGCGGTAAAAAGGGGTAACCCAAACAAAGGATCCCTGCAATTTGTGCCACATCAAACTCGGCGCCCAGAATGGCAGCCATACGCCCTCCCATGGACTTACCCATGAGAAACAGTTGCTTGGGTCTATAGTTTGCATCAACTATGGCAATGGCTTCGCGAAAGCACTCGAGCAGCGCAGGGGCTCGATTGGGAGGACGGCGCTTACCATCCAACTTGCGCTGTTCCATATAAGGAAAGTTAAAACGCACCACAGCCACACCCTGGCTGGCAAGCCTTGACGCCATGGCCGCCATAAAGTCAGAATCCATATCGGCACCCGCGCCGTGGGCAAAGAGCACCATCACATCCCCCGGCACGCCATCGAGTTTAAGCCAGGATGGCAGAGGGGTTTGTGGGTTGTTGTTCACTTCAGGCGGGCAAGAGTTCACTGCGTGACTCCTCGGCAAACATGTCCAGCATCCATTCGCGGAACGCCACAATTTTGCCAAGCTCGGCATGGTTTTGCTGGCACACCAGATAATAGGCATCTTTACTCACCAACACTTCCTGAAAAGGCACCACCAAACGACCCGCTTTGATATCCGGGCGCGCCAGCACGCTGTAGCCCAGCGCCACACCCTGACCATGGGCGGCGGCCTGCAATACCAATGAAGAGTGACTGAAAATCGGCCCCTGGTTCACGTTTACATCGGTTACGCCACACTGGCGAAACCAGGCTTGCCAATCGTGGCGACTCATGTCGTGCAGCAGGGTGTGATGCTTAAGATCTGCGGGTGTTTCAAGCGGCTTGTGGCCATTGAGGAGCATGGGGGAACACACTGGAATAAGCACTTCGTTGCGCAGTTTATCGGCCCGAAGACCTGGCCAACTGCCCTGTCCATAGTAAATGGCCACATCCACGTCATCAGTGAGAGAGCCTTCTTCGCTGTCCACCGCCTTGATACGCACATCGATGTCAGGATTTTTCTCACTGAATTTGGCAAGCCTTGGCACCAACCACTGAATCGCGAAACTGGGCGACATACTCACGGTCAACGAGCCAATGGCACTGCGGGCCAACAAACGATCGGTGGCGTCGGACAGTTGGGTAAAAATATCCTTGATGTCGAGAAAGTAGCTCTGTCCTTCTTCGGTGAGCAGCAAAGAACGGTTCTTTCGCCGAAATAATTTTAATCCAAGAAAGTCTTCCAGCGCCTTAATTTGATGGCTCACAGCAGCCTGGGTAACAAAGAGTTCTTCGGCAGCGCGGGTAAAACTCAGGTGCCGTGCAGCGGCCTCAAAGGCCTTTACGGCATTCAGCGGAGGAAGTCGTCTTGACATGGTGATCCCACTCTCATTTTTTAATTAGTTTTTCTAATCCGCATTGTTACATTTTATCGTTTGTTAATGAAAGGCTTTTTGCGTAAATTTTGCGCCAACAAACGAGATGGTCGGGCGGCTTTTAATCGGAGTAAGCATGCCTGACGAGTGACCCCGGATACGCTGACAGATGAAGCGAAGGGGTGACCCAACTGATACGCCCGGAGGCGCTTACTATGATGAACCTGAAATCCGCTTTTGCCCTGATGCTGTTTGCTGCTTTTTGTACAACCGCCAATGCCAACCAAGAAACCACGACGCTGAGCGCTGACGCCATCGTCTTTGATACGCAAGCCCTGCATGAGTCTATCACTACTGAGCTGACCCTGAGCATGGCCAAAATCCAGGACGAGCTGCGCGCCGACAACCAGGGCACTACCCTGCTACTGGCCAATCAGCAAGACGCCAAAAGCGACGCCACTGCGACCAAGGCCGAGTAACACATCGAATTGATTGCCGGTTAACACGAACAAACTGGTAAATAGAAAAAGCCGCAATAATGCGGCTTTTTTGTTGTCTGAATTTTGCCCCCAGACTGTAAAAGCCTGTCTCGCAGCTAACTATCAGATTGAGGCTGGCGGCATATTCTTCGGGACACGGCTTTTTATCAGTGCCCTTTGCCAGATGCCGCCTGAACGTTCAGCGTCTGCTCAGGGACGATATACCTTCACGTTATTGTAGCCCTGCTCTTGCAGATACAGGGCTTGCAGCTTACTCATAACGCCACGTTCGCAGTAAAGCAGATACGTTTTGTCTTTATCGAGCTCGGCAAAAGCAGTCGCCAGTTTGAAGAAGGGGATTACCTTCACTTCAACGCCGTCCACGTCCAGGGGTCTGGACTCTTCTTCTTCTGGCGCGCGAATGTCGATGATAACTTCGTTTCCGGCCGCACTGGAGACGGTCTCGGTTTCAGTCACTCGCTCACTGGTGGCAACAGCAATATCACGGATATCAATCACTTCTGCTTTCGCCAGCACGCGGTCGAGCAGGTCTTCAGAAAACTTCTGCTCTTCGGCTTCCACCTTGGAGAGTACCGCCTTCACGGTAGGGCGCTGGGAAATCACACCACAATACTCGGGCATGGAGGCCGCGAAATCTTCGGTACCTATGCGGCGCGCTTCGCGGATAATGTCCGGTTTATCCATGCTGATCAGCGGACGCAGGATCAAGAGGTCGGTGCTGCGGTCAATGACATTAAGGTTGGTCAGGGTCTGGCTCGACACCTGACCCAGGCTCTCACCAGTGACCAGAGCCTGAATACCCATGCGTTCGGCCACACGGGTGGCGGCGCGCATCATCATGCGCTTAAGCACCACACCCATCTGACCGTTTTCGATACGCTCGAGGATTTCTGTTACCACTTCTTCGAAGGGCACAGACACAAACTTCACTTTGTGCGACTCGCCGTAGGTCTTCCACAGGTGGTAGGCCACTTGTTTCACGCCGATTTCGTGCTGGGCGCCACCAAGATTGAAGAAACAATAATGGGTACGGGAACCCTTTTTAATAAACTGGAAGCTGGCCACGCCCGAGTCAAAGCCACCGGAAATCAAAGACAGCACGTCTTCCTGAGCGGCAATGGGGAAGCCCCCCAAACCCTCGATGCGCTGGCTGACCATATAGAGCTTGTCGCGATCGATTTCGAGCTGGATGGTCACATCCGGGTTCTTCAGCTGCACGCCCTTGGCTTCGGTAAACTGGTTTAAACCGCCGCCAACATAACGCTCAACCTCGATGGAGTTGAAATCGTGTTGACCGGCACGCTTTACCCGCACACAAAAGGTTTTGTCCTTGAGCATGTCGCGATACACAGGCAGCGCGAGCTGATAGATATCATCCACGGTTTCAAAGTCGTACTCGGCCACCTGCAGCACATGATGAATACCTGGAATATGAGCCAGACGCTCGGCAAAGAGCTCGGTAAGCTCAGGCTTGTCTTTGGGCACCTTCACCATGATCTTGTCCCATTGGCGCTGTACCTTGGCATCCTCATCGATTTTTTTCAGCACATTGCGGATATTGGACTCGAGCATCTTGGTAAAACGCATTCTTACCGGTTTGCTCTTAATCATGATTTCGGGATACAGCTTAACGATAAACTTCATGGGACTTCCAAAAAACAGGCTTGCGCCGAGGGTTAAAGTTCGAACTAAAAGATAATCGCGGGAGTATATCAAAAAGCAGCCCCGAGGGGCAGAGGCAGCGATTCCCCCTTCAGTTGCCCACTTGGAGAGCGTGACTATGGTGCCCGGCATCAACACCTGCCATTAAAAAGACACCTCAAAGCAAGACTGGGGCACAAATAGAAAGCCCGGCGCAGTGGCCGGGCTTTGAAGACAAAGGTTAATTACCGCTATCGGTACCAACCTGTATTTCATCGGATTCTTTGGGTTTGCCTTGCTCAATGGCAATCTCGACCCGGCGGTTTCTGGCCCTATTTTCGGCGGATTCATTGGGCACCAACGGATTATTGGAACCCATGCCCACCACCTTCATCCGGGATGAATCAAAGCCTTTCACCTTTACCAGCTCGTGGGCAACCGACACAGCGCGCTTGCTGGAGAGGTCCCAGTTTGAGCTGTAAAGCTCGTTGCTGATTTGCATGTCGTCCGTGTAGCCCGATACGGTAATGATGCCGGGGACATCCTTTAACAATTCACCCACGGCGCGAATAACGGGCCTGAACCTGGGTTGCAGGAACCCCGAACCTGAGCCAAATGCGCCTTTCTCGCGGATACGAATAATGATTTGCTGGCCAAGAGATTCAATTTCAATTGCGCCATCAACAATTTCCTCGTTGAGCTGCTCAGCCATTTTCTTCACCTGCTGATTGATAAGCTCCTGGGATGAAGAGGAATCACTCTGGGTGCTTTCAGCGGTTTCCTGTGCTGTTGATGAGGCTTCACCACCGCGTTGCGAGCCCTGTTGCTGCTGCACGCCGCCGGCACTCTCACTCTCCCCTTCCTGGAAATCGAGGATTGGCTCGGTCATCTCATTGGTTTGCTGGTTGATGATTTCAATGGGGGTAGGCTCGGGTTTGCCAGGACGAAACTCCAGAGCAATCACGGAGGTGCCCTTGGGAATATCTTTCACCTCAACCTTATTCTGTACCCCGAATGCATACTTCATAGAACCGGCTATCTGCTTGAATTTCATGACGTCCATTTCGGAAAACGCCAGCAGCAGCACGAAGAAGCACATCAGCAGCGACATCAGGTCGGCAAAGGTGGCAAGCCACAGAGGCGCCCCCGGAGGTGGACAATTGCACTTGGCCTTGGCCATAGCGCTATTCCCCGTCCGTGGTGTCTATCTTGCGGGATTTTTCCGCCAGATAGTTTTTCAGGAAACCTTCGATCACTCTGGGGTTTTGGCCATCCTGAATTGCCAGTACCGCATCCATGATAAGGTTACGGTTCAGCATTTCTTCACTCATACGCAGCGACAGCTTATCCGCAACCGGAATCGCCACCATGTTGGCCAACATAGCGCCATAGAGGGTCGTTAACAGGGCCACCGCCATGGCTGGACCGATGGATTTGGGGTCATCCATGTTGGAGAGCATGGCTACCAGACCAATCAAGGTACCAATCATCCCCATCGCCGGGGCAACGTCGCCAAAGGCCCGGAAGATACCTATGCCGGTTCTGTGACGCTCTTCAGTGAGGGCGATATCTTTTTCCAACGCTTCGCGCACCACATCGCCGTCATGACCATCGACCAGCATGTCGACGGCTTTTTGCATAAAGCTGTTGGAAATTTGTGCTTCTTCCAGCGCCAAAAAGCCCCCTTTACGGGCCGCATCGGCCATGGCAACTGACTGCTCAATCAACTCTTCCGGCTTGTCGATTTTGAACATAAACGCCTTGGCGGCAATCTTTACTGCCCCGAAAAATTGTTTGAGGTTGAATTTCATCATCACCACAAACAGCGAGCCACCAAATACGATAAAAACGGAAGGAATATCCACAAAAATGGCCAGACCGCCGCCGGTCACCATCGCCATCACCACAAAGGCAAAAGCGCCCAACAGACCAATGAGGGTTGCTAAATCCACAGATGCTCCTTAATTACGCAGTCATGAGAACCGAAGGCAAAGGAAACCAACGGCAAGCCAAAAATCCAGGGTCACTCTCAGGTATTAAGCCAAAACCTATAACAAAGGACGTAGGTGCAAGACCCTGTCGCTATTCTCAGTTATCGGACAGCGCTTCGGCAAGTTTAGCGCCAATTTATTTTTTCTAACAAAAATTCAGCAACAAAGCGTGCTCCAAGGCAAATATTCCCCCGCATAATTTGACCCTGTCAGCCTCCTGAGATACCTTGTGCACGCCGATACAGCAGGAAGAAATACCGTGGCCAAAAAACCGGAAAATTTGAGTTTTGAAGCGTCTTTGGCAGAGCTGGAACGCATAGTCACCGAATTGGAACAAGGTGAGGTCTCATTAGATGATGCCCTGAAACAATTCGAGCGGGGTATTGGACTGGTGCGAGCCAGTCAGGCCAAGCTGGAACAGGCCCAACAAAAAGTGGCCATCTTGCTGACTCAGGCCCCGGATGCCCCACTCGACGACTTTTTACCCGAGGGAGAATAATGCTCAAACTTGCCCTCGCCGACTGTCAGTCCCGGGTCGACGCTGTCCTTGCCGCACATATAGATGCATTGCCTCAAACCGCCCCCGCGTTGAAGGCCGCCATGCGCCATGGTGCCCTGATTGGCGGTAAACGTATACGCCCCTTCCTTGTATACGCCGTGGGTGAATTGCTCGGGGTAGATAAGGCCAAGCTGGACCGACTCGCCGCCGCCGTTGAATGTGTTCATGCCTATTCCCTTATCCATGATGATTTGCCCGCCATGGATGACGACAACCTGCGCCGTGGCAAGCCTACGGTACACATTGCCTTCGATGAAGCCACGGCAATACTCGCCGGTGATGCGTTGCAAACACTGGCCTTTGAAATCATCAGTGAATCCGATGCAGGCCTCGCCCCAAAAGCGCAGGTCGCCATGATTGCGGCCCTGGCAAGGGCATCGGGATATCTGGGTATGTGTGGCGGGCAGGCACTGGATCTTGCTGGTGAAGGCAAGAGCATCAGCCTCGATGAACTGACCCGGCTGCACAACCTGAAAACCGGCGCCCTTATTCGTGCTGCCGTGGAGCTTGCGCTGATTGCCGCCGATGCCTCCGATGCCGACACGGCGGCACTTCGTGCCTATGCCGATGCCATTGGTCTTGCGTTTCAGGTTCAGGACGACATCCTGGATATCACGGCTACCACCGAAGAAATCGGTAAGCCGCAGGGTTCTGATCTGGATGCCAACAAGAGCACGTATCCTAAGTTGTTGGGACTCGATGGCGCCCGGCAAACTGCCGATGCACTGGTAGCCGACGCACTATCAGCGCTGGCCAAAATGCCATACAATAGTCAGCTACTTGCAGACTTCGCCCGTTATATCGTCGCGCGACGAGTATAAGAAAGAAAAGAATCTCGCTATGAGTTTGGACATTTCGAATTATCCATTGCTTGCCCTGGCGAGCACCCCGGAAGAGCTGCGCCAGCTGCCTCAGTCGGCATTGAAACAGCTTTCAGATGAACTCAGGCAGTTTTTGCTGACCTCAGTGGGCATCTCCAGCGGCCATTTCGCCTCTGGCCTCGGCACGGTCGAACTGACCGTTGCGCTGCATTATGTGTACAACACCCCCTTTGACCGTCTGATTTGGGACGTGGGCCATCAGGCCTATCCCCATAAAATTCTCACCGGCCGCCGTGACAAGATGCACACCATTCGCCAAAAGAATGGCCTGCACCCTTTCCCCTGGCGCGAAGAGAGTCAATACGACACCTTCAGCGTGGGCCATTCCAGTACCTCGATTTCTGCCGCCCTTGGCATGGCAGTGACCGCCGAAAAGGAAGCCCTGGGCCGCAAAGTGGTTGCCGTGATAGGTGATGGTGCCATTACCGGTGGTATGGCCTTCGAGGCCCTCAACCATGCGGGTGACCTGCACAAAGACATGTTAGTGGTGCTCAATGACAATGAGATGTCTATCTCTGAAAACGTCGGTGCACTCAATAACCATCTGGCCAAACTCATGTCCGGCCGCCTCTACACCACCATTCGCGAAGGTGGCAAGAAGGTACTCAAGGGCATGCCTGTGATTAAGGAAATGGCCAAGCGTACCGAAGAGCACCTCAAGGGTATGGTAGTACCTGGCACCCTGTTCGAAGAGCTTGGCTTTAACTACATAGGCCCCATCGATGGCCATGATGTTAATGGGCTGGTGGAAACCCTGAGTAACATGCGTGATCTCAAGGGCCCGCAGTTCCTGCACATCATGACTAAAAAGGGCAAGGGGTACGAACCCGCCGAGAAAGATCCTATCGGTTGGCACGCTGTACCCAAGTTCGACCCAACCCAGTTCCGTAAACCGGCGACCAAGCCTGGTTTACCCACCTTCTCGCAAGTTTTCGGCAAGTGGCTGTGCGATATCGCCGCCAAAGACGAAAAAGTGCTCGCCATTACCCCGGCCATGCGCGAAGGCTCAGGCATGGTGGAATTCTCCCAGCGCTTTCCACAACAATACTTTGATGCGGCCATCGCAGAGCAGCATGCCGTGACATTGGGCGCCGGTTTCGCCTGTGAAGGCTACAAAGCCGTAGTGGCCATCTATTCCAGCTTCCTGCAGCGCGGCTACGACCAGCTTATCCACGATGTGGCGTTGCAACGACTGCCAGTGCTCTTTGCCATCGACCGCGGTGGTATTGTCGGTGCCGATGGTGCCACCCACCAGGGCGCATTCGACTTAAGCTACATGCGCTGCATTCCCAATATGGTGATTATGGCGCCAAGCGATGAAAACGAATGCCGCCAGATGTTCTACACCGGTTACTGCTACAACGAAGGCCCGAGCGCCGTGCGTTATCCAAGGGGCAGCGCCACAGGTGCCGAGCAGATTGAAGAGATGACTGCCCTGCCCATCGGCAAAGGGGTAATGCGTCGTCAGGGGCAGAAGATTGCCATTCTGAACTTTGGCACCACACTGGCCGCCGCCTTGACGGCAGCAGAGTCACTCAATGCCACAGTGGCCGATATGCGCTTCGTTAAGCCGCTGGATGAAGCCTTGCTGCTGGAGCTTGCTGCCAGCCACGATGTACTGGTGACTGTGGAAGAAAACGCCATTATGGGTGGCGCAGGCTCTGGTGTGCTTGAGTTCCTTGCAAGCAAGAACCGCCTGAAGCCCCTGCTGCAAATCGGCATACCCGATGAATTTATCAAGCACGGTGGCCCGGAAGAGATCCTGAGCGAGCTGGGTCTGGATGCGGCCGGTATTGAGGGGCAAATCCGCGCCTTTATTGAGCGCTGATATTAAGCCGCAATCAAAAAAGGACTGCACAGGCAGTCCTTTTTGCTATCTGACAGCTTATCAGGCCTGGGTGTCTACACCGCCGCCCTGGGATACCATCACCATGGCAGGACGCAACAAACGGCCATTGAGCTCATAGCCCTTTTGCAGAACCACCATCACATGATTGGCGGGCACCTCGGGATTTGGCTGCATGCCAATGGCCTGGTGCTGCTCTGGGTTAAAGGGCTGGCCCATAGGGTCCACCACTTTCACGCCAAACTTTTCCACGGCATTGACCAAGGTCTTCATGGTCAGAGACACGCCTTCGTACATGGCCTTGGTGGCTTCGTCTTCGGCGTTGGTGCCTGCCAGTGCGCGCTCCATGTTATCCAGGACCGGCAACAGCTCGTTGGCAAATTTTTCGAGGGCAAACTTGTTGGCCTTTTCCACATCCATGGCGGCGCGGCGACGGATGTTATCCACTTCAGCGGCGGCACGGACAACAGAGTCCTTTTGCTCTTCCACCTTGGCCTCGGCAGCGGCCAGAGCCTGCTCCAACTCCTCGATACGGAAGTTTGCCTGGGTCAGCTCATCTACCAGCGCCGCCTCATCAGTGACGACTTCGGTGTCCTGTACCTGTTCCAGGGGCTCTTGTTGGGGGTTGGTCGATTCGTTGCTCATCTCTACTCCAAGCTAAAAATGCTTTGTTTCTGCATACACAGGGCATATTATGGGGATCAATTCTGGCGTTTCAAGGCCTTGAAGGCGCAGTTTCCGCGATATGACATCCCAATTCCACACCATCGGCCTGATCGGCAAACCCCACCACAACGGTACCAACCTGACGCTCAAGCGTTTACATCACTGGCTCGGCAGTCAGGGATATGAGGTGCTTGTGGAAGAAAGGGTCGCCGGTGAGCTGGGTGCCAAGGTCGAAGCGGTCGATTTATTGGCCATAGGCAATCGCTGTGATTTGGCCATTGTGGTGGGTGGCGATGGCAATATGCTGGGCGCTGCCCGGGTGCTGGCCCGCTTCGATGTGGGCGTGATCGGGGTTAACCGCGGCAATCTGGGATTTCTGACCGACCTGCCACCCGATGGCTTTGAAGAAAGCCTGGCGGCCGTGCTCGATGGCGAGTTTATCACCGAGCACAGATTTCTGCTTGAAGCGGAAGTACACCGCCATGGCACCATGAAAGCCAGTAACACCGCCGTCAACGAGGCCGTACTGCACCCGGGCAAAATTGCCCACATGATTGAGTACGAAGTCTATATCGACAATCAGTTTATGTACTCTCAGCGTGCCGACGGCATGATAGTCTCTACCCCCACAGGCTCTACGGCCTACTCGCTGTCAGCGGGCGGCGCCATCTTGACTCCCAACCTTCAGGCGCTGATTTTGGTGCCCATGTTCCCCCATACCCTCTCCTGCCGCCCGATAGTGGTGGACGCTAATTCCACCATCAAACTGGTGGTCTCACCGGAAAATGGTGAGAACCTGGAAGTGAGCTGCGATGGTCACGTCACCCTGGCTGTCTTGCCCGGGGATGAAATTTTTATTCGCCAAAGCAGTGAACGCCTGCGCCTGATCCATCCCAAAAACTACAATTACTTCCACGTACTGAGAAACAAACTGGGTTGGGGCAGCAAACTTTTCTGATTATCCCCTGAAATAAAACCAGTTGAGTTTCAAAACCGAAACTCAACAAGACTTTTACCAGTACAGTCCAACCCTGTAGCTGTGGCAACGCTCAACCACGCGTCGAATTTGAAGCGAAAAAATAACAATCAATATCAGTAAATTAACATCACACTCCCGTTTAAAATCAATTGGTCTTACCAAATTTTGTGATGAAGCACTCATTAGCAACAGCTGATTGATGACGAGTTAAACTACAAGGCTGAAATAATAGGATCAGATTTTTCCGTTTATGCCATCATAGCGGGCTTTTTTGCACATAAATAAATAGAACCACAGGTTCTTATTACCTAATGCGATAAAGGATGCCAAAACAAAGCCGACAGAGATCACATTCCAGCCAAAAGGCGACTGGAGCGAACTCCCAATGCCTGATATTGCTCAGGGGTTTATTGTTACCAATGATCTGTATCAAGTTTTTGATCGGCCAAACAACGTTTATTTAGCCATGCAAATCGCCGCGCAAAACAATAATCAGGGCGATGGGTCGACAGCGATGTCGGCAAAAACACGCAACCAAAGAAGAGGCAATCATGACATTCGTTCAACTTCTCGCCAGCTTGTCGCCTGTGATCAGCGTTATGCTGTTCCTGGTGCTGCTCAGGCTCCCTGCATCCAAGGCCATGCCCATTTCGGCGGTGGTCACGGCGCTCGCCGCCATTCTGGTCTGGCAAATGGATACCCAAATGCTGGCCGCTTCCGTGGTGGAGGGCCTGCTGTCTGCCCTGACGCCACTGTCCATCATCTTCGGGGCAGTGTTCCTGCTGAACACCCTCAAGTATTCCGGTGCCATGGATACCATCCGCGCCGGTTTTACCAATATCAGTGCTGATGCACGGGTGCAGGTCATCATCATCTGCTGGCTGTTCGGCGCCTTTATTGAAGGTTCGGCTGGCTTTGGTACGCCGGCCGCCATTGGCGCGCCCTTGTTGGTACTGCTGGGCATTCCACCTGTGGCCGCAGCGGTGGTGGCACTCATTGCCGACTCCGCCAGTGTGTCTTTCGGTGCCATCGGCTTGCCAGTGCTCTTTGGTATGGAGCAAGGCCTGATTGAAGGCGGTACCAGCATGGCGGCAGCTCAGATAGCCGAACATGGTGGCCATTTCAGCGACTATGCCCGCTATATCGCCATGCACATGATTAGCATCGACCTTATTACAGGAACCCTGATCCCACTGGTCATGGTCACTGTCCTGACCGGTTTCTTCGGCCGTAAGAAGTCCTTTGCCGAAGGCCTCGCCATCTGGAAATTTGCCATCTTTGCCGGCCTTGCCTTTACTGTGCCTGCGTGGATCATCAACTTTATCGCCGGTCCCGAGTTTCCTTCGGTAATCGGTGCCCTGCTTGGTATGGCGATGGTCATCCCGGTTGCCCGCAAAGGCTGGCTGCTGCCCAAAACCTCCTGGCACGATTTCGAAGAATCCACCGAGAACGGTAACGATGTACCCCATACCGAGGTACGTTTCAGCCAGCTGGCTGCCTGGACACCTTACCTGGTGATGGCCGCTCTGCTGGTTGCCAGCCGCACCATAGCGCCCCTCAAAGCCTGGCTTGGCGGCTTTAACATCAGCTGGACTCACTTGTTGGGCACAGATCTGAAGGCCAGCTTTGCTACCCTTTATGCACCGGGCGCCTTCTTTGTGCTGGTGTGTCTGCTGGGTTTTGTGCTGTTCAAAATGCGCTCTGATGCCATGCGCAACTCCGTGACTGTGTCACTCAAGTCCATGATCCCAACAGTGATTTCTCTTGGTGCCTCTGTGCCCATGGTGAAAATCTTCCTGAACTCAGGCGCCAATGAGGCGGGACTCGCCTCCATGCCTGTAGCGCTGGCCGATATGCTCGCGGGCTCCATGGGCGCCGTATGGAACTGGATGGCGCCAGTGGTCGGTATCTTCGGAGCCTTCCTGTCCGGCAGCGCCACCTTCTCCAACATGATGTTCTCTGGCCTGCAGTACAGCGTGGCCGACAACATTGGCGCCAACCATGCGTTGACCCTGGCGCTGCAAGGCATAGGCGCCAACGCCGGTAACATGATGTGCGTCATGAACGTGGTCGCCGCCGCGACCGTGGTGGGCATGGCTGGACGTGAGTCAGAAATTATCCGCAAGACCATGCCGGTTGCGCTGGGGTATGCCCTACTTGCCGGAACCATAGCAACCCTTTGGGGCGGATTCTAATCCCGCCGAAGCCATAAAGGGCCAGCCTGGTTTGGCTGGCCCAAAGGATTGACGACTCCAACTTGAGTCACCTGTGTAGAGAGCAAACTATGTCTGTCGATTACAAAGCGGTTATCGAGGCGCTCAAAAGCCGTTTGGGCCCCCAAGCAGTCAGTGACGATCCCGTCAGGCGTTTCGCCTGGTCAACGGACGCCAGCTATTTTCGTATTGTTCCCGAAGTAGTCGTGCATGCCGACTCCCTCGATGAGGTACAGCAAACCCTGGCTATCGCCAGAGAGCATGGCGCTCCTGTCACCTTCCGCGCCGCCGGTACCAGTCTGTCTGGCCAGGCCATTGGCCCGGGTATCCTGTTGATGCTCGGCCATGATGGCTTTCGCCAACTGAAAGTCAGCAGCGATGGCACCAAGGTGAGCCTGGGCGCGGCCGTGATTGGCGCCGACGCCAACGCCGCACTGAAGGCACTGGACAAAAAAATCGGACCGGACCCGGCAACCCTGGCATCGGCCATGATAGGTGGCATCGTCAATAACAACGCCTCCGGCATGTGCTGCGGTACCGCACAAAACAGTTACCAGACAATTGACTCTCTGCGTATGGTGTTGGCAGATGGCACAGTGCTGGACACGGGCTCTGAAGCCTCCAGGCAGGCCTTTGAACAGAGCCACGGCGCCCTGTTGAATGACCTGAGCAACCTTGCCGCCATGGTCAAAGCCAACCACGGCCTGGCCGCGCGGATCCGTAAAAAGTACGCCATTAAAAACACCACAGGTTACAGCCTGAACGCCCTGGTGGATTTCAGCTGCCCCTTTGACATCATCAACCACCTGATGGTCGGCAGCGAAGGTACCCTGGGCTTTGTCGAGCAGGTCACCTATCACACTGTGGATGAGGCCCGCTTTAAAGCATCGGCCATGGCGGTGTTTTTCTCGATGGAAGAGGCTGCCAGTGCCATTCCCTTCCTGATTGGCAAGAGCGTGGCCGCTGCCGAGCTGCTGGACTGGGCATCCATTCGTGCCGTTACCGGTAAGAAGGGCATGCCGGACTGGCTCTCAAGCCTGCCCGAAGGCGCAGCCATTTTGCTGATTGAATCCCGCGCCGCCGATGCAGACACGCTTCAGGCCTACACCGAAGAAGTGATTGGCAAGATTGCCCATATCCCAACCGAACGCCCCATCGTGTTCAGTACCGATCCGGCCGTCTACAGCAAGTACTGGGCGATGCGTTCAGGGCTCTTTCCCATCATCGGTGGCGAGCGTCCAAAGGGCAGCTCCGTCATCATTGAAGATGTGGCCTTTGAGGTGCAGCATTTGGCGGCAGCGGCTAAAGACCTCACTGCACTGTTCCATGAGCACGGCTATCCAGAAGGCGTGATTTACGGCCACGCTCTGGCAGGTAACTTCCACTTTATCATTACCCCCACCTTTGCCAGTCAGGGCGACATCGACCGCTTCCACGGCTTTATGCAGGCCGTGGCGGAAATGGTGATCAACAAGTACGACGGCTCCATGAAGGCCGAGCACGGCACTGGCCGCGCGGTCGCCCCCTTTGTGGAAATGGAATGGGGCAGCGAAGCCTATACCCTGATGAAGAGCATCAAGTCGCTGTTTGACCCAAGCGGCCTGTTAAACCCCGGCGTAATCCTCAACGACGACGCCACTGTCCACGTGAAAAACATCAAGCCCTGCCCCGTGGTAGACGACCTGGTGGACAAGTGTATCGAGTGCGGATTCTGCGAAAAAACCTGCCCGACCTCAGCACTGAACCTGACCCCAAGACAGCGTATCGCTACCCTGCGGGAAATCAGCCGCCTCGAGGCGAGCGGTGATGAAGAAGCCGCCAGCCGCATGCGGGATGCCGCCAAGTACGATGTGGTTGACACCTGCGCCGCCTGTCAGCTTTGTACCATCGCCTGCCCGGTGGACAACAGCATGGGCCAACTGGTGCGTAAGCTCAGAACTCCCTATATCAGCACCACAGAGCAAAAAGTGTTGGACTTCCAGGCCAAACACTTTGGCGCTGTTAACCAGGTGATAAGCACAGGCTTTGATACTCTGGGCGTTATTCACAAGCTCACCGGCGACACAGTCACCTCGGCGCTGATGAAAGTAGGCCGCATGGTGTCCAAGGAAGTACCTTACTGGGATCCGAGCTTCCCCAAAGGTGGCGCCCTGCCCAAACTGCCACCACACAAGGTTGGCCAGGAAACCCTGGTGTACTTCCCGGCTTGTGGCGGACGCACCTTCGGCCCCACGCCGCTGGACAAAGACAAACGTCCACTGCCGGAGGTTGTGGTACAGGTGCTTGAGCGCGCCGGCTACAACGTGGTGATCCCCGAACACACCCGCAGTCTCTGCTGTGGCCAGATGTGGGAATCCAAGGGCGATTTCAAGAATGCCGATGGCAAGCGCCGGGAGCTGATTGAGGCGCTCAAGGCCAAGTCGGAAAACGGTAAACTCAAGGTGGTTGTGGATGCCCTGTCCTGTACCAAGCGTACTTTGGGTGGCGATCCGGATGTGGAAATCCTCGACCTGGTGGAGTTTCTGCACGATGACGTACTGTCGCGTCTGAGCATCCGCCAAAAGCCCCTGGTCACCTTGCACCTGGGTTGCAGCGCCCGCCATCTCAAGGTGGAAGCCAAGATGCAGGCCATCGCCGATACCTGCGCCAAAGAGGTGCACAAACCTGCAGGCATTGAGTGTTGCGGCTACGCAGGTGAAAAGGGCCTCTACAAGCCTGAAATCAATGCGTCGGCGCTGAGAAACATCAAAAAGCTGCTGCCTGCTGCAGCCACCGAAGGCTACTATGCCAACCGTATGTGCGAGGTGGGCCTGTCCAAACACAGTGGTATTTCGTACCGCCACCTGGTGTATCTGCTGGAAGAATGCAGCCGCGGATAATCAGCGGTAAACCGGAATAGCTCCAATACAAAAAGCCGTCTAAATGACGGCTTTTTTATTTAAATAACATAATGTTGCAATATTTGCATTTTTGCAAAAAAGCGCCATCGCATTTACTAAATTACCACTATTTTATTGGGGACTTTAGGCCTATAGTGAAATGCCATAACTGGTATGCCTTAACGGCATACTATTCTTTGCATGTCGGCACACATGGGACAATCAACGATGAAAATAGCCCTCTTCACGCCTTGCCTGGTAAACCAGATGATGCCCGAGGTGGCCATTGCCACCCTCTCGCTGCTGGAAAAACTTGGCCATCAGGTCATCTTCCCTCAGGGGCAAACCTGCTGTGGTCAGCCTATGACCAACTCTGGTTGCTTTAACGAAGCCAAAAACACCACCCTGAAACTGCTCAATGCCTTCAAGGGCGTGGAGTGTGATGCCATCGTCTGCCCGGCAGCGTCCTGCCTGGTGGCGGCCAAGGAAAACTTTCACGAGTTCGACAAGAGCCCCGAAGCCCAGGCGGTTATCGACAAGCTCTACGAGCTGACCGAGTTTTTACACGACGTAGCACCCGTGACGCAATTTAACCGTCCTGTGGCGAAAAAGCTCAGCCTGCAGCTGTCCTGCCACGGCATCCGTATGCTGGACCTGGCGGCACCGAGTGAATACATGGGCCCCCGCTACAACAAAATGGAAGCCCTACTGTCACGCATCGACGGCGTAGAGATTTGTTACCCCGAGCGCCTGGATGAATGTTGTGGCTTTGGCGGTACTTTCAGCGTCGATGAGGGCGCTGTATCGGCCAAAATGGGCAAAGACAAGGCCCAGGCCCACGCCAATACCGGAGCGGACTATGTGGTGGGTTTTGACCCCAGCTGCCTGATGCACCTGGACGGTACCATTCGCCGCAGACAATTGCCCATCGAGACCCGCCATCTGGCGCAAATTCTCAACGACGCTCTGTAACAGGGGAAACCGCATGCAAAAAGTCATTCAGACCCATGCCAAAGCCGCCGACATTTTTTGCCGCGACGAAAGCCGCGTAGATTGGCACTCCAAAGCCCTGTGGGTACTCAGGGAAAAACGCGACAGAGCCGCCTCCAGCCTGCCGGAATGGGAAACCTTGCGAGCACTGGGTTCCCAGATAAAACTCCATACCTTAAACCAGTTGCCAGGCTACCTCGAAGCCTTTGAGGCCAAGTGCCTCTCCCAGGGTGTAAAAGTGCACTGGGCCAAAGACGGCGCCGAGCACAATCGCATCGTGCACGATATTCTCTCCCGCCATGGGGTGAAAAAGCTGGTGAAGTCCAAGTCCATGCTCACCGAAGAGTGCCATCTCAATCCGTTCCTCGAGGGAAAAGGCATTGAGGTGATAGATACGGATTTGGGTGAGCGTATTATTCAGCTCAATCATCAGCCGCCTTCCCACATAGTGGTGCCCGCCATTCACATGAAAAAAGAAGAAGTGGGTGACCTCTTTCACGAAAAGCTCGGCACGCCAAAGGGTGAAAGCGACCCCACCCGACTGACCCGTGCTGCCCGTGCGCACCTGCGTGAGCAGTTCCTCAGCGCCGATGCAGCCATGACAGGGGTCAACATGGCTGTCGCCAGTGAAGGGGCGGTTATCGTGTGCACCAACGAAGGCAACGCCGACATGGGCGCCAACCTGCCCAAGCTGCAGCTGCACTCCATGGGCATAGATAAAATCGTGCCGGATCTCGACAGTGCCGCCGTGCTTTTGCGAATGCTGGCCCGCAATGCCACCGGCCAGCCCATCACCACCTATTCCAGCC
The DNA here is from genome assembly GCF_000015245.1 of Shewanella amazonensis SB2B. Classification (NCBI taxonomy): domain Bacteria; kingdom Pseudomonadati; phylum Pseudomonadota; class Gammaproteobacteria; order Alteromonadales; family Shewanellaceae; genus Shewanella; species Shewanella amazonensis. The sequence goes on from NC_008700.1 coordinate 2,939,988, forward strand.
TGTACCGTACACCCAAGCCCGGTGGCGAGATGCACGTCATCATCGTGGATAATGGCCGCAGCGCCATGATGCGCGACAAACTGCTGGGTGAAGCCCTCAAGTGTATCCGCTGCGGTGGTTGCCTCAATACCTGCCCCGTGTACCGTCGCAGTGGTGGCTACAGCTATGGCCATACCATCCCCGGCCCCATCGGCATTGCCGTGGGTGCCGATGAAGATGACACCCATTCCAGCCCCTGGGCCTGTACCCTGTGTGGCTCCTGCAGCTTTGTGTGCCCCACCAAGGTGCCGCTGGATAAAATCATCTTCCACCGCCGCAGACTCTACGCCGAACGCAAGAGCCTGCCCTATGGCAAGTCAGGCTATATGCCATTGGTGGGCCGCTTTATGGCCAGTCCCTTGCTGCTGGATACCGGCATGGCCGCGGCACGTATTGCACTGAAAATTCTGCCACACAGCCTGCTCAAACCCATGAGCGGTGCCTGGGGTAAATACCGCGAACTGCCTGCTGCGCCCGGCTCCAGTTTCGAAGGCTGGGTGAAAAAGAACAGACCCGAGCTGTTGGTGAAGTCTAAGGGGGAGAAATAAGATGTCCAAACAAGCGATTCTCGAGGCCCTGAAATCCTCCGCCATGGAAAAAGTGGCCATGCCAACCATAGACATAGCGCCGGTAACGACAGACCTTAAGGCATACCTGGCCCAGAGCCTGGCCACGGTTGCCGGACGTTTGGAAGACGGTGGTTTGGCCGCGCTGAATGCCCGTGTTCTTGAGCTGATGGCCGGTGGCAACAAGGTGCTGTCGACCCTGGCAGACGTACCGGGTAACCACAATGGCGCTGACGACCCACACGGCCTAGCCGATGTGGACTTTGCTGTCATAAAAGGCGAGTTCGCCGTGGCCGAAAACGGCGCCGTCTGGGTAGCAGAAACGGCGCTGAGTCAGCGTATCGCTCCCTTTATCTGCGAAAACCTGCTACTGGTGGTGGAAAAGGATGCCATAGTCGCCAATATGCATGAGGCCATGACCCGCCTTGGCAAATTGGATCCGTCCCTGGGGTTTGGGGTATTTATTGCTGGCCCCTCCAAAACCGCCGACATTGAGCAGGCTCTGGTAGTGGGTGCTCACGGCGCCTGCAGCCTGAGTTTATATCTGGTGTAGTGGACACTTCCTTTAGCAACAAAAAACGCCGCATTTATGCGGCGTTTTTTTATTGATGTTATCGCTCTACCCGAAAGTCCAGCCTGACTGAGCTTTCGGCTTTTACCGGCTTGCCATCTTCAAACTTGGGGGCATAGCGCCAGGCGCTGAGAGCCTCCATTGAGGCCTTTTCAAAACCCTTGCCACCTTCTGAGTCGAGCACTTTGGGGTCGCGAACCATACCCATTTCATCTACCGTAAAGCTGATTTCAGCCCAGCCACTCTTGCCTCGTCTGACAAGCTCCATTGGAAACTCAGGATTCTTACGGAACAGTGGCGTCTGCTCCTGATTATCATCCCAGGGCTTCATGCTGCCAATGGCAATACAGTGTTCGGTGGAAAGTTCAGATTTGCCCATACGCTCATACAGCTCAACAAGACGACTGTGGGCGCCCAGGGCATAGGGATGGGTGTAATCAAGCACCTTATACTGCTCTATCACCTCAAGATATAAGGGTTCTGCCTTTCTGTATTTAGCATTGCCCATATGAGCACCAGCCAACAGGTAAGTGGCCTCCAATCTGACAGCACTATTGGCGGGACGGTGTTGGGCAAAATACTCATGGGCATCGCGGATATAGCCATAAACCGCTGACGTGTAATACTCAGTTCTCGCCAACCGCTTAAAGGCATTCATACGGGTATAGGCCAGCAGATCCCCCTTACCCGAGTCTTTGGCAATGTTCAAAGCTCTTTGGTAGGCTTTCCTCGCGGTTTTACTGTCTTGGGTCACATCACCAAGCACCATCAGAGGATCAATCAGATCTGTGGCCTCTTCGCCAAATCGCGCTTCATAGCTCGCCAGGCTGAGTGTCGCAATCTCAGTGGCACGCTGACGATTGACCGCAAAATCACCCGAATTGTCGCTTCTGAGCGCCTTGGCAAGATTCAATCCTAGGTTGGCATAATCCACACTGTCTTTGCCAAATTTCGCCTCACCCAATGAATAGGCCTTCTCGGCAAAACCGCGTGCCTCAATGTTGTTGCCACTTTCCCAAGCCTGTTGGTAACTGCGATAAACATCAGAAAACTCATCGGCCAAGACCAGAGGAGATACGGTACTGAGGGCGAGAAGGAGCGGTGCAATTTTCCCTATTGTTTTCATCGTTATAATTTCCTTTTATCTGTTTCACCACAACACAATATTGGAAACTACCACAATCTCCGCCAGCGACCAACCACCACCAATTAACAACTACCGCGGTTTCACATGGACTGACTGTCTATCCTGACCAGGCTGTACACCATCCACAAGGTAAGAACGCTGCTGACACAGGCCAGCGACACCCAGACACCGGGGACACCAAACAGCCAGGCAAAGCTGTATATCACCGCCGCTATCAACAGCAATTTGGTGCCGGTCAGAATGGAGGCTTCTCTTGGCTTGTTGATGGCCTGGAAAAAGCTCGCGCCCACCAAAATCAGGCCCTCAAAGGGTAACCCCCAAAAATAGAGCCGCATTCCCTCAATGGCTACCGGGCTTAACACCGGATTATCGCCGGCAAAAATGTAGAGGGCCCACTCGGGTCTGCCGTAAATAAACAGCAAGCCAAGCCCCGCTGTCAGCAAGGTCACCGCCATCGCCAGATTACGGGTCTGGCGAACCCTGTCCATGCGGCCGGCACCGGCGTTAAAGCTGAGGACAGGTTGAGAGCCAAGGGCTATGCCCTCAAAAATCAGATAGAAAAACGCTTCGGTGTAACTCACCACCCCGTAAGCAGCCACGTGCAGCGGCGTTCCCACCCACAAGAGCGCAGTGTTGTGCAGCGTGAGCACGATAGAGAGATACAGGTTCATCAGCAGGCTTGGCAGCCCCACCCGGGAAATATTCAGGCAGTTGTCCAATTTAAGCCGCATCTGCTCAAAATCGATTCGCAGCGCTGTTTTGCCACTGAAGAAATGCTGCAAACACAAGAGGCCAGTGACAGCCTGAGACAGCATGGTCGCCACAGACGCACCGGCCAGGCCAAAGTCCCACACCACGATAAAGAGGTAATCCAGCAGGGTATTAATCACCCCACCGGCAATCAGCACCCAGGTCACAAAAGCGGGTTTGCCGTCATTGCGAAGCAGGGTTGAAAACGCCATGGAAATCAATGGGAAAATGCAAAGCGCAAAGTACCAGAACAGGTAGTCATGGGCACTTTCCAGCACCTCCCCTTCGGCGCCGAGCCAGATAAGGATATGCCTGGCACTGACTGAACCCACCAGGGTAAAAAACAGCGCCGACAAGAGCACAAGGCTGAACGCATTCCCAAGGAGCTCCCTTGCCTTGGCCGTTTTGCCTTCACCCAACTTGATGGATACCAAAGCGCCGGCCCCCATGCCAATCAGGGCACCGACGGCATACAGCAGGGCGCCCACCGGATAAGCCAGCATAATGCCCGCAAGGCCGGTTTCACCAAGAAAATGCCCGACGAACATGCCATCGATGGTGACATAAATACCGGTAACCAGCATGGACGCTATGGTTGGCAGGGTGTAGCGCCAAAAGAGCCTTGAAACAGGCGCTTCCAGCATCGCTTGGGTATGGTTCATGTTTTTTATTTTGAACTTTTTGATTTTTATTTTAAACACAGGAAGGCCGATTGTAGCCAGTTCTCCCCCGCCCGGCCAGTGCCCGTAACCCAGATTTGTGAGCCCATGCCCCATTAGCCTGCCTCGTCTGAACCAGTGCCCAGTCAGAACGTGGGTATAGACCGCGTGATGGACGCTAAGGATCTGTTGAATACAGGGTTTGACTCTGCGCCCCAACTATTGGCCAACTGGGCTGCCACTTGTCAGCAGCGCTTCTTCAATGGCATCCCAGTCGAGGGGCTCTGTGGCAATAAATTCGATGCGGGAGTCCATGGCATCATCCAGCTCCGCCAGATTCAATTCTGTCTCCAGCCGGTTAATGGCCAGAATGCCATCCGGGGTGATCATCACCGCCTTGAGTCTCAGACTGGGATTGGCCTGGACCACGGCCATCAGGGCATCAAAGTCAAAGCACCACTGGGCACTGAAACACCAGCCACAGGCAAAAATACCTTCGGCCTGATGGGGTTTGCGGATAAAGCCTTGTGAGTTTAATTGCAAAGTCTGTGCGCCATCGCCTTCATCAAAGAGGCCCATGGTGCCTGACGGTTTGCTGGCAAAGAGGCCCCGGGGAAGAGCTGCGGACATCAGCTGCGGCGCCCTGATCGATACTTGCATCATGGCCGTGAGCAGGGTATCGGAAACAGGCGTTTTAGCAGAAAAGGGCTGCACGGAGACGCCGGGGTTGATGTCTGTGACATAGGAGCCAAGGGTCGCGAGAAAGTCCGGAGCCTGCATATCGGCCTTGCAGGCCAGCACCAGATCGGCCACCGCCAGCTGCTGGTTGAAGATGTCGTTTTGGGTATAGCGCGCATCATCAAGATTTCGCGGGTCCACCAAACACAGGGTGCGCTGGATGGATAACACCCCCTGATACTCCGGAGCCATCAGGGTTTTGAGAATATTGGCAGGATGGCCAAGTCCCGTGGGTTCAATCAAAAGACGGCTGGGTTTGGCTTGCCTCAGCAGCTGAGCGACGGCCACCCTGGTGGGCACCCCGGCGGCGCAGCAAATACAGCCCCCGGGCACCTCACGGATGGCCAGCCCCTCGCGGCTTCCCAGCAAGGCGGCATCCAGGCCGACTTCGCCAAATTCGTTCACCAGAACGGCCCAGGTTTCTCCTTCGGGCTTTTGTGCCAGTAATTTTTTGATAAAACTGGTTTTACCTGCGCCCAAAAAACCTGTGATGACATTGACGGGGATATTCCCAAGCAACATGGCAAGACTCCTTCGGCCCAACTGGCCCTTTGCCTTTTTCGGTGTGCAGCCGCTCGCGGTGGAAACACAGCGGTAAACGGCAACGCGCTAAAATCCGGCCAGTGTACCTAAAAGCCCTGCAGCTGACATCCTCAGCCCCGGGCTTGCCGCTTTGGAGCGTTTCCTTGCCGGGCAGGTTTTCCTGATTGCCGCGGTGAGCCATTGCTGCTGCCAGTCCGTCCACCTGTACGACTGCCCGTGCGGCTACCTGTGCGAGTGCCTGGGCGCTGCCCTGCATTTCGCCCAGACCTATTGGCAGGCTTGCTTCCCGGCGTTGATAAAGCCCCGTCGCGATATCGCTGGGGCAATGGGTCTTTAGGGCTGTATCCCTCAGGGGTGATCACCTCTGGCAGTGCCGGGCAAAGCGCTTTCAGCAGCGGCAAATCGGCGCGCATCTCAGGTGACAAGACGATCACAGCCAGGCCTTCCCGGCCGGCTCGGGCACTGCGGCCAAGGCGATGTATCAGGTCTTCTTCACCGTGGGGCAACCCAAGACTTATTACCACGGGCAAGTCTTCGATATCCAGCCCCCTGGCTGCCACGTCGGTTGCCACCAGCAATCTGAGTTTGCCGGATTTGAACTCATCCAGACCGCGCCGTCTGGCACCCTGGGTTTTCTCACCATGAAATGCGGCCGCCTGCAGCCCATCGAGGGCCAGTTCTGCCACCAGGGTATTGGACTCCTCCCGGGAGGAGACAAACACCAGCGCCTGGCGCCAGTTGCGCTTTCCCACCAGCTCGGCGACAAACTCGGCCCATCTGGGCTTATCGAGCATAAAGACTTCGAGGGCAAGCTGCTGTGGAATACGGCCGGTGTCTTTGGCGGCAAGGCTGACTGCATTGGAGAGCCAGCGCTCAGCCAGTTCACGCTCCCGCTGGGCAAAGCTTGCTGAAAACATGGCACTTTGATGCGGCCCCAGCTGGCGGCGTATCTTTTCTATGTCGGGGGCAAACCCCATATCCAGCATGCGGTCGGCTTCATCCAGCACAAGGGTGCCGACACTCGCAAGAGACAGACCAAACTGACCGGTCAAATCCAACAGCCGCCCCGGTGTGGCCACCAGTATGTCCACCCCGGCGGCCAGCGCCTGGCGTTGGGGACGGATATTCACCCCACCGTAAACGGCGAGGGTCGTCAGCCCCAACCCGGCACTGTAGCGCGTAAAGGCATCGGCCACTTGCACAGCCAGCTCCCGGGTTGGCACCAACACCAGCGCCTGTATCCCGCCACGCAGCCCCTTGTCCGAGAGCTGCTTCAATATCGGCAACGCAAAGGCCGCCGTTTTCCCGCTGCCGGTTTGGGCTACCGCAATCAAATCCCGGCCACTGAGGAGCACAGGGATACTCTGGGCCTGAATTTCGGTTGGCGTACGATATCCGCACTGTATCAGCGTCTGCAGCAGAGGTGCTGCCAATCCCAGAGAATCGAAAGACATAAGTCTCCTGTGGTGGCAAGTTGCTCAGCACTGCCAGTTTGCAAAAAGAGCGCAGTATAACGGCGCGCCACTCAAGGTCAAACGGGTTTAATCAGCAAGCTATGGCATGGGCCAGGGCAACTCATGCATCCTGTGCCTTTTGGGGTGCCTTGGCCCTGGTCTTGGCCTTCCGGGTTTCAGGCTTATCGGGCTGCGGCGCCTGATTGGGATCCCCTTTCAGAAAACGTGTTTCGAATTCCTCCCGGGAGACAGGCGCAGAATAAAGGTAGCCCTGGGCATAGTCACAGCCCATAGCCTTGAGGATCTCTTGCTGTTTTGCGGTTTCAACCCCTTCGGCAATCACCTTCATCCCCAGCTTTTGGGCCATCACAATAATGGCCTCACACAGGGTTCTGTCACTGGCGTCGTTTTCCAGATTTCGGGTAAAGGACTGGTCAATTTTAAGGTAATCGATATCAAATTTTTTCAGGTACGCCAGCGACGAATAGCCGGTGCCGAAATCATCCAAAGACACCTGAATGCCAGCGTCGCGGTAGGTGAGCAGTTTTTCAGCCACCCCGGAGGAGGCATCCAATAACAAACCTTCGGTAATTTCGATGCAGATGCCACCGTGGGTTAATTCGAGCTCCTCCAGCAGGGCAACCCAGCGCTCAAAGTTTTCCCCTTCATCACGAAACTGCACCGGCGACTTGTTCACCGACAGTTGAATGGTTGTGCCAAATTCATGGTGCCAATCGCGGCATTGCCGCGCCGCATGCTCAAATACCCAGGAGCCTATTTCCATAATCAGCCCTGTGTCTTCAGCAACCGGAATAAATTCGGTCGGAGAGATATATCCCCGCTCAGGATGATGCCAGCGCAGCAGGGCTTCGGCCTTGTGCACCTTGCCGCTTTGCAGATGCACTATGGGCTGATACACCAGATTAAACTGCTGATGCTCAATGGCAATGCGTAAATCCTGGATAAGCCGCATCCGGTACTTGGCCTGCTCCTGCATGGATGGCGTGAAGTAATTGAAGCGATTACGCCCCTGCTCCTTGGCCGCATACATGGCCTGATCGGCATTTTTCAGCAGCGCCTCTCGGGTACTGGCATCCTCGGGGAACAGGGTAATGCCGATACTGACGCTGATGTAGGCCGAATCCGGCCCCAGCTGAAATGGCTCGGCGATGGCCTTGAGAATATTACTGGCCGCCCGCTCTACCCCACCCACATCGTGGATATCACGGATCAATACAGTAAATTCGTCACCACCAAGACGCGCCACCACATCCGAGTCGCGGATACAGGCTTTGATCCTGTCAGCGCATTCAATAAGCAGTTTGTCCCCCATATCATGGCCAAGGGTGTCGTTGACCTCTTTGAAAAAATCCAAATCCAAAAACAGCAGCGCAAAGCGCACATTCTGACGGGACGCCAGGGAAATCTCCCGGTCGAGGTAATCCAGCAACATGCGCCTGTTGGGCAACTTGGTGAGGGGGTCGTAGTTTGCCTGCTGCCAAATAAGCTGCTCCTGGGCTTTTTTCTCGGTGATATCAGAGAATAGTGCCACCCGGCGATGGGGCCTTTGATAGGCATCGTAAATGGTATTCACGGTGAGCCAAATGAGGTATTCCTTGCCGTTTTTGTGCTGTTGCCACATTTCCCCCTGCCAACGACCGGTTTCTTTGATGGCCTGGTTGACCTCATCATAAAAAGCCGGCTTGTTTCGGGGGCAATAAAATTGGCTGATATGATGCCCCAGCACCTCTTTGGGCGAATAACCGGTAATATCCGCAAACGCGGCGTTGACCGTGATGATGTTGCCTTTGTGGTCCATCACGCTCATGGCTTCACTGGAGTTGTTATAAACCGAGGCCGCAAGCTCCATCTGCTCCTGGTTGTGGCGAACCTGGGTAATATCCAGATGCACACCGCACATTCTGATGGCCTTGCCACTGCTGTCTTTTTGCATTACCCGCCCCGTGTCCCGAACCCAGAGCGTCTCGCCGTTTTTGCGAATAATGCGATATTCCACGTTATGACTGTCGGTGTGGCCCTGCAAATGCCTGTCAATGGACTTAAGCACCGCCATGCGATCGTCCGGATGAATGGAATCCATCCAAATCCTGTGGTTATGACGCATTTCGTCCACCGAGCATCCCAGCATGTCTGCACAACGTTCGTTGCGATCAATCACGTCATTGTTCAAATCCCAATCCCAGAATCCCAGTTCGGCAGAGGCAAGCACCAGGGATAACTGTTCCCGACTGGCGCGCACCGACATTTCAGATTGGGTTTGAGCTGAGATATCCATAAACCCGGCAATCACCAGCTGTACCTTGCCAGCGATGCGCTTACAGGCCACCGTCATGTGGGTATACACTATGCTGCCATCCTTGGCATAGAAGCGCTTATTGAGTTCGTACTGATCTATTGCCCCCGCCAGCATCTGATTGAAATGGGCAAGATCCACCGAGATATCCTCTTCGTGGGACATCTGCTCCCAGTTCATCGACAGCAGCTCTTTTTCGGAATACTTAAGCATCTGGCACAGCCTGGGGTTAACCTTAATCCAGCGTTTGTCGACCGAGGTGATGGCAATGCCGATGTTGCCGACATTGAATTGGGAGCGAAACAGGAAATCATCCTGCAGCTTTATTTTTTCGTCCCGTTCAATCTCCAGGCGCCGGGCCAATAACCTCGCGAGCAACAAGGTCGCCAAGGGGCATACCAGCATGACGGTTGTACCTATGGTGGACACCAGCTCCCAGGCGAGATCAAAGGGCATAATGAAGAAGCACAGCAAGCTGCCGATATTAACCAGCATGCCAAGCAGCAACAAAGACCCTGTGCTTACCTCTATCAGATTTTTCTGCCAGGGGATGCGCCACAGGATCCCCATGGCAGCAGCGAACGCAATACCGGCAATACCGGCCACCATGGCCGGACCGCCCATACCGTAGCGATAGATGGCCATCATGGCTGAGGCAATCAGGGTGGGAACTGCGCCGAAATAGAGACCGCTGACACTGAGCAGCACACCTCGGGTATCAAAGTAGATCCCCTCGGCAAATTCGTAGCGGGCAGACATGATGGTCATGCCGATGGCGCCAATCACCAATCCCAGCATGATGTGCCAAACCCACCGGATCCGCTGCTGTTTCAGCCAGGGGATGGCGTCATAAAGGTACACCAGCGCCAATAGCAGCGCGGCATTTTGGACCAGCGGAAAGAAAATACCCTGGGTCATTTTCTGCCTGTACTCTCCCGGGTTTGAATACCTGAGACTTTCTCCATCATGCCCTTGTTACACAAAGGATAAAAGCCCCAGTAATGAGAGAATTGTAGCAGAGGGTATCAGTATGTCCCGAGTAATGGCCGGTAGAGTTTATCCAGATAGGAAGCTGCGGCCTCTTCCCAGGTAAAACGCGTCTCCAATGCCGCTTTTGCAACCCGCTGCCAGTCTGGAGTGCCTGTGGTGTGCAGCAGGTAATCCAGCTTATTCAGCAGGGCCCTGGCCTGGGAGTCTGTGTCATCCCCATCGAAGCGCCAGCCATTTTCGCCGTCCTTCACCGTGTCCACCAATCCCCCAACACTGGAGACCAGACAGGGCTGGCCACTGCGCATGGCCAGCATCTGGCTGATGCCGCAGGGCTCAAAGCTGCTTGGCATCAAAAACAGATCCCCGCGCCGATAAAGCAGCTCCGACAGATTCACATCAAAATGATTGATAAAAATGAAATTATCGTACCTTGCCGCCAGTTGCTGGAACTCCCTGGCTATCCTGTCATCGCCATTGCCAAGCATAAAAAAGCGCGCCTGAGGGCTGAAGAGCCCGAGTCGCTGCAGTATCTGCTCCAGCACGCGCTTTCCATCCAGGCTGTGCCTGAGCAGCTCCACCTTTTGCGAGGTGAGCCGACCGACAAAGGTCAGTAAAAAAGCGTGTTCGTCCATGGGTTGCCACAATCGCTGCGCGGCGATAAAGTCCAGCGCCCTGACCGTATCGCGGTTGGCCTGGGCTGCCGTCAGGGTGCGGTGACACCCCAGCACCAGTTGCTGTACCGAGGGTCTTATTTCCTGCGGCTCATCGGGATAATCACAACCATTGAGGATCCCCACCAACTGCTGTTTTCCATCACAGTGCTTAAGGTCTTCTTCCAGCCCCTCCCCTCCCACAAACCCGGTGGCGGGGTCGGATGGCCTGAGCACCTCACGGCAATAGTGGGGAGATACCAGATGCACCCTGTCACTCAGGCAAATGGCCGCCCGCAAAGGGTTAACGCAATTGGGATAGCGGCGGTCCAGTATCTGTGCTGGATACTGCCCAAGCCACGGATACCAAGCGGCCAGGGACGATGCCTCCTGAGCCAGGGGGCGGGTACCCTGCAGCGCCAGATTATGGATACTGAGCACCGAGGGGATGGCCTTAAGCTCCCCGTAGCGAGGGTCGATACTGCGCAGCAGCGCAAAAAAGCCCTGATGCCAGTCATGCAGATGCAGGACGTGCGGCTTTGGAATTATCCCCTGCAAGAGCGCTTCGGCCACCGCCACACCCAAAAGCGCGAAGCGGTCGGCATCGTCGGCAAAGGGACGGCCATCACCACTGGCCACATAGAGCTGACCCGGCGCCGTGTGCCACGCCGGATTGTCGAGCAGATAAATGCTTAAGCCCTCATCCCTTGGGTCGGGGAGCTGCTGCAGACTTATCTGCACCATACCGTGGCGAAAAGGCACGCTGAAAAAGCGGCGCGGCGCCTCATCGACGCCATGGCCCTGACGTCCAAGAAAACCATAACCCGGCATGACCACACTGGCCTGTACGCCTTTGGCCTTAAGCGCCGGCGGCAAGCCCGCCAGCACATCGGCCATGCCGCCCACCTTGGCCCCCGCCAGAGCGCCGTGTTCGGCGCACAGCATCAGTACCTGCACTGGGTGTGCTGACGCTTCTGTGTTGATTGCATTTGAAATTTGCAACGCGGTTCCACCTTATTCAAAGCCCACGGGCAAGCCGAGCATCTCACGGGTGATCAGCACCACGCCCTTGTCTGTCACCCGAAAACCCCTGGCCCTGTCGTGGTCGTGATTGTGGCCTATTACCATGCCTTCCGGGATAACGCAGCCGCGGTCGATAATCACGTTCTTGAGGCGGCAATTACGCAGCACCACCACATCGGGCAAAATCACCGCCCCTTCCACCTCGGAATAGGAGCAAATCCGCACCTCATTGAAGAGTACGCTGCGTTTCACTTTGGCACCCGAGATGATACAGCCACCGGAGACAATGGAGTCGGTTGCCATGCCGCGTCTGTCTTCATCGTCAAACACAAACTTGGCCGGAGGCAACTGCTCCTGATAGGTCCAGATGGGCCATTTGGCGTCGTAGAGGTTCAGGTGCGGCTCAGGGGACAACAGCTCCATATTGGCCTGCCAGAATGTATCCAGGGTACCCACATCACGCCAGTAATCCTGCCCCGCGCCCAGACCGCTCTTGAAGGCATAGGCAAACACCTTGTGCTCGCGGATGATGGACGGAATGATGTCCTTGCCAAAGTCGCGTTCTGAGGACACGTTTTCCGCGTCTTTTCTCAGTTGGTCGAACAAAAACTCGGTGTTGAACACATAGTTGCCCATGGACGCCAGGCAACGTTCCGGGTCGTGTGGCAGACAGGAAGGATTGGCCGGTTTTTCCTCAAACCCCACCACACGCATATCCTCGGCCACTTCCATCACCCCAAAACTCCCGGCCGCTTCGGCAACAGGCACTTCCTGACAGCACACCGTCATATCGGCGCCTGACTGGGCATGGGCCGCGAGCATGCCCGCATAATCCATGCGGTACACATGGTCACCGGAGAGGATCATCACATACCTTGGCAGCTCGTGGCGGATAATATCAATGTTTTGAAACACGGCATCTGCGGTGCCCTGATACCAGCTCTCCGAATAACGCTGAGAGGCAGGCAGAATTTCCACCGACTCCCCAAGCTCACGCTTGAAGTGACCCCAGCCGCGCATGACATGGCGAATAAGCGAGTGGGACTGATACTGGGTCACCACCCCTATCCGGCGTATGCCCGAGTTCACGCAATTGGACAGGGGAAAGTCGATGACCCTGAACTTACCGCCGAAATAAAGCGCCGGTTTGGCGCGCCAGTCGGTCAGTTCAAACAGGCGCGAGCCACGACCTCCCGCGAGGATCAGGGCATAGGTTTCACGGGTCAGATTACTGATGAAGCGAGGGCTGTGATTGGGCATTAGAGGCTCCTTGGCTGCGTCAAATTCAGGCACCGGTCCAGATCTCATCCCGGTAGCGGGCTATGGTGGCGTCGGATGAAAAACGGCCACTGGCCGCGGTGTTACGAATACTGCAAAGGGTCCAGGCGTCCTTATTGGCATAAAGCGCCGCCGCCTGATGCTGGGCACTGAGGTAAGACTCAAAGTCGGCCGCGGTCATCCACTGGTCCCATGGGCTTTCGATGGCACTGACAATGGGGTCGAAGATGCCCGGCTCCTGCAAGCTGAAATGACCGCTGCGGATAAGTTCGATTACGCCTTCCAGTGCAACCGAATGGCGAATGTACTCATCGGGGCGATAGTGGGGTTTCAAGGCCGCCACCTCGTCGGCATTGAGGCCAAAGAGGAAGAAGTTATCCGGCCCAACGGCTTCAAGAATTTCAATATTGGCCCCATCCAGGGTGCCTATGGTGAGGGCACCGTTCATCATGAACTTCATATTGCCTGTGCCCGAAGCCTCCTTGCCTGCGGTGGAAATTTGCTCGGACAGGTCGGTGCCCGGTGCTATCACTTCCATGGCGCTGACGTTGTAGTTGGGCAAAAAGGCAAACCTCAGCCAGGGCGTCACATGGGGGTCACTGTTGACCATGTGGGCCACATTGCCCGCCAGCTTGATAATGAGTTTGGCCATGGCGTATCCGGGCGCCGCCTTGCCACCAATCAGCACGCAGCGGGGCACCATGCCGTGGGTGTCGCCGCTTAAAATACGCTGGTAGAGATGAATCACATGCAGAATGTTCAGCAGCTGGCGCTTGTATTCATGGATGCGCTTCACCTGCACATCGAACATCATGGCGGTGTCAAACTGCACATGACACTCACGCTCAACCAGGGCCGCCAGTGCCTCTTTGTTGACCGACTTCACCTCGCGCCAGGCATGGATAAAGTCAGAATCTGAGGTAAAGGCATTCAGGCTTTCCAGGCGACTTAAGTCTTCGCGCCAGGCGCTGCCAAGGCGCCGGTCAATCAGGGCCGACAAACGTGGGTTGGCATTCATCAGCCAACGCCTCGGGGTGACGCCATTGGTCTTGTTGTTGAACTTGTGTGGCCACAGCGCATGGAAGTCTTTAAAGAGTCCACGGCGCAAAAGCTCGGTGTGAAGCGCCGCTACCCCGTTTACCGAAAAGCTCGCCACTATGGCCAGATAGGCCATGCGTACCCGAGGCTCGGCGCCTTCCTCAATGATGGACATACGCGCCAGCATCTCGCCGTCTCCGGGCCAGTGGTGGGCCGCTTCATCCAGGTAACGGGCGTTGATTTCATAAATAATTTCCAGCACCCGCGGCAGCATGTGCCCCAGCATGCGCACGCTCCAGCACTCCAGGGCTTCCGGCAGCAGGGTGTGGTTGGTGTACGCCATGGTATGGCTGGTGATATGCCAGGCCTCGTCCCACTCCAGACAATACACATCGAGCAGGAGGCGCATCAGTTCGGGCACGGCAATGGCGGGATGGGTGTCATTCAGCTGAATCACATTGTGGCGATGGAAATCGGCAAAGTTGTCGCCGAAGCGGGCGCAGTGGCGGCGCAGCAAGTCCTGCAGGCTGGCGGATGACAAAAAGTACTGCTGACGCAGCCTCAGCTCCTTACCGTTTTCGCTGGCGTCGTTGGGATAGAGCACCATGGTGATCTGTTCGGCCAGATTTTTCCGGGCCACCGCCTCGGCATAGTCACCCTGATTGAATTCTTCCAAATCAAAATCATCGGTGGCCTCGGCCTTCCACAGCCTCAGGGTATTGATGCGGCCATTGCGATAACCAGGCACCGGCATATCGTGGGGCACGGCCACCACGTCCTGGGTACCGACCCACTGCATATGACGACGGCCGTCCCTGTCCACATAGGACTGGGTATGACCAAAGAAAGGCACCATCACCGCCTGTCCGTGCAAACGCACCTCCCAGGGGTTGCCTTCTTTGAGCCAGCGGTCCGGTCTTTCTATTTGATAGCCATCGACAATTTTTTGGGCAAACATGCCGTACTCGTAGCGGATGCCATATCCGGTGGCGGCAATGTCCATACTGGCGCAGGAATCGAGAAAACAGGCCGCAAGACGCCCAAGACCACCGTTACCCAGCCCGGCATCATGCTCCTCGGACTCGAGATCCTCCAGGGTCACGCTGTAGGGCAGCAACGCCTTGCGGGCATCATCGCTTATCCCCAGACTCAAAAGCGCATTCCCCAGGGTTCGACCCATCAGGAACTCCAGCGACAAATAAGCCACCTGACGTTGCTGACCAGCGGCATCCCGTTTGCGGGTTTCACGCCAGCTGTCCAGCAGCTGTTCCTTAACGCCATGGGCCAGTGCATGAAACAAATCCTGATGGCGGGACTCTTCCCGGCACAGGTTGTATCTCAGCTGCCGCTCGAGACAGGCCGGCAGTGCATCGCAGGGTTCACAGGGCTGGGGTCTGCCGGTATCCGTTTCGGGTCCGGCCGCTTTCAGTCGTTTGGTCGCCATGGTGTGGTCTCCGTTATTGAGTGCCGGGGTCGGCATCCCTGTGTCCGTGAAAAATCCAGATACTGACGCCGGGTAGCGTCAGGGTGTCGCCCGCCTCTATCCGCGCCGGCATATCGCTGTTACCGCACAGGCTGTGCAATTGCTCCCACACGGCAAACAGGGGCAGACTGATGTCCACCGCCGACTGACTGGGGTTTATCAAAATCAGTAACAGCTCCGAGCCCCGCAGAGGATGATGCTCACCCAGCGCAGCGATAAGCGGGCCGCAGCGATGCCAGTCGGTGCCCGCCATGGGCAGGCCGGACTCGTTGAACCAGGCCAGAAACGGACCCTTGCGGCCATCGTCCGGGTTATTGCCATGGATATAACGGGTGGCCGCGAGCAGCGGCAGCTTCCGCCGGATATGGATAAGCCCGGCCACAAAGTCGATGAGCTCAGTGTCGGCGCTTTCCCAATCAATCCAGGTGAGTGCATTGTCCTGACAGTAGGCATTGTTGTTGCCCTGCTGGGTTTGCCACAGCTCATCTCCGGCCCGCAGCATGGGTATCCCAAAGGAGAAAAACAGGGTAACGAGCATCGCCCTGGCCTTGTGTTTTCGGGCCGCCACCAGCTCGGTGGCCTCTCCTTCCACGCCGAAGTTGTGGCTCAGGTTTTCCTGATGGCCATCGCGATTGTCTTCACCGTTGGCAAGGTTGTGGCGCTGCTCGTAACTCAGCAGATCCCTCAGGGTGAAACCATCGTGACTGGCGATAAAATTGACACTGGCCCAGGGACCACGGAAGGAGGGCTCGAAGAGATCCGCCGAGCCATGAAAACGCCGGGCAAATTCACCCAGAATTTGCTCATCGCCACGCCAGAGTCTGCGCATGGCATCGCGATACTTATCATTCCACTCGGCAAAGGCGGCGGGGAAGTCGCCGAGGCGATAACCACCGGGGCCCACATCCCAGGGCTCGGCGATAAGCTTGAGGTGTTTAAGCACAGGGTCCTGCCCGAGCGCGGCAAAAAAGCCACTGTGGGTATCAAAGCCATGGGGCATACGGCCCAGACAGGCGGCCAAATCGAAGCGAAATCCGTCGACTCCGCCGACCAAAGCCCAGTACCTCAGTGAGTCCATCACCAGCTCAAGCACTCTGGGCTGCCCCAAATCCAGGGTGTTGCCGCAGCCGGTATCATTGATGTAATGGCCAGTATCGGTGAGGCGGTAATAGCAGGCATTGTCCAGCCCCTTGAAGCTGTATACCGGCCCCATGGCATTGCCTTCGGCGCTGTGGTTGTAGACCACATCCAGAATGACCTCGATACCGGCGCCATGGAGGGCATCCACCATGGCTCTGAACTCGCGGATGTCGCCATAGGCATTGTGGGGGGCGAAAAAGCCGATGCTGTTATAACCCCAATAATTGGACAGGCCTTTGGCATGTAAAAAGGGCTCATCGAAAAACTGCTGGCAGGGCATCAGCTCCAGAGCCGTGACCCCCAGCCGCTTCAGATATTGGATAACCTCAGGTGCTGCGAGGGCGGCAAAGCGGCCTCTGTGCTCTGGCTTCACCCCGGGAAAACCCATGGAAAATCCCTTCACATGAAGCTCGTAAATCACGCTCTCTTCCATGGCATAACCGGGTTTGGGATGCACAAAGGGCGGCAAGGCAGCCACATCCACCACCCTGCATCTTGGCATCAGGGTGGCATTGTCTGCCCCATCTGGAGTGGGCGCAAAATGCGGGTCCTGTGGACCGGCCGAGCCCTGAGCCGCCTGGGCAACCGCCAGCGTTGGCAAACCATCAATCGCCAGGGCATAGGGGTCCAGGAGCAATTTAGCCGGGTCAAACCTGTGACCAGCCGCCGGCGCCCAGGGACCATCGGCGCGGTAACCATAGGCCTGCCCCTCGCCAATGCCATCCAGAGTCAGTGACCAAAAATCACCACGGCGCTTCATGGGATAGGAAAACTCCCGCCCCTCTTCATCGAATAGGCACAGGAACACAGCGCTGGCATGGCGACTGAACACCCCGAAGTGCGCCTTGCTGACGCCATCTTCGTTAAAGAGCCAAACCCCGCATTGCCGGTGCAAATCGCTCATAGGCCGGGATCCTCAGCTTTGGTTTTTGCCGCGTTGGACGGTGCTTTGGCCACCGACTTGGCACTGGGCTTAGTGCTGGGCGTAGTGCTGGGCTTAGTGCTGGGCTTAGTGCTGGGCTTGGTGCCGGACTTAGCTTTGGCAGGCGCGTTATCAGTGGTAGAAGCCTTTGCCTTGGTTACTGGCTTGGTCTGGGTTACTGGCTTGGTCTTGGTTCCTGGCTTGGCCTTGATTAAGGCCGGGGCGGTTGAGGCCGGGGCTTTTTTTACGGGTAGCGCTTTGTCGGCTGAAGACTCAGACGAAATCGCGGGCGATTTATCCCGGCTGAGCCCCAGCACCAGGCAGCCCAGGGGAGGAATGGTGACAAGAGCACTTTGAGCCTTGCCGCCAGCGGGCTCAGGGGTGCATACAATCACGCCGCCGTTGCCCTGGTTGCAGCCGCCGTAGCAGCTGGCATCGCTGTTAAGCAGCTCGCGCCAGTCACCCTCGCAGGGCAATCCCAGGCGATATCCCTGGTGCAGCTGGGGCGTCATGTTCACCACAAATACCAGGGCATCATCGCCCTCACCCCGGACAAAGGCATAAATCCCCTGCTCGGCATTGTCGCAATCCAGCCAGCAGAAGCGGGACAGGTCGTGATCCGTTTGCCCAAGTACGGTGTGGCGCTGATAGAGACGATTGAGATCAGCCAGCCACAGGCTCAGCCCCTGATGGGGAGCGTACTGCAACAGGTGCCAGTCGAGGCTCTTGTCGTGGTTCCACTCGTCCCGCTGACCAAACTCGCCCCCCATAAACAGCAGCTTCTTGCCGGGGAAACCCCACATATACCCGTAATAGGCACGCAGGGTGGCAAATTTCTGCCAGTCATCGCCGGGGATTTTCGACAGCAGCGATGCCTTGCCGTGGACCACCTCATCATGGCTTAACGACAAGATAAACTGCTCGCTGTGGGCATACATGATGCCGAAGGTGAGTTGATGGTGATGCCAGCGGCGATGAATTGGATCTTTGCCAAGATAGGCCAGGGTGTCATTCATCCACCCCATGTTCCACTTAAAACCAAACCCCAATCCGCCCTCGCTGACAGGGCGACACACGCCATCCCAGGCGGTGGATTCCTCGGCAATCATCACGATACCGGGAAACTCGCCGTACAGACGGCTGTTTATCAGCTTGAGGCATTCAATGGCCTCATGGTTTTCCCGACCGCCATCGGCGTTGGGCAGCCACTCGCCTTCGCTGCGGCTGTAGTCGAGATACAACATGGAAGAGACCGCATCCAGGCGCAGCCCATCGATATGAAAATCCCGCAGCCAGACGGTGGCGGCCGATAACAGGAAACTCTGCACCTCGGCGCGGCCGTAGTTGAAAATCAGGGTATCCCAGTCAGGGTGACGGCCACGGCGGGGGTCCTGATGTTCATACAGGCAGGTGCCATCAAAGCGTGCCAGTCCATGGGCATCCGCCGGGAAGTGGGCAATAACCCAATCCATCAGGACACCGATACCGGCACGGTGACAGGCATCAATCAGGTATTTCAGGTCGTCGCTGCTGCCAAATCGCTGTGTGGGGGCAAACAGCCCCACCGGCTGATAGCCCCAGGAGCCATCGAAGGGGAATTCCGACAAGGGCATCAGCTCTATGTGCGTAAAGCCCAGTGACTTCACGTAGGGCACCAGTTCATCGGCAAGCTCACGGTAGGTGAGCCAGGTGTCACCAGCCTCACCTTTACGGCGCCACGAGCCAAGGTGCAGCTCGTAAATGGACATGGCCTGGCGATGCCAGTCTTTATTCCGTGCCTGCATCCAGTCCTGATCCTGCCAGACAAAGGATGACTGGGGAGCGACTCTGGATGCGTTATTGGGGGCCGCTTCCATGGTTTTGGCGAAGGGGTCTGACTTAATCAGCAGCTCACCATCGGCGGTCATTATTTCGAATTTGTAGTGGGCATGGGCATGCACGCCGGGAATAAAGATGTCCCACACACCGCTGGCAGGATGAAAGCGCATCACATGGACACGGCCATCCCAGTGGTTGAAATCCCCTACCACAGACACCCGGCTGGCGTTGGGCGCCCATACGCCAAAAAGCACCCCGGCCACACCCTCCACCTCTCTGGGATTGGCGCCCAAAAAGTCCTGGGCGTAAAGCTGACGCCCCTCACCAAACAGGTAGAGGTCGTAGTCGCTCAGCAGGCTGTCAAAGCCATAGGGGTCGTACACATCTTCCACATGGCTTGGGTAGGCTACCCGCAGCAGATACGCAAAGGGCTTGACCCTGCGCCCCATCACCCCGGCAAACATGCCCTCCCGGGCCTCAGCGCTGAGACTGGCGACCTTTTTACCGTCTTTGGCACTGAGCACCTCTACCGCCAGTGCCCCCGGCAGAAAACAGCGCACCACCAGCTGGTTATTGTCGGCGTGCATACCCAGCAAGGAGAAGACATCCACATACTGGCCACGGGCCAGTGCGCGGGCGGCATCTTCACTGATGAGGGTTGAGTCTTGGCTCTGGACGCTGGTCATGGGGTTCTCCAAGTCTGGTTTCATATCAAATCCGGTTATCAGGCTTCAGTTTTGGCGCTCTCTGTCATCGGCAGATGCCATGGCTTCGCCTATGACAGACGGGCCTGGGCGCCCACCTTGAGGCTGACTGCGCCCGGCGCGAATCGCTTCCAGTCGCGCTCTGAACTCGCGGCTTTGCCAAAGGCTCTCCAATGACTGACTCATGCGTGCACGCCAATTGGGGTACTCAAAACTGGTGCCGGGAATATTGATGGGCTGGGATTCAAGGGCCAGATCCCAAAGGCTGACAGAAAACAATTTGGCGCGGCTGCCGGGCAGCCAGTTGAGTAAGGCATCAAAAACCGCCGTCCCCTGACGAATACTGTCGGTGGCGTTACCTGCCGATGTAGTGCCTGCCGATATATTGCCCGCTGGCGCTGGCAGTAATGCATCACAGGGCTGCCAGGTCAGGGCCTCCCGGCGCAGCCATCCGGCTTCCACCAGGCTTTCGAGCAAACCCCGGCACTGTGCGACTCTGCTCAAGTGCGCCTCTTCCACAGACGGCAAAAGCCCAAGCTGATTGAGTAAGCCGAGATCAATGCCGCGCCACCAGGCCATGAATGGCGGCACATCCTGATTGCCAAGCTGCAACATGGCACCGGCTCTGTGCTCCCGAGGCGCGGAAAATCCGCTGCCATCCCGGCAAAAGTAAAATACGTCGTTCCCGAGAATGCCCCGCTCCCGCAGCAAGCCCTTGAGCAGCGGCGGCACTGTGCCGAGATCCTCCCCAATCAGGAGGCAGCGGTTTTTGTGGCTCTCAAGGCACAAGACCGCCAGCATCAGTTCCTGGGGATAGTAGAGGTAACAACCGTTGTCATCGCCTTCTGGCCAGCACCACAACCGGGTCAGGGCCATCACATGGTCGATTCTGAGCGCGCCACAGCTTTGCATGTTGCTTCGATAAAGGGATTTAAGATGGCTTAAGGCCGAGTCTTTCAACGCCACAGGGTCCATCGGCGGCATGCCCCAGTTTTGCCCCTGACGGGCGAAGGGGTCCGGTGGCGCCCCGATATCGGCATTAAGGCAAAATACGCCACTGCGGCTCACTTCACTGCCGATAGCCAGGGCGCCCACGGCCAAATCCCTCACCAAACCAAGAGACATGCCCACCTGACGGCAGCGAAGCTGACACAGCGACAACTGCTCATCGGCCACAAACTGCAGCCAGGCATGAAACTCGTCCCGTTGCAGCGCTTCTGCCAGCGCTGGGTCCCGATGCCATTCCCCCTCCAGGCTTAATGCCCTTTGGCTTACATCACGGCAAAAATCCTTCAGCGCCGTGCCGCCCTCGGCCACGAAACGTTCGAAGCGCACTCGCCGCCCGCTGAATTCATCCAGCTTTCCAAAAGCAGCGAACAACTTTGCCAGCGCCCGATACTTCAGCAGCGCAAGTTTGGGGTAATCAATCTGGCTTGCCTGGTTGAGAATAAGGCGTTCCCGGCGCCAGTCGCCGCCATTGAACTCCTGCGCCAATTGGCTGTATTCGGTCACCAAGTCGATGGCGATATAGAGTGGATTGAGAAAGCGCCTGTCCCAGGGGCTGTAGGGGCTTGCGAGTCCGGGGTTGGCAATGTCCGGGGCATGCAAGGGCGTCAGGGTGATAAAATCGCACCCGACTTCTGAGGAGAGTTCTATCAGGGTTTGCAGGTCGGCCAGGTCACCGATGCCCCACTGCCGCTGGCTTCTCAGGGTAAACAGGCTTATCCCCAGGCCCCAGGGACGCTTGCCAAGGCCCGGTGGGCCACCGTAGGCCTGCTCGGGGATAATCAGCAAGGCTCCCTTTCCCTGGCCGAGGACAGGGTGGGACAGCTGCAGCTGAAACTCCCCCATGGCCAGCGTTGGCAGGGAATAGCGACAGCGAAGGTATCTGCCATCGGGCCTTTGATAATCACCGGTCGTCTCGGCATCCCTTGCCAAAAGCGTCAGCGTTACACGCTCCCCCTGCTCTGAAATCAGGGTTAATTCCATGTCTTGCTTCAGGTTTTCAGGCAGCTGGCATTCAACTGACGGACGGGTTTCAAAACACCATTGCAGCGGCAGCAGCAACTTAGTCCAAGGGAGGCTGTCGAGGGTGTCCACCCTGGCGGCTATTTCGGCCCCGTCGGGGGACTGTTCGAGGCCCATCAGGGATTTGAGCATTGCCAACCGAGCGGATTCGGGTATGGCTTGTTCTCGGCCATCGCAGTCGATGAACCTGTCTCCCACACCTTGCAGATAAAAGAGCTTTTCCAATCCCATCTGCCACACTCCGTCCAGACCATAGAGGTTACTGAGCAGACAGCATGCCAGTCGATTGCTTCACTTTGGTTTCAGCAAAATGAACTTAAAAATGATTCACTTGGCGCAGATTTGAAACGCAGTGCGAGAGATTGCAGCCCATTGATGCACAACAAAAAGCACCAACAAGGTGCAGCTTGCACAAAAGTTGTTCAGTCAGGCTGCAGGTAAAAGCGCCCCGGAAACGACATTTTCGCAACAGACTGTTATCTGGTTACAACTTTTGAACTCATTTACCACTATCGGGGCGTGAAGGTGGGCTGAAATCACACTTCGCCCCCATTCTGACTGATATCGTTAATAGAAGAAGAAATTCAATTTCAGCTTAACGAGGTAGATATTATGGCTGCGAAATTTTTTATCCCTTCTGTTAACGTGCTCGGCCAGGGCGCCGTAGACGAGGCCATCGGTGACATAGTCACCCTGGGTTTTAAACAGGCCCTGATAGTCACAGATAAACCTTTGGTACAGATAGGTATTGCCGGTGAACTGGTGGAAAAACTCGGTGAGCGCGGTATTACCGCCGTCGTGTTCGATGGTGTACAACCCAACCCCACAACAGCCAACGTGGAGGCGGGCCTTGCACTGCTCAACGCCCATGGCTGTGACTTTGTGATTTCCCTCGGCGGCGGCTCGCCCCACGACTGCGCCAAGGGCATCGCCCTGGTCGCCACCAATGGCGGCAGCATCAAAGACTACGAAGGCGTCGATAAGTCCGCCAAGCCACAGTTGCCCCTGGTTGCCATCAATACTACCGCCGGCACCGCCAGTGAAATGACCCGCTTTTGCATCATCACCGACGAGGCTCGCCATATTAAAATGGCCATCGTCGACAAGCACACCACCCCCATTCTGTCGGTGAACGATCCTGAGTTGATGGTGAAAAAGCCAGCTGCCTTGACCGCGGCCACCGGGATGGATGCCCTGACCCACGCCGTTGAGGCTTATGTGTCTGTTGCCGCCAATCCCATCACAGATGCCTGCGCCATCAAGGCCATCGAGCTTATTCAGCAATACCTTGAGCGGGCGGTGAAACAGGGGCAGGACCTACAGGCCCGCGAGCAAATGGCCTATGCCCAGTTCCTCGCCGGTATGGCCTTTAACAACGCCAGCCTGGGTTATGTGCACGCTATGGCCCACCAGCTCGGTGGCTTCTACGACCTGCCCCACGGTGTCTGTAACGCCCTGTTGCTGCCATACGTGCAGGAATACAACGCGGCGGTGGCGGCGGCACGTTTGAAAGATGTCGCCAAAGCCATGGGTGTTGCCGTAGACGGGCTTGATGACCAAGAAGGTGCCAAGGCCGCCATTAGTGCCATCAAGGCGCTGTCCAAGGCGGTAAACATCCCGGAGAATCTGACTGTGCTTGGCGTAAAAGAAGAGGATATTCCGTTACTGGCCGACAACGCCCTCAAAGATGCCTGCGGATTTACCAACCCCAAACAGGCCACCCATGAGGAAATCTGTCAGATTTTCTGTAACGCACTTTAATCTTCCCTGACGAGAGTCAACACCAGGCCCCCGAGTTCTTCACCGGGGGCCTTTTTGTTGGTATGGCAGTATTCGAGCCCTGGAGGCGCTGTCTCGCATGGGCTTGCTCAATGATGGTGTCCTGACGTTTATTACGTTGTTGGAAGATGCATCCGTACCTTGATGTCCCCCGTTATCGCATGCATGCGCCAAAGCTTGGGATCTTGCTCGCAAAGCCAGACAAATCCCCTTATCAGAGACTGGCAGAGTACAATGTTTTAACAGCTTTCAGGTTACAGCCTGCTACAAATGTCTTACAATTCGCTTGTTCGCTTATTCCCTGCAAAGAACAGGCAAACACAGGCCCGGCACTATGTCGGGCCATTTTTTTATACCTTGTTTTTGCCTTCTGGTAGGCGATAAAAGCAGCAAGTGACCACAAACTGAGATCCCGCACCCTTTCTTAGCCGCTAATGCCGTGCTACAAAAAAGGAAAGTTACATTGTCGCTGCCGCTTCAAGTGCACCGACAGCAGTAACCCCTCTCCCAGCGCAAATAAGGCAGGAAAGCTATGACAGCCATTACTCACGTATACAACTACACGGTCCGCTGCCCCCACTATCAGGATCCCCAGCATGAAGTGAGCTGGAAGAATCATATCGAGCTGAACCACTCCAGTGAAATCGCCTTGAAACGCATCACCAAATGGCACAGTGAGTCCGGCGAGCTGGCATTTGAAGACCAAGGCTTTGTGGTGCGTAAAGCCAGCGACGAAATGGCGTATTTTTCAGTGCAAAGCTCCAGACTGAAAAACGATGGCCATGCGCTGGTCACCTTTAAGCTGTTTTTGGATGAATGCTGCGATGAGGCCGATCCGAAAGACATAGTCGAGCATTTGATAGGCGACTATCAGCAACGTCTGGACAAACTCTGACTCTGATGGGCGCCGAACGGGTTTCGGCGCCTCCTCCCTACATCCCTCGTTGACTCTTTTCTCTCGTTTACACCGCCATTCCCCGTCTTCATTACGCCCTTATCCCCCAGCAATATGGGCAGCATTACCGAATTCAAGACTGAAAAACCCCGCCAAAAACGTAATGGATTTGTTATCGACTTTTGTCATTGAAGTATGTCAGGATTGGCTTCAACCAGCTTGGTTCCGATATGAATTACGGAGTCAGGCAGGTCAAACACAAGCAAAAGTTAAGAAAAATAAAGCCCATCATGGGCATCCGGCCCACTGCCGGAAATAAGAATTATAAAGTTCAGGATGTAAAAATATGACCTCTCAGAAACAGCCCAGCCTGGTGGATGCGCTCATCCCCGTTGTGGCCTTGATTTCCATGCTCGCCGCCGCCGTCTACTTTTTCTCCTCAGACAGCTCCTATGGCGCAAACCAGATCGCACTGATAATTGCTGCCTGTCTCGCCATGGTGGTGGGCATTAAAAATGGCCATTGCTGGAAAGACATCGAAGCAGGCATGGTACACAGCATAGGTGTTGCCACACCGGCCTTGCTTATTCTGTTCAGCGTCGGCTCTCTCATCGGCGCCTGGATCCTCTCCGGTACTGTGCCCGCCATGATTTACTACGGTATGCAGGTGCTGAGTCCCGATTACTTTTATGCCGCCAGCTGTCTGCTGTGTGCCCTTGTAGCCCTGTCCATCGGCAGCTCCTGGACGGTGGCCGGCACCCTGGGTATTGCCCTTATCGGGATTGCCCAGGCCGTGGGCCTCAGCCTCGAAATCACAGCCGGCGCCATCATCAGCGGTGCTTACTTCGGTGACAAGATGTCCCCCATGTCGGACACAACCAATCTCGCACCGGCTGTCGCCGGTACAGATATTTTCAGCCACATTCGCCATATGACCTGGACCACGATCCCAAGTATTCTGCTGGCGCTGCTGATTTTTCTGGTGATTGGTTTGTCGGGCGACACTGCCGGTGCAGACACCAATCTCGATGCAACCCTGACGCTATTGTCGGATGAGTTCCATATCGGCCCACATTTGCTGCTGCCGTTGGCAGTGGTCATCTATCTTGCCTACCGCAAGATGCCCGCCTTTCCCACCGTGATTTTGGGTACCCTTGCCGGTGTGTTCTGCGCTGCGGTGTTCCAGTTCGATGGCGTGGTGAAGCTGGCAAATGACACCAGTCTGAGCAGTGCATTGGCATTGATCAAAGGCCTGTGGATTGCCATGTTTAATGGTTACAGCGCCAGCACCGGCAATGAAATGCTCGACGGCCTGTTAAGCCGTGGAGGCATGTCGGGCATGGTCAACACCGTTTGGCTAATTCTCGCAGCCATGGCTTTTGGCGGCGTAATGGAAGCAACCGGCTTATTGAACCGACTGCTGCAAAGTATGCTCAGAATGGTAAAAGGCTCATCCAGTTTGGTGATAACTACCCTGGGATGCGCCATCGGTGCCAACATCATCACCGGCGATCAGTTTATTGCCATCATTCTGCCCGGCCGTATGCTGAAGCTGGAGTACACCCGCCACAAGCTGGCGCCTGTTAATCTGTCGAGGGCGCTGGAAGACTCAGCCACGGTCACCAGTCCACTGGTTCCCTGGAACACCTGCGGCGCCTTTATGGCGAGCACTCTGGGTGTGGCGACCATCGCCTACCTGCCCTTCGCCTTCTTCAATCTCATCTGCCCCGTGGTAAGCGCGGGTTATGCCTACTTCCAGATAAAACTGTTACCTCTGGAGGAATCCGATATGTTGGAAAATAGCGACGAGCTTAAAGGCGCCGAAGCCTGATTATCGACAGGCTTATAAATCGACAGCAGCAAAAACGCCCTCTTAAGGGCGTTTTTTGTTTGTGCTTACCGGGAACAGGCTCTGCTGCGGGTCAGCTCCAAGCATCGATAAAGCGGCCGTAATGATAAAAGGCCCACTGCCCCACACGCCTGAGCGGCGCCAGGGGAAAAGCTGGCAATGGCGTGCCATAAAGCGGCAATGACGGCGCCGCCTTACCACTTAACATGCCCGCAAGCCGCCAGGCCGCCTGGCTGCTGAAAGATACACCTGCGCCGCAATATCCCAGGCTGTAGCCTTCGCCACCTCGGGTATACACATGGGGCATATCATCGAGGGATGCCGCCAGCCAGCCGTGCCAAGTGTGGCTTAAACCCACATCTGTCAGGGCCGGAAACGCCTTATTCATGGCCTCTTTCAAACGCGCCGGGTACACAGAATTGTCGGCGTCACGGCCCCATACGGCGCCTCGCCCACCAAAGAGCAACCGGTTTTCCGGTAACAAGCGGTAATAGTATTTAAGGATGCGGGTATCCATGGCCACCTGGCGGCTGTATAGCCCGGCCTCGGCCAGCACGGCTTCAGACAGGGGCTCAGTCACTATCACGTTGCTCAAAATGGGCAAAAAGCGCCCCGTGAGAGTCTCGGTCAAACCGGGCTGAGTATAGGCATTGCCAGCAAACACCATGGCATTGGCGTCAATGCGCCCCGCTTCAGTCTCCAGGCTGAAACCTTTGGCAGTGCGCACACTGGCAAGCACGGTACTTTGCTCAAAGATTTGTACGCCAGCTTCTCGGGCCAGACGGGCATAGCCCTGCAGCAATTTCAGCGGATTCAGGCCAAATCCATCGGCGAGACGCAGCGCGCCATAGGACTGATGGTGATTGAGATAATCAATTCTCAGTCTCGCCGGGCAGATAAATTCGGCGCCCTGCCCCATGTGGCGGGCAATAAAATCGGCCCCGGCCTGCAGTGTTTTCATGGCCTTGGGGCTATGGGCAATTTTAAGATACCCCTTTTCCTGCGGATTACAGTCTATCTTGCCATCCTGGATAAGCCCTTCCACCCGGGCAACCGCCTCGGAGAACTCCTGATAAATCCCCTTTGCCGTGTCCAAATCCCACCGCTTGGCCATTTGACCATACCCCAGGCGACCCGAGCCCTTAAGTACAAAGCCACCATTACGGGCGCTGGCCCCAAATCCAATTCGGTTGGCTTCGAGTAAGGTGACCTGCCTGCCATATTCGGTCGCCAGATAATAGGCGGTGAGCAGTCCTGTGAAACCGCCGCCAATCACTATCACATCGGTTTGGAGGTGTCCCTGTAGCCTTGGTGACTCAGGTAAGGGTTCAGTGGTGCCGGACCAAAAAGTGGACGGCAAGGCTTGCTGCGCCGCATTGGTGCTGATTAATGGGTCGTACAATTAAGACTCCTGAAAAACCAATAACATCTCGCACGCCGTGCAATGGCAATCGTTGCCACACAGGGTACACAGGTAATCCGGATTATCGTGGGATTGATTCCAGCGGTCGGGATGCGCCTTAATAAGCCTGCCCCCCGCCTTGGAGAAGTAACGCACCGCCGCGTTATGGGGGCTTTCCTGCCATAAATGAGCAATACCGCCAAGCGCCCCCTGGGCCTTCACAGCATCGACGGCATGTTGCAGCAAGATGCCGCCAAGCCCTTTACCTCTGGCCTCAGGGGCCAGGGTATTGGATTTGAAATAACAGACTTTGTCTGGGGTTATGCCCCAGAGTGATGGTGAGCACCAGCGGTCGGGTTGCCACTGTCCGGCTGCCAGGGTAAGGCGAAAACCGAGAAGGCCGTTTTGGTCCAGCGCCACAAAGCTTGCGTTGATGCCAGCCTTTATCCCTGCGTGCCACAGGGTTTGCAGGTGGGGTAAATCGAGATAGCCGTCGCCGTGAACGGCTTCGCCAAGGGCCAATACGGCGTCAAAGTCCTCTGGCTGCATCTGGCGGATAATCACTTGGGAGTGGGGCTTGGTCATGATTGGATGTCGTTGCCTGATGGCATCTTGTTATTGTTTTGTGAACAATAACACAGGCGTGCCCAATTAGGCACCGGTGACTTTTCAAGGAAAGCCGCCTGCTGCTATAGTGGGCGCCATCAACCAAGGAGCAACCATGAAAGCCTTACTCGTATTGACGGCAATTGCCCTGCTGGGTGGCTGCGCAGAACTGAAAGACGCTGGCCGGACCGTTGGCCACACCACCAAAGAAGTGACCCGCGAAATAGGTCACGCCACCCGTGATGCCACCAAGGCTGTTGGCCATGCCTCCCGCGATGCAGTCAACTCAGTGAAAGAAGAGTTGAAAGAAGAGAACTGATCAGGCCGCTGCCGCCCGCATCCCATGGGGTGCGGGCAATCCCTTCTCATTCACGTGCACAAACACCAGCTTTTCCACCGTCACCACAGGCAACTGGGAAACCTTGTTGCGCACCATCGCCCTTACCGCGATGGAACTGTGACCCACACTGATAAGCTCAAAGCCAAACTCCAACACATCACCGGCTCTGGCCGGAGTGATGAAATTGATTTCAGCGATAATTTTGGTCACGTGCCTGTCGCTCTTCATCTGACAGGCAGCAAAGATTGCCGCTTCTTCATCGAGCCAGCTGAGCAGTTGGCCGCCAAAGAGCGTATTGGCAGGATTCAGGTGATCGGGTTTAACCAAACGACGGCTTAGGAATTTCATGGGGCGTCCTCCGTGATAGTGGGCCCCATGACTAAAGCAACCTCTAAGCCAATATTTTAAATCTTATATTTCAATAAATTAAAAAAACCGGCTGTTCTAAAACGCTGATTTTTGCACCAGCAATGCGCGTCATGCACATTAAAAGCGCAATCAGAGTGCGCTTTTCAGCGCCGCCACGAAGGCCAGCACAGCATCGCGACTGATGTCATTGTGGGTGACCAGACGCAAATTTTTGGCAGGGCTGATAATAAAGCCCAGGCTCGCCAACTCGGCAGCAACATGCTTGATGTCGATATGCTCGGCAACCCTGGCAAACACCATATTGGTCTGGATTGAAGCCGTGTTGACCTCAAAACCATCAATCATGGACAATTCACGGCCAAGGAGCGCGGCATTGTCGTGATCTTCGGCCAACCTTTGCCACTGAGACTCCAGCGCAATGATGCCCGCAGCAGCCAGAATCCCCGCCTGGCGCATGCCGCCGCCCAGCATTTTGCGCCAGCGACGCGCCTTTTTAATCAGTCTGTCATCCCCCAGCAGCAAAGAGCCCACTGGCGCGCACAGGCCCTTGGACAGACACAGGGAAACAGAATCAAAGTGCCCGGCAATCTCGGCCATTGGCTTGTTCAGCGCCACCGCTGCGTTGGCAAGGCGGGCACCATCGAGGTGGATCTTAAGGCCACGGTTAAAGGCCAGCGCCTGAGCATTCGCCAGATACCCCATAGGCAACACCTTGCCACCAATGGTGTTTTCCAGGCTCAGCAAGCGGGTTCGGGCATAATGTACATCATCGGGTTTGATGGCGGCCTCTATGTCGCCAAGGGCGATGGTGCCATCGGCCTGATTGAGTAGCGGCTGGGGCTGAATGCTGCCAAGCACTGCGGCGCCGCCCCCCTCAAATCGGTAGTTGTGGGCATCCTGGCCACAGATATATTCATCTCCGCGCTCACAATGGCTCATCAGCGCCAGCAGATTGGCCTGGGTACCCGAACTGGTAAAAAGTGCGGCGTCAAACCCCAGCATCTCGGCCGCCATGGCTTCGAGACGATTGACCGTAGGATCGTCGCCATACACATCGTCCCCCACCTGGGCCTGTGACATGGCCTGGCGCATCGCTGCGGTTGGCTGAGTGACTGTATCGCTTCTGAAATCTGCCTTCATGCTAATCCCCCGGGGTAGTAATACAACTGACTGGCCGATTATCCAGACCTTACCACCTGAAGGCCAGCATCTTTGTGCCATCCTCTGCTGAGACGTGCTGAAACAAGTCATTCACACATAATAAAAACTAATACTTCCAGAAAGTTAATCTTGATTGAAAAGGCCAATAATTAAGGCAGAATGCCGTTTTTATCCAAGAGATACCTTAATTGGAACAAACAGAATTTATTATGCTGCTGTGGCTCATCGGTATACTGGCCGAAGCCATGACAGGCGCCCTCGCCGCCGGACGCAAACAGATGGATCTCTTTGGGGTGGTGATCATTGGGCTGGTGACCGCCATCGGCGGCGGCACCCTGAGGGATATGCTCCTTGGCAACTATCCGTTGATTTGGATTGCCAACTGGCACTATCTGATTGCCATTGCCGCAGCCTCGCTGCTAACGGTACTTATCGCCCCACTGATGCGCTATCTTGGCCGTTTATTCCTGGCCATTGATGCCCTTGGTCTGGCGGTGTTTTCCATTACCGGTGCCCAAAAAACCCTGATGCTGGGCTACAGCCCCGTGGTCGCTGTGGCCATGGGGGTGGTGACCGGCGTCTTTGGCGGTGTGCTCAGAGACATTTTGTGCAATGAGATCCCGCTGATTTTCAGACGGGAATTTTATGCGCTGGCATCCTTACTTACCGCCAGCCTTTATGTGCTGCTGGCCCTCAGTGGTTTTGGCGGCTGGCCAAGCCTGCTGGGCTGCTTGCTGCTGGGATTCGGGCTGCGTATGTGTGCCATCCGTTACCACTGGTCGATGCCAACCTTTAACTATCAGAGTGATGCTCACCACTGAGTCCAACATAAAAAACGCCGGCTTTGCCGGCGTTTTCGTTATTGCTGACTGATGTCTTTCAAGGCCGCCAGGGCCGCATCATAGTCCGGATGATGACTGACTTCACCAACCAATTCTTTGTATCTTAGGGTGCCCTCGGCATCCACGATAAAGATACTACGGGCAAGCAGACCTCTGTCTTCTATCAAGAGCCCGTACTCTTCGGCAAAGTTACGCCAAACTGAATCTGACAGAACCTGAATATTCTCAACACCTTCAGTCTTGCAAAAACGCTTTTGCGCGAATGGCAGGTCGGTGCTCAGGGTCAGCATCACCACGGACTTGCCATCAAACTTGCCCACTTCGTCATTGAAGCGCTTGGTTTGCAATGCACACACACCGGTATCCAGGCTTGGAACAGCGCTGATAAGAACCGTTTTGCCCTTAAAATCACTTAATGCCACGGGTTTGAAAGAAGCATCAACGACACGAAACCCAGGTGCGGTTTCACCCACCTGTGGCAGGGTTCCCGACAACATCACCTGCTTGCCCCCCATAGTGACACTGTCTCTGTCCTGTGCCATACCCTGGGCAGCAACCAGGGCCAAGCCGATGCATAACGCCTTTTTGAACATTGTTTTTCTCCCTGTCATTAACCGATAGCAGAGTGTTGCAAAGTGTGGCCAATACCGCCAGCCCTCGAATAAAAAAAGCCGGCGATTGCCGGCTTTTTACCTTGCTGCAGCTTACTTGGCCGCAGGTAATTCCTTCACATGGATATCCATCTGAGGGTATGGGATACCAATGTTGTTGGCATCGAGGGCATTTTTGATCTGCTCGGTCAGTTCAAACTTGGCTGCCCAGAAATCGGCACCCTTAACCCAGGGACGCACCACAAAGTTTATAGAAGAAGCACCCAGTTCGCTCAGAGCAACGGTATACGCAGGGTCTTTCAGCACATACTGATTGTTGTCCAGAATGTCGGTCAGGACTTTCTTGGTCAGCTTGATATCGGCGTCATAGGCAACACCAATCACCATGTCTACACGGCGCGTGTCCATGGCAGAGTAGTTGGTGATGGTGCCATTCATGATGGCAGAGTTGGGCGCAACGATAACCTTGTTATCGGGGGTACGCAGCTTGGTCGAGAAAATGGTGATTTCATCCACGGTACCGGCAATGCCGGCCGCTTCGATGTAGTCACCCACGCGGCATGGGCGGAACAGCACCATAAGTACACCGGCAGCAAAGTTCGACAAAGAGCCCTGCAGTGCCAAACCCACAGCCAGACCGGCGGCACCGATAACAGCAACCAGAGAGGCTGTCTGTACACCGATTTGCCCCAGGGTGGCGATAACGGTAAAAACAAACACCACTGCCCACGCCAGGTTGGCTACAAACGAGGTTACTGTTGGGTCAACCTTGCGGTTGTTCAGCATCTTGGTGGTTAACTTCTTCACCAAATTGGAGAAGTACTTACCGACCAGGAAAATGATAATGGCAAAAATGACTTTCAGACCGTAGGTCATGATCAGTTCTGGAGCCTGATCGATTAATCCTTGGATATTATCCATGAAATTACTCCCTTAACTTAAAAACACTGTGCTATTCAACAAGTATCAAAATATCGACACGGCGGTTTTGCTGTCGGCCTATCTCGGTGTTATTGGGGGCAACGGGCATTGACTCCCCAAAGGATGCTGTCGTTATTCTCGCTTTAGGGATAGCAAAATCCATGGCGAGACTAGCTGCAACATTGTCAGCGCGTTCGGCTGACAAGCGATAATTGGCCGCTTCAGTACCTATGTCGTCGGTGTGCCCCTGAAGCAGCAACGAGACATGGTCTGTCTCGATACTCTTTGCCAACCACGCCAGCTTGGCGGCAGCTTCAAAAGGCACGAAGGCCGATCCGAAATCAAAATAGATCGACAGGATTTCGCCTTGGTGACAACTGGATGGATATGGATTCATCTGTGACGTCATCAGACACACAGGAGCAGGCGCACTGACAGGAATACTACACCCGTTGGCCTCCACTGTGTTGCCCACCGGCGTACCGGGACAGGCATCCTTGAAATCAGGTACTCCATCTCCATCTTTGTCGCTTACCGCATGCAGAGGCGAACTCAAGAGTCCCGCCAGCACACCAACGCAAAGCCAAGGGTTCATAGTGAAATCCCGGGATGTGTTAATCGTCGCCAGACATTCCGGCAGTCGGGGTTATCAACCCCAATCAACAACGAGAGATATTTTACTGCTTAATTTGCAAAGAAAAAGGATTTTGTTCGACGTCAACCAAAAGCCTAGCAGCACTGCCCGGGAATTCAATCAATCGACTGAGATTCTGCGGCAGCGGATACCGGTATCGCCTGATTGTGCCACTGCTGCCAGAGAGCCAGACGGCAACGATCAGGATCCTCATCGGCAGCGAGGGCTCTCATACCGGCAAGCAGCCGCGCCAGCAGCGCCTTGTCTTCGTCGAGCCAGGAGTGATAGAGCGGGGTATAGAAACCATGGCGACTGCCAAGGTCGAGTTGGGTATCAAAGCCACGACGAATACCATTGAGGCACAGGGCTCTGGCTTTGAAGTGACGACGTTCCTGATAGGGTAAACCCAGCTTAGCCGGTACGGCCGAATAGAGGAGGATAAGAGCCAAAGTACCGGGAGGCGTTGCCTGCCAGTGTTCCAACGCCCCCAGATTTGCCTGCTCGAGCAACATGGCCCAATCGGCTTGATGATTCGCCATAGGTTCAGGGGATTCAAATGCACCAGAGCCGTGGGCATCCAGCGCCTGCTGTTCGGCTGTAAACCAAGAGCTCAGAAATGACTGCATATTCTTCTTATTCCCTATCGAAAAGCCACAGGCCAGCGAAAAGTTTGGCGAGAGCCAAAGCTTATCAGCCGCGCGCCTTGCGGGCTTCTCTACTTTGGTCGTACGGCCAGCTCATCCTCATTTCATCCTACTGCCGATAAAACACGGGCAAATAGAAAAGAAACACCATCAACAAGTCAGCTTCCAGCTGCAACAACTGCCACAGGCTATATCAACACAGATAAGACTCTGGTGATATTAAGGCGACTGACCGAGAAGCAGCCCGAGCTCAGCTTCAAGCGGCTTTCTGCTTCCAGCAGCGACTGTATTAAAAGGGTCTCACAGGGGCACGCCAGTGCCGCACCGGTATTCAGTGAAACCCTCTTCCCTGAGAGGGGATTTCGAATCCGTTGGCGGCGTGCATTTTTAGCCCGCTGTGGCAAGCCAGCAC
The DNA here is from genome assembly GCF_000015245.1 of Shewanella amazonensis SB2B. Lineage (NCBI taxonomy): Bacteria > Pseudomonadati > Pseudomonadota > Gammaproteobacteria > Alteromonadales > Shewanellaceae > Shewanella > Shewanella amazonensis. The sequence goes on from NC_008700.1 coordinate 2,974,308, forward strand.
CCGCACGCAAAGTATGCACCTTTCCCATGTGGATGAACTTAAGCTGCAATGGCTATTGGTGATTGGTGATTGGCTCAGGGGCCATGGGGCATTCTCTCTTCAGGGCTCCCCACTCACCTGGTGTATGGTATGCCGATAATAACCACGTACGTTTGACTATGGTGCGGGAGGGAGTTGGCTGGGCACAGCTTCCTGTTCACCCGGTAAGAGAAGGTTTAGCGTCAGCTACCCCTGTGCCTTTGCCAGCGGACTTTGAGGTCCTTGACCGGCACGCCAATGTAGACATTATTCAGCATCAGAGTCTGTCGACGCAGTCCCTCGGGCAAGAGATCAGCGCTCTGATAAGGGGCCTGGGGTTCGGGGATTGCGATAAAAAATGCAGAAGAAAGAGGCAATAAAAAAGCGACCCGAGGTCGCTTTTTTATTACTCTTAGCCTTACTTGGTATCAGACTTTGGTGGATAATTCAGCATCACACCGGCCACGGCTTCACGCACCTTGGTTTCACGTTCCTGTGGCGTATTGCTGTCGCGTATGGTGTCGGCCACTGAGCCACGCCATACCAGCTTACCTGATTTATTATCAATTAGATCAATGATAAGTGTACCAACCTCATACTCGCGCACCGTGGTTTGGGTCTGCACGTTACCACCCCAGCCCCAACCCGGTCCCCAATACGGGTTATAGCCATAGCTGGTGTTGAAGGTATCAACATTGATTTTCTTATCAACCTTGGTGAGGTAGTTCACCAAGAGATCGGCACCGGCCGCCTCTGACTTACTGAATCCCTTCTGGGCAAGTTCAGTCTCGATGGCGTCACGCACCCTTTGATCCATCAGGCCATCGAGGTGATAACCCGCGTCATCGTCCTTCTTTTCTACCCAGGCATAGGTTTTGTATTGGTTAAAAGTCACTCCGGGATCGAAGTCCCAGCTGGTTTTCATACTGGAACAGGCACTGAGAGCCAGCAAGGCGGCCACAACTATAATCTTTTTCATAAAGGGTCTCTCCGAAGCAAAGTCTTCTGCCCTTTCAGACAGATAAGAGGCAATTTGGTTCAGCTTAACTGTGCTTTTTGTGACTAACAACTGAAATTACCACAAATTCAAAATCCAATCTTGACCCATTGCCAGCACCTATTGATAATAATTATCAATTAGATTTAATTCCATTCAGGCAGGGAGTCTTTATGTATTGGTTTATCGCAGCCGCCGTGATTGCATCAGCTATCGTGTTGTTTGGTCCCCGCTCCGAACCCGCAACCGGCCCTGTGAAGGCTGATTCCACACAGACCGCCATTTCAGGCAGCCACTACTGCCTGTTACTCCTGGCTGTACTGGTGTCTCTTTGGCTGCTCTTTACTCAATCTTCAGTGGATAAAATGCTGCCTATTGCCCTGACGCTGGGATTAACCGCAACCTGCGCTACCTTACTGGTGACTAAATTGCAGTCGTTTCTACTTCCCTGCGCCCTCGTTACCACCATTCTGCTTATCCTGAATTTTCTGAGTATGTTTTAATCCCGAGGCCTGAAAAAACACCACCTTAAGGGTGGTGTTTTGTTTTTTAACGCCACAACATATATTTGCCGACTCTGGTAAACTGACAAAAAGAGACTGCGGCAGAGTGAACTATGAGAATCGATCCGAACGTATTACTGGTGTACAGCACAGATAAGGGCAGAATCGATGAGCCCACACCGGAAGTTGAGGTACCCAAAGGCGACGGCGTGGTTCGCATCCACAGAGACAGTAAAGGCCGCAAGGGAAAGGGTGTCAGCGTGATAAGCGGCCTGGGACTCGACCAGGGAGCACTCAAGGAGCTGGCTCAAAAGCTAAAGAAGCAGTGTGGCTGTGGTGGAACAGTAAAGGACTTCGACATTGAAGTCCAAACCGATAACCGGGAACTGCTAAAGGGCCTGCTTGAAAAACAAGGATTTACCGTAAAGCTTGCGGGAGGGTAATCATGTCGATGGACAGCCTTAAAAATCATTTTCTGATTGCCATGCCAAGCCTTAATGACGGCTTCTTTGACAAGACGGTTGTTTACCTCTGTGAACATGATGCCAAAGGCGCCATGGGCCTGATTATTAACCGCCCCGTGGGCATGAGCGTGCGTGACCTCTTGTCACAACTGGATTTAATGCCTGACGAAGGCATTTTGCTTGGAGAAAGTGCCGATCAGGTTCTGGTGGGCGGCCCGGTCAATCCGGAGCGTGGTTTTGTGCTGCACACCACCCAGGAAGGTTGGGCAAATTCCAGCAGACTGACGGATGAGCTGATGCTCACCACCTCCCGTGACATCCTCTCGGCCATAGGCACCAGCAAAGCGCCCAGTCACTTTATGGTGGCATTGGGCTATGCAGGCTGGAGTGCCGGGCAGCTTGAGGAAGAGCTGGCACAAAACAGCTGGCTGACTATTCCTGCCAGCGATGAAATCCTGTTTGCCATTCCCCACGAAGACCGCTGGAATCAGGCCAGTAAAGCCCTTGGCTTTGAGCTTTGGCAAGTGTCCAATCAGGCGGGGCACGCCTGATGAGCACAGTGATGGGATTTGATTTTGGTACCAAGAGTATCGGTATTGCCGTTGGCCAGTCGATTACCGGCAGCGCCAACCCGCTCACCTCAATTAAGGCGGTGGATGGTATTCCCAACTGGGAAGATATAGGTAAGTTAATCAATGAGTGGAAACCGGACCTGCTGGTAATAGGTCTGCCGCTGAACATGGACGGCACAGAGCAGGAGATGACCCAGCGGGCCCGCAAGTTTGCCAACCGCTTGAATGGCCGTTTCGGAGTCAAGATTGCCACCCAGGATGAGAGGCTGACCACTGCCGATGCCAAGGCAAGATTATTCGAACTTGGCGGTTTTAAGGCTCTCACCAAGGGCCAGGTGGATGCGGTATCGGCAGTATTGATTGTCGAAAGTTACTTTGAAAATCAATATGGTGCCTGATGTTGCCAAAATAAAAAACGCCGCTGAATGCGGCGTTTTTTATTTCGTCTCCCCTTGCCTGAAACACTCAGAGTGCTTTGGGCAAGGCAGCCTCGATAGCGGCTTTAAGCTCAAGGCTGTCAGGCTTTACACGGGAGTTGAAAGCCGTCACTTCTTTGCCATCGGCAGACACCAGATACTTGTAGAAATTCCACTTGGGTGAACCGGCTTTTTCGCCCAAATACTCAAACACAGGATTGGCATCACCTCCACGCACCGCCGATGTGGCCAGCATGGTAAAGGTCACACCATAGTTGAGGTAGCATACCTTGGCGGTATCCTTTTCATCGTTTTCTTCCTGAAAGAAGTCATCGGATGGAAAACCCACCAGCACCAGTCCCTTGGGGCCATATTCCTTGTTGAGCAGCTCAAGCGCCTTGAACTGTGGCGTAAAGCCGCAGTTGCTGGCGGTATTGATAAAGAGCACTGGTTTGCCGGCGGCAATATCGCAAAGGTTCACCGACTCACTTGAGTGCAGCTTACGAAACTCGTGATTGAGATACGCAGGACAAGCGACTTGCGTGCCCGCAGTGTGCTCCGCGGCGTTTTGAGTCTCAACAGTTTCTGCCATTGCCGGATGAACACCTGAAACCAGCAGTAATGAAAACAATAAGCTACGCATTCTGACTCCTGAATACCTATCTCTTCAATGACCTTCCCGACCGAAAATAGCCATTTTCGGAAAGCACTCTTACTCATCAGATTACGCCACAAGTTGCCGTAACGATCAAAAAACCAGGCATACGCCTGGTTTTTCTTCATGACTGAGCGTCAATCCATGTCCAGGGTCACGCCTTCCAGGAAGCCTGAACCTGTACTTTCGGAGCCCGCCAGTTTGATCATCAAACGCAGATCGTTCGGCGAGTCAGCATGGTGCAAGGCATCGGCGTAGGTGATTTCACCTTCCTGATAAAGCTTGAACAGCGCCTGGTCAAAGGTCTGCATCCCCTGCTCATTGGACTTGGCCATGGTGTCTTTAAGCAAATGCAGCTCGTTTTTCTGAATAATGCTCGACACACGGGGGGTGTTAATCAGAATTTCAATGGCCGCACGACGCCCCGTGCCATCGGCTTTGGGTACCAATTGCTGTGCCACAATACCGCGCAGGTTGAGTGACAGGTCAAACAACAGCTGCTGGTGCTTACTTTCGGGCACCAGGTGCATGATACGGTCCAGCGCCTGGTTGGCGTTGTTGGCGTGCAGGGTAGCCATACACAGGTGACCTGTCTCAGCAAATGACAGCGCAAATTCCATGGTTTCCTGGCTGCGGATCTCACCGATAAGGATCACGTCCGGGGCCTGACGCAGCGAGCTTTTCAGCGCCGCATCGAAGGACTCGGTATCGATCCCCACTTCCCGCTGGGTGATGATGCTCTTGCGGTGATCGTGCACAAATTCCACAGGGTCTTCGATGGTCAGGATATGACCACGTTCATGGCCATTGCGATACCCAACCATGGCGGCCAGCGACGTCGATTTACCCGTACCTGTACCACCCACCATAATGATAAGACCGCGTTTACTCATCACCAGATCTTTAAGCACCGGTGGCAGTTTCAAGTCTTCCATCTCAGGAATTTTGGTCTCGATACGACGCATTACGCAACCGGGAGACTCACGCTGCCAGAAAGCACTGACCCGGAAACGTCCCAGGTCCTTGGCGGCAAAGGCGAAGTTACACTCACGGCTCTCGTGGAACTCTTTCTTTTGCGCATCTGACATCAGGGACTCAACAAAGTCCAGTGATTGGGCAGGGCTGAAGGCATTTTCCGCCAGTGGCCGCAGCTCACCGTCGATTTTGGCGCTGGGAGGAAAACCCGCGGTGATGAACAAATCCGAGGCTTTGCGCTCGACCATCACCTTCAGAAAGGGACGTACATCCATCATCAATCCTTAAAAGTTTGCCTGTTTGTTGGAGCTCTTGGCCATGGCGTCCTCACGAGTGATGAGGCCACGGTTCACCAGATTCTGCAGACACTGCTCGAGGGTTTGCATGCCGTGGGCCATACCGGTTTGAATGGCAGAGTACATCTGCGCCACCTTGTCCTCACGGATAAGGTTACGAATCGCAGGGGTACCCATCATAATTTCGTGGGCCGCAACCCGGCCGCCGCCAATCTTTTTAATCAGCGTCTGGGAAATTACTGCCTGCAAAGATTCAGACAGCATGGTACGCACCATGTCCTTTTCACCGGCGGGGAACACGTCGACCACACGGTCGATGGTCTTGGCTGCCGAGGTGGTGTGCAGGGTGCCGAAAACCAGGTGGCCGGTTTCTGCCGCGGTCATCGCCAGTCGGATAGTTTCAAGGTCACGCATCTCACCCACCAGAATAACGTCGGGGTCTTCACGCAGCGCGCTGCGAAGGGCAGCGTTAAAGCTGTGGGTATGACGATGCACTTCCCGCTGGTTAATAAGACATTGCTTATTCTGGTGCACGAATTCAATAGGGTCTTCAATGGTCAGAATATGGTCGTGGCGGTTTTCATTCACATAGTCAATCATGGCCGCCAGGGTGGTACTTTTACCTGAGCCGGTTGGGCCGGTCACCAGCACCAGACCACGGGGAAAACTGGCGATTTTTTTGAAGATGTCCGGGGCGCCCAGTTGCTCCAGCGACAGAATTTCGCTGGGAATGGTACGAAACACCGCAGCAGCGCCGCGGGACTGGTTAAAGGCGTTTACACGAAAACGGGCAAGATTGGGCACTTCAAAGGAAAAGTCGATTTCCAGGTGCTCTTCATAGTCTTTGCGCTGCTTGTCATTCATAATGTCGTACACCAAGGAGTGTACGCCGGCATGATCGAGTGCAGGCAGATTGATTTTACGCACTTCACCGTCCACCCGGATCATGGGGGGAACACCGGCAGACAGGTGTAGATCCGAGGCCTTGTGCTTTACACTAAACGCCAGTAACTCTGTGATTTCCATGGTATGGGATATCCATTCAACCGATTGATTACATGATGACAACAATAGCAGACAGACTCTCGCTCGCCCAGCAGCGAATCGTCCAAGCGGCGCAAATTTCTTCAAGAAACCCATCTGAAATCAAATTACTTGCGGTCAGCAAAACCAAGCCTGCCAGCGACATTCAGGCGGCCTACGATGCGGGTCAGCGTTTGTTTGGTGAAAACTACGTTCAGGAGGGGGTGCAAAAAATCACTGACCTCACCTCCCCTTGCCCCAATATCGAGTGGCATTTTATCGGCCCTTTGCAGTCCAACAAGAGCCGTCCCGTTGCAGAGCATTTTGACTGGCTGCACACCCTCGACCGGGAAAAGCTCGCCATCAGACTCAATGAGCAGCGCCCTGCCGAACTTGCGCCACTGAATGTGCTGATACAGGTCAATATCAGTGACGAAGAGAGTAAATCCGGTGTAAAACCCGAGGATATTACAGCCCTGGCCGATGCCGTGTGCCGCCTGCCCAGGCTGCGTCTTCGGGGACTGATGGCCATTCCCGCGCCAACCGATGACAAGGAAAGAGCCCAAACCGAGCTGGCCAACATGCAACGACTCTTTAAAAGCCTGCAACAGAGCCACGGAACGCTCGGGCAAATAGATACGCTGTCCATGGGTATGAGCGGCGATTTGGAGCTTGCCATAGACAACGGCAGCACCCTGGTGCGGGTTGGCAGCGCTATTTTTGGCGAGCGGGATTACAGCCGCTAAGGGCAATGCGCTGTGGCAATCATTGTATTTACGCGGCTTCGCCCCCATATTCTCGGTATCGCCAAGCCTTTAAATTCAAACAGGAATAAAGATGCAAAATAAAAAAATCTGTTTCATCGGTGCCGGAAACATGAGCCGCGCCATCATTGGCGGCCTCATCAAGAGCGGCTACAGTGCCAGCCTCATCACGGCAACCAATCCAAGCTTGCCAAAACTCGACGCCCTGGCAGCCGACTATGGCATCAATACTTCCCAGGACAATGTACCAAGCGCCTCGGCTGCCGATGTGATAGTGCTTTCAGTTAAGCCTCAGCTTATGCAGGCAGTATGTGAGTCACTTGCCGGTGTCGTCGATGATAAATTGCTGATTACCATAGCCGCCGGTATCCCAGAAAACCGCTACCATGATTACTTCGGCAAACAGGTCAAGCTTATCCGCACTATGCCCAACACCCCCATGCAGTTGGGCCTTGGGATGACAGGTCTTTATGCCCCTGCCGGCATGCCTGATGAAGACAAGGCCTTTGCTGAGTCGCTGATGCGCGCCTGTGGTGATATTGTCTGGGTGAACGAAGAGTCGGGTATAGATAAGGTTATTGCACTGGCAGGCAGTTCACCGGCCTACTTTTTCCTCTTTATCGAGGCCATGATTGAAGCAGGTGTCGAAATGGGGCTGCCAGAGGCCGACGCCCGTACCCTGGCGCAGCAAGCGGCCGTGGGTGCCGCTGCCATGGTAAAACAAAACCCGGGGCTGACCCCAGCCGAGCTCAGGGCCAATGTCACATCCAAAGGGGGCACCACGGCCGAAGCCATCGCCACTTTTGAAGCAGGCGGGCTGCGCACACTGGTAAAAGATGCCATGGGCAATTGTATTAAGCGGGCTGAAGAAATGGCCCGGAATTTTTAAGCCACAAAGTGGCAATACTTCGTTGATAATCTAAGGGCAAACCTCATGAATGCGATGGTTTTTTTAGTAAACACCCTGTTTGATCTCTATCTGATGGTGGTGATTTTACGGATTTGGCTGCAACTGGTCAGAGCCGATTTTTATAACCCTTTCAGCCAGTTTATCGTTAAAGCGACTCACCCTATTGTAGCGCCACTGCGCCGCGTTTTGCCCCCCATCGGCAAGCTGGACAGCGCCTCGCTGGTACTGGCGTTTGCCGTGGTGGTAGTGAAAATGTTGGTACTGACACTGATAGCCGGTGCCACCATAAACCTGCCCACCATACTTGCTTACTCAGTGGTGGCCGTAATTAAAAATGCCGGTGTGCTCTTCTTCTGGATGCTGCTTATCCGCGCCATCCTGAGCTGGTTCAATCAGGGTTATAATCCCTTTATCATGGTGATATCCCAGCTCACAGAGCCTGTGCTGGCGCCGGTTCGCCGTGTTATCCCACCCATTGGTGGCCTTGACCTCTCTGTACTGGTGGTCTTTATTGGCCTTAATTTCATCAACATGTTACTCGCCCAATACGTGCCTTTCTGGGCGTTTATCTGATGAGCGCCATCACTCGCCAGGACGAGGACTTACTGCTGGCGTTGTATGTACAGCCCAAGGCCAGCCGGGACGAGCTGGTTGGTCTTCACGGCGAAGAACTAAAACTTGCCATCACAGCACCGCCTGTCGATGGCAAGGCCAACGCCCATATCTGCAAGCTGCTGGCAAAGGCCTTCAAGGTGCCCAAAGGCAAGGTGTCTATCGAGCGGGGCGAGCTTGGACGGCATAAATTGGTACGTATTCAGGCGCCGGAAATAATCCCTGACGATTTCGCACAATTTCTCTAGTCCCACGGCAGTCTTGATAAAATGCTGAATACGGCCATGGGGTTTATACTTATAACCGAGTTCCCTTGAGGAGGATAAGGACATGTTTCGTCAACTCTTTGCTGCGCTGCTGCTAACTGCTAGCCTGTGCGGCATCGCCAGCGCTGAGCAAAAAGAACAGGTAGGTCAGTTCGATATCCACTATATGGCGCTGCCAAGTACCTTTCTGACACCCGCGATTGCCAAGAACTATGGCATAGAGCGCTCCAACTACACTGGCATAGTCAATATTGCCGTGCTGGACACTGCTGAAGAGGGTAATCCGGCTGTCGCAGTAGAAATTTCGGGCATCGCCAATAACCTGCTTGATGCCAAAGTGGAGCTGAAGTTCCGTGAAATCCGTGAAGGTGCCGCCATCTACTACATTGCCGAGGTGCCTTACCGCAGCGATGAAGAGATAAACTTCCAAATCGCCTTAAGAAGCGGAAACAAGCTAAATACCACATTGAAATTCAAGCAAAAATTCTACGTCGACTAATTTGTACACCTTCACTGAAGCCTGCATCTGCGGGCTTTGTTTTTTCTGTCTTTCCAAGGCTTCCTTGGGTATCATGACGCCGATTTTGAAAGGGCGCAGTGCGCCAACAGCACAGTGGTCAGGGGGTAATGATGAAGAAAGTGGTTCTCGCCAGTGGTAACAAGGGTAAACTGAAAGAATTCAATGAGATGTTTTCTGAGTATTCACTCTCGGTAGTAGCCCAGAGCGAGTTTCAGGTGCCAGACGTTGAAGAAACCGGCACTACCTTCGTCGAAAACGCCATCATTAAAGCCCGCCATGCTGCAGCTATTACCGGCTTACCCGCCATTGCCGACGACTCGGGGTTGGAAGTAGACGCCCTCGAAGGTGCCCCTGGTATTTACTCTGCCCGCTACGCAGGCGTTGGCGCTAAAGATACAGACAATTGGCAAAAGCTGCTGGGTGCCCTCGAAGGCAAAACCGAGCGCAGTGCCCGCTTCCAGTGTGTACTCGTGTATATGCGCCATGCCAAAGACCCAACCCCCATTATCTGCCAGGCTGCCTGGGAAGGACGTATCGGTCTCGAAGCCAGGGGCGATAATGGCCATGGTTACGACCCTGTGTTTATCGCCGAAGGCGGCGAGCTGACCGCAGCCCAGATGTCATCGGATGCGAAAAATGCTGTGAGCCACCGCGGCAAGGCCCTTGAAGCGCTGCTGGCTGAGTTCAGAAACAAAGGCATCATCTGAGGAAAGACCGTGAAGCTTGAACTGCCTCCTCTGAGCCTTTATGTCCACATCCCCTGGTGTGTGCAAAAATGCCCCTATTGCGACTTTAACTCCCACGGAAAACAAGGCGATTTACCCCAGGAAGCCTACGTCGATGCGCTGCTGGCAGACCTTGATGCCGATTTGAATTATGTCCAGGGACGTACGCTTTACAGCATTTTCATCGGCGGCGGCACCCCGTCGCTGTTTGATGCCAGCGCCATCGGCCGCCTCCTCGACGGTATTAAGGCCCGCATCCCCTTTTGTGATGACATAGAAATCACCATGGAAGCCAATCCGGGCACTCTGGAGCACGATGATTTCAGCGCTTACCGCGGGGCAGGCGTCACCCGCCTCTCAGTGGGCGTACAGAGCTTCAGCAAGGACAAGCTTAACCTCCTTGGCCGCATTCACGGGCGCGATGAGGCAACCCGGGCGGCAGAGCTTGCCACTGCCGCTGGCTATCAGAGCTTTAACCTGGATTTGATGCATGGTCTGCCCAATCAATCATTTGATGAGGCCATGGCCGATATAGACACGGCGGCCAGCCTAAATCCTCCCCATCTGTCCTGGTATCAGCTCACCATCGAGCCAAATACTCTGTTTCACTCGCGGCCTCCGCAGTTGCCGGACGACGAAGCGCTTTGGCATATCTACGAACAAGGCCAGAAAAAGCTCGCGGCCCTGGGATATGAGCAGTATGAGATTTCAGCCTACGCCAAACCGGGCTTTCAATGCCGTCATAATCTCAATTACTGGCAGTTTGGTGACTACCTCGGTATTGGCTGCGGAGCCCACGGCAAGGTGACGATCCCCACCGAAAACTGCATTATTCGAACGGTAAAAATAAAACATCCCAAGGGATACCTGGCAGCCAGCGATTATCTGTCTGAACTGACACAAGTGCAGGAAGAAGACCGCCCACTTGAATTTTTGATGAACCGCTTGAGGCTGATGACCCCCATCGCCAAACGTGAATTTGAATCCCGCACCGGCCTGAATGCCAGCCTGCTTGATGAAGGGATGGCACAGGCGAGCGAAAAAGGCCTTATCGTACTTGGCGACGAGAGTTGGACCCTGACCCCAAAGGGCCACATGTTCGTTAACGACTTACTGTCCCATTTTCTCTGACCCACACAATCATCTGGATTGCCCCAGAGGCAGGCCTATAAATGCCTGCCTCTGGGAACCGGGAAACATTTACTAACACTAAACTCTGAAATTTACCCATGGCTTCTTTAGGATGTTCCCATTAACACGAGGAAGCCAAGTCATGCCAAATACGTATAACAAAAAAAATAAAATCTCTCTCATCGCCGCCAGTCTGTTGCTTGCGCTGGGCTCAGCCTCCAGTTTTACCGCACAGGCCGAGACACAGGGCACAGCTCAGCAAGGCACAGCGCAGCAAGTGACCAGCGAATCTGCCAAAGCCAATGCCCTGTTCGAGACCCAGTTTATGGAAAACGTCATGGCAAGCCCTATCAGTCAAACCCTGATGGGCATCAAGGGCGAAGACTATGGCAAGTGGGATGAAATCAGTGAAGCGGCAGATGCCCGCGAATTGGAGAGAGCCAAACGCCATCTGGCTGAGCTCAGAGCTATCGATGCCAATGCCCTGGATTCTCAAACGGCACTCAGCTTGGCGTTGGCGCTGCAAAGCCTGGAAAATGAGATTGCCGACTACAAATGGCGACTGCACAACTACCCGGTCAATCAAATGTATGGCGTCCACTCGCTCACAGCCTCCATTCTTATCAACCAGCACACGGTTGATAACCTGGATGACGCCAAGGCCTATATCAGCCGTCTCAATGCCGTACCCAAGCGTTTCAGTGAGCTTAAAGACGCTCTGGAATTGAGAGCAGCCAAAGGCATCATTGCGCCCAGGTTTGTGTTCCCCCTCGTGATTAACGACAGCCGTAATATCATCAAAGGCGAGCCCTTTGAAGAAGGTGAAGACAGCACCCTGTGGGCTGACTTCAAACGGAAAGTCGACGCTCTGAATTTGGATGCCACCACCAAGGAGAACCTCTTCAGCGAAGCTAAACTGGCCCTGAACAATGCGGTAAAACCAGCTTACGATGACCTGATTGTTTACCTGAACACTCTGGAACAAAAAGCCGATACCCGAGATGGAGTTTGGAAACTGCCAGATGGTAACGACTTCTACAACAATGCCCTTAAGCGCACCACCACCACCGATATGGATGCCATCGCCATCCATGAGCTCGGCTTGAAGGAAGTGGCCCGCATTCATAACGAAATGCGCGACATCATGAAAGAAGTGGGCTTCAAAGGCAGCCTGAATGACTTCTTTATCTTTATGCGTAACGACGAGCAGTTTTACTACCCCGATACTGACGATGGGAAAGCTGCCTATATCAACGATGCCAAGGCATTGATTGACAATATGTCTGCCCGCCTTGATGAGGTCTTTGCCATCAAACCCAAAGCTGGCCTGATAGTAAAACCCGTTGAATCATTCCGGGAAAAAAGTGCCGGAAAGGCATTCTACGACCAGCCAGCCCCGGATGGCAGTCGCCCGGGCACATACTACGCCAACCTGTACAGCATGAAGGCCATGCCCAAGTACCAGATGGAAGCACTGGCATACCATGAAGGATTACCCGGTCACCATATGCAAATCGCCATCGCCCAGGAGCTGGAAGGCATTCCCAAATTCCGTCGCTTTGGCAGATATACTGCCTATGTTGAGGGTTGGGGCCTATACACAGAGTTCTTCCCTCGGGAAATGGGCCTGTACCAAGACCCTTACTCCAACTTCGGCCGCCTGGCCATGGAGCTCTGGCGCGCCTGCCGTTTGGTGGTGGACACAGGTATTCACGCCAAGAAATGGACCCGCGAACAGGGCATTGCCTATTACAAAGAAAACACACCCAACGCCGAGTCAGATGCCGTCAAAATGGTTGAACGTCATATCGTGATGCCTTCGCAGGCAACGGCCTACAAGGTGGGTATGAATCGAATTTTAGATCTGCGTGCCTATGCCCAGAAGTCTCTGGGAGACGCGTTTGATATCCGCGAATTCCATACTCTACTGCTGAAAAATGGCCCACTACCATTGGATGTACTCGAGACCAAGGTGCAGGAATGGGTAAAAGACAGCAAACAGCAAGCCGCCAAGCTGTAATGCACTGAAAAATAAAGGAACGAAAAAAAGCCACAACCTCAGGGTTGTGGCTTTTTTTCTTGGGGCTTTCCCCAATTGGCTGCCTATACACCGCACTTGTTAATTTAATGGCGGTTTATGTAGGGTACAGGGCATCCGAAATTTTGTTTCATCCAAAAAAATCACCCCGGTACTGAGTCCGGGGTAAACCAAAAAACTAGGATGATGGTTTCAAGGCCGGACCGGTTTTAATAATAAACTCTGCCGGCATTGTCTTGAGACTTGCTCTTCGCGGACCTGCGCATCAACAGCGGAAGGGGTCATTTCCCCCGTCAACACGGACTCAGATCATCTCAATCCAATTGATGACCATTGTATGAATTTAAGAACAGACTTCAAGCAAGCTTAGAAAAAGTGCTTAAGCGAATACTAAAAAACCGGCTCTGAAAGCCGGCTTTAGGGAATACTCAAATTATTGATTATTAACCAAATAATTCACAATAAAATACCGAGGTCACACTATTATCTATTATTGCGAACAATGAATTTTAAAATTATCGCCGTTCGTCATACAGTGACTGATAAGGCGCATCCCAGTATGGCGGTGTACCTATGTGATTTTTTATGAAGTCGATGAATGAACTTACCTTGGGTGCCAGATGTTTACGGCGGGGATAAACTGCCTGCAATGGCAGGTGATGGGTCAGCTGCCAATCACGCAGCAGAGGCACCAGGGTGCCCTTGTTGATTTCATCTTCCATCAGATAACTGGCGAGATACACAACGCCGAGCCCGCTGACAGCTGCCGACTTGAGCGCCGGTGCATTGTCTACCCGGAAATTACCCGAAACGCCTATTTCACAGTAATCATCGCCACGTTTGAATTGCCATACACTGTGTTCATGCCACTCACCGTGATACACGAGACAATTATGATCAACCAACTGCTCGGGGCGGCTTGGCTCACCATGGCGGGCAATGTACTCGGGAGAGGCCACCAGCAGGAACTGACACTTCATTAAAGGTCTGGCAACCATACCAAGAGGCAATTGCTCAGACATGGTCAGCAACAGATCCAGGCCTTCGCTAACCACATCCACTTTGTGGTCCAGCAGACTCACCTGCAGCTCAAGCTCTGGGTGTCTTGCCATAAACTCAGGCAAGGCCGGAATAATGTGCATGGTACCGAAGGATTGGGAGATACCGACTTTCAAGACCCCACGGGTAGCATCATTGAGGTTATGAACGCTGGCGACTGCCTGATCGGCATCGCGCAGCAACTCTTCACCCTGTACATACAGCAGATGTCCGGCCTCGGTCAGGCTCAAACTGCGGGTAGTACGCTGAATAAGCTGAACCCCCAGTTTATGTTCCAAATCGGCCACCTGGGTACTCACCTTGGATTTGGAAATCCCGAGTTTTCTTGCCGCGGCGCTGAAACTGCCGGCTCTGGCTACATGGGTAAAAATAGCAATGGGTTCTAACAGTTCTAACATGAAGGTGGCCTTAAGCTAAGTTCAGCCTGTCCTCGCCAAGGGAGGAAAACGGGACAAACCAATGATAATCAATCAGATATACCAAAAAAGCACGTTAGGGTAGAGTCAGGAAGCCAGTTTGAGTCTGGTTTTTTGTTATTTTTTAGCAGTATAACAAAAATCGCCGCCGAGTCTCCAGTTTCGGCTTAATGTGGCTGGTCATTAAACGGCAAAAAAAGGGCCCCAGGGATGGGGCCAAACGTTCAAGGAAGAACCAAAGGGATGTCAAATTGGGTATCGCATGGGTTACCTTGAGAGAGTCAAGGGCAAGCCCGGGTGTAACTTACTCGCGAAGCTGAGCTTCTTTACGGTCAGAAATCTCAAGTTCTGACAGTGCAGGCACCTTGGTGCGAAGTTCAGACTCCAGTGCCAGTAAGGTTTCAAACTGGTCACATACTTTGGTGGCGCGCGCTTCAAGGGTCTTTGACTGACTTTCCATTTCACGCTCAATCTGTTCGCCCATGGCTTCCATTTTCTTGCCAAAGGCATCCATCTTGGCTTCAAAGCTATCACCTTCGGACGACAGGATTTCGGTACCGAGTTTAATCATCAGAGTGCCAACAGAGTCCTGCACCAGATTTTCAATTTCACGCTCGAACTCCTTGTCGAACACTTCATCGATAGAGCCGTCGGTCACGCCCACGTAGTAGCTGTCGCCATCTTTGTGCATGACTTCACCGAGTCGCTCATTCACATTGTCCATCAGCTCTGCCACGCGGGCGCTGGTCTCATCGCCCAGCAGCGGAGTGAGGGCTGTATTTACTGCTGTGCTGGCGAGGGTGATGGCATCGGTTACCAAGGCTACAAATTCAGGCACCTGGTTTGCCAGTGAGTCGGCATAGTTGTCCACAAGGGCACGCTGCTCGGCATTGAGCTTGACTTCCTTTCCGTCCACAAAGAGTTTGCCCGGCTCGAAGCGATAAAACTCATCACCCTTCTGGCTCAGCACCAGCTTTTTCGGCTCGACAGAAATGTCGTAGTTGAGGTTAACGTCACAGTTGTCGGTACTGATCCCCTGCGCTTTCGCAGGAACAGCTACAGTCACGCCAATCAGAGTGGCCAGGGCTACACCGGTGATAAGGTTTTTGGTTTTCATCGCATCTATCCTTGCGTCTTGATTTATATTTTTTGATATAGCGAAGGATGTGCCAACTTTATTAAGTCATTAATTTAAAACAACATAACATCCATTACTGGATATGGTGGGCGCTTTATCTGGAGAACACCAGGCAGGAAAGTGAGAGATATCACCAAAAAGTGAAGCTTTTCACCAATTGATGTTAGCCAAGATTGAAAATGCGGCAGATAAGTTGCCGAAATAAGGAAATGGCCTTCCTCAAATCAGAAAGGCCACGGGGGTAGAGCAAATTAAAAAGACAGCACGATCAGAAGATTGAACGGCCAAGTTCCTGTGCCAACAGCTCAAGCAGACGGGTACCCGCCAAGCTGTTACCACTGGCATCGAGGGCCGGCGACCACACACATACCGACATGTCGCCGGGGATCACCGCAATAATTCCGCCACCCACACCGCTTTTACCCGGCATACCCACGCGGTAGGCAAACTCCCCTGCCCCATCATAGAGCCCTGATGTGGCAAGCAGCGCATTCAGGCGCCGGGTTTGGGTGGGCGATACCACCTCATTGCCATCCAGGCTAACGCCCTGGTTGGCCAGATACACCATGGCGCGGGAGAGATCGGCACAGCTCATGGAGAGTGAGCAGTAATGGAAATAGCTTCGGAGCACCTTGTCCACATCGTTATGGAAGTTGCCGAAAGACTTCATCAAAAAGGCGATGGCAGCATTACGGGCGCTGTGCTGGTATTCAGAGTCGGCCACCACCTTGTCATAACAGACTTTGTGGTTCTGGCTCAGCATACGCACTATTTCCAGCATCCGCTGTTTGGGCGCACCCAAGCGGCTTTGCAACAAATCGGCTATCACCAGAGCGCCGGCGTTGATAAAGGGATTACGTGGAATGCCCCGCTCAAGTTCAACCTGAACCAGCGAGTTAAAAGAGTGACCTGACGGCTCTTTACCTACCCGCGACCAAATCTCACGCTCTTCATAGAGCATCATTGCGCCGGTAAGGCTGAATACTTTGGAAATACTTTGAATGGAAAAGGCTTCTTGCCAATCGCCCGCCCCCAGGGTGGTACCATCAATGGTGGTTACCGCAATGCCCAACTTATAGGGGGAGACCCGGGCAAGGGCCGGAATGTAATCCGCCACCTTGCCCTGCCCAAGCAAGGGTCTAACTTTGGCGACCAGGTCGTCAAGCAGAGCCTGCTCAAGCATGGATTAATCCCACCACAGATCGTACAGGTCGGATACTTCCACTTTGGCCACTTTCTGGCCTTCAAGGAATGCCTTCACAGCGGCGCGGTCTTCATCGGTGCACTTGCCCAGTGACTGGGTGGCAATGATACCTTCCCAATCCTTGTGACCACCACCGTGGAAGCCCAGTTTGCGAGGCTCAATCACTTCGTCGATAAACTTATCCACCAGGGCATCAATTTCAGCCTCAGCAACACTGTCATCAAACACCCAGCGTACATCGAAACCCAGTTCCTGAAACTCGTCCACACGCAGCTTTTTACGAAGACGACGGCTACGGTTTTTGGCCATGGTTATTTCCTCTTTCATGGATGGATAAAATTATTCAACACGCTCAAACATCAGGTCCCACACACCGTGACCGAGGCGCTGACCACGGTTTTCAAACTTGGTCAGTGGACGATGGTCCGGGCGTGGCACATAAGTTTGAGTATCAGACTGATTCTGGTAACCCGGAGCAGCGCTCATCACCTCAAGCATATGCTCGGCGTAGTTTTCCCAGTCGGTGGCCATATGGAACACACCACCAATCTTAAGTTTGCGGCGTAAAAGCTCAACAAACTCAGGCTGCACGATGCGGCGCTTGTGGTGGCGCTTCTTGTGCCATGGGTCAGGGAAAAACAGCTGCACCCGCGCCAATGAGCTATCGGGAATGGCGTTTTCCAGCACTTCCACCGCATCATGGTGGTAAACCCGCAGATTGGAGATCCCGGCGTTACCGGCCTCCCCCAAACAGGCGCCCACACCTGGCTTGTGCACCTCAACACCAATAAAGTTGAGTTCAGGAGCATTGGCAGCCATTTCAACCAGAGAGGCACCCATACCAAAGCCGATTTCAAGCACTGTATCAGCTTCGCGGCCAAATACTTCAGTAAAATTAATCGCCTGTGGACTGTAGTCGAGACCCATGGTTGGCCAGAAGCTTTCCAGCGCCTTGGCCTGCCCGGTAGTAAGACGTCCTTCACGCAGAACAAAGCTGCGTACCTTGCGAAGATAAACGCCATCCTCGTTAAATTCTGCGGTGGTTACTTCACTCATTCTCGCCTCGCATGGCCCGCCACTGTGCTGCGCGCAGGCGCAAAAAGCAGGCTTCTAAAAACAGACAAATCAAAAAGAAGGGGCATTATCCAAAGTTATTCTTTGAGCGCAAGCCCCGAAGCTGAAAAAGTATACCAGTCGTGGCCCAAGCTGCCAGCGTCATGGCGCAACTTGGCACCAACCCTTGTGACCGCCATCACTCACGGCTACACTGCCGAGCCATCAGTGTCAGATTGGTTCACTCTCTCAATGTCCGAGCAAACAGCCCGCATTCCTTTTGGAAAGCGTATCGTCCTGTGGTACGACAAACACGGCCGCAAGAGCCTGCCATGGCAGCAAAACAAGACGCCTTATAAGGTATGGGTGTCGGAAATCATGCTGCAGCAAACCCAGGTGGCTACCGTTATCCCCTACTTCGAGCGCTTTATGGCAAGCTTCCCCACGGTGAACGACCTTGCCAACGCCCATGAAGATGAAGTGCTGCACCACTGGACCGGCCTTGGCTACTATGCCCGTGCCCGCAACCTGCACAAGGCCGCACAGCTCATCCGCGACGAGCACGGCGGCGAGTTCCCAACCGAGTTCGATGCCGTGCTGGCACTGCCCGGCATTGGCCGCTCCACGGCAGGTGCCGTGTTGTCATTATCTTTAGGGCAGCATCATCCTATTCTCGATGGCAATGTAAAAAGAGTGCTGGCGCGACACGGCGCCATCGAAGGCTGGCCCGGCGAGAAACGGGTCGATACCGCCCTGTGGCAACTCACCGAAGCGCTAACCCCCAAAGAAGACATACAAAAGTACAATCAGGCCATGATGGATATGGGTGCCAATATCTGCACCCGCAGCCGCCCCAAGTGTGGTGAGTGCCCCGTTGCCATCGACTGCAAGGCGCAGCTTGCCGGCCGTCAGGGTGAGTTCCCCGGTAAAAAGCCCAAAAAGACCATTCCCGCCCGGGAAGGCTGGATGCTGATTCTGCAGCAAGCAAACACCGTCAAGCTTATCAAGCGGCCACCCAGTGGCATCTGGGGCGGCCTCTGGTGCTTCCCCCAATTTGATAGCAAGCAAGCGCTCCATGCCTTTGTCGAAGCCAATGGCTTAGATGCAGAAAATCTCACCCTGCTGGATGGCTTTCGTCACACATTCAGCCACTTCCATCTGGATATTCAGCCGGTCAAACTGCGCCTTGGCAGCACACAGACAGAGGCGCTTATCATGGAAGATAACCTGAGTCTCTGGTATAACCTCCTCCAAGGCGAAAATCTTGGGCTTGCCGCCGCCACCGAGCGAATTCTGGCAAGCCTTGTAAGCGAACTTAAGCAAGAATCCGGCGGCAGCGCTGCCGCCCACAAGGAGTAAAACATGGCCCGTACCGTTCAGTGTGTGTATTTGGGTAAAGAAGCCGAAGGTCTGGATTTCCAGCTCTATCCCGGCGAGCTCGGCAAGCGCATTTTCGACACCATCAGCAAAGAAGCCTGGGGCGAGTGGCAGAAAAAGCAGACCATGCTTATCAATGAGAAAAAATTGAACATGATGAACATGGACCATCGCAAACTGCTCGAAGAGCAAATGCAGCTATTCCTGTTCGAAGGCAAGGATGTGCAGATTGAAGGTTACGTTCCACCGAAACCTGAATGATGCAAGGATAAATCGCTAACATCCTTCATGATGCCATCACCGCTATGGTGTCACTCGAATAAGGCCCCTCGCGGGCCTTTTAGTTATCTGCGATAGCGAGCTGAACGTTATTTTGATTTTGTGCTTTGCCAAAAACGAACCAAAGACAATATCGACCGTGTAAGTTAAGACCGCTTGATTAGAGGCTTAGTAGGGAGAACGCAGAGCGGAAAAAGGTTTGGTGAGATAGAAACGGTCGAAAACAAAGCTGTCCAGCCGTCGGCTTAACGGCCCCATACAACGGGGCTCGCCTGTTTGATTGCTACTCCGTATAGCCTTTACGCACCAAAGAGAAACCAACCACACACTTGGTAAATTCTCCCTGGCCAGGCTGATACCTGAATGCCACTTTCACATTCGGGTTATCCAAGGCTCTTTGCAGCACAGCAACCTGCTCGTCATTCAACACCCGACTGCCGCAGGAAGCACCGCCCCAGCGGTACTCCTCGTAAACACCCGAGGATATCTTGGTGAGAGCCTTACCATGGTACTGCAAATACTTATCTGCACTGGTGGTGTTTATCTCAAGAAATACCAAAGGAAAGTCCTCGGTATCAAAATCTTCGGCCAGCACAGCGGTGGTGGACAATCCGAAAATCATCGCCGCCGATACGCCAATTATTTTTGCCATTTTCATTTTGACCTCCATTTATATCAGCTCCTGTTAAAGCAGATTAAAGTTAGGCCTGAAGTAGTAGATTCGCCAGTTTGCTGGCGAATCTGTACCGGTTAGAAAGCAAAGGCCCCGGGCTGTTTTTGCGGATAAACAGCCTGACCCGACGACTCTTTTCACAGCAGTGCAACGACATTGCTGAAAGGAATTGATTACGCAGGATATAAGTGAATTGCCAGTCAGTGCGAAAACGCACACGGCTTGTTGAGAGCATTCTTAATCCACGGGCGTATCAAGCTTGATTCGAACCCTGTCATTAAGCCGATACAGGTCAAAAGCCTCTGCATAATGCTTCCGGATAAGCCTCTCAATTAAACCCGTATCCCGGGCCAAGGTTAACGCTTCAGTCACAGGGGCCAGCAGAGCAGATTGCGGGCTTAAGTAAAACACAAAATCGCGATCATAAATCAACACAAGCTGCCGTTCGACCTGCAACTCAGGGTGGTTAGGCGCTTCAGTCACAATTTCAATGACTCCCCTTCTGAAATAGTCAACTCCACGGTTGCCTTTCGCCACCTGTTTGTAGAGTACCCGCCAGTCACCGTTGCGATCAGTCACTGGTAACTGATTATGGCGCCACACCGAAGCGTCAAACCACCCTAATCCAAAGCCGCGACTTTATTCAGTGCACGGAAATCCTCAAGGTTTTTCACCCTGTCATAAACCCACTGCTGCCCCGGGGGAATAAACAAAATTCGATTGCCAATCAATCCATTGGTCAAGCCAATTGGAACCTGGTTAAGACGGAGGTCTCCTCGCCTCGCTCGGCAAAAACCAATGCATATCCAGCTTGCCTGACTCCAACATCAGATTGATTCGGGTCTGGGGCACATCGACAGCACTGATAATCTGCAGTTCATCGCCCCGCAGCCTAAAGGACTCGGTCAGCAGTTCATAAAAAAACGCATGGGACTTGTCTGAAAAGCTCGCCATGCGTGCAGTGATTGGCGCAGAAGAAACCTGGCAGGCAAAGCTCCATATGGCCAGGATCATCATCCATCTGTTCAACCTGTGAACCGCCATGGGGAACCTTTGCATTTAATAGACTCTGTATCCTTGTCGCCTGCCTCAAAGCTAATCGATAGGTATACCCGGGTCAAAAACTGGCAAGCCAAAACCTTCCATAGATCACTTTCTTTACCAAGAATCCCGATTCGCTCTTACTCTTCCTTGTAACCTGTGATCATGGCCCCGACCAGATCTTCCCTGTGCACGCGGGAGGATACGATCACACCGGCTATGTGCAGCAGTACCAGCAAGACGGTAAAGTTGGCAAAAAACTCATGAATTTCTTCCCAGAATTCTTCATCCGGGTTTTCTTTTTGATGCTTGTCACCATGCTCTTTGTCATGGTCGCCATCTTTGTCGAAGCCAGTCTCCACCGCCGAGGCTGACAGAGAACCAGCCTGAGTCTGACTAACCACGGCAAGCGGCCCCTTGCCTTCAAAACCGTAGGTTTTAAGCCCGGAAAATCCTGTCATGGCAATGCTTAATAAAAGTGCTATCACCATCAGTCCACCAGCGGGATTATGGCCACGGTAATGGGTTATCTTTCCGGCAGCCAATCCCTTAAGGTACGCAATGGCAGCAGCCGGTGAGCGCACAAAGTCGCTGAATCTGGCATGCTTGCTGCCGATAAATCCCCACAGAATACGCACCAGCAGCAGCGTCACTATCAGGTAGCCGCTGTACACATGCAGGCTTTCCCATTCATCCCCACTGAGGTAACTGGTAAGAAAGGCGGCAACCAAGAGCCAGTGAAAACCCCGGACCACCCAGTCCCAAACATATACTTTGCCATTCATCTCTTTCATCCCCATCGATTGGCCTTACGCCGGTTTAGGCCTATTATGGGGCGTGCAAGGCTATGAAGAAGTGGGCAAACGCCTGAAACACATGGTGTTAGGACATATGCCCCATAGCCGTTTTTCTGATTAAATCCGGAGGCCCCTTGAACCGGGACACTATTACCCTAGTCGTGCTGTTACTCGTAATTATTGCCAGCGGCAGCGATATTTATATGGACCTGCGCCAGGGAGCATCCATGATGCACCTGATTGAGGAAGCCATTGTTTTAGGCCTCGCGACCCTGCTGCTAAGCTGGTTTTCACTGAACTACAAACGCCAGAAGCGCCAGATACAGGAATTGACCCAGGAATTACTGGACGCCCGTAATCAGGCTCTGCCCGCGGATGCGGCGCTGCTCGAAGCCCGTCATCGTCTCGCTGATGTCATGGCCGTTCAGTTTGAAGCCTGGGAGCTGTCGCCCAGCGAAAAAGAAGTGGGCATGCTGCTGCTTAAAGGATTGTCGTTAAAAGAGATTGCCCTGCTGAGGGGCACCGCTGAAAAAACCATTCGCCAACAGGCATCTTCCATCTATAAAAAAGCTGGCGTTGTCGGCAGACACGGATTTGCAGCCTGGTTTATTGAAGACTTCCTCTGACCCTGAAGCCTGTGCGCTGTGCGGTTCACCAAGGCAGCGCCTTCGTTTTACCAAGGTATTGTTGCGCCGTCATAAGCGAGGAAACTGCCACTGTCACAAACTTCTGCCCTGGCAATAATATCCATTAAATCCGCTGCTACCCGCTCAGGTAAAAACAGCTTGTCCCCAGGCACATTGGCCTGAAACGGCTCAGATAAGCGGGTCTTGGTAGTGCCGGGATGGAGGGCCAACACCACGCCCCCTTTCAGGCTGCGTTGCCACTCCACAGCCAGGGTTTTAATCAGCATATTGAGTGCCGCTTTGGATGCACGGTAGCTGTACCAGCCACCCAGGCGGTTATCACTGATACTGCCAACCCGGGCAGAAAGCACCGCCAGTCGCGGCGAGACGCTGGATTTCAACCTGGCGCTGAAGTGTTTGGCGAGCAGCAAGGTGGGCAAGGTATTCAAGGTCATATTGTGCAGGAAAAACTCCCCATCAAACTGCGAAAGGGATTTTTCCGGCCCCTTGCTGCCGGAGTGCAACATGCCCACGCAGTTAATAAGCCAGTCCAGACTCTCAAAGCTTTCGCTTAATGCCTTAATCCCGGCCTCATCGGTAACATCGAGCCTGTGCCATTTAACACCGGAAAAGTGGCTACAGCCGGTGTGGGTACTATCGGTACAAAAAGTGGCGTGAACCTCCGCATCCTGAAACCTTGCCAACGCGTCTTTGACCATGGCGCTGCCAATGCCGCCGCTGCCACCCACAATCAGAATCTTCATCACAGCCGCTCCAAATCGACAATATACTGCTCGGCAGTAGCGAGAATCGCTGTGCGCTGCGACTCTGGCATTTTGTACCAACTTGAGAAAATCATCCCCAGCCGATGATTGGCCCCAAGGCGCTCGGCATGTTTATTTATAAAGCGCCAATACAGGCTGTTAAAGGGGCACGAAAGCGCGCCGCTTTTCGCCTTGATGTCGTAATGGCAGCCCTCGCAGTAGTCACTCATCTTGTTGATATAGGCGCCGCTGGCGGCATAGGGCTTGGTGCCCACAATGCCACCATCGGCAAACAGCGCCATGCCCCGGGTGTTGGGCATTTCGACCCACTCGATAGCATCCACATAGATGCCAAGGTACCAGTCATCTACTTGCTTCGGGTCGATGTCGGTGAGCAGGCAAAAATTGCCGGTGATCATAAGCCTTTGAATATGATGGGCATAGGCATAATCCAGCGACTGCCCTATGGCGTGGCGCATACAGTTCATGCGGGTATCGCCACTCCAGAAATAGTGCGGCAGCCGGTTTTCAGCGCCCAGGGCGTTAAGCATTCCATAGTCCGGCATATTGGCCCAATAGACGCCGCGCACATATTCCCGCCAGCCAAGAATTTGCCGTACAAAGCCTTCGACCTGCGCCATATCAACATCACCGTTTGCTCCATCGATGCAACTGGCCTCATAGGCGCTGATGGCCGCCTTTATCACCTCGCCCGGGTGCAGCAATTTGCTGTTTATCGAAAAGGACAAGCGGCTGTGGTATAGGCTCCAGGCAGACGCGTGGTTTGCCGTCATCGCATCCTGAAAGCGGCCAAAAAGCGGCAGGCAGTGACGGCAAAAATGGGCCAGCAGCGCCAGACTCTGCTCTCGATTGATGGGCCAAAGCAGGTTGTTCATTGGCGTTTTCGAAACATGTTCGAGGTCAGGCATAGCATCAAAAAGGTCACCACTGACGTATGACGCCTTGCATCCCTTGGTGATGGCCTGGGTCGCTTGCGGCTCAAGATTACCGATGGTGACGATGCCATGGCGCTGCAGGCGCAGAACTATCTCACTGATATCATTTGCAAACAGCAAAGGTTCCGGCAAGTTTTTGATATCGGCCGCTTTTAACTTATTGCGATTACTGCCATCGAAGTTCCACTGGCCACCCATTGGCCTGGCGCCATCCATCAGAATGTCAAAACGCTTTCGCATCCGCCGATAAAAGCTTTCCATCAGGATATGTTTGCCTTTGGGAAAGAGCATACTTATCTCATCAAAGGGCAGTAAAAAGTGCTCGCTGTCCACCATCTCAACTTGCACCCCGGGCACAGCAAAGGTGCCAAGTTGCAAAAGCAGCCGATACTCGTCCGGACGCTGATATTCAAAGCGCCTGGCGCCAGTTATTTGTAGAACATGGCAAAGCAAAGCTGGCAGATTGGCAAATTCGGCGGTGTCGTCCAGAGTAAGGTGCAGCACCCGATGGCCCGAGGCCGTAAGGCTTTTGGCAAAATCCGCCATGGCAGCGAAAAAGGCGCACACCTTTTGAACATGGTGGGTAACGTAGCGGCTTTCCTGCTTCAGCTCGGCGATAAGATAGAGCACACCATCATCGTGCTGACTGAACCAGGAGTGGTTGCTGCCGAGCTGATCGCCAAGGAGTAATCGAAGTGTATGGAACTGAAAATCGCCCTCGGGACTTTGGAGTGACATCTGGTTCTGGCTCATTGCAGTTGGGTGGAAAAAGCCACGGTTACAATCGCTTTGAATGCGTTGCTGCCAGCTCAGGTTGCAATGCAGGGTTACAAGCAGCGGTTGCCGTGGCGGTAGCCTTAGATTACGAAACTGCGGCGCAAAACGATCACAAAGCGTAATAGGGCTGGGGTAAATCTGAAGCTATAAATCTGCAACAGTTCAGCCATGACACATCCCGAATGGCCAACTGGGGCCAAAGGCGACGTGATTGCCGGCCCAGGTATACAAAAATGAACGCCGGGAAGTACCCGGCGTTTAGCAGCAATGCAGCGCTATGGCTACTTGGCTTTTTCAGCCAAAAGCTCGCTTTCTGGCGTTTTGCGGTAATGTGCTGGACTTAATCCCAAAAGCTCAGGCAATACAGTTCCCACGGATACTGATGAGAAGGTGCCAGTAACTATCCCAACAAACATGGCCACCGCAAAGCCCTCCAGCGGTGCGCCGCCAAGGAGCCATAAAGCACCGACTGTGATAAGCGTGGTGCCCGATGTCACCATGGTGCGGGAGAAGGTTTGCACTATGGCCGCATCGTTAACCTCAGTGAGCCTGGACTTGGGCCTGGCCAGCAAAAGCTCGCGTATCCGGTCAGCAATGATGATGGAATCGTTGAGGGAGTATCCCAGCACTGCCAGGACTGCGGCCAGTACCGTAAGATTGAATTCCATCCCCGTCAGGGCAAATACCCCAAGCACCAGCACCACATCATGCACCAGTGCGACAAGCGCACCTGCCGCGAGGCGCCACTCAAAGCGCAGCGACAAATAGCCAAGGATACACAGCATGGCGATGAGCAGCGCAAGGCCACCCTGCTCAAACAGCTCCTGTCCTACCTGCGGCGAGACAGAGTCCCTGTCCAGCACCTGCATGGTGGGGTCAAGCTGCAGCAAAGATTGATTGAAGTCGGCAAGGGTGTGGGCATCCAGGGTGCCCCCCATGCGAATCAAAAAGCGCCCGGGCTCAGTAGCAACCACTGAGATACTGCCATCACCAAGATGCGCCAGGGCGGTTTCGACCTCATCAATCCGGGTATCGGTTGCCATGGCAACCTCAGCAAAGGCGCCGCCGGTAAAATCCAGCCCGAGGTTAAAGCCCCGGGTGCTTATCGCCAGCACCGACAGCAGCAAGGCAACGACGGAAATCAGGGTCATCAGGTGTCTGAAGCGAGTAAAGTTCAATGTTTTCATGGTTAAATCCTCACAGCCTTACGCTCATCACGGCCATAAACCCAATTAATGATGAGCCGTGACATAAAAATCCCTGTGATCATTGAGGTGACAAGCCCAAGCCCCAGCGTCAGAGCAAATCCCTGAATGGGCCCGTTACCGATGGCGTACAGCACCAGAGCTGTGATCATGGTGGTAAGGTTGGCATCCACTATGGTGCCAAAGGCACTGGCAAAGCCCTTGTCTATGGCAAGAGCAAGGCTTCTGCCCTCCTTCATTTTGTCGCGGATACGCTCAAAAATCAGGACGTTGGTATCCACCGCCATGCCGACGGTAAGCACCAAACCCGCAATGCCCGGCAAGGTGAGCACTGCGCCGGGAATAAGCGCCAGCAGGCCAAGCAGCATCACCAGATTGGCCAGCAGCGCCACGTTGGCCACCCAGCCAAGGCGGCGATACCAGAGCGCCATAAACAGCAGAGTTGCCCCCATACCCAACGCCAATGCAGCAAAGCCGTTGTGAATATTCTCGGCCCCAAGGCTTGGGCCTATGGTGCGCTCCTTTTGAATGGTGACCGGGGCCGTCATCGAACCTGCCCGCAACAGCATCGCGAGCTCCTGCGCCTCCTCATGGCTGCCAAGCCCGGTAATGGAGAAACGATTACCCAGTTGGCTATTAATGGTAGCGACTGAAATTACCCGACTGTCTTTGACCGTGCCCTCGGCGCTGGCGCGGTACTCGCTGTAACGGGTCGCCATGGGCTCACCGATATGGCCGCGGGAAAAGTCAGACATGCGTTTGCCACCCTCGGTATCCAGCACAATATTCACCGCAGGGCGCCCCATTTCATCACTGCCAGACCGGGCGTCAACTATGTGCTCACCGCCGAGAACCGGCGCAGGATTAAGCCCCACTCGACCGTCGCCAAAGGGCGTTTGCAGCGCAGTGCCCCCCTCTTTGAGCTCATGAAACGATAAGCTTGCCGTAGCACCTATGACCCGTTTGGCTGCAACCGGGTCCTGCACGCCGGGCAACTCCACCAGAATCCGGCTTTCTCCGTGGCGCTGCACGATAGCCTCAGTGATCCCAAGCTCCTGAATACGACCACGCATGATGCTGATATTTTCTTTAAGGGTTTGCGACACCAGAGCCACACGCTCTGTATCCTTCAGGCGTAACAGTATCGCGCCGTCGGCAGACTCGCTCTGCCACTGTGGGTAATTCAGTAACAGCCAGCCTCTGAGTTCAGCAAGACTTTGGGTGGCGCCGGATAACTTGAGGGCGTCGGGATTTTCAGTCAGTCTGCTTTCATCTTTCAGCACGGCAACTGACCTCAGTCCCTTGTCTCTTATTACCTGGCGAATCGCCCCTTTCAGGGCTTCGCCCTGTGCCTTGAATACAGGCGCCGTGTCGACCTGCATTAAAAATTGCACCCCACCGCGCAGGTCCAGCCCCAGCTTGATGGGAGACAGGCCCAATCGATTAAGCCAAGGGGGCGCCGCCGGTACCATGGACAGCGTAATAGCGGCAGGGTTCTGGGCTGCTTCTGCCAATAACTGGCGCGCCGCCATCTGCTGATTTTCATCGCTGAGGATGATCTGAATGCCCTTGTCCCGGGCGCTGATGGCGGCTACGCCGATATGGGCTTCGGTTAGGATTTGCCCAGCCTGCTCTGGTGCAATCCAGGCATCCTTACCCAGAGTCAGAGCCGCCCTTTCTCCAAAAAAGCTCGGCAGTGCCGACAGCGCCAGCAGTATCAGCGCCACCGAAAAGGTCAGCGCCAGCCAGGGGGAAGTACGGTTTAGGGTTTTGGAGGCGTTGCCACGCCGTCCGCGGTGAAGCAGTTGATCGGTCAACATAATATTCTCTTCCGGAAAAGCTCAGGTAAGGTCCGCCCCTGTTGGGCGAACCACTGATGGCGCTCAGGCCATATCGGGAAGAGAAAGGTCGCGGCTTTGGAGAAAACGAAAACGTAGATTGGACTCTTTCCAGCCACCGGGACGCAGGCTTGCGCCGCGATGATAGGTCAAAGGCCAATCCAGTTGAGGCGGGAAATCTATATCGGTTCTGGGTAAGAGAGCGGGCACCTCGGGCAGGGGAAGCTCAAGCGCCAGCACATATTCGGGGGTAAAGTCTCTCTGCCACTGAGCCGAGAGTAGCTGCCATCGGTATCCACGGGGAATATTGACAACATGATTATCCAGCGGCGATGGCTGTAAGCCCGATGATAGAGCCCCTGACATCGGCTCGCCGCTGTCGGCATCAGCCAGTGACCAGGCGTGCTTATTGATGCTCATGGGCAGCTTCATGGAAGCCCCCATCTGTGATTGACTATCGGCAGACATGTCGCCAGTGGACGTACAGTCACCAGTCGACAGTGGCTGAGTCAGGGTAATGGTCAAGTGCGCGTCAATCACACCCGCTGACTCCTGCGGCGCGTGCGTAAATGATGCCCAGCCTCCCAGCGACAGAAGCAGGCATAAAAACATCCATTTAAACACAGCGTGAACAGCACTCATGACTTAGATATGGGGGCGAGGTAGGATTAATCAAGCCCACACCTGAATAGGTTCTGATGCAGACGTCCCCAACTCAATGGCTAGAGTAGCCCCTGCTCCAGCGCGGTAAAAAAGAGATCTTCATCATCGGCAAGGCGCGCCTTAAGAGGCTCGCGCAATTCCCTCACCGCAGCGGTTTCCTCATCGGCTCCCTGGCAAAGCACTTGAAAACGTTTCAAGTTACCAAGGGTCATGGGCTGCTCAAGCAGATGCTTGGCTTCGGCAAGTTTACTCAGACTCATGGCGATTCCTCTTCTTGGGTATCCCAATCAGTGGGACCCGCTAATAGGGGCCGACGCTCCTCCAGAAACTGCTTTGGTCCAAGCAAAACCTGCGGCCAGTGACTAATCAATATGATGTGATTAACAGTGTTTTGATAGCACGCCAAATTCAGTACGCCAATAACAAAAGCCCCGATACCGCAAAGGCCAGACCAGCCATGCAATGTCGGGGCTTGGGAAGTCAGAGCTTGAATCGACCGACTATACCACTGAGTTTACTGGATATTTCGCTGATCCCATTGGCCGAATTTTGTACCTGTTCACTGCCTGCGGCATTCATCCGAGCCAGTCCACTTATTTCTTCCACACTCACATTAATGGTACCCACTACGGTTGCCTGCTCTTCTGCTGCCACTGCAATCTGATGGTTCATATCGCGAATTGCCATGACTGAATCGGCAATCGCCCCGAGGGCAGCAATAGCCTTATTGGCCTTTTCTGACGTTTGAGTGGCTTCCGTTACATTGACCCGCATGGATTCAACCGAACGGCGGGACTCGGCCTGCAAGCGGCCAATCAGGGCCTGAATTTCTTCGGTGCTGTTTTGGGTTCGACTGGCAAGATTCCGCACCTCATCGGCCACCACCGCAAAGCCGCGTCCCTGTTCGCCAGCGCGGGCCGCCTCAATGGCTGCATTGAGCGCCAACAGGTTGGTTTGCTCGGCAATACCCCGGATAACATCCAGTATAGAACCGACGTTTTCGGTTTCTTTCTCCAGGTTCTCGATAATGCCGCTGACATCGGTGATATTGTCCACCAGCACCATGATGCTGCGGCGGGTATCTTCCACCACGCCCATGCCTTCCTGGGCATGATGATCGGCCTCAGATGCCATTTCAGACGCGCGCTGGGCGTTTCTGGCAATGTCATCTACAGTATGGGTCATCTCCTGCATGGCCGAAGCCGTGTGCGCCAACTGATCGGCTTGGGATTCAGAGTTCTTCCGGCTCTCTTCGGTTACCCCAAGCATGCCACTGGAGGAATCACCCAGGGTACGGGACGCATCGTTAAGCTCGCTGACGATACGCCGCAGATTATCATTCATCTCCGCCATAGCCGCATAAATACCTGTACTTCCCTCACGTAGGAAATTCTGCCCCAGGTTTCCACCGGCTATCTCACGGGCAATGGATGCTATTTCTCTGGGTTCGCCACCCACAGGCCGACGAATAGCACGCACCACAGTAATGGCCAGCCAAATAGCCATCAGCATCGCTGCTATGGCGACCACCACAACCGTATCGATGGCATTTTCACTTTTCTGCTGGGCGTAGAGCCCAAGTTCACCCTGCTGCTGCTCAATCGCTTTATTGTATTCCTGGAGTACAGCTGCCACTTTGGGACCTATAACATTCAGCCCCTCATCGATGCGCCCGTTCTGATTTTGAATAATGCCGTAAACCGCTTTGAGCGCATCACGATATTGAGTCCGTCCTGTATCAATACCTTCCACCTTGTCAGCAATGACAGTCGCACTTTCAACACTTTTCAGGCCATTAATGGTGCCGTCGAGGGCAGAGAGTTCCTGCAACGCCCGCTTATAGTCCTCTTCTCTGTTGGAGATCAGAAAGTTGGAAGCAAAAAGCCGGGCAAGCATCAGTTTTTCCTGGCTCCTTGCTGCAACAAACAAGCCGTCAGCGTCCCCTTCCTGATACATGGCGGTAATCACATCGGTTACGTTTTCGCGCATGCTCAGCCCGGCTGGGTCCAGCAAATCCCGCACCACCTGGTTGCGAGCCGCAAAATCACCTGTTATGGCCTCAAAGGTGGATGCATAGTTTTTTACCAACCCATCAGCCTGCGCCAGAAGACTATCTCGACCGGCATCGAGCTCCAATTCCTTGGCATGGCTAATATCCTGATTAAGCTCAGCAATATTTTTCTGAAATGACTGGTAAGTCGTGTTATCGGGCGTGTTAAGGTATCTGAACACGTCAACTTGAGCTCGGAGCAAGGTGGCTTCAGCTTCGCTGGCTGCATTTGAGCTACTGGCCAGCAGCCGATATTCAGTAAAGTTTTTGAAACCCTCAGTCAATCCCCGATATCCGGCCACTGTGACAACCAATAAGAGAACAATCACAACACCAAAGGAATAATAGAGCTGCTGAGATAGCCGGAGGCTGGAAAACATATGGGATCTCCATTTTTTGAGTTATAAAAATCCGCACATCTTTCCCTGACAGCCGGACTGGTTAAGCACTGAACAACAAAGAGAATTTACCATCCAAGCCCGCCGCAGCACCGCAACATCCCGTCAATCCTCATTTCAATATAGTTTACCAAATGTAAAATAAAATCAACATCATGAAATACGTAAACACTCATGCCCGGTCATTCACGCTCGGATATTCCTCTGCGGCAACACCACTTAGCTGCCTGGCATCACTCTTCTGTGTGACAAAAGCTGTGGGGAGATATGTGGTCAGCGCGTCACCGCAGGTGTAAAACAGACACTCTGACCTTACTTGAGAAGTACGGCATTGAGGCCCTAAATAAAGCTCAGACCACTGAATAGAAAAAAGCCACCCTGAGGTGGCTTTTTAATGGATTGTCACAGCTTGGCTATCAGCCCTGAGACTGCTTCACGCGCTCGTGCAGCTCTTGCACCGAAGCAACCTTGTTACGGTCATCGGCGTTGTGAGCCATACAGTTGGCGAAGGCGGCGTTCAATGTGGTGGTGTAGTTCACCTTGTAACGCAGCGCGGCGCGGCGCAACTGGCGTGAATCTTCGATGGCCTGACGGCCTTCGGTGGTGTTCACTATGTAGGCATACTCACCGTTCTTGATGCGGTCAAGAATGTGTGGACGGCCTTCATGCACCTTGTTCACCAGGCGTGGGTTGATACCGGCTTCACCGAGGATAACCGCGGTGCCGTGGGTAGCATCCAGCTCGTAACCCAGTTCCAGGAGCTTGGCGGCAAGGTCAGCCACCTTGTTCTTGTCGCTGTTACGCACAGACAACAGGGCGCGGCCAGAACGTGGCACGTCCTTGATAGAGCCCAGTTCAGACTTGGCATAGGCTTCAGCGAAGGTGTCGCCCACCCCCATTACCTCACCGGTAGAGCGCATTTCAGGTCCGAGCAGCGGGTCAACGCCGGGGAACTTGTTGAACGGCAGCACCACTTCTTTCACAGAGTAGAAAGGAGGGATCACTTCCTTGGTAAAGTTCTGCTGCTTCAGGCTCTGACCTGCCATCACACGGGCGGCAATCTTGGCCAGAGGCACACCGGTTGCCTTGGACACGAAAGGCACGGTACGGGCAGCGCGTGGGTTAACTTCAATCATGTAGATTTCGTTATCCTTCACCGCAAACTGCACGTTCATCAGGCCCACTACGCCAAGCTCAAACGCCAGCTTGCTGACCTGCTCGCGCATCTGGTCCTGAATCGCCTTGGACAGGGTGTATGGAGGCAGAGAACAGGCGGAGTCACCAGAGTGAACACCGGCTTGTTCGATGTGCTCCATGATGGCGCCGATAACCACGGTTTCACCGTCACACACGGCATCGATATC
Source organism: Shewanella amazonensis SB2B (assembly GCF_000015245.1). Classification (NCBI taxonomy): domain Bacteria; kingdom Pseudomonadati; phylum Pseudomonadota; class Gammaproteobacteria; order Alteromonadales; family Shewanellaceae; genus Shewanella; species Shewanella amazonensis. The sequence goes on from NC_008700.1 coordinate 3,006,871, forward strand.
CACCTCGGTGGCATCATCCAGGAAGCGGTCCAGCAGTACTGGCGAAGCGTTGGATACGCTTACCGCTTCGTTGAAGTAACGGCGCAGATCCTGCTCGTCATACACGATTTCCATGGCGCGGCCACCCAGTACGTAGGATGGACGAACCACCAGTGGGTAACCGATACGCTCGGCGGCAATCACAGCGCCTTCCACTGTGGTCACGGTATCGTTTTCCGGCTGCTTCATGTTCAGGCGTTTGATAGCCTGCTGGAAACGCTCACGGTCTTCGGCGCGGTCAATGGCATCCGGGCTGGTACCGATAATAGGTACACCGGCGGCTTCCAGGGCGCGGGCCAGTTTCAGTGGCGTCTGACCACCGTAATGCACGATAACGCCCTTTGGCTTCTCGATGCGCACGATTTCCAGTACGTCTTCCAGAGTCACTGGTTCGAAGTACAGACGGTCTGAGGTGTCGTAGTCGGTAGAAACGGTTTCAGGGTTGCAGTTCACCATGATGGTTTCATAACCGTCTTCACGCAGCGCCAGCGCGGCGTGCACACAGCAGTAGTCGAACTCGATACCCTGACCGATACGGTTTGGACCACCGCCCAGTACCATGATCTTGTCTTTGTCTGACGGATTGGCTTCGCACTCTTCCTCGTAGGTGGAGTACATGTAAGCGGTGTCGGTGGCAAATTCGGCGGCGCAGGTATCCACGCGCTTGTACACCGGGAACACGTTGAAGCGTTCACGCAGCTTGCGGATTTCACCTTCGCTGATGCCAAGCAGTGCACTCATACGCGCATCGGAGAAACCCTTACGCTTGAGTTTGCGCAGGAAATCTTCATCGATACCGGTCACGCCCAGCTCTTTCACCTTGGCTTCAAGCTGGATGATTTCTTCAATCTGCACCAGGAACCAGCGGTCGATGTTGGTCAGGGCGAAGATATCTTCCACAGACAGGCCGGCACGGAAAGCATCGCCTATGTACCAGATACGGTCTGCGCCCGGCTCTTTCAGCTCGTGACGGATTTTTTGCAGCGCGTCGGCATCGCTCAGATCTACGATGGGGTCAAAACCGTTGCGGCTCACTTCGAGGCCACGCAGGGCCTTTTGCACCGACTCCTGGAAGGTACGGCCGATGGCCATGACTTCGCCCACAGACTTCATCTGAGTGGTCAGACGGTCGTTGGCACCGGCAAATTTTTCGAAATTAAAGCGTGGCACCTTGGTCACCACGTAGTCGATGGATGGCTCGAAAGACGCAGGGGTGCGACCGCCGGTGATGTCGTTCATCAGCTCATCGAGGGTGAAGCCCACGGCCAGCTTGGCAGCAACCTTGGCAATCGGGAAACCGGTTGCTTTAGAGGCCAGCGCTGAAGAGCGGGATACACGGGGGTTCATCTCGATAACCACCATACGGCCGGTTGTCGGGCTGATACCAAACTGTACGTTGGAACCGCCGGTTTCCACACCGATTTCACGCAGTACCGCCATGGAGGCGTTACGCATGATTTGGTATTCCTTGTCGGTGAGGGTCTGGGCAGGAGCCACAGTGATGGAGTCACCTGTATGCACGCCCATGGCGTCAAAGTTTTCGATGGAACAGACGATGATGCAGTTGTCGTTGCGGTCACGGACCACTTCCATCTCGTACTCTTTCCAACCGATGAGCGACTCGTCAATCAGCAGCTCGTTGGTAGGCGACAGTTCGAGACCCTGAGAACAGATTTCTTCGAACTCTTCTTTGTTGTAAGCGATACCGCCGCCCGAGCCACCCATGGTGAAGGAGGGACGGATAATACAGGGGAAGCCAACCTGGTCGAGTACCGCGTAGGCCTCTTCCATGCTGTGGGCGATACCGGCGCGTGGACATTCCAGACCAATCTTCTTCATGGCCTTGTCGAAACGGGCGCGGTCTTCAGCCTTGTCGATGGCATCGGCGGTGGCGCCAATCATCTCAACGTTGAATTCCTTCAGAACGCCTTTGGCTTCCAGCTCCAGAGCACAGTTCAGTGCGGTCTGACCACCCATGGTGGGCAGAATGGCATCCGGACGCTCTTTAGCGATGATGTTGCGCACCACTTCCCAGTGGATAGGCTCGATGTATGTGGCATCGGCCATTTCTGGGTCAGTCATGATGGTGGCCGGGTTGGAGTTCACCAGGATGACACGGTAGCCTTCTTCGCGCAGGGCCTTACAGGCCTGGGCGCCAGAGTAGTCGAATTCACAGGCCTGGCCGATAACGATGGGGCCAGCACCCAGGATCAGAATACTTTTTATGTCGGTACGTTTTGGCATTGTTTCTATCTTCTCCAGCTCGGCTTACTTGGCGTTCTTGCGATACTCTTCAATCAGTTCGATGAAATGGTCGAACAGCGGGGCACAGTCGTGTGGACCTGGGCTGGCTTCAGGGTGACCCTGGAAGCTGAACGCAGGCTTGTCGGTGCGGTGAATGCCCTGCAAAGAACCATCGAACAGTGACTTGTGAGTCACCTTGAGGTTGGCAGGCAGTGTAGCCTCATCAACCGCAAAACCGTGGTTCTGGCTGGTGATCATCACAGTACCCTTTTCAACATCACCCACTGGGTGGTTGGCACCATGGTGGCCAAACTTCATTTTCAGGGTCTTGGCACCGCTGGCGAGACCGAGCAGCTGATGGCCCAAACAGATACCGAATACCGGGATGTCTGTGGTGAGAATTTCCTGAATCGCGGCAATGGCATAGTCACATGGCTCTGGGTCACCAGGGCCGTTGGACAGAAACACACCGTCAGGATTCATGGCCAGCACTTCGCTGGCTGGAGTTTTGGCAGGCACCACGGTCACGTCACAACCACGGTCTACCAGCATACGCAGAATGTTGGTTTTAACGCCGTAATCGTAGGCAACCACTTTGAACTTGAGTTCAGATTCTGGGGTATCTGAAGGCAGACCGCCTTCCAGACGCCAGCTGCCACTGCGCCACTGGTAGCGCTCGGCGGTGGTCACTTCTTTCGCCAAATCCATGCCTTTCAAACCAGGGAAGGCTTTGGCGGCAGCCAGTGCCTTATCGCTGTCCAGGTCACCCACCAGAATACAACCGGCCTGAGCGCCCTTTTCACGCAGAATACGGGTCAGCTTACGGGTGTCGATATCGGCGATACCTACCACGTTGTTGGCTTTGAGGTAATCACTTAAGGATTGGGTGGAACGGAAACTGCTGGCGATTAAAGGAAGATCGCGAATGATGAGACCACAGGCATGAACAGCACTGGATTCAGTGTCTTCATCGTTGGTACCTGTATTACCGATGTGCGGATAAGTCAGTGTGACTATCTGGCGGGAATAAGAAGGATCCGTCAATATCTCTTGATAGCCTGTCATGGAAGTGTTAAAAACGACTTCTCCGACAGCAATTCCATCAGCACCGATTGCAGTGCCTGAGAACAGGGTTCCATCTTCGAGTACGAGTAAGGCAGACTTTGTCAACGCGACCTCCGAAAGAGCCAAGTTATTGTTATGTGTGGATTTTTTTAGATTAAATTACCAAGTTTCCGTTAAAACACGAAATTTTGACAAATTCCGATGATTTTATAGGAAAACCTGCATTTCGTCTATACATTCGGGGCAACCAACCTAAAAAAAACCGCCTAACGGCGGTTTTTTCGATCAATTAAGTCCCAACACCTGTTGCATGTCGTAAAGACCAGGTTTTTGTTCAGCAAGCCATTTGGCGGCACGCATGGCGCCGTTGGCAAAGGTCATACGGCTGGATGCTTTATGGGTGATTTCCAGTCGTTCACCGATATCGGCAAACATGGCGGTGTGCTCACCCACCAGATCGCCGGCACGTATGGTGGCGAAACCAATGGTCTCGCGATCGCGTTCACCTGTGATGCCTTCGCGGCCATAGACGGCCACTTTTTCCAGATCGCGCCCCAGAGCCTGGGCAATCACTTCACCCATCTTGAGTGCGGTACCGGACGGCGCATCCTTCTTGTGTCTGTGGTGCCCTTCGATGATTTCGATATCGGTGTAATCACCCATGACTTTGGCCGCCAGTTCCAGCAGCTTCCACATCAGGTTTACACCCACAGACATGTTGGGCGCCATGACAACGGGCGTTTCTTCGGCAAAAGCCACTACCTGCTCTTTTTGCGCATGGTTAAAGCCGGTGGTACCGATGACTATCGCCTTACCCTGCCGGGCACACCATTCAAGATTGGCCAAAGTGCCTTCCGGTGAAGTGAAGTCGATAAGAACATCAAACTTATCGGCAACCGCATCCAGATTATCGACCAACGCCAGACCAAGGTGACCAATACCAGCCATTTCACCGGCGTCGACGCCAACCAGGGTCGAACCGGCACGCTCAATGGCGGCGCCAAGGACGATGCCGTCATGATTGTCACAAGCTTCAAGCAGTGCACGGCCCATACGACCGCTGGCGCCAATCACGGCTACCCTTACTTGTCCTGTCATTTCTTGCTCCCTGATTGCAAAAAAACGCCCGAGCATTGCTCAGGCGTTTCAGATCAAACGATATCCAGCAGCTCAACCTCAAAGATCAGGGTTGAGTAAGGCGGGATAGAGGCACCGGCACCACGCTCGCCATAGGCCAGGTGGAAAGGCACGTACAGCTTGTACTTGGCACCAACGTTCATCAGTTGCAGTGCTTCGGTCCAACCTGCGATAACGCCGGAAACCGGGAACTCGGCAGGCTGACCGCGCAGAACTGAGCTGTCGAACACATCACCGCTGATGAAAGAGCCATGGTAGTGAGTGCGTACAGTAGACTCGTAGGTTGGCTTGTCGCCATTGCCTTCAGTCAGAATTTCGTACTGCAGACCTGATTCGGTCACAAACACGCCGTCACGCTTGGCGTTATCAGCCAGGAACTGCTCGCCTTCGGCGATGGAAGCTTCGGCAGCTTCTTCCTGTGCCGCTTGCAGGCGACGGCTGATTTCAGTGAAAGCGATTTGCAGATCCTGCATGGAAACGGCGCTTTCTTTACCATCGAATGCATCGGCCAAACCGGCCTGTACGGCTGGAATATCCAGACCTTCAAAGGAGTTGGCAGCCAGCTGCTCGCCCAGCTGACGGCCTACGCCGTAGCTCGCTTGCAGCTCAACAGTGCTGAATTTATCAGACATAATTCGGTTTCTCTTGAACGTACATGAAATTATCGGCGTGCATTCTATCACAAAATGCGCCCACGCGGCGAAAAAGGTCTGGCTTATTTAGTAATTTGACAGTTCTTCACACCGGAGGCCCTGGCGGCCTCGTACAGTGGCATTACTTTTTGTTCCAGACGGGCCAATTCCGCAATACGGGTGCCGTGGGATGGGTGAGTAGACAAGAGCTCTGGCCCCTGGTCACCACCGGCTTTGGCCATGTTTTGCCACAGCAGAGTGCCAGCACGCGGGTCAAATCCGGCGCGAGCCATCAGCTCAAGCCCCATGACATCGGCTTCAGATTCCTGAGCCCTGCCGTAGGGCAGAATGTAGCCCACCTGAGTGCCAAGGCCGAGCGCGGCCATATAGAGATTACGATTGGACACGCCTCCGGCGCCCAGTGCCACATCCGCCAGTTGCAAGCCGGTGTTGGTTAGTTGAGTGCGGGACACCTGCTCGTTGCTGTGCTGTGCCAGTACGTGGGCCACTTCATGACCCAGCACCACCGCCAGTTGGTCCTGGTTTTCGGCGACTTTCAAGAGGCCCGAATACACCCCAATGTGCCCGCCCGGCAAAGCAAAGGCATTCACCTGCGGCGAGTCAAACACCACCACTTCCCATCCTTGAGTCTGGTCGGGCAGCGCCGCTGTTACCCGCATGGCAACGCAGGAAACATAGGCGTTGAGTTTAGTGTCTTTGCTGATTTTTTGCTGCTTCTTCATTTCTTCAAAGGAGGCAGCGCCCAGCTGGTTCATTTCTGCGGCCGAAAACAATAATGTTTGGCTACGCCCCGTGGGAGATTGGGTGGTGACACAGCCGCTCACAAGGCCGAGCAACACCAGGGGAGTAAGTAGTTTTTTCATGTTTATTAATCCTTTAAAGCCGAGAAGAACGCTGTTTGTTCCTCATTTTACCCCCGGCTCTTCGCCAAGCCAACCGCACCGGTTCACCCGCTGGCACTGGCAGGGCCAAAGCGGCGCCGGTATTGCTCCATGGTTACGCCGGTTTGGCGCTTGAACAATCGCCTGAAGGAACTGGCATCCTCGTAACCCACCGACCAGATCACCTCTGTACTGGCACGACTGGAGTGTTCCAGCTGGCGTTTGGCGGCATCGACACGCAGCCGCTGCAGGTATTCGATTGGGGTAACCCCTGTGGCCGCTTTAAAACGCCGCTTGAAATTACGGGCGCCCATGGAAATGGCGTCGGCGGCCGAATCGACACTGATTTGCTGATCAAAATGGTGTTTAAGCCACTGCTCGGCTTTGCGAATTGCCTCATCTTCATGGGATCTGCCACTTGATTGCATAAACGGTTGTTGCAGCTCGCGATTGGGTTCCAGCAGCATCAAGCGGGCACACATCAACGCCAGCTCCCGTCCGCCATAACGCTCGAGCAACTTGAGCAGTATGTCGGTAAAAGCAAAAAACGCACCGCCGCAAATCACATTGCCATACTCCAACAGCATCCGCTCGCCGTGATAGCGAACCCGGGGGTAACGACGGCGGAATACAGCCTCCAGTAACCAATGGGTGGTCGCCTCGCGGCCATCCATTATCCCGGCCTCAGCGAGAAGAAAGGTACCGCTGCAGGCACTGGCCACCAGCGCACCCGCATCTGACATGCCTTTCAGCCAGGCAGCGGCCTCTTGCTGCGCCGTAAGGTAATTGTCGACCTCGGAGTGCGAAGCGGACGCCGCAAACAGACTGGTGACCAGGACAATATCTGCGATCTTCGCGTCAGCCATGGCCAGCTCCGGCTGTATTAATTGACCGGATGCTGACTCCACCGCCTTGCCATCGGGAGAAACTACCTGAGCAGTGAAATGCGCATTATCGATAAGCGCACTGCCATCGCGTTTTTCCAGGCAGCGATTGGCCACATAAAACATATCCAGTGCAACCTGCACTGACGACGCCATACAGCCGGGCATGGCAAGCAGCAATATTTTTGGCATTTGTCACTTCTCGCATTTATTTGGGCAAATATGACCATTAATCGCTGCCAGCGCAAGCTCTACACTGGACGAAACCATCAACAAGGAGTTTGTATGATTACCCTCTATGGCACCCCCAATACCCGCTCAGTGCGCGTACTCTGGGCATTGGAAGAAACAGGCATCGCCTATGATTACCGCAAGATGGATCTTAAAGGGGGCGAGTGCCGGCAAGCTGAGTATCTTGCCATCAACCCCAATGGCAAGGTGCCCGCGCTGGTTGATGGGGATCTGACCCTGCTGGAGACCAATGCCATTTGCCATTACATCGCCGAACTGGGCACTGATTTGCTGCCAAACGATATAAAGGCCAGGGCTAAAGTCCGCCAGTGGAATGATTTTGCCCTGTCAGAGCTGGAAGTTGCCCCCTGGATGCTGCTGAAAAACCAGCTTATCTATCCTTCAGATGAACGACTGGCCCCAGAGGCGCTTCGAAGCACCATGGTGTGGGAAAGCCAGCGCGCCCAGGGAATTCTGATCTTGGCACTTGAACATCAGGACTATCTGCTGCCAACGGGTTTCAGTCTCGCCGATATCCATATCTGTGTTGGGCTGCTCATGCATTTTAAAACCGATTTACCGCTGAGACCTGAGCTTTTGCCTTATCTCAAGCGCTGTATGTCACGTCCGGCGATAGCCAGATTGCAGGCCATGGGCGAATTGCCCCCCTTGCCTCTTTAGGCAGTCGTTTGAAAGTGCGATGCACACAGACAATAAAAAGCCCGGCATTGGCCGGGCTTTTCAGTGTCAGGGATGAGATCAGTTATTCAGATCCTGAAAGAACTTTTTCACGCCGTCGAAAAAGCCTTCAGCCTTGGGGCTGTGTTTTTTCGACTCGCCGGTGAGGCTGGCTTCAAACTCGCGCAGCAGTTCCTTTTGACGCTCGGAAAGGTTAACCGGCGTTTCCATCACCACCTTACACAGGAGGTCGCCAACGGCATGGCTGCGAACCGACTTCACGCCCTTGCCGCGCAGACGGAACATGCGACCAGTCTGAGTCTCGGCCGGGATTTTCAGGCTCACCTTGCCATCCAGGGTCGGTACTTCAATTTCACCGCCAAGGGCGGCCTTGGCGAAGGAAATCGGCACTTCACAATAAAGGTTATTGCCGTCGCGGACAAAAATCGGGTGCTCGCGCACGGTAACCTGCACATACAGATCTCCGGGTGGTGCACCAAATTCACCTGCTTCGCCTTCACCGGCCAAACGGATACGGTCGCCGGTATCGACACCGGCCGGAATTTTCACGGACAGGGTCTTGGTCTTCTCGACACGGCCATTGCCATGACATTTACTGCAAGGATCTTTAATAATCTTGCCGCGGCCGTGACAGGTTGGACAGGTCTGCTGCACGGCAAAGAAGCCCTGGCGCATCTGTACCTGGCCCATACCATGACAGGTTCCACAGGTAGTGGCAGACGAGCCTTTCTTGGCGCCAGAACCATCACAGCTATCACAGCCCACCAGGGTCGGCACCTTCAGCTCTTTGGTCAGACCGCGTACGGCCTCTTCCAGCGACAGCTCCAGGTTGTAACGCAGGTCGGAGCCACGGGCTGCCTGACGCTGACCGCCACGGCGACCACCGCCGAAGATATCCCCGAACACATCACCGAAGATATCGCCGAAATCACCGCCACCGCCGAATCCACCGCCACCGCGGTTGGGATCAACACCGGCGTGGCCAAACTGATCGTAAGCGGCCTTTTTGTCGGTGTCGGTGAGGATTTCATAGGCTTCCTTCACCTCTTTAAAGCTGGCTTCGGCCTCTTTATCACCGGGGTTACGGTCGGGGTGATACTTCATCGCCAGGCGCTTGTAGGCCTTCTTGATTTCCCGCTCGCTGGCATCACGGCCAACGCCGAGCACCTCGTAATAATCTCGCTTTGACATAGGTTCACGCTATCTGGGATTCGTTAGGACAAACGGGCGTTAGGGTTTCCCCTTAACGCCCGCCACTTAAGTTAATAGGCCGGGCCTATTACTTCTTGTCGTCTTTCACTTCTTCAAACTCGGCGTCAACCACATCGTCTGCGGTCTTCTCGGCAGAGCTACCCTGAGCGCTGCTCTGGGCGCCCTGCGCCTTGGCCTGAGCAATTTCTACCAGCTTGGCAGAAGCTTCAATCAGTGACTGAGTGGCAGTGTCGATGGCTTCTTTGTCGTTACCCTTCACTGCTTTTTCAACTTCGGCAATGGCCGCTTCAATCTTGGCCTTGTCGTCGCTGCCCAGCGCGTCACCGGCTTCTTCCACCTGCTTCTTGGTCGCGTGTACCAGACCGTCAGCCTGGTTACGGGCCTGAGCCAGCTCTTCGAATTTCTTGTCTTCGTCAGCGTGGGCTTCGGCGTCGCGTACCATTTGGGCGACTTCTTCATCAGACAGACCAGAAGAAGCCTTGATGGTGATCTTCTGCTCTTTGCCGGTCTTCTTGTCTTTGGCAGAAACGTGCAGAATACCGTCGGCGTCGATGTCGAAGGTGACTTCAATCTGTGGCATGCCACGTGGAGCGGGCTCGATACCTTCCAGGTTGAACTGACCCAATGACTTGTTGGCGCTGGCCTGCTTACGCTCACCCTGCAGTACGTGAATGGTCACGGCACTCTGGTTATCGTCGGCAGTGGAGAACACCTGACTTGCCTTGGTAGGAATGGTGGTGTTCTTTTCAATGAGCTTGGTCATCACGCTGCCCATGGTCTCGATACCCAGAGACAGTGGGGTTACGTCCAGCAGCAGTACGTCTTTCACGTCACCGGCCAGTACGCCCGCCTGCACGGCAGCACCCACGGCCACGGCTTCGTCAGGGTTTACGTCCTTACGAGGCTCTTTGCCGAAGAAGTTGGTAACCGCTTCCTGCACCTTTGGCATTCGGGTTTGACCGCCCACCAGAATCACTTCGTTGATGTCAGACACAGACAGGTCAGCATCGGCCAGAGCCACTTTCAAAGGCTCCAGAGAGCGCTGGATCAGGTCTTCAACCAGAGACTCCAACTTGGCACGGGTCACTTTCACAACGAGGTGTTTTGGACCTGTGGCATCGGCAGTGATGTACGGCAGGTTCACTTCGGTCTGGTTGGTGCTGGACAGCTCAATCTTGGCTTTTTCAGCGGCTTCTTTCAGACGCTGCATGGCCAGAGGATCGTTACGCAGATCCAGACCCTGCTCCTTCTTGAACTCGTCGGCCAGATAGTTGATCAGACGGTTGTCGAAGTCTTCACCACCGAGGTGAGTGTCACCGTTGGTGGCCAGAACTTCGAAGGTCTGGTCGCCATCGTTGTTGTCAATTTCGATGATGGAGATATCGAACGTACCACCACCGAGGTCATACACGGCAACAATGTTGTCGCCCTGCTTCTTGTCGATACCATAGGCCAGTGCCGCAGCAGTTGGTTCGTTGATGATACGCTTCACATCCAGACCTGCGATACGGCCGGCATCTTTGGTAGCCTGACGCTGCGCATCGTTGAAGTAAGCAGGTACTGTGATAACGGCTTCTGTGACTTCTTCACCGAGGAAGTCTTCTGCAGTTTTCTTCATCTTTTTCAGCACTTCGGCAGACACCTGAGGAGGTGCCATCTTCTTGCCACGGCTTTCCACCCAGGCATCACCGTTGTCAGCCTGAATGATTTTGAATGGCATGATGTTCACATCACGCTGCACTTCGTCATCTTTGAAACGACGACCAATCAAACGCTTGATAGCGAAGAAGGTGTTGGTTGGGTTGGTCACAGCCTGGCGTTTTGCAGGCTGGCCTACCAGCGTTTCATCTTCAGTAAACGCGATGATGGAGGGCGTAGTGCGATCGCCTTCAGCGTTTTCAATCACTCGCGCCTTGCCGCCATCGAGCACAGCTACACAAGAGTTGGTTGTGCCGAGGTCGATACCGATAATCTTACCCATGGAGTCCTCCAAAAAATTCTGTCACGCAATAATTCGTTACCTGATGTCGATATGGGGATGGGATTTTGGGTTTTCAAGTCCCATGTTCATCACTCGCCATATCATCCTTAACGCCTATATTGGGTCAGTCATTTCGATTACAAGGGCTGAATAAAAATTTTTGATCCTTTTTACATAATCAGGGCTGCAAACACGTATAATGCATGCAATCGAAGCGTTGACCCGTTCGGGTTGACCGGTTTGTCTCGAGTTACAGGAATCTGTTAGTTGAAAACCTCAAATTTGGCCTATCTCTACGGGATGGCCGCGGTGCTTTTGTGGTCTACCGTTGCAACCGCCTTTAAGCTGGCGCTGGCGGAGTATTCGCCTTTGCAATTGCTGTTCATCGCGGTGATTACTTCAATTCTGGCCCTGAGTGTCATTCTCGGGTTTCAGGGTAAACTGAGGCAGGTCGCCCGTCAGTGGCAGGAAAGACCCCTGTTCTATCTGCAAACGGGGCTACTCAACCCATTCCTCTATTATCTGGTGCTCTTTAAAGCATACGATCTTCTGCCAGCGCAGCAGGCGCTGTCACTGAACTATACCTGGGCGATTCTATTGCCGTTGCTGGCCGTGCCTCTGCTTGGTCAACAGCTGCGTAAAACCGATTTGCTGGCGGCCCTGATAGCCTACGGTGGCGTATTTGTGATTGCGACCGGCGGCAGTTTGGCCGGGTTTTCCCTGTCTGAACCAACTGGCATTGTCATGGCACTCACCAGCACCCTGCTTTGGTGCCTTTATTGGATAGTGAACACCAAAGATAAGGGCGACCCAGTGGTGAGCCTGATGCTCAGCTTTTTGGTTGGCTTACCCTTTGTAACCGTGGCTATGCTGGTGACCCAAGGCCTGCCCACCTTTTCAGGCCAGGGCCTTGCCGCCGCTGTGTACGTGGGTTTATTTGAGATGGGTGTAACCTTCGTGCTCTGGCTGATGGCGCTCAAAAGCAGCGAGCGCACCGCCAATATCAGCACCCTGGTATTTCTCTCCCCCGTGCTGTCGATTGGCTTTATTGCATTGGTACTGGGTGAAGACATCAGGCTTTCCACCTTTATCGGTCTTGGTCTTATCCTCAGTGCATTGGCCCTGCAACAGTGGCTGCCGCGCTGGTTTGGTAATCAGACCGAAACCGTGAATTCATAAAAAAAGGCCCTGAACAGGGCCTTTTTTCTGCCTTGGCTTTAAAAGCGGCTCAAAGCTGCTCGATACCCACTTCGCCAACGCCGACTTCAACCTTCAGCTTGCCGCTTCCGCCACTTTGAGATTGAAAACTCTGGCTCACCAGCGTCTGGCTGACCTGTTGCTGTTGACCGTTGCGAATAAAGTTAACCTCACCAACCCCGGAGTGCAGTGAAATGCTGCCATAGTCATGGCTGTGGTTTATCTGTACCTCGCCCACACCCAAATCAATTTCCAGGCTATTGTCCAAGCCGGAAGTGGCGATACGCCCAACCCCCATGTCCACGGAGACGGCGGCCTTGGCAGGCAACTTGATACGCCATTGTTCCTTCAGGTCGTCATTATCATTGAGTGACAACACCATACGCTTGCCCTCGGTGATCTTGGGACTGATTTCAACATCACCGAAATCCGTATTGCTGCCAAAGATCCAGCCGGCATTCGACGGCGTCAACACCACTTCCACGGCAACCTCATCGCCATCAACAGCTTCTATCTCGACTTCTCCCACTCCCACGTCCAGATAAAGGGTCTCTCCCTGATACGCGAAGGTTTGTGACAGGGTTCTCTCCTCGGCAAGGGCAGGCATGGCCATCAGTATGGTCGCGAGGGTCACAGCAGTCAGAACAGGTTTCATGTGCATTCTCCATTCAGTACACAAGTGCAGATTGATTTCTGTACTCAGCAAAGAGGATGCCAACTATTTATAATCATAAACTTCAATGACTTAATAAATTATCTCACTCGAGTATCCATCAAGTACTCAACCAATTGGTGAATTTCACCACTCAGGCATCAAATTCAGCACCACAAGGTTGAAAACATTGATTAACAGGTTTATAACCTTAAGACTCAAGTGCAAAGGAGCGCGCAAGAGCATGAGCCTGGTCATCAACGGCACCCCAATACTCAACCTCTCACCCACAGCTGAAAAACGCCTTCGTTTCAGTGCATTAACCGTGTGCATTACCATGATTGTTGTCGACCATTACTACGGCAACATTTTTACCACCACCGCATTGCTGCTGTACGCCATGTTTGTGTTTCCAGCGATTTACTTAAACCGCAATGTACGACTCAAATACTTTTCTCACGCTCAGGAGCCCATTATTGCTTTTCGCATTATGAGCTTGCTGATTTGCACCGCTCTGGTGGTGGTGTGGGCGGTAGCTATTGTTGACCATGTTGTGAATCCCCCTGTTTTTCCAAAAGAAGAGCGACTCAAAGAGTTAATGGGGGAACATTATGAGCCGCCACAAACCACGAATCAGGCGCACGTTCGCCTAAGCGATGCAGCATAGTTGCAAATGAAGCGCAGCCGGGATTAGCTATTAAAAAAGCCGCTTAATGCGGCTTTTTTAATGCTTGATATTCAGTACTTACAATTTATCGACAGCTGTAATCCCCAACTCCCAGCCACTTATAGGTGGTCAAAGCCTCAAGTCCCATGGGCCCCCTTGCGTGAAGTTTTTGAGTGCTGACCGCCACCTCTGCGCCAAAGCCAAACTGACCACCATCGGTAAAACGGGTGGATGCATTGAGGTACACGGCGGCCGAGTTAACTTCATTCATAAAGTGGGTCGCTGCAGCGAGATTGTCAGTCAGAATCGCCTCCGAATGCCCGGAGGAGTAGTGACGAATATGGGCAATGGCCTCATCGATATCCGCAACCACCTTCACCCCCAGAGTGAGTGAGAGCCACTCGGTGCCAAAACTCTCATCGCTGGCTGCTTCTGCCTCGATACCCGCAGCGGCGAGAGCACCCAGGCTTTGCTCGCAGGCCACCAGCTTCACGCCTTGTTGCTGAAGCGCTCTGGCGAGTGTAGGCAACCAGTCGAGTTTATCCCGGTGAATAAGTAAGGTGTCCAGCGCATTGCATACTGTAGGACGCTGCACCTTCGCATTGATAATCACATTGGCAGCGCGACTGATATCGGCATCCCTATCCAGGTACAGATGGCAGATGCCAATGCCCCCCAAAATCACTGGAATGGTGGCCTGCTCAGCACAAAGCCGCTGTAACCCCTGACCACCTCTGGGCACTATCATGTCGACGAATTTATCCAGCTTCAACAGGCCAGTGACCAGGGCGCGGTCGGGATTATCTATCAGCTGCACACAATCTTCCGGCAAACCTTCACCGGCCAATGCACGGCGAATGGCGGCGGCAAGGGCCAGGTTTGACTCAAGGGTTTCTTTACCACCACGAAGAATGACGGCGTTACCGGTTTTCAGCGCCAGCACCGCAATCTCCACGGTGACGTTGGGACGGGCCTCGTAAATAACACCAATCACACCCAGAGGTACACGGCGACGACACAGGCGCATACCGTTATCCAACAGTCGACTGTCAAACTCTTCACCTATGGGGTCGGCAAGGGAAATCACATTATCGATATCGGCGATAATGCCCTTAAGCCTATCGTCATTGAGCAGCAGCCGGTCGACCATGGCATCGCCCAAACCCGAAGCTCGGGCAGCCGCCACATCTTTGGCATTGGCAGCCAAAATCTCATCGAATGCCGACTTAAGTTCGGCGGCGACCCGGCCCAGCAAGCGATTTTTGGCCATTACGCCAAGGTTTGCCAGTGCAAAACCTGAGCTCTTGGCGGCCTGACCCAACTGCAATAAATAAGCCTGAGCGTCCATCACTTGGCCTCCCCAATCATTTCCAACACCACCATATCGTTGCGATGCACCACGGCATCGCCATAGTCATAACCAAGCAGTGGCTCAATCTCATCAGAGTGTTTACCGGCAATCAGATTCAATGCCTGAGACTGGTAGCGTGCCATGCCCCTTGCCACCACCCGACCATCGGGACTCACCAGCTCCAGGGTATCTCCACGCTCGAACTGGCCTTCGACCCCGGTAATTCCTTTCGATAACAGGCTGCGGCCCCGGCAAGTCACTGCGGCAACCGCACCTATGTCCAGCAACAGGCGCCCTTTCGCCTTGGGACCGGCCAAAATCCATTGTTTGCGACTCTCCAGTGGACTCTCAATGGCCAGAAAACGGGTACCCACGGCCTCGCGGTGAACCGCCTTTTTAATCACTTCCGGGTGATGACCCGAGGCAATGATGACTTCCACGCCGGCGCGGCGGGCAATATCCGCTGCCTGCAACTTGGTGGCCATACCACCGGTGCCAAGGCCTGAGACAGAGCCGCCAGCAAGCAGACGCAGGCTGTCGTCGATGTGCTCCACCTCGGGGATCAAGCGTGCATTGGGCTCTTTGCGGGGATCAGCATCGAATAATCCTTTCTGATCAGTGAGCAACATCAGGAGATCGGCGTCGCAAAGGAGTGCCGCGCGGGCAGACAGGTTGTCGTTGTCCCCTACTTTAATTTCAGTGGTCGCCACCGCGTCGTTTTCGTTGATGATGGGCACAATCCCTTGCGCCAGCAGCGCATTGAGGGTGTCGCGGGCATTGAGATAACGCTCGCGGTCGTGCAGATCAGCGCGGGTCAGCAGCAACTGACCCACATGCAGGCCGTAGATACTGAAGAGTTGTGACCAGGCGAGAATGAGCTGACTTTGCCCGACAGCGGCCAGGAGTTGCTTGTTGGCCATGGTGTCGGGCAATACCGGGTAACCCAGGTGTTCGCGTCCGGCGGCAATGGCACCCGAGGTCACCAATACCACTTCCACACCTGACTTCATCAGTCCTGCCATTTGTCTGGCAAGCTCCACCATATGTGCCTTATCCAACGACTTGCTGCCGGATGTCAGCACACTGGTCCCCAGTTTCACCACTACCCGTCGGTAGCCCTGCACACTCGAGTTCATCTTGATCCATGTAAAAAAGCCGAACTCACCTTATACCCAAAGCAACCGCCCTTGCACAACGGCGCCGATGGATATTTGCCACAAAAAGCACTCATGTTGAAAAAATGCACAAAAAAAGGGCCATACATTGTATGACCCTTAATCTGTTAAGCAGCCCGGGGGCTATCAGGCAAAGGCAAACTTCGCGACAAACAGCAGTGCCAGCACCACAATACCCACGTTGAGGTCGCGGAAACGGCCACTCAGTGCCTTGATGGCGGCGTAAGAAATAAAACCAAAGGCGATACCCGAAGCAATGGAGAAGGTCAGCGGCATCAAGAGACACACTACCACCACAGGGGCAGCTTCAGTGATGTCTTCCCACTCTACGTGCACCAGACCTGACATCATCAGAATCGCCACATAGAACAGGGTGCCTGCGGTAGCGTAGGCCGGCACCATGCCCGCCAGCGGTGAAATAAAGAGTGACGCCAAAAACAGCAGCCCTACCACCACGGCAGTCAGACCGGTACGGCCACCGGCACTCACACCGGCTGTACTCTCGATATAACTGGTTGTGGTTGAGGTACCCAGGCTGGCACCGGCAATGGTGGCCACACTGTCGGCGGTCAGAGCACGGTTCAGGCGTGGCAGACGGCCTTTGTCATCGAGGAATCCACCGCGCTGGGCTACGGCGACCAGGGTGCCTGATGTGTCGAAGAGATCCACAAACAGGAAGGCGAATACCACAGACAGCATGCTCACTTCCAGTACGGCCGAGAGGTCCATCTTCATAAAGGTAGGGGCAATGGAGGGGGGCGCCGACACCAGACCGTGGTACTGCACATCACCAAAGAGCAGCCCCAGGCCTGTGATGGCCAGAATGCTTAAGATTACCGCTGACTTCATGCCGCGATTTACCATGGCAATAATCAGGAAAAAGCCCAGAACCGCCATCACAGCAGGGAAGGCCTTGATATCGCCCATGGTTACGAGGGTCGCAGGGCTTGCCACCACGATACCCGCGCTCTTAAGACCAATCAGCGCCAGGAACAGACCAATACCGGCAGCAATGCCAAGACGCAGCGACATGGGAATGGAGTTCACAATCCACTCGCGAATACGCACCAGCGACAATATCAGGAAGCAGACACCGGACATAAATACGGCGCCGAGCGCAGTTTCCCAGCTGTAACCCATTTCACCCACCACTGTGTAGGTGAAGAAGGCGTTAAGCCCCATACCGGGTGCCAGAGCGATGGGATAGTTGGCCATCAGGCCCATGATCAAACAACCTACGGCCGCCGCAAGACAGGTCGCCACAAACACGGCGCCATGATCCATACCGGCGTCGGCCAGCATCATGGGATTGACGAAAATAATGTACGCCATGGTCAGGAAGGTTGTTAACCCCGCAACCACTTCCTGCTTTAAGGTCGTTTGGTTTTCTTTGAGTTTAAAGAGTTTTTCTAACATGGAACTGGGTTCCTTGATCTTGTTTTAGTATTGGGTACGAGAGGGTGAATGTAAAAATGCGTTAACATTCTCGATTCGGCGCAGATTATAGGGGCTTTCCCCTGGTCAGGCCAGAACAAATGCCCAAGGCGAGCGCTGGCGCAGAATGCAATCGATTGCGATGGTTAGAAAGGAAGCTTTCGATGGATAAAAAAAAGCCTGCTCAATGAGCAGGCAAAGACATGTTTCAAGCGTCCCGGATGGGAAAAGAATTACCGCGCTAGCGGAAACACCTTGGTATGTTGAATGATGCGAATCAACATACTACTTGAGTCAAAAAAGTACCCAAAGGGGTAACACAAAGGTTGATGGATGATGGAAACTACTTCGAGAAGGGGTAGTTAAGCCCTTGAATCGCCATAGAGGGGACGATTAGCCCTTGAAAGTCATGGTGTACAGACCACCACGCAGCAAAGTCACGTTAAACCAGGTGTTTTGCCAAACGTAGTTGTTTTTACCAGTGTAAGACATAGTCATAAGCTCCAAATTAACAAGTCAGTAAGTACTCTAGCAAAGCTTGGCTCGGTTCCCTGGAGCTAGAGATTCTCATTTCCGTGGAGACAACTTGTCACTCGGTTCCCTGGAGAGGTATCCATCCTGGATTGACTAGAGGTGACGGGCATCTTGCCCTGTCAACGAGAGCCAGTATACCCAACTGTAGTTTTATTACAAGCATTATTTGAATATTTTTTGTTTTTGGTGCTTTTGTGTAATTTTATTACACATTGAAACTGGGGTTATTTGTGATTGGCATCTAATAAAAGAGCGGAACCAAAAAATGATTCCGCTCTTTTTCAACAAGTTATAAATCTTGTAATTATTTTGTAATGTAATGACACATTACTGCCAGAGGTGAGGCTGTTGGTTTACCATACAAAGGGTCCCCTTCTGTGGCACTGCCGGCGATGTCCAGATGCACGTAGGGCAGTGGTGTACTGCTGCCAATACCATGTGCTTCAAGCCCTGATGCACGGATAAGAAACGCAGCCGGATATTGATGGCCACGGGCCGTGACAGACGAAGGCGCATTGTTGGATGACAGAATATCCGACGCGCCTGATACGTCTTTGATCTTGTCGAAATCCTCCCGGCGCAGTCTTGACACCTCAAATGGCTCGCCAACACTGTCCCCCAGCGAAGCTATCAGAGCAGCAACACCGCGCTGATGTGCCACCGAATTGGCTACTGCAGCAGGATAGCCACCGTAGGCACGAACCACATGGCCGGTCAGGGTCGCTACCGAAAAAAGCTCAGGATTCACAGCTGCAACCGCCTTTTGGCGTAAATGGCTCAACAAGTCGGCCAGTACCAAGCGACCTTCTGCATCTGTGTTGCCAATCCTCACCCGCACACCGGCATGGCTTGGGATGATTTCATCGGTGACAAACGCCTCTGAGCCGATGCTGTTACGCACCAGTCCCAGCTCAGCAATTACGCGAATACCTTTGGGTTTCAGCAGCGACAGCGTTTTCATCAGGCCAGCTACCGCAGCGGCGCCACCTTTATCACGGCTCATGCCTGCCATGGCGCCGCCAATTTTCAAATCGGCGCCACCGGTGTCGTACACCACGCCTTTACCGGCAAACAGGAATGTGCGCTCAATCTCGCCCTCGCCCACGTATTCCAGTTTCACGACTCTGGGCTGATGACGCGCAACCGCAAAAGAAGCGCGGCCCACGGCGCTCAAAAGCGGATAATCGCGCTCCAGTTCGTCACGACCTTCAATCACCCGGGTGTGAATATCGGTGCCAGCAAAGGCTTTAACACAATAATCGGCAAATGCGGGGGCCGACATACGCTCAGGCTCAGTGCCACACAGGTCACGGGCAAGATTGCGGCCGGTTTCAAGGGCGCTTGCCAGTGTGGCGAGGGATTCATCGGCACCGTAAAGGCCAATGGTTTCGATACTGCAAGGGGCAGCGCCCTGCTCGCGGGCTTCAAGGCTGATCCATAATTCCTGCCCACAGCCAAGGGCGGCGGCGAGTATAGCTTCAACCTTATCGTCACGGCCAAACACCGCCAGCAGTGGCCGGGTGGCTCCTGCGTCTCTTGCCATGGCAATGGCGCTTCGAGCGGCCTGGGTGACAGAGCGCACATCGTCATAATCGCCATAGCTGCTACCGATGGGGGCGTATATCAAGCGGCCGCCGGCGAGGCCCGGTGCCAGCAGTAAGGTAGTGGTCTTTCCCACCCGCTTGTCGATACTGGCGGCGTGGCCTGCCAGCAGACGTACTTCATCGAGGGAAACTGCATCCAATGAGGGGCTCAGCACCAACAGGGCATCAAAGCCCTCACCGGCGAAGATGCCATTTTCATCCTGTTCAACAACAAATTGTGCCTGAAACATGACCCGTCCTATTGTTTTGATTGTGTATTGCAAGGCTCGGCTGATTATTCCTGCAATCAACATCATTTGCCACCCGTGGCAAGGCCTTTCGCTGGAAACTTTGGCTTCCACAACAGGGATGTTTGCCCATCCACCCGGGACGCACACTGTGGTAAACTCGGCGCAATCAGGGGCGCACAGCGCCCAGTCATGACAAAAAAGCCGGGAGTATTCCGTGACTGCTATTAATCAGCTCTACCCTCAGCCTCTGTGGCAGTGGTTCGAACAAATCTGTGCCATTCCCCATCCTTCAAAACACGAAGCGGCCCTGAGCCAGCACATTCAGGCATGGGCCCGCGATAAAGGCCTGCCAGTGGTTGAAGATAAAGTCGGCAACCTGATCATCCGTAAAGCCGCCACTCCCGGCATGGAAAACCGCAAGACTGTGGTTATTCAGGCGCACATCGACATGGTGCCGCAGAAGAACAACGACAAGGTACACGACTTTACCAAAGACCCCATTGAAGCCTATGTGGATGGTGAGTGGGTAAAAGCCCGTGGCACTACCCTTGGCTCAGACAACGGCATTGGTATGGCGTCGGCCCTGGCAATCCTCGGCAGCGATGACATTCCCCACGGCCCACTGGAAGTGCTGCTGACCATCGATGAAGAAGCCGGTATGACCGGCGCCTTCGGCCTGGAAGCCGGTTATCTGGATGCCGAAATTCTGATCAACACAGATTCTGAGCAGGAAGGCGAGATTTACATGGGCTGCGCCGGTGGCGTAGACGCTGAAATCACCCTGCCCATGGTATGGGAAGCCCCGGCCGAAGGTTACAAGAGCTTCGCGCTGAACCTGTCTGGTCTCAAGGGTGGTCACTCAGGGGTGAACATTCACCTTGGCCGTGGCAATGCCAACAAGCTGCTGGCCCGTTTCCTGTTTGAAAACGTCGAAGCCCTGCAACTGGAGCTGGCCGATTTCAACGGCGGCTCACTGCGTAACGCCATTCCCCGAGAAGCTGGCCTGACCCTGATGGTACCGGCCGAGCACGAGCAAGGCTTGAAAGACGCCGTCAGTGCCTTCGAAGCTTTGGTGCGTGAAGAGCTGGCCATTGCCGATCCCGGCGCCGTACTGACCCTGACCGAAGTGGCCGAGCCCAAGCGGGTGATGAGCGAGCATAGCCAAAACACCTTTATCGACCTGCTGAACGCCTGCCCCAACGGCGTTATGCGCATGAGCGATGAAGTGGCCGGCGTTACCGAGACTTCGCTCAACGTGGGCGTTATTACCACCAGCGAGCAGGATGTGAAAATCCTCTGCCTGATCCGCTCACTGATTGACTCAGGCCGCACCCAGGTTGAAGGCATGCTGATTGCGCTGTCTAACCTCGCTGGCGCAGAAATCGAGCTCTCCGGCGCTTACCCGGGCTGGAAGCCAGACAACAGCTCGCCTGTGATGGCCATCGTGCGTGAAACCTATCAGGACATCTACAACAAGGAGCCGGTGATCATGGTTATCCACGCTGGTCTCGAATGTGGCCTGTTCAAGAAGCCCTATCCCGAGATGGACATGGTTTCCATTGGCCCCACCATCCGCTTCCCACACAGCCCCGATGAGATGGTGAACATCGAAACCGTGGGTCAGTACTGGCAGCTGCTGCTGGCAGTGCTTGAGCGTATTCCTGAAAAAGCTTGAGCGCATTCCTGAAAAAGCTTGAGCGCATTCCTGAAAAGGCCTGAGCCGTAAATAAATCCAGTTAAAAGGGCGACACTTCAGTCGCCCTTTTCTTTATCTATCTGCAAAGCGTTGGGGCTATATGGCCTAGCCACTCACCAACTCTTTCATCAAACTGCGAAGCCAAATCAGCGCCGGATGCCCACCAAGCGCCGGGTGCCAGACGCAGTTCAGGTGATAACCGGGCACATCCTCAGGTAGTTGAAGCCGCTTCAGCGGCCAGTGTTCGGCCAGCAAATCTGCCACCTTTTTGGGCAGCACCAATACATAGTCGCTTCGACACACAATGGCCGCCGCCGACATATAGCTTTGGCTGTTCACCGAAATACGCCGCGACAAGCCCTGGCTTTCAAGCCAGTTATCGAGCCGCGCCTCTGAAGTGCCAAGGGGTGAATGAAACACATGGGCCATGCCGATAAGTTCGCTAAGCGCCATCCGCTCACCAACCCCGGGTAAGTCCTTTCGCACCAAACCTGCCAGCGGCTCGGTAAGCCAGGTTTCTTTGCCAAGATAGGCCGGTACCTGCATGTACTCATCAAAGCCCAGCACCAAATCGATTTCGCCGGAGGCCAGCTCCGCCTCCGGCAGCCTATCTCTGAGAATACGGATCTCAATGCTGACCCCGGGGGCGAGTTCATTGAGGCGCTGCACCAAAGGCGGCATCAGCACGCACTCCACATAGTCGGTGGTACACAGCACAAAGCGGCGCCGCGAGTTTTCGGGCTCGAAGGCTTCTTCTTCGCTGAGCTGCTGCTCCAAAAGCCGCAGCGCCTGACGCACACCACTGTGCAGATGCTGGGCCCGGGGCGTGGGCACCATCCCCTGCGGAGTGCGCACCAACAGCTGATCGCCAAAGGCGGTGCGCAGTCTGCCCAGAGCATGACTCATTGCCGGCTGGCTGATAAACAGCGACTCGGCCGCGCGGGTCACGCTGCCCTGGGTCATCAGGGCGTCAAAGGCAAGCAGCAGATTCAGGTCGAGTTGATGCAGTTTCATGACCACTATTCGCGATATTTATGGGCACATACATCTTATTCATTTGTTGTATGGATGCGCAACTTCTTACACTGTCTCTACTCAATCATCGCCAAAAAGGCTGGCGCTTTTTTGGGATGTTCGAGGCTAAGATTAAAACCATTACACTGCTTAACCATTCAGTGGTGTAACCTGACGGCTTAAACCCGTTTTCTCCATGATCGGCCCTGTGGTGCAACATGCCAGCACGGGGATATAAGGACTTTGCGATGAGCATCAACACCCTAAATTCGACCCCCGCCGCCGATGGCTTCACCATGCCAGCCGAATGGGCACACCAGCAGGCTGTTTGGATGATCTGGCCCTACCGCCCTGACAACTGGCGCGAAGCCGGTCGTTTTGCACAGGCGACCTTTGCCAAGGTTGCCGATGCCATTGGCGGCGCCACGCCTGTGTTTATGGGGGTTCCGGCCGAGTTTATGGATAAGGCCCGCGCCATCATGCCTGCCCACGTAACTCTGGTTGAGATGAACAGCGACGACTGCTGGGCCCGCGATACAGGCCCCACGGTAGTGACCAATGGAGCCGGCGAGTGCCGTGGCATTGACTGGGGCTTTAACGCTTGGGGCGGCCACAAGGGCGGTCTCTATTTCCCCTGGGATCAGGATGAAAAAGTGGCAGCCCAAATGCTGGCCCAGCACGGCATGGACAGATACGCCGCGCCGCTTATCCTGGAAGGCGGCTCAATACACGTGGACGGCGAAGGCACCTGTATGACCACCGCCGAGTGCCTTTTGAATGAAAACCGCAACCCGCATCTCACCAAAGAGCAAATCGAAGCTCATCTTCGCGATTATCTTGGTGTAACCAGCTTTATCTGGCTGGGTGACGGCGTGTATATGGACGAGACCGACGGTCATATCGACAACATCTGCTGTTTTGTCCGCCCCGGCGAAGTGGCCCTGCACTGGACCGACGATGTGAACGACCCACAATACGAGCGCTCTGTGGCTGCGCTCAAGCTGCTTGAAGCCGCCGTGGATGCCAAAGGCCGCAAACTGAAGGTGTGGAAGCTGCCTCAGCCAGGCCCGCTGTACTGCACCGAAGAAGAGTCGGCCGGCGTTGAGAGCGGCACCGGTGTGCCCCGTGAGGCCGAAGGTCGTCTGGCGGGTTCCTATGTGAACTTCCTTATCACCAACGACCGTATCGTCTACCCGCTTTTGGACGAAGCCACCGACGGTGAAGCGCAGCGCATTCTGGAAGACATCTTCCCTGAGTATCAGGTTATCGGCGTGCCTGCCCGTGAGATCCTGCTTGGCGGTGGCAACATCCACTGCATTACCCAGCAAATCCCATCCGGCAAATAATCGGCCTGTTCATTCACCTTTTCGGAGTTACCCGTATGTTCGAAGTAACCGAAGTATCCATTGCCGAGCTGCGCGGCGCGCTCGAATCCGGCCGCACCACGGCGGTCGAACTGGTTAAAGCGTATCTTGCCCGTATCGAAGCCTATGATGGCGCCGATACCGACACCAAACTCAATGCGGTGGTGGTACACAACCCCGATGCACTGAAAGAAGCCGAGGCCTCCGATGCGCGCCGCGCCCGCGGCGAAACGTTGGGGCCACTCGATGGCATCCCCTACACCGCCAAAGACAGCTATCTGGTGAAGGGCCTGACCGCCGCTTCCGGCAGCCCGGCCTTTAAAGACTTGGTTGCCCAGCGTGATGCCTTCACCGTGGAGCGCCTGCGCGCCAATGGCGCAATCTGCCTTGGCAAAACCAATATGCCGCCCATGGCCAATGGCGGCATGCAGCGTGGTGTGTATGGCCGCGCCGAAAGCCCCTATAACGCAGCTTATCTCACTGCGCCCTTCGCCTCCGGCTCATCCAATGGCGCCGGTACTGCCACCGCCGCCAGCTTTTGCGCCTTTGGTCTGGCCGAAGAAACCTGGTCCAGCGGCCGTGGCCCGGC
Source organism: Shewanella amazonensis SB2B (assembly GCF_000015245.1). Classification (NCBI taxonomy): domain Bacteria; kingdom Pseudomonadati; phylum Pseudomonadota; class Gammaproteobacteria; order Alteromonadales; family Shewanellaceae; genus Shewanella; species Shewanella amazonensis. Next base: position 3,031,404 of record NC_008700.1, read on the forward strand.
GTCCAACAATGGTTTGTGTGCTTACACCCCGTCCCGCGGCGTGATTTCGGTACGCGGCAACTGGCCTCTGACCCCCACCATGGACGTGGTAGTGCCCTACGCCCGCACCATGGCTGACCTGTTGGAAGTCTTGGACGTAGTAGTCGCCGACGATAGTGAAACCCGCGGCGACCTGTGGCGTATGCAGCCCTGGGTTCAAATCCCCAAGGCTTCCGAAGTGCGCCCCGAGTCGTATATCGCCCTCGCCTGTGGCGCAGATAGCCTTAAAGGCAAACGCTTTGGTGTGCCCAAGATGTTTATCAATAAAGATGAACTCGCCGGCACCAGTGAAAACCCAGGTATTGGCGGCCCGACCGGTCAGCGCATTCATACCCGTGACTCTGTGATTGCCCTGTGGGAGCAGGCGCGAGCGGCGCTGGAAGCCGCTGGCGCCGAGGTGATTGAAGTGGACTTCCCGCTGGTGTCCAACTGCGAAGGCGACAGACCCGGCGCACCAACCGTATTCAACCGCGGCATAGTCACTCCTGAGTTTTTGCACGACGAGCTGTGGGAGCTCTCCGGCTGGGCCTTCGATGACTTCCTGCGTGCCAATGGTGACCCCAAGCTCAATAAGCTGGAGGACGTAGATGGGCCGAAGATTTTCCCCCACGACCCGGGCACACTGCCGAACCGCGAGGGCGATCTGGCCGCCGGTATGGATGAGTACGTCAACATGGCCAAGCGCGGCATCACGCCGTGGAATGAAATTGCCACAGTCCCCGATGGCCTGCGCGGTCTGGAAAAGACCCGCAAGCTTGACCTCGAAGACTGGATGGATGCGCTTAAGCTGGATGCTGTGCTCTTCCCCACCGTGGCCGACGTGGGCCCTGCCGATGCCGACGTGAACCCAGCTTCTGCCGATATCGCCTGGAGCAACGGCGTTTGGGTTGCCAATGGCAACCTCGCCATCCGTCACCTGGGCGTACCCACTGTGACTGTGCCCATGGGCATCATGGCCGATATCGGCATGCCTGTGGGTCTGACGTTTGCTGGCCGTGCCTACGATGACAACGCGCTCTTAAGCCTGGCTTCGGCCTTTGAGTCCACCGGTAATAAGCGCCACATACCACCACGCACACCTAAGCTATCCTGACGACTTCAATTAACTCGCTGATAGTGAATTGAAAGCCACCCTCTGGGTGGCTTTTTGCTGTATCCGATTCAAGGAACATGACCGACTGGGGCTTCTTTGCTATAACCATGGAACCATCAGTGACAGACTCAGTCATAAATCTATCGACAAAAGAATCAAGGAAGACTCATGCGTTTACTCCCTGTGACACTTGCCACAGCCCTTACCCTGCTGCTAACCGCCTGCAGCGCCAATCAGGTGACCCAATCTGGATGCGCCTTTGTGACTGGCGTTTATGAAAACGACAACCAAAATCGCAGCACCCCGGATAACAGAGAAAGCACGGCCAAAGAAAATGCTGCGGTCGGCATGATAAATGCCCTATTTGCCGGAATAGCAGGCCTTTTCAAAGACGAGGATAAAGAGGAAAACTGCCTCTAACACACGGAATCACAGACAAGGAGAGCAACAGATGAATTCCATTCTTCTCGGTGGCAATGGCAACACCCAGGTTACTCTCAATGCAGCCATGGCAAACCGCCATGGCCTTATCACCGGAGCAACCGGAACCGGCAAAACCATCAGCCTGCAATTGCTGGCGGAATCTTTTTCCGAACTTGGCGTGCCTTGCTTTGTGGCCGATGTTAAAGGCGATCTCAGTGGCCTCGCGGCAGCAGGTAAAGACAATCCAAAAATTTCAGAACGCTGCAATCACATTGGCATTGCGGTACCCAACTTTTCTGCCAAGCCAACGCTTTTTTGGGACATCTACGGCCAGCGCGGGCTTCAGGCCCGGAGCACCATCAGTGAAATGGGGCCACTGCTGCTTTCGAGTCTGCTGGAGCTGAACGATACCCAAACCGGCGTGCTCTACAGCTGCTTCGCCTTTGCAGACGATGAAGGCATGTTGCTACTCGACCTCAAGGATTTGCGGGCGCTGCTCGGGTTTATGGCCAACAAAGGCAATAGCCTGTCGGGCAATTACGGCAATATCAGCAGTGCCAGCATTGGAGCCATTCAAAGAAAACTGCTGGTATTGGAAGAACAGGGAGCCGATGCGTTTTTTACCGAGCCTGCACTGGATCTCGGCGACTTGATGCAAAACGATTTTTCCGGCAAGGGGGTTATCAGCCTGCTCGATGTGACACGGCTTGTCCATCAGGCCCCCAAACTCTATGCCACCTTCCTGTTCTGGCTGCTTTCTGAGCTGTTTGAAAACCTGCCCGAGGTTGGCGATGCCGACAAACCCAAACTGGTGCTTTTTTTCGATGAGGCGCACCTGCTGTTTAACGATGTACCCAGGGTGCTGGTCGACAAGATTGAACAGGTGGTCAGGCTAATTCGCTCCAAAGGGGTGGGTGTGTTCTTTATCAGCCAAAGTCCCATGGATATTCCTGAAGCAATCCTTGGCCAATTGGGCTGCCGTATCCAACATGCCCTCAGGGCCTTTACCCCTAAAGATCAAAAAAGCATTCGGGCCGTTGCCGAGAACTTCAGACCTAACCCGAATTTTTCCACCGCCGAAGTGATAACGACACTGGGTGTTGGCGAAGCCCTGGTGTCTGTGCTGGATAACAAAGGTGCGCCCACACAGGTGGAAAAGGTACTTATCTGCCCTCCCGCTTCCCGCATCGGCCCCTTATCCGATGAAGAGCGTCAGTCACTGCTTGCTCGCTCGCCACTTAAAAACAAATATCAGGACACGGTGGACAGGGAGTCCGCCTTCGAAATTCTGGCACAGCGCGTCAATGCAACCCAAGCGTCATCCAAACCGAACGCGGCGAAAAAGCCATCCTCAAGGCAAAGCGATAACGCGGCCGAAGCCTTTTTCAAGAGTCTCGTCCGGGCCGTGGGATCCAAGCTTGGGCAGAGTCTGGTGCGGGGAATTTTGGGCTCACTCAAACGCTGAGGCTTCAGCCGCTTTTAAGCCAGAAGCCCTAAGCTGCTGTGCTTTGGCATAGGACTTTGAATATTGAGTATTTCCGATGTTTATTGGCTATCTGGTGATTGCCGCCATCATTGTTAAAACCTCTCTGATGGGGCTTGGAGGAATGTCACTGGCCATAGCCTCCGTGGCGTATCTGCTAAACGGCCTCTGGATGCGCTCCCGCGCCCGGCCTTTAACATGCAAACAGAAAAGCGACCAGTCACAGACCAATCATCTGAGCCGCCAATTCACCCAGCTGTGTGTAACCACAGTGCTGCTGCATCTGGCGGTGTATCTGGCCTTAGTGATAAAGCTGCTGATGATGGATGGATTGGAGGATATACCGGCATTTCTGCTCAGCCACCTGGTGCTGCATCATGTGCTGTGTGCCCTGATTGGCGGCATCATAGCCCTGATGACCATCAGGCTGTATCTCAGCCGGCACGGTTCGCCATCCTTACCCAGAATAGGTTGAGATAAAAGAATAAAAGCGCCCAGTGGCGCTTTTATCATAATAAGACAGAGTTGCTTGCAGAGTGTGAGTTGCGGGTGGCTCAGCTCTGCTGGCGATACCATTCACCCAAAATCAGACTGGCCGCCACACTCACATTCAGCGACTCCACCAACCCGGTACCCGGTATTTGCACACCAATGTCGGCGCGGCTCGCCACCGCCTTGGACACACCGTCCATTTCCTCACCGAATACCACCACCACCCTGGCAGGCAGCTTACTGCGATATAGAGACTCACCGCCGTGGCTGGAGGTGGTAATGATGCTGTAACCGGCATCGCGGCATAACTGCAGCGCATCGGTCAGCCTGTCGCAGCGAATGCCCTCCACATGCTCCATGCCCCCTTCCGCCGTACGGGCGGCAGCACCGGACTGAAGTAACCCGGCCTCGGTCATCACTATGCCTGCCACGCCGAAATGGGCACAGCTGCGCATAATGGCGCCCAGGTTGTGGGGATTGCCCACGCCATCGAGGGCAAGTAAACAATCCCGCGATTTAGCTGTGTTGGCTGCCAAATAGCCTGCTATGTCCTGCACTGGCTTACGACGCACTACCATCACCACACCGCCGTGATGTTGACTGCCGGCGATTTTCTCCAGTTCATCTGCATCCACCACATGGTATGCCTTGCGGTTTCTGGCGAGGTATTTCATCACATCGGCGAACTTGGGCGCAGTCTCCTCATCCAGATACAGCTTAATCACCTCATCGCTGCGCAGCTTGAAGGTTTCACGGCAGGCATTAATGCCATAGAGACGGGTCTCGTTCAGGCGCTGATCCTTGCCATCAAACCCAGCTTGAGCGCCAGTCGCCCTGTGCGCTGGTTCTCGGCGGGGAGCTTCTCTGTGATGATAAGCGTCGCGTCGTTCAGTCCGACCTGAGCCAGTGTTGCGGTCAAAACGCCCCTTACCCGAGCATCCGTCAGCGCCTTTTCTCGCGCGGTCTTCCCTGCCCTGAGCATGCTCCACTGTGCTCCCCTTGTCGCCTTGAGTGCGCTCCTGTTGATTGCGGCCTTGATAGCGGTCGGCTCTGGCGGGTCGCATATCATCCTGCGTATCGCTGCGCTTTCGCTCTGATGACGGCTTGACGTGGGATTGCTTCTCCCGGGGAGAAGAAGCGTTGGCCGATGGGGATTGACGCCTGGAAACGCGCTGTTGGGATTTGGGATTGTTCACGCTGTGCTCACTGTTAAACTCGCGGCCCGCTGGCCACGAAACAGCGCTATTTTAGATGCCCCGGCGCTGACTCACAACCACAGGCGCATCAAGACAGCGTTATTCATCGCTAAAGGCTTAACGCCAACTGGGCGCTGCCCTCCTGTTCGGCCTCGCTCCGACAAACCAGGCCCGCCGCAATTCCCACCAGGCGAATGCCCCTGCCCTCGGCACGCACAAAGGCCTGACTGAGCAGTGATTCGAATAGTCTCACTGAGGGCTCTTCGGCGCGGCTTTCTATGGTGGTCTGACGAAAATCATCAAACTTGAGCTTTACCACCAGCTTATGAATACGACGACCCGAAGCGCTGCGGCCAAGACGACGATTGAGCTCAGGAATGAGTGATGAAAGTACATCCAGACAGGCCTCACGGGTATGCAAGTCTTTGGGCAGTGTGGTCTCCACCCCTACGGACTTTCGCTCACGATGGGAGACGATGGCCCGCTCATCCCGGCCGTGTGCCCTCTCATACAAAACGGCACCGAATTTACCAAAGTGCTCTGTCAGCAGCGTCTGCGGCACCTGCTGTACATCGGCGCAGGTTTTAAGTCCCAGCGCATTGAGCTTTTCTTCGGTGACCTTACCGACACCGGGGATCTTCCCCAGGGACAAGGCTCTGACGAAGTGCATCAGGGTATCGGGCGACACCACATACTGACCATTGGGCTTATTAAGATCCGAAGCGACCTTGGCAACAAACTTGATAGGACTCACGCCCGCCGAAGCCGTCAGGCCGGTTTCTTTGAATATGTCACTGCGAATCGCCTCGGCAATACGGGTGGCCGAGCCCTGATACAAGCTGCAGTCACTCACATCCAGATAGGCTTCATCCAGCGACAGAGGCTCAATAAGGGAGGTATAACGACTGAAGATTTCGCGTATTTGTTGCGAAACGGCCTTGTACACTTCCATCCGGCCGGGAACCAGGATCAGATTCGGGCACAGTTTAAGGGCATAGGCCGAAGCCATGGCAGAACGTACACCAAAGGCTCGGGCCTCATAGTTGCAGGTGCTGATGACGCCTCGCCTGTCACTGCTGCCGCCTACTGCAAGCGGTTTGCCGCGGTATTGTGGAAAATCGCGCATCTCGACGGCCGCAAAATAGCAGTCCATATCGATATGAATGATTTTTCGCATGGGTAAGCTCTGCTATTACTGTATATAAAAACAGTATCAGAATTGCAGGCAATAAAAAAGCGCCCTTAGGCGCTTTTTACCCGGCTTACACCCGGAACTGCGAGATATTACCGGACAGTGCGTGGGTGAGCTGTTCGAATGCCTTGAGGCTGACCGCCAATTCCTGACTGGCAGAATGGGAATCATCGGACAGTCCGCGCACATTTTCCACATTCTGCGCCACTTCGTCGGCCACCACCGCCTGCTGGCCAATGGCCACAGTAATTTCGGTGGTTTGCTGCAATATTGCGCCAATGGCATCGGTGATCTTGCCAAGGGAGTCCTGCACCTGACTGGTCAGCAATTGTCCGCGCTTGGCGTCGTTCACACCTGCCTCCATAACTGATTCGGCCTCCATGGCACTTTGTTGCAAGCGCTGGATGATACCCTGAATGTTGGCGGTAGAATCCTGCGTACGGGATGCCAGAGTGCGCACCTCATCGGCCACCACGGCAAAACCCCGCCCCTGCTCCCCGGCTCTGGCGGCTTCAATGGCGGCGTTGAGCGCCAGCAGATTGGTTTGCTCGGCAATGTTACGGATAACGCTGAGTACTTCACCAATTTTTTCTGAGCTGCCCCTGAGCTCTTTTATCACTGCTGCGGCTTCTATCACTCTGGATGAGAGGGTTTCTATGCCAGAAGTAGCCTCGGCTACTATTTGTTTGCCGTCATCGGCCTGTGTCTGGGCAGTTTCGGCAAAGTCAGCCGTCCGCTGTGCGCTGGCAGCCATTTCCTGACTGGTGTGAGCCATTTCAATAGCGGCGGCCGCGACCGAGTCGATTTGTGCCTTTTGCCTGGAGACGGCACCAACGGCCACATCACAAATTTTACGGGCTTCAACAATGCCGTCGTCCACATCGCGGGTCAGGTCACGGGTCTGTCGCAGCATCTGTTGTACCTTGGCTGCAAACCGATTGAAGGCATCCGCCATGAGCCCAAGCTCATCTTCCCGCTGAATGTCGATACGGCGGGACAAATCACCCTCACCGCTTGCCATGTTGTCCATGGCACCGAGGAGCGACTCGAGCTGCCTGCGAAGCGGGAGCAGCAACAGCCACACTGTCACGCCCACCAGGAGGATGATACCCAGAGACATCAGGCAGGCATTCCAGAAGGCATCGCGCACCGGCGCCTCAATCACCTCATGGGGAAGCATAAAGGCCAGGTGCCATTTTTGTTTGGGGTAGTCCCCAGCCACTTCAACGAAGGCCACGCGCTGGGGACTCCCCTGATAGACCACATCGGTAAAACCACTGGATTGGCGCTGCATCAATTGGCCAAGGGCAGTGAAGCCTTCGCTGCCATTATTGTCGACCTTTTGAATGGCTGAGCCAGGTGGAAAACTCTCGTTAAAACCGGGGAAGTACACCAGCTTGCCATCGCCCGTCATCAGAAACGCCTGGCCAGAGCCCTGATATTTAATGGGGGCCAGCAGCGACTTGCCAATGGTATCGATAAGAATGTCCATGCCGCCAATACCCAACAACTGGCCGTTGGCTCCATAAACCGGCGTTTTTACCGTCGCCGAGATAGAGCCATCATTGGCGTCGACAGCCGGGTCGCCCACAAACAGGCCGCCTTTATCGAGAGCTTCCTGCCACCAGGGGCGCTTGTTGGTGTAGTAATTGGGGTCGCCATCGTAACGGCCGTTGAGGTCGAAATATTCAAAGGTATTGGCAGAGCCAAAGAATACCGACTTGATATCGGCATCCTTGTCGGAAAAATATTTGAAGTACTGCACTATGCGCTGATATTGGGCATCGCTGGCAAGGTTGCTGCCCCTGGCCTTGTATTGGGTAAACCAGTCCACGAGGCCGGGTTCGGCAAACACTGCATGGATGATTTGGCCCTTAGCAACAAAGTAGCCACGAATGTCGCGGCTTTTTTGCTCCATCAGCGCATTGATGTCGCCATCAATGGTAGAGCGGGTGGATTGGCTGGCATCACGGACCAAAAAGGTTGCGACCAGCGCCAGCAATATCGCCAGCGCGCCAACCAGCGTCAGTACAAGCTGTAGGCTCAAAGAACGTTTGATATGTCCCATTGGATTACCCTTTCGCAGTTATTGTTGTTGGGCGAAATAGCTCACCAATCTAGCAACAATAGTGGCAGGATAACAGCAAAATTCGAGTAAATTTAGGCAAATAGCCCCTTGCAGTTGGGCGTCTTTGACGTAAAAAGGCCGGCGTACATGCCGGCCTTTTTATATGGGAGAGAAGTGGAAAGTAAGTAATTACCTTCAGGACATTTTGGACTGCAGATAATTCGGCAAACCGATGCGGTCTATCAGGCCCAGTTGCTTTTCCAGCCAGTACAGGTGGTCGTCTTCGGTTTCTTCCAACAGCTGCTGCAACAGCTCACGGGTGACATAATCTCCCTTGGCTTCACACAGGGCAATAACCCGGCGCAGGTTATCGGCCACCTTGTATTCATATGCCAGATCGCTCTTCAACATGGCTTCCACATCTTTACCTATGTTGAGCTTTTCCCGGCTGGCGACATCCGGTGTACCTTCCAGAAACAGAATACGTGACACCAATTTTGCCGCATGCTCGCGCTCGTCATCTGATTCATGGGCGATGCGCTCGTAAAGCTCATTCAGTCCCCAATCCTCATACATTCTGGCATGCACAAAATACTGATCCATTGCCGATAATTCACCGGTAAGCAAACCATTCAGCGCATCTATGACTTCCTGATGACCTTTCATCATGATCTCCTTCAATCGTCCATTTGCGACTGCAAGTAGTTTTGAATGCCGGTGAGGCGGATAAGCTCAAACTGGGACTCGAGCCAGTCGAGATGCTCTTCCTCGTCTTCAAGAATGTCTTCGAGGATATCGCGGCTTACATAGTCCTGCAGTTTTTCACATTCGGCGATGGCGGCACGCAGCAGTGGCAACTGCTCCTCCAGCATGCTCTTGTCACAGCCAAGCATTTCTTCTGAATGTTCACCGATACGCAGCTTTCCCAATGCCTGGAGGTTAGGCAAGCCCTCAAGAAACAGCACCCGCTCAATCAGTTTGTCGGCATGCTTCATGTCTTCGATGGATTTTTTGTAATCCTTGCTGTTGAGCTTTTCCAGCCCCCAGTTTTTGAACATCCGGGCATGAAGGAAATATTGATTGATTGCAGTAAGCTCGGCAGTCAATACCTTGTTGAGGTGGCTTACCACACTGGCATGGCCTTTCATAAGCAAACGTCCTTGGTTGGATGAAAATTGATCTACATCAATTTCAACCCTAGTACAGTCGGACCGAATAATCAACTTTTCCTTTAATATCAATAACATCTAAAGGCTAATTATTCTTATTGCGTTTATGCTTATCAACGGGGAGGGACTAAAACAGCTCTATATCGTCATCAATTTGCGTCGGCAGCAAATCACCATGATGGAAGAGGTCATGATAAAAGGCCCATCTGTTGCGACCATTGTCTTTGGCAAAGTAGAGAGCTTTGTCGGCTTTCATCATCACAGACATGGGGTTATCTTCGAGGGTCAGTGACGTTATCCCAATAGAAAGCGTGACAGGTCCGGTTTTTTCGTGATGGACTTTACCGACGTCAGCCATCAGCTTACGACAGATACATTCGACTTCATGCTGAGATTTGTTGTCCAGCAGCACCACAAATTCATCGCCCCCGAAGCGGAATAACGCATCGTCGTCACTGAAGCAGTCATTCATTGCCCGGCTAATCCGAAGCAGGACTTCGTCCCCGTATAGGTGGCCCAGGGTATCGTTAATCTTCTTGAAGAAGTCGATATCAAACGTCAGCATCCAAAAATAGGGTGCCCTGCGGGTTTCGGTACGAATGTGGCTGAAAAGATGAAACAGGCGGGCATCGTAGGCCTTGCGGTTAAGCAGGCCGGTTAAGCCATCGGTCTGGCTGTCGAGAACAACCCGGGCAAAGTTTTCGTAAATACGGGCGAATGCCTGCAGCATCATCAGGTTGGCATTATTCAAGTCGAGGTCATAGACCAAAAGTACCTTAACCACGGCATCATTCATTTTGACCGGCAGCGCGACCTTGCAGCGCTCATCCTGCTCACAAATCGCATTCTTACCGGTATCGATGCAGCGCTGCACGCAGGGTGGTGGATTATCCAGTGCCAGCACGAAATCGGTTGAGGTAAGGAATTTTGGAAAATGAGGCAAATCACCCACATTGATAACCGCAACCTGCTTTACCCCTAAGGTTTGCTCAATGGTTTCAATCAAACAGGTGGCAAGTGACTGCAACTGACGCTGCTCGGTAATAGAAGCAACAGAATTCAGTATGTGTTCGGGTGCAGAACTCATGACACTTTCCCCCGCTTGGTGCTGAATGACCGACCCATGCCAGTATAGCCAGCATAGGTGTTTATTCGGGGAAATAAAACAGAAGTGACAAAACAATAAAGGCTCCCTGGGGAGCCTTTATTTGATCCTGTCCTGCGTTAAAGGATCCTGTCCTTGGTTAGCTTTTCCTTGCGGGCCTCTTCGGCAGCCATTTTGGCTTTGCGCTTGTCGCAGGGATCATCACAATCACAGGCTTTATCGATACCCAAGGCACCGAGGCCTCCGCAACTACCGGCTACGGCCTTTTTCTTGATGATATAACCAATTGACATCAATAGAAAAAACACCATAAGCACCGCAAAAGCTGCGATAAAGGTACTCATACATCACTCCTGAGTGGACTTAACGAAGGGCAAAAATGCGTCGCTGTAGTGTACCACAAACTCTTCGCCCTGTTTTTCAATCAGCATTATCGCCAGTCCCTGCTGTTTGGCAAGAATCAATGACGCTTCCGTGCCGAGCACCATCATGGCCGTCGCCAGGCCGTCGGCAGTCATACAGCTTGGATGCAGCACTGTCACAGATGCGAGGGTGTGCTCGATGGGATAACCGGTCCTTGGGTCTATCAGATGTGAGAAGCGTTTGCCATTTTCTTCGAAGTAATTGCGATAATCGCCAGAGGTAGCCATACCCATATCACCGGGTTCTATTACCTGAGACACCGCACGGCCTTCAGCCTGTGGCTTTTCAACGGCTACACGCCAGCTGCTACCATCACCCTTGGTGCCCTTGATACGCAGTTCACCGCCAATTTCTACCAGATAACCGCTGGTGTGATACTTATCCAGTAAATCGGCAATCACATCCACGCCATAGCCCTTGGCAATGGATGACAAATCCACATAAAGGTGAGCGTTGCGCTTAAAGAGGCGGTTACCTTCAATGCTGATGTTCTGAATACCGGTGCGAGTCTTGGCGTCGGCGATTTCAGCTTCGGTGGGGGATTTAGTTGGTCGCTTGTCCGGTCCAAACCCCCAGATATTGACCAGTGGGCCCAGAGTAATATCCAGCGCGCCGTCGGTTAGCTCATTTAAGCGAATTCCCTCTCGGACCACCTTGATAGTGTCATCCGACACCTCAACACCCTGCTCCAATGGCAACTGATTGAAGCGGCTCAGCTCAGAGGTGGGACGGTAAGTAGACATCTGGTCATTCACGCGCTCCAACGCCAGGTCAATTTCTGCCTGCAGCAGCTGGCTTTGGGGTAAGGCGTCACTGGGAACCACCTTGATGTGATACGTGGTGCCCATGGTGCTGCCAGACAGGCTGACAACCTCAGGTGCTTTAGAACAAGCTGAAATAAAAAAGGCCAGTCCGACGAGGACCAGCCAGTTAGATAAGGTCTTTTTCATTTGGACCTGCATTTCTCGATTCTTTACAGACACTGTTAAGAAACTTGGCCCCCGGTATACCGGGGGCCAACGCGATTAACCGCCGAAGTCATCCAACAGGATGTTTTCGTCTTCAACACCGAGGTCTTTGAGCATGGCAATCACTGCCGCGTTCATCATTGGAGGTCCACACATGTAGAACTCACAATCCTCTGGAGCTTCATGGTCTTTCAGATAGTTTTCGTACAGTACGTTGTGAATGAAGCCGGTGTAACCGTTCCAGTTGTCCTCTGGCTGAGGATCAGACAGGGCCACGTGCCACACAAAGTTATCATTCTCGGCCGCCAGACCGTCGAAATCTTCTACATAGAACATTTCGCGTTTTGAACGGGCGCCGTACCAGAAGCTCATCTTACGCTTGCTCTTAAGACGCTTAAGTTGGTCGAAGATGTGCGAGCGCATTGGGGCCATACCTGCACCACCACCGATAAAGACCATCTCAGCGTTAGTGTCCTTGGCGAAGAACTCACCGAATGGACCGGAGATGGTCACCTTGTCGCCGGCCTTCAGGCTCCAGATGTAAGAAGACATCTTACCGCAAGGCAGGCTCAGGTTACGTGGTGGAGGCGTAGCGATACGCACGTTCAGCATGATGATGCCAAACTCTTCAGGGTAGTTGGCCATGGAGTAAGCACGGATCACCGGCTCATCAACCTTGGACTCCAGTTTGAAGAAACCGAAGTGTTCCCAGTCGCCACGATATTTCTCAGGTACGTCGAAATCGGCGTACTTAACATGGTGAGCAGGGGCTTCAATCTGGATGTAACCACCGGCACGGAAAGGTACAGACTCACCATCAGGGATAGCCAGCTTGAGTTCCTTGATGAAGGTTGCCTTGTTATCGTTGGAGATAACAGTACAGTCCCACTTCTTGATACCGAAGATTTCTTCTTCCAGCTCAATTTCCATGTCGGTTTTTACGTTAACCTGACACGCCAGACGACAACCTTTCTTGGCTTCGCCCTTGGAAATGTGGTCCAGTTCAGTTGGCAGAATGTCGCCACCACCAGACTTCACATGCACACGGCACTGACCACAAGAGCCACCGCCACCACAGGCTGATGATACGAAGATACCGCTGTTTGCCAATGCACCGAGCAGCTTGCCGCCAGCAGCAGTTTTGATGGCTTTGTCGGGATCGTGGTTGATACCAATAGTGATGTCACCGCTGGAAACCAGCTTGGATTTGGCGAACAAAATCACCAGCACCAACACCAGTACGATGGCGGTAAACATACTCACACCGAGGTAAACCTCGAGTGGAGTAGATTTAAAAATACCAAGAATATCCATTAATTTATCCTTAGAAGACCTTTACTTAACAGCCTTCTTGAGGTGCCCCTTACAGGGACACACCAGAGAACGACATGAATCCCAGCGCCATCAGGCCAGCGGTAATAAAGGTGATACCAAGACCACGCAGACCGTCAGGCACATCGGCGTACTTCATCTTCTCACGGATACCCGCCAGCAATACGATGGCCAGTGCCCAACCAATGCCCGAGCCCACACCATAAACCAGCGACTCAGGCAGGTTATAGTCACGCTCAACCATAAAGGACACTGCACCGAAGATTGCACAGTTAACGGTGATCAGCGGCAGGAAGATACCCAGCGCGTTGTACAACGGTGGGAAGTACTTATCCAACGCCATCTCGAGGATTTGAACCAGAGCAGCGATCACACCGATGAAGGTGATGAACTTCAGGAAACTGAGATCTGCCTCTGGGACACCGGCCCATGCCAGTGCGCCAGGCGCCAGAATGCCCTGATAGATGATTTGGTTAGCGGGTACAGAAATCGCCAGTACCACGATAACGGCAACGCCCAGGCCCATGGCAGTTTTTACCTTCTTGGACACGGCCAGGAAGGTACACATGCCCAGGAAGAAGGACAGGGCCATGTTTTCAATGAAAACAGAGCGGATTAACAGACTGATATAATGTTCCATTGACCTTATCCTTTTGCTTCAACTTGCTCAGGCTTGTAGGTGCGGATGATCCAAATCAGAACACCGATCAGGAAGAACGCACTTGGCGGCAGCAGGAGCAGACCGTTGGGCTGATACCAGCCACCGTCAGAGATCTTGGACAGGATCTCTACGCCGAACAGCGAACCGTTACCAAACAGTTCACGAACGAAGCCAACAGACAGCAGGATGGCGCCATAGCCCAGACCGTTACCGATACCATCCATAAAGCTCATCATTGGAGGAGTCTTCATAGCGTAGGCTTCGGCGCGGCCCATCACGATACAGTTAGTGATGATAAGGCCCACGAATACTGACAGCTGCTTGGCCACGTCATAGGCGTAAGCTTGCAGGATTTGATCAACCACGATTACCAGCGAGGCGATAATCGCCATTTGCACGATAATACGCACACTGCTTGGAATGTGGTTACGGATCATGGAGATGAACAGGTTCGAGAACGCAGTCACTGCGGTCAGCGCCAGGGTCATCACCAGTGCAGTTTCCAGCTTGCTGGTTACTGCCAGCGCACTACAAACACCGAGGATCTGCAGCGCAATCGGGTTGTTATTGATAATAGGTCCGGTCAGAACCTTTTTCAGTTCGTTGGCCATTAGCTCAGCCCTCCGTTGCGTGCTTTTTCAATGAAACTCGCAAAGCCTTCTTTACCCAGCCAGAACGTCAGCGAGTGCTGAACACCGTTACTGGTCAGAGTCGCACCGGACAGGGCATCAACGCCGTGTACAGATGCAGCTACTGCTGGGTTTTTGGTTACGCTGATTGCCAGTTTACCCTGCTCGTCGAACAGCTTTTTGCCGTGCCACAGCGCTTTCCACTTTGGATTTTGTACTTCGCCACCCAGACCAGGAGTTTCACCTGAACCTGTGAAGTCGTAGTAAACCAGACCCTGAATGGTGTTCAGATCCGGCTCCAGAGCCAGGAAGGCAAACATGGTAGACCACAGGCCATAACCTTTCACAGGCAGGATCACAGTCTTGAGCGCACCGGCATCATCACGCACCAGATACACTACAGCCTGATCAGGCACACGCTTAATAGAGGCAATATCGTGTTCTGGCTTGGAAGAGGTCTTTGGATCGCGGGCAGCTTTTTCCTGGTCAAAGGTATTGCCATCAACGCCTTCCACAAACTCACCGGTCTTCAGGTTCACCACACGGGCTTCAACATACTTGTTGTAAGTCGCCAGGATGTCAGCCTTGGTCACGTTAGCGGCCTTGGTATCCACCAGATTGGCGGCTTCCAGAATGTACTTTTGCTTATCCAGCAGCTTGTTTTCCTGCTGGGTTGGGCGCAGTAACACGGCTGCAGTCGATACGAAAATCGAGCACACCAGACACAGGCCAACAACGATAAACAGCGTTCTTCCGAACGAATCTTTATTCTTAGCCACGGGCAATCCTCCGCTTGATATTTGCCTGTACCACGAAATGGTCGAACAGTGGCGCAAACAGGTTGGCAAACAGGATGGCCAACATCATACCTTCAGGGAACGCAGGGTTGATCACACGAATGAACACCGCCATGGCACCGATCAGGATACCGTAGGCCCACTTGGCCTGGTTGGTGAAAGAGGCAGACACAGGGTCGGTTGCCATGAACATCATACCGAAGGCAAAACCACCCAGTACCAGGTGCCAGTACCAAGGCATGGCAAACATGGGGTTGGTGTCAGAGCCAATCAGGTTCAGCAACATGGAAACGGCAATCATACCGACCAGTACACCACCCACGATGCGCCAGGAAGCGATACGGGTATAGATGATGACCAAACCGCCCAGCAGAATTGCCAGAGTCGATACTTCACCTACAGAACCTGGGATAAAGCCGAAGAAGGCATTCCACCAGTCCTGGTTCAGGCTGTAATCCAGGGCACCGGTAGCAGCCTGGCTCAGGTGAGTTGCACCGGAGAAACCATCAGCCACAACCCAGCTGGTGTCACCTGACATGTTCAGCGGATAGGCAAAGAACAGGAAGGCACGACCGGCCAGCGCAGGGTTCAGGAAGTTACGTCCGGTACCACCGAACACTTCTTTGGCAACCACCACACCGAAGGTAATGCCCAGGGCAACCATCCACAGCGGGATAGTGGCAGGCAGTGTCAGGGCGAACAGGATAGAGGTTACGAAGAAGCCTTCGTTAACTTCGTGGCCGCGCACCATGGCAAACAGCACTTCCCAGATACCACCCACCGCGAAAGTCACGGCATAGATAGGCAGGAAGAAACAGGCGCCATACCACATCAGGGTGGCCCAACCGGCATCGGCGGTCATTTCAGTACCGAGAATACCGAACAGACTAACCTGCCATACGTCTGGAGTCGCGAAGCCGGCGGCCAGCGCCAGCTGAGCCTGCAGACCTACGTTGTACATACCAACAAACATCGCCGGGAAGGCACAGGCCCACACGGTGATCATCATACGCTTGAGGTCGAGGTTATCGCGAACGTGGGTCTTGCCCTTGTTCACCAGACCTGGCGTATAGAAAATAGTGGCGGCCGCTTCATACAGGGCATACCACTTCTCGTATTTACCGCCTTTTTCAAATTGCGGTTCAATACGCTCAAGAAAATCTTTCAAGCTCATCAGCCTTCCCTCTCAACCGTATCCAGGCAGCCGCGCAGATAGGAACCGTAGTCATACTTGCCTGGGCATACAAAGGTACACAGTGCCAAATCTTCTTCATCCAGCTCCAGTGCACCCAGGGCAACAGCGCCGTCAACATCACCGGATACCAGGTCGCGCAACAGCATGGTTGGCAGAATATCCAGTGGCATCACACGCTCGTAGTTGCCAATTGGCACCATGGCACGATCAGAACCGCCAGTACTGGTGGTCATGTTGAACAGACGTCTTGGGGACAGGTGACCCAGGAAGGCACGGGTAATGGAGAACTTGTTTGAGCCAGGCAAAATCCAGCCAATGAACTCTTTCTCAGTATCTTCTTCCAACAGGCTAACCTGCAGATGATAACGACCCAGGTAGGCATGAGGACCAGTGGCAGTGCGGCCATGCAGCACAGAACCAGACACCTTGCGCACTTTGCCTTCAGCCACTTCACCGGTTGTCAGGGTCTCAATGCTGGCACCCAGCAGAGTACGCACCAGACGAGGCTTAACGGCTTTCGGGCCGGCGATGGCGATAACGCGGTTGTTGTTCAGTTCACCCGTGGTAAACAGTTGGCCGATGGCGATCACATCCTGATAGCCAACATGCCACACAGTGCGCGTTACGGACGCAGGCAGAATAAAGTGGATATGGGTACCTGGCAGGCCAGCTGGGTGTACACCACCAAACTCATGCACTTCGGCATTAGCAGCTGGAATATCGGCACCTGGCGCCTTACACAGATAAACCTTGCCCTCAGTCAGTTTCGCCAGCACCTTAAGGCCATTGGCAAAATCGTCTTTATGCCCGGCAATCACCAGAGCGGGATTGGCGGCATGGGGGTTGGTATCGATGGCGGTAACGAAGATACCGGCAGGAGACGCGTCCACTGCAGGCACCTTGCTGAAAGGACGGGTACGCAGGGCGGTCCACATACCTGATTCAATCAGGTTGTTTCTTACTTGCTCGGCACTCAAGCTGTCCAGCTGGCTGGCATCGAACTTATCAAAAGCAACGGCATCGTTACCTTCAATTTCGATCACCACAGACTGAAGCACACGCTTGGCACCCCGGTTGATTTCAGTAACAGTACCACTGGCCAAAGCCGTATATTTAACGCCAGGATTCTTTTTGTCTTCAAAAATCACCTGACCCTTGGCTACCTTGTCGCCTACCTTGATTCTCATGGTAGGACGCATGCCAATATACTCTTCACCCAATGTAGCTACGTGTTTAATGGCTGGGCCATCATGGATAACTTGCTCTGGACCACCCGCAATGGGCAAATCCAATCCTTTCTTAATTGTAATCATATCCACATGCACTACGTTTGAAGGAAAGACAAAGCGCCGCGTTCCTGCGGGGCACCCGGTTTTAAACAACACCGTTCGCGTTGAGCTGGCGCAGATTTATCACAGAAATGCGATCGCAATCACGCTGGTCGCGCGCATTTTACCCCAAACGCCCTGCCATCGCCACGAAAATTATAAGTGATTTCAAACTTCCCGAGCGCCTGATTGCAGTGAATTTCAAGGTTTTCCTGCCAGCTTTTTCATGGCTGTGACAGATTTAAAAAAATGTCGCAACCACAAATTTATCTAATTGATATATATAAATTTAAATCCATAAAAACCAAATGAGCCTGCTTAGTTTACCAGCAGGCTCATAAACAATTTGAGAAACAATAAGGTCCACAGTTCAACCGTGCCAGCGATATCCTAGACTGACTAAAACTTCACCGGATATTGGACCAAAGTCGGTGGGGTTTGACAGCGGCTCGGCGGACACATTATCCCCTCTGAGATACACCTGATGCGCTCCTCGTTGCCAACTGAGACTGACATCGATTCGGCGCAGGTTTTCATCAACAAATTCACTGTCACGGCCCGTCACTGAGAGTGACCACTCACCTGCTGCCAGCCCCATTGCCAGCGTCACTTGCCGCTGTGGTTGCCAGGGAACCCGGTCGCCATCCTGCCAACACACAGAGTACTGTTCAAGGCAGGCACTTGACGCAAAGTTGGCACGATTCTCTTCCAGTTGGATAGACAGGGGCACCTTTACCATGCCGAATTGCCCTGACCACTGCAGCCCCAGGCTCAGACCCTCAGCATCCACCTCTCCGGCATTGAGCTGAGATACACCGCGAATCGTTTCACAGTCAGAAAGCTCCGTACAATCAAAATGTAAGTTATCAAATGCCTGATACCAAACCTCCCCCTGCAGCATCAAGTCGCCCAAAGGCCAACGCGCCGTTAAACGAAGGTGGTCAGCGCTTTGGGATAAGGCCTCGAGATTTCCCGGTGATGGCGGTGCAAAGCGATGTTCACCCCTGAGCATAATACGATCATTGGCAAACCAAAGGCCCACACCGTACTGCCAGTCGTCAACCCTGAAGTCAGTACCCGCTTCGCTGGTATCCCTTGTCAAATCGGCGCGGCGCCAGAGTCCATCCACTTCAACATCGACCCAATCAAAGCCCAGGCGGCCACGAACGCCGAGATCCAGCACGCTGGCGCTGTCATTGATGTGTTTGTCTGCAAGTAAATACTCTGCGCCTTCCCTTTGATAAGCGAGGCGGTAGCCTATTGAGTGGGAGCCAAATTTGTCCAGGCTCTCACTGACAATGCCATAGGTATGGAACTGGCTGTCACCCAGTTTGCCGCTATGCTCAGCGACCGGGAGAATCGGCGGCGTTGGCATCATCGTCATATCGGCCAGAAAGGTCCGAAACCCGGTTTCCTGATAAAATAGCCGGGTGTCGGTGCGACGGCTTTCGCCGGTTTGAACGCTGTGACTGAGCTGCAAACGCTGTCTGTCACTCTGCTGTATCCAGTCGCTTGCAGGCAGGGCTGATGTTGCATCTTTATAGAGCCAGGAGAGCTCGGTGCGTTGTTTTTTTCTGGCCCCGGGTAAACTTGAAGCCCCCAGGGCAACAAAGACTTCTGTATCTTTGGTCTGAACCCACCAGTCGTCGCCTTCCTCACGTCTCAGGTGACTGCCGGCAAAGCTCATATCGAGGGCATCGTTGCGGGAGGCAAACGCCGCCCTCAGGCCACCGGTTTTATCATCCCGCGCTTCAAGTCCTATCGAATTACCACTGGTGCCTATCGCCGGAACCAAATAATCACCGCCGTTTTGGTTAACGCAGTTAATCTGAACCCACTCAGTCTGCGAGGCACAATTGTCCATGGCCTCAATACCAAAACGGCCGGTATTGAGCCACACTCCCGGAGCAACATAGGGGGCTGCTGCAAGAGATGTCCCCATCAATTCTGGGATTGCGGCGTGGCTGTCGGCATGGAGAAAGCGACTTTCACCAAACAGATCGCCCCGACCGACCATCAGGCCAGTGGGGTAGAGTGGCAGTGCTGACGGGGTATTCAACCCGAGTCGCTCAATAAAGAAAGGGCTGGTATCGGACGTTGTAACTTCACTCGCCCAACCTGAAATACTTGTAACGCCCATCAATAGGCTGCCTACAAGCGCAGGGGTTTGTTTCATCCATTCATCCCGGAATTTCCACCTGGGGTGGTTTATTTGTAATTTTTTTGTGACATGGATGATTTTAGACGAAAAAAAAGCGGCTGGCGCCGCTTTTTTGACGTTATGTCAGAGAAATTAGAGTTTGTGCAAAATTTCGTCTGACAGTTTAAGTTCGTCGTTGCGGTTCACACTGATCCCGGCAGCAATCACGGCTTTGGCAATGTCCTGCGCCTGAGACAGTGAGTGCATCTCGTAAGTGCCGCACTGATATTCGTTGAGCTCAGGGATGGCCTTTTGATCAACCACATTCAGTACATCTTCCATGGCAGCCAGCCAGGCGTCCGCCACGCGCTTTTCAGCCGGTTCGCCAATCAGGCTCATATAGAAGCCGGTGCGGCAGCCCATGGGAGAGATATCGATAATTTCGACACCTTCACCATTGAGATGATCACGCATAAAACCAGCGAAGAGGTGCTCAAGAGTGTGGATGCCACGCTCACTGAGAATGTCTTTATTGGGGGCACAAAAACGCAGGTCAAACACGGTAATGGTGTCACCTTTTGGGGTGCTCATGGTCTTGGCTACGCGCACGGCCGGGGCGTTCATGCGGGTATGATCAACGGTAAAACTGTCCAATAATGGCATGTTGCTCTCCAGCCCCTTCTGTTGGGGCACAATTGGGTGGTGCAAAGTGACGCAAGCATAGCATCAAAGCAGGGCCACCAAAACTCATTCACGTAAACGGGTGTAGGCGTCCTCAGAAATCAGATGGTACTTCCTGACGCCAGCCTCGTATTCACGGTAGGCTTCGTTCACTTTTTTCATCATGGGATCCTGGCTCGACTGTTCAGAAATTACCTCAGCCGATACGCTTCTGAGCTGCGCCATCACTTCTTCGGGAAACTGTTTGAGTACCACCCCATGTTCATTTACCAACGCATCCAGCGCCCCCACGTTGCGGGCGGTGTATTCATCCAGCATATCCTGATTGGTCGCCTTTGCCGCTATCTTCACAATTGCCTGTAAATCCTTGGGCAATTTCTCGAAGGCGGCTTTGTTAATCATGAATTCCAGTGTGGTACCCGGTTCATGCCAGCCGGGATAGTAGTAATACTTGGCGACCTTATGCAGGCCAAAGGCTAAATCGTTGTAAGGTCCCACCCATTCGGTAGCATCAATGGCCCCTGTTTGCATGGCCGTATAGAGTTCACGCCCCGGGAGGGTAACGGGCACACCTTCCAATCGCTTCAACACTTCGCCGCCCAGGCCTGGCAGACGCATTTTAAGCCCTTTAAGGTCATCGATAGTGTTGATTTCTTTATTAAACCATCCGCCCATCTGTACGCCGCTGTTGCCCCCCGGCAAAGGCAGAATACCAAAAGGAGCATACACCTCTTCCCACAACTCCTGTCCTCCGCCATAGGTCAGCCAGCCATTCATCTCCTGGGCATTGAGCCCGAAGGGTATGGAGGTAAAAAACTGCGCCGCCGGCGCCTTGCCTTTCCAATAATAAGACGCGCTGTGGGCCATCTGCACCGAGCCCTGACTGACTGCATCAAACACTTCCAGTGCCGGCATCAACTCCCCTGCCCCATACACCTTGATTTTGAGACGTCCGGCCGACATTTCATCCACCATCACGGCAAAGTGTTCAGGCGCTGTGCCAAGGCCGGGAAAGTTCTTGGGCCAGGAGGTGGCAAGCTTCCATTCTATCTGTTTGGCACTGTCTATCGGTGTGGCCTCAGCAGCTTGTTTATCATCATTGCAGCCGGCCAACAAACTCGCGGCCATCAACATGCAAATCCTTAATCTTGTTTGCATTTTCCTTACTCCTTTAAACAGGCCTGGACATCATCAGCCATACAAAACCGACGGCAGCCAGGTGGCAAGTGCCGGCCAAATCCCAAGTAATATCAACATCAGCAACTGCAGAATGACGAATGGGATCACCCCGCGATAAATTTGTCCGCTCGAAACACTGTCTCCACTGACGCCCCGTAAATAGAAGAGCGCAAAACCAAAGGGCGGGGTTAAGAAGGACGTTTGCAAATTGAGTGCAATCATGATCCCAAGCCACACAGGATCCAGCCCCATGGCAAGCAAGATCGGCGCAACCAGTGGCACTACCACAAACGTGATTTCGATAAAATCGAGGATAAAACCGAGCACGAAAATAACCGTCATCACCAGTAACATGGCACCCACAACGCCACCGGGCATATTGGCAAAGAGGTTATGTATCAGCTCTTCCCCGCCAAGCCCCCTGAAGACCAGCGAAAACACAGAGGCACCAATCAGGATCAAAAACACCATGGATGTGATTTTGACCGTGCTTTGCATCACCTCCTTCAAGGCCAGCATGCTCATTTGGCGTTTGAGCAGCGCAATCAACAAGGCGCCTGCGGCCCCCACAGACGCCGCCTCCGTTGGCGTGGCAATACCGGCCAAAATGGAGCCGAGTACCAAGAAAATCAGCAGCAGCGGTGGCAACAAAGCTGAAATCACCCTGGCAAGCGACGCGGGCTCGTAATCCTGCGTAATCGCACTGCCAAAATCTGCCGGAGAGCGCCATAAGCGAAACAGGGTGTAGAACATATAGAGGCTCACCAACATCAAGCCCGGGATCAGAGCACCGGCAAAGAGATCGCCCACAGACACAGACTTGGGATTAAAAATGCCCATTTTCAGCTGAGCCTGCTGATAGGCATTGGACAGGACGTCTCCCAGCAGCACCAAGGCGATGGAAGGGGGGATAATTTGCCCGAGGGTGCCGGTGGCGCAGATGGCACCGGCGCTGAGTTCGGGGCTGTAACCGCGCTTAAGCAGGGTTGGCAGCGACATCAGCCCCATGGTGACCACAGTGGCACCGACAATGCCGGTGCTGGCAGCAAGCAGCACGCCGACAAAAAATACGCTGAAAATCAGGCCGCCTCGAAAACGCCCCAAGAGTGCACCCATGGTGGTGAGTAACTGTTCGGCAATCCTGGACTTTTCAAGCACAACGCCCATAAACACAAACAGCGGCACCGCCATCAAAATTTGATTATTCAAAATGCCGAAGATGCGATTGGGCAAGAGGCCAAACAGCCCCATATCGAAAGCCCCAAAAAAACTGGCGAACAGGGCGAACAAAAAGGCCACACCACCCAGGGTGAGTGCCACCGGGTAGCCCAGCATCAACACCAGACAAATGATGAGAAACAGCAGCAGCGCCATCAGCAAGCCTCCCTGCCAAAGAGCGCCTTGCCATGACGGTAAAGTTCACACAATCCCTGCAATATCAAACTTACGCACAGCCCCAGCAGCAGTGACTTTTGCAGGTAAACCCAGGGCAGGCCACCAGCCTCTGCAGAGCTTTCCTGAATGCGCCAGGCATTCATCACATAATCAAAACTGTACAGGCCTATGGCAAGAGACAGGGGAAACAGAAACACCAGGGTACCGACAAAATCTATCCAATGACGGGTGCGCTCACTGCACTGGCGATAAAAGACGTCAACCCGCACATGGGCATCCCGTTTCAGGGTAAAACCCGCAGCCAGGGTAAAAACGGCACCATGAAGATAAAGCGCTGTTTCCTGCAGCGCCGTGGCGCCGGTTGCAAAGGCATAGCGGAGCACTACCACGGCGAGGGTCATCAGCACCATGCCAAGGGTAAACCACCCCACCAGCCGCCCCAGGGCCTCAGTTATCCCCTCAAAAAATCCAATCAGTTTTCCCATAATTAAGCTGTAGTTATGTCGTTATTGTTATCAATGCAACCTATTGATAACAGAAATCCCACAGCGAGGAAACCGCCAAGGTCCTTGGCCGATGCTGAAAATCAAAACACCCGCCGGGGGCGGGTGTTTTAACAATGCGCAATCACTACGTCAGCCGCGACACTTTGGCGATGCAGGCACGGCGTCCATACCCTGCCACTCGTCGGGCGTATAGGTAAACATCGACAGGGCATGGACCCCGTTGGCCAGCTCAACTGCAAGCGCCGCATTCACGGCGCGGTGGCGGCCAATCAGACGCTGTCCCTCAAAGCTGTCACTGGCGATGACCACCTTGAAATGGGTTTCAGAACCCTTGGGCACATTGTGCATGTAGCTTTCGTTAATCACTTCAAGATGCGTGGGGGCGAAGGCTTCATTCAGCTTGGCGGAAATAATATCGGCAACAGACATAACAGTGTTCCGGTAATGGCGATTGGCGGCAGATTAGCGCCGCCCCGGTCAAAGATCAAACCCTGTGTGCCGCAAAGGCCATTTCCCGATAGTGGACCCTGGCGTTGGGCTCCACCGCTTCCAGTGCCGAGGTCAGCGTCGCAATATCCATCTCAGGCGCTAAGGCCACAGATAAGCTGGCGTTAAACAGGGTGCGACCAAGGCTCGTGACCTGCACCCTGTGGCTTTCAAAATGGGAGACAGAAACACCAAGATTGGCAAGAACGTTATTCACATCCCGGGTCAATCCGGGTCTGTCATTGCAGTCGAGTTCCACCTGTATCTGCTGCACCGGCCCTTCCACCGCGGCCACTGGGGCATACACGAATCCCAGGGTGGGGAATTCCCGCGCCAGATTGTCTCTCAACGCGGCCTCTTTATCGTCGTCGATGCTGACTTTCATCATGGCGGCAAACTGGCCGTCCTGCATGATGAGCTTACTGGAAAGCCATTCCGCCCCCTGCTCGCGACTGACCTTGGCCAAAGACTGGAGCACATCCGGACCGAGTGGCCCCACGACCGTGGCAATAAACTGAATTTTCATGGACTCGACTCCCTAAACACTGCTGGGTGATGTCTCACTCTACTTGGGGCAGACACCCGGGTCTGTGGCTAAGTGCACAGTTCAGGGTAAGCCATGACAATCAGCGACCGTGAAAATAGGGCTTGAGGTTTCTGAAGGTAAAGCTTATCCGCGCAGGCAGCGACTTTTGGCTGCGGGGGATGGCGTGCTCCCAGGTAGACTGCATTGGGGGATGCATCAGCAGCAGATCGCCACTTTGTAACAGCACCCGGCAGCGAAGACCATCTTCGCGGCGGCGCATCACCAAGGGGCGTGAGGCGCCCAGGCTGACGATGGCGATAAGAGACTCCTCCACCAGCTCAGGCTCATCGTCTGCATGAAATCCCATGGTATCTTCGCCGCCGCGATAATGATTAACGAGGCAACCATTAAAACCGGCGCCACAATGTGCTTCCAGCGCCTGCTTAAGCCGCAATAAATAATGTGGCCAGGGCGTTGGAGAGATGAGTAAAGAAGAGTATCGGTAGCTGCAACCTTCATCGGCAAACCACACCTGCTGCCGGGGTATGGGGTGCCACTTGCCATAGACTTTAATCATTGGCGACTCGAAGGGGTAATCAGCGGCCTCGGTCATCAACAGCGCCTGTTGCCGGGGGCTCAGAAAGGCCGGTACATGGCTGACAGGCGGCTCTGACTTTGCCCCTGTGGCACGCGCCAATGTGAGTTCAAGCTGATTGGTCACATCTGCTCCTATGCTTGAGGTAACAGGAAGAGTCGCAAGCGGCACGACAATTTGCGATAATCGCGCCCCCACTGATGAGATACTCTGACATATGACGACCCGATTTTCAGCATTCCTTTCCGGTACCCCGTGTGAGCTGGACCTTCACAGGTTTCCCGCCACCAGCGATCCCAACCTGCAAGCCTGGGACGCCGCCGACGAACACCTGCTGAAATACCTGAATGAGTCCAACACCGAATTGGCCGCCAAATTTCTGGTGATCAATGACAGCTTTGGTGCCCTCACCTGCGCCCTTGCCACCGCCAGGTCCGATGCCGATATCGTCTTTGCTGCCGATGGCCGCACCGCGCATCTGGGCTGTAAGGCAAACCTGGCATCCAATGGGCTCGCAAGCGCCAAAGTCGATTATCAGGACTGCACAAACCTGGGCAGCTTTGCCAAGGGCAGACAGATACTGATGAAGCTGCCCAAGAATCTCAACTTCCTGACCGATACTTTAAGCCAGCTGAGCCAAACCCTGGCGGCGGGGGATGTGATCCTGATGGGGGCAAAGGCCAAACACATCAATCAATCGCTGCTTGCCTTGATTGCCAAAGCGGTGGGCCCGGCTACTGCCAGCCTCACCTGGAAAAAGACCCGCATCATTACCATCACCGCCGATGGCAACCCGCGTCCAGTCAGTAAGCCCAGTGTTTGGGATGTGCCAGAGCACGGCTTGAAGGTGACCAATCTCAGTAACGTGTTCGCTGCCAGCAAACTGGATATTGGCGCCCGCTTGATGATGGCGAATCTGCCACAGGGGCATTTCAGCTCAGTCATCGACCTTGGCTGCGGCAATGGTGTACTGGCTCTCAAGGCAGCCCAGACCTATCCGGATGCCAGACTCTATTTGGTGGATGAGTCGGCCATGGCAGTGGAAAGTGCCCGCCAGAACTGGGCACTGAACGCCCTGGATGAGGGCCGGGCAGAATTTATCTGGGATGATTGTTTAAGCCACCTGCCCAATGAAGTTCAGGCAGATTTGGTCCTGTGCAACCCGCCGTTCCATCAGGGGGAAGCCATTACTGACCATATTGCCTGGCAGATGTTTAACGATGCCAAACGCGCGTTGAAGCCGGGGGGCTTACTGCACATAGTTGGCAACCGCCACCTTGGTTATCACATTAAACTCAAGCGTTTATTTGGCAACTGTAAAACCATCGCCAGCAACGGAAAGTTTGTGATTTTGCAAGCGGTAAAATAGTGCCTGACTGCGCTGATAACAATGTGTAGTGACATCGAAAAAACGCCCCTGTTATGGGGCGTTTTCGTTATCGGATAGCCTTGGCAAAAAGGCCGGGAGGATATTGGCGCTATATGGCTGTCGTATCAAACAGCGCGACCTTGGTGAGCGCGGCCACTTCATCTATATAGCTGCGGACTCGCTTTCCAACGTTAAGCCCTTTCACCGCAGTGAGGTTTCTCAGCACAGGGAACAGCAATACATCGTCATACCCCAACTGATTATTGCGCTCACTCGGCAGCGGTATCAAATCCAGTTCGGTAAACAGTGGCTCCAGCGCAGCTATGTACTCCCCCGATGCGGCGAAGGCCTCCTCGAAGCTCATGCCTATGACCGCCGTTTTCTTCTCGGTATACCAGCGGATAGCGGCTTCTGAGCCATACTCAGGCAGCCCCATTCTCACGTTGCGGGGATGCAATAATCGGCTGCTGTAATAACCGGCCTTATCCAGCCAGGCAGCGATGTGCTGCTCATGCTTGGCGGGCTCAAGCAGAGCCTCACCGCACAGCGCATCGAGAAAAGCGACGATATCCAGGCTCTCGGCCATATAGCTGCCATCGTCTTTTTGCAGAATAGGCACCATATTGGCACCGACCATGCGGATACGGCTATCCACATCATCGTTTTGCAGTATTACTTTTTCCAGCGCAATGCCCTTATAGCCCACTATCATCATGGCGCGAACACAATAGGGACAATGTTCGAATACAAAGAGTTTCATAGGGTTCTCTTTCAGACTTGGACGCCCCAAGCTTACTCCAAGCCATGGAGCTTGCGAAGCCTCAATCCTTATCGTTGGCGCTGGAGGGTGGTGCAAAAAGCTGACGCCAGCGCTCGGCGAGACTCAGCCCCGGCGCCGTGGCATCTGTGAACATATCGCGCCATTCACTGAAGGTGACCGTGAGCGGGTTCATGCTGTTAATCGGCTTGGTGATGCCGTAGCGCACGGTTTCCTCTTCTTTGACGAAGGTGCCAAACAGCCGATCCCAAATGATGAGCACGCCGGCGTAGTTTTTATCTATGTATTGGGGATTTGAGCCGTGATGCACCCTGTGGTGGCTGGGAGTATTGAATACCCATTCCAGCGGGCCAAGTTTATCCACCAGCTGGGTATGTACAAAAAACTGAAACCCAAGGCTTGCCAGCACCGCAAACACGACCCAGGCAGGGTCGAAACCAATCACAACCAGAGGCAACCAGAATATCCACATTCCCGCCAGCGGGTACATCAGGCTTTGTCTGAAAGCGGTGGAAAAGTTCATGTTTTCTGAGCTGTGATGAGCCACATGAGCGGCCCACATCCAGCGGCATCGGTGGCTGCAACGATGGAACCAGTAATAGCAAAAATCCTGTGCCAGCAGCAGCAACACAAAATTAAGCCCATTCATTTCAATATCGAACAGCCGCCAACCAAAAAAATACAGGTACAGTTTGGCAATCAGAAATCCGCTCAGCAGATCGGCAGCCTGGTGCATTCCCGCCAGACTGAGGTTACACAGGAGCTCTGCTTTACTGTATCTGGCATTTTCCGGCAGTCGCTTACGCACATTGGCGACCACAAACTCCAGCGCCATGCACAGAAAAAAAATCGGCGCCAACACTATCAGCAGCAGCTCCGGATGGGCAATTAGCTTGTCGAGGTTCATTATCTTCCCTGTTGTCTGTGCCCAAAAGTCCTGACACTTGTGGGCCACTTGTTGTTCTTGCTTTTCTATTCCTGGTGCAGTGTGCACTTACCACTTGGCAAAATGATCTTCGGTGAGTCCGAGCACCCTATCGAGGTGAACCTTGCCCCCTTCCACATCACGTACCCATCCCGAAAAGTGTCCCTGATACTGGCGGAAGTTGCTTTTCAGCAGTATCAGGTTAAGCCGCTCAGAGCGGCAGGCCTGGGGCGTAAATTCGAGTTCAAGCTCATCCCGCTCAGACCACAAGCGCCAGCGGCCATGTTCAGCCTGGCTGCGGTCAAATTCGAAATGCACAGGCCCCAGGTGTTTACGCACGCCATCGAGCCAAAGCACGTTTTCACTGCTACCGGTTTCATTTACCCCTGCGGCAATATTGAGCCCCAGCAGGCTGTTACCCACATGGGCGTTAATGGAGGCCCAGCGCCAACTGGTTTCCCGGCGCATGTAGCCTGCTGAAAAATCGTATCCTGCGAGCGCACGCCCGAGGGGTTGCGGCTCGTGATTGATATAAAGGCTGCCTTTGACACTCAAGGCGTTGTGCTTTTGGGTGTACGTCCAGCCGCTGTAGCCGGTAGGGCTGCAAAGGGCCATGGGCAGCGACAGCGGCATTGCGTCCAGTTGTAACTCGGCCTTCAGCGGCAGTGTGTCCAGCACCAAATCCAGCGCCACCGACCAGCGACCATCCCGGCGGTGAATACTGACACCAGCCATGGAACTGGATGCCGACACAGGCGACGGGCCAAGGCTGAAGCTGCCCGGTGGCCTTATCCAATGCTTCTCATACACACGTTTTTTGCTGACATCGTAGACGTAGCAAAAGCCGCTGCCGAGATAGCGAATATCAGCCAGGGCGATGCCTATCAGGTAATTGGGGGTGTTAACGGCAATAAACTCGAACTGCTTATAGCCAAAATGGCGTTGCAAGCGGGAGGCAGGCTTATCCATGTCGTTCATCAGGATAAAGTCATCGAGCCCCAAAGACGCAACCGGGCCATCGAAATGCCCAAAACAGGGACGCCCGGCAGCCATCAGGCAATCCTGGATCCCCAAGGTTTTGAATGTGGCTGAATTGGTCATCCCTGGTGTGCTTGTTGAATGTTCCATCGTACAATTTATTATTTTTTTGGTTTTTTACTCTAACGCCGATTGTCGACAGTTTAAAGCCCGACGTTATCGATTTGTAAAAGTACCCCACGCAAGTCAGGGCACAAAAACGCCCTCAATTGAGGGCGTCGTAGATGCACAAAACGAAGTAAAAAGCGCTGAAGCGTCAAAACTGCCAGGAGAAGGCGATATTAATACTCTGAACTTCGAGCTGCTTCAGATCTGTGTACTGGTATTCGACTCCCAGTCCAAATCCTGAGTGGAATCTGTGCTGCCAACCAACCGCGCCAAAAAAGCCTTCCGCATCTTCTTTAATGCGGGAATCGTCCAGATCATATGTGATATCAGAAAAAGCCATCCCGGCTTTGGCATAGACGCTGTTGCCACGGGAGAAGTTGTATTGGCCGTAAAGGGCTGCGCGGTAGTTCGAGTACTCAAGCTCTCTCACGTCCGAGAGTATATCGAACATGGCACTGTAAGCGCCGCCAGTGCCCTGACCATAGCTGAGTTCAACGCCCCAATGGCTGGTCAGCATGTATCTGTACCAAATGTCGTACTTGAATCCGTCACCGGCATCCCAGCGCTCGCCATCACGGCTCTCATATTCCTGAGTGCCGTAACCCAGGTTTACCCCGGTGATATGAGGACTGGCTTCTGCCTTTACTTCAGCACTGGCAAGCCCCATCGCTATCAGTGTACTCATTACACTTAAACTGAATAGTTTCATCGATTTCCCTATGATTGGATGCAATTGGCACAAGGAGCATGCCAGAGACAAACTGAATGCTTACTGAACTGGTTTTCATTGACTGGCGATGGCGAACAAATCTGGTATTCTGATGCGACTTTTGTCTCGTTTTGGATCCAAGATGAAGAAATCCTTAGCCGTATTGACTGCCATTCTGACCCTCAGCGGCTGCGCGGGCAGTCCGTCCAATTACCTTGCTCTGAGTCCCGATGTACCCGCCATTACCAGCAGTGCCAATGGACGTATCGCCCTGAGCACTCAGGATGCCAGAAGCTCCAACACCGCAGTGCGTATCATCAAAGGGGATGACCCGGCCAAACTGATGGGGACTGGCGAGTCGCCAGCTATTCAGTTGGGCAATCTGTTCCGCCAGTCTTTCAGCAGTAAAGGCTTCCAACTCGATCCGGCCGCCACCAATATTCTTGAGCTGAAACTGGAGCGTTTACAGTCGGATATCAATGAAACCATGCTGGGTTACGAGGCCGCCAACGAAATCATCATCAGCGCCTATGCCCGCAACGAGCAGCAACTGTTCAGCAAACGCTACACCGCCAGAGGCACCATGAAGGGGCCGCTGAGCCTGGATTTGGCTACTCTGGAGCTGGAAATGAATAAGCTCATCACCCAGCTTGCTGGCGACATAGTCAATGACCCCGAACTGACCCAGTTTCTGATGCAATAACAACGAAAAAGGAAATCATAAATGAAATGGATCATTGCAGCCCTGATGCTGGGCTTGTCTAACGTGGCGCTGGCGGCCAAAGTGGATATTCAACCCGATAACCTCTACCCCCAGGTTGAAATGCAAACCACCATGGGCAAAATTGTGGTGGAGCTCGACCGCACCCGCGCCCCCATTACTGTCGATAACTTCCTGACCTATGTGGTGAAAGGTGACTACGACAACACTATCTTCCACCGCATTATTCCGGAATTTGTGGTTCAGGGCGGCGGTCTTAATCCCAAACTGGAGGAACTGCCAGAATCAGCCCCCATCGTTAATGAGTCAGGCAACGGCCTGTCCAATGCCTTCGGCACCATCGCCATGGCAAGGGAGAACAACCCCCACTCGGCCACCCGCCAGTTTTATTTCAACGTGGCAGATAATACCAAGCTCGACCCCTCCAAGCGCCGCTGGGGCTATGCCGTTTTCGGTGAAGTGGTGGAAGGCCGCGAAATTCTGGAAGCTATGGCGGTCGTGCCCACAGAACACAACAGCAAACTGAACTGGCCCGATGTTCCTGTTACTCAGATTGTGCTCAAGTCAGCCAAATTGTTGCCAAGAAAATAAACTGTGTTTTGAGTCAGCACTCTAAAGCTGACTATACTCAGTGAGCTAAACAAGGAGGCGATACGATGACACCAACGGATTTCATCGATAGCAAAGCGCCCCAACTGGCTCAGTATGGAAGAGCGTTCTTGAGTGATCAGCTCGATTACCGCGAAATCCAGCTGTATTTATGGGATACCCTCGAGGAGTGGCAACAGTTGTCCCCCCAGGGTGAAGCGCAGTCTGACACTGAAAGGGTGTTTTGGCATTTGATGCACTGCTTTGACCGCTGGCCTGTTTGGGTACTTCGCGGCAACCTGTTTCTGCGAAAGCAGCTGCAGGACTGTTGTGATTACCTTAGCATAGGCGGTCAGATCCCGGGCGGCTGCATCGGAGTGCGTCCCGCATCCTGACTCTGTCCCCAAGACCCGCCATTGGCGGGTCTTTTTTATGCACACAGCAGATTAACTTTTGCCAATCCGCTTGACCCGCACTTGGCTAAGTAAGTTATTCTAAAGCCCCTTTTCGCTTGTCCGGCCATCATGTATTTACCTACCGCTGCCTTAATCAGACTCTGGGAACTCCTGGCGGTATACCGCCATCGCCGGGTACTGGTGATGCTGTTCCTCGGCTTCTCTGCCGGTTTACCCCTGATGCTGGTGTTCTCGACCCTGTCATTCTGGCTGCGTGAAGCCGGTGTCGATCGCACTGCCATTGGTTATTTCAGCTGGATTGCCATCCTCTATGCGTTCAAATGGCTCTGGTCCCCGCTGGTGGATCGCATGCCACTGCCGGTGTTCTCAAAGCTGTTTGGTCGGCGCCGGGGCTGGATGCTGTTTGCCCAGTTAATGCTGATTGGGGCCATTGTGGGCATGGCCAGCAGCGACCCAAAAGAAAGCCTCACCTATATGGCCATATGCGCCCTGATGGTGGCCTTTGCCTCAGCCACCCAGGATATAGTAATAGATGCCTTTCGCATCGAATCAGCCCCCCAGGAAATGCAGGCGGCCCTGGCGGCTGCTTATCAAATTGGCTATCGCTCGGCCATGATTATCGCGACCGCCGGCGCCCTGACCATCGCCGCCTGGGTCGCGCCGGAAGCCGATGGCTATCGGCTCGCGTCATGGCAAACTGCTTATATGGTCATGGCAGGATTGATGCTCATTGGGGTGATAACCACCCTGTGCGCCAAAGAGCCTGCCGTCGACCAGGGGAAGGCAAATGCGCTGGAAGCCGAGATGCGCGAGCGCCTCAGTAAAAAATACTCGCCCCGCACGGCCGCGGCCCTGTCCTGGACCTATAACGCAGTCGCCGCGCCCTTTATCGATTTTTTCAGGCGTTACGGCAAGAGCGCCATCCTGATCCTGGCGCTGATTTCCTGCTACCGGATTTCAGACATAGTCATGGGGATTATGGCGAATGTGTTCTACGTGGACATGGGATTTTCCAAAGAGGAAATCGCCTTTCTGAGCAAGGTGTATGGCCTTATCATGACCCTGGTTGGCGCAGCCTTCGGGGGCATACTGCTGGCGAAATATGGCACCATGCGCATTCTGTTTTTAGGCGCTCTGCTGGTTGCCACCACCAACCTGCTGTTTGCCTGGCAAGCCATGGTTGGATACAACATGGAACTGCTGACACTGGCGATATCCATAGATAACTTCAGTGGTGGTATCGCCACAGCAGCCTTTATCGCCTATTTGTCGAGCCTCACAAGCAGTGGCTACAGCGCGACCCAGTATGCGCTGCTGTCGTCCATCATGTTGCTGTTTCCCAAGTTTATTGCCGGTTTCTCCGGTGCCTGGGTCGATGCCTTTGGCTATGTGAACTTTTTCATTACCGCCAGCCTGATTGGTCTACCGGTATTGCTGCTGGTATGGCTGGTAGGAAAGCTGTCGCCCCCTGCCCACGCCGAGGCAAGGAGCGAGCAGGTGACAGACTGAGAGAAGGCTTAAATCAGTCGCGGAAGTTATTGAACTGAAAAGGCTGGCCCAGCTCTGATGTGCGGGCCAGTTGCATAATGGCCTGCAAGTCATCGCGCTTCTTGCCTGTGACCCGAATCGAATCACCCTGAATTTGCGCCTGCACCTTCACCTTGCTGTCTTTAATCAGCTTGATAAGCTTCTTGGCCACATCCTGCTCTATGCCCTGCTTGAACTTCACGTTTTGTGCAAAGGTTTTGCCGGTGTGGACTATCTTGTCGTCCACTTCCATGGCCTTGGCATCCACGTTGCGTTTGGCAAGCTGGCCTCTGAGAATATCCACCATCTGACGACACTGGAAATCCGACTCTGAACGCAGGATGACCACCATATCCTTGAAATCCACACTGTACTCAACACCACGAAAATCAAAACGGCCATCCATTTCACGGCGGGTGTTTTCCACAGCGTTTTTAAGCTCAACGGCATCCACTTCCGAAACAATATCAAATGACGGCATTTTTTAACCCCTTGAAAAGCAAAACAGGCCTCTGACAAAACGGGCCTCAATCCGAATAGAGCATAGTGTAACGATCCGGCCAGCACAGTTGAAGCCCCAAGTCCGCCGTTGAAGACACAGAGTTTTACAGGCCGATGAGTGACTTTGGCTGGACATTTCCCTATCATGGGCGCCTAAGTCTACCAGCGAAAGTTCCGTGTGAAGAATCGGCAGTTTTTGTTCAAAATCATTTTGGTGATTGCCCTGTGTATCACCAGTTATCTGGTCTTTTCCAAACCCAGCTATCCCCAGTCCATTCCCCATTTGGACAAAGTGGGGCATTTCGGCACTTTCTTTGGTTTGGCTTGGCTGACCCAACTGGCATTCAGACCTCGCTGGTACATCATGTTGCTGGCACTGGCCGCCTACGCCGGTTTGATTGAAATCATTCAGTCTCGCCTGCCCTACCGCTCCGCCTCCTGGGGCGATATCGCAGCCGACCTCGCGGGCGTTGCCGCCTTCTTCCTCACTGCATGGCTGTATAGTAAATACCGCCGCGCATCCAGGCTTCAGGGCGCATGAGCCGAATTGGCATTCTGGGTGCGGGCGCCGTGGGCCAGTTAATTGCCCATCAGCTGGCGTCGGCGGGCACCTTGCCCTTTCTGCTGGACCGGCAGCTGACTGCCATTACAGAGCCTTACAGCCTCACAGACCTGAATGGCAATCGCAACACCCTGAACTTCGCCAAATCCAACGACAAGCAAGCCCTGCTGGGGGAACTTGATCTTCTTATTATCACAGTGAAGGCCTACCAGGTAATTGACGCAGTCACAGGCGCATTGCCCGGTTTATCACCGCACTGCCATCTGCTGTTACTGCACAATGGCCTTGGCCCCCACGAAGAGGTGGCGGCCCTGTTGGATGGACGGGGATTGACGCTCGGCACCACCAGTCAGGGAGCGCTGCGGCTTGGCAAACACGACCTTAAACAAACCGGTAGTGGTCTTACGCAATTGGGCCACTGCACAGGTCCGGCCATGGCGCCAGGGCTTAAAACCTTGCTGCTGAGCGCCATTCCAGGTAGCGAGTGGGTGGAGGCAATTCTGCCCGCCCTGTGGCAAAAACTGGCGGTCAATGCCTGTATCAATCCCCTTACCGCCATTCACGGCATCTGTAATGGCGAACTGGCAGATAATGCTTACCAAGCTACTATTGCCGGGGTGCTGAGGGAGCTGGTTGAGGTCGCCAGGACTCAGGGCATTGAGTTACAGGAAGAGAGCTTGTCAGCCCGCGTGTATGAGGTCATTCGTCTTACCGCAGCCAATCGCTCATCGATGCGACAGGATGTGGACCATAAGCGCAAAACCGAGATAGATGCTATAAATGGCTATCTGGTCAGCCTTGGCCATCGCCACAGCATTGCTACACCCACCAACAGAGCTCTGGTCGACGCCATTCACACCCTGGAGCGACGCTTTTAAACCACGCACCCTCTTATTGAGGCCACATCACCATGATGGCGGCTAATGCGATAAGAACCAGCGCCGCCATGTCCTTTACCTGCACCTTTTGCTTCAGATACAGGCTCGACACCAGCATCATAAAGAAAATTTCCACTTGGCCCAGGGTTTTCACGTAGGGCACGGCGGTGAGCGACATGGCAGAGAACCAGCCAATGGAGCCAAGGCAACTGCTGACGCTGATGGCCAGCGTCAGTCGGTTTCTTGCCATCATGGCCTTTAGCTCATCGGGTTTTCGCACCAGCAGCCACAGCAGCAAAATCACCGTTTGAATAAGGATAACCAGCAAGAGCACCCAGGCGGCGCGGTGGGGAAAAGGCACATCGAGACACAGGCTGGCTTCACGAACCCATAGCGACGTGAGCGCAAAGGCACTGCCGCTGGCAAGCCCCAGTAACAGTGTCTTGGGCGAGAGTGTGCGAAGGCCGCCCTTGCTTGAGAGCATAAACACCGCCACAGTGCCCACAAGTACCCCAAGCCAGCCAAAGAGTGACAGGCTGGTACCAAAGAAGGCCACCCCAAGAATAGCGGCCACCAGCGCCTCGCTTTTGGCAAGCCCTGCGCCAATGGCAAAGTTTTTAAGCTGAAACAGCTTCACCATGAGGGCCGTAGCCAGAATTTGCATCAGCGCCGCCCCAAGAATAAACCCAAGGGCATCCGCGCCGAAGTTGGGAATGGACGCATCCTGCCACAGGTAGAGCCCGGCCAGATACAAAGCCGCCAACGGACCTGCATAGAGAAAGCGCGCCAGGGTGACGCCAAGCACACCAACATCGCGACTGAGCTCACTTTGAAAGGCATTGCGCCAGGCCTGCATAAAGGCCGCCATCAGGGTGAACATCACCCACATACAGACTCTCCCTTTTCTCTATTGACCAAAAAAAACGCCCGGCAAAGCCGGGCGTTTGAGCATATCACAGCCGATTGATGCTGTGGTTTACTTGCTGGTATCCAGTGCAGGAAAAGATTTCACCAGGTCATCTACCGCTTTCATCTGACTGAGGTAAGCTTCCAGCTGATGCAGTGGCAGAGCACAGGGGCCGTCGCACTTGGCATTGTCGGGATCCGGATGTGCTTCGATAAAGAGACCTGCCAGACCCAGCGCCATACCACTGCGGGCAAGCTCAGTTGCCTGGGCGCGGCGACCACCGGCAGAATCTTCACGGCCGCCCGGACGCTGCAGTGCATGGGTGGCATCGAAAATTACCGGATAACCGCTCTGTTTCATCTCATCCATGCCCAGCATGTCCACCACCAGGTTGTTGTAACCAAAGCAGCTGCCGCGCTCGCACAGGATAATCTCGTCGTTACCGGCCTCGTTGAATTTCTTCACTATGTGGCGCATCTCGTGGGGAGCCAGAAACTGTGGCTTTTTCACGTTGATGATGGCGCCGGTTCTGGCCATGGCAATCACCAGATCGGTCTGGCGTGCCAAAAAGGCTGGCAGCTGAATGATGTCGACCACTTCTGCCACGGGGGCACACTGATGAGGCTCGTGCACATCGGTGATCAGCGGCACATTGAAGGTGTCTTTGATTTCCTGAAATATCTTCAGGCCTTCTTCCATCCCGGGACCACGGTAAGAGTTGATAGACGAGCGGTTGGCCTTGTCGAAAGAGGCCTTGAATACATAGGGGATCCCAAGCTTTTGGGTCACTTCCAGGTATTTCTCGGCAATACTCATGGCCAGATCCCGCGATTCAAGCACGTTCATGCCGCCAAAGAGTACAAAGGGCTTGTCATTGGCAATGGCGATGTCGCCAAGTTGGATTGTCTTGATACTCATCTAAGCCTCTCAAAGAATAAACCGGCGCGCTCGCCGGCGGAAAAATCAGCCCACCAGCTGCAAGAGCTGGCCACAGAGCCACGCCATGTAAGTGCCCAAAGCATAACCGAACACCGCCAAAAGCACACCTACAGGTGCCAAAGAGGGGTGGAAGGCCGCAGCAACCACAGGAGCAGATGCAGCGCCGCCGACGTTGGCCTGGCTGCCCACCGCCATGTAAAACAACGGCGCCTTGATAAGCTTGGCCACCAGCAGCATAAAGCCCGCGTGCACCAACATCCAGGTGATGCCCAGCAGGAAGTAAATCGGGGTCTTGAGGATTTCACTCACATCCATATGAAGGCCAATGGTAGCCACCAGCACATAGAGGAAGGACGACGCCACCTTGGAGGCTCCTGCGGCTTCCAGATGACGCAGTGGTGTGAACGACAGCGCCAAACCGGCGGTCGTCACCAACACCACCAGCCAGAAAAAGCCGGAAGTCAGGCTGTACTGTTTGGTCCAGGGGAAGTGCTCGGAAAAGAAGGGGGCCAGGAAATCCGCCGCAATATGGGCAAAACCTGTGACACCAAAGCCCACCGCCAGAATAAGCATTAAATCGGTCAGGCTGGGATTGCGCTCATTTTCGGCCTTGTACTTTTCAACCTTCTCTTTAAGCGCTTCGATGGCACTGGTATCGGCGCCGGTTTTGGCATCGATTTCTTTGGCGCGGGATGCCATAAACAGCAGCACGGCCATCCACACGTTGGCCACAATCACATCGACGGTGATCATGACCGAAAACACACTGCCGCCCACTTCATAGATTTCTTTCATGGCCGCCTGGTTGGCACCGCCACCAATCCAACTGCCGGCAAGCGTCGTCATACCACGCCACACAGAGTCCGGCCCCATATCGTTGGTCAGCGAAGGGTCAATGGCCGACACCAGCAGCAGCGCCACCGGGCCACCAATCACAATCCCCAACGTGCCGCAGAGGAACATCACCACAGCCTTGGGCCCCAGCCCCATGATGGCCTTGAGGTCCACCGACAGAATCAGCAACACCAAACAGGCGGGCAGCAAATAGCGGGTGGCGACAAAGTACAGCTGAGAGCTGTGGCCATCGACTATGCCGAACGTATTGAGCAGCGAAGGCAGGAAGTAGCACAGCAGCAACGCCGGGACGAATTTATAGAATTTTTGCCAGCTGGGGTGGCTGTGGGTGTAAAACACAAATCCCAGAATAATGGCCAAAAAACCCAGTACGGTTGCGTCGTTGGTAACCAATGGCGCCGTTGTCATCCTTTCTTCCCCCTGAAAGTGTTATTAATTTTGTAAGGTATATCTTTGTTAATGCAGAATTTCGTGATGTTCGCCCAGCTCACGCAGCTGCATTTTCACCAACTCCACCACAGGGTCGTGGGGACTCAGATCGATAAACTGCCTGAGGTCGGCTTCGGCCACCCGAATGGCGCCAAGCTGCTGGGCGATGAAGGCCCTTTCACGAATGAGCGTGGTGTCATCGGGGTGCCAATCGAGCAGCATATTGCTGCAGGCAAGCGCCACATCAAAACGCTGCTTTACTATGGCGCCCGCTTTGAGCTCTCCCAACATTCGGCTGATGAGTGCCTTCACCCCTGAGGGTTTCACATAAACCGGCTTCATCGGCGCCCAGTTGCCCAACTCGCCACGCACCAGGGCATGCACCCGTTTGCGGTCAATGATCTCGCCACTGAGCGGGTCGATTAACAGTTTTTTCTTCCCGTCCCTCAAACAAAGCAGAGTATGGCCGGGCAACAGAATGGGTTCGAGTGGCAAATCCAGTTGCTTGGCGAGCAGCATCAATACGGTTGCCAGTGTGGTGCTGTTCCCCTGACGAAACATCAGTGTGTGTGCCAGGCTCGCGGCCTCAAGACTGAAATAGTCATCTTTGGCCCGAAAGCCCAGATCCCGGTAAAACCAGCCCAGCAATGCCTTGAGTCTGGCGTCTCTGTCCACCAGATAATGACTGAGCACACCACCGGCGATTTCAAGCCAGGCCCACTCGGCTTTTTGCCTGTCTGCGAGCCCCAAATGCGCAAGTATATCCAGCGGCGTCTCCGGCAGGGAAACACCGTCTACTAACGAAAATTCACTCATGATGCCAGCATTATGGCCTGTTTAAAGACAGCGATTTTGGCCGCATACACAACCCAGGCGATGGCGCCGAGGAACGCAAAAAAGCGGAAAAATTTATTGCGATTGGACTTCATCGCCATGATGGCCAGCAAAATGTAGGCAACCACAGCAAGGATTTTCTCGGTCAACCAGGGGTCAACGAAGGGATATTGTTTGATAAGGAAACACATCAGCAGACCCGACAGCAACAGACAGGTATCTATGATGTGGGGTGCAATGCGCATCACCTTTTTCTGCAGCAGGGCAGATTCTTTTAATTTGAGCACGAAGCGCACCACAAAGAAGAGCACACTGGTTGCCACCAGCGTCAGGTGCAGGTGCTTAAAGACGGGATAGAGGTTGTTGATGGATTCCATAGCCTGGCTGCCTTTTGTAAAAGAGTCCTGAAACTAAATGCCCGAAAAACAAAGGCGCTAGTGTACCCGAATCCTTCAGCCCTTACCAATGCTGCCCGGACCAAGTGTGCCTCAAGCGCACTCAGGCATCCTCGCCATGCCAAAGCCCCAATGTGCAGCGATCGTTGGAACCGAAATCCCGCACAGTAGCCACCTTGTCGTACCCAAGGGATACCAGAGTTTCCCTGAGTTTCAGCGCCTGGGCAAAACCATGCTCGAGCAGCAAATACCCGCCCACCTTGAGATGCTCACGGGCGTGCATGGCGATATGGTTCAGGTCCGCATAACCTTCGTCGGCGGCAGTGAGCGCACTTAAAGGCTCAAAACGCACATCCCCCATCGCCAGATGCTCATCGTGCTCATCGATATAAGGCGGATTGGAGACTATCAGGTCGAAATCGGCATCCCGTACAGCACTGAACCAATCGCTTTGCAGGATTTCCACCTGCGACAACCCCAGTTGCTCACGATTGGCCTTGGCCAGGGCGACGGCATCATCCACCTTATCCAGTGCTGTAATACGCCAGTTGGGCCTTTCGCTGGCCAGCGCCAATGCAATGGCGCCGGTTCCCGTGCCCATGTCCAGCACTCTGGCGTTGTCGGGCAGCGGCAGATTAAGCGCCGTCTCAACCAACATCTCGGTGTCAGGCCGTGGAATAAGGGTGGTTTCGTTCACCAAAAACTTCAGTGACCAAAACTCACGCTCACCGAGAATATGCGCCACCGGCACACCTTTGGCACGGCGGTTTATCAGCTGCTCGAAGTGTTTCCACTGCTCGCTGGTCAGTGGTCGCTCAGGCCAGGTGTAAAGAAAAGTGCGATTTTTACCGAGGCAATGCTGCAGCAGCACCTCGGCATCCAGATTGGCAGAAGTGCTGCTGGAGGCCAGGGTGCTGAAGCCCCATTGCAAGGCTTCACCTATAGTGGAATGGGCTGCCAAGCTTTACCCCTGCTCGTCTGCCAGTGCCGCCAACAAATCGGCCTGGTGTTCCTGTACTATGGGTTCGATAAGGGCGTTCAAATCGCCTTCCATCACTTCATTGAGGCGATACAGGGTCAGGTTGATGCGATGATCGCTCACCCGCCCCTGAGGGAAGTTGTAGGTGCGGATACGTTCAGAACGATCGCCGCTTCCTACCAGATTCCGTCGGGTGGTGGCTTCGGCGCTGCGGCGCTTCTCGTCTTCGGCAGCCTGCAAACGGGCCACCAGCACTGACATGGCACGAGCCTTGTTTTTGTGCTGCGAGCGCTCATCCTGACACTCCACCACAGTGCCTGTGGGCAAGTGGGTAATACGGATGGCCGAATCGGTTTTGTTAACGTGCTGCCCACCGGCACCGGAGGCGCGGAAAGTGTCGATGCGCAGTTCAGATGGGTTGATTTCCACCGCTTCGGCTTCGGGCACTTCGTGCAGCACAGCTACGGTACAGGCCGAGGTGTGCACCCGACCCTGGGATTCAGTTTCAGGCACCCGTTGAACTCTATGGCCACCGGACTCGAATTTGAGTTTGCCGTAAACGCGCTCACCGCTGAAACGTGCAATGACTTCTTTATAACCACCATGTTCGCCTTCGTTGGCGCTCATGATTTCCACCTGCCAGCGCTGGGTTTCGGCATAACGGCTGTACATGCGGAACAGGTCACCGGCAAAAATGGCGGCTTCATCACCACCGGCTCCGGCACGGATTTCCACAAACGCGTTGGCTTCATCGTTGGGGTCTTTAGGGAGCAGCAAAATTTGCAGCTCGGCCTCGAGCCGCTCGAGGCTCGCCTTGGCGGATTTGATTTCTTCCTGGGCCATTTCTTTCAGCTCAGGATCGTCCTCTTCGAGCATCTCTTTGGCGGTTTCCAGGTCGGCCACCGCCTGCTGATAAGCCTTGAAGCCTTTTACCACGTCTTCAAGCTGGGCGTATTCTTTGGAAAGGGCGCGAAAACGGTCCTGATCGGAAATGATGCTGGCGTCGCTGAGCAGCGCCAATACTTCTTCGTTGCGCTCGAGCAAGCCTTCCAGCTTGCGGATGACGGATTCCTTCATTTAACTCTCAAAAGTCTCAGTGTTTATCCAGGCCGAGCGCGGTCCGAAGTTGCCCCAGAGTATTGAGGTCCCCCTGACGACTGGCGGTCGTCAGGGCCTGAGTCGGTGCATGGATCAAGCGATTGGTCAGTTTGTTGGCAAGCTCCAGAATAACTTGCTCGCCATCGGCCCCCTGCGCCAGCTTATTGAGGGCCCGTTCTACCAATTCATCTTTGATTGCCATACTGGCAGTGCGATATTCGCGAATACTGTCTACCGACTCCAGCGAGCGGATCCAATCCATAAACAGGAAAGATTGCTCCTGGGCTATCACTTCGGCTTGCTCGGCCGCCTCCTTTCGGGAGGCCATATTCTGTTCGATGATGCTCTGCAGATCGTCGACCGTGTACAGGAAGGCGTCGTCGAGTTCTCCGACTTCCGCCTCAATATCACGAGGAACTGCTATATCAACCAATAACATAGGTTGATGTCGACGCTGCTTGAGTGCCTTTTCTACCATGCCTTTGCCAAGAATAGGCAGCGGACTGGCGGTAGAGGATATCACGATATCGGCCTTTGGGAGAAAATCCGGAATTTGCGAGAGCGTAATAGCGGTAGCGCCAAACTCTTCGCACATGGCTTGGGCGCGCTCCACGGTACGGTTGGCCACGACCATGGATGACACCCCGTTTTCTTTCAGGTGTCTGGCTACCAGCTCTATGGTTTCACCG
This sequence comes from Shewanella amazonensis SB2B, assembly GCF_000015245.1. Classification (NCBI taxonomy): domain Bacteria; kingdom Pseudomonadati; phylum Pseudomonadota; class Gammaproteobacteria; order Alteromonadales; family Shewanellaceae; genus Shewanella; species Shewanella amazonensis. Next base: position 3,073,750 of record NC_008700.1, read on the forward strand.
GCACCAATCAGCAATACCTTGGTAGATGCCAGTGAAGAGAAGATATGTTTGGCCATGCTGACGGCGGCAAAGGCCACAGACACGGCCGCGGTCCCGATTTCAGTTTCGGTCCGGACCTTTTTGGCAACCGAGAAGGTGCTCTGGAAAAGGCGGTCCAGCGTTACAGCCACTGTGCCGGCCTCTTTGGCCTTGGCAAATGACTGTTTCACCTGACCAAGAATTTGCGGCTCGCCCAGTACCAGCGAATCCAGCCCCGAGGCTACCCGCATCAGATGCCGCACCGCTTCCTGCCCCTCATGGTGATAGACACAGGGCATAAGCTCATCGTGGCTCAGGTTGTGGTAACTCTCCAGCCAGTGGATCACTTCCTCAGCACGGGCGTTGTTACAGTATAGTTCGGTACGGTTACAGGTAGAGACAATCACCGCCTCATTGGATGAGGTGGTACAGGCGAGGCTTCGCATCGCATCATGGATTTTGTCCGGGGAGAAGGCGACCTTTTCGCGAAGATCGACGGTGGCCGTTTTATGGTTTATCCCGATTGCTACAAGGCTCATCTGACTCTTTCTGGATCCTGTGCGGCGCTTGTGTGAATTACGCCATTCTACTGAATTGGGGCCATTAAAAACAGAATAGGCTTAACAAAACCGAATAAAGATCTCTGTTGTTATCCACTTTTTCCATCAATGCGGGGGTGAAACCCGTCCGCAGCCAAAAAGCGGGTAAGGCCATTGGTATAATTTTTAAAGCCCTCGTATCATAAGGACTTATTTAATTCAGTCATAGATGATTAACTTGCGCCGATTCACAAAATTCACTCTTGCTGGCCTGACCGCCCTTTCTCTGCTCGGTGGTTGCAGCGTCACACCAAAGGTCGCGCTGCAGCCTGTCAGCGTAGAAAACGCCAGTGATGCCAAGGCCTGGGAGCTTAAGGGCAAGCTGCTTATTCGCACCAATGGCGACAAGGTTTCGGCCAACCTCTTCTGGCTCAATACCCCTGATAATGCCGAATTAAGGCTGACCAGCATGCTGGGCACTACTGTGCTGCTGCTGACCCAAAACCGGGATGGCGCCACCCTGGAAGTGGATGGCAAGCGCTACTCAGACCTGAGTCCACAGCGGTTGCTCGACGGTTTAAGTGGTTTTACCCTGCCCATCGATGCCCTGCCCTTTTGGATCACCGGCCAGCCCATGGCGGGTGATGAGGTGGAGTTCGACACCCTCAATCGCCCCAAGACCATCATCAGTGCCGACGGCGAGTGGACCATTAACATTAGCAGCTGGCAGACCCAGAGTGGTGCACCGGTTCCACGGATGCTGGAGCTTACCCACGCCAGCGCTGTTATCAAGCTGCAAACCAATGAATGGCAGGCACTGGCCAATGCCACAGGTTCGAAAGGAGCCCGATGATGTCTGTATCCCTTGCCTGGCCGGCACCGGCAAAGCTCAATCTGTTTTTGCACATCAATGGCCGCTTACCCAATGGCTACCATGAACTGCAAACCCTGTTTCAGTTTATCGACTACGGTGACTGGCTGGATTTTAAAATAACAGCAACACCAGAGTTGAAACTGCACTCCAACCTCAGCCAAGTTGTCCCCGACAGCGATAACTTAATTCTGAAAGCCGCAAAATCTTTGCAGAGCGTCACAGGTTGTATACAGGGCGCCGAGATCTGGCTCGACAAGCGCCTGCCCATGGGCGGCGGACTCGGCGGCGGTTCATCGGATGCCGCTACCACACTGGTGGCGCTTAACGCCCTGTGGCAGCTGGGTTTGGACAAAAAAGCCCTGATGGATATCGGCCTGACTCTCGGCGCTGATGTGCCTGTTTTTATTAACGGAATCGCGGCTTTCGCCGAAGGTGTCGGCGAAAAATTACAGCCCGTGGACGTAGCAGAGCCTTGGTATTTGGTGTTGATACCAGACGCCCATGTATCCACCGCCGACGTATTTCAGCACCCTGATTTACCTAGGAATACGCCCAAGCTGGACATGTCATCACTAAGCCCGGAACGCTGGTCAAACGACTGCCAGGCATTGGTCAGTGCCAAATACCCCCAAGTTGCCAATGCCTTAAGCTGGCTGGTAGAATATGCGCCGTCCAGAATGACCGGAACCGGTGCATGCGTGTTCGGGGAATTCGGCTCGCAGCAGGCCGCGCTGGAGGCGTTGGCTAAAAAGCCAGCTGAGATGCAGGGCTTTGTTGCGAAAGGACTGAATCGTTCGCCGTTGGAGTTGAGACTCGCTCAGCTTTAAACTACTTCTGCGCTGCACGCCAGGGAACGCGCGGCAGCAGCTACACTAAAATATCAAGCAAACGCCTGAGGTTCATACAGTGCCCGACATCAAGCTCTTTGCTGGGAATGCTACCCCCAGTCTCGCGAAAAAGATTGCCGACCGTTTATTTTGCAAACTTGGAGAGGCTGAGGTAGGCCGTTTCAGTGACGGTGAAATCAGTGTCCAGATCAACGAAAATGTACGTGGTGCTGATGTTTTCATCATTCAATCCACCTGCGCCCCCACCAATGACAACCTGATGGAACTCATTGTGATGGTCGATGCTCTGCGCCGCGCCTCTGCAGGTCGTATCACTGCCGTAATCCCATACTTCGGTTATGCCCGTCAGGATCGCCGTGTGCGCTCTGCCCGTGTGCCTATTACCGCCAAAGTGGTTGCCGACTTCCTGTCAAGCGTTGGTGTTGACCGCGTACTGACCTGTGACCTGCACGCCGAGCAGATCCAGGGCTTCTTCGACGTGCCGGTAGACAACGTGTTCGGTAGCCCAGTGCTGCTGGAAGACATGGTTGCCAAGAAGCTGGACAACCCTGTGGTTGTGTCTCCGGACATCGGTGGCGTTGTCCGCGCCCGCGCCGTTGCCAAGCTGCTGAACGATTCCGATCTGGCCATTATCGACAAGCGTCGCCCACAGGCCAACGTGGCTCAGGTCATGCACATTATCGGTGACGTTGAAGGTCGTGACTGCATCATCGTTGACGACATGATTGATACCGGTGGCACCCTGTGTAAAGCCGCCGAAGCCCTGAAAGAACATGGTGCCAACCGCGTATTCGCTTACGCCACTCACCCAGTGTTCTCCGGCAAGGCCGCTGAAAACATCAAAAACTCTGTGATTGATGAAGTGATAGTGACCGACACTGTGCCTCTGAGCGAAGAGATGATGAAAGTAGGTAAAGTCAGTCAGCTGACCATGTCTGCCCTGCTCGCCGAAGCCATTCGCCGTGTGAGCAACGAAGAATCCATCTCTGCCATGTTCCAGCACTGATAGCTCAGGTACCGGACAACAAGCCGGTAACCGCTGTCTGCCCATGGCAAAAAACGCACCCTCAGGGGTGCGTTTTTTTATGCCGGCACTCTTTGAAACCCTACCCCGTATTGGCTTTGCCTTTGCAATGACGTGTCTCAAAGCATCTCTTACAAGGGCTGCACCATATCAATGAAACAACCCTGATTTGGCCTCTGTGACTCGGCCTTTACCCGCTCCGTAAGCGCACCAGATCAAAGCAACCAAGCGGAGACCCGACAGCAGTCAACAACGGCATAGCGCACGATTGGCAGCTTCACAGCAACAATTCATTCTGCAGGGGAGTTTCGGCGCAGAAGACCAATAAATATGGAAAACAAAAAGCCCGTCCAAAGGACGGGCTTTATGTATGGCTGGGGTGCTAGGATTCGAACCTAGGTATGCCGGGATCAAAACCCGGTGCCTTACCGCTTGGCGACACCCCAATCTGGGTTCAAAAAATCCGGATTAAACGGACTCTTCGAGAATATGGTAGCTACGGCGGGACTTGAACCTGCGACCCCAGCATTATGAGTGCTGTGCTCTAACCAGCTGAGCTACGTAGCCATGGCTGGGGTGCTAGGATTCGAACCTAGGTATGCCGGGATCAAAACCCGGTGCCTTACCGCTTGGCGACACCCCAATTTTTTCGGAGGATGGAGAGATGGCTGGGGTGCTAGGATTCGAACCTAGGTATGCCGGGATCAAAACCCGGTGCCTTACCGCTTGGCGACACCCCAACAGCACTGACTTCTCCAACTAAGCGAAAGCTTAGTTCATGGTACGGGAGGAGAGACTTGAACTCTCACACCTTGCGGCACCAGAACCTAAATCTGGCGTGTCTACCAATTTCACCACTCCCGCTCCGATCTCAATTTTACATCCTGAGAAGATGGTAGCTATGGCGGGACTTGAACCTGCGACCCCAGCATTATGAGTGCTGTGCTCTAACCAGCTGAGCTACATAGCCACTACGATTTCTCGCATCCCTCTTGGCGAGGAACGGGGCGTATTATGCTGATTCACCGAAGACAGGTCAACAGCTTTTTTAGCACATTTCGCCCCAAAGATACCGTTCGCCTAATCCTTCATCAAAGCGGGTAACAGATAAGCAAAAAAGCCTGTTTCCCGCCCGACCAATGGCTTAGACGTTGAACAGGAAGTGCATCACATCGCCATCTTTAACGATGTAAGTTTTACCTTCCACACGCATCTTGCCAGCTTCTTTGGCGCCCTGCTCACCCTTGAAGTTAATAAAATCTTCGTAGGAGATTACCTGGGCACGGATAAATCCGCGCTCAAAGTCGGTATGAATTTTACCGGCAGCCTGAGGCGCGCTGGCGCCAACAGACACGGTCCAGGCACGCACTTCTTTCACACCGGCGGTGAAATAGGTTTGCAGGTTCAACAGCTCATAACCGGCGCGGATCACGCGATCAAGGCCTGGTTCGGTTAGACCGAGATCTGCCATGAACTCATCGCGCTCTTCGATATCCATCTCCGCCAGTTCAGATTCAATGGCGGCACATACAGGCACTACCACGGCATTTTCTTTGGCGGCAATGGCGCGTACGGCGTCCAGATGCGGATTGTTCTCAAAGCCGTCTTCAGACACGTTGGCGATATACATGGTTGGCTTCAGGGTCAGCAGGTTCAGATAAGCCACCGCAGCCAGCTCTTCCTTGGACAGTTCCAGCGAGCGCAGCATCTTGCCTTCATCCAGCACAGGGCGCAGCTTTTCAAGTACATCGACTTCGAACTTGGCTTCTTTGTCGCCGCCTTTGGCACGCTTTTGCTGACGCACAATAGCACGCTCAACGCTGTCGAGATCTGCCAGCGCCAACTCGGTGTTGATCACTTCTATGTCACCGGCCGGGTCAACGCGGTTAGCCACGTGCACAATGTTTTCGTTCTCGAAGCAACGCACCACATGGCCGATAGCTTCGGTTTCGCGGATGTTGGCCAAAAACTTATTGCCCAGACCCTCGCCCTTGGAAGCACCGGCAACCAGACCGGCGATGTCCACAAATTCCATGGACGTCGGGATAACACGCTCAGGCTTAACAATGGCGGCCAATTCGTCCAAACGTGGGTCTGGCATTGGCACTACGCCGGTGTTTGGCTCGATGGTACAAAACGGAAAGTTTGCCGCTTCAATACCGGCCTTGGTCAGCGCGTTGAAGAGCGTTGATTTACCAACGTTGGGCAGACCAACGATGCCACATTTAAAACCCATAGCTATAACCCTTTATTTGACTTACTTGCTTAACTGATTATTCGGCCTTGAAGGAATGCAATCTGTGCATTGCCTTGGTCATGTCTTGCTTGAACAGGATTTCGGTGCTGCGCACGGCTTCATCTATCGCCGCATTCATCTTTTCCTGCTCGGTCGCGGGCGCCTTACCCAGCACATACCCGCTGACCTTGTTTTTGTCGCCCGGATGACCAATGCCTATCCGCAAACGATAGAAATTTTTGTTGTTGCCCATTTTGGCAATGATGTCTTTAAGACCATTGTGGCCGCCGTGCCCACCACCCAACTTGAACCTGGCCACACCGGGCTCCATATCCAGCTCGTCATGGGCCACCAGAATCTGTTCCGGTTCAATGCGGAAAAAATTCGCCAACGCCGCCACCGACTTGCCACTTAAGTTCATAAAGGTTGAGGGGATAAGCAAACGCACATCCTTACCACACAGAATTGCCCTTGCCGTTAAACCGAAATACTTGGGGTCAGGCGCCAGACTCACATTGGCAATGCGGGCCAGCTCTTCGACATACCAGGCACCCGCATTATGGCGGGTTTGAGCGTATTCCGCCCCAGGGTTGGCCAGACCCACAATCAGTTTAATATCGCACATGGAAAACAGAACTCTTGTCCCGGACCCGTTTCAGGCTAGGCCAAAACCCGGGCACAGGTGTTGAAAACGGCGCATTTTAGCACCCAATTGCACGTCCCAACAAATAAAAGGCGCAACTAAGGAAAACAGGCAATAACGGAATGGAATTCAAGATTGTGGGTGAGGTGAATACCAAGGCGCTTGGTGCGCCTTGGTTTGATCCAGAAGGTACTATTTCAACCCCATGGCATATTTCAGCACCTGACGTTTGATGGGCCCATCCACATTGGCAAGCCGCAGCGCCGCATTGCGCAGCAACTTAACTGGCAACAAGTCATTGCTGAACGAGGCATAGAAGGCATCCATGGTGGACATCATCAGCTGATTGTCACGCCAGCGCCGTTGCTGGTAACGCTCCAGAACTGATTTTGTATGCCAGTTTTCACCTTTTTTCACTGCACTGACAATTTCATCCAGCAGCACATCAACATCCTTAAAGCCCAGGTTAACGCCCTGACCGGCCAAGGGGTTAATGGTGTGGGCTGCATCGCCAATCAACACCAGATTGGCATCGAAATAGCGCTGGGCGTGGCGGCGGGTCAGCTTAAAGTGCCCCTTGTCCAACACTCTAAAATCCCGATCAAGGCGGGCGGGGAAATGGGCCCGGATTGAATCTGCCAGCTCGTTAGGGTTCAGCTTCGCGAGCCGGGCAATGGTTGAAGCGTCGTCATACCATACCAGAGACGCGTTTTTGCCCGGCAGTGGCAGCAGCGAACGGGGGCCCTGGGGCGTAAACTGCTGCCAGGTCACATCCTGCTGCTCACAGGCGGTGGCGATATTGATAAGCATGGCCGACTGGGCATAGTCCCAACCCGTCACCCCAATATGAGCGAAAGCACGCACCTGGGAATTGGCGCCATCTGCGCCCACCAAGAGCTTTGCTTTAATACGCTCGCCGGAGTCGAGGGCGACACAAATGGCGTCCTCATCCACAAGGCGCTCGAAGCCCATCACGTTAACGGGGGCTTTAACAGTAACTGAATCCAGCGTTGACAAAAGGTCCCAAAGCGCCAACTGCACCACCCGGTTTTCGACTATGTGTCCCAAATGGTCAGCGCCTATCTGGCTGGCATGGAAACGGGTGATACAGGATTCAATTTCCCAGGTCTCAAGACCAAGATAAGGTACGGCGCGCCTGGAGAGTATCCCTGCCCAGGCATCCAGACGCTCAAGCAGCGCTTCACTGGCCACACTCAGGGCCGATACTCTGACATCCAGGGGCTGACTCGCCTCAAACGCCTGTGGCATGTGGTTTTCAAGCACTGTTACGGACAATCCGGCGCGGCCAAGGCCAGCAGCAAGGGCTGCCCCTACCATGCCACCGCCCACCACCACTACATCCTGTTCAATCATGTCAGTCAAAGAAGCTAAACCTCCGCCGTTTGTAAATACCTGTGCCCATTGGTGTGTAATTGTGTCTAACGCTGGGTTTGGCCACATCTGGTTACAAAGACCACACAAGCCATCGAAAAGTCCCACCTACACTGAAGCAGCCACAGTTGAGTTCCCGCCGGTAACGGCATTTTGTGAAAGCATCGAGAGGTAGACTATGAAAGCGTTACTCATGACCAGCGGCCTGCTGGGCTTAACCTTACTGGGCAATACTGCCCTCGCCAGCCCCATGGAAACCATGACGGTAATCTATCGCAGCCCAGTGGATTATGCCCTATATCAACAAAAGGCGGAAATGCTGGGCTATTTTCAGCTGGAATTGCATGAAGGGATACGTCTCGAAGCGAAAACTCAGCTAACACAAATGGCTACACGATTCGCACAAGCCGATAATCGGCTCGTTCGTCATTCACCTCAGGTTAACCTGCCAGCGCGCGTGCTCAGTGCCCCAAGATGATTTTGACCTTAGCCTTTAAAAGGGTATTGCCTTGGGACGGCGCCACTGATGCCGCCGCCTCGGGCCGTGACTAAAAAATGCCCCGATAATTGCAGGCCAACCCTAGCCACAACCAGTTTCAATGGGTAAAATGTCGCGCTATTTTTTATGTGGTTCCAAGAGCGACGCAAACTGATGAGTAAAAAACTCCATATCAAAACCTGGGGCTGTCAGATGAATGAGTACGACTCATCCAAGATGGCTGACTTGCTGGGCGAATATCAGGGCTACACCTTGACCGAAGAGGCCGAGGAAGCAGACATCCTGCTGCTCAACACCTGCTCAATTCGTGAGAAGGCGCAGGAGAAGGTGTTTCATCAGCTCGGTCGCTGGAAAACCCTGAAAGACAAGAATCCGGACCTTATCATCGGCGTCGGCGGCTGTGTGGCTTCTCAGGAAGGCAAGGCCATCAAGGACCGCGCCCAATGCGTGGACATCATCTTTGGCCCCCAGACCCTGCACCGTCTGCCGGAAATGATTGACCAGGTTCGCAGCGGCGAAAAAGCCGTGATTGACGTGTCCTTCCCGGAAATCGAGAAGTTCGACCGTCTGCCAGAACCCCGCGCCGAAGGCCCGACCGCCTTTGTATCCATCATGGAAGGTTGCAGCAAGTACTGCTCTTTCTGCGTGGTGCCTTACACCCGCGGTGAGGAAGTCAGCCGTCCGATGGATGACATCATCCTCGAAATCGCTCAGCTCGCCGAGCAAGGCGTGCGTGAAGTGAACCTGCTCGGTCAGAACGTGAACGCCTACCGCGGCGCCAAGCATGACGGTGAAATCTGTACCTTCGCCGAACTGCTGCGTCACGTTGCCGCCATCGATGGTATCGACCGTCTGCGCTTTACCACCAGCCACCCGATTGAATTTACTCAGGATATCATCGACGTTTACGAAGATACCCCTGAGCTGGTGAGCTTCCTGCACCTGCCGGTACAGTCCGGTTCCGACCGGATTCTCACCGCCATGAAGCGTGGCCACATGGCTATCGAGTACAAGTCGATTATCCGCCGCCTGCGCAAGGCCCGTCCGGACATTCAAATAAGCTCCGATTTTATCGTGGGCTTCCCCGGCGAAACCGCCCAGGACTTCCAGGACACCATGAAGCTGATTGAAGATGTGAACTTCGACATGAGCTTCAGCTTTATCTACAGCGCCCGCCCGGGTACTCCGGCAGCCGATCTGCCGGATGATGTGGATATGGAAGAGAAAAAACAGCGCCTTGCTGATTTGCAGGAACTTATCAACCAGCAGGCCATGCGTTACAGCCGTCAGATGATGGGCACAGTGCAGCGCATTCTGGTTGAAGGTCCCTCGGTGAAGAACCCGATGGAACTGCGTGGCCGCACCGAAACCAACCGGGTGGTCAACTTTGAAGGCCTGCACAAGCACATAGGCACCTTCGTGGATGTGGAAATTGTGGACGTGTTCCCCAACTCACTGCGCGGCAAGTTTATCCGCGGCGAAGACGAGATGGACCTGCGCAAGAGCCTTCGCCCGGAGGACATCCTCGCCAAGCACCAAAAGGCAGATGACTTGGGCGTGACCCATTTCAAGCCCTGATGGCACAAACTTACAAGGGCGACTCTGGTCGCCCTTGTTATTTTAAGGCACCGCACCGCTTTGCATCACAGCCGCGAAACGCAGTATATTTCAGCTATAGGCGTTGGGCATTTGCCCAACTTTATGGATATTGACGCCGGAGTATTGATTGGCCAGTAAACTTACCACCATGAACCTCTATCTGGAGCCCGCAGACAGCCGCCGTTTGGCCTCCCTCTGTGGTCCCTTTGATGACAACATCAAACAGCTCGAGCGCCGTATCGGTGTTGAAATCAGTTACCGCAACAACCATTTTCAGATTGTGGGTCAGCCACGCAACTGCCTGACTGCCAATAACCTGCTCAAATCCTTGTATGTGGAAACCGCACCGGTGAAGGGCAGTACGCCTGATCTGGAGCCGGAGCAGGTGCATATCGCCATTCAGGAAGCCATTGCCCTGGAAGCCGAAGACGAGCATGAGGATCTGAAAGAGCATTACATCAAGACCCGCCGGGGTGTAATTAAGCCGCGCAATCCCAATCAGAGCCAATATGTGGTCAACATAGTGCGCCACGACATCACCTTTGGTATTGGCCCCGCGGGTACAGGTAAAACCTACCTTGCAGTAGCTGCCGCAGTGGATGCGCTTGAGCGCCAGGAAATCCGTCGAATCCTGCTGACACGCCCTGCGGTGGAAGCGGGCGAGAAACTGGGCTTTTTGCCCGGCGATTTGAGTCAGAAAGTCGACCCTTATCTGCGCCCACTGTACGATGCCCTGTTTGAAATGCTCGGCTTTGAAAAGGTTGAACGCCTGATTGAGCGCAGCGTGATTGAAATTGCGCCACTGGCCTATATGCGTGGCCGCACCCTGAATGATGCTTTTATCATTCTGGATGAGAGCCAAAACACCACGGTGGAGCAGATGAAAATGTTCCTCACCCGTATCGGCTTTAACTCCAAGGCCGTGATCACCGGCGACATCACCCAGATTGACCTGCCCAAGCATCAAAAGTCAGGTCTGCGCCATGCCATCGAAGTGCTGGGCGATGTGAATGAAATCAGCTTTAACTTCTTCCAGTCCAAAGACGTGGTGCGCCACCCCGTGGTTGCCCGTATCGTTGAGGCATACGAAGAGTTCGAAGCCAAACAGCAGGCAAACAAAGGCCGTCACGACAGCCAATACCGTCTGGCAGACAGCCCTCAGGCAGACACCGCCGAAGGAGAACCCCATGGCGCTTGAACTGGCGTTGGATCTGCAATTTGCTGTGAATCCCGGTAATTTGCCCACAGAAGCAGAGTTTGAGACCTGGGTACGTGTCGCCCTTGGCGATACCCTCGATGAAGCCGAGCTGACCATTCGCATTGTGGATGCCACCGAGAGTCAGCAGCTTAATCGCGACTACCGCGGCAAAGACAAACCCACCAATGTATTGTCGTTCCCCTTTGAGGCGCCTCCCGGAATGGAACTGCCTCTGCTTGGGGATCTTGTCATTTGTGCGTCTGTCGTTGAAAATGAGGCCCTTGAGCAACATAAGGCCCTCGAGGCCCACTGGGCTCACATGGTTGTACATGGTTGCCTGCATCTGCTAGGTTATGACCATATTGACGATGCCGAAGCTGAAGAAATGGAAGCGCTGGAAACCACGCTTCTGACTGGCCTTGGTTACCCCGATCCCTATAAGGAGCAATAATCGGCCCTTTATTGAGCCGTGAAAATCACTATGAGTGACGACATACCCCCGAGTAGCAACGCCCAAAAGAAAGGCTGGTTAGAACGCGTTAGTCAGTTATTCCAGGGCGAACCTCAAAATCGTGACGATCTGGTGGAAGTGATCCACGATGCCGAGCAACGCGACCTCATCACCGAAGACACCCGTGAAATGATCCAGGGTGTACTGGAAGTCTCAGACCTGCGTGTCAGGGACATCATGATCCCCCGCGCCCAGATTGTGGCCATTAAAATCGACAGCACAGTGGAAGAACTGTTGGCTACCGTCATAGGGTCGGCCCATTCACGCTTCCCCGTAGTTAACGACGATAAAGACCACATCGAAGGCATACTGCTGGCCAAGGATCTGATCAAGTACGGATTTAATAACAGTGATGAACCCTTTGCGCTGGAGAAGGTGATCCGCCCTGCCGTGGTGGTGCCCGAAAGCAAGCGCGTGGATGTGCTACTCAAGGAGTTTCGCTCCCAACGTTACCATATGGCCATTGTCGTGGATGAATACGGCGGTGTATCCGGTCTGGTAACCATCGAGGATATTCTCGAAGAAATCGTGGGTGAAATCGAAGATGAATTCGACCATGACAGTGTGGAAGAGACCGAAATCCGCAAGGTCAACAACACTGTGTTTATGGTCAAGGCGCTGACGGCGATTGAAGACTTCAACGAAGAATTCGGTACCGACTTCTCCGACGAAGAATTTGATACTGTTGGCGGTATGGTGGCCCACGCCTTTGGCCATCTGCCCGAACGTAATGAACAAATCAGTATCGGCGGCATCGAGTTCAAAGTGATCAGTGCCGACACACGGCGTCTTATTCAGCTGAGGGTCAAGTTTCCCGACCCGGAGCAGGCTGAGATAGCCGAGATCTGAGTTTCCCCTGAACGGGCCTTCACGGCCCGTTTTTTCCTGTCTATGGATGATTGACTGCAATTGGACTTGAATGCAATCGCCGGCCGCCGCTGGCCCCGACTCCTGCTGGCTTTTCTTGCCGGTGCCTCCACCTCACTCGCTTTTGCTCCCTATTCGCTCTGGCCCGTTTATCCAGTTGCAATAGCCCTGTCCCTGTGTCTGGCTCAGGGGCTGTCCCCCAGGGCTGCATTTGGCCATTGGTTCAGTTTTGGCTTTGGCAGCTTTGCTTTTGGAATAAGTTGGGTACACGTCAGCATTGACCGATTTGGCGGTCTGCCGCTGGTTGTTTCGCTGTCATTGATGGCATTGCTGGCACTCTATCTTGCACTCTATCCGGCGCTGGCGGGCATGCTTTACGCCCGATTAAAGACGGCCCATGTCCTGCCCAATCTGTTACTGCTGTTTCCGGCGTTGTGGATATTGACCGAGTGGGCACGGGGATGGGTGCTGACAGGCTTCCCCTGGCTTTGGGCAGGATACAGTCAGACCGATGGTCCCCTGTTGCCACTGGCGGCTTTAATCGGTGTGCAGGGAATAGGCATGCTCATTCTGGTCTGCGCCGGCGCCTTGGCGCTGCTCAGTCAAAAACGCTGGTTACCGTTAACGCTGCTGTTGCCGCTGCTTGCCTTACTGGTGTTCACGGCTAACCAGTTTCCTCAGGTACAGCGCAGCGGCGAAACCGTTAAGGTGTTGCTGGTGCAGGGCAATATCCCCCAGAGCATGAAATGGGAACCCGAGCAGCTTTGGCCTACCATGCTCAAGTATATGGACTTGAGTCGCCCACATGCAGATGCCGACATTATTCTGTGGCCCGAGGCCGCTATCCCGGCCCCCGAAGCCATGGTGGCGGATTTTCTGGACAACGCCAACCGGGTTGCCAACCTCAATAACAATGCCATTATCACCGGCATCATCAGTCATCAGGATAATCACTGGTACAACTCACTCATCGTGCTGGGCAATCATCACGAAAAGGTGCAGCAGCAACCTGACTATGAAGCCAATGGTACCAACCAATTCCGTAAGCACCATTTGCTGCCCATCGGCGAATTTGTGCCTTTTGAGGCCCTGTTGAGGCCCCTGGCGCCTTTCTTCAACCTGCCCATGTCGTCGTTCAGCCGTGGTGATTATCAGCAGCCTAATCTGACTGCAGCAGGTTTTCAGCTGGCACCGGCTATTTGCTATGAAATCGCCTTTCCTGAGCAATTGCGTAAAAACGTGACTGCACAAACCGATCTGCTGCTGACAGTATCCAACGACGCCTGGTTTGGTGAGTCCAACGGCCCGCTGCAACACATGGAGATAGCCCGCATGCGCTCTGCAGAGCTGGGCCGCCCCTTACTTCGCGCCACCAATAATGGCGTAACGGCCGTGGTGGATGAATTTGGCCACATCACTGCTGCTGTGCCGCAGTTTGAAACCCAGGTGCTGAAAACCGACGTTGCCCTGACCCGGGGCGTGACCCTGTTTGCCCGCACCGGGCACCTGCCTCTTTATCTGCTCTGTCTCTTCATAGTGCTGGCTGCATGGGGTTACAGTCGCAAACTTCCTCGCTGATACGTCGAATACACTTCCGCCAGCGCTTAGAAAGTGGGATCCGAACCACAGGATCCCACATTTCTCTCTTAAATCATTGTGCTTTGCGAAAACAACCAGTTTTTTTGTTTGCCTGAAACCACATAGGGACTAGGCTTATTTAAAGGTAAGTCTCCAGGGGGCAAGGGACATGCTCGGGCAACAACAAATCCTGATAATCGACGATTCTGAAGCCATTTTAATGGTGGTAAAAACCATGCTTTCCCGCATGGGTTTTGAAAAAATCACCACCATGACTTCGGCGACAAAGGCACTGGCTGTCGTGGGTCTGGAGCCGGCGCGTTTTCAGATAATATTAACTGACCTTCGGATGCCTGATACCGACGGCCTGGATGTACTCAGGAGGCTTGGCGAAATGGGCTTCAAAGGCGCAGTGGCCATCATTTCTGAAATGGACAGGCGCATCATCAACCTGGCAGCCGACATAGCCCGGCGTCATCGACTCCACATGATTGGCTGCATTTGCAAACCAGTACAACTGGACGATTTATCGGCGCTGGTTGAAAAAGCCACTGAGCTGCGTGTCACCCTTGAACCTCCTGCACAGCTTCTGACCCATGAGCAAGTTCAGGCCGCATTCAATCAAATTCAGGTGATCCCCTACTATCAACCCAAGGTTGATTTAAACAGGTGTCAGGTTGTGGGCGTCGAAGCGCTGGCGCGCATTCGCTTACCGGGTGAAGTCAATGCGCTTCGGCCCTGTCGCTTTATGCCAGTCATTCAAGAATATGGCATGCTGCCTCAGCTATCCCAACGCATGCTGCAGCAGGCATGCAAAGACTTACCCACTATAAAATCCATCCTCGGCAACGACATCAAAGTCAGTTTGAACATCAGTCCGGAAGAGCTTGAGAATACCTATCTGGCAGACAGTCTGGAGCATATCTGGCGTAAGAGTGGTGCCAGTAACGATTCGCTGGTGCTTGAAATCACCGAAGAGCATTACATACACAACAGTGCACAACTCGAATCCCTGAATCGGTTGCGCCTGAGAGGCTTTGGGTTGTCGTTGGATGACTTTGGCACAGGATTTACCAACATCAATCAACTGAGAGATTTGCCCTACACAGAAGTCAAAATCGATCGTTCACTTATCATCAATATTCACAGAGACAGCTTTTGTCAGGCCATTTTGAATGGCCTTGTTGAAATTGCGCGCCAGCTGGGTATTACTTTGGTGGCCGAAGGCATAGAGCACATGGACGAACTCAAATACCTGATGCAGACTTACCCGGCACTGATATTGCAGGGGTACCTCATCAGTCTGCCCCGTTCACTCGATACCCTGAATACCTGGCACAAGGGGTGGCAGCATCAATTTGGCAATCGATCCCATATCCACCGGCATCAGCCCCCCGCCAACGAAGACTGAAGTGCCGATAAAAGCTAAGGCGCCAAAGCCTCGCGAATAAACTCGTCGTTATCACACTCAGGGCAATCAGGCACGACCGACGGGAATTCGATGTCCATTCCATGGCCGCAACTGGTGCACACCATGCGGCCCTGGCTGATAATTTCCCCGCTCTGGTAATAGCCGTGATGTTTAAAATCCTGAGCCAGTTCATGCCATTGCACCTGACTTCTGTCGGTTATCTCCGAGAGCCAATGCCACAGGGTGTTTTCGATGGCGATAAATGATGGACTGTGAGTCAGAGAACTTTCGTTTTTTTCCTGTAAAAAGGCGGCTATATCGCGCCTCAGAAACTCCAGTGCCAACGCCAGCTCTTCTTCATCTGCCTGTGCTTTCAGGCGCCCAAAGGCCTCGCCGGAGGTCATCAGCCGGAACAGATTCTTGGCGTTCAGCTCGGGGTTAGCCTCAAAGTGGGTGGCCAAATCCTTAATGAGATCCTGATACAGGGCCAGTAATTGCGTGCTTCTGCTGGTCATCGTCAATACTCCTTCAAGGGAACCTTTTTAATGAACCGCTTCTGGTTTATTCTATGCAGATCCCGCAGCGCAGACCAAGCGCGTGATCAAACAAACAGGCGGCAATGCCGGAAAAATTGATGCAAGAGCAATACATCCATTCGGAAATCGAGGCTGAGGTACAAAAGTACTGGGCCGATAACAAAACCTTTGAAGTCACTGAAGATCCTGCGAAAGAGAAGTTCTATTGCCTCTCTATGTTCCCCTATCCTTCCGGCCGACTTCACATGGGTCATGTGCGTAACTACACCATAGGTGATGTAGTTGCCCGTTTCCAGCGTCTGCAAGGCAAGAACGTTCTTCAGCCCATCGGTTGGGATGCCTTCGGCCTGCCCGCCGAAAACGCGGCCATCAAAAATGCCACCGCGCCGGCCCCCTGGACGTACGAAAACATCGATTACATGAAAAACCAGCTGAAAATGCTGGGTTTTGGCTACGACTGGAGCCGTGAAATCGCCACCTGTACTCCGGAATACTACCGTTGGGAGCAGTGGTTTTTCACCAAACTGTATGAAAAAGGTCTGGTTTACAAGAAGACCTCGGCGGTGAACTGGTGTCCTAACGACCAAACCGTGCTTGCCAATGAGCAGGTGCAGGATGGTTGCTGCTGGCGCTGTGATACCCCGGTAGAGCAGAAAGAAATTCCACAGTGGTTTATCAAGATCACCGCCTATGCAGAAGAGCTGCTAAACGACATCGACAACCTCGAAGGTTGGCCCGAGCAGGTCAAGACCATGCAGCGCAACTGGATTGGTCGCTCTGAAGGCGTGGAAATGACCTTCAAGGTCAAAGATTCTGACGACAGCTTCGACATCTACACCACTCGTCCAGACACTGTGATGGGCGTGACCTATGTGGCGATTGCCGCCGGTCACCCGCTGGCCGAGAAAGCGGCGCTGAACAATCCGGAACTGGCAGCCTTCGTGGAAGAGTGCAAGCAAAGCGGCACCTCTGAAGCCGAGCTTGCTACCATGGAGAAGAAAGGCGTGGCCACTGGCCTGTATGCCATTCACCCCCTCACCGGCGAAGAAGTGCCGGTATGGGCTGCTAACTTCGTGCTGATGAACTATGGCACCGGCGCCGTGATGTCGGTTCCGGCTCACGACCAGCGTGACTACGAGTTTGCCAAGAAATACGGTCTGGCACTCAAGGCCGTTATCAAGCCTGCCGATGGCGAGGTGGATATCTCTGAAGCCGCCTACACCGAAAAAGGCGTACTGTTTAACTCAGCAGAGTTCGACGGTCTGGACTTTGACGGCGCCTTTAATGCCATTGCCGATAAGCTCGCTGCCGAGGGCAAGGGTAAGCGTCAGGTCAACTTCCGTCTGCGTGACTGGGGTGTCAGCCGTCAACGTTACTGGGGCGCACCTATCCCAATGGTCACTCTGGAAGATGGCACGGTAATGCCAACCCCCGAAGACCAGCTGCCGGTCATTCTGCCGGAAGATGTGGTGATGGATGGCGTGCAAAGCCCCATCAAGGCTGACAAAGAGTGGGCCAAGACTCAGGTGAACGGTCAGGACGCGCTGCGCGAAACCGATACCTTCGACACCTTTATGGAGTCATCCTGGTATTACGCGCGCTACTGCTCGCCAAAAGCCAATGAAATGCTGGACCCTGCCAAGGCCAACTACTGGCTGCCGGTGGATCAGTACATCGGTGGTATCGAGCATGCCTGTATGCACTTGCTGTACTTCCGCTTCTTCCACAAGCTGCTGCGTGACGCCGGCCTGGTGAACTCCAATGAGCCCGCAAAGCGTCTGCTGACCCAGGGCATGGTGCTGGCTGATGCCTTCTACTACAACAACGAGAAAGGCGCCCGTGTATGGGTATCGCCCCTCGATGTGACCGTAGTTGAGAAAGATGACAAGGGCCGTATCCTCAAGGCCGTGGACACCGAAGGCCATGAGCTGGTTTACACCGGCATGAGCAAGATGTCCAAGTCCAAGAACAACGGTATCGACCCGCAGGTGATGGTGGAAAAATACGGCGCCGACACTGTGCGTCTGTTTATGATGTTCGCCTCACCGCCAGAGCTGACCCTGGAATGGCAGGAATCCGGTGTTGAAGGTGCGCACCGCTTTATCAAGCGTCTGTGGAAGCTGGCTTCTGAGTACAGTGCGGCCCCAGCCACCGAAGCCCTGGATGTATCAGCGCTCAATGCGGACCAGAAAACCCTGCGCCGTGAGCTGCACAAAACCATCGCCAAGGTCACCGACGATCTGGGTCGCCGTCAGATGTTCAACACCGCCGTTGCCGCCGTGATGGAGCTGATGAACCATCTGCAAAAGGCACCGCTGGCGTCTGCCCAGGACAAGGCGCTGATGAACGAAGCCCTGTCTGCCGTAGTACGTCTGCTCTACCCCATCGCACCGCACGTGTGTTTCAACCTGTGGCGTGAACTGGGTAACAGTGGCGCCATCGAAGACGCCGGCTGGCCAGCCACCGACGAGTCTGCACTGGTTGAAGACAGCAAACTCATCGTGGTGCAGGTGAACGGTAAGGTACGCGCCAAGCTTACAGTAGCGGCCGATGCCACCAAGGAGCAGGTGGAGGCCCTGGGTCTTGCCGAAGATGCCGTGCGTAAATACACAGATGGCGTCACAGTGCGCAAGGTGATTTACGTGCCGGGTAAACTGCTCAACATCGTTGCCAACTGACCTGTAGCCTGCGACACTGTCGCCGGTTCAGGGGATTGAAGAAAAACCCGCTGCGGCGGGTTTTTCTGCTTAACAAAAGGAAGAAGCATTTCGCCATGGTTAGAACATTGCTTACCGCCATTTTGGGTTTGGCGTTGCTCACTGGTGTCACAGGCTGCGGCTTTCGTCTTCAGGGCAGTTATCAAATTCCGGCCTCTCTCAAGCAATTGAGTGTCGACAGCGCCGATGAATACAGCGAGCTGACCCGCTTGGTGAAAGACCGCCTGCGCCTGTCAGGTGTGAATGTGGTCGCGTCAAATTCGAAGGTGCCTTCGGTGCGGTTACTGCGTGACACCCTCGAGCGCACTACACTCTCGCTTTACCCCACCGGCCATGTCGCCGAGTACGAGCTGATATACCATGTCGACTTTGCCGTGGCTTTTCCCGGTGAAGAGGCCAAACCCTTCAGCGTGGAAATCCGCCGCGACTATCTGGATGACCCCCGCACCGCACTGGCCAAAAGCCGTGAAATGGAGCTGCTGCTCAAAGAAATGCGCCAGCAAGCCGCCGACAACCTTATCCAAACCCTGTCGTCCCTCGGGGAGCGCTGATGCGGGTCTATCCTGAGCAGCTGGGCCGCCACCTGACACCGTTAGCCCAATGTTACTGCTTGTTCGGTGACGATGCCTGGTTGATAGAAAACGCCCGCACTCAGTTATTGATGGCCGCAAGGCAGCAAGGGTTTGAAGAGCGCATCAGCCTCGAGCAGGATAACGGCTTCAACTGGAACGACTTGCAAAACGAGTGGCAAGCGTTGAGCCTCTTTGCCAGCCGCCGCATTATCGAACTCACCCTGCCCCAGGCCAAACCCGGCGCCGACGGCAGCGCCATGCTGACCAGCCTGATGGCGCAGCCTAATCCGGATCTGCTGCTTATTCTGCGTGGTCCCAAACTCGCCGCCGAACAAACCAACAGCAAATGGTTTAAAGCCCTCGACAATGTCGGTATTTATCTTCCCTGCAACACTCCCGAAGGGCAGCAATTTTTCCGCTGGCTGGATGGCCGCATTGCCGCCAACCGATTGATGCTGGACGGAGATGCCCGCCAATTACTGGCAACCCTGTACGAAGGGAACCTGCTGGCCGCAGAGCAGGCGGTACAATTGCTGGCGCTGCTGGCGGCCAATCGACGTATCAGCGCCGAAGAGCTGAGCCAGTATTTCGACGACCAGTCCCGCTTTAA
This sequence comes from Shewanella amazonensis SB2B, assembly GCF_000015245.1. Taxonomy (NCBI): domain Bacteria; kingdom Pseudomonadati; phylum Pseudomonadota; class Gammaproteobacteria; order Alteromonadales; family Shewanellaceae; genus Shewanella; species Shewanella amazonensis. The sequence continues at coordinate 3,093,422 of NC_008700.1, forward strand.
CGTGTTTCAGCTCAGTGATGCCCTGCTTGGAAACCAGCAGCAGCGCGTGGCCCATATACTGGCCCAGCTCAAGGCTGAAGGCACGGCCTTGCCCATTGTGCTCTGGGCCGTGTTTCGCGAGCTTGCGAGTCTGCTGCAACTGAAAACCGCCATGGTGCAGAGAGAATCCCTGGCGCCGATGTGGTCAAAACTGCGGATTTGGGATAAGCGCAAGCCACTGTATGAGGCCGCGCTGTCGCGACTGTCACTGACACAGATTGAAGCCATGCTGGCCCTCTCATCCACACTGGAGCTCAAACTTAAACAGGGCGGAGAAGAGGACTGGACACTGCTGACTCACCTTTGCCTGCTCTTTGATGCCAGTGCCCACAGCGCTCTGGTGGATACCCGGGGTTGATATGACTAAGCAGCCTAATGCAAAGCGGCATACAGCTCTGCTCGGCGGCACCTTTGACCCGCCTCACTTTGGCCATATCAGGCCACTGCTGGATGTGCTTAAGCACTGGCCATTGCAGGATTGTTGGCTGTTGCCAAATCATATTCCGCCCCACAAACCCGGCACCCATGCCAGCCCGAAGGCAAGATTGGAAATGATTGACGCGCTGTGCCGGGAGTTCCCGGCATTCAGCCTGTGCGACGTCGAGCTTCGCCGCGACGAACCCAGTTACACGGTCAACACTCTCAGGCAGTTGAGGGAACTTTATCCCGACAGGGTGTTCTACTTTGTCATGGGGATGGATTCTTTTCTGTCGCTGGATAAGTGGTTTGAGTGGCAGCAACTTTTTGAACTCTGCCATCTGGTGGTGTGTGCCCGGCCCGGTTATCAATTGGCAGCCGACCACGGCATGGCAGAGGTCCTTGCGAACAGACAACACACAGAAGCCGACTTACCGGCAGAGGACAGCGGTAAAGTGTTGATCGCTGACATCCGTGAGCAAGACATTTCCTCCACCGATATCCGCACGGCGTTGGCCGAGCGGCGGGATATTCGCCAGTTAGTGCCAGAGTCAGTGGCCCGGGTGATTGAGACCCAGGGCCTGTACCGCTAAGCGGTGTATTCCACCGCGGGCTGCTGCTATACTGTCGCGCTCTTTTTTAGGAAACACATGGGGTAATTTCGCGTGCAAAGCGAAGAACTGAAGCAATTTGTTGTCGATAAGATTGAAGATCTTAAAGCTCGGGATCTGGTGGTACTGGATGTCAGCAAACACTCCAACATCACTGATTACATGGTGATCTGCTCGGGTACGTCAAAAACCCACGTCCGCGCCATCGCCGAGAACCTGCTCTCAAAGGCCAGAGAGGCCAACATCACTATTCTCGGCAGCGAAGGCCGCGACACCAGTGAATGGGTTCTGGTGGATTTGGGTGAAGTGATTCTGCACGTGATGCAGGAACAAACCCGCGACTTTTATCAGCTCGAAAAGCTCTGGCAAGAACCCGCCTGATGAAACTGCAACTCATCGCCGTGGGCACCAAGATGCCCGATTGGGTTACCCGCGGATTTGAAGAATACCAGCGCCGCTTCCCCCGTGATATGGCGCTGGAGCTGGTCGAAATTCCCGCTGGCAAGCGCGGCAAAAATGCCGATATCGCCCGCATCCTGCAAAAGGAGGGTGAACAAATGCTTGCAGCAATTCCCAAGGGTAATCATATTGTTACCCTGGATCTTCCCGGCAAGAACTGGACGACTCCCGAACTTGCGAGTGCCCTGTCCAAATGGCAGCTCGATGGCCGGGATGTCAGCCTCCTGATTGGTGGCCCCGAAGGCCTCGCCCCGGCATGCAAACAGGCCGCGGCCCAGAGCTGGTGTTTGTCGGCGCTGACTCTGCCACATCCCCTGGTGAGGGTGGTCGTGGCGGAAAGCCTCTACCGGGCCTGGAGCATTAACAACAACCATCCTTATCACAGGGAATAGTGTGCCCTTGTCAGGCCGCTGATTGCACCGGAGACGTTGAGTGACACCAAGAAAACGGGTAGCCATGCATGACCACGCCGCTGAGGCAGCATTGTTCAAGCGACGGGCGATATTTACCTTTCTCTGCGTGGTCGCACTTTTTGGTGTACTCCTGACCAACCTGTATCACCTACAGGTCACCTCCTACGCAGACTACACCACCCGCTCCAATGACAACCGGATCCGGGTAACACCGGTTGCCCCAAGCCGCGGCCTGATTTATGACCGCAATGGTGTGCTGCTTGCCGAAAACCAGCCGGTGTATTCTCTTGAGCTCATTCCCGAGAAGGTTAAAAACATCCCCCAGACGCTGACTCAACTCTCGACTGTGATACCGCTGAGTGAAGAAGCCCAGGCCGAATTCCTCGAAGCCCTCAAATATCACCGCCGCTTTAAACCCCTTACGCTCAGGGATAACCTGACCGAGGAAGAAGTGGCCGCGTTCAGCGTAAATCAGCATCAGTTTCCCGGCGTACGTGTCGAGGCAGGTCTGAAACGCTTCTATCCCCATGGTGAGCTTTTGACACACGTGCTGGGATTTGTGGGCAAAATCAACGCCAAAGACAGGACAGCACTGGAAAAGGCTGACCGCTGGCCTGACTATGCCGCCAGTAAGGACATAGGCAAACAAGGTGTTGAAAAGTATTACGAAAACCTGCTTCACGGCAAACCGGGGCACCTGGAAGAAGAGGTCAATAACCGTGGCCGCACCATTCGTACCCTGAAAACCGTACCGCCGGAGCCGGGTCAGGATCTTTACCTGACGCTGGACATCAATCTGCAGAAAAAGGCCATGGAACTGCTGTCTGGGCGTCGTGGCACCATAGTAGCAATCGATCCCCGTGACGGTGGCATTATGGCGATGGTGTCGAGTCCGTCCTACGATCCCAACCTCTTTGTGCAAGGGATCAGCTCCAAAGATTACAGCGCCCTGCTCAACGACAAGGCAAGGCCGCTGATTAACCGCGCAACTCAGGGGCTGTACGCCCCCGCCTCAACCATCAAACCCCATATGGCACTGATGGGACTTGAGGAGCAGGTCGTCACAGAGCGCACCCGCATCTGGGATCCCGGGTACTGGCAAATGCCCGGCGTCGAGCGAAAATGGCGTGACTGGAAAAAATGGGGCCATGGCTACGTGGATGTTTACCATGCCATTGTCGAGTCCTGCGATATCTTCTTTTACGACATGGTGCACAAGATGGGCATAGATAAGATTGCCGCCTTTATGCATCAATTTGGCTTTGGTGAAAGTACCGGCGTGGATATCTTTGAAGAATCCGCCGGCATCATGCCGTCGTCCGATTGGAAACGTATCCGCCACAACCAGCCCTGGTATCCGGGTGATACCATTTCGGTGGGGATTGGCCAGGGCTACTGGACAGCAACACCTATTCAACTGGCCAATGCCACGGCAATCCTGGCCAATCGTGGCAAGCGCTTTGTGCCACACCTGCTCAAGGCGATGAAAGACAACAGTGCCAAAATCGAGCGGCCGCCCGAAGAGATGCCCCCGGTGGCACTGAAGAATCCCCGCAACTGGGAAATCATCAACGAAGCCATGCGGCAAACGGCCCATAAGTCGCGCTTTACCGATGCCACTTATACCGCCGCCATGAAAACAGGTACCGCTCAGGTGTTTTCGGTGGCACAGGATGCCAAATACGACCACGACAAGGTGGCAGAGCACCTGAGAGACAACGCCCTGATTGTGGCTTACGCCCCCTTTGAATCCCCCAAGATAGTATTGGCTGTGGTATTGGAGAACGCTGGTTGGGGCGGCGCCAATGCCGGTCCTGTGGCACGCGCCATGCTGGATGAATTTATGCTCCATGAGCAGTGGAAGGTGCAACCATGACAAGGGATCATGCCCGTAAGAATATCTGGCAACGGATGCACATCGACTTACCGCTTTTGCTCGGACTGCTGGCCATCATGGGGTTTGGGCTGTTTGTTATTTGGTCCGCCTCGGGTGAAGATCCAGCCATGCTGGAGCGGCAACTGGTACGCATGGGGCTCTCCCTCGGCATCATGCTGTTTATGGCACAGATAAATCCGGAAATTCTGCGCCGCTGGGCCCTGCCGATTTATATCGCCGGGATTATCCTGCTGCTTGGGGTGCACTTTTTCGGGGAAATCAATAAAGGCGCCCAGCGCTGGCTGAATCTGGGCTTTATGGAGTTTCAGCCCTCAGAGCTTATCAAGCTCGCCTTCCCCATCACCATGGCCTGGTTTATCAGCAAGTTTACCCTGCCACCCAAGAAACGGTATCTGGCGGCTGCGGCAGTTATCATGCTTATTCCAACCCTGTTGATTGCCAAGCAACCCGACCTGGGGACTTCCATCCTGGTGGCGGCCTCCGGCATCTTTGTACTCTTCCTGTCCGGGATGAGCTGGTACATAGTACTTGGGCTGCTGGCTTCGGTGCTGTCGTTTCTGCCGATACTCTGGTATTTCCTGATGCACGACTACCAGCGCCGCCGGGTGTTGACACTGCTTGATCCGGAAAAAGATCCGCTTGGCGCCGGTTATCACATTATCCAGTCGAAAATCGCCATCGGCTCCGGTGGCGTGGACGGCAAAGGCTGGCTCCACGGCACCCAGTCGCAGCTGGAGTTTCTGCCCGAACGTCACACCGACTTTATCTTCGCTGTGATTGGCGAGGAGTTCGGTCTCATTGGCGCCATTGTGTTGCTGGCCATGTACATCTACGTGATTGGTCGGGGACTGGTCATCGCCTCACGGGCACAGACCAACTTTGCCCGCCTGCTGGCAGGCTCTATTACCCTGACCTTCTTCGTGTATATCTTCGTGAATATCGGCATGGTCAGCGGCATTTTGCCCGTGGTGGGTGTGCCCTTGCCCCTGATTAGCTATGGCGGCACCTCGATGCTGACATTGATGACAGGTTTTGGCATTCTAATGAGCATTCAAACCCACAGGCGCTTTGTCGACCGCTAAGGAATGCCGATGAGTTTTGCCCCAGGCCTGGCCTTGTTGTCAGGCCTTCTTGCCGCCAATCTTGTGCTCGCTGCCGAGACACAAATCGACACTGCCAGGGACAGTTTTATTTCCCGCCAGAGTGCACTTGGCTTTTCCCAATCTCAAATCGATGCATTTCTGGCCGGCGCCCAATATAACCCCAAGGTGATTGAAGCCATCAGCCGCCCCTGGGAAGCCAAACCCTGGCATCTCTACCGACCACGCTTTCTCACCGAGACGAGGCTCAAGGCAGGGCTCGAGTTCTGGCGAACTCACGAGAGCACCATCGACAGGGCATCGACGCAGTTTGGCGTTGAGCCGGAGATGATTGTGGCCATTATCGGCATCGAAACCCATTACGGCCAAACCATGGGTAACTACAGTGTGCGCGATGCCCTCTACACCCTTGGGTTTTACTACCCACCCAGGGCCAGTTTTTTTCTTAAAGAATTGGGCGAGCTTCAAAAACTTGAGCAGGAAGAAAAACTCGATGTGAGCGCATTGAAAGGCTCCTACGCCGGTGCCATAGGGTTTGGACAGTTTATGCCCTCCAGCTACCGCTACTATGGGGTCGATTTTGACGGTGATGGCCGCAAAGACTTGCTCGGCAGCCCCGCCGATGCCATCGGCAGTGTGGCCAATTATTTTCATCAACATGGCTGGCAAACCGGTGACCCTGTCGCGTTTCGCTTGGAAAGCTACGGAGAAACACCGCCGACAGCCTCGCTCTGGCAGGGAGAGCCGTTAACCCTCAAGGCATCCGATATACTCGCAGACGGCTTCGGCCTTGCGGACAAACGGGATCTGGATGTTGCCCGGCCTGCAATGCTGTTTAAACTGGAGCAGGAAACTCACAACGAATACTGGATGGGTTTTAAGAATTTTTTCGTAATCACCCGTTATAATCGCAGCCCTCTTTACGCCATGGCGGCCTATGAATTCAGTGAGCAGCTTAAACATGCGCATGCCAAGTATTAAATCCTGTTGGCCGTTATTGGCTCTGACACTCATTCTGGGTGGTTGCTCTTCCTCGCCGGAGCCCGGGAGCAGCACTAAAACCAGTACCAAGGGGGACAGGTATCATCAAAAACACGATGCCTACCCAGACTCGGCGCCTGATGTCAGCCAGGTTCCCGATGCAATCCCCCGTTACGAGCCCTACAGCAGGGGCGGCAACAAACCTTATACTGTGATGGGCAAGTCCTATAACGTGTTGGCGTCCGCCGCCAACTTCCGTGAGTCCGGTCTCGCCTCCTGGTATGGCACCAAATTCCATGGATACCACACCTCCAATGGCGAGGTGTATGACATGTACAGCATGACAGCGGCCCACAAGACCCTGCCCCTGCCAAGTTTTGTTCGCGTACGAAATCTGGATAACAAAAAAGAAGTGATAGTCAGGGTGAATGACAGGGGGCCGTTTCACGAGGGGCGCATCATAGACTTGTCATACGCCGCCGCCTACCGCCTCGGCATGTTGAACACGGGTACCGCCCGGGTCGAGATTGAAACCATTTACATTCCTTCGCCGGAGAATGAGGCTTATACCAGCAGTCAGGATCCCAATCATTACTTTATTCAGGTTGTGGCATCCAAAGACAGAGAAAGGTTGAACCGGTTGGGTAAAGAACTTGCCGCCAAATACCAGCTCGGATATCGCTTACAGGAAAAAGATACCCTCTATCGCCTGCAATTGGGCCCCCTTGGCCACGAAGGTATTGCCAGTAAAATGCTGCAGCAGATGCGCCAACAGGGTTACCCAAGTGGCTATCTGGTTACTGAGCCCAAATCCTGAACATGAAGGAACCTTCACTGCAATCCCTTGTCAATTAATGTTAGACTCGACGGGTTTCATACCGTTTACTAAAACCTCCTGAGAAAACGTGTAGTTAATGATGAAAGTAATCAAACCTAGCGCCCCAAAATCGATGTTGCTCCTGGCCATTATGTCTGCCAGCGCCTTTGCAGCACCACCGACCGTCGTTCCAGATGCCCCTTCCGTGGCCGCCAAAGCTTATGTGTTGATGGATTATCACACCGGCCAGATCATTGCTGAAGAACATGCTTATGAGCAGCTGAATCCGGCCAGCCTTACCAAGATGATGACCAGCTATGTGATTGGTCATGAAATGAAAGTGGGCAACATCTCACCGGAAGATGACGTCACCATCACCAAAAACGCCTGGTCAAAGAACTTTCCCGATTCCTCAAAGATGTTCATCGAGGTAGGCAAAACAGTAAAAGCCGCCGATTTGAACCGTGGCATCATCATCCAGTCCGGTAACGACGCCTGTGTGGCCATGGCTGAGCACATTGCCGGTACCGAAGATGCTTTCGTTGATATGATGAACTCCTGGGCGAAGCAACTCGGTATGACCGACAGCTACTTTGAAAACAGCCACGGTCTGGACTCTGACAACCACAAAACCACCGCCTATGACATGGCCATTCTGGGTGCCGCCCTTATCCGTGACGTGCCGGAAGAGTACCGCATCTATTCCGAAAAAGAGTTCACCTTTAACGGTATCAAGCAATACAACCGTAACGGCCTCTTATGGGACAAGAGCATGAACGTGGACGGTATCAAGACTGGCCACACCTCTGGCGCGGGTTATAACCTGGTGGCCTCTGCCACACAGGACGACATGCGTTTGATTTCTGTGGTCATGGGCGCCAGCAGCGAGGCTTCCCGTAAGGCCGAAAGCAAAAAGCTACTGTCCTATGGTTTCCGCTTCTTCGAAACCGTCACCCCCTACAAGGCCGGTGACAGCTTCGTAAATCAACAAATTTGGTATGGCGATCGTGAAAGTGTCGACCTGGGCGTCGCTACCGACACTCCTCTGACCATTCGTCGCGGCAAAGGCAAAGAACTTCAGGCCAACTTCGAACTGACCAAGCCATTGGAAGCTCCACTGGCCAAAGGCGAAGTAGTGGGCCGCGTGTATTTCCAGTTGGATGGCAAAGACATAGCACAATTCCCGCTGGTAACACTGCAGGAAGTGAATGAAGGCAGCTGGTTCTCCAAGCTGATGGATTACTTCAAGCAGCTCGTCGCCAGCTGGCTGAGCTAAGCCGATTCCCATGAAAATGCCACCTTCGGGTGGCATTTTTTTCGCCCCCAGACCTTGATTGGGCTATAATCGCCGCCATATTTGAGGCCCAAGCCCACGACAGAGACAATCGACTATGCTAAACACCACTTTTGACCAATATCTGGAGTTTCCTTGTTCATTCCCCTTCAAAGTTGTGGGAGATGCCAGCGAGACTTTGGCCGATCGCGTGGTCGCCGTGGTTCAGCAACATGCTCCAGGTGATTACAGCCCAACCAGCAAGGTATCCAGCAAGGGCACATACCTGTCTGTAACCATTCGCGTTACCGTCACCAGCAAGGACCACATCGAAACCCTGTACACATCCCTTGCCGCCATCGAAGGCGTAAAACGGGTACTTTAATTATTCCGGCGCGCCCTGTAAGCGCTTCTGTGTTACATTTCGGCATCCGCGGCGTATAATGCCGCCACGCTGAACCTGAGGGGAGAGGTAGCCCTTGCAAGCCAAGACTCTGCATATCAGACATCTGGGTAATCAGGATTATGAAACTGTCTGGCACGCCATGCAGCATTACACCGATAACCGCGATGAAAACAGCCCGGACGAACTCTGGTTGGTTGAACATCCTCCGGTATTTACCCAGGGGCAAGCCGGTAAAGCCGAGCACATCCTCAATCCCGGCGACATCCCTGTTATCCAGGTAGACCGCGGTGGTCAGGTGACGTATCACGGCCCGGGTCAGTTGGTTGCATACCCCCTGCTGGACATCAAACGCCTTAAAATCGGTGTTCGTCAGCTGGTTACCCATATAGAGCAGAGCATAGTCGACATGCTGAAGCCCTACGGCGTACAAGCCTACGCTAAAGCCGATGCCCCCGGAGTCTATGTTGACGAGCGTAAAGTCGCCTCCCTTGGCCTGCGAATCCGCCGTGGTTGTTCTTTCCACGGTCTGGCACTGAACGTCGACATGGATATTTCCCCCTTCCAGCGCATCAACCCCTGTGGCTATGCCGGCCTGGAAATGGTTCAGTGCAAAGCACTGGGCGGCCCCAATACCGTAAACGAAGCAGGTGAAAAACTCACCCTCACCTTTAGCCAGCTTCTTGGCTATGAGCATCTGGTCCATCACCAAGGATTAGCAGAATAAAATGAACAGACCCGAAAGATTGCAGCCGGGCGTCAAACTGCGTGACGCAGACAAAGTCGCCCGAATTCCGGTAAAAATCATGCCATCCGAGCGTGAGACCATGCTCAGAAAGCCAGATTGGCTGCGGGTAAAGCTGCCTGCCTCCAATCAGCGCATCACCGAAATCAAGCAGGCACTGCGCAGCAACGGCCTTCACTCAGTGTGTGAAGAAGCCTCCTGCCCTAACTTGGCAGAATGCTTTAACCACGGTACCGCCACCTTTATGATTTTGGGTGCCATTTGTACCCGCCGCTGCCCATTCTGCGACGTGGCCCACGGCCGTCCACTGAAACCTGATGCCGATGAGCCGGTTAAACTGGCAAAGACCATCCGCGATATGAAGCTCAAGTACGTGGTGATCACTTCCGTTGACCGCGATGACCTGCGTGACGGCGGTGCCCAGCATTTTGCCGACTGTATCCGTGAAATCCGCGCCCTGAATCCGCACATCCAGATTGAAACCCTGGTACCCGATTTCCGCGGCCGTATCGACGTTGCACTGGATATCCTGAGTACCAATCCACCGGATGTATTCAACCACAACCTGGAAACTGCACCTGCGCACTATCGCAAGGCTCGCCCGGGCGCCAACTATCAATGGTCACTGGATCTGCTCAAGCGCTTTAAAGAGCGTCACCCAAACATTCCAACCAAGTCTGGTTTGATGATGGGGCTGGGTGAAACCAACGAAGAAATCATTCAGGTGCTCAAAGATCTACGTGCCCACGATGTGAACATGCTGACCCTGGGCCAGTACCTGCAGCCGTCCAAGTTCCACCTGCCGGTAGAGCGCTACGTGAGCCCACAGGAATTTGATGAGCTGAAAGTGATTGCCGAAGATCTGGGATTCAGCCACGCCGCCTGTGGCCCGCTGGTGCGCTCAAGCTACCATGCCGACCTCCAGGCACAGGGCAAGGAAGTGAAATAAGCAGGCTTAGCATTAAAGTCAGGCTTTAATTAAAAACGGCGCACTGGCGCCGTTTTTATTGGGGTAACTTAATCAGCCGTATCCAGCCTTAAATCCATCAGCACCGCATCCTCGCGGCCATCTATTGTTGGATAGTAGCCCTTGCGCCTGCCAATCTCGGTAAATCCCAGACGCTGATAAAGGCCAATGGCGGCCATATTTGAGGCACGAACCTCGAGCATCAGCACCTGAGCCCCATGGTTTTGTGCATCGGCAATCACCTGCTCGAGCAGTAGCTTACCCAGACCTTTCCCCTGTGCCGAAGGAAGCACGCAAATATCAAACAGGGTTGCCTCATCCACTATCTGCTGCACTATGGCAAATCCCAGCAGCACATCGTCACGATAGAGTCCACTGCAGCGATACAGAGGACCGAAGCAATCGGCCAGGGCTCCCTCCGACATCGGATGGGAGTGAGCCTCAGACTCAATGAACGCCATATTCGGAGCATCGTGCTGACCGAGTGCCTCAATCTTCATTACAAGGCTCCGCAGGTGCTGAGCGCATGCCAGAGCGCTCGTTTGCCTTGAGGCGTATCCAGTTGTCCCAGTGACACAGAGCGACTCTCGCCGGAACATGGTGTGAGTGCGATAAATGACTCTTTAACCTGGCACTCAAGCTCAGCGAACAGAGGATGATCAAACATGTTGTTAATCGCCTGCTTCAACTCAGGCGATAAAGGCGCAGGCTTGCCAACCTCACGCCAACGGGCGATGCCCATGGCATCCAGATATGCCGCTTTTTCCATTGCCTATCCTCTTTATCGAACCGAACACTTTAATCTATTATTTCAATTTCAAATGAATTTTTTAATTTATTATTCTAATTAAATCAAAAACAGGAGGAGACTATTATGATCAACAACGGTATCGACCAACAAAATCGCCTCGCCATCGCCATCGCCAAAGGTCTCTATAAGCTATTGGCTGACAGCTATGGCCTGTATCTCAAGACCCACAGCTTTCACTGGAACGTAACCGGCCCTATGTTCACCAGTCTGCACCTCATGTTTGAGCAGCAGTATACCGAACTTGCCCTCGCCGTGGACAGTATTGCAGAGCGGGTTAGGGCCTTGGGTGTAAAAGCCATAGGCTCCTACAGCGCCTTTGCCGCCGTAACCGACATTCAGGAAGACACTGGCAGCCTCAATGCAAGAGACATGATTAGCAGCCTGATAGAAGGCCAGGAAATTATTATCCGCAGTGCCAGAACCCTCATCCCGCTCGCGGCAGAAAGTAGTGACGACGCCTCGGTGGATTTGCTCACCCAAAGGGTCAGTATCCATGAAAAGAACGCCTGGATGCTAAGAAGCCTGTTGGAGGACTAAATCGCTGCCCGATTGCAACGTAAAGCGGGGATGCAAATTACTCGAACGCTGAAAAGACGAAAGGCCGTTCATTTCTGAACGGCCTTTCTGGCATATGGCAGGGGTGGCAGGACTCGAACCCGCAACCGTCGGTTTTGGAGACCGCTGTTCTACCAATTGGAACTACACCCCTGTTGACGGAGGGCATTATGCAAAATACCCCCCTAAAGGTAAAGCACTTTTTTAATGAAAACCGCTTGGTTGCGGCTTTTTCAGCCATAAAGACCTGTTTGTCTATTCGCTGTGCTCACCGGAGAGGAATCAGGGTTGGCTGACAAGCACAGGTAGCCAACTGTGACTGAGCCGTTACGAACTTCCGCTGTCATCCTCCGTGATGACCACCATTTCCATTACCGCACTGCATTACAGTTTCAGTCCCGCCATTTACACCGGCGCTGATCCTCACAAAACCTGCGTCAGCAAACATGGAAAATGAACCATGCTGGATATCATCTGCATGCGGGTTATCTAAATTACCGAGGCAGCTATAGCCAACACGATACATCCCTTCCGGTAAATACCCCATCTCGAAGAACCAATGGCCAGAGGTATCTTGCCTGAGAGGAGCGACAGCAATGGGAGCAACATGTCCCTCAGGGGTTGAGTCATGCATATCGCCCATTTGTGCGAGGCTGTTAACTGAATCAGGGTATAGGTAGGCTAAGTGACTAAAAGAACCGCTGGCAGGAAGCATTACAGCATTGGCGGTTTCACAATCTGCTATCCACTGAGGATCCATCTCGCCCAGCAAATGCCCCATCACATGATTATCTACCGACCAGCTGCCATGATGGCGCAATGTGTAGTTATGGTCATCATCATGATTGAGCCCCAGATAGAGTCCAATCTCCATAGTAAAGCTCTGGTGTTGGTTGGCTGACACAGAAAAATTCATGAGAGGAAGCACCCCTTCCTGTACCTGCATAGGATGGATACCCTGGCCATCCTCAACGTAGCAACCGTTATTACCATCCCCTGCTATCACTGTCATATGAACATCATGGTAATTACCTGTCGGAACACTCAACCCATCAACAATCCTGATACTCTTTTTTCCCTGATAGTCCAGAAGATTAAATTTTCTATCTTTCAATGAATAGCGATGCTGGTTATTGAGTTCATCGGTCATCACCAATTCATTCAGCTGAATTATGACCCCGACGACCCCACTCATAGGCGAGTCGGATATATCGATACTCAGGGTGCCAGCTTGATTCCCACTTGCAGGGATAGTTGGCGAATGATTGCCATCAATAGTATTGCTTTCTCCGCAAGCCATTAAAAATGCGCAGAAAAATAGTATGACGAACTTTAAACACCTCATTTCACCCCCCGAACTGGCTTAGCGATGCTGAATAGCCATACATCATCCGGCCGCTGGCAGTTAAAAATTGTGATCCTCATCAAGCAGTAAAACATCTATTTAACAAACGAGTGTGTATTCCCTCAAAATGTGAGCTGACATAAAGGGCTGACAAATTATCATTACGTTCAGAGCAAGACTCTGTTAGGCACAAAAAACTGGAGGTGCGTTAATTACAAAAAGACTGCGATTTCGGCGGTCACCCACGGGTAGATTTCTCGTAACGTTGGCGGCGGCATCGTTCCAGGGACACCATAAAAAAAACTCGTGCACGCCTTTTACAATAGCAGCAGGGGCTTTCGTCTTAAGTAACGGGTGAATATCGCGCAGCGATGAGTTCCTGAGCGAGAGGCAAGGATGGCCGAACTGGCTCTTGTATAAGGATATATTTTGCCAAACTGGGCTGTTAAGCAAGGACGCTATTGGATGGGGCCGGCTGGCTGGCCCGAACCTCAAAGTGCGCAGCACTTTCGGGAGCGATAAAGACAAAAAAGCCCCGCTGTTTTCAGCAAGACTTTATGTCAGTTGGTGGGCGAATGTGGCGCAGCCACAAGCTGAGGGTAGAAAACCGTTCCAGACGTTTCTAGATTCCCAACATCCATGGCGGTTAGCGCGAAGCTTTAGTGTCGCTGGGGCGGATTTATCCGCAACACCACAACACCAAGTGCAAATGTTGTAAAACGAAAAAAGCCTCTGCATTACTGCAGAGGCTTTCGTCTTTATGTTGGCGGAGCGGACGGGACTCGAACCCGCGACCCCCGGCGTGACAGGCCGGTATTCTAACCAACTGAACTACCGCTCCTTTGGGCTAGGCCCAAATTAGGCGTCTGGCAATGACCTACTCTCACATGGGGAGACCCCACACTACCATCGGCGCTGCTCCGTTTCACTACTGAGTTCGGAATGGGATCAGGTGGGACCAGAGCGCTATTGTCACCAGACATAAACTTGTATGGAACAAAGTTTAAACGCGCTTTAGCGCGGCCCGTTAGGGTCAACTACAAGGATGTAGTTGATAAATTCGTTCCTGAATCTGGAAAGCTGCTTTGCAGTAAATATGGTGGTCGCTACTGGGATCGAACCAGTGACCCCCTCCTTGTAAGGGAGGTGCTCTCCCGGCTGAGCTAAGCGACCGGTATTCTGTGCTATTGAGTTATCACTTCAATCAAGTCTGGTTTCTTCAAGACTATCTACACCATCTGAAACCCATCTGGGTTGTATGGTTAAGCCGCACGAGTCATTAGTACAGGTTAGCTCAACGCCTCACAACGCTTACACACCCTGCCTATCAACGTCCTGGTCTCGGACGGCTCTTCAGTGGACTCAAGGTCCAAGGGAAGACTCATCTTGGGGCTCGCTTCCCGCTTAGATGCTTTCAGCGGTTATCGATTCCGAACGTAGCTACCGGGCAATGCCATTGGCATGACAACCCGAACACCAGCGGTTCGTTCACTCCGGTCCTCTCGTACTAGGAGCAACCCCCCTCAATCTTCCAACGCCCACGGCAGATAGGGACCGAACTGTCTCACGACGTTCTGAACCCAGCTCGCGTACCACTTTAAATGGCGAACAGCCATACCCTTGGGACCGACTTCAGCCCCAGGATGTGATGAGCCGACATCGAGGTGCCAAACACCGCCGTCGATATGAACTCTTGGGCGGTATCAGCCTGTTATCCCCGGAGTACCTTTTATCCGTTGAGCGATGGCCCTTCCATGCAGAACCACCGGATCACTATGACCTACTTTCGTACCTGCTCGACGTGTCTGTCTCGCAGTTAAGCTGGCTTGTGCCATTACACTAACCACACGATGTCCGACCGTGTTTAGCCAACCTTCGTGCTCCTCCGTTACTCTTTGGGAGGAGACCGCCCCAGTCAAACTACCCACCAGGCACTGTCCCTAGTCCAGATTCATGGACCGAGGTTAGAACATCAACACTACAAGGGTGGTATTTCAAGGTTGACTCCACGAGAACTGGCGTTCCCGCTTCAAAGTCTCCCACCTATCCTACACATGTAGGGTCAATGTTCAGTGCCAAGCTATAGTAAAGGTTCACGGGGTCTTTCCGTCTAGCCGCGGGTATACGGCATCTTCACCGCAATTTCAACTTCACTGAGTCTCGGCTGGAGACAGCGTGGCCATCATTACGCCATTCGTGCAGGTCGGAACTTACCCGACAAGGAATTTCGCTACCTTAGGACCGTTATAGTTACGGCCGCCGTTTACCGGGGCTTCGATCATGAGCTTCTCTTGCGATAACCCAATCAATTAACCTTCCGGCACCGGGCAGGCGTCACACCGTATACTTCCTCTTGCGAGTTTGCACAGTGCTGTGTTTTTGATAAACAGTTGCAGCCACCTGGTATCTGCGACTGCCGTCAGCTCAGGGAGCAAGTCCCGTCACCAACAGCAGCGTACCTTCTCCCGAAGTTACGGTACCATTTTGCCTAGTTCCTTCAGCCGAGTTCTCTCAAGCGCCTTGGTATTCTCTACCCGACCACCTGTGTCGGTTTGGGGTACGATTCCTGCTAACCTGAAGCTTAGAAGATTTTCCTGGAAGCATGGCATCAACCACTTCGTCACCGTAGTGACTCGTCATCAGCTCTCGGTATATGTGTGCCCGGATTTGCCTAAGCACACTACCTACCACCTTAAACACGGACAACCAACGCCGTGCTGGCCTAGCCTTCTCCGTCTCTCCATCGCAGTTAGCAGAAGTACGGGAATATTAACCCGTTTCCCATCGACTACGCCTTTCGGCCTCGCCTTAGGGGTCGACTCACCCTGCCCCGATTAACGTTGGACAGGAACCCTTGGTCTTTCGGCGAGGGGGTTTTTCACCCCCTTTATCGTTACTCATGTCAGCATTCGCACTTCTGATACCTCCAGTGTGGGTTACCCCTTCACCTTCAACGGCTTACAGAACGCTCCTCTACCGCGTACACGTTATCGTGCACACCCGTAGCTTCGGTGAATTGCTTAGCCCCGTTACATCTTCCGCGCAGGCCGACTCGACTAGTGAGCTATTACGCTTTCTTTAAATGATGGCTGCTTCTAAGCCAACATCCTAGCTGTCTAAGCCTTCCCACATCGTTTCCCACTTAGCAATTACTTTGGGACCTTAGCTGACGGTCTGGGTTGTTTCCCTTTTGACGACGGACGTTAGCACCCGCCGTCTGTCTCCCGGATAGCACTCTTTGGTATTCGGAGTTTGCAAAGGGTTGGTAAGTCGGGATGACCCCCTAGCCTTAACAGTGCTCTACCCCCAAAGGTGTTCGTCCGAGGCGCTACCTAAATAGCTTTCGAGGAGAACCAGATATCTCCCGGTTTGATTGGCCTTTCACCCCCAGCCACAAGTCATCCGCTAATTTTTCAACATTAGTCGGTTCGGTCCTCCAGTTGATGTTACTCAACCTTCAACCTGCCCATGGCTAGATCACCGGGTTTCGGGTCTACGCCTTGCAACTAAACGCGCAGTTAACACTCGGTTTCCCTACGGCTCCGCTATTCGCTTAACCTCGCTACAAAACGTAAGTCGCTGACCCATTATACAAAAGGTACGCAGTCACGGTCTCAAGAACCGCTCCCACTGCTTGTACGTATACGGTTTCAGGTTCTATTTCACTCCCCTCACAGGGGTTCTTTTCGCCTTTCCCTCACGGTACTGGTTCACTATCGGTCAGTCAGGAGTATTTAGCCTTGGAG